>NZ_AZGA01000084.1:125182-158861 GCF_001436375.1 Agrilactobacillus composti DSM 18527 = JCM 14202 | reverse complement strand
GGCTGGCGTACGGCCGTCCCTAGGCGGTCGGCATCGGGATCCGTGGCGATCAGGACATCTGCCCCTTCTTGTTGGCCTAATTTGATAGCCAAATCAAAAGTCTGGGGAAATTCCGGATTAGGGAATGGTGTGGTTGGAAATTCTGGATCCAAAATAGCCTGTTTCGTCACGATGGAAAAACCTTGGAACCCGGCATTATGCAAGACCCGTTCGGCCAGCATCTTCCCGGTCCCGTGTAACGGCGTATAAACCAGTTTCATGTTTTTACCGGTTTCGGCGATCAAATCTGGGTTGATCGTAACCGTTTTTAATTCGGCCAGGTAAGCCTGATCCACATCCTCACCAATCAGGTGCATCAGACCAGCTTCCCGTAATTTTGTTTCAGCAACCACAGCAATGTTAAATAAATCTGTCACTTTGCGCACATAGCTGGTGATCAGATCGGCTTCTTTAGGTGGCATCTGGCCGCCATCAGGGCCATAGATCTTATAACCATTATATTGCTTCGGATTGTGACTGGCGGTGATCATGATACCTGCGTAAGTCTTCAAATGGCGCACGGTAAAGGACAGTTCCGGTGTTGGCCGTAACTGGTCAAAGACGTAGCTAGGAATACCGTGGGCCCCTAAAACTTTAGCAGACTCATGGGCGAAAAGTTCGGAATTATAGCGGGAATCAAAACTGATGGCTACCCCCCGTTGTTTGGTGGTATCATCTAGGGTATCCATAAATCGGGCTAAGCCTTCGGTAGCCTGGCGCACGGTATAAATATTCATGCGATTGATCCCAGGACCCAAAACCCCCCGCATACCGGCGGTGCCAAATTCCATGGGTGCCGTGAAAGCATCTTCTAAGGCTTTAGGGTCATCTGCCATTTCTTTTAATTGAGCCTTTAAATCCAAGTCCAAGTTTTGGGCCTTTTGCCATAATTGATAATTATCTTGCCAACTCATTGAAAGTACCCCCTATTAGTTATCATTTTCTTCAATTATAGCATAGACGCCGTTTTTTTCTTTGTATAAACAATCGCAATTTTATTTAAATGGTTGCGCTGACAATCCTATTTTCAAAATATCCAATATATTTATTTATTTATATTCTAAACCAGAAAGTGGCGTTATTTACCATGAATTTATTATTAGATTTATTATTACTGCTTGGTGTTGTCCATATCACCCGCAAGGCCTTTAAATTTGAGCAGATCGGTCGCTTTGAACATGTTATTTTACCAATTTATTCATTGATTATGTTTTTCTCGGGTATGGTTTGGCAAACGAAAAATATCTTAATCATGTTCTTTTTGATTATCATTTCAATCTTGATTGGCTACTATCAGGCTTCTAAAGTTGACTTCAAAGTAACTCCCAATCCTGATAGTACCGGTCGTCCAGTGGTTAGCATTAAAAAAAACCGGCCCTATATTGTTGGCTGGTTCTTAGTATTTATCATTGGGGCACTGTTTAGCCTTTGGTTAGAACCAACGGCTAAACACTCACTCATCACCGAGTTTGCCAAAGAAGTTGAAGGCGATCTATGGCTGGGCTTTAACTTTGGCGCCGAAAAGACCTGGTTTACTTGGCTGTTAGCTGGCGCTTCTAGTTTTTCTTTTGTACGTTTCCTCCAGCGCAAAGATCCCCATGTTCAAGCTGCCTTAAAAGGCAAGCGCCGGTCAAATGACACCAGCCATTAACGATAAGCTAATAGTCGCGTCGCCGTATCAATATTTTGTTCAAGTGTTGCCGTTTTGATGGGCTGATCAAAAAAGAGATAGCCTAAAACTGAGCCGCCCATCACGGACCAAATCGTTTTTAAAATTTTAATATTATCCCAATTCACCAATAACTTTTGTGCTTTTAACTGGTCTAAATTGTCGGCCATTTGTAACCAATAACGATTGGAAGCGGGAAAGTCTTTAATTAAGCGTTGCCGTAACTTATCATTATAAATAATTTCGGCTACAAAAATTTTGATGACTTGCCGATTGGCCTTTAAAAAAGCCAGGCGTTCTGTGCAAAAATCATACATATAATCACGCAAAGATTTATATGGTGCTGGCTGGGTCACAGTTGAAAGTTGCGCTGTCGTTGGGAAAATTGAACGCAATACAGGGTTAATAATGGCTTCCAATAACCCACGCTTATTATGAAAGGTGCTAAAAATGTTACCCTCGGCCACTGCAGCTTTTGCCGCAATTTCTTTGGTACTAGTGTTGGCATAGCCTTTTTCGGAAAATAGATCAATCGCGGCTGAGATGATCTGTTTTTGTTTGGCGGTCATCTGATCGAACGCTTGTGTATCCAATGCAATATTGAATGTCTTACTTGGCATGACTTATCGCTCTCCATTTTTACGCTAAGTTTTGAGCTTTGTCGGCTTGACAAAATTCTTTAATTGCAAGTATACCCCAATCTAACGCGAAATGCATTATGGCTAATTATTTTTTTAGGGTTGACTAATTTAGCTAGAAGCATATAATTACTCATGGAAATTGATTGAGTGCTCACTCAAAATATATGACCTGAATTTCAAACCAATGGAAAGAGGGCTTTTTAATGCCAGAGAGTGATGGCAAACACAAGTTATTCTCAATATCAGATTCAGGAAGTAAAAGTTTAGACGAAATCAACGGTAGTATTCAAGTCCCTGAAAATGCCGGATTTTGGCGCAAGTTATTTACCTATACTGGCCCCGGTATTTTAATTGCTGTGGGTTATATGGATCCCGGGAACTGGATCACTTCGATTGCTGGTGGGGCTTCATTTAAATATACCCTACTATCTGTGGTCTTACTATCCAGTCTGATTGCCATGCTTTTACAGGCCATGGCCGCTCGAATGGGGATCGTCACTGGTAAAGACTTGGCTCAGTTGACTCGAGACCGTACCTCTAAAAAAGTCGGTTTCATGCTCTGGGTCGTGACTGAATTAGCAATCATGGCCACCGATGTTGCCGAAATCATCGGCTCTGGGATCGCCTTGGAATTATTGTTTAAGATTCCACTGATTGTTGGGATCTTGATCACCAGCTTAGACGTCTTGTTACTGCTCTTATTAATGAAATTAGGCTTCCGTAAAATCGAAGCCATTGTAGCTACCTTAGTTGCTGTTATTCTGCTAGTTTTCTCTTATGAGGTGGCTTTGTCCAATCCAAATATCAAAGAATTACTAGCCGGTTACATCCCCGCGCCACAAATCGTCACTAATAAATCTATGTTATACCTGGCTTTAGGGATCGTCGGTGCCACAGTCATGCCCCATGATTTATATTTAGGATCTTCTATCTCTCAGACCCGGGCAGTAGATCGCCGGGATCATAAAGCGGTAAAAGAAGCTATTCGCTTCACGACCATCGATTCTAACGTGCAATTGACACTGGCCTTTGTGGTAAATAGTTTGCTCTTAGTTTTAGGGGCAGCCTTATTCTTTGGAACCAACAGTTCATTAGGTCGCTTCGTGGACTTATTTAATGCTTTAAGTAATTCGCAAATTGTTGGTGCCATCGCCAGCCCTATTCTCAGTATGCTCTTTGCCGTTGCCTTACTGGCTTCCGGTCAAAGTTCGACCATTACCGGTACCCTATCCGGTCAAATCATCATGGAAGGATTCATTCATTTAAGAATGCCACTTTGGGCCCAACGCCTGATCACCCGGCTGATGTCCGTGTTACCAGTTTTGATTTTTGCTATTTACTATAAGGGTAACGAAGCCAAAATTGAAAATTTGCTGACCTTTTCTCAGGTATTCTTAAGTGTTGCTTTACCATTTGCCATCATTCCGTTAGTGTTGTTCACCAGTGATAAAAAACTTATGGGTCCCTTTGTCAATCGAGCTTGGGTCAAATATACCGCCTGGTTTATCACAGTTGTCTTGATTGGCTTAAACGTCTACCTCATTATTCAAACCTTACAAACGGTATTATAAGCATCAAAAAAGGGCTCCCTCGCTGAGAACCCTTTTTTGATGCTTTAATTTTAATGAGATTAACTGTTTTGACGTAATTTGGCATCATCTAAGCTTTGGATATACTTAAAGACACCTTGACCTGCTAAACCACCATCACCGACAGCGGTGGTAATTTGACGCAATTCCTTCTTACGCACATCCCCAATGGCAAAAATGCCAGGGATATTGGTTTGCATATGAGCATCGGTCACAACCCAACCCGCATTATCTAAGATACCTAAATCTTCAAATGCCTTGGTCATAGGTTCGATCCCCACATAGATGAAAGCGCCAGAAGCCGGTACAACAGCCTCTTCACCGGTGATTTTATCTTTATACTTCACACCAGTGACGACTTGCCCGTCGCCTTCAATTGCTTCAACTTGCGCGTTCCAGACAAAATTCATCTTTTCATTGGCAAAAGCTCGTTTTTGAATAATTTGTTGTGCCCGTAATTGGTCACGCCGATGTAATACAGTTACTTTAGAAGCCAGTTGAGCTAAATAAAGCCCTTCTTCTACAGCAGAATCACCACCACCAATGACCGCAACTTCTTTGTTTTTAAAGAAGGCACCATCACAGACCGCACAATAAGAGACACCCCGGCCAGAATATTCTTCTTCACCAGGCACCCCTAATTTACGGTGCTCAGAACCTGTAGCGATAACGATTGCCTTGGCTTGATAACTGCCATCATCTGTATTGACCACTTTATAAGCGCCATGATCTTCCACATCTGTGACTGATCCATAAGCATACTCAGCTCCAAAACGCGTAGCTGAGGAATACATCTTTTCGCCTAAATCCGGGCCCAAAATCGAGTCAAATCCTGGATAGTTCTCGATTTCAGCTGTGTTGTTCATCTGTCCACCATAAATACCCCGATCGATCATTAAAACGGATAAATTGGATCGCGATGCATAAAGCGCGGCCGTCATACCACCAGGGCCGGCTCCGATTACGACGACATCATATGATTTCACCGCAAAGGCCTCCTTACTAAAAATAAGTTGTTAACGATTAATACCATACCGCAATTTCAGTTGTTTGTCTAGCTTATAAATCACAGTGGCTGTTACCACCCAAAAACAGTGCTATAAGCCTTGATTCCAATTTTGTTGCAAGCGGGCCTTTAAAGCTAACGCTTCATCAAGATAAACTGGCTGCTTGCTATTTAAGTAGCGTTCTAAATACTTGACACTTTGGGTGCTGTTTCCTGATAGACTATAAGCTTCAGCAGAGAAAAATAATAGTTCCGGACAAGTTGTGTACATTCGTTTCGGGAGCTGCTTTAAAATTTGAATAGCATGGCGATAATCCCCAATAGTTTCATATACCACGGCCAATTCACTGGCGATATAAGCCACCTGGGCGTCTTTTTGCGCTAAAGTGCCAGCAATCGTCAAATCATGAATCGCTTGGTCGTAATGTAATTGATCCAAAGCAACCTGGGCCCGTTGAATGTACAAATCAGTACAAGGAATAACTGGAATAATTTTGGACAACGTAACAATCCTCTTTTTCTTGAAAATTACTGTTCCAAAGGTAACATAATTAATCCAATAATACTAGTCTAAACGCCCACTACTGGCTAAAGCCTTAATATACTGGACAATAGCTGGCCCAAATTCCGCACTCTTGAGCCCATAATCAATACTGGCTTTTAATAAACCTAACTTGGTACTAATATCTTCGCGTTGGCCATGAAAATATCGAGCTAAAATAGGTTGATCTTGATTCAATAAATTTAACGCTGTGGATAGCTGCTCTGTGTCCGGGGTTTGTTGCGGCAACTGGCGTAAATAAGTGAAGAAATTACCTGGTAGAACATACCGACCAATGACCCCTAATTTGCTTGGGGCTGTATTTTCATCAGGCTTTTCCACAATTTGTTTGACCGCTGCCAAACCTTCAGCTTTTTGAGCGCCTAATTCCACCACGCCGTAACGGCGAATTTCATCTGGGGTAATGTTTTCAATGCCTAATACTGGTGTTTGATAATCGTCAAAATCCTGCAACAGTAGCTTGGTCAACGGTACTGGATCCTTTACAATATCATCGCTTAATACCAGTACAAAAGGATCATTATCCACAAAATCTTCAGCTAACAACAAAGCATCTCCAATACCTGTGGGTTCGCTTTGTTTGGTAAAGTACAGATTCACATCCGTTGAGGCCTGAATTAATTGAATCAAGGCCGTCTTATGTTTTTTTTCTAAGGCCATTTCTAAGGCCGGTGCAGAATCAAAGTAATCTTCAATTGCCCGTTTACGTTTGCCAGATACCAACAAGATATCAGTGATACCAGATTCTTTTAATTCTTGGACCACATAATCAATGACTGGTCGATCAAAAATAGGTAAAATTTCTTTGGGTAATGCTTTGGTGGCCGGTAATAAATTTAGCCCTAAGCCACCGGCGGTAATTACAGCTTTTTTTGCTTTCATTCAGACTCTCCTGACAAACGCGGCCGCATCAATTCATTTTCTGATTGTCCCTTACGTTTCATAATATTAATAACTTCGGTCTTTAAATCGGCATCTTCATATAAAACTTTGTAAATCGATTCGGAAATCGGCATGTCAATATTTTGGGCAATCGATAAATCATGGGCCGTTTTGGCGGTATAAACCCCTTCGACGGCCATACCCATATCAGCCAAAATCTCGGGTAGCTTGCGACCCTGGCCCAGGGCATTACCCGCCCGCCAGTTTCTAGAATGGACACTGGTACAGGTCACGATCAAATCGCCTAATCCAGACAGCCCACTAAACGTCAGGGGATCCGCCCCTAAGGACACACCCATCCGGGTCATTTCAGCAAGTCCGCGGGTCATTAAAGCAGCTTTGGCGTTATCACCGTAATCCAGTCCGTGGACGATTCCAGCACCAATGGCAATCACATTTTTCAAAGCAGCACCGACTTCAACACCGGTGACATCATTATTAGTATATAAGCGGAAATGGTCGTTCATAAAGATTTTTTGCACCCAGTTGGCACTTGGCACATCTTTGGAGGCCACCGTCAACGTGGTAATATCATCTTTAATAACTTCCTCAGCATGACTTGGTCCAGATAAAACCACCACACCTTGCCGCAAGTTTGCGGCAATTTCATGGCTAATAATTTCCGAAATTCGCGCATTTGTATGTTGCTCCAAACCCTTGGTGGCAGTGATAATAATCGGCTTTAATTCGGGCACCTTGGTTAACTGTTGGGCCACTTGCTGGGCTACGGATCGAATCGCTTTGGTGGGTACCACAAATAAAATAGCATCGGTACCGGCTATCGCTGCCTGTAAATCCGTTGTTGCCTTTAATTGCGGTCTTAGCGTTGATTCTGGGAGATAATGCCGATTGGTGTGTTGGGTGTTGATTTCCTGAACTTCTTTTTCACCCCGGCCCCAAAGCAGCACATGATGGCCATTTTCCACTAATAGATTGGCCAAAACAGTGCCCCAAGAACCAGAACCTAATACTGTAATTTTTGTCATATACTCTCCTTTATCGTTCGTAGGGATACTTCAATCCACTGCCGTCTAAATACCAAGGCAGCTTTGGGTCATGGTAGCGGCGATAAAATATCATGACAATTGCAAAGATAACCAGAATAACTGACAAGGCTTGGGAGACTCTAATTGGTCCCCACATAAGACTATCCGTCCGCATGCCTTCTACAATCGCCCGCACAATACCATACCAAATCAAATAACTTAAAAATATTTCGCCCTGTTTAAATAAATGTAAGCGATGTCGTAAACTCATTAAAACGATGAATCCTAATAACGTGCCTGTGGATTCATAAAGAAATGTCGGTTGCCGATAGGCCCCATTGATCCACATTTGATTCATAATGAATTGGGGAATATGTAACCCATGTAAAAAAGCCGCCGTGGTTTTGGCCCCAAAGGCTTCTTGGTTCATAAAATTACCCCAACGCCCCATGGCTTGGGCTAGTAAAACGGTTGGGGCAATGATGTCCAATAATAGCCAAGTGGGAATCAAGCGCTTCATGCAAAAGACAATAATCACGATCATGGCCGCAATCAAGCCCCCATAAATTGCAATACCCCCCTGCCAGATTTTAATAATATCCCCAGGGTTTTGGGCATAATAAGGCCATTGAAACACCACGTAATAAGTTCTAGCGCCGATGATGGAAATCGGCAGCATCCATAAAATCAAATCCACAATATCATCTGGCATAATTTGACGGCGATTGGCCTCACGCAGGGTCAAAATCACCGCAATCACCACACCAGCCGTAATAATTAAGCCATACCAGCGCACCTGTAAAGGGCCTAGCGTTAGCGCAATTGGATTAATCGCGCCCAGTGCTAATTCACTCAAGATAACATCTCCATTACTTCTTATCGGTATCCTTTGGGTGTTCATCTTGAGCTTCATTTTGCTGAATCAAGACGTTAAGATTCTCTTCAAAAACCTTCGTGGCATCATAACCCATGGATTTAGCTCTAAAGTTCATAGCTGCCACTTCAATGATGATTGCCAAATTACGGCCAACTTTAACGGGCACCGTGATTTTAGGAACTTCTACATCGAATATACTTTGCCGCTGCTCACCTGATCCCAAACGATCATAGCTCTTATCTGGGGACCAATTCTCCAGATGAATAATCAAATCAACCGGTGTCTCTTCGCGCACAGCCCCGGCACCAAATAAATTCATCACATCAATGATGCCAATGCCCCGAATCTCCAATAAGTGTCTTAAAATAGCTGGTGCCTCACCAATAATTGTTTGTTCATCTTGTTGATAAACATCCACCCGATCGTCAGCAATCAATCGATGCCCGCGCTTCACCAATTCTAGGGCAGTCTCACTTTTACCCACACCAGAATCACCAGTGATCAAAATTCCAACGCCATAAATATCCACCAATACGCCATGGATCGAGCGGCGTTCAGCCAATTGCTTATCCAAATACTCCGTCAACAAGCTGGCCAGCCGGGTAGTGGGTAATTTAGAGCCCAAAACTGGCACATTGAATTTCTTACTAACTGTCAACATTTCTTCAGGGACTGGTAAACTCGTGGATACCAAAAACATTGGTGTTTCTGGGGTTGCCATTTGTTTTAAAACCACCAGCCGCTCAGCACTCGTCATGTTTTTTGAAAATGAAATCTCAGTTTTACCGAATAATTGAATCCGCTCTCGGGGATAAAAATTAAAATAACCGGTCAACTCTAACCCCGGTCGTGAAATATCACTAACTGTAATGAATTTCTTATCTAATAACGCTTCGCCTGAATAAACAGTTAGATTGGTCGCTTTTGCGATTTGTGCCACACTTACTTTATCAGCCAATGCTATTGCCCCTTTTTATAATCTGTATGAGTCAATCATACTATAAAATCGACCACTAGAATAGCAAAAGGAGGTCTACAAAACAATAGTTTTGTGAAACCTCCAATTTATGCCAATCTATAGGTCCAAACCGGTTTAAAAATCATTCCAGTTATCGTTATCTTTATGCGTTGTCGAATCAGTGATATCTTTCCGAGGCCGAGGTCTAGTTGGATTAGGCCGTCTTGGCCCGCTAGGTGGTCGCCGATTGGTATGATTTAAAATCGCCCAAATCACTGCCACAATAATAATCAATGGTAAAACAAAGCGCAAAATGGTAAACAACAACGCCATGAAGCCAAACACAATGGCCACGACAATGAGTATTATCAAAGGAATGATCAAAGCCAATACAAGGCAGCTAATCATTAATAATCACTCCAGTTATCATCTTTGGTATCAGATGAATTGGTCACATCTTTGCGGGGCTTAGAAGTACCAGTTCGCATTGAATCTGAACTTTTCGGGGCATCTGGCATTACTAACATTAAAATCAAGTACACTAAGATTCCTGGGAAGCCGGAAGAAAAGAATGAGATTACTGCATAAAGAACCCGTAACACGGTAGGATCCCAGTCGAAATATTCCGCAATCCCCCCTAGGACCCCGCCAAATACTTTGTTATTTGATTTTGTTAATTTTTTACGTGCCATTTTAATGCCTCCAAATTTATTATAGTTACTGCGCTTACTCGTCTGCTTGGTTGGTATCCTTCAATAAGATATTACCAGCCGTTGTAGATAAATCAATTACCGCTGGATCAGTTTGATCACCCCGCTCAAAACTAGCTTGTTTACGGCCCCGCGCATCAGCTTGGTCGTCTAAAGTGATGTCTGCCAGCCGATTTTTGATTTGCCCGAATCTGGTTTTAACTTCGGCCTTTAAAGCTAATTCTGGACTTAGCGCTAATTTAACATTCCCATTGACTGAATTAGCAGCAAATTTATGCAAATCCAAATTCTCAGTAGTGCCCCGGACTTCGCCATTAACTGTGGTAAATTGGCCCGTATGCACATTCCCGGAAACAATGACGTTGCCATTGACTGTGGTCAAAATAGTGTCGGTGATTTGACCCTTTTCGACTTGGATATCGCCGTTCACATTCTCAGCTTCTAGGTAAGTTAAACGGCTATCTTCAAAGTCCAATTGGCCATTAGCTGTTTTAGCATAGAAGTCAGTCCCAGCAAAATTGGTAACTTTCAAATTACCATTGAGCATTTTAACATTGATATGATCGTAGGTCCGTTGTGGTAAATAAACAATTAAGTCCGCTTTAACGCGTTTATTAGGAACTTGGAATACGAAACGATCATTTGACACATCAATGTTAGCCCGAGCTAGGAAAGCTTCAAACGGTGTGGCTTCACTCATACTGCCAAAGAGTTTGACCTTGGCGTTCACAGCGATGTTATCATTTTCAGAAGGTTCAAATTTAATGGTGCCGTTAGCCAAGCTTAAATCTAACACCTTAGCTTGGTTATTTTCATATAGAAATTCATGTTCAAATTCAGCGGTGGCCAGTCCTGGTACTTTAACGTTGATATCTTTCCAATCTACGTTATCCATCAGATTACTGACAGAATCCCGCACGAAAGATCCCACTTGACTACCAGCATCCGTTAACCGTTTCGTGAAATCAGATAACGTGCCACTGGCATTTTCCCGCCAATTCCCAGCAAAATCCTCAAAAGCATGATCGCCCTCTAAATGATGATCAGCTTGGTATTGCTTCAAATCGTCGGTCACATCATTTAATTGTTTGCGAACAGCCGCCTGGGTTTGGGTCAAATCATTGACCCGTTGTTTTAAGCTAGTCCGTTCTTCATTCTTCGCATCGCTAAGGCCTTCCAAATCTTCCATGGTATCTAAGACTGTAATTTGCTCTTTTGCGGCTTGAATTTGATGATCGATGGACTTGAGCTGTTCGGCTAAAGTCTCTTGTTTAATTTTCAACTCACTGTATTCAGAACTTGGTTCCTTTTCAGAATCAGGTGTACTTTGTTTGTCAGCTGTGTCAGCAGATGCTTGGTCTTCAGTGTCATGTAATTCCAAATTTTCCAATAATACAAGGGCTTCTTCAGAAGAAATAACGCCTTTTTTAACTAAATCAAGAATTCTTTGTCTCTCATTCATAGGATAAGCCTCCAAATTGATTTCCTAGACTTCATTACTCTTACATTATGACTGGAATCCCCTAGAAAAACATAGGTCCAAAGATTGATTTTAACGTCCGGCCCAAGCGCTAAAAAAGCTACACCTCTGGCAGATCTCCGAGATGTAGCTTTAAATCACAATTGCTGCCTGTTACATAGTATCATCTAAGTTAGAACTTAACTCCACAATTTTACCGGTTTTAAGGTAAACGACCCATTCACAGATGTTGGTGACATAGTCGCCGATTCGTTCCAGATAAGAGGCCACTAACAAATAATCCATACTTCCCACAACTGTGCTGGGATCATGTTGCATTTCTTCAATACATGCTTTATAAATTTTATCAGAAAAGCCATCGATCTTATCATCAACTTTGGCAATTTCTAAAGCCCGCTTTTCGTCTTCTTTAACATAAGCATCCAAAGCCTCATCTACCATATTCTTAACGACTTCAGACATATCGGCGATATCTTTTTCAATAGCCGGTACCCGACGATTGCCTTTTACCCGAATGGTAGATTTGGCAATACTGACAGCATGATCCCCCATGCGCTCCAAGTCAGAACTGGCCTTCATAACCGTTACGATCATCCGTAAATCGGATGTAACGGGTTGTTGGAGCGCAATCATTTCAAAGGAACGCTGTTCTAGATCCACTTCACGTTTGTTGATTTGTTGGTCACTGTTGATCACATCTCGAGCCAATTCTTTATCATGGTCGATGAAAGCACGAACAGATTTATAGATAGCTTCATTGACCATCATACCCATTTCTGAAAAACGGACGTGTAACTCATTTAATTCTTCTTCAAAAATTTGTCGCATTCCATTGCCCCCTCTTAACCGAACCGACCAGAAATATAGTCTTCGGTTTCTTTTTCATGCGGATTCAAGAAGATCGTCTTAGTATCCGCGAATTCGATTAAATTACCCTGTAAGAAAAAGGCAGTTTTATCCGAGATTCGAGATGCTTGTTGCATGTTGTGTGTTACTAATATAATAGTATATTCATCCCGTAATTCAAGCAACATATTTTCAATTTGGCCACTGGAGATAGGATCCAAGGCACTTGTAGGTTCATCTAATAAAATAACGTCTGGTTTAACGGCCAAAACGCGCGCGATACAAACCCGCTGTTGTTGACCTCCTGACAAGGATAACGCACTTTGGTTGAGCTTATCTTTTACTTCATCCCAAATAACTGCTTGGCGCAAGCTGGTTTCAACCGCTTCATCCAAAACGCGGCGATCCCTAATACCGGCAAGGCGCAATCCATAGACGACATTTTCATAAATTGAAAATGGAAATGGGTTAGGTTGCTGAAAAACCATGCCGATTTCTTTACGTAACGCTACCGTATCGGTGGCTGGCGCGTAAATATTTTCGCCGTGGAGCATCACATTACCCGTGATGGTAACCCCTGGAATTAAGTCGTTCATCCGATTGAGTGTCCGTAAAAAAGTTGATTTGCCACAGCCTGAAGGCCCAATCAAAGCAGTGATATCTTTTTGTGCAAAGTCTAAAGTGATACCCTTCAAAGCCTCAAAGCGGCCATAAAACAGATGTACATCTGATGCAGTTATAATTTTATTTTTGTCATCAGCCATAATTTAACTCCTTACCCAAAGCGCCCAGAAACATAATCTTCAGTAGCCGTAATCTTAGGCCGTTGAAAGACGTTGCTGGTCTCGTCAAATTCTAAAACATTGCCTAAATGAAAGAATGCCGTGTAATCACTAATTCTGGCAGCTTGTTGCATATTGTGCGTTACGATAATGATCGTATAACGATCCTTTAAAGCCAACAAGGTGTCTTCAACTGTTGATGTGGAAATTGGATCCAAGGCACTGGCAGGCTCATCTAACAGTAGGATATCTGGTTTCATAGCAATGGCCCGGGCGATACACAACCGCTGTTGCTGGCCACCTGATAAGGAAAGCGCACTTTGCCCTAAGCCATCTTTGACTTGATCCCATAAAGCCGCTTGTTTTAAAGTTGTTTCGACTAACTCATCCAAAGTTTCTTTATCACGCACCCCATTACGCTTTGGTGCAAAGGTAATATTATCATAAATCGACTTAGAAAAGGGATTAGGTCGCTGGAACACCATGCCAATGTGCTTGCGCATTTCATAGACATTAATATTTTGACTGTTGATATCCAAATCCCGATACATAATTTTACCCGTGACCCGCGTACCATCAATGTTATCATTCATCCGATTTAAGCTCCGTAAATAAGTGGATTTCCCGGAACCGGAAGCCCCAATCAGCGCTGTGATTTTGAAACGTTCAAAGGGTAAGGACACCCCATGAATCGCCTCAGATTCCCCATAAAAAACATGTAAATCTTCGGTGGAAATTGAAATTTCATGATCTTTAGGGTCTAATTCTCGAATAAATTTGTCGTCAGCAGAATAATTTTGCATTAGCTATCTCCTATTACTTCGTTCCTGTCATCTTGCCGTAAACCCGCGAACTGATAAATCGTGCGCCAAAGTTGAAAATCAAGACTGCAATAATTAAGACGGCAGACGCCCCAGCTGAAACTTGGGCTGCATCAGGCATAATACCTTCCGAATTAATTTTCCAAATGTGGACTGCCAGCGTTTCAGCAGGACGCAGCGGGTTTAAAGGACTGGCAATATAAAACGGATTCCAATTGGTAAAATCTAGCGCTGGCGCACTTTGGCCGGCTGTGTAAATCAACGCAGCGGCTTCCCCGAAGACACGACCAGCCCCTAAAATCATCCCAGTGACAATCCCTGGTAAAGCTTCAGGAATGATGATCCTTAAAACTGTCTCCCATTTAGATAAGCCCAAAGCTAAGCCAGCTTCTCTTTGAGATTCAGAGATACTATTTAATGATTCCTCCACATTCCGAGTCAATAAAGGCAGGTTAAACACCGTTAATGCTAGTGCCCCAGATAAAATAGAGAAGCCTAAACCAGCTTGAATGGAGAATACTAAGAAACCAAACAACCCCACAACAATCGATGGTAATGAACTTAAAATATCAATGGATGTCCGAATTAAACTAGTCAGCCAGTTTTGCTTGGCATATTCAGACAAATAGATGCCTGCGCCAATTGAAATGGGAATGGAAATTAACATGGCTAAAAATAATAGATAAAACGAATTAAACAATTGAATGCCAATCCCGCCACCGGTTTGGAAACTACGGGCAGGGGTGGTTAAAAAGTGCCAACTCACATGTGGCAAGCCGTTCCAAAGAATAAAAATCAATAAAAAGGCTAAGATTAAAATCATTACACCGGCGATGAAATACAAGATACCGGTGGCGACAGTATTCCATTTTTTAGAATTCACTTAAATCCGCCCCCTCTTGGCAATTTTGTTGATGAGTAAATTGAAGACTAAGGACATCAATAATAGCAGTAATGCTAACGACCAAAGGGCATTATTTGCCGCAGAGCCCATGACTGTATTGCCCATGCCCATGGTCAGCACACTGGTTAAAGTTGATGCTGGCGAAATCAAATTATGTGGTAATAATACGGCGTTACCGATAACCATTTGAACCGCTAAAGCTTCCCCAAAGGCTCGGGACATGCCAAAAATAACGGCTGTGGCTAAGCCTGGCGTCGCTGAACGTAATACAACTTTATAAATTGTCTGCCACCGAGTCGCCCCTAAGGCTAAAGAAGCTTCACGGTAGTATCGTGGTACCGCCCGGAGTGCGTCTACGGACATAGATGTCACAGTTGGTAAGATCATGACAAACAAGACAAAGGTCCCGGCCAAAATCCCAAATCCAGTGCCCCCAAAAGTATGGCGGACAAAAGGCACGACTACTGATAAACCGATAAACCCATAAACAACAGATGGGATACCCACCAATAATTCAGTAACAGGTTGTAAAATCTTATAGCCCTTATTAGGAGATATTTCAGTCATAAATATCGCCGTCGCAATCGCAAACGGGGTAGCGATAATTGCCGATAAGAGTGTCACCCCAAAAGAGCCAATGATCATTGGTAACGCCCCTGCTTGCGGACTGCCGTGACTATCTGTACTGCCAGGGTTCCAAATTGACTTGGATAAGAAGTCCCAGACATTAACTTTGTTGCTGAAGAAAGTTGCTAACCCTTTAGAAGCCACAAAGTAAAAAATCGAAATGACGATCAAAACAATAATCGCCGTGCACGTTAAACTAATGATACGCCCGCGTTGTTCACTGCGCGTAGCTCTAGATTTCTTTAATAAGCTATCTTTAATATCGTCATGCATGCTGCTCTTCCCTCCCTACTTCGTAATGTGTAATTCATCATTCAAGGTACGGGTCGTCTTCATTTGGCTCATAGGAATGTAGCCCAATTTTCCGACGACTTTTTCTTGAACCGAATCACTCATCATATAGTCGATAAAGTCTTTGGTTAAGCCCTTTGGCTGACCACGGGTGTACATATGCTCGTAGGACCAAATTGGCCAACGATTTGTTTCGACGTTCTTATTAGTAGGTTGGATATTATCAACATTGACTGTTTTAATCGTCTTATCCACATACGCAAAAGCCATGTAACTGATAGCCCCAGGCGTACTGGCCACAATTTGGCGCACCATCCCGGTAGAATCTTGTTCTTGGGCCTGCAATGAAGATTGCCCATTTAAAGCCCAACGTTCAAAAGTGCTACGGGTCCCAGAACCTTGGGCCCGGTTAATCACGACAATGGTCCGATCTGGCCCGCCAACTTGTTGCCAGTTGGTAATATCACCGGTGAAAATCCCGATGAGTTGTTTCTTTGTTAAGTTCTTGATGGCTAATTGTTTATTAATAACCGGTGTAATACCCACAACAGCCACTTTATGATCGACTAATTTCTTAGCATTGATCCCTTTTTTTTGTTCCGCATAGAGATCAGAATTCCCAATATCTACAGCGCCTTCTTGAATCTGACTCAGACCAGTCCCGGTACCGCCACCTTGAACGTTAATAAAATTACCAGAATGCGCACTGGCATAATTTTCACCAACAGCTTCTACAAGGGGTTGTAGGGCCGAAGACCCAACTGCAGTGATGGACCGGCCATTGTTACTGCCACTTTGACATGCGGTTAAGGTGCCCACCAGTATGAACAAGCCCAACAGCATTAGAATGCGTTTTTTCAACATTTTTACCTCCATAAAGCATAACAATAAGATGATACCCTCTTAATGTAAAGATATACCATGTGCTTTGTAAAAATTGTGTAAATTTATGCTTTTGGCAACTTCAAATTGAAGGTACTACCCACACCATATTGACTGGTAACAGATAATTTCCCACCATAATTATTTACAATACCACTCACAATCGACAGGCCTAAACCGGTACCGCCATTGTTATAAGACCGTGCTTTATCAACTCTATAGAAACGTTCAAAGATACGTGATTGTTCTTCTTCTTTTAGACCAATCCCGGTATCCACCACGGAAATATGAACGTTATTTTTACCATTGGCAAAGTTAACGGCAATTTTACCAGCATCACGATTGTAAAAAATTGCATTTGTAATCAAGTTTTTCATGATCTGTCGGAATTGAACGGGATCAATCTTCAAAGCCACATCTTCCTTCCCATTCACACTGACTTCCAGGTGACGGGCAGCAATATCGGGTTTTAATTCCTGTAAAATATCAGCAACCACTGGTTTAACCGTGACATTCACAGGTTCATCTTTACGGGTCTCATCTAATTTAGATAACTCTAAAATATCTTGAATTAATTGATTCAACCGTGTACTTTCCTTATAAATAATTTTGATGAATTCTGCCCGGTCTTTAGGATCCATGTCCGTTTTTTGAATCATGGTTTCCGCAAAACCTTTGATGGCAGTCACTGGCGTCTTTAATTCATGACTGACATTACCCACAAAGTCTAATTGCATTTGTTCGATCCGGCGGATATTTGTCAAATCATAAAGCAAGACCAATATCTGTGGTCGCGGCCCATCTTGACCGACTTGAATCACATTGGCATCCACATAACGCACGGGTTGTTGTACCAGTTGTACTTCACCGTGATGATTATGCTGATAGCGAATAGTGTGTTCAATCATTTGACTTAGTTTGTAAGTTTTCACATCATCAATAAAGGGATGCGGTAGCGCAGCATCTTCGACTTGCAACAAATGGCGCATAGATTCATTGAGCATCTGCACATTGCCATCCATATCCATCAGCATTACGCCCATAGGCAAGTGATCAATCAGACGTTTAAAACTTTCTGAGCGAATCGCAATTTTTTCATTTAAGTGATTCACGTCATCATCTAATTTGTTCACTTCAGCAGACAAAGGATATAACACATTGTCCATCGTTAAAATCAAAGGCTCAGGATTGCCCTGATGCCGAATTCGGTGCACGTTATTCACTAAAGTCCCTAGATTTGTCAGCATCTTCTTACGCCGACGCGTACTATAAAACAGTCCAAATAATAGTGCGGCAAAATAAATCACCGTTGAGATCCAAAAAGCGGCTGGTATGAAATTCCAAGGGCTGTCCTTCGGCATAAAGAAAACAATCGGATTGCCAACGGTGGCATATAATCCATAAGACAGATAATCTTTATTATCGACGGTTTGTTTTGAAAAAGGTTTCTCGCGAGAAATCAAACTGTGACTGACCAAATCCCGAGCCATGGTTTGGAAACTGGAGCCTTGGCGCATGGGACTGGTAATCACAATAATACCGCTTTTATCTTGCCAGTTTTCTAAGGCGGATTTGTTATCTGCGACTAATTGGTAATCTTCAGCTTCACGCTGCAAATAATGCTCTTGTTGTTTTTGAACAACTGAATTCATGACAAAAATAGATAATAAATAAAATAAAATTGCAAAGAGCGTAACTAAAGATACTCTAATTAGGTACTTGTGCCGACTCATCATTTAACCTCCAATTTATAACCAAAGCCCCGAACCGTCTTAATAAATTGTGCCTGCTTAGGATCAGTTTCCACTTTATCTCTTAAATGACTGATCTGAATATCCACCATTCTGGATTCAGCTGCATAATCAAATCCCCAAACACCATTTAACAACGCTTCACGGCTCAACACCCGACCTGGGCGATGCATTAAATAGGCCAATAATTTGTATTCCTTAGGTGTTAGTAATAAATTCTTACCATTCTTAGTGGCAATCATTTGATCTTGATCAATGGTTAAATCCCCCACGGTAATATAGCGCTCGGATTGAGCGGCTTTATCCGGTTCGCCTTTATTCAACCGCCGCTTAATGGCTTTAATGCGGGCAATGATTTCTCGAGGACTAAAGGGTTTAGTCACATAATCGTCGGCGCCGATTTCTAAGCCCACAATTTTATCGGTCTCACTGTCTTTAGCCGTTAAAATCATAATTGGCGTTTTAATTTTTTCAATCCTAAGGCGCCGAGTAATCTCTAGGCCATCAATATGGGGCAGCATTAAGTCTAAGATAATAAAATCAAATTGCTGGTTAAAAGCTAGATTCAAAGCCTCCTGTCCATCTTGGGCGGTGGTCACTTCATACCCTTCTTGGGTTAAATTATATTTTAATAAAGTTAAAATAGCTGGTTCATCATCAACCACTAAAATCCTATCCACACTATATCCTCCTTTGATGCGTCTGTTCTGAATCAGGAAAAGTAATAATCCCTAATTCATGAGGTGAGTCTTTGTATATTGCTGTTTCCGCCAGTTTGATATCTTGATGCAGCGTTTTTACCCGCAGGCTCACAAACGTCGCACTCGCTTGGATAACTTCATAAAATTGTGCTTGGGAATTAACGGGCTGACCATTTGCCGACAAAACCACATCGCCGGCGGTCAAGCCTGCTTTTTGAGCAGGCGTTCCCTTTTGCACCGCTAAAACTTGAATCCCGGCTTTTGGTTGCAGCAAGTGGCTGGTACCCTTAGCCAAGAAACGGGCCACATAACCCCGCAAAAGAATGACCAACACAGCGCCTAAAATTAAGCTCAAACCAGGTAATTGTCCACGTAACCCTAAAAATGCTAAGCCAAGCATAATGACACTGGCCAGCATGAAGGGCCGCTGCAGTTGGGTCAGTTCTGCCGGTAAGCGCCGGTTTAGTTTCAAATTCAACCCTAAAATCAAGGGCAATACCAAGATCGTAAAACGCTGATTCCCTAAGTTAAAAAATGGCCACCAGCCCTTTAACATGGGGAACGCATCCCCTGGGACCAGCAAAATAAGCGGCATTAAATAAAGCCGCTGAACCGCATAATAAGCTTCGCGACCGCCACGAACTGCATTTTTTATCTTAGGGCTTAATTCTAATTGGGGCATTTTTTGGAATAAGCGCGCGCACGCTCCCAAACCAAGGGCTGCAATGGCCAGCGCACTGGGAATCACTGCTCCTTGCACTGGTGCAATGATCGTGTCGTTGAAAAAACCAGGCAATACTAAATTTGGTTTAAACCACGCTAAGCCAGCCACTAGTAACCATAAAATACCATTATCCCAAAACGCTGTGAAACAAACCAAACCCAGCAAGGTTATCAAGACATACCATACCAACCAGTTATTATCCACCACAATCCCCAATAATAGACTGACCACTGATGCAATTAAGCCCACGAATAAACCGTCCTTAAAAAAAGAACGGGCCTCCAAAAAATGGGAATCAATGGCAATAGAGAATTGGCGACGCTCTTGTTGAATGCGTCGATAACCTGATATGGCGATGACACAAATGGCCACGAGAAAAACTGGGTTAAAAAAGAAAAAGCCAATAATTTTTAGCAAAATAACTACCTCATATTGTGGATAAAATAAGTATACCATGCAATTCTATTGGAATTGTACGCCCTTTGTAAAGATTACGTATAATTTTCGTAAAATATTAAGAAATATTAACTTCGCAAAAAAGGCCAGGGTTTTACCCCTAGACCTTTAAGTAACGTCGCATTGAAATCATCGCGCCAATAGCACCAATCAGCATGCCAACTGATAACAGCACCAAGTCGATCAACACCAAAAATTGCCCTGGGCTGGCCAAAGTATAACCAAAATTGACTAACTCAGTTGCTGTCCGTTGATAGACCCAATGATAGCCAATGTCAATCAGCACCATTGGCAATAGGGATCCTAATAGCCCCGTCCAAGCCCCTTCCAGAAAAAAAGGCCAACGAATATAGGCATTAGTGGCCCCCACTAGCCGCATTACACCGATTTCGGCTTCCCGGGACATAATGGTTATGCGGATAGTATTTGAAATTAGAAAAATAGCCACCAACAACAGTAACAACATCAAGCCACTGGCCCATAGGCGAATGGTCCCCATGACTTGAAATAATTGCTTGGTCTGATTACCCCCGTAATTGGCGGTTGCCACATAGGGGAGCTGTCTGGCTGTTTTAGCCACCGTAATGGTTTGCGTTGGCTGCTTGGCCGTGACTATATAGACATCATTCAAAGGATTCTCATCCCCAGCAAATAACCCAAAAGCCTGGCCGTAGTGGCCGACGACTTGTTTAAGTTCTTGATTACGGCTGGCGTAGGTCACTGTCTTGACAGCAGACATATCAGTCAGTTTGGTTTTTAAAGCCGTTTTTTGCTTGGGTGTCGTTCCCCGTTCAATCAAAACCCGGACCCGCACATCATTTTCAATTTGATTCGATAAGCGATTCACATTTAAAATCAAGGCTAAAAAAATCCCTAATAACATCAATGTCACTGCCACCGCGCTAATGGCCGCAAAGGACATCCATCCATTACGCTTTAAACTTTTAAAGCTGTCTTTAACATGACGCTTAATGACGTATCCCGGCATAGTGATAGGCTCCTTTAGCTTGATCCCGCACAATTTGGCCAGCCACGATTTCCACAACCCGGTGGGGCCGACGATCCACCAACTCGTGATTATGCGTGGCCATGATTACAGTAGACCCCTGGCGGTGAATGGCCTCAAAAATATTAATAATCCCCGCTGCTGTCTCAGGATCCAAATTACCAGTAGGTTCATCGGCGATCACAATGCTGGGCCGATTCACAATTGCCCTGGCAATCGCCACCCGTTGCTGTTCACCACCGGATAGTTCACTAGGAAAACGATGCCGCAAATTAGCTAGGCCCATTTCTTTAAGCACTTCTAAAACCCGACGTCGGATCAGCGCCGGTTTTTTTTCGGTGACTGCCATGGCATAAGCAACATTTTCAAATACAGTCAGTTTAGGTAGTAGTTTAAAATCTTGAAAAACAATCCCCAACTCCCGGCGCAAATAAGGTACCCCTTTGGCCTTCATTTTCGTCAGGTCAAATTGATTGACCCAAATAATACCTTTACTGGGTAGCAGTTGGCGGTAAAGCAATTGAATCAATGTGGACTTGCCTGCCCCACTGGGCCCAACAATGTACACAAACTCTCCTTGTTGTATCGTTAAATTGATATTCTCCAAAACAGTCTTTCTTTGAAATTTCTTAGAAACATCCACGAACTGAATCATGTGCTTGATCCCCTAACTTGGATTTTGCTGCTTTAAGTCCCACTGTAAATAAGCGTAAATAAATGGATCTAAATCGCCGTCCATCACGGCTTGACCATTACCGGTTTCATAATTGGTACGATGGTCTTTGACCATGGTATAAGGATGAAAAACATAGGATCTAATCTGTGAACCCCAGCCAATATCTAACTGTTCACCCTTGATAGCGGCTTCTTGGGCCTTTTTTTCTGCGACTTCTTTTTGATAGAGTTTCGCCTTTAACATATTCATCGCGGTATCTCTATTTTGAAACTGAGAACGTTGCGCCTGCGAACTGACCACGATTCCTGTGGGGATGTGGGTCAAGCGCACTGCCGAAGAGGTCTTATTAATATGTTGGCCACCAGCGCCACTGGATCTAAAAACATCCATTTTGACGTCTTCTGGGCGAACTTCAATATCAATAGAGTCATCTAACTCAGGCATTACATCCACGGACGCAAAAGAAGTGTGCCGGCGACCCGCAGCATCAAACGGTGATATCCGTACCAAGCGATGAATACCCTTTTCAGAGCGCAATAGGCCATAAGCATTGTGGCCTTTGATCATCAAAGATACACTCTTAATGCCAGCCTCATCCCCAGCCTGATAGTCTTCAGTCTCCACCGTAAAATTGTGTTGTTGCGCCCAACGGGTATACATCCGCAATAACATAGATCCCCAGTCTTGAGATTCTGTGCCGCCAGCCCCAGGATGAATTTCTAAAATCGCATTATTTTGATCATATTTTTGATTCAACAACAAAGCCAATTCATATTGCTGCATTTGTTGTTGTAGTTTAGTCAAACCTGTCTCAAATTCTTTTTTCATATCTGGGTCGGGTTCTTCTTGAATCAATTCCAAATTGACCATCAGATCTTCATACTGGCTTTGCAATGATTTAAAATCATCTAGCTTCGATTTAGAAGTATTGGTTTCATCAATCAATTTTTGAGCAGCAGTTTGATCGTTCCAAAAATCCGGTTGAGCCATTTTGGCTTCGTTAATCGCGACGACTTCTTCTAGGCGATCGAGGTCAAAGTGACCCCCTAAATTGCTTTATTTTTGATGCAATTGTTTCTAGACTATGTCTAGCTTCACTAATTTCCATATTTCCATAACTCCTTTTGCTATTTAAATCAAACAAAGGGCCAGATAACTACTTCCGTCATCGGCCCTTTGTCCTTGTTAATTCCTTAAAATAAGCCGTGATGACAACGCTTGGCAATCTTTCTTGGTAACTAACGTCTAATATTTTGACGAATTTCAGCTTTCATGAATAGGCGGGTGACGTCGTAGTCAATATCTGAAATCATTTCTTCGAACATTCTAAACCCTTCTTCTTGGTACTCAACCAAAGGATTCATCTGCCCGTAACCTCTTAAACCAATTGACTGCCGCAGACGATCCATGGCATCAATATGATCGGTCCAATGCTCATCCACAACCCGCAGGATAACAACTTTTTCGAATTCCAACAGTTGCGTTGGATCCGTCAATAATTTAGTCTTAGTTGCAAAATTATCATCGGCAATTTTATTTAACAACGCCGTTAATTCGGCCACCGTACGATTATCTAATTGAGCCCGTTTAAAGTTAGCATCATTAGTCAAGGAGTTGATGACAAAGTCATATAAGGCATCCAGATTCCAATCTTTAGGTGTTTCGCCTTGCGTAAACAAATCAATTTGATGGCCGATAGTCCGTTTGACCATTGGCATTAAGATATGTCCTAAATCCTTAGTTTCTTGAATCACTTCAAACCGTTCTTTATAGATAACTTCCCGCTGTTCGCGCATCACGTCGTCATATTGCAAAGTCTGCTTACGGGTATCATAGTTGTTCCCTTCAACCCGCTTTTGAGCAGACTCCACTTGTCTTGAAATCATGCGACTTTGAATCACGGCATCATCGTCATCGATCCGCATTCTTTCAAGGAATGCCTTGATTCGATCTGAACCAAACCGCTTCATTAAGTCATCTTCTAAGGACATATAGAAAATGGTTTCACCAGGATCACCCTGCCGGCCAGAACGGCCCCGAAGCTGGTTATCGATCCGGCGCGACTCATGCCGTTCAGTCCCTAACACACACAAACCGCCAACTTCACGTACACCAGGACCTAATTTAATATCAGTCCCACGACCGGCCATGTTGGTGGCGATGGTAACAGCACCCTTTTGACCGGCATTCATGATGATTTCAGCTTCTTTAAAGTGATTCTTGGCATTTAAGACAGCATGGGGAATACCCGCTTCGTCTAATAAATGAGATAGACGTTCAGAAGATTCAACGGCAACGGTCCCCACCAAAACTGGTTGGCCCTTGGTATGGCGTTCTTTGATATCTTCAATAACAGCTTTAAATTTACTATCAATCGTTGGATATAACACATCCGAACGGTCTACCCGAATAACTGGTTTGTTAGTTGGAATCCCAATACATTCCATGTTATAAATTTCGCGAAATTCTTCTTCTTCTGTTTTGGCAGTCCCGGTCATCCCAGATAACTTGTCATACATTCTGAAGTAGTTCTGATACGTGATATTGGCCATGGTTTTACTTTCATCTTGGATTTCAACGCCTTCTTTGGCTTCAATCGCTTGATGTAAACCATCGGAATAACGCCGACCTTCCATGACCCGCCCAGTAAATTGATCAACGATCATAACTTGGCCATCTTGAACCACATAGTCAATATCATGCAACATAATAAAATTAGCCCGCAGTGCTTGATCCAAATGGTGGGTCAAAGCCATGTTATCAGTATCATATAAGTTACTGAGGCCAAAATTTTTCTCAGCTTTTTTAATCCCTTGTTCTGATAAACTGATGGTCTTAGTTGGCCAGTCAATTTTAAAATCATCGTCTTCTTTTAAGGTTTTGACAAAACGATCAGCACGGATATATAAGGCAGTCGATTTTTCAGCCTGCCCAGAAATAATCAAAGGTGTCCGGGCTTCATCAATTAAGATGGAATCCACTTCATCCACGATGGCATAGCGTAATGGCCGTTGTACCATTTCTTCTTTATAAACCACCATGTTGTCCCGCAAATAATCAAATCCGAGTTCACTATTTGTGGAATACGTAATATCACAATTGTAGGCTTCCCGTTTTTGCTCGGCACTTTTTTCATTCAAGTTCAAGCCAACACTCAAGCCTAACCAATTGTACAACTCGCCCATTTCTGTGGCATCCCGCGAAGATAGGTATTCATTGACGGTAACCACATGAACCCCTTTACCTTCTAGGGCATTCAAATAAACTGGCATGGTAGCTGTTAAAGTCTTACCTTCACCAGTTTTCATTTCAGCGATATTACCTTCATGTAAAGTAATGCCCCCAATAATTTGAACTCTAAATGGGAATAGCCCTAAAACACGTTTAGCACCTTCCCGACAGGTTGCAAAGGCTTCAGGTAAAACATCATCTAAACTTTCGCCATCTTCTTGCACGCGTTTTTTTAGTTCTGGTGTTTTAGCTTTCAAGGCTTCATCGGAAAGCTGCGCATATTCATCTTCATAACTAATTACTTTGTCAGCAATTTTATCCATGCGATTGACTTCACGTTTATCATTTTCAACCCAGGATTTTAGAAAGTTTGCCATTAAATAGTTCCCTTCTTGAAAAGTACATGTTATATACATTCATCATATTCGTATTTTCATAACCGAATCCATTAAATTTTAGCATATTGCCCCGTAAAATAAAACCGTCAAAACCTAGCACGGTGATTAATTTACCTTATATTCGCTTGTGTTCACACAAAAAAGACCGCTTTGGCGGTCTTAATATTAACATCTATTACGTTTTAATTACAATTATTCATCTGTTTCGATCAAACCATAACGGCCATCACGACGACGATAAACAATGCTTGTGCCATTGGTTTCAGCATCTTCAAAAATGAAGAAATTGTGGCCCAACATATCCATTTGTAAAATGGCTTCTTCCGAATCCATTGGTTTGAGAGAGACACGTTTCGTACGAACAACCTCAAGTTGATCGCTGTCGTCCTCATTATCATTCTTAGGTGCATCTTGCACGCCATTATCTGGACCAGTCAAATCAAAGTTTTTAAGCCCTTTTTCACGGGATTTACGGTTGATTTTGGTCTTGTATTTACGAATCTGACGTTCAAGTTTATCAGTAACCAAATCAACACTTGCGTATAAATCTGGAGATGTTTCTTCAGCCCTTAAAACTAGGAAAGGCAGCGGAATTGTAACTTCCACCTTAGCTGTCTTGTCTGGATAAACCTTTAAATTAATATGTGCAATTGAATCAGGTACATCCTCGAAGTACTTGTTCAATTTACTAATTTTCTTCTCCACATAATTGCGGATTGCCTCAGTTACCTCAATATTTTCACCACGAACATTGTATGTTAGCATAGAATGTCTCTCCTTTCAGAGAAAATTATTCTCTCTAGGAAAACAAATTACGGACCACTCGTAAATTGTTTTCTTCTATACTCTAATTATAGCTAAAAGCGCTTTAATTAACAATGATTCCGTGTCTTTTTATGCCCGAACCAAGCAAAAAGTTTTTAAATCCCCGCTAAATCCCGCATTCCGCAGACAAGTTCGGCCATGCATCAACGTCCGCCCAGTTGTATAAATATCGTCTAAGAGAATGATTTCTTGAATGCCCTTGAGCTGCCGACGTCCGCCAGTGAAGGTTAAAAATTGCGGTGTGTTCAATCTAGCCTCCCGGGATTTTTGTGCCTGGGGTTGCGGCGTTTCAGCCTTGGTTAATAAAGATACCAAAGGCACCACACCGCTAAATAAACCCACCACCGGATCAAATCCCCGTTTTTCGAAATGACTAGGTGCGCTGGGAATAAAAGTGAATAACTGTTTTGGTTGGGGTTTTAAAGCAGCTTGTAATGGTGCTTGAAAACTATCTGCCAAGCGATAATCCCCATTGCCTTTATATTGTTGAAAAAAAGCTTGCATTTCGTGATTATAATAAAAGATAGCTTTATTTTCGAGCGTCTCATTTGGCCATAACTGTTGCCAGGCCTGACACTGTGTACAAACTGCGCCTTTAGTATCTAAGCGTTGGCAAATAGGGCAAATATTATCCTTGGGTATCCGTTGAAAAGTCTCCAAGCACACTGAACACAATCTAAGGGGCTGTAAGGGACGGAAACTTAAGATATCAGCCACTGTTAAAGTAGCTTCGATTGGGCCATGGCACCACCGGCAATTCATCAATTGTCCTCCTGGGCATTCATATACTTAATTTGCCGACAGCATGTCTGGATAGCCTTGGTATAGTGTTCATAAAAGAAGCTTACCTGGCCATTGGCAAATTTAGCATCCCGACCGGCCCGACCAGCAATCTGAACTAAAGCCGCCGCATTAAAAACCGCTGCATCGGCTTGCAGCACATAAACATCGATATTACTGAACGTCACGCCCCGCTCTAAGATCGTCGTCGTTAAAAGCAGTTGTACCTGTTTTTGGCGAAAAGCCGTAATTTTAGCCTGCCGCTGTTCGTCACCAGCATAAACTGCCGCGATCTTAACGGTTAAATTCACTTGGCATATTTTTGCCAGTTCAGCTAGTTGCGCGATCCGGGGTAAAAAGACTAGTACCTGGCGCTTACGCTCGAGGCTTTGGCGAACCTGACGCCAAAATGCTTTAGGTAGATGGCCCTGTGCTATTTTGGCCGCCAACTGATAGTGCTGTCTTAGTTTAGGCAAAGGCAACAGCCGGCCATGAAAGCGCCGGGTTAAGTAGCTGGTTTGCAGTTCTTGGCGTCGACTTTGCTGTTGGAGCTGTTTAGTAGGTGTGGCCGTCAAGTTCACAATACCATGGCCAGATTTAAGTGCTTGTTCGGCAGCAAAATTCAAACTTTGGTTGCCCACAAAGGGAAAAGCATCAACTTCATCAATAATCAACAAATCAAAAGCACGGTAAAAACGCAGCAGTTGATGCGTCGTGCTCACAGTGAGCTGTGTATAGGCATAGGGTGCATTTTGCTGGCCGTGCAGCAATTGCATACTGGTATTGGCAAAAGCTTGTTGTAGACGTGGAAATAGCTCATTACACACATCTATTCTAGGACTTGCCAGTCCAATGCGATCCCCTTGGGCTAAAGCTGCAGCCAATAGGGGAAATAACATCTCCGTTTTCCCGGCCCCGGTCACCGCCCACAGCAATTGAGCTCGCTGTTGGCCATAACCAGCAATTAAATCCGCGGAAACTTTAGCCTGGCCCGGTGTCAAGCTCCCGGACCAAGTCAAGATTGGCGTATTGACGACAAAATCATTGGGTTCAGGTAAGTGGTATAATTTTTGTTCAGAGGTTATTCGCCCCAACGGCAGACATTCGGGGCAATAATAGTTGCCCTTTGGCAATTGAACGGCGCTTTTGCTATGCTTATAACTACAACGTTGACACGTCACCGTGTGTCCTTGACAAAACATAGCCGGTTCATTTGGCAAAGTGGCCAGTATGGCGGCAGAAAAACCCAGCTGCCCTAATTCATTGGTCGTCAACCGCCGACCGTATAACAATTCATTCATTAAGCATCACCTTATTTAAATTACGTCAGGAGGCAGCATGATTGCTTAACAACTATCGCACCATCCAAAAAAACGGCGTTCACGAATTGGAAATCAAAAAATCCCGCTTCATCACCAATATGGCGCGGATCCAAACAGAATCAGAAGCCAAAGCATTTCTCGATCAAATCAAAAAAGAACATTATAAAGCAACCCACCACTGCAGTGCCTATATGATTGGCCCAAAGGATGATATTCAAAGAGCCAATGATGATGGCGAGCCTTCGGGAACTGCCGGCTTACCCATGCTCGAAAGCTTAAAACTCATGAAATTACAAAACGTCATTGCAGTGACGACCCGTTATTTTGGCGGTATCAAACTGGGAACTGGTGGCCTAATTCGGGCCTATAGCAATTCCGTTTCTGAAGCGGCCCATGCCATTGGGATCGTCCGGGGGACTTTGCAGCGTTTATTACAATTTCACTTAGCTTATCATCAAGTCGATTTTGTGTTGAACTACTTCAAGGATAGTCAATACGACCTTGAAGATACGCAATATGGTGCTGACGTGGCCGTCAGTACTTACATCGATACGGGGGATTTAGAAAAAGTAAAGGCCGATTTAATCGAACTGCTCAGTGGCCAGGTGGCCTTTACCGTTGGGCCTGAACGTTACCGTGAAGTTTTAGTGACAGCTGAATCCTAGCCAAAATAAAAACGATAGATTTAAGCAAAAAATCGCTTAAGTCTATCGTTTCTTTATTTATCTTGAGGTTTATGCCCTGTTTTGTCTACGGACTCACCCCGGGCCAAAGTCTTAACTGCCCGCTCAATTCGGCGTATCAAAGGCCGGCGTCCATCTCCAAGCAAGCCAATGGATTCAATGAATAACTCCAGGCCAATCAAGACAAAGATGGTCAGTAAAATATTGCCCCATAGTGAGGATAAAGGATAAAGCAAAGAGATAAAGGCAAAAATCAAGGCTAAGCCATAAATGACTAATACCGTTTGCCGGTGGGATAAGCCCATCCCCATTAAAACATGGTGTAAATGATGTTTATCCGCTTGCGAAATTGGTTTTTTATTTAAGAGTCGGCGTAAAATTGCGTAAACTGTATCGGTAATGGGTACCCCGAGAATGATCACTGGAATCAATAGGGTAACAAAAGTGACGTTCTTTAAGCCCTTTAACGAAAAGACGGCAATCATAAAACCAATAAAAAGTGCGCCGGTATCGCCTAGGAATATCTTAGCGGGATGAAAATTATGGGGTAAGAATCCAAGTAAAGCAGCAACTAATGCGAAAATCCAAATTGAAACATAAACATTTGGAATCGTTAAGAAAAAGTAACCCACGATTCCCATGGTAAACAAGCCAATAATTGAGACCCCTGTGGCTAAACCATCTAAACCATCAATTAAATTCACCGCATTGGTAATAGCTAAAATCCAAAAAACCGTGATCGGCAAACTTAACCAGCCCAACTGAATGGCCCCAAAAAATGGTAGCACAATTTGGTTCATGCGAATACCTGCTAAGAAATAGATAATTAACGACGCTAAAAAGATACCGCCCATCTTCTGATGGGGTTTGAGCTCTTTAATATCGTCGATCATCCCTGTTAGAATAATGACAACTTCAGCTAAAAAGACTGAAAATAATTCATGTGTCGGAAATTGAATCCGCAATAACACGAAGGTCGAAAAAGTAAACGCCACAAAAATACCCAATCCCCCCATAGTAGGCATGGGCTTGGTATTCACCCGGCGCGCATTTGGCTTATCCACTGCCCCCAAAACAAAGGCCATTTTACGGACGAATGGCGTAATGGCAGCAGCAATGATCATAGTTAACACTAATTTAACGATTACGGAAAACATACTAGACATCTCAAACCAACTTTCTTTATCTAGCACAATTATACAAATCGTGCCTAGACAAAACAATAGCAATCACCTTTAAGAATATCACGCCAATTAAAAAATCGAAACAAAATTTTGATTTTGTCTCGATTCTTGTCAGTCTATAGCCGATCAATGTTATAAGTGCCTATTTATGCTCAGGCCATTGCGCCTAAGTCATGCTTGATTACTTCGCATACTCAATCGTCCGAGTTTCTCGGATGACTGTGATCTTAACATGTCCAGGATATTGTAATTCTTGTTCGATTCGATCCCGAATATCTTTGGCTAATATGACAGTCTGATCATCGGTGACTTCTTTAGGTTGGACAATAACCCGAACTTCCCGACCAGCTTGAATAGCAAAAGAATGATCCACGCCTTCAAAGCTGTTGGTAATTTCTTCAAGTTTGTTTAACCGATGCAAATAATTTTCTAATGACTCCGAACGCGCACCAGGACGTGCTGCAGAAATAGCATCTGCGGCTGCCACCAGTACGGCAATAATACTTGTTGGTTCCACATCGCCATGGTGTGAGGCGATGGTATTGACGACAGTTTCTGATTCCTTGTATTTATTGGCGATTTCAACCCCAATTTCCACGTGGGAACCATCAACTTCATGATCTAATGCTTTACCGATATCGTGTAATAATCCTGCGCGTTTTGCTAAAGAAACATCTGCGCCAAGTTCAGCGGCTAATACACCAGCCAACTTAGCAACTTCAATTGAGTGGTTCAAAACATTTTGGCCATAACTTGTTCTAAAGTTTAGGCGACCAATGATTTTAATTAGATCTGGATGAATCCCATGAATACCTAAATCAAAAACGGCTTGTTCCCCAATTTCGCGGATACGATTATCCATTTCTTTTCTAGACTTATCCACCATCTCTTCAATTCGAGCCGGATGAATCCGACCGTCTTGAATTAACTTCTCCAAGGCCATTCGGGCAATTTCCCGACGAATCGGGTCAAAGCCACTTAATACAACGGCCTCTGGGGTATCATCAATAATTAAGTCAATCCCAGTTAACGTTTCTAAAGTGCGAATATTACGGCCTTCACGCCCAATAATCCGACCCTTCATATCATCGCTTGGTAGGGTGACAACTGTCACCGTTGTCTCAGAAACCACATCAGCGGCACTACGTTGAATAGCTTCGGCAATTAAATCCCGAGCCTTTCGATCAGCTGATTCATGGGCTTCTTCAACGCTAGCCTTAATCATTTGTGCCCGTTCATGAGTTAAATCGTCTTTTGTTTCAGACAAAATAACGTCTCGAGCATCTTCGCGAGATAATGAAGCGATTCGTTCCAGTTCAGCTTGCTGTTTAACAAGTGTGGCAGAAATTTCTTTGTGCTCATCATCGAGCTGTTGTCGCTTTTGGTTAAGCTTGTTTTCACGCTCATCTAAAGATCGTTCTTTTTTATCCAAAGAATCATCCTTGCGATCCAACGTCTCTTCACGCTGAATAACACGATGTTCTTGTTTCTGAACTTCACTGCGGCGCTGTTTTAGCTCTTCTTCTTGGCTCTGGCGGTATTGATGTGCCTGATCCTTTGCCTCTAAGATAGCTTCTTTCTTTGCCGTTCCAGCTTCTTTTTTTGCTGCTTTAATAATCCCCGCAGCTGTCTGATTTGCTTCATCTAGCTCTTTTGCATGTTCATGCTTTTGCAGAACATACCCAACTAACACACCAACAACTAGCATGACGATTGCGAGGATTATTAGAATCCAAAGATCCATTATTTCACCTCCGCATCATCAAAATTAACGAAAAATCGAAAAATTTAAAAGATGTTTTTATTGATTATTAACACAACAATAATTCTATATTTTGCTTCATATGATGTCAAATTTATTTCAATGTAAAAACATTGAAATATTTAGGTTCTAAAAAAAGAAGCTGGTACAACGTCATGAATTGCACCAACTTCTAATTATGATTCTAATTAAACTTCAGAGCATAAGTTACAAGATAATGACATTAATTTCAGCTTAGGCCTTATCATCAGATGTATCAAAGATATCAACTTCTGCTTCTTTAGCATCCGTTTTAGCTTTGGCATCCGTTTTATCAGCCTTAGCTGGGGTGTCTTTAGCCTTGGTCGCTGTTTTAGCTTCTGTGGCTTTCGTATCTTTGTCTGATTTAGTACCCTTAGCATCTTTAGTATCCTTGGTGTCTTTTTGGTCATCTTTGGCCGCATCACCATCCATACCATAAGCGGTCCGTACTTTTTTGCGGACTTCAGCTTCAATATCTGGATGTTCACTTAAATAAAGTTTAGCATTCTCACGACCTTGGCCAATCCGTTCTTCCCCATAAGAATACCAAGAACCACTCTTCTTGATAATATCTTTGTCTGAGGCCATATCCACCAACTCACCAGTCCGGGAAATCCCTTTACCATACATAATATCGACTTCAGCAAGTTTGAATGGTGGCGCCACTTTATTCTTGACCACTTTAATCTTGGTCCGATTCCCGATAATGTCAGAACCGTTCTTAATTTGTTCAGACCGTCTGACCTCTAAACGAATCGTGGCATAAAACTTCAGTGCGCGACCACCAGGTGTGGTTTCTGGACTCCCAAACATAACGCCGACTTTTTCCCGAATTTGATTAATAAAAATCGCGATTGTCTTCGTTTTATTGATCGTGCCAGATAACTTACGTAGTGCCTGAGACATCAAACGGGCTTGCAAACCCACATGGGCATCACCCATTTCACCTTCAATTTCAGCCCGGGGAACTAAGGCTGCCACAGAATCTACGACAACCAAGTCAATCGCCCCACTGGAAACTAAGGCATCCGCAATTTCCAGGCCTTGTTCACCAGTATCTGGCTGGGATAATAATAAATCATCAATATTGACCCCTAGGTTAGTGGCATAAGCTGGATCCATGGCATTTTCGGCATCAATATAAGCCGCCGTACCGCCTTGTCGTTGCACTTCGGCAACCGCGTGGAGCGCAACGGTCGTTTTACCAGAACTTTCAGGTCCATATATTTCAACAATACGTCCTCTAGGATAACCACCAACCCCTAAAGCTTCATCTAAAGCCAAAGAGCCGGAGGAAATCGTGGAGATTTGCGTATCAACTTTATCACCCATGCGCATAATAGCGCCTTTACCATAATTCTTTTCAATCTTTTTAAGCGCGGTTGCCAGCGCTTCTTTACGTTCATCTTTAGCCATTCGTGCCCTGCTTTCTAAAACGTATACAAATGTGATCAAGTGTGATCATATCCGGTCTATGGTATTACTTCATATTTTAGACCGTTAAGTGACGTTTTTAGTTGATTTCGTAAACGCCGATATTCCCCCGT
>NZ_AZGA01000084.1:0-125172 GCF_001436375.1 Agrilactobacillus composti DSM 18527 = JCM 14202 | reverse complement strand
AGTCAGTTGGGACAGTGACCGACTGGAGAATCATCAATGAACGGTTGCCCGTTCCGACGGAAGCCCCGCCGCATATGCAATTAAATTTTGAACCGCATTCTCATCCCGATTCATGACCATGCCACACTCGTAACAGCGGTAAATATCATGATCGTGGTAAATACTGTCGCCTCGAAGGGTCATCTTGCCACCATAACTGTCGGCAGTCTTGATAAAGCCGCAGTTTGAACAACGCTGGGTGGACGGAAAGAAACGATCCGCGATCACCACGTGCTGATGCTGCCAAGCAGCTTTATACTCGATTGCCGTGCGCAGTCGGCGAAAGAGACTGCGCTGTAGGTTTTTGACCTTATCCTTACTCATTTTCATGCCGCGAACATTGAGGTCCTCTAAACAGAAAACTGCAAAGGTTTTAGTGATTTGCTGGCTGAACTTGTGGATCAGATCATCCTGTAAAGCATTAATCTTTTGATAAGTTCGGTTCAGCTTAGCCTGAGTCCGTTGGTAGTTCTTGGACCGAAAATGCTTGGGATTCTCCCGCCGTTTCCGGGCCAAGCGTTTTTGATAGACTTTGACTCGTTGATGCAGCACTGCCATCCGTGGTGTGAAGGTATTGACTTCACCATCATTCCAGTTAATATGGCCAACATTGAGATCAATGCCAGCTATATCCCAACTTTCATAAAAAGCTGGCCGTGGCGTATCTTCAACTGAAACAGCGATACTGGCGTAGAACTTGTCCCCGAGCTTGGTTATCGTCACGGCTTTGATCACGCCAGAAAAACGCAAGGTTTCAGCCAACTTGATAGCGGTGAAGTGATGCTTAGTCCCATGAGGCCGATCCAGTGTCAGGAATTTGCCATTAACGGTTGCCCGATCTGTTGTAAAGCTTTGCTTCGGATCCCGCTTACTGTGAAATTTGGGTCTGTGGGTGTCTGGCATGTTGGGATTGAAGAAATTCTGCCAGGCCTGATGCAAGCGATGAATAGCAGTTTGAAGTACACGGGCGGACCGTTGATACTGCCAGTCAGCCTTGTTCTGCACCAACTCATTGCGCACGCTGCGTTCACTGGGCCGTATTTTCTTATCATTCATGATAAGAGATGCTTCATGCATGTCATTCCAAGTCGTTAAACCCTGATTCCAACAGAAACGGTTGTAGTCCGTCAGCTCGGCGATAACAGTGCGTATTTCAGCATTGGGATAGCATCTGATCTTGTGAGTTTTGACTGGCATTCGATCCACCTCCTATACTCTATAGGATACCGTATCGAATATGTGTTTGTCTTCTTTCGTGCTCAAAAAATAGAAAAAAATTAAACCCCAAACTCGTCGACTGACCATGAGACTTTGATGTTGACATTTGACTATGAATGACTACATTTGATCACATAAATGATAATCATTTATGTCCTCCTAAACTATCTGCACTTACTTATTCTAATTTTAAAGAACAGCAGCCAAATTTGCAAGAAAAATCGAACGAGTGTTTAGTGTCGTTCTGCTTGTAAGGCTTGGAAAATCATGAAAAATCCGGCCATGGCGGCATTTGTCCGGACATCATTACGCTGGCGGGGAAAATGGAATAACTTCACGTCAACCGGCTGATCTTTAAAGGCCAAGCCAATATAAACAGTCCCTGCTTGTTGATCTTCTAATTTATCAGGCCCAGCAACGCCGGTAAAACCAATCCCAATATCCGCCCCTAAGCGTTGTTTACTTTGTAACGCCATGGCTGCGGCAGTTTGCTGGCTGACGACGCCGTTTTTTTCTAAATCTTTTAGTGGGATGGCCAGCATTTTAGCTTTTTGAGCCATTGCATAGGTCACAAAGCCACCAGCAAACACTTCTGAGGCCCCTGGGACCTCAGCAATCATACTTTGAAATAAGCCACCAGTCAAACTTTCTGCCGCAGTCAGAGTGGTTTTTTGCGCAATCAAAGCATTCACCACAACTTTTTGCAATGAATTATCATCCCCATACCCATAAAAATAATCGCCAACCCGCGCTTGAACTTTGGCTTCTAAGTCATTTAATAGCTTCACAGCCTCAGCCTTTTGCGGTGCTTTTGCTGTCAAGCGTAATGTGACTTCGTGATCCTTGGCATAAGTGGCCAAGGTGGGGTTAGTTTGTGAAACAATCAAATCATCCAATTCAGTGGCCAGTAAAGACTCGCCAATACCGTAAAAACGCAAGACCCGGGATAACAAAAACTCATCATGATGGGTCATGGCAATTAATAAAGGGCGTAACTTGTGCGTGACCATCGGCTTAAATTCACTTGGTGGACCAGGTAATAGGATATAGCTTACCCCATCAACCGTCGAAGCAGACCCCACCGCTAAACCATGATCATTGTCTAAAACTGTGGCATCAGCCACATAGTAGGCTTGAATTTGATTATTTGGTGTAAGTGGTCGCTGGCTTTGAGTATAAAACCCCTGTAACCGCGCCAAAGCTTTCTTATCCGGCACCAATTGCTTGCCTAAGTGTTTAGCCACAGTTTGTTTGGTCAAGTCATCTTCAGTAGGTCCTAAACCACCAATTGTGATAATTAAATCGCTGCGTGTTTGGGCCAGTTTTAAAACCGATTCCAAGCGTTTCTGATTATCACCAACAACGGTTTGATAATAGGTGTCAATCCCAATATCCGCCAAGGTTCGTGCTAAGAACTGACCATTGGTATTACTGATTTGTCCCAATAACAATTCTGTACCCACTGCAATAATTTCTGCCTTCACAAAAAACGCCCCCATATTTATAAATACGCCAAAATTGGCAAATAACGTTACTGGCAAAAATAAGGGCTTGCGGAAAAGTTATTGCTTCACCACAAACCCTGATTATATTAATAACAACTATTCATTTGTAGAGTCTACAAAGACATGCCGGTTTTGAATAAAATAATCGGCACCGGAATAAATGGTGAAAAATAGGCAAATGTATAACATCCATAAGCCAAAAGGTACATTGATCAACCCAAAGAACACATCATGCAGCAATAAAAAGATAATAGCTAACATTTGTGTCGTGGTTTTAATCTTACCTGGCATGGCCGCAGCCATGACTGCCCCATTTTGTTCCACAATCAATAACCGCAAACCAGTCACCGCTAATTCACGACAAACAATAATTGCCACGACCCAAGCCGGTGCCATGTTCAAACTGACTAAGAAAATAAATGCAGTCATCACTAACATCTTATCAGCTAAAGGATCCGCAAACTTCCCAAAATTAGTCACCAAATGATTGGCCCGGGCAATTTTACCATCCAATAAATCCGTTAATGAAGCTACGATAAACACAATGGCCGCAATTAAATGATTGACCGGTAAACTCGTTCCTAATCCGCTCAAAGTTCCCCATTGCAAAGGCAATGCCAAAAGCAAAATGAATACGGGAATCAGAATAATTCGGAACACGGTTAGTTTATTTGGTAAGTTCATTTTAAATAACCCCTATTGATTTTCTGTTGCAGTACTTTGGGCCACTCTAAAGGTATAATTTTGAACCACATTTGAAGACGTTGGCAACTTCACAGTCGTATCATTAATCTTCAATTCAGTTACCGGTGCGTTCCCTGAAGTAACCACAAACGAAGTGATGCCACTTGGTAGTTGCACAGATTGTGGTGCCGCTGCAGTTACACTCCCTTGCCATTGAGTTGTGCCATTAGCCACAACTGTGACCCAAGTTGAAGCACTAGTTGCTGAAATATTCACCGTATTATTAGCGGCTGGATAATTCTTAACTTCATAAGTTTGTCCGGCAGTGGTTTGTGTGCCACTGACCGTTGAAACCGTCATCTTGGTTGATTTGCGGCTCGATGACTTTGTACTTGAGGATTTAGAACTTGATGTCTTAGAACTCGACGCCTTAGAGCTTGAAGCTTTAGAGCTAGAAGCTTTGGAACTCGCCGCACTAGATTGGCGCTTAGACTTAGCAGCACTGTTAGATTTCGTATCGTCGACAACTTTAACAGACGCTGAAGACTGGGCAGTGTTACTAGAACTGTTATTACGTTGATGGGAAACCGTAATAAACAAGATACCTAAAATTAAAATGACCACAATACCGACAATAATGATTTGCGGCAAATAAGTCTTTAATTTTTCAAGGCGTAAGTCCCGCTTTTCATTCGTAATGCGTGAAGCTGGCTTAGTGTTGTCCTCGCGACTATCATTAGATGTTTCCTGGGTTTGACTAGTTTCAGTTTCATTAGACTGACCCGCTTCACCTGGTCCCTTAGCCGGCGTGCCTTGGTATTCTTTGAGCAATGCTTGCCCATCAAGGCCCACCGTTTGCGCATATTGTCTAATAAAAGCATTCACATAGAACTTACCTGGTAATTGATCCAAGTTGCCTTCTTCAATTGCAAGTAAGTAACGTTTTTGAATCTTGGTGATCTGTTGCAGATCATCAATGGTATAGCCCTTGTCAATTCTTGCTTGACGCAACTTTTGTCCGAGTTCATTCATTTAAATTTCACCTACTAAATTATTATCTAGTCGAGTATAACATAGCTCTTTCATGGTTTACAGAAGCAAGTTGGCTATTTCAATTAAAAAGTGCGAAATCCGCTGAATTAAAATTCGGGATAAAACGCCCTTAATTGGGCTATCATTTATCACATCAAAAATAGGGTGAAGCCTGTCTTTGTCTGGTCTGACAGTCTACTGCTTAGGAATCACATGGAAAACACTGGCATTTTTTGTATCTAAATAAACTTTTGCCAAATTCACAATATCATCGATGGTAGTTTCATGAATAATATTTAAGACATCAAATACCGTGGCCTCACCAAAGTCATAGGTATTATACAAATTGGCGATAGCTTCCACGGAATTGAAATTGAGTAAAAATGACCCAATACGTTTACGTTTTAAGCGCTCTAAGTGTGCTTGATTTAAATCCGGACTTGTGGGGCCCTTTTCAAGTAAATCCAACAATTGATCTGACAATTGACTAGGCTTTTCAGCATCGCCGTAGAGCAAAGCAAAATTAAAGGTCCGTTCATAATTACTTTCATAACCAAAGCTGTCATCAATCAAACCGTTCTTATACAAATTAGCGAAATTTTGTGACGAAACACCAAATAACATTTGCAGCAATAATTGTAATTGGATTTTGGTCTTTAAACCGGTGGCATTAATTTGAGAATTCATCGGGCCCTTAATACCCACGAAAGACTTAGCCACGCTAATAGGCATTTCAGCTAAGCGAAAAGGTAAAATATCTTCATTGCCTTGACTATCAATTGCTTTTCTTTGAGGCAAGTCGTGGGATACAAATTGTTTACGAGCCTGATTGGCTTCGATCCAGTTTAACAACGTTTCTGGATCAGTCGGGCCGGAAATAAATAGCGACATATTCTCTGGGGTATAAAAAGTGTTGTAATTCTCATATAGCTGTTCCGCTGTGATATCTTGAATCGACGCCACCGTCCCGGCAATATCCAAATGAACCGGATGTTCAGGAAATAAATTGCCAATAATGCCCATTTGCCCCCGCCAGTCGGGTTCGTCGGCATACATGTTTATTTCTTGGGCAATAATGCCCTTTTCCTTATTGACCGATTTTTCCGAGAAATAAGGATCTTGGACAAAATCTAACAATATATCTAAATTTTCATGAACCGAACCGACACTGGCAAATAAATAACTGGTTTTTGTATAGGACGTAAAGGCATTGGCATCAGCGCCATATTTGCCAAACAAATCAAAGGCATCATGGTCAGCCTTTTCAAACATTTTATGTTCCAAAAAATGCGCAATGCCGGAAGGGTACGTTTTAAACGCTGTTTGACCCACTGGGACGAACGTTTGGTCCACTGCCCCAAAATTTGTAGAGAAGATGGCAAAAGTCTTATGGAATTTTGGCTTGGGTAAAATATTGACCCGCAAGCCATTATCTAAAGTCGTGGTAAAAAAATGTTCTCCTAGATTACTAAATTCAATCTGTTGCATCTTCGTACCTCTTTTCAATGGCATAGATCGTTTGTAATTTAAAATTAGCTGCTGCTGCTTGAATAGCCGCTTTAGTCACGCCATTAACAGCCGTTGCAAAGGCTGGTGTATCCATCACCACAGCCGGTTGCAAAAATTGGAATAAATAGCGCAAATTACGCCCAAAGGGACTATCACTGCGCTGAGCAAACTGATCAATCAACAATTTTTTAGCATTGGCGATTAAGATATCTGAAACTTCTCCCGCCTGAATATGAGCGAGTTGATTTTTAATTTCCGATAAAACAATGTCTTTTTTATCACTGTCAATGCCCGTTTGTACCATGACTGTGCCGGTAAAAGCATCTAAATTACTATTAGCATAATAGGCTAGGCTTAATTTTTCCCGAACATTCATAAACAACATAGACTGAGCAGAACCACCAAAGACAGTATTAGCCACTAGATAATCAAAGTACTGGGGGCCATAATAAGTCACCGGCACTTGATACATTAAATTAAGTTTTCCTTGGGTCACCGGTAATTGTTGCTGGCCCTGGTTAACTTCAGGGGCTAAAGGTTGCTGGTAAAACAGGGGCAGTTCAGTTTGTTTAGGCCGAGGGCTTAATTCAGGCCAATCAAAGATTCTCTTAATGTCTAAGGCAGCAACATCGCCAGTGACCGTGATCACAATCTGATCTTGAACTAAAAGTTGCTCAAAATAAGCCCAAAGATTAGCCGCAGAAATGGCCTCAATGTCAGCTAGCCGCCCAGTAGTTGGTAATGCTACTGGATTGTCGGCCCCAAAGTACAAGCTCTTGGTCGCTAAAGCAGCAGCATATTGCTTGTCATCCATATAAGCTTGGACTTTATGCTTTAGATTATTTTGTTCCCGATTAAAAATAGCTTGGTCAAAAGCTGCCACGCCAGCTTCTTGGGCTGGTTCGAATAGATTCTTTTTAATTAGGGCCACTAAGGCATGCAACACATCTTCATGTTCGGGTAAAAATTGTGGTGCTGGACAAATAGCACTTAAACTCAATATAGATGTTTGCCCTTCTACATAGTGACTTAAAGAAAAGTTAGCCCCATAAAGATTCTCCAAATGCACGGCAATTTGATCGGGGGTTTTTTCCGTGTTATTACTATTTTCTAAAATGGCCGCTAAAAGCGCACGCTTGCTAATATTGGCTTTTTGCAAAGGTTCTAAAAAATTAATGGTAAAATTAATTGTTTTGAACTTATCGGTTTGATCGATCTGTAAATAAATTCCCTGATGAATTTGATCCATTCAAGTGCCTCCATAAATTAGCATCTAAAAAAATAAAAGATTGGTATTATGAGCCATTGCTAGTAAATCATATCAAAAAAAATGTAACCTGACAAAATCAGACGCCCGCTAGGTCATTAATCAGCCTCAGATTTAGGTTTTAATACTTTTCTCGGCCGACTACCATCCGCTGGTCCCACGATGCCACGGGCTTCCATTTCGTCCACCAGCCGAGCGGCATGATTATACCCAATGCGAAAACGCCGTTGTAACATAGAAACACTGGCCTTTTGTTGTTGGGTCACTAAGTCCACCGCTTGCTGATAGAATTCATCTTCTGGTTCGGCCATATCAGCTTGATCATCTGTATCACTGGGTACCATTGATTCGTCGTATTGAACCGCTTGTTGTTGGGACACGTAGGCCACGACGGCCTCTACATCCTTCACCGAAATGAAGGCACCTTGGATACGCACAGGTTTATTAGTGCCAATTGGCGAAAATAGCATGTCGCCTCTGCCCAGCAATTTCTCCGCCCCAATCGTGTCTAGAATTGTCCGGGAATCAATCCCGCTGGACACCGCAAAGGCAATTCTAGAGGGGATGTTCGCCTTGATCAGCCCTGTGATCACGTCAACACTTGGCCGTTGCGTTGCGATAATCATATGAATACCCGCAGCCCGGGCCATTTGTGCCAACCGCACAATGGCACTTTCCACTTCATTACCAGCAACCATCATTAAATCAGATAATTCATCGACGATCACCACAATATAGGGTAGAAGTTCCAAAGTGTTATTATCTGGTGCTTCTGCGCGGGTCTGGGTCACCATTTGGTTATATTCTGACATGTTGCGCACACTGTTATCAGCAAAGAGCTGATAACGTCGTTCCATTTCTTTAACGACCTTATTCAGGGCCCCAGCAGCCTTTTTGGCATCCGTCACCACCGGTATGAGCAAATGGGGAATGCCATTATAGACGTTTAATTCCACCATTTTAGGATCTACTAGCATCAAACGCACCTGTTCTGGTCGTGCCCGCATCAAGATACTCGTGATGATCGTGTTGATTGCCACGGATTTCCCACTGCCAGTAGAACCGGCAATCAATAAATGGGGCATCTTAGTTAGATCCATCGTGATAATTTGCCCGGTCACATCCTGACCTAATGGGACTTCTAAAATCTTATCAGGATGATTAGGGGTATGCTCAATGACATTGCGAAAAGACACGGGGGCAACTTGCTTATTAGGCACTTCGATTCCCACGTAGGGTTTACCTGGAATTGGTGCTTCAATCCGAATATCCTTGGCAGCTAAGGCCATGGCTAAATCATCAGCTAAATTAACAATTTTACTGACCTTCACCCCAATGGCCGGTTGAACCTCATATTTTGTAATGGATGGCCCTAAACTAGCACTTTTTACCGTGACATCAACCCCAAAGGAATCTAAAGTTGCCCTTAATTTCTCACGATTTTGCTTAATAACAGCATATTCTTGGCTTTGATCGGCAGCTGGTACTTGGGTTAACAGGGTTGGTGCTGGCAGTTGGTAATTTGAAGGTGTCACTGTATTTGAAAAATGAGGTGCAGTCGTTTTTGGGGTTGTTTCTGCAGGTTTGGCTGGTTCAGCCATACTTTTCGCAGAATGAATCTCAAAGTTATCCGGTGCTAAGTCAACGGCTGCTTTAGGTTGGGCAGCGCTGGCTTTAGCCTTATCTGTCTTGGTTGGTCGTGGTGCTTTTGGCGTACCCTTGGTTTTTGAAACGGGTACCTTTATTTTTACCTTAGACAAATCGATATGTTGGCCCACAGCCTGAACTAAATTCATGGTGTGTTCACCCAGCCAGCTAATGCCTAGGTACAATACGTGGGCCACTTTTGAAAAGGGAACGTCAAATAAAACCAACGCCCCCGCAAAAACAACCAGACTGCTGATCACATAAGTGCCAATTTGCCCCAACAGTGGATAAGAAAAAGTATAAATCAGCGCCCCTAACATGCCCCCGCCAATGTGTTCTGTGACGGCTAAGCGGGCAAAATCAGCGCTTAATAGTGTCAACGTTGTATTCAAAAAATTATTGTGAATGTTTAACCCACTCAATGTATAGGCGCTTAAACTCAGCAATACGCCCACATAACCAATTAAACTCCCCCAGACATATCGCAACTTAATAAGGGGATTATGGCCCTTTAATACGAGATACAGCCCGTAAGCACCAATGACCAAGGCTAATAAGTTATGCGTATCGCCACCGATAAAACGGAACACATTTGCAAATAAAACGCCCAATGCACCCCATTGAAAGAAACTAAATACAGCTATAAATAATAGAATAAATCCAATCATATTATTGGATAAATCAACTTTTTTTTTGCTAGAGCGCTTGGTTCGTGATGGTTTCCGTTGTCGGATGTTATTTTTTGTCTGTGCCAATTAAAACACCCCACTATCTATTTTGGCAGCTACTAACCTGAATTTAGCAAACTATCGCCCTATCATTCAACAGTTAACCATAAAATTATGAAATGTTTAAGAAAAAGCGACCATAATTGTTAACGGATTTCAACACCTAACGTGGCTATTAAACTAGCCGCCTGAAATTGATTGATAATTAACCCCTGCAAATAGGCTGGTGTAAATTCAATGGTCGTAAACTCACTTTTTGACAGATCGACGCCCTTTAACTTCGAGCCGGAAAAACTACTCTCATCAAATGTACAATCAGTTGTTAACAACCCCGAATTGAAGGTCACATCGTAAAATAAAGCTTCTTTGAAGCTGGTATCTCGCAGTTGACAATGGGTCATTTTTGAACTGCTAAAGTTAATATAATCAGCCCGACAAGCGCTTAATTGCGTATCTTTCCACGTGTTCTCAAAGCATTCAACGCCCAATAAATTACAAGTATCAAACTTATCCCTGTAAAAAACGCTTTGTTCAAAATGCTTATTTGAAAAATTGATCCCCTTAAAAGAACAGTCTAACCATTCACTATGGCTAAAATCGGTTTGTTCAAAGGTACAGTTCACAAAATTCACATCGGCTATCCGGATTTTTTGGGTACCCACCAAAAAATGACAATTCTGATAATCCTGGCCAGCTTCAATTTTATCTAATCCCAATTCTTCGTTATGTATCATGTTAATTTACCTCCTGGCGATTATCACCGCCGCCAAAATAGCTTGCAACTAAAAAGAACTAAAGCAAAAATAATTTCTGCTTTAGTTCAAGATAGCTTGTGGTTTAAAAACTTATTTTAATTTATCATGTTCATAAATATGTTCTCTTTCTAAACCAGCAAACTGCTGTTGCCGCAAGGCTTCAAAAATGACGATAGCGGCACTATTGGATAAATTTAAGGCCCGCACTTTATCCGTCATGGGGATACGCAAACACTTTTCAGGGTTGTCGCGCATGAAGTCTTCTGGCAAGCCGGTGGTTTCCTTACCGAAAAGAAAATAATGATCCACCGCTGTATCGGAAAAGTCCCGATCAGTATACGTTTCATCTGAAAACTTCGTGATTAAATATAGATACTTATCATCTGGAATCGTTGCTAAGAAAGCTTTTAAATCGTCATGATAGACAATATTCACATCATGCCAATAATCTAAGCCGGCCCGTTTTAAAGATTTATCATCAGTCCGAAAGCCAAGGGGATAGATAAGGTGTAAAACAGTATCTGTGGCGGCACAAGTACGGGCAATATTACCTGTATTTGACGGCATCAAAGGTTCAAATAATGCAATATGATTGGTCAAATTTTTTCGCTCCATTCAAGTTTTTATCATGTTTTTATGAAAATACACGGGCTATAGTTCAATTCTAAGTCAAAAAAAGCTCAAAAAAAAACGCATCGTTTCGGTGGCAATCACAGCAAAACGTTACGTTAGTAAGACCTTTGATCATAACCTTTTATCAAAATATCTTCTGAGAAAAGCCTATGAAAAAAACCTTGTTAATAATATATCATTAACACAGCCAAGTTTCAATGCTTACACAGTTCTGTAATCAAATTGTTACAGAAGCGATACTTAAATCTACGGTGATTGTCGTCAATGCGCTTATATCAAAGCGCTCAGGCGCCACCTGCCAAGTTAACGGCGTCATGGCAAACAGGTCCGCAGCCAATGTTGGTGTTAGTGGAAAATCATATTTCAGAGTTTCAAAAATGGCCTGGGGAAAATTGGCCTTGAAATGATCTTGGACCGGTTTGGGGTCATAGGTGGCCTTAGTCCCACTAGGATACACCAAGTGCCGTAATTCTTGTAAATAATTGGCGTTAGGCATCACTTTGATAATTTGGCCTTGGGGTTTGAGGACGCGTTTGAACTCTTGATAATTGCTGGGAGATAAAATATTGATAACATCTGAAAAATGGTTGCTGGCAAAAGGCATATGGGCTAAGTCAGCTACAAAAAATGCCGTATCGTCTCGAAAATCCGCACCAGAAACCGCTAAGTTAATCGCTGGCTTGGAGATGTCAAAGGCAAAGTAGTGGCCGACGTGCTTGGCAGCGATGGTTTTGATTTGACTACCTTCCCCACAGCCGGCATCAATCACGGCTGTGCCTTGTAGTAAGGTGGCAATCCGATTTAAAACCGGGGCAAATAAGCCGGCTTGAATCACGTGTTGGCGTTTGGCCAACATGTCAGTGGTATATTCAGTGGGCACGGGGGCCTTTAAGAAAAAAACCGAGCCCTTCTTGGCAATATCAAAACTGTGCCCTTTTTGACAAATTAAAGCATTATCAGCTACCTGCACAAACGGTGTCTGACAGACTGGACAGCGCAGGGCTGTTAGTTGTGTTTTTAAAAAGTGGGCGCTGATGGCGTTTTTTTTCACGAAAATGACCTCTTCTATCCCGGATATGTTAGAATTATGACAATCAAAATATACATAAGAGGGAGTTCAATAAATGTTACTGGCATATGATTATGATAGCAAGAATAAATTGGTAAAACAAACCAACATCAAACCGGGAATGTGGATCAATGCCCTGGACCCCACGCCAGAAGAAATCAAACAACTCCAAAGTAAAACCAATGTGCCTTTGGATTACATCTATTACAGTCTTGATCGTGATGAAAGCGCGCGGACAGAATACGACGAAGATTACAAAACCACTTTAGTCATCTTTGACGTTCCCCAGATTAAACGTCAAAAAAACCACAACTTCACTTACCGAACTACCCCCATTGGGCTATTGATCAAAGATGATTTTTTAATCACCATCAGCATTACCCGCAAGCCTTTTTTAGATTCTTTTTCTGACAATCGCCGTGCTTTAGATATTAAAAACCCTTACAAAGGCTGTCTGCAAATCATCAGTCATATCATTTCTAATTACCAGCGTTACCTCAAGGATATGAACCGGGTCCGTGAACATGTGGAAAATCGCCTGCAAGTTTCTTTACAAAATGAACAACTCTATAGTTTAATGGGGGTGCAACGCGGGTTAGTTTATTTTTTACTCTCCCTTAGAACTGATCGTAATGTGTTAGAAACATTGCATCGGGTGAGCACTTTTAAACTCAGTGAAGCCACCGATGATTTTTTGGATGATATCCTCATTGAAAATCAACAAGCTGTGGAAATGGCCCAGATCTCCAATACAATCATCAATGAAACCACTGATACCTACTCTTCAATCATCAACAACAATATGAACCAAGTTATGAAATTTTTAACGACTTATTCAATTATTCTAACAATTCCAACTTTAGTGTTCTCTTTTTATGGTATGAACGTGGATCTGCCGGTATCCAAGTATCATATCAGTTGGATCATTACCATTATAATTTCTGTCGTGATATCTTTAATAGTTGCCTTTAGATTCTGGCAAAAAAAATATTTTAAGTGAGATGATAGGTTATGGAAAAACATTTAACAGTTAATTTAAACGATGCGGGCATGGTCATGACCAACAAGGGGCAAACCGTGCATATCGGCCACGGTAGCGGTGAAGTTTCACCGGTCAAACTCCTGCAAACCGCTGCAGCAGCTTGTACCCTAGGCACTTATCGAATCATTTTAGAAAACTCAAAAATTCCTTATTCTGATTTAAGTATTGAAAGCACCATGATTCAAGCTGATACAGCTCCTAATCAAGTTAAAGCACTCAAGATGGTCTTGACGGTCCGTGGCGCCAAAGCGACAGATGAAAAACTCGCCCTGATCTTAAAAATGACCCATCGCTCTTGTACCGTGGTTCAGTCCATTCAAGGGACTATTGATGTGGATACCCAGTTGGTAATTGCCCAAGCATAAAAAATATTGAGGTGACGCGATGCTAAAGAACTTAAAAGAAACCATTAAACAATTAAATCTTACCTCGGAATTACTCCTGAGTAAGATGGGGGTAGAAGTTGAAGAACATCGCCTCAAGACTGATGGTCATCTCAGTGATTATCCTTATCCCAGCGAATTTGGTTCCAGAAATTACCACCCAACTTTGCAATCGGACTTTGGCGAATCCCAGATGGAACTCGTCACAATTCCCAAGAATCGGGAAGCTGAAGTTTTAGAATATCTAGATGTTTTGCAAAGTATCGTGCAAAAACATCTACGGCCAGATGAAGTTATTTGGCCTTTAAGTATGCCACCACGGTTATCCACCACTGATAAACAATTCATTTCAACCCACTTTGGCCGACCAAAGTTTCAATCCTATCGCGATTACCTGAAAAAAGTATATGGGGTGGAACAAGAATTGATCACCGGTTTACACATTAATGTGAGTATCCCCGAAACTATTTTTGAAAAACTCTATAATGATCAAAAAAACACCCTTGATCAGAGTTTTGTTGCTTTTAAAAATGAGCTTTATTTTCGCATCTCCCAAAATATGGCCTTAGATCGCTGGTTGATCACTTACTTTTTCGGCGCATCCCCGATTACTGAAAATCATTATTGGCGCTTGCCTGCTGATTTACAAGCACCCGTCCGCAGCATTCGCTCCAGCTCTTATGGCTTTAGTAACACGCCTGATATCAAAATCGGTTATCAATCATTGCGCGCTCAAATTGATGCTATTGATCACTATATCGCCAATAACCAATTCTTTTCTACCCATGAATTCTATGGCCCAGTCCGGGTAAAGGCAGCCGATGACCTCACCACTCTGGAAAAAAATGGTATCAAGTACCTGGAGATGCGCATGTTTGATTTAGATCCTTATGAACGGGATCTAGTGGGCAACAATCGCCTGCTTTTTATTAAATTAATGGTGCTCAACAGTCTGATCCAACAACCCCCGGCTGATATGGATCAAGCCTATACCCAGGCCAACCAGTTAAATGAACAAGTTGCCTTAGGTGAACCCCACAGTCAACCAAAGTGGTTTAAGACCCGGGCAAAGGCTTATTTTGATCAGCTCTATGATTTAATTGCCACGTTAGATCTGCCGGCCGTATTTGCCAATATTTTGACCACCCTGCAACAGCAAATCGATGATCCGCAGCTGACGCTTGGTGCCAGAGTGGCCGATCAGATCCAGGCCCATAGCCTTGTACCTTTTGGTCTAAAACAAGGTCAGGCCCACTTTCAAGCTTATTTAAAAGACAACACCACCGCTCTGCCCGTTTTAGCTGATAAGCTTAGTCCCAGCCAGCAGTTATTGGTGGAACGGGCCATTATTCATGGCTTAGATGTGGATTGGTCTAAAGGTGTCGTTCATTTAAAATGCCAACGTCAAAAAGACACGGTGACCCAAATCCAGTTTGCGAACGCCCGGGACGTTGATGCTTGGTTAATTGCTAAATTTGGTACAATAAAGCAGTAAACAGGATTTATCTTTCGTGTTTTAAGAAAATTTATAATAAATAACAGTATTTATTTGACTTTTCATCGTAAATTAGGTAAATTATACAAGGCTCGTATGGGCCTTGTTTTTTTGTCCTGAAATTGTTACTGAATAGGAGCGATTCAAATATGATTAATGAGCTACAGGTTTTCGACTATGAAGATATCCAACTGGTTCCTAACAAATGTATCATCAAAAGCCGCTCAGAGGCTGATACGACCGTCAATTTTGGTGGACACCGCTTCAAAATTCCTGTTGTTCCTGCAAACATGCAAACCATTATCGACGCACCCTTGGCCGAATGGTTAGCAACTAACGATTACTTTTATATCATGCATCGGTTTGAACCAGAAAAACGTTTAGACTTCGTCAAAAATATGCATGCTAAAAACCTCTTCGCCTCGATTAGTGTGGGCGTTAAACCTGATGAATACGACTTTATTAATGCTTTAGCTGCTGAAAAATTAAACCCTGAATTTATTACCATCGACGTGGCCCATGGCCATTCCCAAACTGTCATCGACATGATTCAACATATCAAACAAGCCTTGCCTGATACTTTCGTGATTGCCGGTAACGTGGGGACGCCTGAAGGTGTTCGTGAACTTGAAAATGCTGGCGCTGATGCCACGAAAGTCGGCATTGGCCCTGGTAAAGTTTGTATCACTAAGATCAAAACTGGTTTTGGCACTGGGGGCTGGCAATTAGCTGCCGTGCGCTGGTGTGCCAAGGCCGCCCGCAAACCAATTATCGCCGATGGTGGTGTTCGCACCAATGGCGATATTGCTAAATCCATCCGCTTCGGTGCTTCCATGGTCATGATTGGTTCTTTATTTGCTGGCCATGAAGAAACACCTGGCAAAACTGTGAAAAAAGATGGCGAAATCTTCAAAGAATACTATGGCTCAGCTTCTTCTTATCAAAAAGGTGATCACCATAACGTTGAAGGTAAAAAAATGTTGTTACCTTATAAAGGCCATATTTCTGATACGTTGACTGAAATGCATGAAGATCTGCAGTCTTCCATTTCTTACGCCGGGGGCCGTGATTTAGACTCCTTACGGACAGTAGATTATGTCATCGTTAAAAACTCAATTTTCAATGGTGATACTATCTAAATTCTTAAATTTAACCAGCGGCTTACTTTTCATAAGTAAGCCGTTTGTGTTATACTAACCCATGACTCTATTGCTAACGATAAATATCGCGAATTCGTTCGCCTAAACTGAACAAAAAGCCACTATAAAAGAGGTGTTTACTGAATGGCTAAAAAATCAAAAATTGCTAAGGAAAAGAAGATTGAAGCAACCGTCGCCAAGTATGCTCAAGTTCGCGAAGAACTAAAGGCTAAAGGTGATTACGTGGCTTTATCTAAATTACCCCGCAATGCTTCTCCTGTCCGCATTCATCGCCGGGACCAATTAGATGGTCGGCCCCATGCCTTTATGCGTAAGTTCGGCATGTCTCGGATCAACTTTAGAGAACTCGCCCACAAGGGTCAAATCCCGGGTGTTCGTAAAGCTAGCTGGTAATTTATAAAAATAGACCCCACTGGAGAAAAATTCTTCAGTCAGGTCTTTTTTTTTGGTTTTTTATGATTTTGGCTTATCCACATTCACAGGAATTTGTGCCTGGGGCGTTTCCTCATACATGCCCGAAGCGACTTTAAACCAGCGCCATAATTTTGAGACGATAATTTTTAAGACTGCATAACCAGGAATCCCTAAAACAACCCCTAAAAAACCAAATAAATTGCCGGCAGTCAATAAGACGATGATCGTGGTCACTGGATGCATTTCCAGCTTACTCCCCATGACCAGCGGTGAGATGACCCGGCCTTCAATGGTTTGTTCGATAATAAAAACAATGGCTACGGCGATCAACATTCTCGGGGAGGTAAAGGCCGCAATCAATACAGAAGGTACCATGGCTAAAAACGACCCCACATAAGGGATCAGATTGCAGGCCCCGGCCACTAAACCCAGGGTTAAGGCATACTTTTGACCGATGATCAAATACCCCACGGTAAACATCACAAATACCCAAAAAGCCACCGTTAGTTGGCCCCGGATATAAGAACTAATGGAGTTATTGATCTCCGTTAAGGTATTGCGCATCCCCACCCGAAAGCGAACAGGGGCAAAGTTGACCAGGTCCGCCTTCAAACGACCCCCATCTTTCAACATGAAAAATAAAATAAATGGCGCTGTCACCACATTGATGATAATCGCCGTTACCATGCCCACAGCTGAACCAATATTGGAAAAGGTCTTCATAAAATCACTTTGGAACCAGCTGCTGACCCCCTTAATAATCGTACTGGTGGAGGTATTGAGTTGGGCTTTAACGGAACGAAATTCTGGCCGACCGGATATATCTTGTAACCAAGCCTGAACATTCGTGACATAACCAGGCCAATTGGCCGCAAAAGATTGAACTTGTTTTTGAATCACTGGAATTAATAAACTAATGCCTAAAACAATCAAACCAATCAATAAGATAAACAATAAACTGATCGTCAATAATTTGGGCACCGACCATTTTTTTTCAAGCCATTCCACCACTGGATTCATCAAATAATAAAATACGGCGGCGATAGCAATGGGCGGCCCCACCACATTGATAAATTTACCCACCGGGGCAAATACGAAGTCCACCTTGGTGAACAAGAAGATGATCAGTAAAGCTAAAATAACATTAAGCAAAAAAACTGTCACTTTACTGTTTAAAAACCAGCGGAAGAAAATCGATCGTTTGGAATTATCAGTCTTATTATCCAAAGAACCCCTCCTTCAAAATTTAAAAAGTATAAGTAATTTTGCCACCAATCTTAAAGATTGGCAATTGTTGACTGGTATTACTTAAGTAAACGGCATTTTGCATTTGATCATTTTTTGTGGGCTGTTTAAAAATCAAGGTAACGTGGCCAATGGTGGTCAAATTAGGCTTGACCAAGGCACCGACTTGCAACACATCAAAAGCTAAGTCATCGATTTCAATCGTTGCGCCTACTTTTAAATCAATGGCTTGTTGCGCTGATTTAGACTCGAATTTTTGAATCACAGAAACATTTTCTAGCACATCTGTGGCCTGTTCACCAAATAAAATAACCATAGGATCTTTAGCAGAAATAGCATTATTGCCAATTTTTGTAATCTGTGCTTGTACTTGCATGACTTACTCCTTTTTTATAACTTAAGTAGTATTGTAACATAATTCCATGACCAAGCTTTAATTATCCAGATCCCCCGTTGTTTTTCATTAATATGCTATAATTTTAAGTATCAAAAGGGGGAATTTTCTTGACAGAAAAAGTACTTTTAGGCGGCTACACCCGTCGAATCAGCCAGGGTATTTATCAAGCCACATTACAAGATAATACCTTGAGCACACCAGAACTATTTCTACAAATTGGTAATCCCACTTACTTTGCCATTGACGCCAAACACCAGCGGCTTTACACCATTCTGACCGAAAACGATTTGGGCGGGGTAGCGGCTTTTGATATCAGCCAGACCACACCCCAACTCATTAACAAGGTGCTAGCCCCAGGTTCCGCACCAGCTTATATCGCCTATGACCAACAACGCCAAATGGTCTTTGATGCCAATTACCATAAAGGCCAAGCCAACGCTTATCGTATTAGTGCAGCTGGCCAGTTGGCCTTGGTGGCTACCGTCAGCCATCAAGGCAAGGGCCCTAGACCGGAACAAGAAAGTGCTCATATTCACTACACGGACCTGACACCAGACCAGCGCTTAGTAACCTGTGATTTAGGTACGGATCAAGTCACAACTTACGATTTTGACCAGGATCACTTTAAAGAAGTGGCCGTTTTACAATTAGATCCCGGTTATGGTCCCAGACATTTAGTTTTTAATCCTAATAAGTCTGTGGCTTACTTACTGGGGGAGCTTTCCAGTCAAGTCACTGTTTTGGATTATAATGCCACCACTGGCAATTTCACCCCTGTGCAGACAGAATCCTTGATCCCAGATAACTTTACTGCCCATAATGGCAGTGCTGCCATTCATATTAGTGCCGATGGTCAATTCCTCTATGCCTCTAATCGCGGTCATAATTCCATTGCCGTCTTCACATTAACTGCGGATGGCCGCCGAATTGACTTAATTCAACGGGTCAGCACCGAAGGCGACTTCCCCCGGGACTTCAATTTAGATCCCTCAGAGAAATTTATCCTAGCTAGTAATCAAAATTCTGATAATTTGACGCTGTATAAGCGGGATACTGAATCTGGTTTTCTCACCTTGTTGCAACAAGATATTGTGTCTCCTGAGCCAACTTGTGTGAAATTCTGGTAGTCCCAAATGAATAGCGTGCTGGCCACCATGGTCAGCACGCTATTTTGCTAGCTATTCATTTGATTTCAAAGCATCGATCATATCAATTCGCTTCAAATGGCGGTGGGTCACCAACATAACAATGCCGGTAAATATAAACATCAAAGCGGCTGCCACAAAATACCAGGGCCAATTAATCGTCAACGGAAAAACCACATTTTCCGTTTCCGCTTGATGTAAGATAAAGGCCGTTAAAAGATTGCCCAGGCCAAATCCTAAAACGATGCCCACACCGGTTAGAATAATATTCTCCCGAACAATGTATAAGGTGACCTCCCGATTGGTGAAGCCCAGGACTTTGATCGTGGATAATTCCCGGATCCGTTCGGAAACATTAATATTGGTCAAATTATATAACACCACAAAAGACAAAACACCAGAAAGCAAGACAAAAATCAAAATGACTGGATTCATTTTCGCCGACATATCGGCCACCGTTTGTTTTTGATCGGCCACATAACTGGTGCCCAGTACCTGCCCTTTTTGCAATAAGGTTTTAGCCAAATGGTCCCGCTGCCCTTGGGTTTGTTTAGTCAACCGTACCAAAAGCGTATTGTTAGCCGCAGCTTGGTGAAAGGCATTTTGAAAATTGGCGGGTGTCCCATAAATATAATGCCCCATGAAATTCCTGGTGATACTTTTGATGGTGAGTTTAGCCTGGCGGCCGTTGGCCAAGGTAACTTGTATTTGTTGACCGGCACTAACTTGCAGTAATTTGGCCAATTTCTGGGAGATGATCACGCCGCGTTGCGGTAATTTTAATACACCGCCACTAGTACTAGCCCTCAAACTAAAATAGGGCTGCAAATTCGTCGTTTGCTTAGGAACAACAAATTGAATCTCGTTGACCTGTTGACCATGAGCCGTGGCCTTCACCGCATTCATCGCCACGGGCATGGTCCCTTTGACCTGCCCATTTTTTTGCAAAAGGCCCGTGGTCTTGTTGATGGCAGTCGCATCCCCCACGCGAACCAGGGCCTGATAGTGAATTACTTCAGCATATTGGCGGGTCCCACTGGCTGTGATCGAATTCCAAATACCAAAACCCGTTAATATCAAAGCAGTGCCCCCGGCAATGCCCACAATAGTCATCACCATCCGGGATTTAAAGCGGAAAAGATTCCGATAACTCACTTTGCGGTTAAAACTGAGCCGATTCCAAAATGGTTTGAACCGTTCCAGTAAAATACGTTTGGCAGACTTCGGGGCCTTGGGGCGCATCAATGCAGCAGGCCCTTCCCCCAGCTCCCGGACGATCACAAATATAACCGCTCCTAAGGTAGCAACCAAGGCAAAAATCACCGCTAACGAAATTGTCGCCCACTGCCAGTTAATCACCGCTTTGTGGAAAATATAATTGGTATAGATAGATAGGACAAAGCGGGGCAATAGTTGATGCCCCAAAACCACGCCTAAAATCGTACCGATACTCCCCGCTAATAAGGCGTAGGTCAAATAATTCCTTGAAATAGCCCATTTGGAAAAGCCCAACGCTTTTAACGTCCCAATCTCCGTTCGAGCCTCTTCAATCATCCGCGTGACTGTGGTAAAGGTAATCAACGCGGCAATCAAAAAGAAAAATAGTGGGAAAACATTGGCAATAGCTGCAATACGATTAGAACTTTCCCCATAAGCTTGAAAGCCTGGCAAATCCACTCTGGTTTGCCAAGTATAAGTCGGTTTGAGCAAAGCTGTGTCTGACGCTGGATTTTGCAGCTGACTTTGGGTCAGGGCCCGCTTAATTTTAGCTAGACGCTGATTCACGGCAGTATGATAGGCTTTTGAAAATGTGTTCATACCTTGTAAATCCTTAAAGCGAATCGTCATGCGGGTGGCCACGGGTAAGTTCATATCTGCTGCCGTAATATAGGCAAAATAACGGACTGAACCTGCCCCTAAATTACTATTCCCCCGAGTCTCATTATCAATATAGACAGGTGAATTGGCAAAGCCGACAATTTTATACCGGCGTTGCTTTAACCCTGCACTTTGTTCAAACTGATACGCCTGTCCTAATTTATAATGGTCTAAAGCTTGGGCACGCTGATCCAAAACAATTTCACCGTTCGCTTTTGGCAGGCGGCCACTGGTCAAGATCAAGTGATCTTGCTGTTGCTGGGCTTGATAGCCATAAAGCGCAACCACATCTTGGGCCTTACCACCGTAAACATATTTAAAACGTTGCAGGCTGACACTGGCCCCGGCAATTTTTGCCGCCTTAGCATCTTGATCACTGAAGCCGATATTTGAGAGCACTTGGATATCACTGAGTTTAGCGTCAGTGACAGTATGTTGCGCCGAGTCATTTAGGGCTGGCCCTGTGGCTTTGACCCCCACATAAATTAAAACACCCAACAGAATAATTAAAATAATGGCAATAAAACGCCCTAGGGATTGGCGAATATTACGCCATAAGATCTTAGTTAATGGTTGCATTTGTGTGCCTCCCCCTTGTTCACCATTGAATGTCCGCAATTGGCTTAGGCGTAGGATTATCCACTACTGAACGCACTTTTGCATCATTGATGCGGATCACCCGGTCAGCCATTTCCGCAATAGCTGCGTTATGGGTAATAATAATCACAGTTTTCCCCGCTTCACGACTAGCCGCTGCCAGCAAACTCAAAACCTGTTTACCGGTTTGATAATCAAGGGCGCCTGTCGGTTCGTCACAGAGCAGCAACTTCGGATTTTTAGCCAAGGCTCGGGCAATGGCCACCCGCTGTTGTTCCCCACCAGAAAGTTGCGATGGGAAATTATCTAAACGGTTGCCTAAGCCAACTTGTTGTAATGTCGTCACAGGATCTAACCCCGAGCTAACAATTGACGTGGCTAACTCCACATTTTCTTTCGTGGTTAAATTGGGAATCAAATTATAAAATTGGAAAATAAATCCCACATCATGGCGCCGATATTGGGTCAACTGCTGTTCATTAAACTTGGCAATATCCACCCCATCAATGATAACTTGGCCCTCAGAGGGCTGATCCATCCCCCCTAAGATATTCAAGACAGTGGATTTCCCCGCCCCACTGGGGCCTAGGATAACGGTGAGCTCGCCTTGGTTCACCTCAAAGGACATGTCCTTATTGGCTAAAATTTCCGTTTCACCCATTTGATACCGTTTATATTCATGTTTCACTTCAATGTATGCCATCTTTACCTCCATCACTTACAAAGTATTGATCTAACTTTTATTATGCTGATAAAAAGTTATGAATGCAATTTGAATTAAATCTCACATGTTTTCATGAAAATTAAAAGTTTGTTTAATTTGATCATAAAGCTTCCATCGGTTTAAATTTCAAGTATACTGAAACAGTGCAACGCAAAATTAGCTATTACGAAAGGATTTTGAATCGTGTTAAATATTATTAAAGCTATTGTCCTGGGTATCGTTGAAGGTATCACTGAATTCTTACCAATCAGTTCCACAGGACACCTGTACTTAGCTGATGCTTTCATTAAATTGCAAGAATCAACTGCTTTCATCAATATGTTTATGGTCGTCATCCAACTAGGGGCCATTATGTCCGTGGTAGTCTTATACTTCCACAAACTCAATCCTTTTTCGCCCAAAAAGAATAGTTTAGAAAAAAGAACCACCTGGCAGCTCTGGGGCAAAGTGGTCATTGCCATTATCCCCAGCATGATCGTGGGTCCTTTGATCAATGATTTCATGGACGCCCATTTGACCACTTGGCCAGTCATTGCCACAACTTTGATCCTCTATGGTATCCTCTTCATTTGGATCGAAAATTATAACAAACATCGCGAACCTAAAGAAAAAGACCTTAACCAAATGTCCTTAAAACTGGCCTTTGGTATTGGGCTTTTCCAATTACTATCCTTAATTCCTGGGACGTCCCGATCTGGGGCGACCATTCTCGGGGGTATGGTTATTGGTGCTTCTCGTTTTGTCGCCACTGAATTTTCATTCTTCATGGCGATTCCCACGATGTTTGGCGCCAGCTTATTAAAAATGTATAGCTTCTTCCATCATGGTAATGTATTGAGCAGTAGCCAATTGATCGTCTTATTAGTTGGTGTCGTGGTTTCCTTTGTAGTAGCTTATCTTTCCATCAAATTCTTGTTAAACTACATCAAGCATAATGATTTTAAAGCTTTTGGCTGGTACCGGATCATCATTGGTATTGTCGTTATTGCCTATTTTGGCGGCCGGACATTCCTATAAACGGAGGTATTTTAATTGTTATTAAAAGAAATTGCTGTGGAGAACTTCACGGATATTCCCAAATTAATTCGTGCTGGTGCTAATCGCATCGAACTAAATGATAACTTAGCGGTGGGTGGGACCACCGTCAGTCATGGTGTTTTAGCTGAAAGTGCCCGTTATACCCAAGAACACCAAGTTGGTTTAGTGGCCATGATTCGACCCAGAGGTGGCAATTTTATTTACAACGACTTGGAACTCAAAATGATGGAAACTGATTTATTTACGGCCCAGTCATTGGGTGTTGATGCCGTCACTTTTGGTGCCCTGCGCCAAGACCATACCTTGGATACAGAAGCCATGGAAATGCTCATTGGTGCTGCCAGTGGCATGACCGTGGTGATGCACATGGCCTTTGATCAAATCCCCAAAGACCAGCAAGTACAGACACTGACCTGGCTTGCTGACCACCAAGTACAACGGGTTTTGTCCCACGGTGACCCAGACTTACAAACACCTATTACAGCTAACCTAGCCCAGCTAAAAACCTTAATAAGTGCCAGTCAAGACCTTGATTTAACCATTCTGCCTGGCGGTGGCATTACCGCTGACAACGCAGATGAAATCGCTGCACAATTAGGGGTCAAGGCCTTGCATGGCACTAAATTGATTCGCCTATAGCTAAAAAATCCAGTCAGCTACGACTGGATTTTTTAGTGCACTCATTTGGCCAAGGCAGTTAATAAATGGCCCATGTCTGCAGGTAAAGGGGCCGACACATCGACGATTTGATTGGTAAAGGGATGTAAAAACCGCAACCGGACACAATGTAAGGCTTGCCGGTCTAATAAGTCATCCTTAGGCCCATACATGGGATCGCCAAACAAAGGATGTCCCAGCCAATCTAGATGGACTCGAATCTGATGGGTCCGCCCAGTCAACAACGCCACCCGTAATAAAGCGCCCGTTGGATATTGTTGGACGACCCAATATTTTGTCAACGCCTTTTTCCCTTGGAAATGAACCATGCGCTGCATGCTATAAGGCGCAATCCGCCCAATCGGTTGATCAATTTGGCCTTGTTGAGTTGCAAACTGGCCCTTGGCAATCGCTAAATAAGTCTTTTCCAAAGTTTGGGAATGTAATTGTTTTGCCATGAGAGCGTGGGCAAAACTGTGCTTGGCAAATAACATACAGCCACTGGTATCTTGATCTAAACGGGTAATAACGTGAACCGCCCGACTTTCATGGGCCACTTGAATCAAATGCCCCTTGACTCGATTGGCCACTGAGTCGTGTCGATAGTGGCGTGAAGGAATGGAAGGCAGTCCCGCGGGCTTATAAACGATAAGATAATGTTCATCTTCAAATAAAATCTGTAGTGGTTTAAAAACCGGCGGTAAATTTTCCGAATCCCGTTCTGGGGCCATGGCGATGGTAATTTGATCCCCTGGATAAATGGGATAGTTTGAATAGCGTTGGTGGTGATTCACATAAATGGAACCCCCATGATATTTAGTCTTCCCAAAAAGTGTTCTAGAAAGTCCCTGTTGGTGTAAAAATTTCCCCAAAGCAACCTTAGGGTAAGCTTGGGGCACAAACCAGCTAAATTGCATTAATTCTCGTCCTCATGATTAGCGCCAATAAAGGCCCGTTCGACCCGGTTCCAAAAGTGTTTGTGGCGATACCGGGCAAAGTGGATCCGTTCTTTGGCAATTTTATATTCTAATTTCTTGATAGGCCGATGTTTTAACGTGAACTGATCCACTGTTAACACATAATCATCAGCAATCGTGGGTTTCACCAGTATATTTTCATCCGAAGCCACAATAATGGGTGATGACAGCGTCCGATAGACCCGATTATTAATGGACGCAATTTCCGTCATTTGTAAGGCTTCAAGCCGCGGTTGAATCACCGCACCGCCCAAGGATTTACTATAAGCCGTGGAGCCAGTGGGGGTGGAAATACAAAGGCCATCACCGCGAAAACTTTCAAAAAAAGTATCTTTAATGTAGACATTGGCCCGTAACGTGCTGCCTAAACGTTTAATCGTCGCTTCATTCAAACATAGAAAATGATCGGGCTTTTGGCTATCCATATAAGTAATGGTCAAATCTAATAGCGGATAAGCTACACTCTGACCTGAATCGACTCTTAGTGTCCGTACTAACTCTTTTAACTCATAATCCCGCCAGTCCGTATAAAATCCCAGATGTCCCGTATGAACGCCCACAAAGCGCACATGGTCCAACTGGTCATAATAGCGGTGAAAGGCGGACAAAAGCGTGCCATCACCGCCAACGGTAATCACCATATCAGGATGATTCTGATCAAAACTAAAGTTAGCCTTGGTCAACTCCGCTCTTAAATAGCGGACAGCTTTTAAAGATTTAGCCTTATTATTATTATGAATCGCGATCTTCATCCTGCGCATCTGGTTGATCTTCCTTCCCTAAATCAATTTTAGGCTTGTGTGAATTTGGTGCTTTACCATAGGAAAACAGCTGTTGAGCTTCTTGAATTTCTTCACGAATCGCTGACATTTCCTGATCCAATTGAAAGGCAGCTTCAGCGGCGCGTTGCAATCTGGCTTTGATCTCAGCTGGGAATTCCCCTTGATATTTGTAATTAAGTGAGTGTTCAATCGTGGCCCAAAAATTCATGCTTAACGTCCGAACTTGAATTTCAGCCAATATCTTCTTTTCTCCCGTGGTCATTTGTACCGGATATTCAATGATTACATGATAAGAACGATAGCCACTGGGTTTTTTATTGGTAATATAGTCCCGTTCTTCAACAATATGCATATCCTTACGTTTACGCAGTAACTCCACCACTTGATAAATATCTTCAACGAACTGACACATAATCCGAATACCTGCAATATCTTGCATATCGGCCTCTAATAAGTCTGGTTCAATGAAGCGTCGTTGCATCTTTTCTTGAATGCTAAAAACGGGCTTCACTCTACCAGTCACAAATTCAATGGGGGTATGGGCACCAGATTCTTGAAACTCTTTACGCATCCCCCTAAATTTAATTTTTAATTCATCTACTGCTTGTACATATGGTCGTAAAAATGTATTCCAGTCTTTATCCATCATTTTACCTTCTTAGCTTTGATGCAGTGTTATCCTACCAATTTTAACATATTTAAAATTTCCAAGTCTGAAAAAACCTTTTTTAGTAAAAATATGCTATAGTTTGTGATGGTGATGGAAATGTCAAAGGAACTTGAAGTTGAATATAAAAATTTATTGACCCGTACAGAGTTTGCGGCCATTCAAAAAGCTTATGATTTTCAAGCCCCAATCATACAGGAAAATCATTACTTTGATACCCCCACTGCTAGTTTAAAGCAATTGGGAATTGGCTTGAGAATCCGTCAATTTGTGACGCGGGCTGAGCAGACAATGAAGATCCCCACAACACAAGGCGATCATCATCTCATAGAAATTACAGACCCCTTGTCGCTGGCCCAAAGCCAGCAATTGGTAGACCACCAACAAATTTGGCCTGGTGGCAGTATTGGACAACGGTTAATCGATTTAACAATTCCCATTGAGGCACTCAAAATCATTGGCTTTGCTAAAACCACACGTTATCTGTGGCCCTCTGAATTTGGTTTATTGACTTTAGATCAGACCAGCTACCAGGACCACGCCCAAGATTTTGAATGCGAATTAGAGTTAACGCCCCAAGCCGTCGCTAAAAATAGTGAAATTTTTTTCATGGATTTATTGGATAAATATGCCATTCCTAAACGCCCAGTAATCAACAAGGTCGTCCGGGCAATTAGTCACTTTCAAAAATCTCATTAAATTTTGCTTATTTCGAATCGTAATATTTGAATTATGGCGGAATTTTGGTAAAGTAATATTGAAATCATAATTAGATAATGATTGGTACAATTAATTTTAAATACAACTCAAGAAAACAATAAATTGGAGGAAACAATGTGTTAGAGCTATTCTTATTTGTGAATCCAATTGGTTGTCAGTGTCTTGAAGCAGAACACGTGTTATTGAAATTAGCTGCTGAACAGAATCAGGAAGCTAAAATAAAATTCATTCCGTATGTGTCGCTATCCGTTATTAATAAATACATGACACTGAATCAATTGGATAAATCAGATTTATCACTTCGCAATCGCTTGACTCAAAACGCTTACTGTGCGTCGCTGGATTTTAAAGCGGTTAGTTTTCAAGGTGCAAAGAAGAGCCGGAATTTCCTCATTAATTTGCAGTCATTGATCAATGACCAACATCGAGATTACAATCAGCAAACTGTCCAAACGGCCTTACGCGCAGCCAACGTAGATATTGGCTACTTTAATGCTGAACGGCATAATCCAAGGTTACAACATCTCTGTTCCGAAGATGATAACCTCATCAGTGAGTTTCAAATCAATGATGCCCCAACGGTGGTTATTTATAACTATGCCAGCAAATTGCATGACAATGGTGTTTTAATTGAGAACTGTAACTCTTATCCCATTTTAAAACATGTTTTCGATCAATTGGCCGCTGACGAACTGGTCACAATTCCCTATGAGCAACAACCGCTGATGCCGTATCGGCGCATTGCCAATCGTTTGCATACCCTGTAAAAACTTACCATGCCCTTAGTTTTGAGCGATTAATACGAAAAGTGTCTGCTGCTTGGTATAGCCAATGCTGGCTAACTAATCGTTTTAAAAATAAGTCAAAACAATACTTTAACCACCGCGGTTGTTGCACAACTAGCGGTGGTTTTTTGCGTACTAACTGTTGATAATGTCCTAATAAGTCCTGATAAAGCCACTGGGATTGTTGCTCTAATAACAGCAACAAGCGACAATTCACCCAACAACTTACTTCTTGGAAAATTGGGGGTAAATGGTATTGGCTAAAACAAACAGCCGGTAAATTTTGTAATTGATGTTGCTGTTGATAACAGCGGTTTTGTAAGTCTTGTAATTTTTTATCTCTTTTGGTCAATCGGCTTTGAATCACTTGATATTTCTGGGGCAACCTCAAACCTTGATACCCCTTTTTTGAGGATGAAATACGACCAGTCTGTTGTAACAAAAGTTTTAAGCCTTGGGGTAAGGCATATATATCCTGCGTAAAGACTACTTTCTGGCGCAACTCTAATTGAGCAATGTGGTGGATCAACTGTAATTTCCCAGAACCTGGTAAAAGATACACCAAATAAAAACCAAGATCTTGGCGATAATTTAAATACTGTTGCAAGCGCCGAGACAAGTTGCCCTTGAAAGCATAAGTGGGTCCCAAGAGCCACTGCACCTTAATTTCTTTGGCTTGATAAGATCGTGTTCGTTCATAGACCTGTTGCTGGGAAATATTGGCACACTGCCATTCTAATGCCGTCGTTTGGTGCGGCAATGGCACGGCAATATCGGCACGGCGCTGTCCTTGGGCTGTCACAAATTCCACTTCATGATCCAAGGCTAATGCCTGTAAGGCCTGGTGTAAAACTGTCTTCCCCCACACATGTAGCTGACCTTCCTGATTATTTTTACCCAACGCGGGTTGATGGGCAAAATAGGGATAGTCGTTTTTGCTATAGCAAATCTTTAACTGCTGTCCACAATCGGGGCAAAAAAAGCGGTGCTTACCTTGTGCTTGTAGTGCCCGGGCCTGGGTAGCATTTGTTAAATAGACTAAAGTTTGATTTTGATCCAGTGCATATTTCATTGTCTCACCTCATAATAGATTACGGCTTAACTTTGAATTTGCACGAAAAAAAACACCCAACTTTAATTGAGTGTTTCTCAAAGCATCAAACAAAACGCCTTACTTATTGAAGTAGTGTTTAATTTGTTCTAATGCCGTTTCTTTCATAATCGACTTACCATATTCAGACAATACTTCCGGTGTCACATTGGTCCGATTGCCATATTCAAAAGCCACAGCAACGGCATCAGATAATGTGATGTCTTCCAGCTCATCCGTATAAACTAATAAATCTAGATAGTAGTTACGTTTATAAGAAAACAGATTACTTTTAACATGTCCTAATTGCAAGGCATCAGCAGCTGAAATAACGTCTTCAAAATCGTTAAATTCTAAAACGATTTCTTGGACATCAGGATCAGGTTTTGATGAAAACCCATTTAATTTGGTTTTACGTTTTGGCTTCAAATCCCGTAGATCATCATCTACATCGTTATCCGTTTGACGTAATTGTTTTTTGATAAAGTCTGAAACGTTCTCTTTATCATCAAATCTGTTATCGTTCATGTCTAGATCATCCGTATCATTTTCGTTATCGGGCGTGCCTTTACTGATTAACAGTTCAAGACCTTTTTTGTTCGGCATTACTTGAAACGTTACAGCGTCATTAGTTGCAAATGAGTGATCTTTGTCAACCTCTTCCAAGATTTCATAAAAGAAGCCCTCAATTTGTTTATGATTCCCTAATAAATCTAAAACTGTAATGCCACGTTCTTCCAAATCTTGATTACCGAGGATCACACGGATAGTATTCTCATTAATTCGTTCCATTTCCATTCAACCGCACCTCGTTTCCAAAAATAAAACATCATAGGATATTAAAGATCCTTGTAAGTGTAATATTACACCATCCACCCGAAAAAAGCGAATACCAAAGCGTCCAACTTTAGTCTCATCTTTGTTTTTTGTATCCGCCATCATCTAAACAACGCATGGTTTAATTACAAGGCAACAGCATAGCATTCACAGTTACGAATTGCAAGTTTTTGGTTCAACTCCATTATACCAAAAAAGTGCTGACAAAAGTGCCAACACTCAAAGTAATGTTTGAAAATAAAACCAATCATTTCGCTTCACATCATAATATCGGGTGGTTAAAATTTATAGTCCGGCTGATAGCTGTGCGCGTTGGAGTTCAAGCGCACGTACAGAACGGGGTAAAAACCTTCTGATTTCATCCTCGTTGTAACCAACCTGTAGCCGCTTGTCATCCATGATAATCGGGCGTCTCAATAAACCAGGGTTGTCTTGAACCAGTTCAATCAACCGATCCATTGAAAGTTCATCTAACTCGATACCCATGTCTTGGAAAACTTTTGAACGTGTTGAGATAATGTCTTCTGTTCCGTTTTCAGTCATTCTCAAGATTTTCTTGATGTCATCTGCTTTTAACGGATCAGAAAAGATATTGCGTTCTTCAAATGGGATATCATGTTCCTTTAGCCAAGAACGTGCCTTTCTGCAAGAAGTGCAACTTGGTGAAATATATAACGTCACTGTCATGAAGTATCTCCCCTTTATATGCAAAAGAAACTGCCATTCATTGATCACAAATATAATTATAATGAAAAATACTGGGCCTGACTATCAATTTTAAACAGTTTTTCAGCATTAAATTAAAATGAGTATTGGACAAAAAAGCTTTTTTTGTCTATTAAATCATCTATATAAGATTATAACCCTTTTTGGCCAAGATATAAATACGTTTTCAATGAAGATACAAAATATTTCATGTTTTTACGTTCCTACCTTGTATTTTAATATTAACGCTTTTTTGTTTCACAAGCTCACAAAGCCATGGCTTAAGCCAGTTTAATCGTTAATCCTTCCTGGGCATAGTCCACTAAAATGCCTTCACTTGTTATTTCAGCTTCTTTTTTTAATTTTTCTAAATCACCGTGCTGGGGCAGATGTGTCAATAACAGATGTTTTACTTTAGCTTTTTGAGCTAATTTTCCAGACTGGGTTGAAGTCATATGCCAAATTTTACCAGTTTTATCGTCGAAAAAGTTGGTATCTGTCATCAACAAGTCACTATCCTTGGCAAAATCCACCAACGTCTCAATGTAAGCCGTATCTGACGTAAACGTTAAAACTTTGCCAGTACTTGTTTCTTCGATGCGCATGGCATAAGCTGGTACTGGGTGCTTTGTTGGTAAGAAGGTGATTTCAAACGGCCCTAATTTTAAGACCCCATCAGGATCATAGGCCTGTCCTTGGGTAATGTTTGGCATGGTTAACGCTGCGAAACTCAATGTCTCTCGCGTATGCCCGTAAATAGGCAAAACTGGTTCCTTGTGCTGTCCCGGTGCAAGTTGCCAATAATACTGCAAGACACCCACATCAGCAGTGTGATCATGATGATAATGGGACAACAAGACCGCGTCTAATTGTAATGGGTCTAAATATTTTTGCAGTGCGAGTAATACCCCACTGCCACATTCCAAAAGTAAATTAAACCCAGTTTCACTTTGTATTAAATACCCACTTGTCCCATGGCCGGCATAAGGATAGCCACCATAATAACCCAGTACTGTTAACTTCATCGCACTCATCCTTTCATTTAGTTCATAATTAATCACTATTTTTGGAGGTAAGCAATTTGAAAAAAATTTATTTAACACTTGGCAGTAAAACTATTTTGGCTAAAATAAAGGCCAATCAACCAACCAGACCCCTGTACTTGTTAAAGCCCCGGGATACGCAAGCCAAGGACTACCAGCTTATGGAAATTACCACTAAGACTTCGGTTTTCCAAGCACCCGTTGCTTTTGATATTCGTTACGAAAGTACCAATAGTGCCATTTACAATTTGAACCACTTTATGTTTTTCAATTTCAATTTAGATGAAGATGATACTTATTGGAAGCAAATTCAAAATTTTGTTGAAAATACCGCTAGCCCCGATCATACCAGTTTTTTGGGAATTCAAGCTGGTTCACGGAAACAATATCTATTGTACACCAGTTGGCAAGACCAAAATGCCTTTGAGCAATGGGAATTACAACCTGGCTTCAAAGCCATCAGCGATTTGCAAAAACGCAGCTCCAGTGAATGGAGCTATTATGAAACCAGTTATACACTGGATAATTAATCCTTATCTGATTTGGATTGATCCGGCGTATCAGGTGTTTTAGCCTCGTTGGTGTACGCGTTTAGTTTTTGCGCAAAGTCTTGTTTTAAATTGAGATAAAAAACAAAAATAGCCATTTGCCGATACGGAATTAACCAAACAAAGGTAAAGGCATAAAAGAAATACCAAATGATAAATGACAATTGCAAGCGTAATAATTGACCCCAATGCCCCTTCAGCAGCAACATCCCCGACACAACGAAGTGAGCACTGGGGTTTTGTGCGTTTTCAAAGACCAAATAACCAGTGATTTGAAAGAAAGCTTCTAACAATAAGTATATCAGCCCAAAGAGGATCAATAAGCCTAATAGCGCCAGTAAATGGCCCATAGAAAATTGCTGCACGATTTTGAAAAGCCGATTAAACAACGTAATATCCGATGTATTAAACATCAAGCTTAAAATATTCAACCAATCTAATTTCCCAATGAAAGGGATAAAAACCAATAAGGAGCTAAGGGTCAATAAAATGGACTTGATAAAATTTAAAACCACAAGTCGCTTGTAAAAAAACTTGTTGTAGCCGACAAATAACATGCGGATGCTAAATTTTTGATGGCCAAACAAACTCATGGGATAATAATATTGCCCATAATCTAAGGCAAAAATCACAAAGTAATTTAATAGCATTAACAACAACACATACATAAATGCATTGGGGTCAAACAGACTAACGAGTATAGAATCTAGTAAATAAGTAATTAAATACGTTGTCACCAACAATAACACGGGTTGAACCCAGTGACCGCGCAGGGCTGTTTTAGCAACGGTTTTAATCTTAGCAGTGGAAGTATTCATGGGTGCCTCTTTTCTACAATTTTTAAAGATCGACTGCACGCAGATAGATGGCTGTGGTCAAGGCGCCGATCAAACCATAAATTAAAATACAAATACCGGTGACCAAGTAGAGTAATTGGAAATTCGGATTGTTCACCAATAAGCGGAAAGTGTTCGCTACAATTAAGGCTTGCAACAACCCCAGTAGTAATAACGATGCGAAAATGAAAATATGGGCCCAAATAATACTGTGGCGCAAATCAGTTGGGTTGCGCCCAATTTTAATTAACGTCTGGTAATCGTCGTGGAGTTCAGCAGCCACCATCAAGCGCTTTAACATTAAAATGGCGCCCATGGCCACCACGACTACTAAACTCACTAATACCCCGATGAACATACCAAAACCAATTAGTTTTTGAATGTGCGCCTTTTGCAGCTGCCGGACAAAGACTTGTTCTTGGACAAAAGTTCTTTCTTTGGCCGTACCTTGACCCCGATGGACTAAATGGCCTGCGGATAAATGAATATAGGCATCTTGGTTTAACTTCTCAATACTCAGCAAAGTTTTGTTACTTAAAGGTTCAAAAATATCATAGGCCACATAATTTTGGCTAAGCCCTTCATTAAGTTTAGCATAATCCTGGGGGTTAACGATAATCGCTATCTGAAATGCCGCATTTTCTCCCAAGGGAAATTAATTGGTGATCGAAGTGATCTGCAATTTTAATTGGGCGTAGGTGCCGACTTGCACCACCGGTTTTTGGGCAGCGATATCTTTTTTGCTCGCAGCCTTTAAAATGCTCGTCACTGGCATAATGATGCCAGCTTGATTAGGCTTGAGCTTTAAAGTTTTAAGCCCCCGATAGCGGGCAAAGCGATTATAAGTCGCCTGGGTCATCACCATGCTAGGATCGGCGTTACTACGATAATTATGGCCCACCACCGTATCCAAATTATAATTGACGGGCAAAATTTTCGTCTGAAAAATGGGTTGGACCTGTGCGACCACTTTGTCTCGTTTTAAAATCTGATCAATCTCAACCTGTTTATTGGCCGTGGCTAACAAACTGTAAGGTGTATAATTATCAATCGTATTTAGCCCATAACGGGAAACCAGCGCCCCCATGCCTAGAAATGTAAAAGCCAAGCCCAACAGCAAGGTGATCCCTGTCAAAGATTTCACATTGCGAAAACTCCAACGACTTATTTCAGAAATTGTGAATATCCGTTGTTGAATAAAATATAGTTTTTTAAAGCGCCGTAAACACAAAATAACCGTGGGAATAACAATCCGCCACAAGCCCATCAAGCCCAAAATCCAAGCGATACTTAACAACAATATCGCCAAGCATAAACCAGCTACTAAAGAAATGTTCAACTGTTGGGCTAAAAAGTCGTCAACTGAAAATAAATTGACGAACCCTTGGGCCCCACCCAGCAATAAACCTAGAACCAATAAGCTCAACAATTGCAATTGCCATAACGGCAGGATTTCTGGGACGTTAGGTCGCTTGGGCTTTAATAAGCGCAACAAGGAGAGACGTTTGATCGTAATTAAGTTATTTAAAAACAAAATTACCTGTAAAATTGGAATCAAGAGGATCACCGGCAAAAGCGCCCGCCAATTAAAATAAAACCCAATGGCGAAATTGACGTAACTGACTTTTAGCAAGATCATCACTAATAATTTATAAAACAACAAGCCTAGACATAAGCCGATCCCTAGGGCAATAATTTGACTCAACAAAAATTCAATGGCAAACGCCAATAGAATTTTTAAGGTTGGCATCCCCATCAAGGCAAGTTGGCCAATTTCTTGATAACGCTGGCGCATTAAAAGCCGATTCCAATACGTGCTAAAAAGGATCAATAAGCCAGCTACCACTAGCGTAAATAGAAATAAAAAACTGCGACTGAGGATGGTATTGCCAATGACCTGCATCAATTTGGCATCTGCACCCATCAATGAGAAATCAAACATGATCATCACAGCCAGGGCGCCGATGCTAATCTGAATCCCATGGATCACCCGATAACGTTTGAAATTCTTAACTGCCAGATTGTAAAGCATTGGTCTTACCTCCACCACCAATCGTGGCCTGCATATCCATAATGCGGTCAAAAAATTCCTGTCGACTATTTTTGCGGACAATCTCTGAAAATATCTGGCCATCTTTGATAAACAATATCCGTTTACAAAAACTAGCCGTAAAAGCATCATGAGTCACCATGACAATGGCCATTTGGCTACTTTGGTTCAGGAGTTGTAAATATTGCAATAATTCCGTCGCTGAATATGAATCCAGACTGCCCGTTGGCTCATCGGCAAATAAAATTTTAGGTTTGACCACCAAAGCCCGAGCAGCGGCTACCCGCTGGCGTTGCCCCACGGATAATTCCGCGGGATAACGTTGCAATAATTGTGTTAAATTTAACACCGTGGTGACGCGACTTAGTTCCGCGTTAACTTGCTGTGCCGGGGTTTTATTAAAGGTCAAAGGTAAGATAATATTTTCCTCCACCGTTAAAGCCTCTAATAAGTTAAAATCTTGGAAGATAAATCCCAGCTCTTTGCGGCGAAAACTGGCCAATTGCTGGCCTCGCAATTGACTGATATCTTGATCGCCAATCCAGACTTGGCCACTGGTGGGTTGATCTAAGGTGGATAATATATTCAATAATGTGCTCTTACCGGCACCTGAAGGCCCCATGATCCCTAAGAATTCTCCCGTACCAACGTTTAAAGACACGTTTTGTAGGGCCTTGGTTAAATTCAAAGTTGTCCCATATATTTTGGATAAATGTGTCGCGGTCAATATCAAACAAATTGCCTCCCTTGTACTCGCTATCTCATGATAGCAAATTTTAATTTGGGAACATAGCGACTTAAGCCCAATATTTTTGAAAACTTGTCAAATCCCTAACTTGTCTGTACTCTATTATTGAGGTGAAAACATGTTTAAAATTATGATTGTCGAAGATGATACCACCATCAGCCAATTGATTGCTGATAACTTAGTAAAATGGCAATTCGAACCGATTCAAGTTCAAAATTTTAATGATACTTTAAAAATTTTTATAGATACCAAACCTAGCTTGGTCCTAATGGACATTAATTTACCCGTTTATGATGGCTATCACTGGACCCAAAAAATTCGGGAAGTCTCAAAAGTTCCGATTATTTTCATTTCTTCCCGTAACACCAGCATGGATATGATCATGGCCATGAATATGGGTGGGGATGACTTTGTCAGTAAGCCCTTTGCCATGGAAGTTTTAGTGGCTAAAATTAATGCCTTATTGCGGCGTACTTATGATTACCAAGAAGATGCCCAAAATTTGATTGACCATAACGGTGTAGTTTTAGATTTGCAAAGCGGTTCCGCCAAAATTAATGACGAGGTTGTGGACCTATCCAAAAATGAATATCGACTGTTACAGTATCTCATGCGTCGCCATGGCCAAATTGTCAGCCGTGAAGAACTTTTGCGCGACCTCTGGGAGGACGAGCGCTTTGTCGATGATAATACGCTAACCGTCAACATTAATCGCCTTCGCCGCAAAATTGAAAATGCCGGTATTGATAATTATATTCAGACCAAAATTGGTCAAGGTTATTTAATTCCTTGAGGTGCCTATGACAATTAAAGATTATTTACTGGACCATATTCCCCATACCATCTTTTGGATCATTGGTTTACTGCTCTTAGATATTAGTCTATGGCTCATCCCCAACTCCCCCATCCCCATCAGCTACTTGTTGTATGTGGATGTATTGTTAACAGTGTTATACATTATTTTTTTGATCCTGGTCTATTTTTATCGAAATCGCTGGTATGCCAGCCTGCGCAATCACCTTGATCTGGGCCAAAATGCCCTGGATATCCCCTTAAAGGGGGCACAAAATCATGGCCAGCGTTTTATGCAGGCCCATATCAATCAATTGCTCAGCTATCACCACCAACAACTAGATGCCCTGATTTCTAAAGAACAAGATCAACAAGAATTTGTGGAAAGCTGGGTCCATGACATTAAAGTCCCCATGGCGGCCACGAAGTTATTGCTAGATAGCGGGAACTTGCCAATCCCACCCCAAGCCAAACAGCAACTGAACCAGGAATGGCAGCAAATCAACCATTATGTGGATCAAATCTTGTATTATTCCCGCCTGGAAAACTTTGCCAATGACTATTTATTGCGGGAATATCATCTCCGGGCCATTGTGGTGGCCGTGGTCAAGGAAAATATGGACTACTTCTTTCAAAAACACATTCATTTGAATGTTTCCGATGCCGATGCTGTGGTCTTGACCGATGAAAAATGGCTCACTTATATTCTCAATCAGCTGTTATCCAATGCCTTAAAATACACCCCAGATGGCGGTAATATTGCCTTGACCATTCGCCAAGATCACGGCGCCGTTTATTTAGATATCCAAGATAATGGTGTGGGTATCCCCCAAGAAGACCTGACCCGTATTTTCGATAAAGGTTTTACCGGTACCAATGGTCGCCTAGCCAATCAACACGCCACTGGCCTAGGTTTATACTTAGCTCAGCGTTTGAGTGATAAACTGGGGCACCATTTAAGCGTGACTTCAAAAGTCGGTGCTGGCAGTACCTTTACCATTAGTTTTCCGGCTTTAAATTATTACAATGAGCAACTGGGTGAAAAAACTTTAAAAGTCCACAATCCTCAGCGTTTTAACGACTAAAAAAGTACGTCCTGACTTTAAATTCAATTTAAAATCGGATGTACTTTTTTTGATTGGTCTTAATTTTCCGGCGCACTGCCAAAGCTTGGTAAATTCGAATTGAATTGTAGGATTTGCTTGGCATAGCTAGGATGATCCAGGTTAGCTTTAATCACTTGTTGTAAGGTCGTCACATCGTCACTGATAATACCATCCACATTTAGAAATAACATTTTCTGCATACTATTTTCATCATCAACTGTCCAAGCATAGGTCTTTTGTTTAGCCGCGCTGGCCTGCGTAACAAAATCAGCATCCACCGTAGACATCTCCATGGTATAGGCATTGGCCTTAGTCCTTGGGAAAATTAGATTATAAGGCATAATATAGCTGACAAATAACTTCGGCGCTTTTTTCTTTAAGCCAGCCACCACGTTATAATCCAATGAATGAATCTGATCTTTATCAGCTAGTAGGCGCTTTTCGTATTTTTGGATAAAATTATTGAGCATATTGGGACTGTCTTGTTTCGTCGTTTTAATTTCAACTAATAATTTCTGATGTAATTTTTCAGCAGCACTGAGGTAGTCATCAAAGCTAGCCACCTTGGCCGCCTGCCCATTTTCCCGAGCAGTGAGCTTGGTAAGCTGGGCTAGGGTCAAATCTCTAGGCTTCGCGTTGACACCCGTTAGGTCCTGTAAATTTTCATCGTGCATGACAATAAATTGATTATCTTTGGTTTCATGGATATCCATCTCCACCATATCTGGGTGTTCCTTACTGGTTTTTTGTAAAGCAGGGATAGTGTTTTGTACGCCGTTGCCATCATCCACACCCCGGTGGCTGATGACTAAAGGTGCGTTGCGCGTCATCCCTTTTAAATAAACATAATTGTATAAACTATAAGTCCCCGCAAAACCTAAGAGGATCAGTACGGCAAAAACCCGCCGCCAAATACGATGGCGGATCACCAAGGTCTTTTGTACCGTCACTGCTGGGATCAACTGCGCCTCTTCAGCTAATTGAATGGCCACCCGTAATAACATCATGGTATTGCAAACAGCTAACAATTCAAAGACCAATTGCACAATCCCTAAATTGATAATTCCCGCCGTCAGCGCCCATTTTTGAACGGAAACATCAAAGTAATGCTGTAGTAAATAGATTCCCAACTCAATGCCATAAGCCACGATCAAATTCATGATATTGACCAATGCGACCCGAAACACGACACCCCAAAAACGGTGTTTAGTCACCCGCCAGCTTTGCTGCAGGGCTTTTTTAGCACTTATTTTTTGGGTCACTAAAATGGGCACGAAGGTAATTAACCGCACCGCAAAATATAAGATAACCACATAGATTGTGAGCAAGATGGCGGACAATAATGGCTTAGTCGTAATAAAAGTCACAATGAAATCTGGGATTTGAATTTTATCCAATAACCGGGAACTGAAAATAATGTGCCCAAAGGGTAAAATAACGATAAAATACCCCAACAGTAACAAAACCGATAAGGGCCGTAAGTTTTTAAAACTAATGAAGCTGGCCTTCACGTGTTGCCAAAACGGTTGGCGTTGATCATGGTAAATTGCTTGAAGACCAATAATTGTAAAGGCAAACTGCCAATAAACTGCCAACATCATCACGATCAACAACAAAGCCAATAATAAAACAGTTAGCGGTTTTTGGGTCATTACCTGTAAAAAGTTCGTGTAGGATAAATAAGACACGTGCCCCATGGCCACAATCAATTGGGCTAAATTTGTAAAAATTGGGATCAACAGGGTACTAATGAATAAGTTGGTGCCACCAATTAAAATAATATACGTGCCCCAGTGCCGGAAAAATTCCCGAGCATTATGAGTGTAAAAACGCCATATTGTCATTTTGTTTACTCCCCTATCCTGTTTGTCCTGGCCACAATTTGACGGGCAAAATGTATTCCTTTTCAGTTGGTTCTTTATTTATCCGCTGGGTCAACACCTGCAGCGCCATTTTGGACATAGCTTCAATCGGCTGCACAATGGTAGTTAAATTGGGTAAAACCTCCCGCATCAAATTGGTCCCATCATACCCCACGATCATTAAATCCTGTGGCACTTGGCGGCCAAATTCCCCTGCAACTTGTTGAATCAAGGCTGCGTCCACATCATTGGCTGCAAAAACTGCCTCCACATCGGGATGTTCTTGAAAAATTTGCCGAAAAACCGCCTTCTTAGCTGATGGCGCAATGTTAAAATCCACCGTATAAGTGATTGGCGTCAAACCATGGGCCACCATGGTGGTTTCATAAGCACTACGGCGCCGTTGGGCGGGCGTTTTTAAATCCTCAGGGCCATTGGTATGAATGATTTTTTTAGCACCTCGGTCAATCAAATGCGTCGTGGCCAGTTGCCCGCCTTGATAGTTATCAGAAGCAATTACGGGAATATCTTCATTCATCACCCGATCAATGGCCACCACCGGCAATCCCGGATTTTGGTAGGCCTGAATGTGCTGATTATGAGTCCCCACGATCAAGCCATCGACTTGGCGGCTCAATAATTGATTCAAATAAGCGGCTTCTTTTTGGGGATCATTCATGGAATTACCAATCAATACTTTATACCCTGCTTGATACAACAGGCGCTCTAAAGTATCCGTTAATTCTCCAAAAAAAGGGTTGGCCACCGACGGCAGTAATATGCCAATTAGATTGGTTTGATTTTTATATAACTGCCGGGCGACCACGTTAGGGTGATAATCCAACTGGGCCATAGCCGCATGAACTTTATCAATCGTCTTTTGACTCAAATAACCCCGATTATTCAGCACTCTAGAAACCGTCGTCTTAGATACCGCTGCTAATTTGGCCACATCTTCAAGTTTAGGTGTCATGGCGCTGTCCTCCTATCCTGTCCACCAGGATCATTAATTTAACGCTAATACCAAAATTATACAGCACTGCCCGACAAAAGAAAAAGTTAGCCCCTTCCTGGCTCTTAAGCCAGGAAGAGGTTAACTTTTAAAAATTCTGATTTAACGGGTCAATTCTTTATAACCTAAAGCAAAATTACCCAAGGTCGCAGAACCATTATTGGCCACCACTGGGCGTACTAAATATTGGGATAGTGGCGGTAATTCAATGTAGTCATTTAATAACGTGGTAAATTGTTGCCGAACTTTTTCTAACAGTGCTGGGCTGACCACCCCGCCACCGAAAACAATCTTATCCGGGCGAATAATCAAGGTCGCTTGAAGCGCTGCTTGAGCAATGTAATAAGCCATGATATCCCAAACTGGATGATCTGCAGGCACAGTTTCACCTTTTTGACCTAGTCGCGCTTCAAAGGTTGGACCTGAAACCAAGCCTTCCAAACAATCCCCATGAAAGGGACAAACACCTTTAAATTGCAAATCATCGGGATGACGTTTTACAAAAGTATGGCCCATTTCCGGATGACCGGCACTGCCTAAGAAATTGCCGTCAATGACTGCCCCGGCCCCCACGCCAGTCCCAATGGTGTAATAAACCAGGGAGTCCAGTTTTTCATTGGCCAAGTTGGCCATAACATATTCCCCGTAAGCCGAGCCATTTACATCCGTGGTCCAAGCCATGGGTACATTGATGGTCCGTTTCAATTGGCCAATAAAATTGGTGTCCCGCCACCCAGCTTTCGGGGTATTGGTCACATAGCCATACTTGGGTGAACTCTTGCGGATTTCAATGGGGCCAAAACTGGCCACACCTAACGCGTCTAATTGGAATTGTTTAAAATAATCCCGCGTCTTCGCCAAAGTTTCATCTGGTGTCGTCGTGGGAAAACTGATCTTATCTTGAACCTGATAGTCTTCATTGCCCACCGCACATACAAACTTGGTGCCACCGGCTTCAATACTGCCAATCAACATTTCTTCTCACTCCTAGATTTAAAAAGTAATTGCTTGCGGATCTAGTTCATAAATGTCACTTTGGATGGTGACCGCTGTATCACAAGCCACCCATAGCGCGGGCGTGTCTTGAATATAATACCGTTCTGTGAAAACAGCTGTCCCCTGATTGATAAAAATTTCTAGTGAGCTGGCATCAACGTAGACCTGCAATTCTAAATTTTCATTAGCTTTTATTGTAGCATAACGGGCGTCATTTCGGTCACTACGGGTTAATTTTAATATCCCGGTGGTGACATCATAGTTCAAATTCACGAAATCCTGGGATTGTGCCCCCTGTAATTTGAAATTGAATTGTTTTGCCCCAGTATTTTTTAAGGTTGCCGTGAGATTAATTTCTTGGGAATTACCTTGGGTTAATTTGGTGGGGCCACTGAGACGTTGGCGCGCCGATTGAATATGCTTGGTCCGTAAATTGGTTAGTTCTTGGACCGGCGTCATATATAAGTGCCCATCTTTACAATGTAATTCTCGAGGTAGGGTCAAAGCGCCGGCCCAGCCTTCTGCCGTTTCCGGCATGGTGCTTTCCCACATGGCCATCCAGCCAAATACAATGCGCCGGCCATCCGGGGTCAAGGTGGTTTGGGTGGCATAAAAGTCATGGCCTTGGTCTAGTTCTTGAAAGTCACCATGTTCAAAATGATCGGTAGCAGCATTAAATGTGCCTGTAAAATAACCGGTTTGAAACAGATTTAAGTATTTGTCAGTGTCCGCTTCAATTCCTTGAGGAGAAAACAACAGCACGTCTTGCCCGTCTAAATGGAAGAAATCCGGACATTCCCACATATAACCCTGTTGTTTGGCCCCTTGGGATTTGGCAATCGGTCCTAAATACGTCCAATTCACTAAGTCTGTCGAACGGTATAAAATCACCCGCCCTAATTCATCTTGGCCTTGACTGCCTAAAATTAGATAATAGGCTTGTCCATGTTGCCACACCTTGGGATCGCGAAAATGTTGCGTATTATCAGCTGGCATTTTGCCAATGATTGGATTATGGGCATACTTGGTAAAGTGAATGCCATCTTCGCTATAGGCCATATTTTGATTCTCCCAGAAATGATCAGGATTATCGTCACCATCATAATAATGATGGCCTGTATAAATTAAATAAAGCTTGTCATCTTTGACAATGGCACTGCCAGAAAAACAGCCATCTTTATCTTCGGGGTCACCAGGTGTTAGAGCAATCGGTAAGGTCTCCCAATGGCTTAAATCCTTACTGCGGGCATGGCCCCAATGCATGGGTCCCCATTTGGGTGCATCGGGGTAATGCTGATAAAAAATATGATAATAACCTTTGAAGTAACAAAACCCGTTGGGATCATTGATCCAGCCAGTGGGTGCGGCAATATGATAACCTAAGCGATAAGGTGTATTTTGAGTATTGACTGGTGTCGTTTGCAAATATAGTCATCCTTTCTAGATGCAGTGGTTATATTAACCGGTTGACATTTTACTCGTAAAAGATTTAATTGAAATCAAGTTTCTTAGCTTGAACCAACGGCTCCCCGCGAACATCCTTGTCGTCTTTTTTCAAAACAAAGAAGGCGAAAACGCCAGCCACCAATACCGTTAGGGAAATAACCCGAAAAGTACTGCTATAGCCAATATGATCCCGTAACGTTCCCAGCGGTGTGGATAAAATAACTTGCCCCACTTGCGCTGCTACTTGAAAACCAATCATGTATAAAGAAGCTGATAATTTGGTGTCAAAATGTAATGTGAAATAACGGAACATCGGTAAACAAAACAACGGCACTTCTAACGCATGTAACATTTTGATCATAGAGACTGCCGCGGGATTTGTGGCAAATCCGCAAGCCCCAATCCGAAAGCACATGACGCCTACCCCTAATAATAAGGTTTTACGAACACCAATCTTACGCATGATCAAAGGAACGACCGCCATCATAATCGCTTCAAAAAAAACTTGAATTGAGTTCAAGGTGCCATACATATGCTGTCCTAGTTCAGGCGAAGCAAATAATTTGGTATAAAAATCTGGGAACATTTGTTGATCAAACACAGTATAAAAGGTCCAAGTGAACATAATAAAAATAATGATCACCCATAACTCAGGTAATTTCAACAAATGGACCATGTCTTTTAAAGACGGGGTCTGACCCGTTTGGGTGGCCTGGGCATCTTGGTGATCGGCTGTTCGTTCAGCTTTGGGTTTCCAAAATAATAAGTTCAATAATAACAATAAACCAAAGAATGACCCACCCCAAAAGTTCAAATTAGGATTAATCACAAATAAGAAACCGGCGATCAACGCCACTACCGCATAGCCAAAAGAACCCCAAGCCCGGGCCTGACCGTATTCAAAATTGAAGCGCCGACTAAAACGTTCAGATACTGCTTCAAAAATTCCGGCTGACGCCAGAAAACCAGCGGATAACACGATCGCACCCACCACAATACCCAAGGTAAAATTTGTTTTCAAGAGTGGCCCATAAACGTAAATAACAAAAGGCCCTGTTAACGTGGCGATCACGGCACAGAAAATCAATAACCAACGCTTGATCATCAATTTATCCTGCAACGTGCCATAAACAAACATCAAAATTAGCGTTACCAAGGAATTGGCTGAATAAACTGTCCCGACAGCGCTTCCAGAAAGGTGCAGCCCATTATTGGCTGAGGTCAGCCAAAGCTGAAAGAAAGACCACCAAATACCCCAGGATGCAAAGAATAATAGCAGGGTCAAGGAGCTTTGAAGATAAGAGGGATTTTTTAACATTGTTAAAAGCTTGTGCTGTTTTTCCATTATTTTTCCGCCTTTGTAATTTGAATGGCACAATATGTTAACCGGTTGTCATATTGTGCTGTAAAAGCGCTTTCCTGTATTATATTTTATTTATTCGACTATGTCAACCGGTTGTCATCTCTGCCTAGCAACCGCTTTCCTTACTATTTTGTAAGTTAGGGCAAAATAAATTGACTACAATTTAGCTTTGCGGCTATTATAGAGTTAATCATATTTGGGGAATGGAAGAAAATCATGAAGAAAATTTATCTAAAAATGGGTTTTATCGTTTTAACACTCCTTTTAATTTTAACGGGTTGTCAGGCCAACCACGGGGCTAAAACTGGCAGCACTAACAGTCAAGCCGCAGTCACCAATACTTCTGAAACAAGTGTCACCAACAAATCAGTCCCACCGACAGAAACACCCGCAACCGCGGCAGATCCTACCAAAAACTGGCTGCCCGCAGTCGGCCCCATCAGCTTCCCGGTATTAATGTATCATTCTTTGGCGGTGGGTAATTCTTTGATGATGCCACCGGATCAATTTAAACAACAGTTGCAGTGGTTAAAAGATAACGATTACTACACCTTAACCCCTGAAGAAGCTTACTTGGTGTTAACGACCAATAAAAAACCGGCTGATAAAATTGTTTGGATCACCTTAGATGATGGCTATCGTAATAATTATGAGGTGGGCTTGCCGATTTTTAGCGAATTAGGTATCAACGCCACCATTTTTGACATCACAGGCTATCAGGCCAATCCAAATTCCTTAGACTTGGATCAACTTAAAACTTTGAAGACCAATAATATTGCCATTCAAAGTCACACCGTTTCTCACCATGAGCTGGATCAATTAGACGACGCTACCCAAACAAGAGAATTAGTGGATTCCAAACAAAACTTAGACAGCAATTTACAACAAGACACCATCGCCATCTCCTTTCCAGTGGGTAAAATGGGCCCCAATACCGCTGGTTTAGCCCAACAGGCTGGCTACAAGTTAGGGGTCACCACCCATGAAGGTTTGGCCAACAGCGGTGAAGGCTTATTGTCATTAAACCGCGTCCGGATCAATCCCAACATTAGCTTACAAGATTATCAGAACCTCTTGGAACATGGTTAACAGCTTAAAATCATTTTTATCAAAGTAATCCCTCGTAGAAGCTTGAAATACACTTTTGCGAGGGATTTTTTCATATAAAAATGCCTAGCAAGAAAACTGAACTAGCCTGCTAGGCATTAATAATTGTTTATTTAATCAATTTATCCCATAAGACAACTTGCTTTTGGGCAAGGGATGCGGGGACATTGATGATCCGTTGATTGGCACTGCCCCGGAATTGGAGGGTCAAGTCTTTTTGGGCCAACAAGAAACGACCATCCACCAGAATATCCAAATAACTAAGTAATTCCAGTTTATCGGCACTTTCTTGCATCAGTTCATCCCAAGTATACCCAGTCCAACTCCAAATATCCTTATCATGGCCAAATTCAGCCCGAATCCGTTTGCTGAGTTGCAAGCAAACCGTGGTATTCAAGAAGGGTTCGCCACCCAACAAAGTTAAGCCTTGGACATAGGAATGACTTAAATCCTGAATGATTTCATCTTCCAGTTCCTTGGTATAAGGCTGGCCATAATGAAAATTCTGGGCGATTTTATTGTAACAGCCCGGACAGCTGAACTTACAGCCACTGACATACAGACTGCAGCGAACGCCCTCCCCATCCACAAAGTTAAAAGGTTTATAGCTAGCCACATAATTTTGACTTAAATCTTGGGCCAGCCATTCTTGGGGTGCAGGATTCTTTGGTAATTGTTGTGTTTTATCCAATATTGACATTCCTTTACCGTAAATTATTGTCTAGCAATGTCGTTTTGGTCATTGCCTAAGGTCATGTGCTTCACACGATGAATAATTTCTTCGTGACGACCGTGGACCATTGGCCGCGCCAAAGGATTGCCTAGGTAGCCACAAGTCCGCTTAACCACGTCACAAGATGCGGGATCATGGTTGCCACATTCTGGGCATTCAAAGCCCTTTTCAGTAGCTTTGAACTCACCTTTGTAACCACACTTGAAACATTGATCAATTGGCGTGTTGGTACCTAAATACCCCACCCGGTCATAGGCATAATCCCAGACCGCTTCCAGCGCTCTTGGATTTTGTTTTAAGTTTGGATATTCGCAATAATGGATGAAACCACCGGCACTATATTTTGGATAGTCCTTTTCAAAATCTAGTTTTTCAAAAGGTGTTGGGGCTTTACGAACATCATAGTGGAAACTATTGGTGTAATATTCTTTGTCCGTGATATCTTTGATCTTGCCAAATTTCTTGGTATCAGCCCGGCAGAATGTATCGGTCAAACTTTCAGAAGGTGTGGCGTAAACACTAAAGTGATAGCCATATTCATCTTCCCAGTCTTTACAATGTTTATATAAATCTTTCACCACTTGAATGGTAAAGGCTTTGGCTTCTGGATTCTTTTCCCAATTTGGGCCAAAGAAAACCGTTCCTACCTCATACAACCCGATATAGCCTAGAGAAACGGTCGCCCGACCATTCTTGAACAATTCGTCTACACTCTCGCCACGTTTCAAACGTTCGCCAAAGGCACCAAATTGATACAGAATTGGGGCATTTTCTGGCAAAGCTTGTTTGGCACGGTTCACCTTAAAGACCAAGGCTTCTTTACAAATTGCCAAGCGTTCGTCTAAGGTTTCCCAGAACTTGTCCATATCCCCTTGAGATTCCAAAGCGATCCTTGGCAAGTTTAAGGTGACAACCCCTAAGTTCATCCGACCAGAGTTCACTTCTTTACCTTGGGCATCTTTCCAGCCCTGTAAGAAGCTGCGGCAACCCATGGGTGCTTTAAAGGAGCCAGTTAATTCAACGATCTTATCATACATCAAAACGTCTGGATACATGCGCTTGGTGGCACATTCTAAGGCTAATTGTTTCACGTCGTAATTAGGATCCCCCGGATTTAAGTTCAAACCCCGTTTGATGGTGAACACTAATTTTGGAAAAATAGCAGTACGGTGTTCCTTGCCTAAACCTTGGATACGAATCTTCAAAATAGACTTTTGAATTTCCCGTTCCATCCAGTTCGTCCCCAAACCAAAGCCCAATGTGGTAAATGGGGTTTGCCCTTGGGAAGAATATAAGGTGTTGATTTCATATTCCAAAGCCTGCATGGCATCGAAAATATCTTTTTTAGTTTTTGCTTTGGCAAAGGCTTGTTGCTTATCCACCGAATCGATCCAGTCGTGGGCATCGGCCAAATGCTTGTTATAATTCTTTTGGGCAAAAGGTGCTAGTAACTCATCCACCCGATCGGCGGAGCAGCCACCATATTGACTGGAAGCCACGTTGGCAATGATTTGCGACATTTGCGCTGTGGCTGTTTGAATAGAATGTGGTGGTTCAACCTCGGCATTCCCAATCTTAAAGCCATGGGTCAGCATCTCTTTAAAATCGATCAAGCAGCAGTTGGTCATGGGACTGTATGGTTGGTAGTCCAAATCATGCCAGTGAATATCCCCTTTCAAATGGGCATTGGCAACTTTGGCCGGTAACATCTTCAAGCCAATGGCCTTAGCCACGGTCCCGGCTGTTAAATCCCGTTGGGTATTGAATACTTCGCTATCTTTGTTGGCATTTTCATTAACCACAGTGGCATCCTTATGTAACAATTTTTGGATGGTGAAATTAATATCTGTGGCTTGATTACGGGAGAAGTCCTTTTGGGTCCGATAATTGATATAACTCTTAGCCCAATCATATTGGTGGTTCTCCAATAACTTGTGTTCAACAATGTTTTGGATTTCATAGATCTTCACGTTTTTAGTAAACCGATCTTCAATCTCGCCTTCAATCGTGGCAGTGATCTCTTCAATATTGCGATAATCAATGGGACTTAATTCAGCTTGGGTTGGTTTAGCTGCTTTAATAATGGCATTAGAAATTTTTTCGGCATCGAAGATGGTAATGCGGCCATCTCTTTTAATAACTTGAATAGTTGGTGTTTTCGTTTGATTCGTTTTAGTTTCTAACATTCATGCACGCTCCTCTTAAAAACTTATGTCACAATCATACAACAGAACACTAGCTGAATTCAACAATATATTGTGTGCGTTTTAAAAATCTTTACTTTTGAACACCATATATTGTGTTACAAGCCTTTCCAATGCCGCAAAAACAGCCTGTTCTTCTTGTGATTAGAAAAACAAGCTATGGTGGTTAATTAATAACCGCTGTTATCATCCCCAGATGTGCTATCATCCGTGTTCGCTGTGTCTGAAGTAGAGGTGGTGACGTTTGGCGTATCACTGTTAGGGGTGAACACTGTGTAGTCCTCAGATTCCGGATTGGCAAAATAATCCGAATTCAATTTATTTTGTTTAGTTTCTTCGTTATCTAGGGTTGCCGTGTCCAGTCCTAGGCTGCGCCGCAATTTATCCGATACTCGCTGTAATTCCGCAGTAGGGGCCACTTGATAGGAACTACCGTCAATGGTGGCATTGCGGCCTTGGAGGTGATCACTTTTAATGGTCTTAGTGGCAGCATGATATTCTTGGTAAATACTGACCATGTCGTCAAAAGACATATTCGTTGCCACACTGCCGGATAAAGTTTTCATAATTTTTTCGAAGTTACCCAGGGTCTTTAAAGACATGGCTGACTTCACAATACCCTTGATCACCTGTTGTTGCCGTTTCTGGCGGCCATAATCATAATCCGGGTCTTGATACCGCATCCGTGAATAAGCCAGTGCCTCCACCCCATTTAAATGCATGGGGCCTTTTTTAAAGTTACGCCAATCATACTGGAAACTAAAGGGTACATCCACATCGACCCCGCCCACGGCATCAACAATTTTAGACAAAGCCCCCATATTAATGGTGACGTAATAATCAATGGGCACATTAATTAAATTTTGCACGGTATTAATAGCTGCCTCAGAACCGCCTTGGAAATAGGCAGAATTAATTTTTTCAATATCAAATTGGCTGCTATCTTTGTGATAGATCTTAGCCATGGTATCGCGGGGAATGCTGACCAGATTGGTCTGCTTCTTGCTATTATTCACCGTGGCCACGATCATGGTATCAGAATTGCCCTTTTCGATCCGGCCTTCAGCCCCGGTATCAGTCCCCAGCAATAATATGGATAAGGGCTTTTTATTTTGAATATTCTTAGAAGCCTTTTTCCCAGCTACGGGGTGATACGTGCTGTCAACAGCACTTCTAGCTTGAGCATAGAGACGAAACGCATAGGCGCCGCCGGCAACGACCAGTACTAAAATAACAATTAGCACGATCTTTAAAACAGAATGTTTAGATTTTTTTGCGTGGGAAAATTGGTGGTTACGTTTCGCCATAAAGAGTACTCCTTAAAATTATGCAGGTTTGACTTGCTGCTACACATTATATCGGTTTTGCGGTCAAATACGAAATAAAAAAAGTCAACCCATCACTGTTTTGACTTTTTGAGTTTGTTTAATAGCTATCTGAGTTGGTATTATCAGAATCATAACTGCTGCTATCCTCATAAGAACTAGCACTGTTATCATCTGGTGTGAACACAATATAATTGGTATATTCTGAATTGGCCCAAAAGGTTTTGTTTAGCTTATTTTGCTTGGTTTCCTCATTGTCGATGGTTTCAGCCGTTAGCCCTAAACTCCGGCGAGCCTTGTTAGATACTCGTTGCAGTTCTTTGGTAGAAGCCACTTGGTAGGAACTGCCGTCAATGGTGGCATTACGGCCCTGAAGGTGATCAGACTTGATATGCTTGGTGGCATCAGAGTATTGCTGATAAACAGTCATCATGTCATCAAAGGTTAAATTGGTAGCTAGACTCTTGGACAAAGTGCCCATGATTTTCTCGAAATTAGCCAGAGTCTTTAAGGACATAGCTGATTTCACAATACCCTTGATCACTTGTTGTTGCCGTTTCTGACGGCCGTAATCATTTTCCGGGTCATCATAGCGCATCCGTGAATAAGCCAAAGCTTCGGCCCCGTTTAAGTGCATAGGGCCCTTTTTAAAGTTGCGCCAATCATATTGAAAGCTAAAGGGCACATCCACATCGACTCCGCCTACCGCATCAACAATTTTAGACAAGGCCCCCATATCAATAGTGACATAGTAATCAATGGGGGTATTTACTAAGTTTTGTACGGAATTAATGGCTGACGTGGAGCCACCTAAATTATAAGCAGCATTGATCTTTTGCATGTCAAATTCATTAGATGATTTGTGATCGATCTTAGCCAAGGTATCCCGAGGAATACTAACCAGTTGGGTCTGGGCTTTATCTTTATTGACGGTGGCTAAAATCATAGTATCTGAATTGCCCTTATCGATCCGGCCCTCAGCACCTGTATCCACACCTAATAATAGAATAGATAAAGGTTTCCCCTCTTTAATATTCGTGGAAACTTTATGGCCATCTACCCCACGGAAAGTAGCATCCACCGCATCTTTAGCTTGCGCATACAGCCGAAAACCATAGGCGCCTGCAGCAAAGCCAAGGGTCAAGACAATTAATAAGAATATCTTAAAATAAGGGTGATTGGCGCGTCTAGCGTGGTTATTATTTTGCCGTTGTTGTTTAGGCATAAGAATGCGAACTCCTTAAAATTATGTACGATTACAAAATAAGCCGTTTAAATCAAACAGCTTTGCTTATTGTAGCTGATTTTGGCAATAAAAACCAGTCTAATTCCAGTCACAATTCCTTCACATTATTCACATTTAAAGTATGATAGAATTAATTCAACATTTTTAGGAGGTTTTCCCATGGCAAAAATTAAACAGTTACCAAAACGCTCTGAAGTCCCTGAAGCCTTAACCTGGGACTTGACTAAAATTTTCAAAACTGACGCCGATTTTGAGGCCGAATTCAAAGCGGTTCAAGCCCGCAATGCCCAAATTACGGCTGTCGCCGGTACGTTGGGACAATCCGCGGCTAGTTTATACACGGGTATTACTAAAATTTTAGCCCTATTCCAAGATTTGGAAAAAGTATATGTATATGCCAGCTTAAAAAATGACCAAGATACACAAAATGCTAAGTATCAAGGCTACCAAGCCCAAGTCACGAGTTTGGCCACGGCTGTCAGCACCAATGTGGCCTTTTTAGATCCTGAAATTTTGGCCATCCCAGAAGCGACTTTAACCCAGTATTTGGCTGATCCTAAATTAAAGCTCTACCACCACTTTATCGCCAGTATCACGGCCAATAAAGCTCACGTTTTGGATCCAAAATCTGAAGCCTTAATTGCCGCTGCCGGGGATGCCTTTAACACCGCCAGCACCACCTTTAGCGTTTTAAACAATTCGGATTTAAAATTTCCAGTGGTCACTGATGACCAGGGTCAAGAAGTTCGCTTGTCTAACGGCGTCTATGGCACACTGATTGAATCTAGTAATCGCGCGGTTCGCAAAGAAGCTTTTGAAAAATTGTACCAGGTATATGGGCAGTTTAAAAATACCTTAGCAGCCACCTTAGCTGGTGAAGTCAAGACCCATAATTACATTGCCAAGGTCCACCACTATGACAGCGCCCGGCAAAGAGCCTTAGCCAACAATCACATTCCGGAAGTAGTTTACGATACTCTGGTCCAAGAAGTTAATGCCCATTTAGATCTATTGCACCGCTATGTGGCTTTGCGCCAACGTTTATTGGGCCTGGACACATTACACATGTATGATTTATATACCCCGCTAACTGGGCAAGCCCCTTTGTCTTATACCTTTGCCCAAGCCAAGGCAGAGGCTAAAAAAGCCTTAGCTGTTTTAGGCCCAGATTATCTGTCCCATGTCACCGAAATTTTTGATAATCGTTATATCGATGTGGTAGAAAATGCCGGCAAACGCTCTGGCGCTTACTCTGGCGGCTCTTACGATACCCCGCCCTATGAGCTCTTAAATTGGCAGGATAACGTCAATAATTTATACACTTTAGTCCATGAAACCGGCCATAGTGTCCATAGTTGGTATACCCGACATAATCAGCCTTACGTTTATGGGGATTATCCTATCTTCGTCGCTGAAATTGCTTCGACAACTAACGAAAATATTTTAACGGAATATTTGCTGAAAACCCAAACCGATCCTATCGTTCGGGCTTACATTTTAAACTACTATTTGGACGGCTTTAAAGGCACCATTTTCCGCCAGACGCAATTTGCGGAATTTGAACATTTCATCCACGAGGCTGACGCCAAGGGTCAACCCCTCACTGCCGAATTCATGTCTGATTATTACGGCAAGTTAAATGCCCGTTATTATGGCCCCAATGTGGCCAATGATCCGGAAATTGTTTTGGAATGGTCCCGGATTCCCCATTTTTATATGAACTATTATGTTTATCAATATGCCACGGGCTTTGGTGCCGCCAGCTTTTTAAGTGATCAAATCACCAAAAACGTTCCGAAAGCCTTAGATAAATACTTGACCTATCTCAAATCAGGTAGTTCCAAGTATGCCATTGAAACCATGCAAGCCGCTGGCGTGGATATGACCAAAGCAGATTATCTGACAGACGCCTTTGCTATTTTTGAAACCCGTTTAACGGAATTAGAAAAATTATTAAGTAAATAAGGATCTAGTTTCATTTTGATTACATTTATTATGTGAATCTATCAGTTTTGTTACATTGCCCGTTTCCCCTTGTTTGTGGTACTTGAATTCGGTAAGCTAATATCAATTCTTAATTTCAGTCGTGTCACGTTCAAGGAAATGAGGCTTTCAATGATTAGACGTCCCAGATTTACCAATCCAACCCAGCGCGCCATCACCGATGCAGTTAGCTATGAAACGCCGCGGTTTTTCATAAAAATGATTTGGTCATATGTCGATAGTCTTTGGGTGGATAATATTCGGCCCAGTGAAGTCCAATATTTCCATATCCAACAAAATCAACGCCAATGTGAGATCGCTTTTCAACAAGATAGCCCTCAATATCAAGACCACTGGACGGTTGACTTAATCAACAATGACTTCATTCTCCCGCAAACTTTAGTTTTAGTGAATGCTCGTCAGGTTCGGACACTATGTCTGCCTGACGAAGTCCCTAATCTTTTATCTTAAAGTAAAGCAGCCCCTTGTGGTTGCTTTTTTTATCGTAGGGGCGAGCCATTCGAACCATAACGTCATAACATTTGGCTACGGCCTTTGGGGCCGGCGGTGATCAGTCCGATTTAAAAAAGCAGCCGAGCTCGGCTGCTTTTTTAAATTCATAATTTTAGTGCTTAATTCGTCTGCCAGCGGTTATAAATTAAGGATAGTAGATAAATCACCACTTCAATACTGGCGATAAAGAAGGTCACCGGCCAGTTGGTGACATACCCTAAGTATAAGCCCAACCAAACGCCAATCAACGCAAAGCCCAGGGAAAAAGCCAACATTGACGGCACACTGCGACCCATATATTGGGCACTAGCGGCCGGCAGTGTCAATAAAATAAATACCAGTAAAGAACCCACGATCTGGGCGCCAATGCTGACGGACAGTGCTAATAAAATCAAAAAGAACATCGATAACAGGTTACGATGAATGTTTTGTGAAGCTGCCCCCACCCCGTCAAAAGAATCAAATACCAAGATACGATAAACGGCTAATAAAGCAATTAAGGCGATGCCTGACAGTAAAATCAATTGATTGACTTCAGCCACGCTGATGCCCACAATGCTACCAAACAAGATATTGGTAGCATAACTGGCGTTTTTATTGGACAAGGATAAAAATAAAATCCCTAGGCCAATAAACAAGCTGGAAACGGCACTGATAGAAGCTTCGCGATGGGACTTTTCCACACTCAAAGTCCCCACAATCAAGGAGCTGGCCCCGGTGAATAATAACATGCCATTCAAGGGGCTTAAGCCCACGAAGACTCCAAAGGCAGCGCCGGCAAAGCCAATTTCAGATAAGGTATGGGATAAGAAAGATAAATTCCGGGCTACCACGAAAACACCCACTAACCCGCAGGTAATGGCAATAAAGGTACTGGCTAAAAATGCATTACGCATGAACTCAAATACAAACATATTTTATTTTTACTCCTTTAGGCATGGGCTTCTAAAAATTTTTCACTCAAATCGGCGACTGGCCCGGTTTCAATCTTCCCTTCATTTAAGAACATGAAACGTTGGGTGTATTTTTGGGCGAGTTCAAAATCATGGGTAATAAAAATCACGGTGAGCTGGTCGCTTTGATTCAACTGCTGCACCAGCGTCATCAATTCATTTTTAGCCTTCACATCTAAAGATGCCGTGGCTTCATCTAAAATCAACAGCTCCGGATCATTTACTAAAGCTTGCGCTAAATAAGCCCGCTGCTTCTCCCCACCAGAAGCACTGCCTAAGCGAATATTTTGTAGCTTTAACAAATTGGTCCGCTTTAAAGCACTGATCAAGGCCGCATGTTCTTGGGGCAAATAAAAAGGCCAACGATGTTTGAGTCGATTTAAACCTACAAAACTCTTGATGGATAAAGGATAGCCAGTATCAATATTGCGAAACTGCGGCACATAGCCAATTTCCAAGTGGCGGCGGCCAGCACCTGGATGGGCGATGATCTTGCCCTTCGTGGGTTTTAATTGATGTAAAATGGTTCGGATCAAGGTGGTCTTTCCTGCCCCATTTTCCCCAATTAAGCTAACCATGGTACCTCTTTGAATCGATAAATTAATATCATCTAAAACGGTTTTGTCCGGAAAACGGACAGTTAAATGCTCAATATCTAAAATAGAATCTTTATGCATAATGCCTCCAAGCCTGCAGCAGTTACATTCTGCAGTTTTTAAGTTAAACTATAGTTATAGATTTTAAAAAAATATGTAAAGCTGGATGATCAAAATGGCTAAAAAAATATTAATTCTAATTGCCGCCTTATTGCTAGTCTTAGTTTTAAGCTTTTTGGGCATTCAGTCTTATCGTGCCCGAGTTTTGAACAATGTTGCCGTCCACAAAAGTGATACCCCTACCATTGTCCTCCATGGCTCTGGCGGTAATTACTTGTCCCTTGGTCCCATGACCATCAGACTAGCCCAACACGATTTAGCCCAACGTGCCATGACCATTCGCGTGGACAAAGCCGGGAATTTGGATGTGCATCAATACCGTGATTTGAAAAATAATCCCTTGATCTTGGTCTTGTTAAAAGATAACAAAAATCCCATCGGTGGCCAAAAAGCCCTATCTGATATCATGAAGCGCTTGTACAAGGATTATGGTGTGCGACGGGTCAATTTTATTGGCCACTCCATGGGCGGCGGTATTATGTTCCGCTATTTAGAACAGCCCCAGGCCAAAACCCCTAAGGTGATGAAGTTCGTGTCCTTATCTGTCCCCTACTTGGGCTTTGGCAAGTATATGGGTGCCAACAGTCCTTATTTTCAGGATATGGTGAAAAATAAAGATAAATTACCTAAGGACTTGCGCATTTTAAATATGGTGGGTAATGTCAATGGCCGCAATTCAGACACCCAGGTCACTGTTCATTCGGCGCTGGGCCTGAAAACATTGACAGACGGTCAAATCAAACATTATCAAGCCAAAGTGATCCCTGGTAATTTTTGGACCGCCAGTCACTTTATGATTCATGAAAATCCCAATGTGGACAAAATTATCGCCGAATTTCTTTGGGGGCAATAAATCGGTTTCAGTGAATCAAGGTTCATATGATTCAACTCTCATTTATCGCCTATGACGCACACAGGGACCGAAGCAAAAGCTTGCTTCGGTCCCTTTTCAAGTGCATAACAGTAATAAATACTATCTTAGCATATTTTTCAGAAAAATTAAACGATTGACAAAATTATTTTACATTCAATTTATCCTGAAGCAAGCCCTGTAAAACCACGGCTTGATTATGGGCTTCATTTTTGGCACCATAGAGTAAGATCACATCACCCTGGGCCAGGTGGGTTTGTACCAGTTGTAAAAACTGAGGTAAATCTGGATTGGCCGCTAATTCAGCTAAGTATTTGGTTTTAAATACCGGATATTTTTCATCTTCATGGTTGAACCACTGCCGTAATTCTTTAGAAGGTCCAATTGTTTTGAACCATTCATCTAAGTGGGCATTGACTTTGGAAATGCCCCGGGGCCATAAGCGATCCACTAAAATTCGATACCCCTGTAAATCAGGGGGTTTGCGATAAATCCGTTCAATTTTAAGTGCCATTTTCAACACCTCCAGTTCCATTTTAAAACAATCTTTCAGAAAGTAAAAACCACGAGGCATTTATTATGACTAAAACATTGTTACTAGACTACTTTGATCATCGTCCCACTGAAACCATGGCTCAAGACCTGCTGGGTAAAACTTTACTCTATCATAGTCCTAAAGGTTTAGTGGGGGGCTTAATTGTGGAAACTGAGGCCTATTTAGGCCAACAAGATACTGCCGCCCATGCTTTTAAGGGCCATCGCTCCCAAGCCAATGAACCCCTATACGGGCCACCTGGTACAATTTATATTTACCAACGTCATGGTCAATTTTGCTTTGATATCGCGGTGCAAGCTAAAGATATCCCCCAGGGGATTTTGATCCGAGGCTTAGAACCCACCATTGGCCTAGACATTATGCAACAAAATCGCGTGCGGCCTACGCCCTACGAATTGACCAATGGACCGGGTAAGCTCATGCAAGCCTTCGGTATTCAAGATACGACTTTAAATAATCAGCAAATGGACCATACCCCCTTGACCATTGATCTAGACACTTACCGCCTGCCCCAAAAAATTGGCAGTAGTGCTCGGATCGGGGTCCGTAAAAATGGTGCCTGGGTGGACAAACCCCTGCGCTATTTTGTGGCTGGTAATCCTTATTGTTCCAAAATTTTAAAACGAGACATGGATTTAAATCATTTTGGCTGGCAAGCCTAATCAAAAAGACCTGCACCAAGGCTTAATAAACTTTGGTAGCAGGTCTATTTTGTTGACTAGACATCAAGTGGTGCGTTTTGACGGACTTTTAAGGCTAGTTCAATACTTTTATCTACAATAATACTTTGGGGATCAATGACTGGAAAATCATGATCCGGTGCTTTTTCTTGTGCCAGAGATAATTCAGTACATCCCAAAATCACTACACCACAGCCCAGACGGTTCACCATATCACTTAGTATTTCGTGATAGAGTTTGCCATCCACGTAGTCATTTTCTTTAATATCGTGATAGATCAATTCATTGACTTTGGCTTGGATGCTGTCATCCCCCACCACCACACTGCGGCCCACGTCTTTAATGGCATCTCGATAAATACCATCGGCAATCGTCCCTTCTGTGGCAATTAAGCCTGCTGAATGCAAATTAGGGTATTGCTTGACCATCGTGTCTACCGCAATCTTAGGCATATGCAAAATGGGGATAGCCGTGGCAGCTTGTAGTTCATCATAAAAATAATGGGCCGTATTACAAACCAGCGCAAAAAACGCTGGGTTTAATTGACTCTGTTGCTTAATATCCTCCAGCAGATCTGGATAAAAGTTAGGTTTGGAATGATCCAAAATATAACTGGTTCGATCAGGCACCGTGGCATGATTTACCAGAATGTAATTTAAATAATCTTGGTCTTTATGTGTCGGGGTCCGCTGATTAAGCAAGCGAATATAACTCTCCGTTGCCGGCGTCCCCATGCCACCAATTACTGTAAAAAACTGTTGCATATTTTTAAAACCACGCCTTACTATTTTTGAAGTTGTGCCGCAACTTGTTTGGCGACCACTAAGTCTGTTTCATACGGTGTATCTACGCCTCTGACCTTTTGATAAGCATCGGCCCCTTTAGCCGCTAATACGACCACGTCCCCTGGTTTACTAGCTAAGATAGCTTCTTTGATGGCTTCATGCCGATCCAAGATAATGGAGACTGCCACTTTAGAGTGATCAATATCTTTATCAATTTGTTCGGCAATACTTTGCGGATTTTCAAAACCAGGATCATCGGTGGTCAAAAAGGCTTCCTGGGCAAATTCCGTTAAGACCTTGGCAAAACCAGGCCGTCTAGAAACACCCTTATCACCAGGACTACCCACGACCACAATCAGCTTAGGGTTCTTATACTCCCGCTGTAAGAAACTCAATAACGCGTGCATACTGACATAATTATGGGCATAATCCACATAAACTACCCCGTGACCTGGGACAGTCATGGAATCCATGCGTCCTGGAATTTTAACATTCACGATCCCAGCTTGCGTTTCTTCAGTATCGGCACCGGCAAAAGCTGCTGCAATAATGGCAGCGGTGGCATTACTTTCATTAAAATCACCAATCAAACTTAACTGATAATCCCCCTTTACCCCTAATACCTGGGCTTTGGTGGAAACCGGCGTAAAGATAAACTTGCTTGTGCCTAAATCAGCTTCTTGGCTTTCAAAACGAAAATCAATTTCCACGTCTTGCGGGGCTTGATAGTCAGCTGCCGCAAACAAATAAATGCTATCAGGATTGGTCGTCGCCTTAGCCGCGCCATAAATTTCATCGAAGTGATCAGTTTGTGCATTGATCACACATTTGCGGGAATTGATCAACAATTGCAATTTACAGTGTAAATAATTGTCAAAGTTAGGGTGTTCATTTGGCCCAATATGGTCTGGGGAGATATTTAAGAAAAAGCCCACATCATAAGTCAAACCAAAGACCCGATTACGCAAATAAGCCTGAGACGACACTTCCATGATCAAATGGGTCATACCGTTGTCTACGGCTTGACGCATGTCCCGGAACAAATCCAAAGACTCTGGTGTGGTCAAATCCGACTTAAAGCGCTGCTCAGGTTTAGGACCCAGCACTCGATCAATCGTAGAAAAGAGGGCTGTTTTATGTTTCGTGGTAATGTCTAAAATACCCTTGGTAAAGTAAGCTGAGGTCGTCTTGCCCTTGGTCCCGGTAAAGGCAATGACAAATAAATCATCTTGCGGATAATCAAAATAAGCTGCCGACAACAAGGCCATGGCCTTTTGAATATTGGTCACGATAAAGGCGTTCATGCCCTTACCTTCTGGATAAGGTTGCTCAGCCACGTAAGTGATAGCCCCATTATCCTTAGCCATGGTTAAATAAATTGGCCGGAAGTTGTCACCCTTGCAAAAGAATAAGGCATCAGACTTCACTTCTCGAGAATCATAAGTAATATCCACCATTTTGGCATCCAAATCTCTTTGAATGGCACTGCTTTTTAGCAGATGGTGTTCTTTTAAAATTAACATACATGCATATAGTGATAATGACACGTTCCATGCATCCTCTCAAAACAGATTCAAATCAGCCTCAATTATACCATAATTACATTTAACACAAGGCCTGAAATCTGATTTTCATTTTTGGGTCACATAATTTTGAACTCATAAGCGCCCAAAGTCACGCCGGCAATTGTCGAACGGACTTTTTGCCATAATTCAGCTGGTAAGGCTGCCGTAGCCACATCATCGACTTTGACGATTTCACTGTGATCCGTGGGATTGGCCAAACAAATGTGATAAGCACCACTTTTATCTTGGCGGACATAGCCCAGCCAGTCCACCCCGGCAAAGACGAAACAGTCGGCAGCATTCTTGAAGAGCGCATCATTTTGCCGGAGCTCAATTAAGTCTTTGACCCAACTTTTAATCGTTAGATCCTCATGTCCCCAAGGATAATAGCGCCGGTTATCCGGATCCACATCCCCAGTTAGCCCTACTTCATCCCCGTAGTAAATACAAGGTACGCCAGGCAACGTGAGAAATAATTGGAAAATCAAATGTAATTTAGCTTTATCCTCACCTAATGCGGTCAACACGCGTTGCGTATCGTGACTGCCGATATTATTAAAGTTGTACCGAAAAACAGAAGCTGGATAATTTTCCTTTAAAGTCATGAACTGCAGAGCCATGTCCTTAGGGGTAATTTTTTGATTGAGTAAATCCAGTAATAATTGTCGCAAAGGATAATTCATAACCGCTTCTAAGCCACCACCTTCAATGTAATGGCGCCGGTGGTCATAACTAACCTTGTGGCTGGCATCTTCCCAGACTTCGCCAATCAATACCTTGTCTTGATAGCGATCCAAGTTTTGACGAATTTTATAAATGAATTGATCACTTAATTCATCCGCCACATCCAAGCGCCAACCATCTACACCTAAATTGGTCCAATAGCCTGTGACGCTGTGATCACCGCCGGCAATGAAGTCATGAAAGCTACTGGAATTTTTATTAATCGCTGGTAAGTCTAAAACCCCCCACCAACTTTCATAATCTGCGGGATAATCCTTAAAGGTAAACCAATCATAAAAAGGACTTTGCTTGCTATTAGCCGCGCCATTACTCTCATAAGTCTGATACAAGTTAAAGTAGCGACTGTCGGCCCCCACATGATTGAAGACCCCATCTAAGATCACATGCATCCCCGCTTGGTGAACGGCATTTAAAAAGTGCTCAAAATCTGCCAGGGTGCCTAAAACCCCATCGATTTTTAAATAATCCCCCGTATCATAGCGGTGATTGCTGCGGGCTTCAAAAATAGGACTGAGATAAAGGGCGGTAATCCCCAGATTTTGCAGATATGGGAGTTTTTTTTCAATGCCCAATAAATTACCGCCATAAAAATCCCAGCGGACAATGTCACCCTTGGTATTTTTGACATAGTAGGGCAAGTCCTGATGCGTGCCATAAATAAAACTGTTAGGTTTAGGATTATTCACATGCCCATCGGCATTGCCATTGTTAAATCGATCGACAAAAATATGATAGAACACGGCATCTTGATACCAATCTGGAATTTGATCAATTTGCGCCATGACCGTCAATTGATACATTTGTACATTGGTCCGGTCTGTATAAAGTTGACCCACGCCGCCAAATCCCCCATTGATACAACCATAATACTGGGTTTTTTCAGCAGTTTGTATCTCGAAAAAATAATAGTATAACCCGGGTTCTTGCGGTGTGAATTGACCGGTGTAAGCCGTCTTACCATTGGCCTTTAAAGCAACTTGGGCAATGGGGTTGGCCCAGTGTTCATCTTGAAAAACCACCAACTGTACTTTAGGTGGCACTGAAACGTCTGCCACATTTAATGTGAAGGTAATTGTTGTACCGTGTAATACTGCGCCAAAAGGCAATTTATCTGTGGTCGCAAAAGAATTATAACTAATCATATATTCACCTGTCTTTGAAAAAGAGGTTGGGACAAATTGCTTGTCACCAGCCTCTTAGGATATCGCTGAAAATGTATTACGTCAAATAAAGGTTAATTTTGTTCATTGAATTTTGAACCCACTGGATTATCAATGTCCACCTGCCAAATATTTTCAGCATAGCGGGCAATGGTATAATCCGAAGAAAAACGGCCGCTGGCAGCGATGTTGTGAATTATCATTTGATGCCAACGCGTGCGATCTTGATAAAGTTTATCAATGCGATCTTGGGCTTTGGCATAACTTTCATAGTCAGCTAACAAGAAATATTGATCATTATATTGCACCAAAGAGTTGAAAATATCTCGACCTTCAGTTTCAATATTTTTCAAAGTACCATCGATAAAGGCGTCGAGGATGCGTTTGATCCGAACATCTTTATTATAAATATCAGCAGAATGGTAATCATGATAATTTTCCACTTCAGGTACTGTCAAGCCAAAGATGACCATATCATCATCGCCCAAGCTGTCGTGCATCTCAATGTTGGCCCCATCTAAGGTTGCCAGCGTCACGGCCCCATTGGCCATGAGTTTCATGTTACTGGTGCCTGAAGCTTCTTTGCCGGCCAGTGAAATCTGTTCACTCACATCGGCCGCTGGAATGATCTTCTCCGCAATGGATACGCCATAGTTAGGAATAAAGATCACTTTTAGCTGGTCTTTAACAACGGGATCATGGTTAATTTGATTGGCCAACTCATTAATAATTTTAATGATTTCCTTGGCATAGTAATAACTTGGTGCGGCCTTGGCGGCAAAAATATGCACCCGCGGATTGGCCAACTTATGCCCAGCCTTAATCTGCAAATATTCATCAATAATATACATCACGTGTAACAGCTGCCGTTTATAAGCATGCAGCCGTTTAATTTGCACATCAAAAATCGCATGAGTATTTACTTTGGTGCGCAAAGTTTCTGAGATAAAATCAGCCAACGCCGTTTTATTATCATGTTTGACCCGGGCGACTGCATCCAAAGTATCTTTATCCTTGTCAAAGATATTAAAGCCCTTGAGCAAATTCGGATCACGGTGCCAGTTATTGCCGATTTTATCATCCAATAAGGTGGTCAATCCCGGATTGGCAACTTGCAGCCAGCGTCTAAAGGTAACCCCGTTGGTCTTATTGTTAAACCGCTCAGGGAAAATCTTATACAACCCATTTAAGACACTGGTAGTTAATAAATCTGTATGAATTTTGGCAACACCATTTACACTATGGCTGCCGATAACGGCTAAGTAAGCCATCCGAACCTGTCCATTGCCCAGCGGTGCCACAGAATTTACCAAATCAGCGCCATGAATTGGAATCATTAATTCTTTAAAGCGGCGATCGATTTCTTTAATAATTTGGTAGATTCGGGGTACCGTTTGGGCGAACATGTCTTCAGGCCACGTCTCCAGTGCTTCCGATAATAAAGTATGGTTGGTATAAGACATCACTTGATTCGTAATATTCCAAGCCTTTTCCCAACTGAGAAATTCTTCGTCCATCAATACACGCATCAATTCAGCCACCGCCATGGCCGGATGGGTGTCATTAATGTGAATGGCGATCCGTTGGCCTAAGCGGTTCAAGTTACGATGATGTTTGCGATAAGAGCGCACAATACTCTGTACCCCAGCGGATACGAAGAAATATTCTTGTTTTAACCGTAAAAGTCGGCCTTCATAATTAGAATCATCAGGATAAAGGATTTCGATAATATCATTTACCCGACTCTTTTCAGCCAAAGTATATCGAGAATGCTCGTTATAAGGCAATTCAGCCGACCATAAACGCAAATTGTTGACCGTCCCATTGCGATAACCCACGATCCCGATATCATAAGGCACGGCAATGACATCTTCTGTGTTCTCATACATGGCTCTAAAGTGACCCAAACTGTCTTCTTTCAGCCAAACGTTGCCACCAAAGTGGACAATACAGGCCCGGTTTTCCCGGCGAACTTCCCAGATGTTGCCATTACGCAACCAATCATCCAGTAGTTCCACCTGATAGCCATTGATAAATTCCTGTTTAAACAAACCGTACTGATAGCGAATGCCATTACCGTGCATGGCAATCCCTTCAGAAGCAGCACTATCTAAGAATTCTGAAGCTAAACGACCTAACCCACCGTTCCCTAAACCGGGTTCAGGTTCGTGTTGGGCAATCTTATCGAAATCTAATCCCATCTTAGCAAGTCCAGATTTAACAACTTCGCTAATCCCTAAATTCAGCATATTCTGCGTCAAGAAACGCCCGGGAAGAAATTCAATTGAAAAATAATAAACTTGTTTACGATCATTTTGTTGATATTTTAGAAGCGTATTGCGCCAATTTTGTGCGTAATAATCCCGAACCACGCTGGCCAGCACCCGATATTGTTGGGCCCGACTGGCATCAGCATCATCAATGGAATACATCTCTAACATCTTAGTTTTATAATCTTCAACAAACTTTTCTTCAGTTATATCCACAGGCATCCTCAGCTTTCTTGACAAAATTGACATATTATTCACCAAATAATTCTTGATACATTCCTAAATAAAGTTTCGCCGACTTCGTCCAAGAGAAATCCGCCGCCATGTCCCGTTGTACCATATTCTGGAATAACTTTGGTTTCTCCCGATAGGTCTGATACGCATAATCTAAAGTTTCCCCTAAAGTGACACTACTGAAATTCACAAAACCAAAACCTAGGCCACTGTCATCAAACTCATTGAATGGCGTTACTGAGTCTTTTAGACCACCAGTTTCATGGACAATTGGCACGGTCCCATAGCGCATCCCCATCATCTGAGATAATCCCGATGGTTCAAAAGCCGATGGGATCAAAATAAAGTCTGCAGCGGCATACATTTGTTGGGCAAAGCGCTCGTCAAAACGGATATTCGTCGACATCTGAGATGGAAAACGATCTTGCATCCATTTAAAGTCTGTCTCTAAATCCGCATCTCCAGTACCTAATAACACCACTTGAACATTATGCCGCACTAAGAAATCATCCATGGTAGCTAGCAGAATATCCATACCCTTTTGTCGCGTCAATCTAGAAATAACAATAAACAGTGGGTCATTGCGTTTTGGCAAATGAATTTGTTCTTGTAACGCGGTTTTGTTCAGGGCTTTGTTTTTAATAGATTGACGATCATAATTATAGGCAATATTTGAATCCGTCCGGGGATCATAAATGTCCGTATCAATGCCATTTAAGAAACCAGCTAATTTATAGCTATTGGCCCGTAACACGCCATCTAGGCCTTCCCCAAAGGCTGGTGTTTGAATTTCTTGGGCATAAGAAGGCGACACAGTGGTCACCTTGTCGGCAAATTCAATGCCCCCCTTCATGAAATTCACGGCATCATAATACTTAAAGCCGGAATCATTAAAGAATTGGCGGCCAATCCCAAAGATGCTATCCAAAATAATGGGATCATAGATACCTTGGAATTTCATATTGTGAATGGTTAAAACGGTTTGAATCTTGTTCAAATCGCTGATCCAAGCATACTTATCCTTCAACAAGACAGGGATAAAAGCTGTGTGCCAGTCATTGACATGCAGGATGTCTGGAATGAAATCAACCTTTTGCAACATTTCGATAATAGCCATTTGGAAGAAACCAAAACGTTCACCATCATCATCATAACCATACAAGGCATCCCGACCAAAATAATCCAAATTGTCAATTAAATAATATTTAACATTCCCCAAGGTTAAGGTTTTGATGCCAGCATAAACATCCTTATAGCCGACTTTAACTTTGAAGCTCGTTAAATCCTTCAACTCACCTTGATATTTCTCTGGCATCAAGTTGGCATAATACGGCAATACGACACGAACATCTAGATTTGCTTTGGCCAATGCCTTGGGTAGGGCATACATCACATCCCCTAAACCACCAGTTTTATAAAACGGTGCGCCTTCTGCTGCTGCAAATAAGATTTTTTTCATTTAATGCTGCACCCCTTTTTTAATATCCGAAGCACGTAGAACTGACATGTTCTTCTCAAAAATAATTGGTTTTTCAGGTGTCCCTTCAATGGTCAGATGTGGCCCAATGACAACACCCTTATCTAAGATCACATAGTTCAACTTGCTACCGGGACCAATTTTTGAGCCCTGCATGATGATGGAATTTTCAACCTTGGCACTGCGATCAATAATGACCCGCCGGAAAATAACGGAATGATTCGCTTGGCCCTCAATCCGGCACCCAGTCCCCAAGAGACTCGTATTCACGTCTGAACCCTTAGAGAAGAAGGTTGGTATCTCATTTAAATTCTTCGTGTAAATTTCCCGTTGGCTAAATAATAGCGCTTGATAATTGGCTTCATCCAACATCGCCATGTTCGCGTCAAAGTAGCGTTTAATGGTATTAATATTGGCATAAAAACCAGTATATTCATAACCATTGGCGTTATAGACTTCCAAAGCCTCGTGTAAAATTTCGGGCAAGCGGATAAACTCTTCTCGTTGGCTGGCATTTTGAAGTAAATCAATCAATAGGCTCGTTCTCAGGAAATAAACCCCCATGTGCATCGGCACCATATGGTTCACCGGGTCTGGGGTAATTTCTGAAGCCTTCATGATAGTCGTCACATCGCCAGCATCAGAAATATTCAAGGCTTCCTCATTGGCATTCACTTTGTCTGGTAATTGGCGTTTATATAACACAGTAATTGGATTGTTGCCTTCAACGTGGAACTGTTGAACTTCTTGAACGTTGATATTATCCACATTACGTGCACCAATAACAATCGTGTAACTGGAATCAGATTTTCTTAAAAAGGTCAAATAATCATCAAAATAGCGGCGCCGGTTAGCCGGATCAGAATAGTCCTTATTAGCCACATAAGGGAAGGTGAAGATGCCGCCTCTAATAGAGTCTAAGTTCCAAGCATCCCCACTGCGCACGTGGTCTTGCACAGAACGGGCAGAACGGGGCATAAACATTCCCACATCCCGAATACCAGCATTAGAAATTGCGGAAAGCGGAAAATCAATCAGCCGATAGCGCCCGGCAAAAGGTAAAGTGCCCACCGGTCTAAATTGGGTCAAAGGCAATAAGGCGTCACTGGGTTCATTTAAATCAATAATTGCACTTACATTATTTTGTCTCATTCGTCTTCAACTTCCTTCCCCAAGACTTCTTGGAATCCAACAACAGCAATATCGTCTTCTGTCCCAATCACGGAAGCGCCATCACCAATGATGGCCCGCTCCCCAATAATGGCGTGGTCGATCGTGACATCTTTACCAATGACGGCATTTGGCATGACCATAGAATCTTTGATCACCGTACCAGTGCCGACTTTCACATTTTGAGACAAAATTGTATGTTCAATATCTCCGGCAACGTAGCAACCATCCACTACCATGGAATTATTGACCTTCGCCGATTTGGTCACATACATCGGTGGCAAAGCATCATTTTTAGAATAGATCCGCCATTCCCGATCGCCAATATTTAATTCATTGTTTGGTTCCAAGAATTCCATGTTAGCTTGCCATAAACTCTGAATCGTCCCCACGTCTTTCCAATAACCATGAAAGGCGTAAGCATAAGTTGGTTCGTTATGGGATAGGTAAGCTGGAATGACATCTTTACCAAAGTCCTCCATCTTCCCATCTGTTGAATAACTATCCACTAGATACTTCTTCAAAGTTGGCCAATTGAAAATATAGATCCCCATGGATGCCAAGTTACTCTTTGGTTTTTTAGGTTTTTCTTCAAATTCAATAATTCGTTCAGTTTCATCGGTATTCATAATCCCAAACCGTGTTGCTTCTTCCATAGACACTGGTAAAACGCCGACAGTTAAGGCAGCCTTTTTAGCTTTATGATAATTAAACATTGCTTCATAATCCATTTTATAAATATGATCCCCAGAAAGAATCAAGATATATTTAGGCTGATATAAGTCAATATAATCAATGTTTTGATAAATTGCATGGGCTGTCCCCTGGAACCACTTCTCACCTTCTCTAGAAGCAAAAGGCTGTAAGACGGTGACGCCAGCGTTTTTTTCATCCAAGCCCCAACTAGCGCCGTTTTGGATATGGGCATTTAATTCCAGAGGTTGATACTGCGTCACAACCCCAACGGTATTGACGCCTGAATTAAAACAATTACTCAACGCAAAATCAATAATTCGATAACGTCCACCAAATGGCACCGCCGGCTTAGCCGTGGATTTGGTCAGTTTCCCCAAACGGGAGCCCTGACCCCCTGCTAAAATCATTGCCAACATTTCTGTACTCATAATTCATCCTCCTCTGAAAAATTACGCGCCTGCGTTAATTGTTTCGGTTTGATAATCAAGGCACTCATAGCTGGTAAGATCACTTCAATCGAGTCTGGTTCACTCTTATAAGCTTGCCCAGTTGTCTTAAAATCGCCCTGGCCCTTGGTCCAAGTTCCACCAAAGTCGATCATTTCGGTATTTAAGACTTCTGTATAAGTTCCCGCAAATGGCACCGGAATCTTAAAATGCTGCTTTTCGACAGGTACTAAGTTAAAAGCAAAAATCACAAAATCCTCAGCAACTTCACTTCGTCGAATAAAACCTAAAGTGCTAGACTCAGGGTCATCGGCATTGGTGATATCCATGCCGCTAGGATCATGGTCCAACTGCCATAACGCTGGTTCATCATGGTATAACTGATTCAAAGTTTGACTAAAGTGTTGCATTTTTTGGTTCATGTCGTCTTTTAAGTCCACCCATTCCAGCGGACTCCAATAACGCCATTCCAAGAACTGCCCCCACTCACTGCCCATAAATAATAGCTTCTTGCCAGGATGGCCAATCATATATACCATCATAGTCCGTAAATTGGCAAATTGATTATAGCGATCACCGGGCATTTTGTGCATCAGCGACTTTTTGCCATGGACCACTTCATCGTGAGAAAACGGCAATACAAACTGTTCATCATACATATACATGAAAGAAAACGTTAATAAGTTGAAATGATCGTGACGGAACAAAGGATCCATTTCAAAAAAGTCCAGGGTATCGTGCATCCAACCCATATTCCACTTGTAGTTAAATCCTAAACCGCCCTTATCCACTGGTCCGGTCACCTTTGGAAAGGCGGAAGATTCTTCTGCAATCATAAGAATATCTGGATGATATTTAAACACTGTCATATTTAGTTTTTTAATGAAGTTTTGTCCTTCAATGTTGGCATTATTGCCATACTCATTGACAATGCCCTCTTTACCAGCATCATAATCTAAATATAACATATTGGAAACTGCATCAACCCGTAAGCCGTCTAAATGACAATAGTCTAACCAAAACATCGCACTGGAAATTAAAAAGCTCTGAACCTGGGCCTTGCCTAAGTCAAAGTTCCAACTGCCCCAGCGTACATTGTTAGCCCGGTTGTAATCTGCATATTCATAGGTGGGCGTGCCATCATAGGCAGCTAAAGCATCCGTATTACGAATGAAGTGCCCTGGGACCCAATCCATGATCACGCCAATGTCGGCCTCATGAAAGGCTTCAATTAGTTCCAAAAAGCCATCCAAGTCACCAAAACGACTGGTGGGCGCAAAATAACCCATCAGTTGATAACCCCAAGATGCATCCAATAAGTGTTCCATCAGTGGCATAAACTCCACATGTGAGTAACCCATCTTTTGCACATAAGGCACAAGCTCTTTGGCAATTTGATCATAGGATAAATAGTTTCCCTCAGCGTTCTTGCGCCAAGACCCTAAATGCACTTCATAAATATTTAGCGGCTGTTTGTAAGGCAAGTTGGCCTGCCGCTTGGCTAACCACGCTTCATCACGCCATTTCTTTTGGGGCAAATCCATGACCCTAGCGCTATTACCAGGTTTGTGTTCGAAGCCAAATGCATAGGGATCAATTTTCAACTGATAGTGTCCTTGTTGATCTAAAATACCGAACTTATACAAATCGCCAGCCTTGGCAAGCCCCGTGGTAATTGTCCAAATACCGGTGTCGGCCACTAGCTTCAGTGGTAAGTTTTCTTCCCAGTCGTTAAAATCACCCACTAGATAAACTGACTTAGCATGGGGCGCCCAAACCGTGAATCGGTATTGTTCGCCCGCTTGATGACAACCAAAGAAATCATAACTTTCAAAATAATTGCCTGTGTTGAACAAATATGCGCGCTTTTTGAATTCAGCTTCATCCATATCTTCACCCCTAATCTCTTGTGAGAAAGCAGTCAAAAGTTTCACTAAATAAAGTATACAACATTCCCCCAGAAGTTAGTCATAAAAACACTTGAAGTAGAAACATTTGTGGCAGTAATGGCTTTGTGCAAGAAGCTATTTTAATATGTTTCTATATTAAATAACACTTTAATATTTGTGTATTATGTCACAGCTTTCGTTTGATATGCAAAGTATAAGTCAATTCGTAACTTTGACGGCTTAATATATATTTCGCATATAACGAATCAAAAAATCCCACCAGCCCATTTTTTTAAAGGGCATAGGTGAGATTTTAAAAGTGATTTACTTGGTAAATATATTCACGATGTGATTAAACGCTAGCTTATACCAAGGTAATTTAGTAACAGCTTGTTTTGTCTGTACTACTGCTGCCTTAGGCTGCATAAAAATCATTGGTGCCGCTAAGGTATAGCGGCCAATAGTTTGTTGCGCTTTGACGGGGGCATTAATGCCCTTTTGATAGGGCTTAGCTAATTGCAGTTGGCCAGATAGATCCCCATTATTTTTGGGCACCCATAGACTTTGGGCTTTAGCAAAGACTAAGGCAACCCGTTTTTGTACGCCGTCATTGACCTTTAGCGCTTGATTTTCGGGTAACGGCTGCTTCTTTTGAATGGTCGTCACTTTCCAATAATTAAAGGCGGCCTTTAAAAGATTGGTGGTGGCTACAAACCGTTTATCTTTATCATCGACTGCACCAGCGGCGTGCATCACCACAGCGATCACCCGCCGGCCATTGACCATCAAAGTAGCAGTAAAACACTCCCCAGCCGCGTCACTGGTCCCGGTTTTTAAGCCATCGATCGCTAAACTAGCATCATAGAGCTTTTGACCAGGTAACAACAGATTCCAGTTGGTCATGGGATAAGAACCCGCTTGATTGGCATGAAAGGTTTCGGTGGCAATTTTCGTCGTATCGATGACTTCAGGGTAATCTTGGAGAATATGCTGGGCAACTTGGCCCACATCATAGGCACTCATTTCATTTTCAGCATTTTTATCCGTATTGGCTGTGCTTAATTCTCCCAACAGACTATTGTTCAAACCACTGACATTCACAATTTTAGCATTGGTAATTTGCCATTTTTGCAGCTGTTGTTGCATCTGGGTGACAAAGTTTTCCTGTGAGCCGGCCACGGCCTGGGCCAAAAGCATCACGGCCACGTTTGCTGAATAGATCCAAGAAGCATCATATAATTCTTTGACCGTATAAGCCACACCGGCAGTCAATGGGACATTAGACAGTTCCGTGTTGGTACTCAGCGCAGCTTGGGCGTCATTAGGCACCACCGTATCCGTCCATTTCAATTTCCCCTGTTGAATGGCTTGTAATACTAAGTAAAGACTCAGCATTTTAGACATCGAGGCAATGGGCAAAACGGCATTGGCATCCTTGGCATACAGGATTTGACCGCTTTTAGCATCTAAAACTAGCGCGGCTTGAGCGCTAGCTTGGTAGTTCATTGGATTCAAATCATTGGGTGTTGCGCCTTGGGCTGTTTGAGCGGGCACAAGTCCTGCTGTCAGCCCCAATAGCAACAATAATACGAGTAGGATCGCTTTGAGCTTGGTTTTCATAGAAATCTCCCAACGTTTTCTTGATTAAGTGCTGCGTAATAATTGAGCATCTTGGGCCTCAATATTATCTGGTTGTTGCAAGCGTGCCCCACCCTTGAGGGGCAAATGCATGATAAAACTCGTTTGTTCGTCCGTGGAGCTAGCATAAATAAAGCCCCCATGTAAAGCCACAATACTTTGGGCAATGGCTAACCCTAAACCGCTACCGCCCGTTTCATGGGAACGAGAACCCTCCACCCGATAGAAGCGGTCGAATAAATGTAAAATATCATTGTCCGGAATTTTTTGCCCATTATTGCGGATGGCAATAATCGCTTCATCTTGATACTGACGGCCTTCAATGATCAGTTCAGTGGCACCTTTCCCATACTTCAACGCATTGATAATCAAATTGTTATAAACCCGACTCAATTTTTCTGGGTCGGCAGCCATCATCAACGGATCAGGTCGAGTTTTCGTCACGATATGAATATTTTGCTTTTGGGCTTCTAATTCATAACTGGCCGCTAATTGAGCAATCATATTGGTCATATTCACCTGGGTGAAATTCATTGTGGTGGCAGTTTGTTGAATTTTGGTAAATTCAAACAAATCATCCACCAACAATTTCATCTGTTTGGATTTGACAAAGGCTGTATGGGTATATTTTAATAACTCCGCCCGATTTTGATATTGGCCATTTTCAATTAAACCTAAATAACCAATGACCGAAGTCAGCGGGGTCCGAATATCATGGCTGACGTTTGTGATCAATTCATCTTTGGACTGTTCAATGCGCCGTTCTTCACTGATGGAACGGCTAGTACTCTCCACCAAAGCGTTGATACTGGTAACGACTTTTTGTAAATCTGGATTGACTTTAAACGTGATCCGATGGTCAAAATGATTATCTGCTATGTAATGCAGTTCTTGAATCACGTGATGCATTTGAATAGCTTGAAAACGCCGCATCAACCGGCGATAAACTATCCAGGCATTAATCAATATGATTCCTAGGCACATCCAAATGTTCAAGTGCCACTGCCCAATCTTTGGAAAATCTAGGGTAAAAATTTGTCGGAACACTTGAACATTTGCCCTAACATCTTGGCCTTGGGCAAAAAATTGATTGGCGGACAGTAATAAGGCTAATTCTAGAATTATAAGTATGAAAAAGGTGAGGATACCATCAAGGATCAGCTCACCTTTTTCTTTTGTAGATAATCTTACTTTTGTCTCTGTTTTTTTATCCTGCAACTTTATAACCCACGCCCCAGACTGTTTCAATAACTTTTTCGCCGCCAGTGGCTTCTTCAATCTTATCTCGTAAGTGGCTGACATGAACCATAACAGTCTTAGCCGATACAATACTTTCTTGTTGCCAAACCCGCTCAAAAATCTCATCGGCAGAAAAAACCCGATTGGGGTGGCTGGCTAATAAGTATAAGATACCAAATTCTAAGGCCGTCAATTGCACTTGTTTACCCGTCATAGTGATGACCTCATGGGAATCTTTTTTAATCGTCAAAGAGCCCACCTCTAATACATCCGGAATATCAGCAGTTACTTGGTGTTCACTCCGCCGCAATAAGGACTTGACTCGGGCCATGACCTCTAACGGATTGAATGGTTTGGCCACGTAATCGTCTGCACCAGTGATCAGTGCTTGGATTTTATCCATGTCCGCTGTTTTGGCAGACACAATGATAATTGGAATCTGGGAATCGGTGCGCACTTCTTTAATGACATCAATGCCATTCATATTAGGCATCATGATATCTAGAATCATGAGTTTGATATCATGATTTGTGGCTAGCTTTGTCAAAGCTTCCTTTCCGGAATAAGCGGTCACCGGTTCATAACCTTCATTTTTCACATAAATCGACAAAAGTTCAACAATTTCTTTGTCGTCGTCTACAATTAATATCTTCATAATTAACCCCTCGACTGATGGATCCAATAATATCTCTAACGCCTATTTTAACAAAGATTCTTAAAAAAATCTTTAGATTTCAAAGAATCTATTAAATGATATGGTATCGGCTACTTATTTTCACCAGCATGACTCTGTTTGGTAAAATGCTGCAACATTACTTTATGCATCTTACCATCAATACTGTTATCCCGGCTTTCAATACGCTCACGTAAGCCCAGATTCATCTTAGCCAGTAATTTACCAAACTGCTGTTGTTCGTCATCGTCTAGGAACTCTAAATAACTGGGAATTGTATTGTCAATGTTTTTCAAAGCATCCCGGCCTTGTCCCGTTAACTGAATTAAAGTTATTCGCCTATCTTTTTGAGATTTAGTTTTGTGAACATAGTGTTTACGGGCTAATTTTCCTACAAATTCTGCCGTAGATTGGGGCGTTAGATTCAGGCGAGTCGCAATTTCTTTTTGAGGTAAATTATCTTCTTGGGCTAATAAAACCAAGATTTTTCCTTGCCCAGAAAAAGATAATCGGCTACCGCGCTGGCGATCATCATCGCTATCTAACCGGGTCAAAATTGTAAATTCCCAAATTTTCTCGGCTAATTGATGTTTTTCCGAAAGCGTACTCATATAAGTTCCTCCTTCATTTAGTATCTAGTATGGTCATTTAAGTATAGCAAAAAAGTCACGAAAAATCAGGGGGCCTGATTAAAGTATTGACAAATTAATCAGGTAGGGCTTATTATATTATTCGGCAGGGGGACCTGATTAAATTCCCCCTGTCAAATCTAACTCAGGAAACGTGGCAACACGTTACAGGTGGCAAAATGACAATAGAATATGCTATTCAAATTGATAATTTAACAAAACGGTTTGGAAATTTTCTCGCAGTCAATAACGTTTCGCTAAATGTCCAAAAAGGTGAAATATTTGGTCTGTTGGGTCCAAATGGTGCTGGCAAAACAACGATTCTCCGCATGCTCACTACCTTATTAAATCCCAGCAGTGGGACCATTCAGATTTTTGGACATGATGTTCAAAAGCAGTCGCGGCAAGTCCGGGGTCTATTTGGGTTAACTGGGCAATATGCGGCTGTTGATGAAGATATCTCAGCTCGGGAAAATTTAATGATTTTTTCACGTCTGAATGGCTTAACGAAAGCTCAAGCCAAAAAAAGGACGACTGCCTTGTTACAGGAATTTTCCCTGCTGGCTTCAGCTGATAAAGCCATTGCCGATTTTTCCGGCGGCATGCGACGCAGATTAGATTTAGCCGTTAGTTTAATCAGCCAACCTCCCTTGATTTTTCTAGACGAACCCACAACTGGTTTAGATCCTCGAACTAGAACAAAAATGTGGACTACCATTCGGCAATTGGTGGCCCAAGGATCCACAATTGTCCTAACGACCCAGTATCTTGAAGAAGCTGACGAACTGGCCGACCGTATTGCCGTCATTGACCACGGGCAATTAGTGCAAGTTGGCACACCCGCGGCATTGAAAGCAACCGTGGGCGGCGTAACGCTACAGACGCAGCTACAAAATTCAGCGCTGGTTTCCACTGCTGTTGCGGTGATCAGCCAAACTCTGCAATCAACCGCTACTGCTAGTAAAAATATCATTACGGCAAAATTAACTAATCCTAATCAAGTCACAGCGGTATTAAATCACTTAAATGATCACCACATCCCCATCGCTAATATAGCTGTGAAGGAACCTTCAATGGATGATGTCTTCTTTGCCTTAACTTCTGGCAAACACTAAAACTGACGCCTATTTAATTAGGAGATAAGGAGAAAAAATATGGAATTTGTCCCAAAACGTACTAATCTCATTGCTAATACTGCTACGATGGCTTATCGTAACATTTTGAAAACCATGCACAACCCTGAACGCTTGATGGATGTTTTAATTCAACCCGTTTTATTTATGCTGATGTTTGGTTATTTATTCGGTGGCGCGATAGCCGGCGGTGTAACGGCTTATCTGCCCACAATCGTTCCAGGCATTGTCTTACAAACGATGCTATCCGCGGCCGCGGGTTCAGGTGCCCAGATCCGTGAAGATTTAGATTCTGGTGTTTTTGATCGTTTCAAATCTTTACCTATCGCGTCAGTTGTGCCATTAGCAGGTCAACTATTTGCTGACGTTTTGCGCTTAACTATTGCCACTACTGTTTCTTTTTTAACTGGTTATATCATGGGTTGGCGCCCAGCTGCTGGCTTTGGTTGGGTGTTGGCTGCCGGCGGCCTGGCTATTTTCACAGGTTGGGCCATGAGTTGGCTGTTTGCATTACTGGGTCTTTTAGCTAAAAGTGCTACCATGGTTCAAAGCTTTTCAATGCTAACAATGATGATTTTGTCCTTCTTATCCAATGCTTTCATCCCGCTAAAGACACTGCCTAATTGGTTACGATTCGTGGCTGATTTGAATCCGATTACGCATGTGATCACAGCGATGCACGCCATGCTCAATCAAGGTCTGTGGACCAGCCAAGCTTGGGTGGTCATCTTGTTTAGTTTAGCCATCGTGGTTATCTTTGCGCCGCTGACAGTTTTGGCCTATCACAAAACCAATTGATTTAAAAAATCCCAGTGAAAAATGAAGTTCACTTTTCACTGGGATTAGTTATCTTTAATTTAAACCGACTTAGTTGCCATTGCCAATTGTGTTGCTAGCAAGAATATATTCTGTCCCACTGACTTGATAAGCGGCTTGGCCGTTGACTTCAGTGACACTGGCAATTTGCCATTGGCTGCCGGCAGTAAATTTACCATCAGAACCAATTTGGTTGCCGTTGCCATCGACTGCTTTACAAGGGTTGGCAACTGTACAAACATTAGCTTGGGTGGTGTCATCTTGGTAGATATACACATCAGCACCGACTAAGTAAGCAATTTTACCATTGATCAACTTGATACCGTTTGATTTCCAAGCGGTGCCAGCATTAAAGTGTTGGGCAGAACTGCCGTTACCTTTAACGCCATTGGCACCAGTACCACCAACGGTGATGACATTGTTGTTGCTGCTAGAAGATGTATCACCTGCAGGTGCTTGGGACACACTCTTGTTGGTGAACAAACCTGTAAAGTCATAACTCATATCTAAGCTTAACCCGTTGTAATTAGAGGTATATTGCCATGCAGCGGCGTTATCTACACCAGGGGCATCGGTCCCGTAGTTGGCAACCCAAGCTGGGTAGTTACGGGGTACTTTGTTATACCAGAACCAAGAAGCCATGGAATAAATAACTTGGTTATTATAGCCACGATTCTTCAATTGTTGTTGGAAAGTAACCGTATCGCCATAAGGGTTTGATAAAGAAGGATCTTCCACATCGGCGACCATGACAGTGTCTGCCCCTAAGCCGGCACTTTTAGCCGCATCGGCAAAGAAATTGGCTTCATCAATAGCATCTTGGGTGCCATTGTATTTGGCATAGTGATATAAACTAACTTTTAAACCAGCAGCCTTCGCATTTTTGATTTGTGCTTGGGCTTTAGGGTTAATATAGTTATCCCCATCTGTAGAACCTTGGGTCAATTTAACAACAACCCCAGCCACATTACCAGTTGTTAAGTTCTGGAAGAAATATTCATCTGAACTTTGATAACTTGAAACATCGGCAAATTTCAAGAAGTCACTGGCTTGAACCTGAGCTGTTGTTGAAAAAACAGCCCCTAACAATGACAATCCGACCAATAGCCAGGTCGAAATCTTAAAATATGTACCTCTCTTTTTAATCATATTTACGCTCCATTTTCCCAAAATTAATTATTAACTTTGTAATACTGCCCATTTTCTAATACATCATAGATTGCAACGGTTGACCGGCCATTGTTTTTACCAACTTCAACTCGGAAAGCCTTTTGCCCTTGATATGTGGTTTCATTAGTGAAACCATAAACTGTTGGGCCATCTGCTTGATACTGAGCATCAACTTGGCTCTTTAAATAAGTTTGTGCCTGATCGCCAGTGGTAATGGTTTGTTGCGTAGCACTTGAGCTAGCTGAACTCTGGCTGCTAGCCGCGCTACTTGAACTAGCCGTTGTGGTTGAACTCGTCGCACTGGTCGTGCTGGCAGAACTAGAATCACTGGTAGTTTCACTAGCTTGGCTAGCGGTAGACTGACTCTTAGATGAAGCAGGACTACTTGATTTGCTAGACTTTTCAACACTTGAAGTCTTTGACGATGCATCACTGGATTGTGATGTATTATTCCCGGAACAAGCACTTAACAGTGCAATTGAGCCAACTGCTAAACCAAGTACACTTACTTTAGTCAGTGACTTCTTGAAACCGGACATATGTTTAAACATGTGATGGATGCACCTCCTGAAAATAATATGGTTAAATTTGTGACACTGAATCCTCATAATTGGGTAGTCATGATAAACTTTCATCACTACAAATTACATCATACACCCTAAATATTACGAGACAGCCATGGTTTCTTTACATTTTCTTTACTATCTGAAATTCACCTAAAAAACAGGCCCGTATGACCGGGCCTGAATAATTTTTAGTGTAGCTAATATTTTATCTACTATAGTTAGGTGCTTCTTTGGTGATTTGCACATCATGGGGATGAGATTCCCGTAAACCGGCACCGGTAATGCGGACAAATTGGGCATTATCTTGCAGATCATAAATGGTCTTAGCACCCACATAACCCATACCTGAGCGTAAGCCACCTTCCATTTGATAAATCACATCGGATAAATGCCCCTTATAAGCCACCCGACCTTCAATACCTTCAGGCACTAGCTTATCGGCTTCATTGATACCACTTTGGAAGTAGCGATCAGAAGAGCCATGAGACATGGCTGCTAAACTACCCATGCCCCGATAAGTCTTAAAGCGCCGACCTTGGAAGATTTCAAATTCGCCTGGGGCTTCAGCAGTCCCGGCTAACATCCCACCTAACATCACGGCAGTCCCACCAGCGGCTAAGGCTTTGACGATATCCCCGGAGTACTTGATGCCGCCATCGGCAATGATAGCCTTGCCCCGTTCCCGCGCCACACTAGCAGCATCGTAAACGGCAGTAATTTGGGGTACACCTACACCAGCGACGATCCGCGTGGTACAAATTGACCCAGGGCCAATACCGACTTTAACCACATCAACACCGGCATCAAACAAAGCAGCGGTACCAGCGGCTGTGGCCACGTTACCGGCAATCAAGGTTGCCACTGGGAATTGCTTTCTAATTTCAGTGATTTTCCGCAATACACCAGCTGAATGGCCATGGGCAGTGTCGATGATAATGGCATCTGCACCAGCCTTCAATAAGGCTTCAGCACGTTCGAAGGTATCACTTGTCACCCCAACCGCAGCGGCAACTAACAGCCGGCCATGGGAGTCTTTGGCGGCATCTGGATATTCCCGAACATTTTCAATATCTTTAATGGTGATCAAACCGCTTAGGCGACCTTCGTCATCAACTAAAGGTAATTTTTCGATGCGATGCCGTTGTAAAATAATTTCAGCCTCATCTAAAGAGGTATTCACTGGTGCAGTGATCAACTTGTCTTTGGTCATCACATTGTTGATAATTTCATTGCTATCAGTCACAAACCGTAAATCGCGGTTAGTGACGATCCCAATTAAATGACGGGCTTCACGGTCATCGACGATGGGTACACCACTGATATGATACTTGCTCATTAAAGCTTCAGCATCACTGACAGGGTGTTCTGCAGTTAGGAAAAATGGGTTATTGATGACCCCACTTTCAGAACGCTTAACTTGCAAAACCTCGTCAGCTTGCTTATCAATGCTCATGTTCTTATGAATGACGCCCATCCCGCCTTGACGGGCCATGGCAATCGCCATTTTTGATTCGGTGACTGTATCCATGCTGGCACTCAAAATTGGGACATTCAACTTAATGTTCTCTGCAAGTTGTACCGATAAGTCTACATCGTGGGGTAACACATGACTTTCCGCCGGAATGAGTAATACATCATCAAAAGTTAGTCCTTCTTTTTGAAACTTTGTGTCCCAATTTGACATTTGATATAGTCCTCCATTTTGTTATTTTATTTTTGTCTTGTTGAAATTGCTTGTTGACTAAGTTAACAAAAAAAGAGACATCCGTCAAGACATCTCCATCAAAAAACGTACAATAAAATAAAAAAACGAGTTTTTTTGGGATTTTTAAAGAAATCCCGAACGAAATTTTCTAATTAAATTGCCATATTCGCATATTAATGCCATTTTTCCCTAACACCCCTATCAAAACCGGTGTGCTACGTTAAGCTTTTTTCTTGGGCGGTGCCGCGGGACCGAAGACATTTCCGGTAATGCCAAATTGTTTTCTAAAGTACCAGCGGCCACCATAAATCAAAGCAGCTAGCACGGCATAAACAGGGCCAGAAAGGATCGGGTTGATGACCTTAGGAATAAATACCCCGAGGCTGACCATAGCCAGCATCGCTAAGAACACCACGATCCCGATCAATACAATTTGCCACCAAGGCCGCCGTTTACCCTTGGGTTGAGCCATCATTTCTTGAATTAAAGATAAACCAGCCCCAGCCACAATGGCAATCAACAACAGTGATAACAGACCAAAGCTTTGCAGTTGACCTTTTTGACTTGGTTTGGAGGTGAATAAAGATAAAGCCCCAAAAGCAAACATAAAGACTGCAAACAAGCCCATGGAATCCACCATTTTAGCCCACATTGGTACTTTTTTAGCAGGCTTAGGTGCATTGATCAAACTATTGGCTTTCGCCAAAGGTGGGCCGAATAATTGATTGGCGGGTTGGCCCTTAACTTGGGCAGCCATAATTTGGGGAACTAACTCTTTTAAAACAGCCACTTGTTTATCTTGACTCATACCGCCCTCGGTCAAGGCTTTACGCAAGCGAAAAACATATTCGTTGTTACGTTTGGTCAAGTTAGCAATTTGCTGGTCTAAATCGGTATCTGAAATTTGCGTCAGCGTTTTCTCAGCCTTTTTGGCTTGTGCTCTAGCCTGCTGTTGTTGCTTGGCTGCTTTGGCATTTTTTTGGCGATTGTCCACAATTCCACCTACTTTCCTAATAATTAGACGTTAAATCTAAATTCAATAATGTCGCCATCTTGAACCAAATAGTCTTTACCTTCAAGGCGCAATTTCCCGGCTTCTTTAACCGCTTGTTGACTGCCTAATTGATCTAGATCTTCAAAAGAAACCACTTCGGCCCGAATAAAGCCCCGTTCAAAATCTGAATGAATAATACCGGCAACTTGTGGGGCTTTCATCCCCTGTTTAAAGGTCCAAGCTCTAGTTTCTTTACCCCCGGCTGTGAAGAATGTGGCTAAGCCTAACAAATGATAAGATGCACGAATCAAACGATCCAAACCGGATTCACTGACACCTTCAGCTTCTAAGAAATCTTTTTTATCGGCGTCATCTAATTCGGCAATTTCTTCTTCAGTCTTCGCAGAAATAGCCAAGGATTCCGCGTTTTCCTTAGCGGCGTAATCCTTGATAGTTTGATAATAAGGTGAGGCATCAGGATCAGCCATATCTGCTTCGGCAATATTAGCCACATAAATAACGGGTTTCGCCGTCAATAAGAATAGCCCTTTGACAATTTTTTGTTCATCTTCATCAAAGTCAATTGAGCGCACACTACCCCCGTCATCTAAAACAGGTTTAATTTTTTGTAGGACCGCAAATTCAGCCATGGCCTCTTTATCTTTGGTCCGGGCGACTTTTTCAACCCGAGCATAGCGCTTGTTAACGCTGTCTAAATCAGCCAAACTCAATTCCAGATTAATAGTTTCAATATCTTCTAAGGGATCAACTTTACCAGATACTGTGGTGATATTGTCGTCATCAAAAGCCCGGACCACATGGACAATAGCGTCCACTTGCCGAATATTCTCTAAGAACTTATTACCTAAACCTTCCCCTTTACTAGCACCTTTGACGATCCCAGCAATATCCGTGAATTCAAAGGTCGTGGGAATAATTTTTTTAGCGGGGATCAATTCATCAATGCGTTGTAGCCGCTTATCAGGGACTTCAACCATCCCCACATTCGGATCAATAGTCGCAAAGGGGTAATTCGCCATTTCTGCCCCAGCTTTAGTAATCGCGTTAAACAAAGTAGACTTCCCGACGTTGGGTAAGCCCACAATACCTGCAGTTAATGCCATGTTAAAAAACTCACTTTCTTTGATTAATTAGTTTATAAAAATTCATCAGGCCGTTTAAAATTCACAACGTCCTGGTAATTTGCTTCTTCTTTCGTGACGTCAGCGGCTTGCACCAAGACGTGCTTCATTTTCTTTTGGAAATCTTTGCGAGGCATCATGATCATGTGCCCGCAACCTAGACATTTAATACGGATATCCATCCCCATTCGCAGAACTTCCCAGCGGTTGGTCCCACAGGCATGGGGTTTTTTCATCAGTACGATATCACCTAGTTCAAACATCACAAAACCTCCTTAAAAACCCAATCTAAAGCATAAAACAAAATCAAAAGGAATGCCACATTAATCGAGGGAAACCCCTAAAATTTCTAAAATACGATTTAAATCTTGGGTGGATAAATAATCGATCTGAATTTTCCCCTGGCCATTGGCCGAATCACTAATGGCCACCTTGGCACTTAATTTTTGAGCTAATGCAGCGGTGGTAGCCGTCATAAAAGGCGATTGCGCTTTGATCTTTTTACCCCGGTGTTTTTTAGAAAGCTGTTGATTCGCTGCACTGACCATGGCTTCTAATTGCCGGACAGTAAGATTCTCCCGGACAGTCCGTTTAGCCAGGGCCGTAATTTGCGCTTTATCCTTTAACCCCAGTAACGTTCGGGCTTGGCCCATGGATAGCTGCCGTTTTTGCAGAAGTTGCTTCGTACTAGCCGGTAAAGTCAACAAACGTAAGTAATTGGCAATATATGGCCGACTTTTGCCCAAGCGCTTGGATATGTCAGCCTGGGTTAAATTCAGACGTTTGATCAACGTCTCATAGGCCTGGGCTTCTTCTAGCGGATTGAGGTCTTCGCGCTGAAGATTTTCCAGGACAGCAGTTTCCATCATTTGCGCATCCGAAATTTGGCGGACAATCGCTGGAATCGTTTTTTGCTGGGCTAAGCCGCTAGCTCGAAAGCGCCGCTCACCGGCAATGATCTCATAGCCTTGAATACTGGGGCGAACAATAATCGGTTGAAAAACCCCATCTTGGGCAATAGAAGCACTCAGTTCACTGAGCGCTTGGGCTTCAAACTCTTGCCGCGGTTGGTAAGGATTGGGCCGTAGTTGATCAAGGGGCAATTCCAAAACTTGTTCTGTTGCTTTGGGTTGTTGATCATAAAAATCTGTCAAACTTGAATCAAGGGTCATCTTAAAGCACCTACTTTTTAATGGTCACAACAAGGCGATACTTATCTTTGGCATCTGTTTCTTCAACTTGAATATCTACACCGGTGCCTTGAATCATATCCAAAGATTCCCGCAATGTATTGATGGCTAACTTGGGATCCTTGGCAAAAACGTGAATTTTCGGTCCTTTGGCGGCGGTTTTGGCCTTAGGTTTATCTTGTGGCGCTGTCTGAGCTGGCGTGGCATCAGGGCTTGCTTCAGTGGTTGTCGGTGTTTGTGCCGCTGCTTCAGGCTGATGCAAGGCTGCAATCGCGACTTCTGTTTCTTTTACCGTTAAATGATCCGTCAATATTTTTTGCAAAATAATCTGTTGATCCACCGCGTCCAACTTTAATAATGCGCGACCATGGCGTTCGGACAACTCGCCATTGATAATGGCTTCTTGCACAGAATCTGATAACTTCAATAACCGTACTTTATTAGCAATAAAAGATTGACTCTTTCCCACCGCCTTAGCCAGTTGGGCCTGGGTCAACGTTTGTTGGGTCAACATGTTTTCATAGGCTTGAGCCTCTTCAACTGGGGAGAGTTGTTCCCGTTGAAGATTCTCGATCAAAGCCATGGCGGCAGTTTCAGCATCACTTAAATTCTCAATGATAGCCGACACCTTTGTCCAAGCTAATTTTTTTACCGCTCGAAAACGCCGCTCCCCAGCAATGATTTCATAGTGCCCCGACTCATATTCCCGGACCACGATGGGCTGCAGCAGGCCATGTTCTTCAATGGTCTGGGCTAATTCATTGATACTTTCAGCCTTAAATACCTTGCGCGGTTGGAAACGGTTGGGAATGATGTTGGCCACTGGAATCTGGGTGACCCGGGTCTTAGTTTCATTGTCTTGATCCTTATTGCGTCTATTGAAGAATGAAGATAGTGCCATAAATTCAGCCTCCTCTGTATTAATGGATCAACGGTTTTTTAGCCGGCATCCCAGCTTTTCTGGGATATTTATTCGGCGTCACTTTTTTCTTTTCAATTAAAATCAAATCCCGTTGTTGATCAGTGTCTGGCAAAGTAAATGTCTTTTCAGCTATCACTTTCCCCCCCAATGTGGCAATGGCATATTGGGCAGCGGCCTGTTCGCTGGCACCCTTTTGCCCCTTTAAAGCTAGAAAATAACCATTTAACTTAACATAGGGCAGACAAAATTCGGCCAAGACTGGCATAGCTGCCACGGCCCGACTCAAAACCAAATCAAAGCTAGCCCGCAGCGGCGACTTTGGCGTCGCATATTCTTCTGCTCGGCCGTGTAACAACGTGACGTCTGCCAACCCCAAAGTCGTGGTCAAAGTCTTCAAAAAAGTGATCCGTTTATTCAAAGAATCAATAATGGTCACCTCTAATTGCGGTAATAAAATTTTTAAAGGGATCGATGGAAAGCCGGCACCAGCGCCCACATCACAGACCGTCATTGCCGGATTGGCGTCAAATAAATCTTTAAAATACAAATATGGGGTGATTGAATCGTAGAAATGTTTTAAATAAACCTCTTCTACCGCTGTAATCGAGGTGAGATTGACCTGTTTATTGGTGGCCACCAATAGTTCAAAGTATTGGGCAAATTGGGTCATTTGCTGATCTGATAAATTAATTTGATAGTTTTGTGCTAATGTTTGCCGAAATAATTCTGGGGACATAGCCTACCTCCCGGACGTATTATGTGAAACAAAAATGTTTCACGCTCTAATAACTTTAAACTATCTCCCCTCCCCTTGCAAGGCTTTCCGTCATTGAAAACTTGACCCAATTCATTCTTAATCCTATGATGATAGTAACGTCTAATTATAAAGGAAGATTGCTTATGAAACTTGCAGGGAAAACCATTCAATATGATGAAGATTTATCTGACGCACAAGTCAATGAATTACATGAAAATTATCTAAAGATCTGGGACAAACTCAAACAGTTTGACTTTGATGATGGCAAGCGTGAGTTAGAGGTGTTGTATCAAGAACCAGATAATACGGCCACTTATGAAGCTGCATTTTTCACTTTACAAGTTAGACATCGTGATGACCGCTTTTTATTTGATGAATATACCATCATCATCAATAATAAAAGTACCTTCAACGATAGTGAAGATGAAAGTGTCGTTGAATTATCTAAATATGACAATTGGGACGACTTAACCAAACAAGTTTTAGCGGAAGCCCAAAAATGGGTGGCTAAAATTAAGTAGTAGGGCCTCTACGCCTTTGGAACGATGAATAATCTCTAAAATATTGCTACACTTATGACAGTTTAAACATGCCGGAAAGGAACGCATGATATGCTGTCATTTTTTATTATCTTATTACTTATTGGTGCCCTGATCCGCGGCGCCCACCGGGGCTTCTTGCGCCAATTGATTTTCTCCGTGGGCTCATTGGTGGTTTTTTTCGTTGCTTGGCACTATAATGACCCTTTGAGCCATAGTGTGGCCAAATGCTTAAATATTTTTAGCCGGCAAAATTTTGTTGCTGATCAAATGACCCGGGCCATTAGTTTTGGGTTGATCTTTATTCTAGGCCAACTATTGATTTCCTGGCTGGCTCGGGCTTCTAAAGCCATTACGTGGATTCCCGTCATTCATCAAACCAATGCCCTGGCTGGGGGCTTGTTAAATCTGATTTTAGTTTACTGTGTTATTTTCATCTTTTTATGGATCGGTAACTTCTTACCCTATGATAATATCCACCAACTCATTGCCAACTCGCCTGTGGCCAGTTGGATCACCCAACAAACCCCGCTACTCACGGAAACATTTATTCACAAAATATTTGGGAGTTGAAGTATGATATAATCTGAGAAAACATGCTGGTACAGCGCACAATGGAGGCATAAAATGGCTGATTTTAAAGATAAACCAATTAAAATTGCTTACTTATATGAAGATTTAATGAATACCTATGGGGATAGCGGGGATGTGAAAGTTTTACGTTATCTCTTGGCAAAAGAAGGTTACACTGTGGCAGTCGACAATGTGAGCCTGGGTGACCCTTTTGACGCTAGTCACTATGACTTCGTGTTCTTTGGTGGGGGTCAAGACTTCGAACAAACTGTGGTCGCCAAAGACCTGTTGCGGCATAAAGCGACTTTAGCAAATTATATTCACGCCGGCCATCCCATGTTAGGTATTTGTGGGGGCTATCAATTGCTGGGGGATTATTATAAAACCGCCAGTGGGACCACTATCAAGGGCTTGGGTATTTTACCGCTGCATACGGTCTTCAAAGCCGACAGCCGCATGATTGGCGATACCGAATTTGAAACCAAGTTTGGGAAAGTCAAAGCCTTTGAAAATCATAGTGGCCGGACTTACTTTGACAAACCTGATGAACTCAAACCCCTGGGTAAAATGATCACCGGTTATGGGAATAATCCTGAAGATGGTGTGGAAGGGCTTCACTACAAAAATACCATCGGCAGCTATGCCCATGGCCCTTTGTTACGAAATATCAATATTGCCCAAGCCATTGCCAAGTTGATCGTCACTCGGCATCAAAACCGGTTAAGCCAAACCGCGGTAAAAAACTAGTTGTGTTTGGCCCACTCCGCTTTAAGTTGGCTATAGATGACCATGTCTTCAAATTCACCATCAGTCAACACGTATTGTCTTAATGTGCCTTCTAATTGAAAGCCTAGTCGCTCAGCAACTTTGCGGCTAGGCTTATTTTTGGCCACGGCTTCAATTTCAATGCGATTTAAATTCAACTCGGTAAACCCAATGGCTACCAATTTGGCCACGGCTTTGGTCATAATACCCTGGCCTTGGTGTTTGGCGTCTAACCAATACCCCACGGCCCCGCGGCGATTATTCACATCAATTTGATGTAGATCTAAATTGCCAATCACCTTTTGATCCTCTAAAATAACCGTGGCATAAACCAGACCTGACATCTGTTTAGTCAACATATCTTGAATGAAACGAATTTCATCATCCAGCGTCAATTCTGGGGTCAACCAGGGCAAGTAAGGCATGAGGTAGGCACTATTTTGCTGGATCAGATCAAATAACGGCTGGGCATCTTGAATGGCGATTTTGCGGATACTGAAATGGTCATCAATCGGTGTTATAAACATCTTAAACCACACTTTCTATCATTATTTGTCGCCTATCCAGTGTACCCCGCCGGACAATTCTTTGCCAAGTTAAAAAGAGCCAACCCATGGGCTGACTCCTGAAAAAATCTAATTTAAATCAGAGCTAGGACAATAAAGTCCAGGATGAAAAGGATCGTTACGATCCAAAGAATGGGATGGATTTCTTTAGCTTTACCCGTGATGGTCTTGATCAAGCAGTACATGATAAAACCAGCCGCGATCCCATAGGAGATGTTATAACACAAGCCCATGAAGATAGATGCCATGAATGCGGGGATGGCTTCGCTTAAATCGTCCCAGTTGATACTCTTGAAAGAACCCATCATCATGATCCCGACGGCAATCAACGCTGGCGCGATGGCTTGAGTCGGAATCACGGAAATGAATGGCGCAATCAAACTGCTCAATAAGAATAAGACTGCGACCACCACACTGGTCAAACCAGTCCGACCCCCAGCGCCAATACCGGCGGTACTTTCCACATAAGTGGTGGTATTGCTAGTCCCAAAAATGGCCCCCACTGAGGTGGCAATGGAATCGGCAAACAAGGCTTTATCCATTTTAGAAGAGAAGCCATGACCGGTTTCCAAGGATACTTCATCTTGGGCCGAGAAAATGCCCGTCCGACGCCCAGTCCCAATAAAGGTCCCCAAGGTATCAAAGGTATCCGAGAAACTAAAGGCAAAGACCGTCATGATCACTAATGGTAATTTACTGGCGGAATTAAATAATGAACCCATGCCATGGGGCCCAAAAGCAGCCCCAAAGGTCACACTTAATTGGGAAATGGAGTTCCCTAAAGAATTAGCTGCCGAGATATGCAAATTGGTGACCCCCATGGGGATCCCAATTAACGTGGTGACAATGATACTGATCAAAACGGCGCCAGGCACGTTCTTGATCAACAAGATAACGACCACAATCAAGCCAATGAGGGCTAATAAAGCCCCGGACTGGGAAAAATTAACCAGTGCCGGTACAATACCACCATTGGAAACAATACTTTCAATACCACCCTTAAAATGAGTCTGGCTGGCGTTAAAAGCTTGACCGTTGACACTCGAAATACTCCCAGCATCAGAAGTGAATTGGAGAAAACCGGCATTCTTCACCCCAATATAGGCAATGAAGACCCCGATCCCACCACCCATAGCATGTTGCATGGTTTCAGGAATAGCCATGATGATCATCTTCCGCACCTTGGTCACGGTGATCAAGATATTGATCATCCCACAAATGAACACTAACCCCAAAGCTTCTTGCCATTTAAAACCTAAGGCAAAAACAACGGTATATGTAAAGAAGGCATTTAAGCCCATACCTGGCGCTAAGGCATAGGGAACATTGGCGAACAACCCCATGAATAAAGTCCCCACGGCACTGGCAACGATGGTGGCTAAGAAGACGGCCTGTGAGGGCATCCCTGTTAAAGAAAGGACCGCAGGGTTAACGAATAAAATATAAGACATGGCGAAGAAAGTCGTAATACCCGCGATGACTTCCGTACTGAATCTGGTATTATTGCCTTTTAAATCAAAAAAACGCTCCATAAATAATCCTTCCTCTTTTCAAAATCATAAAATCCATTATACGGGTTCAAAATTCAAAAATCAACAGCATATCGGAACTAATTTACACTATTTCTTTTGAATGTTCGTGTTTTGATTATTCGAGCAAAATCATTTATAATTGGCGTATTGACTTTTTTCAAAAATCATGTAGATTTTAAAAGTAACGTCTAATTTAAAGGAGCGATTCATCGTGCGTAATCATATTTTATTAGAGCACAAAGAAACCGGCGAGCGTATTTACTTAACAACTAAGAACAAACGTAATACGCCTGACCGTTTATCTTTACGTAAATATTCTCCAAAATTGCGTAAACATGTGGTCTTCACCGAAACTAAATAATTGTTTCCAATAAAAAATCCGCAAGCCCTTAGGCTTTGCGGATTTTTTTGGTGTGCCTATTTATTTACCAGCTTTCAATAAGGCATTAGTAACTAAGTCTAATTGAGCCATCGTAGCAGTTTGATCATAGTAATACATTTTTTGGAATGGCAACGTGATCACGTGCTTGGCTTTGACGGCCTTTAAGTTTTTCCAAACAGGATTAGCTTGTAAGTCTTTTAATTCTTGATCAGCCTTACCTTTAGTACTGTAGCTGGTGAAGAACATGTAATCGGCTTGATATTGCGGCAAAGCTTCAACGGAGATTTGTTTAAAACCAGCCCCCTTATCAATGGCCTTGATTTTCTTTGGTAAAGTGAAGTTCAAGCCGGTGGTCAATGCTTGCCCACCCCGGCCAAAGTTGGTGCCATAAACATAAAGTTTGCCATCTTGGAGTTCATAAATACCAACCGTCTTTTGTTTGGTAATCCCGGCTTTATCCAACTTCTTGCGATCTTTAGCAGCAGCTTGTTTGAAGTTCTTAGCCCACTGCTTAGCTTCAGATTGTTTGTTTAATAATTGGGCAAAACGATTATTGATTTTATTGATATTACGCATTTCAGTGTAGGGGATCAACACGGTTGGCGCAATTTTAGACATAGCCTTCACATCAGCCTCAGTATCGGTGATGATCAGATCTGGCTTTAATTTCAAAACTGCTTCCGCGTTCATGGGCGTGCCCACGTTGGTAACTTTATCTCGGGTGCTTTTAGCAATAAAAGGATTATTTAAATCCCAAGTTGTACTGCCAACCACATTCCCTTTTAAGGTCAATACTTGCCCCATGTAGGTCCGCACCACAATACGTTTAGGGTTATTAGGAACTTTGATATTCCCATTTTTAGCCTTAAAGATATGGGTGCCACTACTACTAGCTGCTTGCACTGGGGACTGACTGAAGGTCACAACCGCTAACAAGGCCAACAAGGCCACTAACAACCAACGAACTTTAAAATGCTTCATATAAAAAACTCCCTCACTTTTTTTGATGTAACATTAACACAATGAAATATGGCACGGTGATCATGGCCACCACTAAGCCCACCGGTAATTGACTGGGGGCAAATAAATTGGCCGCCACCACATCGGCAATCATTAATAAATCCACGCCAATGAACATGGTCAAGGGTAAATAATAACGGCCCTTACTTCCCACTAAGCGTTGGGCAATATGTGGTGCCATTAACCCTACAAAGCCAATGGCACCACCGCCAGCAACCCCAATGGCTGCCAGCAAAATACCAAAGATCATCAATTGCCGTCTTTTCTTATCATATTCCAAACCTAAACTGGCCGCCCCGCGGTGCCCTAGCGTTAATAAATCTGAGTTATGTAAGCTCAACAAACCACCGGCAAAAACCACCACAAAAGCGCCAGCCAATAGGCCGATATAAGACCAATCCAGATTCCAAAAACTACCGGAGATCCAGACAATAACTTTTTCAAAATCTTCTTGGGAGACCTGTAGCTGAATCAATAAAATAAGGCCATTTAACAAGGTCCCCACGGCCACCCCGCCCAACAACAAGCCCAAGGGCGATTGGCCCTGACTGATGTTAAAAACGAGCAGTGCCGTGATGCCCGCACCAATTAAAGCGAAAATAGGTAAGCCCACGGTTTCACTAAGCTGGAGCCCGATTTGACTGGCTGCTAAAAAGAGGACCGCGCCAAAACTGGCTCCGGCGTTGATCCCTAGAATGCTGGAATCCGCTAAGTCATTACCGGTCAGCCGCTGAAAAATTGCGCCACTTAAGGCTAATGCTGCCCCGACAATGACACTCATGGCCACCCCGGGTGCGCGAAATTGCCATAACACCAATTCATCTTGACGATTGGCCTGTCCTAATAGGGCTTTCAAGAGTTGCTGCGGCGATAAATGCATCTCCCCTAAGCTAATATTGATCACCGCGATGGTCACTGTTAAAAGACACAAGGCCACCACCCAAAGCATGAAGCGCCGTCTTAATTTTGCTCTACTCATGAAAACGCCACCCTACGATCTTTTCTAACATACCAGATTAAGAATAAGCCACCTAAGGCTGCTGAACAGGCCCCCAGGGGTAATTCATAAGGGGCTGTGAGCGTTTTAGATAAGAAATCACAAAATGATAAAAACGCCCCGCCCAGAAGCATATTTTCAATAAAGGTATGTTGAAAATCCCGATGATCAAAAAATCGGACTAAATGTGGGATACCCAAGCCAATAAACGCAATGTTCCCGCCAATAGCCACACTGATGGCCGTAGCCAAAACTACTACGCAAACTGCAAATATCCGGGTCACAACTAACTGGTTCCCCAGACTTTGACTAATTTTTTCATCCAAAGCCAGCATGGTGATATCTTGTCGCAACCAAAAAATAAACAACAGAACCAATAAAAAAATACCCATTAATAACCCAATCTGGGGCAACGTCGTCCCAGAAAAACCACCCACTAAAAAATTACGAAAACGTTGGCTGGAATGGGTCAAAATACTAAAACCATAAGCAATTCCATTGAGAAAGCCGGAAAAAACCGTCCCACTTAAAATCAAGCGGGTGGGATTCATCCCGCCTCGGCCCATGGATAAAGCCATGACAAAGATAAAGGTAATTAAGGCCCCAATGATGGCCAGGCCAAAGCGCCAATAGATGGTAAAGGGTAAGCCTACAATCGTCCCAATAATCAACGCCAAATTGGCGCCGCTGTTTATCCCGTGCAAAGATGGGTCCGCAATCGGGTTGCGGGAAACGGTCTGCAAGATTTGGCCGGCCACCGCTAACATGGCTCCCACTAACACGGCAGCGATCATCCTGGGAAATCTGATTTGCCAGATGATCGCAAAACCCGGGCTGGTATCGGCCCATAGACTGGGCAAGCCATACCACTTGATCCCACCTAATAAATTGAGAATCATTAGAATTACCAGGCAGATGATTAAACTTATTTGAAATGTATGCAGTTTTACGCGAATCATAACCAAACCTCAAATCATATCGTAACTTAGTAATGTGGGACAATTATTAGCGGGATCATTTTGAATCACTGCTTTGATGTTAAATACATCCGCCAACATTTTTGGTGTAAAAACGTCTTTAGGTGCGCCCTGACAAACCAGTTTGCCCCCCTTTAAGCACAAAAGCGTATCACAAAACCGGGCAGCCTGGTTTAAATCATGGAGCACGACGATAATAGTCTTCCCTAAATCCCGATTTAAGTGACGGATCAACTTCAAAATCTCCAATTGATGGGGCAAGTCCAAATAAGTGGTGGGCTCATCTAATAGGAGAATTTCACTATCTTGGGCCAAAGTCATGGCAATAAATGCCCGTTGGCGCTGGCCACCGGAGAGATCAGCTAACGGTGTTTGGGCATAGTCTTCAATGTTACTATTGACCATGGCCAATTGGATGGCCTTGTCATCAGCCGTTTTGTCGCTGGACCAACGCCGCTGATAGGCATACCGACCGTAGCCTGCCAAATCTTCAACCGTAATGTCCCCAGGAGCCTGGGGGTTTTGGGGCAAACTGGCTAGCAGTTTAGCCCGGGCCTTAGCCGAATAACTGCTCAATGGTTTATCTTTTAAAATAACCTCCCCGGCTTCGGGCTTTCTAAAGTTAGACAATGCGCCCAATAACGTGGATTTCCCACTGCCATTAGGGCCAATCAACCCGATCACTTCGCCCTTTGGAAAGGTGACGTTGAGGTTGGATATAATCGTTTTATGGCCGTAGCCGATGGTTAAGTTTTGCCCTGCAAAATAAGTCATGTTCATCACGCTTCCTAATTGAGAATGGTTCTCGGTATTATCATACCTAATATTGTTATTTTATGAAAGGCTTTTCTTTATAAAAGTTTTGCGCTACATTAATAACACAACTTATCTTAAATATAAAGGAGTTTTGTCTCATGTATTCTTATCGTGATCAAGCCCAATGGCAGATTACATCCGGTCAGATGCAATCCCCCATCGATATTCCCACGCAACAAGCTATCCCCTTGGCCGATTTACCCCAGTTTCATACATATACCATCACCGGGATTCAAAATCTCGGCTTTAAATTGTCTTTGACAGGTGTAGGATCTGCCACGCTATTGGATCGGGCAGCAGCCTTTAAAGAACTGCATTTTCACCATCCGGCTGAACATCTGCTCAATGGTCAGCGTTATGCACTAGAAGCCCATTTTGTCCATGAATTCATTGATGGTCAAAATGCCGTGGTGTCCGTTTTATTTGAACTGGGTTTGCCTAATCCCCAATTAGCAGCTTTATTAGATCAAGTCGACACGTCAGCCTTGACCCAACCCGTTGACGTGAGTAGTTGGTTAAAGGCCCCTAGCTTTTACCATTACGTGGGGTCTTTAACCACCCCACCGGTACAAGAGGGCATCGAATGGTATGTGGCCGCTAAACCCTTAATGGTGGCCCAATCCCAATTAGATCGCTTAGCCACCTTCTTTGGGGCCAATAACCGGCAAATTCAGCCCTTAAACCAGCGCAAAATCTTGCGGTTGCACTAACCCATTTAAAACGGCCGATCGACCCAACAGGCAGCGGGCATTGCGGTGGCGTAAATAATGGACATCCAAATTGCCGGTAAACCGCAAGCGATCTAAGGCATCACAATCTTTAAACAAGCTTAACAACGTCAAGCGCCGCTGGGCCGCCCGATCATTATAGCGTTTCGTAAAATCAGTCTGCGCCTGGCTATCATCTAAGCTATGGTATTGGATAATATCCAATAAAACATGCACATCATTTTTGCGAAGTTCCGGCATGGGAACTTCGCTTTTTGAATTCACCAAAACCATGGATTGCAATGAAAATGCTTGGGAAAATTGCGCCACATCAACATCCGGTGCTAATTTGTAATGCCGATACAAGCGTTCAACGGCTAACCGGCCATGGATCGGATCTATCCCCCCATTGGGCGGCCAATATCATGAAAACAAGCGGCTAACTGTAAGATCAAGCTGTCTTTTGGATCCAAGCGTTCTAAATAAGCCATAACGGTGGCAAAATAAAGTACATGTTGCACATGGCTCACCTGGTGATTGGCAATATGGTCAGTCGCCCAAAAATCGAATATTTTAGTGTCTTGTAACAAGTATTGATTGAGCGTACGTTGCCAAGATCCTTGGTATTGGGCCGCAACGGTCTCATTGAGGGCCCCATCATATTGGGGATACCCGATGATCGGGCCGTCTTCTGTGCGACTTTGAAACTTTTGCGCTAATTCTAAAACCACCCATTGTGGTGGTCTTGTGCCATCTGGCGTCCAATTATGGTCAGCATTTGCAAATAATTCAGTCATAAAATGTAAACTCCTTCATTGCCTTTAATATTAGAAAGTGGTACTATGTAGCTAAATATATGAATAGACGTTCATATGTAGAGGGGGACATGTATCATGGCAGATCACGATCATACCGCGCGGACACCGCTAATTAATCGTGCCTTTAAAATTGGTATTTTATTAAATATTTCGTTTGTTATCATTGAGGGTGGTTTTGGCTTGGCCACCAATGCCTTAAGTTTACTAGCCGATGCCGGCCATAACCTCAGCGATGTCTTAGGCCTATTGGTCTCTTGGGTAGCCGTTATCTTAAGCCAACGGGAACGGACAGATCGTTTGACCTATGGCTATAAAAAGAGCTCCATTCTGGCTGCCCTCTTTAACGCGGTCTTCTTGCTGGTGGCTATTGGCGGCATTGTCGTCGAGGCTATTCAACGTCTGCAAAACCCTCAACCCGTCTTGGAAAACGATGTGATGATCGTGGCCGCCATTGGGATTGTCATCAATGGGTTCACGGCCTGGCTGTTTATGAAAGATCAACACAAAGACTTAAATGTGAAAGGTGCTTTTATCCATATGGCCGGGGATGCCGCCATTTCTGTCGGGGTCGTCTTCGCCGCATTAATTATGAAATTTACCAACTGGTTTTGGTTGGACCCCGTTTTCAGTTTAGTGATCGCCTTGGTTATTTTAATCAGCACCTGGGGACTTTTAAAGAGTGCCACGGAATTGTCCTTAGACGCGGTGCCCCAATCCATTGATCTGCAAAAAGTTAAAAGCTTTATCCAAACCCAAGACACGGTCACCAGCGTTCATGACCTGCACATCTGGGCCATGAGTACCACCGAAAATGCCTTGACGGCACATGTTATCCGGACCACCTTAGATCATAATAACGACTTTATCCGCCGCTTGGATCATGAACTTACCCACAATTTTGACCTCAATCACACGACAATTCAAGTTGAACTGGGTAAAATCAGTGATGAGTCCACCGACCACTGCATTTAAATTAAAACATCCTGTTTTCAAAATACTTGTAAAAGTCACCGCTTCCGGTGGCTTTTTGATTGTAATTTATAATGATTATTTGTAACATATACTTATTGAATAGTTCCTATTGTGCGCTAACACAACGAAAACAGTGGAGGTTTTCTAAATTGAATATCGCATTAATTGGTCCCCACGGTGTTGGTAAAACCATCTTGGGTAAAGCAGCCGCCAAGCTAACCAACCTAAATTACTTTTCCATTGATGAAGCCCGCAGTCAATACTTTATCAAATATGGCTACGATCCCCGGCAAGCCGAACAATATATCCGTCAAAATGACACGGTTGCTTTATTCCGCTACTGGAAACCCTACGCCATTGCTACGATGAAAGAGATCCTACCTGCTAAAGACAGCACCTTATTTGACTTAGGCTCTGGCATTCTCATTGATCCCACCGATGATGAAGTGGCCGACATCCAAGACCTCACGGCCGCTACCAATACCCGGATGATCTTGATGCTGCCGTCCACCGATTTAGCGACCAACAAACAAATCTTGTTGAAACAAGGTATCTACACCGAAATTACTGAAAAATTCCTGACCCATTACTTGAGTCATCATATCACTAAATATATTTTCTACACCGAAGGTCATACCAAGGCCGAAAATATTGACCGTTTAGTGACAATGATCCGTGATATTCAAGCCGTTTAAATTGTAAAAACCCGAGACGATTATCGTCCCGGGCTATTTTTTTACACCTAAGCCATATTTTGGGTTGACGCTAACCATTCAGCATCGTTGGGGTCACGACTGCCCCGGGCACCTTTATCGATCGCTGCAATTTGGGCCATCTCTGCTTCAGTGAGATTAAAATCAAAAACATCGGCATTTTCCTCGATGCGATCGCGATGAATCGATTTTGGAATCACAATAATATGCCGTTGAATATGCCACCGTAAAATAACCTGGGCCACCGACTTGTCATGGGCTTGGGCAATTTGTGTTAAGACCGGATCAGCCATTAAATTCCCTTTGCCTTGGCCTAATGGTCCCCAGGCTTCATGAACAATATTATGTTGACCTAAGAAATCATGTAAACCTTTTTGTTGGAAATAAGGATGCGTCTCCAGTTGATCCACCATGGGTGCGATGGCTGTTTTAGACATTAAATCATTTAAATGATTGATTTCAAAGTTGGACACGCCAATAGCCCGGATCTTGTTTTCACCATAGAGTTCCTCCATAGCTTGCCAACTTTCAATGTACCCACTTGCCGGCCAATGGATCAGGTACAAATCTAAATAGTCCAACTGCAACCGTTGTAAACTCGCTTGAAAAGCCGCCTTGGTTCGATCATACCCTCGGTCGGCGTTCCATAATTTGGAAGTGATGAATAAATCTTCGCGCGCCAAGCCACTTTCAGCGATGGCTTCCCCCACAGCTTCTTCGTTGTGATAGATCATCGCCGTGTCGATCATGCGATAGCCAGCTTCCAGTGCCCATTTAATGGCACTTTTAACATTTTGATCATTTTCAACTTTAAAAACACCTAAACCTAGTTGGGGCATCGGCACCCCATTGGCTAACAGAACATTCGGAATTTTAACCATTATTTGCCTCCTTATTTGTTGGCGTCATACTGGGTGGGACAACTTGTCGCAAGATTTGTTGCCGGATTTGAGCATTGGTCAGAACCAACCAGCGTTTCAAATGAAAGCCATCATACAACCACCAGCCTAGATTGATAGCAACTAATAAATACCAGGTGAACCAACCTACGCTAAGGGCGACAAATAAACCCAGGGTCATGGCCACCCCAGAGCGATATTGTTTTAAATAATAGCGATGGCCCCCTAAAAGACCCGTTAATAACCACAACCATATCAAGGGCATGAACCGGCGTTTTTGTTGGCGATACCGGCGTTTGATCTGATGCTGTTGGTCCAAGTCCAATTGTGTCTCATCCACCAAATTGCTCACCTCTAATTACAATTTTAGCATATTCCCTAATATTTGTTTGAAAATCCCTGAAAGCAAATGTCAGCGGCAACACTGGCAATAATTTGGTTAATTTCTTCAATAAGAATTAGGCTAAACTAAAAAAGAATTCCTGATATAAAAGCAGTTTCTGGTTGCTATCTGTCGCTTTTCAAACTACAATAATAATAGTTATAATTTATAATTTTTCTACTTAATTTTTATTTGATTTTTTGTATGTTTTTTAGGGAGGTTGTTAGTATGGCACTGATGAGTATTGGTGTTTTGTCATTAGCTCGATGGCAATTCGCAATGACAACGGTCTTTCACTTCTTCTTCGTACCATTTTCCATCGGGATGGCATTTGTCGTCGCTATCATGGAAACTATGTACGTGGTTAAGAAAAATGAGACCTACAAGAAGATGGCACAATTCTGGGGGAAGATTTTCTTACTGAGTTTTGCTGTTGGGGTTGTCACTGGTATTATTCAAGAGTTCCAGTTCGGGATGAACTGGTCTAATTATTCACGGTTTATGGGCGATATCTTTGGCGCCCCACTTGCCATTGAAGCACTGTTAGCATTCTTTATGGAATCAGTCTTCATTGGGGTATGGATGTTCACTTGGAACCGGTTTAAACCGGCAGTCCACGTTTGGTTCATCTGGTTAACCATGATTGGTTCCATGTGTTCGGCAATTTGGATTTTAGCGGCCAACAGTTTCATGCAACATCCAACTGGCTTCGCGATCAACCAAGCCACTGGCCGGGTTAAAATGACCAGTTTTGCAGACATCATTACCAATCCACAGCTTTGGAAAGTATTCCCCCATGTGATTACTGGGGCTATCTTAACTGCCGCAACAGTCGTTGTTGGGATCGCTGCCTTTGGCTTATTGCGTAAACATAACCACGATTTCTTCAAGAAGTCCATGCGCATTGGCTTATGGATCAGTTTATTTGCGGCTATTGCCGTTATCGTAGCTGGGGATTTTCAGACCCAACAAATTATTAAAGACCAACCTATGAAGTTTGCCGCGACTGAAGGTGTCTACAAAGACACTGGTAAGTCAGCCCCATGGACAGTCATTGCTAGCTTTGATACGGATAAGCATGAAACTAAAAGTTCCATTGAAATTCCGAAGGTTTTGAGTCTGTTAGCTTATCACAAGACTACCGGGAGCGTTCAAGGGATGAATTCCTTGAACCAAGAGTTACACGCTAAATATGATAAGAAGTTTGGTGCTGACATGAACTACTATGTCCCTGTCAAGACCGTCTTCTGGAGCTTCAGAGTCATGGCCGGCGGGGCAGCTTTATTATTGCTCACGTCTATCTTGGGCTTGTTCTTCACCCGCAAGAATAAGGACACCATTGAAAACAAACGCTGGTTGCTTTGGGTCTTAGGTATTTGTACTTATACCCCATTTGTCTTCAACTCAGCTGGTTGGCTGATCACTGAACTAGGTCGTTATCCTTGGTTGGTTTATGGTCTACAAACCATTGCCGATGGGGTATCCCCAACGACAACAGCCGGTCAACTATGGTTTACAAATATTGTGTACTTCCTGATGTTCTCCTTAATGGGTGCCGTGATGGTCTTCTATTCTAGAAAGATCATGATCAAAGGTCCTGATGATGATGGCGCAGGTTATGGCGCAACAGCAAACAACGATCCATTCAGCAAGGAGGCGTTTGGAAGATGAGTGCCTTACAACTATTATGGTTCATTTTAATCGCAGTTTTATTTATCGGTTTCTTCTTCTTGGAAGGTTTTGACTTTGGTGTCGGCATGGCCACCCGGGTTTTGGCTAGAAACGATGACGACCGGGAAGCTTTGATCGCCACCATCGGTCCCCACTGGGATGGTAATGAAGTCTGGCTGATCACCGCTGGTGGTGCCATGTTTGCTTCCTTCCCACTGTGGTATGCCAGTCTATTTTCCGGCTACTACATTCTCTTGTTCTTAACCTTGTGTGCGTTGATTTTCCGGGGTGTATCCTTTGAATTCTCCGCTAACGCTGAAACTGCTGGGGGCCGTCATTTCTGGTATTGGGCTTTGTGCATCGGCAGTACCGTTGCGCCGTTCTTATTAGGGATGATGTTCACCAGTTTGATCCAAGGTTTACCAATGGACAAAAATGGCGACATCTTCGCTGGCCTATGGGATAACGTTAACTTGTTATCCATTGTCGGTGGTGTAGCTGTCACCTTGCTTTGCTTGATCCACGGGTTAAACTTCATTCGTTTGAAAATTGATGGCAACTTAAGAGATCGGGCTAGAAACCTCGTTGAAAAATTATATTGGGTCTTGTTTGCCGGTGAAGTTGTCTTTGCAATTCTATTGTTCATCTTCACGGACTTCTTCAAGGAACGTCCAATTTCTACCCTATTGCTTTTGGTCTTGATCGTGGCCTTGTCAGCTATCTCTATGTACTGTGCTTACGCCGACCACGAAGGCTGGGGCTTCATCACCAGTGGTTTGACCTTAGGTTCTATCGTTATCTTGTTGTTCAACGGCTTGTTCCCACGGGTCTTGATTGCTGATAATCCAGCCCATAGCCTGTTGATCAAAGATGCATCTGCATCCCCTTATACATTAAAGATCATGACCATTGTGGCTTGTATCTTGTTACCAATCATGTTGGCTTACTTCATTTGGAGTTTCTTCATCTTCAAACGGCGGGTCAAAGCCAGCGCATAGTGGTTTATCATTAAATAACTTTTAGAGAGGTCGACGGCAAAACTTACTTTTGCCCCGACCTCTCTGCTTATGTTCTTAACCCTTTTAGCTTATTATCTTTTTTGAAAATTGGTGATTTTATGATTGATCAACGCCTGTTTAAATTACCTGGCGTCCGCGTCATCTTAATAATATCTGCGCTGTTGACCTTGATTCAGGCCGGGGCGATTATTGCCCAAGCCCATTTCTTAACCAAAGTTTTGGTTTTATCTTGGCGGATGCAGTCGTTAAATAGTTTAACCACAGATACCATTCTGTTTGCCTGTGCCTTTTTATTACGGCAATTATGTGTCTGGCTCAAAAATATCATTCTAGATAAATACGCTGACAAAACCAGTGGAGCCCTGCGCGATCAGCTGTTGGACAAAGTCTATGTGACTGGCGCCAGCCAAGTTGCCCAAAGCGGAACCGGAAAATTGGTCACCGTGGCCTTAGATGGGATCAATAATGTTTATAATTATTTCAATTTGATCTTCGCCAAAATTATCGACATGGCCATCATTCCCTGGCTGATCCTCATTTACATCTATTTCAACAGTGGCCGCAGTGGGTTGATTTTAACCCTCGTCTTCCCCATTGTGATCATCTTTATGATCATTTTAGGTTTCGCGGCCCAAGACAAGGCCGATAAACAATACGCGGGGTTTTTGCGGCTATCTAATCACTTTGTAGATTCCCTGCGGGGCTTGTCCACGTTAAAATTTCTGGGCCTCTCTGAAAAATATGAAACCAATGTTTATAATGTCAGTGAAGACTACCGCCGCAGTACCATGGACGTCTTAAAAATCGCCATTTTATCCACTTTTGCCCTAGACTGGTTTACCACTTTATCCATTGCCCTCTTGGCTTTATTCCTAGGCTTAGGCTTGATCAACGGCAGCATTCCCTTGTTTCCAGCCTTAGTTTCTTTGATCCTAGCCCCGGAATTCTTTTTACCCATCAGAGACTTCGGCAATGACTACCACGCCACCTTGGATGGTAAAAATGCCTTAACAGATATTTTGGATATTGTGGCCCAACCCAGCGTCACCAATCGCCAACTGGTCCCGGACACGTTTAAATGGGATGAAAATAGCAAATTAGTTGCCAACCATTTTAATCTCCAATATAGCCCCGATGAAAATGAGGCCATTGACCTCACGGACATCGCCTTCACTTTGAAGGGTTATCAAAAAGTGGGGATCATCGGCATGAGCGGCTCTGGAAAAACCACACTACTCAACGCCTTAGGGGGCTTTTTGACCCCCTTGAAATCTGAAGATCCAAAAGCGGCCAACTTTAGCTTAAATGGCCAAGACTTGCCCCATTTGAGTCAAGCCAATTGGCAGCAACAATTTGCCTTCATTCCCCAATTTCCTTATTTATTCGCCGACACCATTGCCGCTAATATTGCCTTCTACCAGCCCAAAGCTAGCGCTGCCCAAATTGCCGCGGCGGCTTCTCAGGCCGGCTTAGACGACTTTTTAGCCACCTTAAAAGACGGTTTGAATACATTAGTGGGTGAAGGCGGCCGCGGTATCAGTGGCGGGCAGGCCCAGCGGATTGCCTTGGCCCGGGCCTTTTTAGACCAAGACCGACATGTACTCATGTTTGACGAGCCCACCGCCCATTTGGATATTGAAACCGAGTATGCCTTAAAAGAAACCATGATGCCCCTATTCAAGAATCACCTGGTCTTATTTGCCACCCATCGCCTCCATTGGCTCAAAGAAATGGATTATATATTGGTCATGAAAGATGGCCAATTAGTGCAGCAGGGAACGCTAGATGAGCTCAGCGCCACACCAGGGGAATTTACGGCCTTAACACAACATATGCAAAAGCGGGTGAGCCTTTCATGAAAAAAATTCGCGAATTGATGCAACATGATACTTGGGTAAAACCCTACTTAAAGCGCTATCGTTCGCTCTTGTTCTACTCCCTACTCTTTGGGGTTTTAACCGCCATTTGTGCCTCGGCCTTGATGTTTACCTCTGGGTATATCATCGACCGTTCGGCGACCCATCCTTATAATATTTTAATGATCTATGCGGCCGTGGTTTTGACCCGGGCCTTTGGGATCGGCCGGCCAGTTTTTAAGTATCTAGAACGCCTGCGCAGCCATAATTGGGTGTTGCGGGTCACCTCAGATTTAAGACGCCGCCTCTACCATGTTTTGGAAAAAGATGCCGCCTTTTTTGAAGAACACCATCGCACCGGAGATATCTTGGGTATATTAGCCGACGACCTCGGTCATTTGCAAAATCTTTACTTGAGAACCGTTTTTCCGACGATCGTGGGCTACATTATTGGCTTCATCGTTATTGTTTTGATTGGGGCCTTAAATTGGTTTTACGGCCTGCTATTGCTGTTGTTGTTCTTTGTGGAGATCTTTTTAGTGCCCCTTATTTCTCAAAGTATCGAAGGGGCTAGACGCTATCGGCAAAAAGCCATCAACAATGGCTTGTACGTGGATCTCACGGACAATATCATGGGCGCTTCTGATTGGGTCATTTCTGGGCGGCACCAAGATTTCACCCAGCGACCTAAACCTGCCTTAAAAGCCTTAAGAACTTCAGAACTTAAAAGCAAACGTTTTGGTTGGCGGCGTGATTTCATTTTACAAATCATCTTCTTAGTGATGGTCTTAGTCTTGATCATCTTCACCAACCAACATCTTACCGCTAATCAAGCCCAGGCCAATTTTGTCAGTGCCTTTGTTTTGGCCATCTTTCCTTTATCTGATGCGTTTATCCCCATCAGTACCGGTTTTGACGAGCTGCCATTATATGCAGATTCTGTCCAGCGGTTAAATGACTTACAACCCACACCACAACAGCTGCCAGCGCAACAAGATTTAGATCCTAAAACCTTTGCGCAATTGACACTAGCTGACCTGCAATTTGAATATGACGCCGACTCTCCGGTATTGATCAACCATTTTTCCCAGACCCTTAAAAAAGGCGAGAAAATGGCGGTACTGGGCCCCAGTGGCACCGGCAAAACCACGTTGCTGCAATTGATTTTAGGGGATCTGACCCCCCAGCAAGGTGCCGTTAAGATCAACGATTTAAACGTGTTGAGTTTACAAAAACAGCGGGCAAAGTTTTTTGCGGTCTTGAATCAAAGTCCCTTCTTATTTGACACCACGATCATGAACAACGTGCGTCTGGGTAATGAACAAGCCAGCGATGCGGACGTTAAAGCAGTTTTAGAAAAAGTGCAAATGAAGCAAAAGATTGAATCCCTACCAGATCAGTATGACACCGTGGTTCAAGAAGCCGGCAGCCGTTTTTCTGGCGGGGAGCGCCAACGTATTGCCTTGGCCCGGATCTTGCTGCAAGATACCCCGGTGGTCTTGTTAGACGAACCCACTGTGGGCTTAGATCCAATTACCGAGCAAGAATTACTGGAGACCTTTTTTAGCCTATTAAAGGGCAAAACTGTCATCTGGATCACCCACCATCTCCAAGGGGTAGAACTTGTGGATCAAGTGGTCTTCTTAGCTGAAGGGGCCATCGAAATGCAAGGTAATCCCCATACGTTACTGCAAACAAATACCCATTTCAAGCAACTCTATGATATGGACCGAGGCTACTAAACCCGATTAAATAAGCCGCCAATAATTACCCGGAATAGGGCATTATTGACGACTTTTTTAATAATTTTTGCCAGTTAATTCTCTGCCACTGGAAACCGGCCAGAATCTAAACTACTCTCATTGCGTTCAATAGGGATGCGAATTAACACTTCCAGCTTTGCCGGCGCTAAATCAGGGGTTAAGGGGGTCAAGTAAACTTCCCGATGCCCGGTGAAATGGCGCTGAAATTGATTGTCGGCCATAAATTTAGCCAGGGTCTTAAAGGTCGCATTGTCAGGTACCACGGGGCCATGATTGATCAATTGGGCCTCTACACCTTCAGCGTGCCGTTCAAAATGAATATCATCTAATAAGGCTGCTGGAAATTTTGAAACCAAGGCCGCCTTGGCATTGTCTAATAATTCGGGGATGGTAAAGTTAGGTTGCTTGATCAGCAATAAGTAACTGCCGTCTTCATACCAATAGCTGTTTAATGGATAAGGCACATAGTCTTTAAACCAAGCTAATTTGTTGCTGGTGGCCGCTTGTTGCCGAATCCCGTCGGCTAAGGCATACATACTAGCGACTTGTTGCATGAATTGGGCATCTTGTAAGTCAAAGTGTCCCTTTGACTTGAAGGTGATATAATTCCGTTCATTTAAAATGACCACCGAGGGCTCATCTGCATGGGAATACTCTTGTGCTTCTATGGTACGATAATCAAATTTTGCCATCAAAAACATCCCTTTCTCAATTCACTGTAATCCTACCGAGAATGGGCTTTAGAAGCAATTAATTCGACTTGAAATCCAAAACAAAACACAAGTCCCCTGTTAAACCAGGCAACTTGTGTTGTCTTGATTGCTGATAAATATCGGACAAGCTGTTAGTTGGTACGGATCAATAAGGCCTGGGTAATTTGTTTCAAAATTTCCGCGGCATCCCCGCTAGGCAACTGGGCAATCTCAGCCAGGGCTTTTTGGGTATAGCGGCTAGCTAAATCTTTGGCATCGGCCACGCCATAGGTTTGAACCAAGTGGACCAAGTAGGCCACATGGGCTGGGGTCATTTCTTGGCGGAGCAAGGTTTTGAGCTCAGGATAATTTTGAACAGCAAATAATAGCGGAATCGAATAAGTCTCTGAACGCAGATCCTCCCCATTGGGTTTGGCCAAAGTCGCTTCGGATTGGGTATAATCTAAAATGTCATCTAAAACTTGAAAAGCCATCCCAATATCATGGCCGATTCTACGGGCCCGGCGCTGAATGGTCAAACTTGCCCCACTTAGGCGCGTGCCCATTTCACAGCTCAATTGAAATAACGCGGCCGTTTTACCGTCAATCTCCCGCAGGTAGTCTTTGACCGACATACCAGTTTTAAAGTCAAAGCGCATTTGGTCCAGTTCCCCTAGAAGAATTTGCCGCATGCTAATGGCATTCAAGTGGGTATCTTGGGCATTGCGGGCGGTTTCATTGATCAATTCAAAATAAACCGTGAATAAATAATCCCCCGCATAAATGGCGTTACGCTTGCCATAATGGGTATGCATAGTGGTCACCCCCCGCCGCAGTGGCGAGTCATCGATCACATCATCATGGATCAAAGTGGCTAAATGCAAAATTTCCATGGCTGCTGCACTCTTGCTAAATTTCGGTGGATCTTGTTGGGGGCCAAAGGTGGCAAACAATAATAAAAACGCGGGCCGCACCAACTTTCCCCCATTGATGGTCAAAGCCTCTAACGTATTTTGAATCGCCTTATTGCGTAGCTTTATATTTGCTTGGATAACTTGTTCCACTTGCATCAGTTGATCGTGCAAGCCTGGAAAAGCTGTCCACATTGGATTAATTGAAATCACCGTGTTCTACCTCTTTACAACTGTTTTTTTAGCGCAAGTATGTTAGTTTTATATTAACCAATATCGTCAAAGAAAGGAAATGTTTTTTCGTGACTTTAAGCGTCTTTTTAGAATTAGTCGAAATAAAAGCTAAAACCGCTAGTATTTTCCCATTTTTGCTAGGTACCTTTTTTGCTTGGTACCATTATCGCAGCATCCATCCCGTTTTCTTGATTTTATTTTTCATTGCGATGTTTGTCTTTAATATGGCCGTGGATGCCCATGATAATTATCAAGACTATACCCGGGCCACCCACGCCCAAGATTTTCGCCGGAAAACCAATATTATTGGCGTCAATCACTTAAATCCTAAAAAAATTGCTTGGATGACCATTTTAATGATGGTCAGTTCAGGTTTAATTGGCTTGATTATCGTGGCCAACGTTGGTTGGCCCCTCTTAGTCATGGGGGCTTGGTGTTTTTTGGTGGGCTGGTTTTATGCCGCTGGTCCCCGCCCCATCTCTGGGACACCTTTTGGGGAGTTTTTTTCGGGCTTCACCATGGGCTTTATGATCACGTTAATTGCTGTATATATTAATGTGTATGATCAAATCACCTTTAACTGGGCCTTTGTCTGGCCAGTCCTTTTAGCGTCAGGCTTAGCCATGACCATGATTGCCAGTTTATTGTTGGCCAATAACTTCTGCGATGCGCAAGAAGATATTCAATTGGGTCGTAAAACGATTGTTTACTATATTGGCGTTCCCAATAGCCTGAAATTTTATGTGGGCTTAGAAATCCTCGGCTATGCCAGCTTAGTTCTAGCCGTCATTTTAAATGTGCTCCCACTTTTAAGTCTGTTGACCCTGTTGACCATCCCAATTATTGTCAAAAATACCCAAAAACTATTGGCCAAACAAGTCAAAAAAGAAACCTTTATTTTTGCCGTGAAGAATCTATTCGTGTCTACCTTAGCTTTAGTGGTTTCCTTTGGTTTAGGGTTATTGTTACCCTTGGGCCGCTGAGTTTTCCCGAACCAATTGTGCCAAGAAATCAACAAATTCATCGTTATCATTTAATGGTGCAATAAAATGAAATTCGCTGCCGCCAGCATCTAAGAAATAGTGGCGATTTTCCGTATCGATTTCATACAACGTCTCTAGGCAATCAGCTGTGAAGCTTGGGGTCACCACTAATAGCTCTTTAGCCCCATTTTGCGCCAGTTTGACCACCGTTTCTTGGGTAGCTGGTGTTAACCACGCGCCCGGCCCAAATTTGGACTGGAAGGTCATCTCGTAAGCAATCGCATGATCCAAACGTTCCATGGTCATTTCGGTGGTGATATGACATTGTTCAAAGTATGGATCTTTTTTCTCAGCCACATAGCGCTGAGGAATGCCATGATAGGAAAATAATAACTCATCCGCCTGGGGATGGGCATCTAAAGCTTGTTGAATCGTATTGGCTAAGACTTGAATATAGCGCGCATCCTGATAAAAATCTGTAATGATATGCAGATGCGGGATGTGGGCTTTTTTTAAATAAAATTGGGCCACCGCATCATACACCGAGCCCACCGTCGTGGTAGAGAACTGCGGATACATGGGCACGATGGTCAAATCTTCAATGCCTTGGTCATTAAAATCCTGCAAAACCTGCGCAATATTCGGTTGTGAATAGCTCATGGCAAAACGCACATCATAGCCAAGCAGGCCTGCCTGAAGCTTCTTAGTCACCTGCTGGGTATAATATAACAACGGCGAACCCCCCAGCTCAGGATCCCAAATTTGTGCATACATCTTAGCGGAATGTTTGGGTCGAAAGGGTAGAATCATCCCATGTAATATCAACCACCAAAAAGCTCGGGGCATATCAATCACCCGTGGATCACTTAAAAAGTGACTTAAAAATTGGCGGACATCTTTTGGTGCCGCGCTTTTTGGTGTGCCCAAATTAATCAAAAGTACCCCAGATTTCTTCAAAAAAACTGCCTCCTGCATCTATCCAATGAACCAATTATACCGAAAAACCTGAATATCACAAAATAACCGGTCCGCTACAATCAAAAGAGACCTGCAGCCAAAAATTCGCCACAAGTCTCATTGAAATGTTTTTCTAACGGTCGTTGACGACCACATACGTCATATCTAACGGCCCATGGACACCGACGATCAAGACCATCTCGATATCCCCAGAGTTAGATGGACCGGAAATATAGTTGATATTTGAAGTGACTAACTCACCAGATTTGATCTTGTCATCATAGATCTTAGTCACTTGGGTAGATCTAGGTAAGATATGGCTACGTTTCACAATGCTCAAGTAATGAGTTGGCAAGAAATTAAAGGCCCGCCCTTGACCTGGTGTTGTTGGCACCGTGATCGTCCCTGATTCAGCCAGCAGATAATCCCCAAAACCAATGGCCACCATGGAATCTTGGGAAGTTGTCAAATTCGTATCCCGGTCAGCCTTTGGATCCCAGTATTTGACCGTTCGTTCTTTGGCCACCGTATCAATCCAGCCTTGTAAATTATAGTCAGCCACTTGATCTGGTTCCGTGGGTAAAATCAACTGCCCGGCCCCGATCCGTTTCAAATATTCATCTAGGACTGCTGGCAACGCCGTTTGATCGGTCACTTGAAAAGTAACATGTAAGGCTTCACTGGTACTCTTAGCTAAGTCTAATAATTCATCACTGGATAAATCTGCCAAAGTTTCCTCAGGCAACTGATTCCGGTGAATAAATGGTTCTTTATCCACTTGATGTCTAGGTGTGCCTAAACGTTCTGACAAGTGGTCTAAAAACGCTTCTCGATTATAAATCGTCATGGACGATGCCCTCCTTATTGATTGGCCTTTTGGTCGCCGGGTTTAGGTTGGTTTTCCTTATGTTTGGCAAACCACTGTCTAAAGCTATCCTTGTTCTTAGGTGGCAGTGGCAAGTCCCGCACATCCGCCCAACCGCCGACTAAACCAGGGCCGCCTTTAACAGAGCCTTCTGGTTTAATAAAGTTTTCAGCGTGAACTTCTCCCTTGCTGGCCAATGGTTTCAAACCTAAATGGCCAAAGCGGACAGCCGTTCTAAATAACCATGGGAACCCAGTCCCAATGCCAATGGCCTCCATCATCAAGTTGTTCAGACCGTGTTGCATATGCCGTTGATCCGTGATGATCCGGCGGTGTTCAATCAATAATTTATGCAATGGAATTTTAACCGGACAAACCTCTGTACAAGCGCCACACAAACTAGAAGCATATGGTAATTCTTGAAAGGCTTGATAGCCCCCCAAAATTGGGGATAATACGGCACCCAATGGTCCAGGATAAATCGAACCATAACCGTGCCCGCCAATGTGCCGGTAAACTGGGCAAACATTCATACAAGCCCCACACCGGATACATTGCAAAATAGACTGGAATTCAGAACCCAAAGCCCGGGAGCGGTTATTATCCACAATGACCACGTGAAAATGTTCTGGGCCATCGGTTTCACCGGCGACTTGGCCTTTTTCAAAGGTCACATAACTGGTTAATTTTTGCCCCACGGCACTCCGGCACAGCATATTATCTAAAATTTCCGCATCATTCATGGTTGGGACGATCCGTTCCATCCCCATGACGACGATTTGCGTCTTAGGGATCGCCATGGTTAAATCGGCATTCCCTTCGTTGGTAACTAAATTGATCATACCATTATCAGCTACGGCAAAGTTACAGCCAGTAATTCCTAGATCAGATTTCAGGAAATATTCCCGGAGATATTTCCGGGCGAATCTGGCCAAGTGCATGGGATCATTATCCCCTTCATAGCCCAGTTTCATAAAGATTTCCCGCACTTGATCCCGATTTTTACTCAGCGCTGGGAACACGATATGGGTAGGCTCGGCCCAGTCATCTTCTTGTAAAATAAATTCCGCCAAGTCGGTTTCCATCAATTGGAGACCCTGATTCATGGCCAACAGCCGCTTGTCTAAATCAATTTCTGTAGTCACCATGGATTTGGATTTCACGATACGTTTGGCGCCAGTTTCTTTAACGACTTTTTGAATATAGTCTACAGCCTCTTCTTCAGTGGCCGCAAAGAAGACATCCCCGCCATTCTTTTCGACATTATCACTAAACTGTTCCAAGTAATCTGGTAAATATTTCAACGCCCGTTGGCGGATTTGTTCACCTAATTCTCGCCATTGTTCCCAGTTGCCTAAGAGTGCCCGTGAGTCTTCACGTTTAATGTGTTGGGCATCTTGAGACTTTGCAACAGAGGCTTGCATGAATTTATCTTGTTCAGATTCTTTGACCCGTTCTAATAAGGGTTTATCACTTGTTTGAATTCCCATAATTCAGTTTTCCTCCTTTGTTGCTAAACTGGCATTTGTTTTAAGTAGCTGATCCGGCTTTCATCCACATTACTGTTGAGAACTTCAGCGATGTGCATGATCTTAATGGGTTTGCCTAAGCGATTAAACCGGCCCCCAATATTCATCAAACACCCTGGGTCGCAGCTGATTAAAATTTCAGCACCAGTATCCACGATATGGCCCACTTTGGCATCCACCATTTGTCTGGAGATTTCTGGTTCTTTCGCTGAGAAAGTCCCCCCGAAGCCACAGCAATCATGGGCATTTTCCAAAGGAATCATTTCCAAGCCCTTCACATGGGCTAACAAGGCATAAGGTGATTCAGATTCACCTAACAGCCGCGTCATATGGCAAGACCGGTGGTAAGTTGCCCGGCCATCAAGTTCGGCCCCAGCATTTTCAACCCCTAGTACCCGCCATAGAAATTGGGAGAATTCGAAAGTCTTAGCGGCAACTTCTCTTGCTTTGTCTGCATATTGGGGATCATCTTTCATGAATTCAGGAAATTCCCGAATCATGGCCACACAAGAACCAGCAGGGCCCACAATATAATCCGCATCGACGCTTAACAAGGCGTCGATTTGGTTACGAAATGCCCGCTGAGTACCTTTGGCATAACCACTATTAAAAGTGGGCTGGCCACAGCAAATCTGATCCTTCGGCAAATAGCAATCACAGCCAAAGCGTTCTAAAACCTCAGTCATCGCGATCCCCACATTTGGGAACTCTAAATCAACCACACAGGTTGAAAAAATAACAACTTTCATCCGAATACCTCCTAGTCACCTGAGACAATTTATAAAAACAATCTAAGAATGAGTGCAATATTTATAACTTCAATTGTAGCGCAGACGACAGCCTTTTAAAAACTGATAAGGGTTTTCATGAAAACGGTTAAAACCCAATGATATCAGGATTTAACGCCTATTGTCAGTTTATGATGCTCAAAATGTAGGGATTCCCCTAAGTTGTTATTTAGAATTATTTTAAAAATTTGGCCAATAAAAAACGACCTTACACATCCGGTCGTTGGTCGTTTTTATCTTGCGCAGCTTTGGCTGGCACTACCAAATCATGTAACTGTGACTTGGCAGCTAACCAGTATAACACGGCCTGCACCGCCGCATATTGGACTTGGGTCAACTGATCTACCACGTCTTTAGACGTGGCACTAATATGCGGTGCAACTTGTTGGGTATTAGCAGAGGTTTGGCGATTAAAGATTTCGGCAAAGTTATCATAAGCCTTTTGTGGCGCATGGCCTTTTGCGACCACGTCAAAACCTTGTTTGATTTCACCTAAGGCAAAAACACTTTTCAATAACGCCACCACGATAGCGCCAGCCAATTGTACCCGGCCATATCGTTTTTTCACCGGGGGTACGATAATTTTGAGCTTAAAATAATTATGCAACATGGTCTTCGTCACGACCTCACCGCTGATTGGTGCCACATACTCATTGACCAGCAATAACAGCTGATCTAAGTGTAAGTCAAACGCTGGTAAGTCCGCCCATAATGGTAATTTTAAAGCTTGTTGTGTCAACCATATCACGTCCTTATTGTTATTGTCCTACTTGAATAGCCATCCCTACCAATCCCGGCCCAGTATGGACCCCAAGGACTGGGGAAATACTACCAATGTAAATTTTGGTCATTGCCGGTAAGCGTTGTTTCAAACTAGCCACAATTTTTTGCAGTAATGGCTTGTTATCCCCTTCTGCCACGGCAATTCGGGTATTGGGGTGGGCCTTAACCTGGGCTACGGCTAAATCGATCATCTTAGCGATAGCTTTTGGTTCGGAACGGGCTTTAAATAACGGGTAATAAATACCATCGGGATTACAAGAAATCACTGGCTTGATCCGCAAAATCGACCCTAATAGACCTGCCACCTTGCCAATGCGGCCCCCAGCTTGTAAGTACTTCAATGTGGGGATGTAAAAGTAGATCCGACTAGGGGCCACGCCGGCTTGCAAGCGCGCCACGATGGTGGCGTAAGGCAGTTGCTGATCGATCAACTCTTGGGCATAGACCGCAAATAAGCCGCTGCCGATACCAATATTTTTAGTATCGATAATGGTGGTTTGCAGACTATTCACATTATCCGCCGCTTGGCAAAATACATTGTAAGCAGCTGATAAACCGCTAGAAATAGTGATCCCTATCACATTAGTATAGCCATGGGCTGCTAAATCCTCAAGGGCTGTTTGAACCGCGCCTAAGCCAGGACAGGCCGATTTGGGCAATTCCGGTGCTGTTTGTAACTTACGATAAAATTGATCCGGTGTAATGTCCACACTATCTCGATAAATCTTATCACCAAAAGCGATCGTCTCCGGGACGATGGCAATATTTTTATGTTTCGCCAGAGTTTCTTTAGGCACGTCAGATGCTGAATCTACCAGCAATGCAATCTTTTCGGTCATGATCAAGCCGCCTTTCAAATATATAACATAGACATTGTAACACATAACATAGTTTTTGAAACTACTTAATTAGTTTTAATATCTATTAAACATCTGAAACCACTCAAAAAGGCCAACCACCACCAGGGTGATTGACCATTCTTTGAAATGTAGGGTTATTTAAACCAAGCATTGACACGACTTTGATTGGCTTTGATCCAATCTTTGGCCGCTTGTTGGGGTTTTTCACCCTTATTGATTTTTAACATAACGGATTCCATATCTTTCGTTGTCCAATGGAAGTTATCCAAGATCTTGTAAGCTTCTGGTTGATCTTGTTTCAAGCCTTTGCGGACCATGGTATTGATATTCTCACTCTTACCCATGGTCCCCTTGGGATCTTTGAGGTATTTCAAATAGTACTTGCTAAACATCCAATGGGGTGACCAGCCGGTGACCACAATGGGTTGTTTAGCCGCATAAGCCTTACTTAAAGCGGCCGTCATGGCTCCTGAAGAAGAAGCGGATAATTTCCAGCCCTTTAAGTTTGGATAAGTCTTCAAGGTCGTTTCAGCGGCTGCCATTTCCCCAGCACCGGGTTCGATCCCGGTAATGGTTTTATTGGCTTGGTCGGTTAAATCAGTCATTGAATTCACATTGGTCATGTATTTAGGTACGACAAACCCAACTTTGGCACCGGCAAGATTTGGCCCTAAATTCACTAAATCTTTTTTGTATTTATTATATTGGGCCTTATGGGTATTCGGTAACCAAGCACTGACCATGGCATCGGATTGTCCCTTCGCCACAGACTCCCAGGCGACTGCATTGTCCAGTGGGGTTAGATCCACAGTATAGCCCTTTTGGCGCAAGGCTTGGGCAATCACATTGGTGGAGGCTACTTCGCTATCCCAGTTAATATAGGCCAAGTTCACGGTCCCTTTAGTTTGGGCCGCTTGATTGGTGTGGGTATTGATCAAGCCACTACCCACCAAGACCACGACAGCTGCCACGATACCAGCAAACCATTTTTGCCGATGGGTTTTCTTCTCTTTAGCGGTCATGGGTTTCCGGTTAGCCTTTGGCTGATTCAAATATTGGGTAAAGCGATCAATAATAATCGCTAAGACCACTAGTGCTAACCCATTGACAAATCCCACACCGACTTGCGCCCGTTGTAAGGCTTGTAACACACCGCGCCCAAGACCAGGTGCACCGATCATAGAGGCGATGACAACCATGGATAAAGCTAACATAGTGGTTTGGTTGATTCCTGCCATAATGGTCCCCTTGGCAAGAGGTAATTCGACTTTTGTTAATTTCTGCCAACCAGTACTCCCAAAGGAATCTGCGGCTTCAGTTAAGTCCTTAGGCACATCGCGGATCCCTAAGTTGGTCATCCGCACTGTTGGTGGCAGGGCAAAGATGATTGACGCAAACAAACCAGGTACGATCCCAATGCCAAAGAAGGCAACAGCTGGAATCAAGTAAACAAAACCGGGCATGGTCTGCATGAAATCTAAGATAGGGGTGATGACGGCTTTAGCCTTATCACTTTTAGCCATCCAGATGCCCGTAGGTACCCCGATGATGATGGACAAAACACTAGATAAAAGCACCAAAGTCAAGGTGTTCATCAAGTCCTGCCACAGGCCTTGGTTATAGATATATAACAGCCCAATCAAGGTAAATAACGTCAAACCCCAGCGCTTTTTAGAAATCACAAACGCGGCCAAGGTCAAAATAATAATAAACACAAAGGGTGGCACGGCCACTAAGCCATTGGTAATGCCATTCATCAGTTTTTGACCGATGACTTGTAATACATTGAATAAGCCAGCCCAGTTGTTGGTGAGCCAATCGGTAATTTTTTCAACCCAATCGGCCACCGGTAATTTAGCGGTTAACCATAAACTATTCATTATCAGCGTTGGCCTCCTCTTCTTCATCTTCCGTCAAGGCATCAATGACACTACCTCGGATCACGACACCCACGACCCGATCATTTTCAGTAACAACTACTGGTGTTGGGGAATTGTTGATAACTTTGAAAATATCATTGACCAAAGTATCTTTTTGAATGGTGGGGATCTTCATATCAATGAAGTCCGTCAATGGTTTATTTTGTTTCCGAGCTTCTACAGCATCCTCGGCATTGATCACACCCTTGAGGTGGCGTTGACTATCCACAGCCACTAACATACTGACCTCTTCATGGCGCATGCGCCGCAGGGCAATATTAGGTCCTTCTTTGTCCAAATTAATGGTAAAGGCTGGAATCATAATATTTTGGGCGGTGAGGACCTTAGAAAAATCCACATCCCGGGTAAAGGTGCGGACATAGTCATTGCTAGGATGGGTCAGGATTTCTTCACCCGTGCCCACTTGCATGACTTGACCGTCTTTCATGATCAAAATACGATCACCAATGCGTAAAGCTTCGTTTAAATCATGGGTAATAAAGATAATGGTTTTTTTCAAACGGGCTTGTAGGTCCAATAATTCGTCTTGCATTTCATGGCGAATCAAGGGATCTAGCGCTGAGAAAGCTTCGTCCATGAGCAGTACTTCTGGATCGTTAGTCAGTGCCCGGGCTAAGCCCACCCGCTGTTGCATCCCCCCAGAAAGTTGGTCAGGATACTGGTCGATAAATGCTGTTAAGCCCATATCTTCTAAAACCGCCTTGGCTTTAGCTTCCCGTTCTTCTTTAGGAACTTTTTTGATTTCCAACCCATAAGCGGTGTTGTCTAAAATCGTGCGATTGGGGAATAGGGCAAAGTTTTGAAACACCATGCTCATTTTATCCCGCCGCGCTTTGATCAAAGCTTCCTTGTCCATCTTGGCGATGTCATCCCCATCAATGTAAATGGATCCTGTGGTGGGCGTGATCAAGCGATTGATCAAGCGGATCAAGGTGGACTTCCCACTACCGGACAAGCCCATGATGACGAATATTTCACCCTTTTCAACGGTGAAATTGGCATCATAGACCCCAACAGTGGCCCCAGTTGCTTTTAAAATTTCAGTTTTGGACTTTTTAGCCCGAATCATACTTAAAGCAGGTTTAACCCGCTTGCCGAATATCTTGGATAAATGTTCTACGTTAACGATTGGCAAATTAATAGCCTCCCTTTCTTGGATAAAAAACATTCGTGCGAAAGTGACTTAATCATATTATATGTGTATTGGCACTTTGTCAAATCTACGGCATGTCATTTATGGCCCATTTGCCGGCCACTTTCATGAAATAAACACCACAAATCCTTATTATACCAACACTAGTCATGAATCATGTGGTCACTTTTGAAAAACAAAAATAATTTTTAAGATTAATTTTGTTTGCTGCTTTTTACGAGAAAAAGTGCTCAGCCGGCAAAGAAACTTTGCACTTGTTGTAAGGAAGTTTCCGCCCCCACAAAGAAAATGGTATCGCCGGCATTTAAAACGGCGTAAGGGCCTGGTGAAACTTTCAATTGCCCACCTTGGCGCACGGCGACAATCGTAGCGGTGGTATTTTGCCACAATTGTAATTCACCAATGGACTTATTTAAATGCGGACTCTTAGCCCCAATTTCATATTGGAAAGGCACCAGGGGGCTAACTGAATTAAACCGTTGGGTCTGGTCCACAAATTGATTCATTAACTCGGCTAATTGCCGGTAATCCTCAGCTTGGCGGGCCATGATGTTTTGAATATCATTTTTTAAATCCTTTAAGGTTTTAACATTACTAAATTGATCCAGGAAGTTTCCGGCGTTTTCGATGGAGGACACGTAAAAACCACTGCCCCGTTTGGCTTCAACAATTTTTAGATCTCCCAACATCTTGATAGCCTTCCGGGCAGTTTCAGGCGATACCTGATATGTATTGGCAATCGTAGAACGAGCGTGAATCTTTGTGCCAATAGGGTACTCCTGGTTAATGATCCGGCTGGCAATGTCCAATGCAATTTGTTGATAGCGCGCTAATTGATTTTGTTTGATCCCAGACATAATTTTTAAACCTCCAAGTTTTACTTTTAACTAGTATTATACCTATTATTTCATAAAATGAAAAAACAGTTCGTCACAATTTTGAAAATTTGCTTGTGCGTCACTGTTTTCAATCTATATCACTTAATAAAGATAAACCTTGGCTTCATAAGGCCGCAAGGTGGTTTTGGCATCATCTTCATAGTTACTTTGCAATAATTTGGCTTGGGCCAAATCACTTGAAAAGGTTCTAATTAAAGTTTGGGTCGTGAAATTGGCTACCACCAGCAAGGTTTGCCCTTCAAAATGGCGTTGATAGGCCCAAACTTGTTCATCTTCAGGATCTAAGAGCTGATAATCCCCATAAATAATAATCGGATACTGGCGGCGTAATTGATTCATACGCTGATAGCAATAAAAAATCGATTTTTTATCCGCCAAAGCTTGAGCTACATTGATGGTTTGATAGTTGTCATTTAGCCCCAACCACGGCGTGATACCAGCCGCCGTGAAACCGGCATTAGCCGTGGCATCCCATTGCATTGGGGTGCGGGCATTATCACGACTTTGGGCCTGTAAAGCTGTGATGGCTTGTTCTGGGGTCAACACGTGCTTGGTGGACACCAAGTCCTGATAGCCATTCAACGCTTCGATATCTTGATAATCATCGATGGTTTTAAAATTATAGGCATTGGTCATCCCAATTTCTTCGCCTTGATAAATATAGGGCGTGCCTTGTTGATAATGAAGGACCAGGCCCAACATCTTCGCGGCGAGTACCCGATAAGCTGGGCGGTCATCCCCAAATCTAGAAACCACCCGGGGTTGATCATGGTTATTCCAATATAAGGCATTCCAGGCCTTTTGCCCCAATTGCGTCTGCCATTTGCTCATGATTGCCTTGAGGGTGGACAACTTAAAGGGATGGGTTTTAAAGCGGCCTAATTCCGGGTCTAAATCCACCCCCATGTGTTCAAATTGGAAAATCATGTTTAATTCATGGCGATCAAAGCCCGCATACTTGATACCATCCAGTGGGGTCACGTCTGGTGTCTCCCCCACGGTCATTAAATCGGCCTTGGATAAAACGGCATCATTCATTTCCCGGAGATATTCATGGACATGTTCGCCATTGGCTACAGCGCTAATGGCACTGGTAGCCGTACTGGTGAAATCTTGGGGTTTGGCAATCAAGTTAATGACATCCATGCGAAAGCCATCGATCCCCTTGTCCACCCACCAATTCATCATCTTGAAAATACTTTGCCGCACGTCGCTATTGCGCCAGTTTAGATCCACTTGTTTTTTCGAAAAAATATGCAGATAATACTGGCCTGACTGGCGATCCAGCTGCCAAGCTGACCCTGAAAAAGCCGACTGCCAGTCATTCGGGGCGTGGCCGGCCACCGGATCGCGCCAAATATAATAGTCCCGATAAGGATTATCAGCGGATTTACGGCTTTCCACAAACCAATGGTGTTCATCAGAGGTGTGGTTCACCACTAAATCCATCATGATCTTCAATCCTCGAACATGGGCCTGCTTGAGTAATTCGTCAAAGTCAGCCATGGTGCCAAAATCGCTCATGATCTGTTGATAATTACTGATATCATACCCATTGTCATCATTAGGTGAGGCATAGATTGGATTTAACCACAAAATATCCACGCCTAATTTTTTTAAATAGTCTAAGTGCCTAATGATCCCTTGTAAATCCCCAATCCCATCTTGATTAGAATCTTGAAAACTCCGGGGATATATTTGATATACGACGGCTTCTTGCCACCAATGTCTTGCCAAAATAAACCCTCCATAAGCATTTGTTTGCACATAAAATATATTGTTATTCTACCATGCAATATACCAAAATAAGGCTAGTACCACAAATTTAATGTGGCCCTAGCCTTATTTTTAACCAATCGTTGTTTTTTCACAGGACAATTGGGCGAAATATTAGCGTTGTTTTTCCAAATCTTCTTGATGTAAATGATATGTGTCCCGACTGATCATTAATTCTTCGTTGGTTGGGATCACAAAGGCCTGGACGCTTGCGTCGTCAGGGCTGATCAGGCGTTCTTTACCCCGAACGTGATTCCGTTCTGGATCAATTTGAACCCCGAAAGCACTAAGTTGGTCCCCAATGCGTTGGCGTAAATCAATCCCATTTTCACCACTGCCGGCAGTGAAGACGATGCCATCTACGCCTCCGAGGCGCGCCACATATGCCCCAACGTATTTCACAACCCGGTTGACAAAAATCTTCAAAGCCAAAGCCGAACGTTCATTGGTAGCTTCAGTGTCTTCTAAGTCCCGCATATCAGCGGACAAGCCCGAAATACCCAACAGACCGGATTTACTGTTTAAGATATCAATAAAATCGTTGATGTCAGTCAGGCCTAATTTCTTCATCAAAAATGGAATCAAAGAAGGATCGATATCCCCAGAACGCGTCCCCATGGTGATCCCAGCTAGTGGGGTGAAGCCCATGGACGTATCAATAGCTTTGCCGCCGTCAATAGCAGAAATGGAAGCGCCACTGCCTAAATGCAGGGTGATCAATTTCAAATCTTCTAGGGGTTTACCCATTAATTCTGCCGCTCTAGCCGCTACATAACGGTGACTGGTCCCATGGGCCCCATATTTGCGGGCTCTAAATTGCTTGTAGTAGTCTAAATCCACACTATACAAGTAATCTTCTGGTTCCAAGGTGCTGAAAAAGGCGGTGTCAAAAACGGCAACCTGTGTGGCATGGGGCAATAATTCGGTGAATACATTAATATAATAGGCTTGAATCGGATTATGCAAAGGGGCATATTCCGTCAATTGATTGATTTGATCAATTACCTGAGGGGTCACCCGGGTCGAACCCTTAAAGAGTTCTCCACCAGCGACGACCCGATGGCCGACGCCTTGGATTTCTTCCAAATGTTGAACGATCCCTAATTCCTTTAAACGGGTCAAAATTTTAGCCGCTGCCAATTCATTGGTGGTAATGGCTTCTTGTTTTTCAAATTTCTGCCCATCGCCATATTCAGCGATAAATCTGGCATTTTCATGACCCAAACGGTCAATCATCCCCCCGGCGATTTTTGTTTCAGATGGCATATCGAACAATTGCCATTTTAATGTGGAACTGCCGGCGTTGACAGCCATTACTTTTACCATAATAATTCCTCCAAATCAAGTATCAAAAAGTATCGAATTCTATTATAACAGTAATTGGTAGCGTATTCACTAATAGTTTTCCCTAAAATTCCCCAGAGAGGACAATCTTACCTTTGGTATGGCCCCCTTCAATCTGACGGTGTGCCTGGGTCAGGGTCTGGGCGTTAATACCCGGAATAACTTCCCGCAAAGTGGATTTAAGTACACCTTGGTCTACCAATTGCGCCACTTGTTGCAGGATTCGTCCTTGGCTAGCCATATTCACATTATAATCGGACTTGGTAAACATGAACTCCCAATCAAAGCTGGCGGATTTAGGCTTTAATAAGCCAATGGGCAGCGTTTGAACGTCTACCAATGAGGCAATATGGCCGAAGGGTTTGATCAGATCGGCGGCCATTTGGAAGTAGTTGGTGGGATTATACAAAATCGCAATGCCGTCCACATTGACAATATCCACTGCCCGTAATTGTTCGGCAATGTTTTGGTGATAATCCAAAGTCACATCGGCGCCATATTGCATCAGCCAATCAAAATTTTGATTACTGGCAGTGGCGTAAACCCGCAGGCCACTCCACTTGGCCAATTGCATCAACATAGAACCCACACCACCAGCGCCATTGACCACTAGGATCTTTTGACCCTGATTGGCCCCAGGTGCTGGGGTAAAGCCTAACTTTTCAAAAAGTAACTCCCAAGCCGTCAAACTGGTCAAAGGTAGCGCTGCGCTGGCATTGACATCTAACGTCGTGGGTTTTTCAGCCACCAGGCGGCTATCAATGGCTTGGTAGGCCATATTTGAGCCAGGCCGTTTCGTCGTGCCAGCGTAATAAACCATGTCCCCTAGGGCAAAGTCAGCCACCGCTTCACCTTTGGCCACGACTTGGCCCACGCCATCAAAACCTAAAATCCGCGGTTTAGTTGTTTTAACTTGGGTCTGACGTTGCTTAGTGTCCACTGGGTTCACGGACACGGCTTGGACCTGGACCAATAAATCTTGTGCTTTTAAGACCGGCATAGGTAAAACTAGATCTTGAAAACCGGGCTGATCACCCTTTAATTCAAACCCCTCGTAAAAACCAATGGCTTTGGTTGTAGTTGGTAGTGTCATCACAAAAACCTCCTCAAATAACGTTGTCAATGTCCAAATTATAACATCTATGCTTGGGTTTTAGATAAATGCCCCATGGTCAGCGTCAACAAGAGCCCTAAAACCCCCACAAGCATAAAGACGATGAAGGTGACGCGAAAACCTAATAACTGAGCCCCAGCTGCCCCCGCAGTTGCTTGATGCAGTTGTGTCACGACGGTCAAAATTTCTGTGGCTACCATGACCCCTAAGGACCCTAAAATTTGCCGAACCGTGGTGGTAACCGCTGTGGCATCAGCTAATAAATCTTTCGTCAATGCATTAGCGCCCCACGTGACAGCCGGCATCATGACAAAAGCATTGCCACTTTCCGTAATGATTGCTGCTAAAATGGCGATCCCCAAGAGTTGGGCATTGGCAAATAAAGCCATTAGCCCCATCCCCACGATGATCAAGCACATCCCAATTCGAATGACAAACGTCCCGCCGACTTTATCCAATAAGCGACCAGAAATCGGATTTAACAAGCTCAGCACCACCGCTGCGGGCACCAAGGAAAGCCCAGACATTAATGGTGAGATATGTAAAACTTGTTGGAAGTAAAGCGGCATGATAATGGTGGTAACAATTAAAGCAATATAAGAAATACCTGTTAAGAACACGGACATGGTATAAATTTTGGAAGCAAAGACTTTTAATTGTAATAACGGCTTACTGGCGCGTAATTGGCGGCCAACAAACCAAACCATGCCAATAATACTGGCCACGAGGATCACCCAGGCCAGCCAACTATGAAAGCCGCCGTGGACAAACTCCGTCAAAACCCATAACACCCCGGGAAAACCGGCAGCTAAAACAACGGACAGGCCATCAATGCTGCTTTTTTCTAGAGTCATCACATCTTTAATGGCGCCTAGGGACAAAACAAAGGTGATCACCATCATGATCAAGAATAAAATAAACAGTCCTTGCCAACTGAAAAACTGCAGCAAGACCCCGGAAATAATCGGGCCTACCGCTAGGGCACTGCCCATGACCAAGCCGGCTAAGCCCATGGTACCTCCCCGCTGTTTCTTGGGCGTAATGGTCAATAATACGGTTTGATAGCTAGGAAAGATGATCCCCACCGCAATGGCTTCTAGAATTCGGCCAATGAGCAGCATGGGAAAGTTAGGTGCCAAGATGCAAAATAAAGTCCCGATGAAAAAAATGGCAATAATGCCTTGAAATAACCGCTTAAAGGGGATATTATGCAACAACCAGGGACTCACCGGAATGAGAATACTCATCACCAGCATGAAACCAGTAGTCAGCCACTGGACGGTATCCGCGGTGACATTAAAGGTCCGCATCAACGTGGGGTATGCCGTGGATAGTGATGATTGACTGATGGACATGCTAAAGGTACCCAATAACAAGGTGAAGATGAATAAATTGCGTTTGCCAGAACTTTTGGCAGTGGTGCTTTGTGTGTTCAAAAGAATGCCTCCCAAGCAGGCCATAGCACATCAAGCAGCTGTTCAATGCCGAACAAGCTAAGGGTTGCCTCAGCGTTGTTTGATGTAACATGGCCTGCTAATAATTATGGTGCCTATTCTATGATACCCCTAACCCCAAAGATGTAAATAAGAATTATTATTAATAATTCCTCTAATAATTTGTTAAATACACGTGAGTGAATATGTTATAGTAGATAAATAGCTTTATTGACGAAGAAGAGGTGCAGACTTTTGAAAGCAAAACCGGATTCAATCATTCAAACAACCGCCATGCGTGGCTTTAAGGGGAAGATCAAGGCCCTCTTTTACATTGCGGCTGCTTTGACGTACAGTCTGTTGCCTAAAAAACTTGTTCAGGGGTTGGACCTATCTAAAGTCACGCCCCACACCTTACCCAATCATGCCCAACAAATCCCCACTATTTTTGTCCATGGTTTTCGGGGCGGCTTGACTACTACTGAAAAAATGGTAGAGTCGGCCATTGAATTCACCCACCAAGCTGACTTTTTGCGGGTCATCGTAGACTGGCGCGGCCGAATTCGCTATCAAGGCACTTGGACAGATAATGACAATCCTATCGTGCAAATCATTTTTGAAGAAAATATCGCCAGCATGCGCATGCATTCCCGCTGGTTGGAATTAGTGTTGCCCACCTTGAAAAAACGTTTTGGCTTTGTAAAATTTAACGCCGTGGGTCATTCTGTGGGCGCCACTGCCCTTTTAAACTGTCTGTTGGAAAATCATGATGATCCGAAATTTCCCACTTTAAATAAAGTAATTTTAGTAGCAGGTCCCTTTAATGGGGTCATCGCCCTAGGGGATATCCCTAATTTAAATCCCTTGACCGTTTCCGGACGGCCCTTATTAATGAACCCCCATTATTTATATTGGTTTTTCCATAAAAAAGATTTTCCTAAAAATGCCAAAGTATTAAATATTTATGGCAATACCGATACTGGGTTCAACAGCGACAAATACATCACCGTCAACTCCGCTAAATCGGTTAATTACCTGCTACGGGACACGGCTGCCGTCTATCATGAAATCGAAGTTCATGGCCTGGATGGCGAGCACTCCGTCATGCATGATAACCCTAAAGTCTTATTTATTATCAATAACTTTTTATTCAATGATGCCGTGGTGACCGAAGCTGTCAGCGAAACACCGTTATTAAATGAAACCTCTGTGAACTAAGCTAACATTTCATGATTCTCAAAAATTTTGGCAAATATTATAAAAATGTTGTGATTTATGAGAGATTCATGTTAGAATGTACCTACATAAGGAGGTGACATTGCTATGACAAAGCAAGATATTGAGCACCGTTTAAGCCAAGAGCTTTACACCATATGTGATCACTTTGATATTGAAATTGACGACCGGCAGTACACCGAAGACCAATATCAAGATTTGAAGCGTACACTACTGACCCTCAATGAAATGGGGATGGATTACGAACAAATGAACAAGATTTTAGCCATTGGCGCCTAAAAACAATTGAATAGGAGTGAAAAAACCATGTCCTCATCTGACTCAGCTTCACAGTCAATGAAATCTGGTTCCTAAAAGCCTGAATGCGCACCTCATGCATTCGGGCCTTTATTTGTTTTAAGATAACTTTTCAACACTAAGAAAAGTCCGGTAACATCACATAAATCCTCATTTACATAACTCTTTATGAGACTAATTCTCATATTTTAATAGAAAATAATCACTCTGATAATTAATAATCATTTTGAAAATGCTGTATTGCCGTGGTATCAGGAGTTTGACAAGTATTCATAAATCCATTAATATGATATTAAATTAAAAATATTCTAATGGAGGTGGCACAAATGGCGATGCTTGGACAAGAATTATTAATTGTCGCGGTTCTACTTGGCATTCCAACGATTTTGCTTTTACAATACATTTTAGGGTACAAACAAGTCTCATCCCGCACCGCCAAAGTCGTGCCTGTTATTTATGGCTTGTTGCTCACCTTCTTCACCTTGGCTAATCTGCCTTGGACCACAAATCACTGGTTATTTTTAGGATCTCAATGGTTAGTCAGCTATTTCTTTTATTTCATTTATGAATTTGCCAAAGGTAAAAGTATCCAAAAAATAGGCGATTTAAGCAAAAATTAGAAACGAAATTATCAGAGGTCTAGTTGGACCTCTTTTTTTGTATCAAAATAACAGACTGTCTCAAAACTTACTGTTGTTTTACAGGACGAATTTAAGTCTTAAGTTGGTTTCTGGGGTAGGCTGGACATAAAAAAATAACCCCGCTGGTCATGGACGGGGTTATTCGTATAGGGAATTGCATGGCAAAATATGAAGTTGATAATCTGGTGCAATAGATTTTTTTGATGTCGGCGTGAACCTAGACATCCCAGTAGATCGACCTCACCCACTGGGCTAGCTAGGTTGGCCTAACTAGCCTAGGGCTTTAGTGTTGGATGACTTGGTCTTGGCGCAGGTTTTTAGCGGGGGTAAATTGCCAGTCTTGTTGGCGGTAAGCTTGTTCCCAGAAATCCCATTCTAATTCACAGCTGCGCATAAAGCGCCGTTCGATAACGGCCAAGCGCGCGGCGTTATAATTGGCTGCTTCCCGATCAATCAAGGCAAAGAAACGATCCGATAAGTTGGCATCGGTATCATCGGCAATGGAACCGTAGAAATCGATCCAATCTTTGAAGACATTGGCGTCGTTGTTTTTACCTTCGGCGATCAATTTATTGGCAATTTCAAAATAAGTCCAAGGACACGGCAACATAGCGGCCACGATATCGATCAAATCTCCCGTGCGGGCGGCGTTATACATATGCTCGTTATACAAATACGTCATGGGTGCCTGCACTGCATGTTGCAGGCTTTCGTAAGGCACCCCGGCCACGTTACAAAAGACGTGGTGGGGATGAATTTCACTATTTAAAATAAAGTTAATTTGTTCGTTAAAAATCGCCATGTCCGAGCGATCGCGACATTTTTCCACAGCTGCCGCATAAACCTTGATGAAGGCATTTAAATAATTAAAATCCTGGCCCACATAAAAGGTCAGCGCCTCTTTTGGCAAGGTCCCAGTGGCAATACCTTGGACAAAAGGATGATCTTCGATGGCACTTAAAATTGGTGTGGCATTTTGTTTTAATTCTTCAGAAAATAACATAAAAAAAGCTCCCTTTTGATTTGTAGTTTCAAATCGAATCAAAGGAAGACGTCCGAAAAAAAGTTGATGGTACAATCACTTTCCTACGTTGGTCTTAACCAAATCAGGTTCTACGGGTATAATCTCAGCTCAAGGCACCCCTAGTGATTCATATTTGAATGACCTTAATGTATCACATATTTTTATAATTGGCAGATTGCAAGAAATAACTTGAACAAATTTAGTAACGCAGATCACGCAAAAA
>NZ_AZGA01000015.1 GCF_001436375.1 Agrilactobacillus composti DSM 18527 = JCM 14202 | reverse complement strand
ATCACACCAGAGAAATTTTTGTTTTTCTCTGGTGCTCTCTAAAGGGATAGTATCAAACGCAACTGTAGGTTGTATTTTTGTGTACTATTATTTTTGGCGGTAGTCATTTAAATGTTCTCGTTTTGAGCTGGTGCACTAGCTTTTTGACGCCAGCTGATCCAAATTGTCACCAGCAGTAGGCCAATTAAAAACAAGGTGCCATTCATGAATATAATGGTTAATTGTTTGTGACCCATGATCAAGAAAGCCGCGATAAATGGGGAAATGAAATTTGCTAGATTGGAACAGATTAACAAAAAGGTTGATACGAAGTTAGACTGGGAAATGTCGGCTGCTTGGCTAGCAGCGCCAAATATGGCCGGCACGAATATGCCGAAACTAGCCCCGATTAAAAAGGCACCAATAGCGGCCAACATAATTTGGCTGGTGAAGCCATATAACCAGTAAGCACCCAGCATCAGCGCCGCAGCTAGGACTAAAACTCCGCTATGAAGGTGGTTGAAGAGCTGACCATAAAGTAAGCCAGCAATGATAGTCCCCACGGACATTAAGCCTACTAATAAGCTACCGGTGTTAGCTGAGCCAATGCCATTAGTGATTAAGTAAGTGGGAATTTTTACCGTAGCAATCATGTAAAAAGTCATTAGGCCAAAGAGGAGAAAGCCATACTTGCTCAGATTGCGCCAATTGATTGGATGTTTGGTAGTTGGTGTCGACTCAGGAGATGGGGCAACTGTCAGCTTGATATCTGGGACATTGCGGTGGTAGAAAATCAAAATGATAATCGCCACGGCATAAATTAGGAAGGTCGCCCGCCAATTGAGGATAATTAGTCCCGCAACTAAAATAGACCCAATGGTGGCGCCAATACCTTGAAAGGCATTTTGCCAACCTAATAATTTGTCGCGCTGCTGGCCATGATAAGAAAAGGTGATCAAACTGACCGCCAAGGAATTATAAATACCTAAACCGGCGCCTAATAAAGCTCGAGCGCCAATCAACAGCCAAATATTTGGCGCCACTAAAGACAGCAGGGTTGATACAATCACCAGGGTCAATCCTAGTTCAACGGTTTTTTTAGTCCCTAAATATTTAACGATCCATGTACTCAATACCACAAAAAGAGCCATAGTCAATGAAGGAACAGTGGATACTTGATCGATCAAAGACGAAGCCACATGTTGATACGTGATGGCAATTGCCGGCAGTGCCGGCGATACAATGCCCGTGGTCATTGTGAGCAGCGATAGGGATAAAATGCCTAAAGCTTGCTTCGTATTATTTTCATGGGAAGTTGTTATTTTTGTTTGAATTATGATCGCATCCTAATTAAATTTAAACGCTGAATCCGCTTTGCTGCTTCATTATAATTGGAATATGAAGCTAATGAAACAACATTTTTTCATTATAACGGTATCATATATACATTTCTAAAAGTTATTATTACGCCTATAAATAGGGATTTAAATATATATTTGCTTATTTTAGTATTTAATTAACATGTTGCTTACAAAGAGTTAGTTTTTAAGTTGCATATTAAAGCCCATTGAAAATGAACCATAAAAGCGGTGCGACTTGAGTAAGTCACACCGCATCAGTATCTAAGAATATTAGACGATCCTCAAACCGATTAGCAGTATCAGAGCACCAAAGAACATGTATAAATAGTTGAATTTTCCGGATTTTCTTTTGATTAAAAAACCCATTGTGAAAAGCAAGATGCCAATGATAATAACTAATATATGTTGATCAGCTTGCATGTTTGAAAGCACCTCGCTATCATTTTAACCAGCCAAGGCCATAGCCTAAGATGCCTAAACCGAATAAGCCAAAGATTAAAATAATCGGATTCACTTTTTTGCGTAATAAGTACATAGATAGCAAGGTTAAGCCCAGTGCTAATAGACCAGGACAAAGTTGATCTAAAATATTTTGGAAGGTAGTGACCGTTGTTTTGCCACCAGTTGTTGTCTTGGAAATAATAATTGGCACATCAATAGTTGTCCATTTCGTAACCAAGACGCCCATAATGAACAGGCCAAGAACTGTTGCGCCTTCAGTGATTTTTTGCAGCAAATTGCCAGACATATCCTGAACAAGGGCCAGCCCTCTAGAGAGGCCTAATTTTAAGCCATACCATTTGAATGCCAATCTGACCGTATTAAATGCCACAAAGAAAACGATGGGCCCTAACCAAGAACCGGTTAATGCCAATGAAGCGCCAAGCGCTGCAAGAATAGGTCGTAAGGTCCCCCACATGATTGGATCCCCCACACCTGCTAATGGGCCCATTAGGCCAACTTTAAAGCTGTTGATAGTACCAGCATCAATATTTTCACCAGAAGCTTTGCCTTCTTCAAGTGCCATAGTAACACCTAAAATTGGACCTACCATAGCAGGGGTGGTATTAAAGAAAGTCAGATGTCTTTTTAAAGCAGCTACTTGATCTGTTTTATTTTTGTAAACACGCTTAATTGTTGGAATCATATCTACGCAAAAAGCTAGTGCGTGAATACGTTCATAGTTAAAGGATGCTTGTTGAAAATTCGAAAAAATAAATGTTTCAATAATATCCTTTTTGGTAAGCTGTGTCTTAAATTGATTTTTTTTTGAAGTATCTTTTGTCGATTCTGTCATAGTTATCGTCTCCTCTCACTAGTCATCCAACTCATCTTCTGGCAGATCATCTGAATTAGAGGTATTAGTTGCAGTAGCGACAGTTGGCGGTGTTGGACCGGAATGGTTATTAGAATTTTTAGAAAATTTAGGATTTAATTGAACATAGATAATTGCCATAATCAAACCAACGGCACCCCAAGATAGTAAACTTAGTTTCAAGTAGCCACCCAGAATAAAGCCTAAATAGAAGAACGGCATTAGATATTTGACACTCATCATATTCAACACCATGGCATAACCAACAACAACGATGAACCCACCAGCGATGGCAAGACCACCAGTGACTACTTTTGGCAATGCATCAAGCATTGCTTTGATCCCTGACGGACTAACAAATATAGCAACAATTGTTGTCGGAATAGATACTCGCAAAGCTTGAATGATTAAGGCACTGAAATGTAACCAAATTATTGTTGTAAAGTGCGCTTTTTCAGCTTGACGATCAGCGGCGTGTTGAAAGGCAACCGTTATCGTACGTGCAAAAACGGTTAGAACTTGTCCAGCAGCTGCAACTGGTAATGCAATCGCAATTCCTTTTTGAATATCTTGGTTACCAACAATGACCAAAATTGTTGAAATTGTACTTGCCAAAGCAGAGTCTGGCGATTGTGCTGCGCCCACATTCATCCAACCTAGGGCAATTAGTTCCAAAGTACCGCCAAGAATGATCCCAGTTTTGGGGTCGCCAAGAATTAGGCCCATGACTGAACAGGCAATTAGTGGTCGGTGAGTCTGAAATTCATCAAGGACACTGCCAGCGCCTGTGATAGACGACCAAATAAAAATCAAAATAATTTGAAAAATACTAATCTGCATTGCGTTCACCGCCTATTCTGGGCCAAAAGTTTCATCAATCTTTGTTAGAATATTTGTCGTGGGGTCAGTTTTAACGACCCGCAGATCTAAATTGACATTAAGTTTTGCAAGTTTACGAAAGGCTGCAACGTCTTTTTCATTCAATGAAACGGCTTTTGTAATTTGTTTTTTGCCATCTTTGAATTGCATACCACCGATATTTAATGTTTTTATTGGGACGCCACCTTCAATGAGCGCTAGTGCTTCAGAGGGATTAGTAAATAAATAAAACACAGTTTCATCGTTATATTTTGGATTATTAAAAACAGCAATCGCTTTTTCTACATCCACAATATTTACTTTCATACCAGGCGGTGAAGCCTGCTTTAGCAATTGCTTGCGAATTGGATCATTGAAAACTTCTTGGCTCACTATAATAATTCTGTTGGCATTGGCTTCTTTAGACCAAACTGTGGTGACTTGGCCGTGGATTAACCGATCGTCAATACGCGCTAATTTAATGATCATTAGAAATCATCCTCTTCCTTTTGACTTTCTTGAACAACTTCGCTCAAACATTTTACATATTCATTTGTATTAGCCATTACATGCTTAACTAATTCTGGGACCGTCATTTGACCAGCGCTTAAAGCAACTTCTAAACAAAGTGGCAGCGACATACCAGCGATGACGTCGGCAGCCTTGTGATGCATTACTAGTCCTGCGGCGGCATTGTAAGGGGTACCAGAGAATAAATCTGTCAAAATTAAGGTATCTTCTGCCTTTTGAGGATTAATAGCTGTTTCAATTTTCTTAGTTAATTCTTCTAAGCCTTCACTTGGAGAAAAACTAAGGGGATGAAAATTTTCAACTTTACCAAAAACCATCTCTACCGCCTCTTTAAAAGCCTGAGCTGTATTGGCGTGACCAACTAAAATAATATCCATATGTTTTACCTCGATTCTTTTCGGGCAATAGCGCTATCCTCTTGATTTACCACCAGCAACATTTGTGGTGAGACCAGTGATGTAACTAGCTCGACTGGATAGGAAATACGTAACCAAATCTGCTACCTCTGCAAGTTTGCCACTACGGCCTAGTGGCGTTGTACTCTTGCTCTTATAACCTGCACGAATATCCGCAACGGTTTTATGTCTGGTGTAAGCTAGTGCTTCCTCGTAGGTGGGTGTTCTCAATCCGGTTGCTTCCATAATGCCAGGTGCAACGCCAACAACTCTGATATTGAATTCACCTAGTTCTTTCGCCCATGAACGTGTAAAACCGTTAATTGCTGCTTTAGTCGCAGAATAGGGGCTCTGACCTTGTGAACCTTCCAGGCCGGCTTCAGAAGACATATTGACAATGACACCAGTGCGTTGTTTAACCATTTGTCTGGCAACTGCCTGAGACATAAGAAAGACACTTTGAACGTTCACAGTAAATATTTTTTGAAATTCAGATTGTTTTAATTCGTATTTGCCTTGGGGTTCTTTAGCGTCGACTAACAATCTTGGTAAATTGATGCCGGCATTGTTGACTAACCCGTCAATTCGGCCATGCTGTTCAATCACTTGTGTAACTAATTTAGTGACATCGTTTTCTGAAGTAACGTCCGTTTTTACAAATGTTAAGTTCGAATTATCAATTTGACTGGGGTTCAAATCAGCATCGTAAACGACTACACCTTGATTTAATAATTCTGCTACGATTGCTGCACCGATTCCTGATGAACCACCGGTAACAATAACTACTTTCCCTTGTAAACCTAACCAATTATTTGACATGTGATAACCCTCCATGATTGAGTTCAATTGCTTTAAAATCACAATTGTTAAAATGGCATTTGTTATATGATTCACTTTTGATTATAATGCTATTGGTAGCCATTTCAACATATACATTAACTATTTCACATTTGTGAAAGGAATGATTTCATGATAAAAGTACCGCAGAGATTTGATCAATCATTGATGGTCAAGATTTCAGATATGTATTACATCCAGGGACTAACTCAAAAAGAAATTTCTGAACGGGCGCATATTCACCGAACAGAAATAAGCCGTATATTGAAGGATGCACGGGCAATGGGAATTGTCAATATCTCGATTAATACGGAAACTGAGACAGCAAAAGAATTAGAGGATTATCTTATCCGGAAATTCGGCTTAAAAAAAGCTGTCGTAGTTCCAAACAGTAAGCGAGATGATAATGATTTAAATGCCTTGAGTATCTATGCGTCGCTTTTTATTTCTAAATTAGTTAAAAGCGGTGAACACATTGGCCTGGGCTGGGGATCAACACTTTTTAGTGTCATCAATGCGATGGACAATGACGACAAAAAAGATGATGTGACAGTATTGCCGATCGTGGGCGGCCCAATGGGAAAACTCATTGCTAATTATCATGTTAATCATTTAGCACATGTTTTGGCTGATAAATTTAATGGCACAGGTCTGACACTTGATACGCCAGCTTTTGTTAGCAATGAAGAATTAAAAAAGGAATTAATTGAAAACCCTAATATTCGCGAAATTATTCAGCTTTGGCGCCAACTTGATATTGCTATTTTTGGCATTGGGAGCGCCCTTATTACGGACGCGCCTGAGTGGCAAGCGTTTTATAAAAATACAAATTTTAAGTCTTATTTTAGCGGTAACATGGTAGGAGATATTTTGTCGCATCCTTATGACATTCATGGTGCTATGGCTCCAGGTATTCAGAACAATTTGATTGCCATGCCGTTGGAGCAATTGAAGACAGTGCCTTATGCCATAGGGATTGCTTATGGCACCGAAAAGGTCGATGCAATCTTAGGTGCTTTACGTGGGGGGTGGTTAAACTGCCTGATTACCACAGAAAACACCGCGCACGAATTAGAAAAAGCTACAGGTAATCATTCACAAATGTGAATTAAAAATGATTATCATTGAAAATTCCCCGTTTATCATTTAATCTGTGGTTGTATTAATCATAAAAATATAAATCACATTAGTGAACGGAGGTTTTTCAAATGAAAAGTACAGGCTTACGTATCCATGGCAAAAAAGATCTGAGAATTGACACATTTGATTTACCAGATCTTAAAGACGATGAAATTTTGGCAACAGTAGTTAGTGATACGATGTGTATGTCATCTTGGAAATTAGCGATGGAAGGTGAAGATCATAAGAAGACACCGGATGATCTCGAAAACAATCCAGCAATGGTTGGGCACGAGTTTTCTGGTAAAATTCTAAAAGTTGGTAAAAAGTGGCAAGATAAGTACCATGCTGGCCAAAATTACGTTATTCAGCCTAATTTAGCTAGAGAGGATTCACCGTTTGTCCCAGGGTATTCATATCCTTACATTGGCGGGGATGCGACTAAAATTATCATCCCAAATGAAGTTATGGCAATGAACTGTTTAATTCCCTTTGAAGGTGAGGCCTATTATGAAGGCTCACTTTGTGAACCTGTTAGTTGTGTGATTGCTGCTTTTCGGGCCCAATATCATGTCAACAAACACACCTATCAGCCAACAATGGGGATTAAGGATGGTGGCAATCTGTTAATCGTGGGTGGCACTGGCCCCATGGGCTTATTAGCAGTTGATTATGCGTTACATGGGCCTAAAAAACCTAAGAAGTTAGTTGTGACCGATATGGATCAAGCCAAACTGGATCGAGCCAAGAAGTTATATCCATCTGATGAGGTTGAAGTAGAGTTTCTTAATGTTAAAGGATTAAGTAATGAGGAACAAAAAAATAAGTTGAAAGAATTAGCTGGCAACACTGGATTTGATGATATTTTCTTGATGATTAGTGTGGCACCATTGGTAACTATGGCTGATTCACTTTTAAATCCTGATGGCTGCTTGAATCAATTTGCGGGACCAATGAAGAAAGATTTTTCAGCAGAGATTAATTTTTATAATGTGCATTATAATTTTACACATATTGTGGGTACTTCTGGTGGAGATGCTGAAAATGAAGCCGAAGCTGCGCAATTGATTGCCGATAAAAAATTGGATGTGTCAAAAGTTATCACACATGTCATGGGCTTAGATGCTGCTGGCGAGACAACGATGGACCAGCCTGAAATTGGTGGCGGCAAGAAGTTAGTTTATTCTAGTAAAAAGTTTGATCGCATTGAACTAGCCAAAGTAGATTCGAAGTCTGAACTTGGACAAATTTTAGAAAAGCATGATGGTTTATGGTCCAAAGAAGCTGAAGATTGGATCCTTCAAAATAAGCCTGATTATGAATAATATGTAGTAGTTTCAATGACAAATAAGGGACTTGTAACTGGACATCTATTAGATGCAGTTGCAGGTCCCTTATATTTTTAATCAGTGATATGGTGATATATAGAAGTGTTTGCGTTAGGCACATCCAGTAATCTGATGAATTATCAATAATAGTGCTGTGGAGATGGATCTTCAAAACATAGTTAAAATTCTTAAGTCAGGCCGCTACTAATCCCAATAGCCCGCATGAACTGCAGCAGCTTCCTTCTCTAGTTTTCCAAAGGGACCAACTACCGTAATATCTTTTTGCCCATGCTGAAAAATCTCGCGACTGGGTAAATCAAAAGTTGGATTGATTTCATTACTGCCGGTTAATTGGAGTAAACGACGTTCAGCCATGGCATAAACCACCCGGCCAATATTGGCCCAGTAAATAGCCCCTGAGCACATGACACAAGGCTCAGCCGTGGTATACAAACTGCAATCCCATAAGAAGGCTTTACTATACACATGAGAAGCGCGTTCAGCCAGCATACATTCCGCATGGCCAGTGCATTTGCGTTCAGTAAGTTCGATGTTTTCTTGAGTCATTAAAATGTTGCCCTGGTTATCAGCTAACAGCGCACCAAAGGGAGTATTGCCGTTTTGCCGGGCGGCTTTTGATATTTCAATACATTTTTTTAACAACTCTAGATCTGTTTCTGGTGTGATCATCACTTGAATGCTCCTTTTATGCTTGGCCTTGATAACGCTTTAGTTTTTGCAGGTCAGCGACCAACGCTTTTCTTGAGTAATCCCCCTGAACCAAAGTCGAATCGTCATACTGGCGCAAGGTATCAAACAACCAAACAGCCAGTTTTATAAATTCAATGCCGGGCAGGGCATATTGCAGAGCCCATAGCCGTTTGGCAGCGGTACCATATTCTTTTGCAGTGACTAAACGTTGTAGTTCAGTTTGCTGGGGCAGTTTTTGAGCCTGGTGTTCTGGGAAAACTATTTCGGTGGTGCCGCCACCTTTACCACTGGCGAGAATATAGCCTAAACCATCGGCAAAGGCATGTATTTGGCGCATGATCCAATCACTTTCGTTTTGCAAGTTGGGACCTCACTTTCTAAACGTCTTCTTTTAAATAAGATAACAACAATTCAATCATTGTTTGAATAGGTGCAGTGACTTCGGTTTTATAAGAAATACCTTTTTCAATTGCTAACATAGTTTCTGGCACTTTGTAGATATTCACGTTTTTGGCTGTCAACAAGTTATTATCAATTAAAGCTTCCATGGTGGTAAATGTCAGGCCTAATTGGTGGCTGACAATCCGAGTGGCTAGATCCATGTCTGGCACTACAGCAATAGTTTTAAGCGTTAATTGCTGAGCTGTGATGAAATGGGTGACTTGCTGTTGAAACTTAGAATCTGAGCGGGTCATAATAATCTCTTGATTGTTTAATAATTGTGGATTTGTTAAGGGTGTTATAACACCGCAAAGTTGAGGGTCATAGCAATCAACTTGTTTAGAAATGATTAAATAAACAGGGCTAGCAGCTAGGGATTGGAAAGTTATACTTTTCTTTTCAATCCCCATCCCATAAAAAATATCCAGCTCATCATTATCCAGTAGATAAGCTGCTTTAGAAGTTGGTGTTTCAATAAACTGTACTTGTAAATCAGGATATAGTTGATGGAACTCAGGCAAAATAGTGGGTAAGAAATATCTGCCTAGGGGATGATTTGTACCTAAGCGGATAATGCCCGTTTTGAACTTGGCGATGTTTGCCATTTCTCTTTCTAAATGGACATAGTTTTTATCCTGTTCAATTAGATATGCCAATAAACGTTGACCAGCGTAGGTTAAAACCGTACTGTCTTTGTTGCGTTGCAACAGCGGCGTACCAAATTTAATTTCATACTTGTGAATGGTTTGGCTAACGTAAGGCTGGGTAACGTATAATTCGTCAGCGGCCCTTGAAATAGAATGAGTTTTATTAATAGAAGTTAGAAAGTCTTTGAGATTCTTATTCATCAATCTATCACGTTCCTTTACATTCACTCTAGCGAACTAGTAATGCGGAAGATATAAGGGAATCCCCCTATAATGATTTGCTTATATAAATCTTTTGAAAGAGTAATTTCCCTTATTTCGTTAATCAATGCACAATGTACTTGTACATTAAAACGAGAAGAGGGGTTCAAATGGTTTTCGTTACGAAAGATATTCAAAAACGCGACGTTTCCAGATTATTTACGCCAACAAGTATTGGCAAACTACAGTTAAAAAATAGAACTGTTATGGCGCCGTTAGGCTTAGTCGGCTATGCGGATGCCCGGGGCGGTTTTAACAAAAATATTCAAGAACTATACATTCGCCGAGCTAAGGGCGGTATGGGTATGATCACAGTTGGTTTAGTGGCAGTGGATTATCAGGATTTCTTTGATTTATCACTACCTTGCCCCATTTATGACCCTATCGATTTCACCAAGACCTCTAAAGAAATGTTGGAACAAATTCATAACTACGGTACTAAAGCAATTTGCATGATCTCAGCGGGTATGGGGCGCTCTGCCTTCCCGGGGGTGTCCAAACAAATGTGGGCGCCTTCGCCACAGGAGAATCGATTTGATCCTAAGGTCATGCATCGGGCCATGACGGTTGCAGAAATTCAAAAGACCATTGAAGACTATGCCAAGGGCGCTAAAATCTGTAAAGATGCTGGGTTTGATGGCGTTGAAATTCATGCGGTGCACGAGGGTTACTTGTTGGATCAGTTCACCATGTCCTTCTTTAATCATCGTGATGATAACTACGGTGGTAGTCTAGAAAATCGGCTACGTTTTCCAATTGAAATTGTTAAGGCCATTAAGGCTGCTTGTGGTGCTGATTTTCCAGTTACCTTACGCTACTCTTTGAAGAGTTTTATTCGGCATCTGCGGGAAGGCGGATTGCCTGGTGAACATTTTGCTGAACAAGGTCGAGATGTAGCGGAAGGCTTAGAAGTTGCCAAATTATTTGAAGCAGCTGGCTATGATATGTTAAATGTTGATGCTGGGACATATGATGCTTGGTTCTGGAATCATCCCCCGATGTATTTTGAAAAAAAGGGTATTTATAACGAATTTGGCGCCAAAGTTAAATCTGCCGTTAGCATTCCGGTGGCTGTTGCTGGACGTATGGATGATCCAGAAGCCATCAATGCGGCTTTTGATCAAGATATCGATCTGGTCGAATTTGGCCGGCCTTTGTTGGCTGATCCTGATTTAGTCAATAAGATTAAAGCGGATGCTTGGGAAGATGTTCGGCCTTGTATTTCTTGCCACGATGGCTGTTTAGACCGCTTGGCCAAGGGTATGCCGTATTCTTGTACCGTTAATCCGGAGACTGGACATGAAGCCGAGTACAAATTAACGGCGCCTTTAGCCAAGAAAAATATTCTAGTGATTGGTGGTGGCCCTGCCGGTTTGGAGTCTGCGTATATTTGTGGGACTAGAGGGCACCAGGTGACGTTACTGGAAGCTCAGGACAAACTAGGTGGTGCCATCTTACCCGGCAGCGTCCCTAGCTTCAAAAAAGATGATTATCAATTATTGGTTTGGTTTGAACGACAATTGGCACATATGTCGAATGTAACTATCCAATTGAATCATGCGGCCACTAAACGTGATTTTAATGACCCCAAGTTTGATACGATCATTGTGGCGACTGGGGCGACGCCAATTATGCCAGATTTTGGCAGCGACCAAATGCTCAAAGCAGAAGATGTGCTGATGGGTAAAGCGAAAGTTGGGGAGAAGGTAACCATCATTGGTGGTGGCCTGGTAGGTTGTGAGACAGCACTTTGGCTGCAACGGCAAGGCAAGCAGACAACTGTTGTGGAGATGTCTGATGATATTTGTGGCGGTCCTGCCCACACGCCATTTGCCAATTATCAAATGATTTCAGAACTGCTACCTTACAATGGTGTTGATGTTCAAACTTCAACCAAAGTTGAGCGGGTTACCGGAACCCAAGTTGTTGCTAGTGATGCACAAGGTAATACAAAAACGATTGCCGGAGATGCGGTAATTTGTGCCATTGGCTATAAACCTAAAGATCCGTTCTTGCAGTTATTGCAAACAACGGATAAAGAGACGTATCTAATTGGGGATGCTAAACGCACCGGTAAGATTATGACAGCAATTTGGGACGCCTATTATATTGCCAAAGATATCTAAATAGAAGATTTGAACGGATTAACTATCCCTTCGGAAAGCACCAGAGAAAAGTGGAAATTTCTCTGGTGTGATCTGGAGGGATTTTTGACATCTAGAAAAAGAGGATATGTTTTACAGACAATGCTGTGAGCATTAGTTGAATTCGAAAAGGGTCGAACCACGATTTTGGTTAAGCCAAAATTAACAGCCCCCTTATCTTGATGATCCGCAGAAAGTTTTAGTATACTAAAACTACGCCGTGGCAAGCGGGGAGCTACCAAACTACCACGGCTAGTGGTTAACGAGATGGCGTGCCACCCTTCAACATTTTGAACAACGGGGGTGGTTACTATGCTCAATTCGGGAAGACTTGGAGGTTTAAACTGATGTTACTTTTTGCATTGGCGGTGTATGCTTTTAGCATAGCTTGCGTTAATTTTGCTAAGGTATACGCAATAAAAAAAGCTAACCACAAAGGTTAGCTTAATCCAATAGTCATTTCGGAACCACGATTGAAGTCGTTAGGGTCTTTAGCCAGGGCCTAACGGCTTCTTTTCAACGGCTTCATTGTACTAAATTCAAAAAGATAATTCAATTGCTGGACTTAGCAAGACAGGCTTAGTCAAATTAAATCAACGAACGGTATATCAATGGCCACTTTTACGAAACCGCTTGCACGACTTTGCGATTTAGCTTATGATAAATTGAATAAGTCAAAAAGAAGGAGGAATTCCATGGCAACCTTAAAGGACGTCGCTAAGCTGGCCCAAGTTTCCCCAGCAACGGTTTCGCGGGTATTGAATAAAAATTCGGTCATTACAGCTAAGACTCGGCATCGGGTGGAAAAAGCGATGAAACAGTTGAATTATGTCCCTAACACCAACGCCCGTAATCTGGCCACCAGCAATGCCCGGACCATTGGGGTGATCCTCCCCGCCAGCCAACAAATGGTGTATTCCAATCCCTTTTTCGTGGAGCTACTCCGGGGCATTAATCATGTCACCAGTGACAACGACTTACTGACCGCCGTGGCCACCGGGGAAAGTGTCACTGATTTGGTGCGGTCTATCACCATGATGACCGCCCAGAATAAAATTGAAAAATTTATTCTATTATATTCTCAAAAGAATGACCCAATTTTGGATTTTCTGGCCCAATCTAATGCTAAATATGTCCTCTTGGGGAAACCAGCTAAGGATAGTTGGAATGTATGCTATGTGGATAACGACAATATTTTAGCCGGTAGTGATGTGACCAGTTATTTGGTTAAAAAAGGCCACCGTCACATCGGTTTTTTGTACGATGATTTTTCCCAAGTGGTCCAAGGTGACCGTTATTTAGGTTATCAGCGAGCCGTGATTCAAGAGGGCCTCAATGAATATCATCTGGGCCTCAGTGAACCTGCTGACGCCATCGGGCCACCTTTACGGACCTTCTTAAAAAAGCATCCCCAAATCACGGCGATGATTGCCACTGACGACTTATTGGCTTTACAAGTCCAACGCCAATTAGCTCAACTGCACTTGCCCCAGGCGATGTCCTTGGTGGGTTTTAACAACTCCATTTTTGCCAAAGTCGCCCAACCTCAATTAACCTCAGTGGAAGTTTTTCCCGTGGCTTTGGGGGAAGCGGTGGCTAAGATGATCGTCAATTTATCCCAACAACAAAACGCACCTAATAATATGATTACACCGCATCAAATCATTGAGCGGGATTCTGTGGTTGATTTAACAATAGGGGAGGCTAATTGATGGCAACATTAGAAGATATTGCCAAGGTTGCCCACGTGTCAAAAATGACCGTATCACGGGCAATCAATCATCCGGAATTGGTTCGCGATGAACTGAAAACTAGTATTTTTAGTGCCATGCATGAATTGAATTATCGGCCCAATGTGGCGGCTAAAGCTTTGGTAAATAATAAAACACAAGTTATTAAGTTTTTTGTGCTGGAAGATATTGATATCACGGAACCCTACTATATGAAACTACTGGTGGGCATTGCGGAATACTTAGCCAAATATCAATATTCCCTGCAGTTGATGACCGATCAGCATCTGGATATTGGGGCCAGTGATGGTTATATTATCACGGGGATGCGGGATGAAGATTATGATTGGATCAAACGGTTGGAGTTACCCGTGGTTTTATTCGGAGAAAATCGCTGGCGCCTTGACTTCGTGGATACCAATAACGAAATGGGCACCCAAATGGCGACCCGCTATGCCTTAGAACAAGGTTATGACCGGGTAGTTTTTATTGGGATTGATGTGAAGGAACCCTTTGAATATTCCCGAGAAAATGGCTATATTCAAGTGATGCAGGAAAATCAACGCATGCCAGAAATTCATCGGTTTGCTAACCATAGTCACCTGGCCATGGACTTCATTGAAGCCACTTGGTCACGGATCACGCCTAACACTTGTTTCATCTGCGCCAGCGATCGCCTGGCTTTTGGGATTCAAAAGGGGATTTTACAAATGAGTCCCGAAATTGCCACGGATTATGGGGTGATTGGTTTTGATGGGGTTTTCTTGGATCAAGTCGCCACCCCCCAGCTCACCACGGTGGAACAACCTATGTATGAACTCGGGGAAGCCTGCGCAGAACTGTTATTGCGCAAAATCAAAGATAACTACTATCCCTTAGAAGAGCGCTTGTTACAACCGAAGTTAAAAATTGGTGGTTCCACCCGAAAAAAATAGGTAAATCTTGTTAGCGGTAACAGCAATCTTTCGATTGAACTGGACCGCTATTTTCTTTACAGTTAAGGCAAAAGTAACTGAAAGCGTTTGCGGAGGTGGTAACATGGCCAGGGATTGGCAGGACCAGCAAGTGATTTATCAAATTTATCCTAAGAGTTTCAAAGACACCAATCACGATGGCATTGGCGACTTACCAGGTATTATTGAAAAATTACCTTATCTTAAAGACCTAGGCATCACCACGATTTGGCTGAATCCAATTTTTGGCTCACCTCAAGTGGATAACGGCTATGATGTCTCAAATTATTTTGCCATTGATCCTAGCCTGGGGACCATGGCCGATTTTGAAGCCCTGGTGGCACAGGTACATCAATTAGGGATGCATCTTATTTTAGATTTTGTCCTCAACCATACCTCAGATCAACATCCCTGGTTCAAAGATGCCTTGAATAATCCCGATAGTTTATTCCGGGATTACTATATTTGGCAAGCTGGCTTTAAACAACACGAACCCAATAACTGGGGTTCCTTTTTCGGAGGCAGTGTGTGGCAACAAGAAAGCCCTACGGGTCAGTATTATTTCCACTTATTTGACAAGCATATGCCAGATTTAAATTGGCGTAATCCTGAGGTCGTTCACGCCATGATCCAAGTGGCGGCTTTTTGGGTCAATAAGGGCATTGATGGCTTAAGGTTGGACGCCTTTATTCATATTGCCAAAGCCGATTTTCACCAAAATTATCCGGCAACGAGTCCCACCCCCCATTTAGCCACGGAATTTTATGCCAATTTACCCGGGGTTCACGATAATTTACGGGTATTTGTCACGGCGTTAAAACAACTGAATCCGGATTTATATATTCTTGGAGAAGCCGCCTCGGCCAATCCGGATTTACTGGCGGCTTATACTCGTCCCGGGGAATGCGATAGTGCCGTCACCTTTCGCACGATTGTGGATCAACCTCGACAAACTGACGTAAAACTGCCCTCAACCTTTCAGCTGAAAAAACTAGATTTGCCGGGGATGAAGCGGGAATTTGCGGAAATTCAAGCCAAAGTTGCCGCACCACCGGCCCTTTACTGGAGCAATCATGATATGGCCCGCTTGGCCCAGCGTTATGTGGATCCAACTGACTTTGCCAATAGTTACTGTACTTTGGCGCTGATGATGTACCTGCAGCGGGGCACGCCGATCATTTATTATGGGGAAGAGTTAGGCCAACAAGGCGAACGTTTCCAAAATTGGGCCGATTTTGAAGATGCTGGTCAAGTGGCTCCCTTTGCGGCCCAGGGCAAGGCATTGGGTTATCGGGGCACTGAAATTTTAGAGTTATTAAATCAAACTCATAAGATGACCGCCCGGGGTCCCATGGCCTGGACGAACGACCAATATCGCGGCTTTTCAGACGTCCGACCGTGGAAGTGGGGTGAAAAAGATTCTACGAAAGTGACGACTAAAGTCCAACGAACGCAGATTTTAGCTTGTTACCGTCAAATCATCAAGTTCAAGCAACAAGCCGTTTTTGCCCAGGGGACCCAAGCCTTCTTGATTACCCCAGCAGCTGTTTATGGTTATTTACGAACATTTAAGCAAACCCAAGTGGCGGTGGTTTGTAATTATAGTGATACTGATCAGCAGGTTAATTTTCCCCAAGAAATTGCGGGCAACTTGTATCAAATTGGTGCGGCGAATTGTCAGCCCCAGGGTGTGACTTTGGCGCCTTATAGCAGCGTTGTTTTGAAATTTAAAGAGGATAGGTGAATAAAATGGCAGTTGATACCACGATTACGTTAAGAAACGATATTGTTTATTCGATTTTTGTCCGGAACCACACCCCTGAAGGCACGATCAAAGCCGCTATGGCGGATTTACCGCGGATACGGGCTTTGGGAACGACGATTGTTTGGCTCATGCCCATTCAACCCACTGGCACAGTCCAGCGCAAAGGCACCTTGGGCTCCCCTTACGCCATTCAAGATTATCGGCAAATTGACCCCGCCCAAGGAACCTTTGGGGATTTAGAAGCCTTTGTGGCCCAAAGTCATGAATTGGGGATGCGGGTGATTTTAGACGTGGTCTATAACCATACGGCCCCCGATTCAGTCTTAGCTAAAACCCATCCAGAATGGTTTTATAAAAACGAGCAAGGCCAAATGGGCAATCGCACTGCTGACTGGTCAGATGTGGTGGATTTAGATTACAGTCAACCTGCGCTTTGGGACTATCAAATCGAAACGTTGCAACTATGGGCTGGCTATGTGGATGGCTTTAGATGTGACGTGGCCCCCATGGTACCGCTGGCTTTTTGGCTGAAGGCCCGAGCTGACGTGGCCACGGTTGATCCAGACAAGCATTACATTTGGTTGGCTGAGACCAATCATCCTGAATTTATTAAAATAGTCCGGGATATGGGTTACGAAGAATCCTCAGATGCGGAGATCTATCAAGCCTTTGACATGACCTATGAATATGATGTGATCGAGGCCTTTAAAGCGACCTTAAAGGGTGAACTGACCCTGGCTGAATATGCCCGCTTATTAAATCGCATGGATGTGACTTATCCGAAGAATTATGTAAAAATGCGCTTTTTGGAAAATCATGACAATGAACGGGCCGCCAGCTACATGCAAGACATCGATACCCGGCGCAATGCCTTGGCTTTCAAGTATTTTGAAAAGGGCAGTATGCTGCTCTACGCCGGGGAGGAATTTGAAGCCACCCATTTACCATCCCTGTTTGATCGGGACATCATTGCTCTACAACCAGATCAAGCTAAAACTGATTTATCCGATTTCATCCAGCGGTTCAGTGCCCTGAAGCAAGACCCCATTATGGCTGAAGGGAAGTATCAGGTCACCGACTTAAATGGCAGTGTGCTACAGGTCACTTATGAAACGGCGAGCCAACAACGGGTAGGTCTCTTTGCGCTACAGCCCTTTAAGGGGGATTTGATTGTGGCAATAGATTCTGGGGAATACACGGAACTAATCACCGACCGGGTGGCCAACGTGGTAGACGGCATCATTGCCTTTACCGGAGAACCTTTAATTTTAGAACGGCAGTTGTAATTTTTGACGATTGATAAAAAGATTTCTGTTACCGGTAACATCAGCCTTATGGATTGTGCAATCGCTTTCATCAGTCCATAATAAAAATTGTAATTCAAAAAGAATTTATTGAGGAGGCTATCTAAAATGAAGATAGGTTGGAAGAAAATTGCGGTCATGGCTATGGCAGCTTTGGCGACAACAACAGCATTAGCAGCATGTAGCAGTGGGAGTTCCAGTTCTAGTTCATCAAATGGTAAGACGACAATTTCGATATTGCAGGGGAAAGTTGAAGTTAACAAGCAACTGAAACAAATTGCTACCGAATATGAAAAGACTCATCCGAATGTGAAAATCACCGTTTCTTCTATCGGTGGGGGGACAGAATATAATCCTGTTTTGAAGACCCGGATTTCTTCGGGGAATGCCCCAACTATCTTTAGTCTGGCCGGTCCGGCAGATGCCAAACAATTCTCCGCCCAAGCCGCTGACTTATCCAAGACAAAGGTTGCAAAGGCCGCTTTACCAGGAACAGCCTCAGCCGTTCAAATTGGCAGCAAAACCCTGGGGATTCCATTTAACATTGAAGGTTATGGCTTTGTTTACAATAAAGAAGTTTTCCAAAAAGCCGGCATCGACCCAACCAGTATCAAGACCTATGACGACTTAGTCAATGCTGTGAACACATTGAATGATAAGAAATCTGAATTAGGCATTAAAGGCGTCTTTGCCTTACCTGGTAAAGAGACTTGGGTCTTATCTGATCACTTAGCCAACCTTTATATTGGTCAAGAATTCAATGGTAATGCTAAAAAGATGTATGATTCTAAATCCATGAAATTTACAGCCAATGAAGAAATGAAACAAATGATCGATTTGCAAAACAAGTTCTCTATCAAACCAGTGATGCAAATGGATTACAGCCAACAAGTCAACCAATACTTCTCTCAAGGTAAAGCTGCTATGATTCAACAAGGGGACTGGATTTACCCAACGGTTGAACAAATTGATAAAAACTTTGCCAAGAACCAAATCGGCATGATTCCAATTCCAGTTAAAGGCCAAGAAGACAAATTACCAGTGGGCACTTCTTTATACTGGGCAGTTAATAAAAAGAAATCTACCAAGGAACAAAAAGCCGCCACTGATTTCTTAGCTTGGCTCTATACTTCTGATGCCGGCAAGAAAGATGTTGTCAACAAGTTACACTTTGTGCCAGCTTACAAGGGCTATGATAACTTCAAGATGGCCGATCCATTGTCGCAAGTTGTTTTTGATTATTCCCAAAGAAAAGCCACAACTGGTTGGGCCTTCCCAGCATATACCGGGACTTCTTGGGATCCAAATACATTCCAACCAAACTTACAACGCTATTTAGCCGGTAAACAAAGTTGGGATAAGACCGTTAAAAACTCGATTGATGGGTGGAAGACCCAACAAAACAAGTAATAAGCTAGTTTGGCACCTTCAGAGGGGGAATTACGATGAAAAATCGCAGTTTATCATTTTGGCTTTTCGTCACGCCGACCCTCGTTGCCCTGGCACTGGTGGTCTTCATCCCCGCGTTAATGGGAATCTTTTACTCATTCACCAACTGGGATGGCTTGACTTATACCACGATGCTAGGATTTAAAAATTACATTACAGTATTTCAAGACGGCGGCTTTTTAGCCGCTTTGTGGTTTACTGTGAAATTTGTCGTTGTGACTGTAATTTTACTCAACGTGATTGGCCTGTCATTAGCATTATTAGTAACCCGTAAATTTAAGGGCAATAATTTATTAAGAACTGTTTTCTTCATGCCCAACTTAATTGGTGGTTTAATTCTAGGTTTTATCTGGCAATTTATTTTCACACAAGTCTTTGATGCCCTGGGCTTTTCTGGGTGGTTGACCAATCAAACCACTGGTTTTTGGGGCTTGGTCATCGTGACTTTGTGGCAGATGAGTGGGTACATCATGATCATCTATATCGCGTACCTGCAAAATATTCCCACCGAAGTCATTGAAGCCGCGGAAATCGACGGCGCCAGTCCCTGGCAGCGTTTTTGGAATATCACGTTTCCAATGATTGCTCCAGCTTTTACCGTGAGCATGTTCTTGACACTGTCCAATGGCTTCAAGCTTTACGATCCTAACTTGTCCTTGACCAATGGGGGGCCTTACAAGTCCACGGAAATGTTGGCCATGAACATTGTCAATACGGCCTATTCTGAAAATGATTTTGCCAGAGCCGAAGCCAAAGCCTTGGTATTCTTTGTCATCGTGGGTGCGATTTCCCTATTGCAGGTTTACTACACAAGAAAACGGGAGGTTGATTTGTAATGAAAAAGACAAGCAAATTAGTCATTGCACTGGTCAGCTTCTTGTTAGGCTTGCTTTGGATTTTCCCATTTTATCTGATCTTAACCAACTCGTTTAAAACACCTAAAGGCATATTTGCTTCTGTTTTGAGCTTACCCAGTCCGGCTACTGGCGATAACTATGTGAATTCTTTTAAGGCCTTAGATTTTCTCCGGTCTTTGGGGAATTCCTTGATTATCACGGTGGTTGGGGTTGTCTTGATTATTGTGTTTTCTGCCATGGCAGCTTATGCCTTGCAACGGAATCACAGCAAGATTTCCGGCGGGATTTTAATGTTATTTGTCTCTGCCATGTTGATTCCTTTCCAAACCGTCATGATTCCTTTGACGGCCAATTTTGGTCGGGTCCACATGCTGAATATGTGGGGTTTGATTTTTATGTATATCGGCTTCCAGTCCAGCTTATCCATCTTCTTATATCAAGGGACCATTGCCTCGATTCCAGTATCCATGGATGAATCAGCGGAGTTAGAAGGGGCTAATCGCCTGCAGACATTTTTCAAAATCATCTTTCCCATGCTGACACCGATCACCACCACTGTGGGTATTTTGAATATCATCGCCCTTTGGAATGATTATCTATTACCATCCCTCGTCTTACCGCAAAATCAATATACGATTCCATTACAAATGTTCTTCTTCTTTGGACAATATACCAAACAGTGGCATTTGGCACTGGCTGGCTTGGCATTATCCATTCTGCCAGTCATCATCTTTTACGCCTTTGCCCAACGTTACATCATTAAAGGCGTCACCGATGGCGCTGTGAAATAAACATAGGAGGGGTAAGGGATGCTCAATCTACAATCAAAATTCGGTCAAAAACTCATGGCTGTGGGCAACTGGCTCACCAGTCTAATTTCCATTAACCTGGTGTGGTTTGCCATTACATTGCCCTTTTGGATCATGCTGATTTTTTGGCTGGCATTGCCCCAGGGGCTGATCGCCACTATGGTGTTGGTCTTGTTGTGGTTAAGTGGGGCCTGTTTTCTCATCCCGGCCACCACGGCTGTCTTTTCAAGTGTGCACACTTGGTTGCAGACGGCTAACAACACTTACTTCAAAACCAGTTGGCATCAGTATTTGACCGCGTTACGGCAATGGCCGTTGAATTTAGGCGCCGCCTTACTGGGCGTGGCTTGGCTGCAAACTTTTGTCCTGGTCAAAGCTAACCCACTCTTGGGGGCTGCCTTGATGGCCCTGGGGATATTAGGCGTGATGGCCTATCTCAGCGTGGTCTTCGGGCAAATATTGGCCGTGGCACCACTGCAACTATGGTTGGCCCAACCCCTACGTTTTATCGGGGCCACTTTAGGTGTGATTTTGATGTTAGGTCTGAATATTCAAATTCACTTACTCTTCTTATTTTTATTATGCAGTATGTCTTTGAGTGCTTGGTTCGCCAATAAATTGATCAAGCACTGCTAGAAAAAAGCTTTTGAAGGAGCGGGTTAAGATGACTGAAATTTCATTGGAACATATATATAAAAGATATCCCGGCAATGATAGTGATTCTGTCATTGACTTTAACTTAGAGATTGCCGATGGGGAATTCGTGGTCTTTGTAGGGCCTTCTGGTTGTGGCAAGTCCACCACCCTGCGGATGATTGCTGGTCTGGAGGATATTACCAAGGGGGACTTGAAGATGGGCGGCAAGCTCATGAACAAAGTCCATCCTAAAGATCGTAACATTGCCATGGTTTTTCAAAACTATGCTTTATATCCTCAAATGTCGGTATTTGACAATATGGCCTTTGGGTTAAAGATTCGGAAAATGCCTAAAGCTGATATTCAAAAACGGGTCAACGATGCGGCGGAAATTCTCGGGTTAACCGAGTACCTGCAACGTAAACCCGGCGCCCTTTCCGGGGGACAACGGCAACGGGTCGCCTTAGGGCGGGCCATTGTGCGGGATGCCCAGTTATTCCTCTTAGATGAACCTTTGTCTAACCTGGATGCTAAGTTACGGGTGCAAATGCGGACCGAAATTGCCCAATTACACCAGCGCTTAGCCACCAACATGATTTATGTGACTCATGACCAAATCGAAGCTATGACCATGGCTGATCGCATCGTCATTATGAATAAAGGTCGCATTCAACAAGTGGGGACGCCCGATGATTTATACAACAAGCCCGTTAATAAATTCGTTGCCGGCTTTATGGGTTCCCCTGCCATGAACTTCTTTGATGCCCATTTACATGACGGCACTGTCTCTAACGGCAAAGGTCTGAGCGTGAAAGTGCCAGAAGGTCGGTTGAAAACTTTATTAGATAAGGGTTATAACGACAAAGACCTCATTGTAGGGATTCGGCCAGAGGATATTCATACCGAAGAAGTAGCTTTAGAAGCCATGGCCGATGCGGTGGTTCAAGCTGATGTAGAGGTTTCAGAATTCCTAGGAACTGATTCAATGCTTTATTCCAAGACCGGTGAAACGGAATTCGTTGCACAAGTCAATGCCAGAGACTATCATAAACCTGGAGAGCATGTGGAAATGGCTTTTGAAATGAGTAAGGCTCATTTCTTTGATAAGGATTCTGAAGCGGTCATTTCCAACTAAAATATCAGGAGGCTGATTTTGTGAAACGTATTTTTGAAATAGATCCGTGGCATATTACAACCGACAAATTTAGTATTGAAAATCGACGGCTTCAAGAATCAATGACCAGTCTAGGCAATGAATATATGGGCATGCGGGGCTTCTTTGAAGAAGACTACAGCGGCGATTCTTTACCAGGTATTTATATCGGGGGTGTTTGGTTTCCAGATAAAACCCGGGTTGGCTGGTGGAAAAATGGCTACCCAGAATATTTTGGCAAAGTGATCAATGCCCTTAATTTCATTAAAATTAATACCCTGATCAATGGCCATCACTTGGATTTAGCTAAGGATACCATTACAGATTTCAAATTAGATCTGGATATGAAACAGGGATTATTGACTCGTAGTTTTATATTAGTCCGGGGTGATTTGCGCATTGGCTTTAAATTCCAACGTTTCTTGAGCTTGGCGCAAAAAGAGTTATCCGCCCAACAAGTGACAGTGACCAATTTAAGTGCCAAATCCGTGGTGTTGGAATTACAGGCCAGTTTAGATGCAGATGTGGTCAATGAGGATTCTAACTATGGGGATCATTTTTGGAATGTGACCCAGCAAGTGGCCCATGAAACCACCGGCTATATGGCCACGGAAACTATCCCCAACAATTTCGGTACTCCCCGTTTTACCTTAGGGGTGGGGATGACCAACCAGGTCCAAGGCTTACACGCTGAAGCAGCCAAAACTAGTGATTTGGAAGTAACCAATGACTTCAATGGCCAATTGGCACCCAATGCCACAGTTGTTTTGGATAAGAAAGTGATCGTCACCACGTCTAGGGACTATGAGACTGATCAATTGCAAAGTAAAACTGAGGCCTTATTAGCTAAAGTCTCCGGTGCCAGTTTTGCGCAATTGTTGGCCGCCCATGCTCAGGCTTGGGCGCAGCGGTGGCAAATTTCCGACATTCAAATTCAAGGGGATGCCGAAGCCCAACAAGGGATTCGCTTCAATTTATTCCAATTATTTTCCACTTATTACGGAGAAGATAAACGCTTAAATATTGGACCGAAAGGCTTTACCGGTGAAAAATACGGGGGTGCCACCTATTGGGATACAGAGGCCTTTGCCTTGCCCGTTTATTTAGGGATCAGTGATCCTAAAGTTGCCCGGCATTTATTAGAGTATCGTCATCAGCAATTACCTGGGGCGGTGCATAATGCCCAGCAACAAGGCTTAAAGGGCGCACTGTATCCCATGGTGACCTTTAATGGCATTGAGAACCATAATGAATGGGAAATCACCTTTGAAGAGATTCACCGTAATGGGACCATTGCCTATGCCATTTATAACTATACCCGCTATACCGGCGACGATAGTTACTTGAAGACCCAAGGCATTGATGTTTTGGTGGGCATTGCTAGATTTTGGGCCGATCGGGTCCATTATTCTAAACGGCGCCAAAAGTATGTGATCCATGGGGTCACTGGACCCAATGAATATGAGAATAATGTGAACAATAACTGGTACACCAACCTGTTGGCCCAATGGACTTTGAAATATACTTTGGCGACCTTGCCGAAAGTCAGTTCAGACAAAGCCGCCCAGTTACAGGTGAGCTCAGAAGAAGCCCAGCATTGGCAGGATATTATTGCTAATATCTACCTAGGGGTAGATGAGGAAACTGGTGTGTTTATTCAAAATGATGACTTTTTTGATAAGGATATTCGCCCAGCTTCAAGCTTGAAACCTGAAGAACGGCCCATTAACCAGCACTGGTCTTGGGATAAAGTGTTGCGTTCGCCGTTTATCAAGCAGGCTGATGTGCTCCAGGGGATTTGGTACTTTATCGATGATTTTGATATGGCCACCAAGAAACGCAATTTTGATTTTTATGAACCTCTGACCGTCCATGAATCCAGCTTGTCGCCATCTGTTCACGCGATTTTAGCGGCGGATTTAAACGAAGATGACAAAGCGGTTGAAATGTATGCCCGCACCGCCCGGTTGGACCTGGACAACTATAATAACGACACCGAAGATGGGTTGCATATTACCAGTATGACCGGGGCCTGGTTAGCGATTGTGCAAGGTTTTGCAGGGATGCGGATTCGTGATGGCAAGTTGCATTTTAAACCATTTCTACCAAAACAATGGACGGCTTATCAGTTTAGAGTGTTATTTAGAGGCCGTTTGATCGAGGTTAATGTTGATGCCACTGGCACCACGTTGAAGTTACGCCAAGGGGAGCCACTAACTGTTGATTTAGCAGGGGATTCCCTTAATTTAACCCGGGAGGATCGATGACCATGAAGTTTACAGATGTAAAAGGTTTTGCCTTTGATTTAGATGGGGTCATTACAGATACCGCTCGTTTTCACGGCCAGGCCTGGCGCCAAACTGCCGATAAGGTCGGCACACCTTGGACCCAAGACCTAGCTGATAGCCTGCGGGGCATCAGCCGGATGGCATCTTTAGAGTTGATCTTAAAAGCTGGAGGTCATGAAAATGATTATTCCCAAGCTGAAAAAGAGAAATTAGCCCAACAAAAAAATGACCGTTACCAAGCTTTGATCGCCACTTTGACCCCCGATGATATTTTGCCAGGTATTTCGGATTTTTTGGCAGAATTACAGCGGGAACATTACAAAATGGCAATTGCCTCAGCCTCTAAAAATGCCCCCTTAATTTTAGATAAATTGGGGTTAGCTAATAAGTTTGTGGGCGTGGTGGATCCTAACACATTGCATCATGGCAAACCTGATCCGGAGATTTTTGTGAAATCCGCCGAATTATTAGGGTTGCCTGTGGCCCAAGTGGCTGGCGTGGAAGATGCCGTTGCCGGGATCGCAGCGATAAATGGTGCCGGGGAATTTTCCATTGGCATCGGGGATGCTGACTTACTAAGTGCCGCTGATGTGGTATTCAGAGATACCAGTCGTCTGACGCTGGAAAATATCAAATTTAAAGCGCAATTGAAAGATTAGTTTCATTGACCGTTGACTTGGCAATTGCTGGGTCAGCGGTTTTTTTCTACGGTTAGGCTAAAGAAAGCTACTATATTATGAGCTTTCTTTTTTATTTTGTTTGTGAAATCGCTTGCAAATTTGTTCGAGAAAGCGCTATACTTCAGTTGAAATTTCTTTTAAGGGATTATCATTTCTTATATAGAAATATTTTGCCATTATCTTCAGCACTACAATTTAGTTTTGGGAGGTTATTTTATGGGTGTCATTAGTTACATAATGTCTTTAGGTGCCAGTGTCATGATGCCAATTATCTTTATTGTTTTTGGCTTGCTGTTAGGGATGGGGCCTGGGAAGTCGATTAAATCTGGCTTATCTGTTGGTGTGGGGTTTGTTGGTTTAAGTGTGATTACCAAACTGTTAGCAGATAACTTGGGACCAGCTGTTAATGCCATGGTTAAGATCTATAAGTTGCATCTTTATACATTGGATATAGGTTGGCCAGCCGCTTCCACAGTTGCCTTTGGGACTCAGGTTGGTGCGATTATCATTCCCTTGGGATTGGCAATTAATATCTTGATGTTGCTGACTAAAACCACACAAACTTTGAACATTGATTTATGGAATTACTGGCATTTTGCGTTTATTGGTTCATTAGTTTCCATCGCTACGAACAGCTTTTTATGGGGTGCCTTTGCCGTAATTATCACCATTATTGTCACATTGGTGGGTGCCGATCGGTCACAAAAGAAAGTTGAAGCTTTTTATGGCCCTGATCTAAAAGGGATTTCGCTACCCCAGGCGTTTTGTGTTAGTTTCATTCCTTTTGCCATTGGCGTCAACTGGTTGATTGAACGTATTCCTGGATTGAATAAAATTGATTTTGATGCGGATAAGCTAAAGAAAAAATTTGGTATTTTGGGCGACCCGATTTTATTGGGTGTTATCATTGGTATCTTATTAGGTTTTCTAGCTCGCTATCCTGTTTCCAAGGTTTTACAACTCGGAATTATTTTAAGTGCCGTGATGGTATTGATTCCCAGAATTACCAGTTTGTTTATTGAAGGCTTGAATCCGATTTCGAAACGTTCTCAAGAACTAATCAAAAAACGGTTTTCTGGTCGAACCTTCAGTATTGGAATGACCCCCGCCTTAGTCATTGGGCATCCAACGACGTTAGTTGTGTCGTTATTGTTGGTACCAACAATTCTGTTTCTATCCGTGGTTGTACCAGGGAATGAATTTTTACCCTTGGCAAGTTTATCCGGATTGATTTACATTTTCCCATTGGTTTTGCCTTACACAAAGGGGAATGTTTTACGCTCGTTTATCGTGGGTTTAGTCAGTCTAGTGTTGGGTGTTCTTTCAGCAACGACCTTAGCAACTATTTTTACCAAAGCAGTCCACATGGTGCAAGCCAATTTAATTCCAGCAGGGACCCATTCAGTTGCTAGCATTGATTTTGCTGCTAGTCCCTTAGCCTGGATCGTCTATCAATTTAGTGTGAATTTAAACATCATCGGACCAATTATTGTTAGTCTTGTGACATTGGCATTGATGCTTTATAACCGGCAAAAAATTGCCAAGGATAATCTTAATGATCCAAAGCACAGTGAAGTGACTGCTTCAGCTGCCAAGCATTAATGTAATACGAACAAACTAAATCAAGCCACCAACTCAGGTACGACAAAGTTGGTGGCTTGATTTAGTTTGAAGATTATGAAAAGAACATATATCGCCTGAGTTTTAAAGTTATCAATTATTCAGTGTCGTTAAATTCTAAAATATCGCCAGGTTGGCACTCCAGAGCACGACAAATTTTATCAAGAGTGGAGAAGCGGATAGCTTTAGCTTTACCAGTTTTGAGAATAGAAATATTAGCCATGGTGATACCAACTTGGGTTGATAATTCAGTGACGGACATTTTACGCTTAGCTAGCATCACATCTAGATTTACAATAATTGCCATGATGACCCTCACACTGTGTATTGATTTTCAAGGTTGATGGCCGTTGCTTTCTTTAGAAGTTTTTCCAAGATAGCCGCAAAAACCGAGATGGTAAAAGGAACGAGGACTACTGCACCGCCGATTAAAATCAGGCCCGGGGCATCTTCGTAGTCAGCCACGCGATAAATTAAGGGGAGAAATGCCAAGTAGCAAATTCCCATGGCAAAGATGACGTGTTTGATCGTGGCAATTGCTTGAAGGGCTTTACCGGAGAACACATCATTACGGTCCACCAATTGCAGGATATGAAAGGCATGAAATTCAGCCACGTAAAAGAACAGGGCTGAGCCGTACAGCCCCACCATAAATAGCGGCCGTTCTAAACCAATATGGGGATATTCCCGGATAAGTGCGCCGGGAATTCGGGGAAAGGCGAATAGGCAAAATAATAAAACAACCACGCCAAGTGCAACTAAAGCAATTTTTAAAAACAACGTTTGAATTTTCATGGACCAAACCAACTCCTGACTAGTTGACGATTAATTAACGGCTAGATAATACGTTGATTTTCCAGCTTCATGGTTATCGCTTGTTTGAAAAGATTTTTTAAAATAGCGGCCACAACGGCACAAATAAAGGGCACCAGTGCTACTGCTAAAACCATGAGGGGCATTTTCGGAGCGTTGGTGATACGGGCAATGTGATAAACCATTGGTAATAACAGTAAGTAACAACAGCCCATGCCACTGGTAAGGTATTTGATTGCTGTCAGCGCTTTGAGAGTTTGACCGGAAAAAACAGCGTGCTGGTCAATTAGGCTTAAAATGCGCCAAGCATAAACTGCCGCAGTGTAAAAACAAAGGGCAGAACCATATAAACTACCGCTAAAGACAAAACGTTCCCAAGTAATACTGGGATAAGCTTGATGAACAACACTTGGGATATGGGGAAAGATAAAGATTGCGAATAATAAGACAATGATACTAACGCCAATCAAGACACTTTTTAAGAACAACGTGCGGATTTTCATTGCTTGTTCAGACTCCCGCCTATTTTTAAAGCAATCATAGCATGATATTTATTGTTTATCAATAAATATAGTTTGTTAATCGATAAATATTTATAGAGAATGTCCCTTGATTCGTTGCGCGGGAATGGTAATGGTATTCGAGTTGACTGAAGGCTGTTTTTGCATCGTGGCCAGTAAGGCTTTGGCGGCACTTTGCCCCATTTTAAAGGGGTCTTGTTGAATCAAATCGATGCCATTATTGACAAATTGGGCCCAATTCCAGTCGTCAAAACTAATTAAGCCAACCTGATCTGGAAAAGTAATGTTCAGCTGACGCAAACTAGCCAAGGCTTTGAATAATAAGGGACCCATCAAAGACACGATTACTGTTTTTTCAGTCACCTCAGGCAACAACTGCTGAAGCTGAGCGGTCAGCCAGCTATCAGGATGATTGGCCACATTAAGCGTGGTTATATTGTTGGTCAGTGCGGAAAACCCGGCGATTCGCGGAATCTGAGCCGAAGTAGGAACAGCTAAGTCGCTGATTAAAATAAAGCGCTGATAGCCCGCCTGCAACAACTCCGCAGCAGTCTGCTGGCTGGCTTGCAAATTATTCGTTGTTACTTTGCGAATAGTCTGGGGCTGGTTTTGTAAATAACGATCCACCGTTACAAAGGGGATGTCAGCGGCCGTGATAAATTGATAATTGTTAAAATCATTTTGACTGGGTTGAATAATTAAACCGTCAATTTGTTGTTCCAACAGGCGATCAATACCCTTGGTTTCTTCTGTGGCCGAGTTGTTGGCGTTTAGCAACAACACACTATAATTTTGAGGTTGCAAGATATCATAAATGCCACTAAATAAACGTGAGGAAAAAACATTCGAAATATCGCCGACCACCACGCCGATTAAGTTGGAGCGTTTGGTCCGCATCCCCCGGGCGGAAGCAGAAGGGTGATAATTGAGTTTTTGAATCACATTTTCGATTTTTGATTTGGTTGCCGGGCTCATTTTGCCATAGTTTTGATTGATAAAACGGGAAACCGTGGTGACTGAAACCCCAGCAGCTTTCGCCACGTCGGCAATCGTTACATTTTCCATTAAAAAAACCTCTTATAATCATTGTTTATATTAAATTGAGTTTAAAGCAATTTGAAAGCAATTACAATTCAACGGGCACTATGGTAATCGTAGTGATTGACAAATCGCGTCAGCTGATTTATATTTTAGGTGTATCGATACACCTAAAATGGTAAGCGGTTACAATTGGGAGGTTCATTATGAAAGCAATTGTTATTTCTGGTAAAGGCAAAATAGCACTTAAAGATGTCCCTGAAGTGGCTCCTACAGATAAGCAAGTGACTATTAGTCCTAAATTTATCGGCATCTGTGGTTCTGATCTACATTATTTGGCCGATGGCTCAGTGGGCCAATCGGTTATTCGCGAACCATTAATTCCTGGCCATGAAGTTAGTGGTATTTTGGACGAAGCGGTTGTCGTTAATGACCAAACAATACCCAAAGGTGCCAAAATCACGGTGCATCCGGCCACATTTGGGGAACCTCAGGTAAATTTACCGGATCAACCGGAGATTTGGCCCAATGGTCGTTATTTAGGGTCGGCTCAGTATTTGCCCCATACCCAAGGCGGCATGGTGACTAAAATGGCAGTACGGCCGGATCAAATTCGGCTTGTCCCAGATAATGTGTCCCTAGAAACGGCTGCCTTAGCGGAGCCCTTAGCTGTGGGATTGCATGCCATTACCTTGGCCGGTGGTGTCAAGGCTAAGAAAGTCTTAGTTTCCGGTGCCGGGCCCATTGGGTTACTAGCTGCCGGTGGGGCATTGACCTTGGGCGCCAGTAGCGTGACGGTGTCTGATGTGTTAGACGCGCCTTTGCAACGGGCCAAGGATTTAGGGGCAACTGACGTGATCAATGTTAGCCAAGCCAAGTTACCAGCTAATACGTATGATGTTATTTTGGAATGTTCTGGGGCTGCCCCAGCGATTAGTGCCGCTTTTAAGGCCGCCGCTTTAGGTGGCACCATTATTCAAGTGGGTATGATGCTGGACCAAAATATAGCCGTTAACATGTCATCAATTAATGGCAAAGAATTGACTTACAAGGGCAGTTTCCGCTTTAAAGACGAAATTGATCAAGCTTTACAGATTCTTTCCCAAAATGCGGCCATCAAAAATGTGGTGACTCAGGTATTCAAGGCTGCCGATTATGCAGAGGCATTTGCAGTGGCCAAGGACAGTAATCAATCGGCCAAAGTACTTATTGAAATGTAAAGGAAGTTGAAAACAATGATATTTAATCGTGATAGTTTTTCATTGAAAAATAAAGTAGCTTTAATTACTGGGGGAGCCAAGGGCTTGGGCAAATATTATGCCATCGCCCTATCGATTTATGGGGCGGATATTTTTGTGGTCAGTCGCAAGCGCGATGGCTGGGCTGAGGTGCAAACAGCAGTTGAAGCCAATGGCCAACAAATTGCTTTTTTACAACAGGACATCACTGAACCTGGTGCAGCGGACAAGATCGTGGCCGCGGTGATCAAGCAATTTGGCCATTTAGATATTTTGGTGAACAATGCCGGGATGCAGCTACGGAATGACGTCCTGGACTTCAAAGACGAAGATTGGCTGAAAGTCATTGATTTGAATTTAAATGCCAGCTATTTCTTAGCCCATGCCGCGGCTAAAGTCATGGCCAAACAAAAGTCCGGGAAAATCATCAACATTGGTTCCATGCAATCCTATCGGGCGGGTAAATTTATCTTTCCTTATGCTGCCAGCAAGCACGGCATTCTGGGCTTGACTAGAGCTTATGCCGATGCGCTAGCCCCTTATCACATTCAAGTGAACGGGTTAGCACCAGGCTATATCAGCACGGACATGACCAAACCCCTGCAAGAAGATCCCGTGCGGGGACCGGAAATAAAAGGGCATATTCCTTCTGGGGAGTGGGGCGTCCCTGAAGAATTAATGGGTCCCATGGTCTTTTTGGCCAGCTCAGCGTCTGATTATGTTACCGGGGTGATGCTCCCCGTAGATGGTGGCTATTTGTTACGTTAGATGGTATTTAAGAATTGTTTGCGATCTTGGTTGATGGCAGATAATTCTTTTTTTTTAGTTTTGAAAAGGATTGCAAAACCAACCACGCCATACAATAATAGACACATAGCATACACAAGGAGTTGACGAAATGACGATTGGACCAGATCCAAAGGCAATTTATCCTAATCCTAGTATCAAAGAAGTAGTTTACATCAAAAATGTGATCACCCGCCCGAATATTTTGGTGGGGGACTATACCTATTATGATGACCCTGACCACCCCGAGGAGTTTGAACAACATGTGACCCATCATTACGAATTCTTGGGAGATAAATTGATTATTGGCAAATTCTGTGCCATCGCCAAGGGCATTGAGTTTATCATGAATGGCGCCAATCATGTGCAAAAAGGGGCCACCACTTATCCCTTTAATATCTTAGCCAATGGCTGGGAAAAATTTACCCCGCAATTAACCGATTTACCCTTAAAGGGCGACACCGTTGTGGGCAATGACGTTTGGTTTGGGCAAAACGTCACCGTGCTACCAGGGGTGACCATTGGCGATGGGGCTATTATTGGGGCCAATAGTTTGGTTGCTAAAGACGTACCAGCTTATGCCATCGTTGGGGGTAATCCGGCTAGCGTCATTAAGATGCGCTTTCCACTGGCAATTCGGACGGCGCTTTCGGCGTTTGCCTGGTGGAATCAAGACATTAACTGGATCAGCACTCATATTTCCGAGCTGACGGTGGAACGCCTGACGCTGAATAAAATTAACGACTGGCAACGTTCAAGCAAACACGCTTAACGACATTCAAAAAACATGCGGGTAGCATTTAGCTCGTTGAAATGAATTATTGATATCGATACCAAAAAGTATTTGAATTTTTTTAAACCCGTGCTATAATGATGTCAGCGATTACATAAAGCGAGGTGGTAAATTTTGGTAACGATATCAGAAGTGGCTCAATTGGCCGGGGTTTCGGTCACAACAGTTTCCAGGGTGATCAATGATTATCCCCATGTTTCTAAAGCCAAAAAAGATAAAGTGTTTTGGGCCATGGATAAATTGGGTTACGTGCCCATGCAAGCCGCCCGGCAGATGCGGGGCTCAGGTTCTCAGACCATCGGCGTAGTTGTGCCAGAAATCATCAACCCGTTTTTCTCTTATTTGATTAATGCCATTGAACGGACCGTTGATAAACTGCATTATAAAACCTTGATCATTCAAACCTTTGGCCGTAAACAAAATGAATTAACCGCCTTAGATTATTTAAAACGTCATCAGGTGGATGGTATTATCCTATGTGCCTTGGAAAATGATTGGGATATTATCAAAGGCTATCAAAAATATGGTCAAATTGCGGTTTGTAACGAGTATGTGGATGAAGATACCATTCCCATGGTGATTGGGGATCAATTTAACGGTCTGCGTCAAGGCACCGAATACCTTATCAGCAAGGGTAAGACAAAAATTGCCTACTGTACCGGCCGGGACAGTTTGCTACTACAACAACGGGGCAAAAATTTTGATAGCGATCGTTACCTAGGATTCACCACGGCTTTACAAGCCCATGACTTGAGCTTTAATCCCGCCTGGTTATTCACCAATGCCCACAGTATTGAAGATGGCCAAGCTATTTTAAAACAACTCAGTCAAATGGCCCAAAAACCGGATGCCATTATTACTGGCAGCGACGAAGTGGCCACGGGGATCGTGAGTTTAGCCAAAAGTTTGAACATTCAGATTCCCCAGGATTTAAGTGTCCTGGGCGTAGACGATCAGCCCCTGGCGAAGTTTTTAAGTTATCCCTTGACCACGATTCGCCAACCCATCACGCAGATGGGCCAACAAGTCGCTGAAGTATTGATTGATAATATTAAAGGGACCACGGAACCAGCACAAAAAATTAAATTGGATTTACAAATTGTGCCGCGAGAATCGGCATAATTTTTCAAAGTATTTTTGGTATCGATATCAAAAATACCAAAAATTAAGACATAAACACTGATATATATGAATTGAAATCAATTTCAAAATGGAGGAATTATATTATGACAGTAGTTTTAGCAAGAATCGACCAACGTTTAATTCATGGGTTAATCGTCAACCAATGGGCCCAAAGTTTACAAGTCAAACGCTTTATGGTTGTGGATGATGAGATCAGTCAAAATGAAACCATTAAGGCCAGCATGCGCATGTCCAAACCTGCAGGGACTGGGATGTCCATCATTGATACTCAAAAAGCCATCACTAATTTCAATGCCGGCAAGTATGACGCCCAACGGGTTTTGATCCTGGTTAAGGAACCGGCAACCCTCCTGAAGTTAATTGAAGGTGGCGTTCAAATTCCTAAAGTTGACTTGGGGATCATCTTTAATGAAGATGGTCGCAAACCTGTGACGAAGTTTGTTGCTTTAGATGACACTGAAAAAGCTGACTTAGAGACGATCAAGTCTAAGGGCATCCCAGTGGTTATTCAATATGTACCGACAGATCCTGAAGAAAACTATTAAAGTAAAGGTGAAAAATTATGTCTGGGATTCAAATTTTACAAGATATCTTAATCATTCTTTTGGCCGGGTACATGACGGTTGACCAAAATGGTCTGGTAATTATGTCCTGGTTCCCAGTTATTGTGGGGACCATCACGGGGTTGATCATGGGGGATCTGCATACAGCGTTAGTCATTGGTGGGACTTTCCAATTAATGATGCTGGGGGTTGCAGCCCTTGGTGGCGCTTCGGCACCAAACTATGGGTTGGCAACGATCGTCGGCGCCTTTGTCGCTATTAGAACAGGTGCTGGGATCAATGCCGCCATTGCCGTGGGATTGCCCGTTGGGTTGATTGCCATTCAATTAGAAGTCTTAGCACGGATCATTTGTAACTTCTTGGCACATAAAATGCAAACAGATACCAACGCCCATAAGTTTTCAAAAATGCGGCGTGAAGCTTGGTTAGGGCCACTATTGTTTAGTTTGCAAACGGCAGTGCCAACTGCTTTGGTTGTCTTAGTCGGACCACAAGTTGTTAAGTTTATTTTGACGGTTATCCCTAAATGGGTCACCAATGGCCTGACCATTGCCGGGGGTATGCTCCCAGTCGTGGGGATTGCCATGTTGATGCACTACATGCCAGTTAAGAAATTCTTACCTTATATCATCGTCGGTTTTGTTTTGGCAGCCTATTTGAAAGTACCTGTTCTTGGGATTGCCTTAATCGGGTTTGCCGGCGCCTATTGGTACTTCACTTCAGAATCTCGCAAGGCAGACACAACCGCCGCTACAGCAAATAATGCAACCGCAGATAACGATGAAGATGAGGATGATTATGATGAGTGATCAAATACAAAAACAAAATAATCCGGACATTACTAAAAAAGATTTAAGACGGGCTGGGGTCCGTTATAATTTTATGGCTGTGAATCTATTCAATTACGAATCCCAGATGGGGCCCGCTGTTGCTTGGGCATTGGCACCAATTTTACGGAAGATTTATAAAAATGATGATGACTATCAAGCAGCTTTGGATAATCATTTTAATTACTTTAATTCAACGACGGTCATGTCCAGTATGATCCTTGGGGCGACAACTGCAATGGAAGCCAAAGATGGGATTAAATCCAAGGACGCCGTGCAATCCTTGAAAACCAGTCTAATGGGCCCCTTAGCCGGTGTTGGGGACACTTTAGTTTGGGTATTGTGGCCAACCATTATCGGTTCTATTTCCGGGTATATGGCCCTTCAAGGTAATCCGCTGGGGGCAATTGTTTGGCTGATCGCCAATATTGTTTTCTGGTTTGTCAAAGTAAAAATGTTTGAAGTGGGCTATACGTCAGGCACTAAATTAGTGACTACCCTGGGCAGCAAAATGACTTTATTTACCGAAGCCGCTTCTATCATGGGCTTAAGTGTTGTGGGCGCATTAGTGGCAACTGTGGTCAAGGTACAGACACCGTTAAAGTTTCAGTTTGGTAAAGTTGGGTTAGCGTTACAGTCCGGCGTTTTAGATAAAATCATGCCGGCTTTATTACCAGCCCTATTGACCTTATTGGTTTACAAATTACTAGATAACAAGAAATGGACCCCAACGCGGATCATCTTGTTAGTCATTGTGATTGCTTTAGCAGGCTCATTCTTCGGCGTATTCAAGGCATAGGAGACATAAAATGGAACGAAAAATTATTTTAGCATCGCATCACCGTATGGCCCAAGGGCTCAAAGATACTTTGCAGTTTATTACCGGGGATGCCACAAAAGATGAAATTATTGAAATGTCCGCTTATTTGGACAATGAACCAATTGAAACTAAAGTACAAAAGTTGATGGCAACCTTTGACGCAGACACAGAAGTGATTATTCTGACCGATATGATGGCGGGTAGTGTGAACCAAAAGTTTTTTGTCTATCGGACACGGCCCCATACTCAAATTATCAGTGGGATGAATTTACCACTGGCGTTAGCTTTTGCCATGGAACCAAAAACGGCTTATATCAGTTCCAATCGCGTTAAGGCGATTATTGAACAAGCAAAAGATGCAATTGTATATATCAATGATTTACAGGTGGAAGATGACGATGATGAATAAAGAAATACCTTGGTGGAAAAAAAGTGTTGTTTATCAGATCTATCCCAAGAGCTTTTATGATGCCAACGGGGATGGTATTGGTGATTTAAAGGGCATTACGGAAAAATTGGATTATTTGGTCAAGCTAGGGGTAGACGTGCTCTGGCTCAATCCAATTTATAAATCACCACAAGTTGACAATGGCTACGACATTGCTAATTATCGGGAAGTTGAACCAGAACTTGGCACCATGGCAGAATTTGATGAACTTTTAAAGACCGCTCATGACAAGGGTTTGAAGATTATTTTGGATTTAGTCGTGAACCACACCTCAGATCAACATCCCTGGTTCCAACAAGCCAAACAGTCTAAAGATAATCCCTATCATGATTATTATATTTGGAAGGATCCCGTTGATGGCCATGAACCTAATAATTGGGGCTCTAGTTTTGGGGGCTCCACTTGGACCTATGAGGATAGTGTGGCCCAATATTATTTACATTTGTTTGCCAAACAACAACCAGATTTAAACTGGGAAAATCCTAAGGTGCGCCAAGAGGTCTATGATCTAATGCGTTTTTGGTTAGACAAGGGTATTGATGGCTTTAGAATGGATGTCATTTCTTTGATTTCTAAAGATCCTGCCTATCCTGATGGTCCGGTCATTCAAAATAAAGATTATGGCAGCTACTATGCTGGGGCGGCCAATGGGCCGAAAGTGCATCAGTACTTACATGAAATGAATCGGGAAGTCTTAAAAAATTATGATATTATGACTGTCGGCGAAACGCCCCATACCAGTGCTGATGAAGGTGTCTTGTATGCCAAAGCCCAGCGGGAAGAATTAAACATGGTGTTTAATTTTGATCATATGCATTTAGACTATGGGGATTACGGCAAGTTTTCTGAAAAACGCTTCAAGCTGGTGGACTTAAAAGAAGTTTTGACCCGCTGGCAGGAAAAAATGTATGCCAATGATGGCTGGAACAGTCTTTACTGGAGCAATCATGATCAGGCTAGACCGGTGACCCGCTTTGGGGATGAACGGCCTGAATATCGAGTTAAATCCGCCAAGATGTTGGGGCTGGTTTTACATTTATTGCAAGGGACACCTTATGTTTATGAAGGTGAAGAAATTGGCATGACCAATGCCGCCTTTAAATCCATCGACGATTATCAGGATATTGAAACCAAAAATATTTATCGGGAATTCACCCAAGAACATCATTTTGATGAAGCTAGTACCATGCGGGCTATTTACTTAAAGTCCAGAGATAATGCTCGGACACCGATACCTTGGAATGACGGTAAAAACGCTGGTTTTACCACGGGCCAACCCTGGTTCAAGTTAAATCCCAATTATCAAACGGTGAACATTGAAAAGGCTTTGGCTGATCCTGATTCCGTTTTTTACTTCTACCAACAGCTGATCAAATTGCGCCATGACTATGATATTGTCACCACTGGCAAATATGAATTACTCGATGCTGATAATCCGGATGTTTATAGTTATCTCCGTGTAGGGTCTGACCAAAAATTATTGGTCATTGCGAATTTCACAGACAAAACTATTGATTACCAAATTCCGAAGTCAGTGGCTTATCAAACGTCTAAATTGTTACTTGCTAATGGGCAACATGATGCATCGATTCAAGATAAACAGGTTAAGCTTGAACCATATGCCGGTTTAGTTTACAGTTTGAAATAATTTTTTTTAAGGGATGTCAGTGGCTAAATGCCAGTAACATCCCTTTTTGCTAAAAAAATATGAAACCGCTTTATTTTTTTGAGCATAAACCCCCAAACATCAGACTTAGTGTGGCATAATAGACTGGTAAGTCGAATCGGATGACCGGTCACGTCATGAGGGTTCGCACAGAGTGGAGTGAGTTTCATGGAACGTAAACAATTGCAACAAAACCGGCTAGTCTCAGTGATCAAGCACTATAAGGTGCAACATCCCAGCATGTATGAATTTATTTTATTCAATATCATGGGGAATGTGGCAACGGTGACCAATTTCATTGTATTATGGCTGGGAACAGGGCTACTGTTCAAAGGTTTAAGCAGCATTTCGCTGCATTGGTTTATTTTTAACTATGGCCTTACCCAAGGTGGGCTAGGTGGTTTCTTGAGTTTCTTACTGGCTTATATGGCCGCGCAAATTGTGAATTTCATTGTCCAACGGAAAGTCGTCTTTGGGGCTGATGTGGAAATTGGCAAAGTGATGCCTTGGTACATTGGCACTGTCATCTTTGTGGGTTTATTGTCCATTTGGCTACCGCCTTATGTGATTGCCTTGGTTAGTCCTTTTGCCGGTAGTTTTGCCCCTACCTTGGCTAACGTGTTCAACATTTGCCTACAAGTTGCCATCAATTATCCCATGATGAAGTTTAAAATTATGAAAAAAGTATAAATTCCAATAAAAAGTATCTGAAAAAAGAAGGGCCCTGCAATTATTAGCTGAAAAATCTAATAATAACAGGGTCCTTCTTTTTTGGTTAAGGCACGATGCGTTGCCGCCAATCGATACTGCCCTTTGACCAGCTATCGGTCTGTAGGAGTTGATCTAGCTTAACTTGGGCTAGTGCTTGTCCAAAGGCGATGCCACCTTTTTCAAGGGCTTGTGCGACGATTAATTCACTTTGTTTCGTGTGGGCGGTGTCCGGAAAAATACTTTGAGCGACTCGCGTTGACGTGTAATTGATCAACGGCGCATCGATGGCTTGCATGACATCTAGCAAGGATATTTTTTCAGGTGTCCGCTTTAAAATAAAGCCCCCATCCTTACTGGCTGTCGATTCAATTAAATCAGCGACCACCAATTTTCGCAGAGTTTTCTTTAAAGATGAGTCGGAAACCTGCATGACCTCACTTAACTGACTGCTTTTTAGGGGGCGGTGATCAAATTGTGTGGCTAAAATGAGTAAAACGAAAATGCCTTGTTCAAAGTTTTTGCTAACGTGCATATAACGCAACTCCTTCAATCAATTGTTGTTACCTTAATGCCTGATTTAGTCTGGCTAAACTTGTACCATTTTATGAATCAGTTCGTCGGCCACATCATTGACCTGCACTGGCTTTAAGTTTTTTGAAAATAAGCCCGCCAACTTTAAAAATGGGACCATTTTGGTCAGCTTATCCTGGCGACCGTTACCATAAATAAGGGTGGGTTCAACGGAGGCAAGTCGAATCGGGCTCTTTTGTAAGTCTAGAATAATCTGGGCTTTCATTTTCGTGAAGGACTTGGCGCCTAATTTACCACCGATAAAGCCCATGGCCTTCACCTGATAAGTTTCGGCAATTTGTTGCATGACCTGAGCCGGTTTTTCATTGCGCGCAACAAGCTTTTGAGGATCGTCATCAGGGGCACCGACAAAATCAAGGATGTAATCAATTTTATTCGGCAAAGCCTGGACCACCTCATCATAGTTAGTGACATCGGCACGAATATTATGAATGTTAGAATTTTGCAGTTGATTCTTACCACTACGGGAAACGATATAAAATACCGCTGTCTTGTCTTTTTTTAACCATTTTTCGGTGACGGTACGGCCAACATAGCCATTGCCGCCTAACATCACGACTGTTGTCATAAAAATACCTCCTGGGTAAATATAAATTCTTTAACTATAGAAATTATATATCCATGGATAAAAAAAGTAAACGGATATTTTTAAACTAGGGGTTTTTATGAAGCCGGTAACGGTAATAAAACCTTAACGGTAAACCAATTGTCCTCCAAATTCACCACGGCGGTACCGTTATATTTCTGGGCGATGTAACGGATGCTTTTTAAGCCATAACCATGGTATTTTTCATCGCTTTTGGTGGTCATGGGCAGGCCATCTTCAAAGGTCAGGGGGGTTTCGCAATAGTTGGTTAAGTTGAAAACTATAAAATTGGCTTTTTGATCGATCTGCAGCTTAATCAAGCGTTTGTCAACATCCCCATTGGTCAAAACTGATTCGATGGCATTATCTAAAGCATTGCCCAGCAAACTGCAGAGGTCCATGGTTGCCATGAAGTTGACGACCTTGCCGTTGACCAAACAGCTTAGAGAGATTTTCTTTTGTAAACAATACCGGTTTTTCTCCGTGAGAATGGTGTCCACCACGGGATTGCCGGTCTTTACAGCGGCCTGATAAGCCATCAGGTCTTTTTTAAGTTCGGTGACGTAGGCTTTACGTTTGGTGGCTTGGGATTCGGCTTCGATAATGGTTAGTTGATGTTTTAAGTCGTGAAATTTTTGATGGATCAAAGCACTGCTTTCTTCATAAGCTTTATATTGAGCATGCTGGAATTGGACCACGTTGTTGATGGCCCGCAACTCATGCCGGAGGTGACTATTATAACGGCTGTTTTCTTCGATGTATAAAATTAATAGGCCGCAGAGATTCACCAGGGTGCGAAAGGTGAAAATGGCTTGGACCACCCCCAGGGTAAAGACAGTATTAGAGAGCACAAAGCCTAAATTACTCACGGCAAAAATAATCACTGCTGAGATGGCTGCCAGCGTAGTTTCCCGTTTTGTTGTCCGCTGTTGGGTCAATTGATGGCGTTGGCCAGAACCGATTTTCAGGTAAATAGCACTTAAACTAACATAACAGATCAACATAAACGGTAGTTCAAAGGTGGTGATCTTGGCAATGTCGATAAAAAAGTAACAGTACAGTTGCCAAGAAATAGCGGCTAGAAACTCCGCAAAAATGAACCCTTTACAAAGATTATAGCAACAGGTCAATAAAGGGAGATTCAACGTGACAAATAAGGTGGCATACATCCAGGCTACGTTTAAGATCATCCCCAACACCCAATACTGCAAGCCCCAAGTGCCCACCCAAAGCTGTAAGGCGACTTGGCCCACACCCATGAGCAGAAGGTTTAAGCCATAATGCTTTTTACGACTATTTTGAAACTGATAAACAATTAGGGCAACGGCCAGCCATTCGGCCAGAGCTGTATACAATCTGGGAATATCCGGCAACAGGGACATCAGCTTTGCCCCCCATCGGCCAAATAATTGGTCAAAGCCACCATGAAAGCTTTTTTCCGGGGACGGCTAATGGTCAAATCAGACTGACCCAAATGTAAAGTATGGCCATCGATACCTTGGACATGCTTCATGTTGACCAAATAGCAGTTATTACAGCGAAAGAAGTGGGACTCGGCTAGTTCTGTTTCCAAATTTTTTAAGGCCCCCAGGGTGCTGTAAACGTCATCATGGACGTGGAAATATAAGGCATGGCCCTCGGATTCCACATAGCTTAAATCGTCTAAAGCAATCTTACGCCAACCGGTCTTATTTTTAATCACGTAAGTCTGGGGTTGTTGTTGCTGTAATTGTTGTACCAGCTTTTTAAAATGAGCTTGAAAACTAAAGCCGGTTAAGGGTTTCAGTAAGAAGTCGCTGGCGTTCACCGCATAACCTTCGATGGCAAACTGAACATAGTTGGTGAGGAAAACGATTAGCACGTTAGGATCCTGCTGGCGAATCTTTTTAGCAGCTGACATGCCATCTAATAAGGGCATTTGGATATCAAAATAAATCACGTCAAAATCATTATGAAACTGATCCACGATAGTTAGGCCATCTTCAAATTCACTGATCGTTATGGAAAGGTCGTTCGTGGTGGCAAAGTTTTCGATTAGTTGTCGTAATTTAGTACGTTGGCTCAAATCGTCTTCGACGATTGCAATTTTCATGATTCAAGTTGCCTCCCTAGTTGGTAAATAGATTGAATCTTGGGCGTTTGACAGGTTGTGTCGAAAAGTGGGCAAGTTATGCTGGATTCGTTTGGTAGCGCATACATTATTGCTATAGTTATTATATCAAACGAAAGGGTGAGGTGCATGCTGCGCAATCAGAAGCTAATCGATCAATTAACATTACCCCAAAAGGCCAGTTTAATGTCTGGTCAAAGTACCTGGGAATCTTTTGAAATCCCAGGGCTAGTGCCGAAAATATTTTTCTCTGATGGCCCCCACGGCATTCGCAAACAAGCTGGGGCCGGCGATCATCTGGGTTTGAATGCCAGCTTACCGGCGACCTGTTTTCCCACGGCAGCGACGTTGGCTAATAGCTGGGATGAGGCCTTGATCGAATCTGTTGGGGTTGGTCTGGGCGCCCAAGCGGCTGCTTTAGATGTGCAAGTTGTCCTGGGACCGGGGTTAAATATCAAACGGAATCCAAAATGTGGCCGTAACTTTGAATATTTCAGTGAAGATCCTTACTTAGCCGGGAAAATGGCAGCTGCCAGTATCCGCGGCATTCAAGCCAACGGCACTATGGCTTGTCCCAAGCATTTTGCCGTGAATAATCAGGAGAACCGGCGCATGGCCCTTAACGCCTGTGTGGATGAACGCACGCTTAGGGAAATTTACACCACCAATTTTGAAATTGCCGTGAAAGCCGGTCAACCTCAAGCCATTATGTCAGCCTATAACCTTGTGAACGGCCATTATGCCAACGAAAATAGCCACTTATTGCAAGATATTTTAAGAACCGAGTGGCAATTTCCAGGCTTTGTGGTGTCTGATTGGGGTGGAGACAATGACCATGTGGCCGGTGTGGCTGAAGGTAGTAACTTAGCCATGCCAACGCTGGGCGTTAATGGGGCTGAAGAATTGATTGCCGCCGTTGACACTGGGGCCTTATCGGAAGCCGATTTGGATCAGCGGGTGGATGAATTCTTGCAGGTGATTTTAAACCAACACCAAGTTAGCCAACAGCAAACCATTGACTGGGACAAGGCCCACCAACTGGCTAAAACTGCGGCAGTTGAAAGCATCGTATTGTTGCAAAATCAAGGGGCTATTTTACCTCTGGCCAGTGAGGTACCTGTGGCCTTGATTGGCGACTTTGCCAAGACCCCTCGCTATCAAGGGGCTGGTTCTTCGGTGGTGAATACCAAGCAATTAGAAAGCACTCTGGATGTAATCAATGACTATCCCATCAACGTGGTGGGTTACGCCCAGGGTTATCAAAGAAATGCCGCCAGTCAAGCCGATTTAGAAGCTGAAGCCATGGAATTGACCAAGGGCAGTGAAGTTGTGCTGTTGTACCTTGGTTTAGATGAAATATCTGAGAGTGAAGGGGTGGATCGAACCACTTTAGCCTTACCTGCTAATCAAATCCATTTGCTCCAGCGTTTGTTGACCACCGGCAAGCCCATTGTGGCAGTTTTATCCGCCGGTTCGGTGATCACCTGTCCGGAATTTAAGCAAGTAGCCGGTTTGGTGCATGGCTATTTGGGGGGCGAAGCTGGTGCTAGCGCCATGTTAGAGGTGCTTTGTGGCCGGCATAACCCCAGCGGGCATTTGGCCGAGACCTATCCTGTGGCCTATCAGGATGTGTTGTTCGGGGCAGAATTCCCAACGGCTCAAGAACAGGCTTATTACAAAGAGGCCATCTTTGTGGGGTATCGTTATTATGAGACAGCTCAAATCCCGGTGCAGTTTCCCTTTGGCTATGGGTTGAGTTACACCGAATTTACCTATGAAGATCTTCCGGTCACTGAACAAGGTGTTGAAGTAACGGTTACAAATAGTGGGAAAATAGCTGGTGGGGATGTGGTGCAATTATACGTGGGCAAACCCACCAGCAACGTCATTCGCCCTGCTAAAGAATTGAAGGGGTTCCAAAAAGTCTATCTAGAAGCTGGTCAACAACGCAGGATTCACATCCCCTTTGATGAGTATACATTCCGATTTTACGATACCGCCATCCAAAGCTGGCAAGTTGAAGCAGGGACTTATCAAATGATGGTGGGGCACAATGTCCACGAGATAGCGGTAACCAGCACTTATGACTTGAAGACTGGGGTGTCGCCTACAAAACCCCCAGCAAGCTTAGCCAATTATTATGACCATCATTTTGACGCCTTAACCACGGCGGACTTTACAGCGCTATACGGTACACCCTTGCCGGAAAATACCGAGGTGACTCAGCTATCTGCCAACAACATCATGTCAGATATGCAATTTGCCAAAAGTGGGTTAGCCCGCTTAAGTCAGCGGTTATTAGCCTACTTGCTAAAACGCCATGCGAAAAAAGGCCAACCAGATTTGAATTTATTATTTATTTACAATATGCCTTTTCGGGCTATGACCAAGATGACCAACGGTGCTGTGGATACAGCCATGCTGGCTCAATTATTAAACATCGTCAATGGCCACTTTTTCACCAGTATTCCCGGCTTGTGGCGGGCGTATCGGGCCAATAAACGGCGGCAAAGAAAGGCGGTGACCTAATGGCTAAGGGCGGTTTTAAAAATAGCAAAGTCATCACCGCGATTCGTAATTACAAGCAGAAGCATCCGGATGTTTACGAATTTATTTTATTTAATATTATGAGCAACGTGGCCACGGTGACCAATTTTATCGTCCTGTGGTTGGGCACCGGGCTGTTTTTCAAAGGCCTAAGTGCCATCAATTTTCACTGGTTCATTTTTAACTATCCTAAAGGCCAAGGCGGTCTAGGGGGCTTCTTGAGCTTTTTATTGGCTTATGTCTGTGCGCAAATTGTCAATTTCATCGTGCAACGTAAAATTGTGTTTGGGGCAACGATTCAAATTGGGAAAGTATTGCCCTGGTATATCGGCACGGTGGTGTTTGCCGGCTTGATTTCTGTCTGGCTGCCACCCTACATTATTGGCCAAATTTCGCCCTATGTGGGCGGCTTTGCGGCCACGATTGCCAATGTGATCAACATTGTCTTACAAGTGGTCATCAATTATCCCATGATGAAATTCAAAATTATGAAGAAAGTCCAGTGAACCTGTTACTTTGAGTGGGTTCAACGAATAGGTGCTGACAGCTAAAATGTAAGCGTTATCCAAAAGGGTTACGGAGAAAGGAAATGACTATGAAGAAGTCTAAAAAGATATGGGTTCCTGCAATTATCATCGTGGTGATCGTGGCCGGCATTTTGTATGCCTGGCGTAAGTTAAATCAAGATTCAGTGTTAAATATGGCCGATGTTTATGCGACTTTAAGCAAAGTGGCGGGTTACTTTATCCCATTGGGTATTCTAATTGTTATCATTATCGCGGCACTGATTATCTTTAGAAAACGAACTTGGCGCTTTAAATTCTGGTTGAAATGGGAGTCCCTGTTGGTCTTATTGGTGGCCATCATGGTGACCTTAAACGTCATTTTATTTGGGCCTATGGCCAGTTTATTAAACTTAAACTACGCCAAACTCGATACTATTCAAGCAGCAACTTTAAAAGATCATCAGCAACTGACCCGAAATATTGCGGAAGAAGGCACGGTATTATTGAAAAATGAAGCCGGCTTTCTGCCTTTGAAAGCCAACACCAAAAAGTTAAACGTCTTTGGCTGGGCCTCTACCAACCCAGTGTACGGCGGTACTGGCTCCGGCAATGTGGATACCAGCAATGCCACTAGTGTCCTTATTAGCTTGAAGGATTCTGGTTTTCAATTGAATAACGATTTAAGTCAATTCTACACGAAGTATCGCAAGGATCGGCCTAAAGTTGAAATGTGGCAGCAAGATTGGACCTTGGTGGAACCGGCTAAAAAAGACTATTCCAATAAATTAGTTTCTGATGCCAAAAACTTTTCCGACACTGCTTTGATCGTGATTTCCCGAGTGGGCGGTGAAGGGGCCGATTTGCCGACGGATATGACGGCTAAGAATGTCACCTATAAAGGCAACAAGGGCGACTACAAAAAGGGTCAACATTTCTTACAATTATCTAAGAGCGAAAAAGAAATGGTTCAACTGGTTACCAGTAATTTCAAAGATGTTGTGGTTTTAGTCAACTCCGCTAATCCCATGGAATTAGGTTGGCTCAATCAATACGATAACATTCGCAGTGCGTTATGGATGTCTGGGCCTGGGGCCGTTGGCTTTTCCGCGTTAGGCGATATTTTAACCGGGAAGGTCAATCCATCTGGTCGCTTAGTGGACACGTATGTCTATGATTTAAAGAAAACGCCAACTTGGCATAATTTTGGCGATTTCAAGTATCAAGATAGCAAGTATACCCGGGTAGATTATGCCGAAAATATTTATGTGGGTTATAAATTCTATGAAACCTACTATCAAAATAATGAAGCTGGTTATCGGGATGCAGTGCAATATGCCCTAGGTTATGGGTTGAGTTATACCAATTTCACCCAAGAAATGAGTGACCTGCGTCAGGGGGCCAATGGGAAAGTTGAGTTTGATGTGACGGTGACTAATACCGGCCAAAAAGCTGGGAAGGATGTGGTCCAAACTTATTTCCAACCGCCTTATGAAAATGGTGGGGTGGAAAAAGCTGCGACTAATCTCTTGACCTTTACCAAGACGAAAACTTTGGCTCCCGGGGCCAGCCAAAAGCTGACTATCAGTTTTAATCAGGAACAATTAGCCGCCTATGACGAAGCTAAGGGTGGAGCGTATGTATTAGCCAGTGGGGATTATGGGATTTCCTTGAATAATAATGCCCATGAAATCGCCACTAGTAAAACTTTGAATGTGCCGACAACCATCACCTATGATCAACAACATAAACGGCTGTCGGATAAAATCGTGGCTAAGAATCAATTCGCGAATTTCACCCGGGGCGAAGTGACTTATTTAAGTCGGCAAGACAACTTTGCCAACTTAAATGCTGCCACAGCAGCGCCAGAAAAACGGGCCCTAACAGCTTTAGAAAAGAATGGCTTAACCAACGATAAAACTTACAAGATTAAAAATAATAGTCAAGACAAAATGCCTAAGACCGATGCGAACAACAACTTAGCCCTGCAAGATCTCCGCAATAAAAAATACAATGATCCCAAGTGGGACAAGTTGTTAGACCAAATGACCATCAAAGATATGAGTAACCTGATTACTTACGGCGGGTATCAAACTGTAGCTGCCAAATCTGTCGCCAAGGGCCACACTTACGATTTTGATGGACCTGCAGGTATTAGTAGTTTCTTCGTGGATACCAAGGGCACCGCTTTTCCAACAGCAACCATGATTGCCGCCACTTGGAACCAAGCCCTGGCTAAACAACGGGGTCAAGCCGTGGGCCAAGAGGCAAATCAACTGGGGATTTCTGGCTGGTACGGACCAGCTATGAATATCCACCGCAGTGCCTTTGCCGGTCGGAACTTTGAATATTACTCTGAAGATGGCACTTTGTCCGGAATGATGGCTGCCCAAGAAACCATTGGTGCCAAGAGTCAAGGCGTGTACGCTTACCTGAAACATTTTGCCTTAAATGATCAAGAGACCAACCGGGGCAACATGTTACTAACTTGGAGTACGGAACAAGCAATCCGAGAAATTTATCTCAAACCTTTTGAGTTAGCGGTTAAAGAAGGTGGCGCCACTGCTGTCATGTCGGCCTTCAACTACGTGGGTAATCAATGGGCCGGTGGCAGTACCCCATTATTAAAGAACGTCCTGCGCAGCGAATGGGGCTTTAATGGCTTAGTTCTCACGGATTACTTTAGTGGGTTGGGTTATATGGATGCCGATAAGGCCGTGCGTAACGGGAATGACATGATGCTATCCACCACTGGTGAAAGTGGGGCCGGCTTAAACGATACGAAGAGTGCCACTGCGGTCAAGGCCATGCGCAGTTCCGCTCACAATATTTTATACACGGTGGTTAACAGTCGCACTTACGCTAAAAGTAATGCTGCCAGTGCCACAGAAAACTTACCTTGGCAAAAAACAGTGACGACCATCAATATCATTGCCGGTCTAGTGCTGTTGGCGATTCAAGGGCTGGTGATCTGGTTATACCGGCGTAAAAATAAAAAATCAGCTTAAGCATTAGCTGATAATTAACAAAACAAAGAGGTCGCCCTGGCAATTTTGCCCAGGCGGCCTCTTTTTAAAAGTGCGCCCGGCATGGGCGATAACTTGGTGGTGAAAGTCCACTATAGGCCGTAG
>NZ_AZGA01000083.1 GCF_001436375.1 Agrilactobacillus composti DSM 18527 = JCM 14202 | reverse complement strand
ATTCGGGTCAACAGTGTTCACCCTGGCTGGGTCGATACTGGTATCATCCCTGATGCCTATAAGGAACAGATCATCAAGACGATTCCAGTGGGCCATTTAGGCAAACCGCAAGATATCGGGGAAATCTGTGTTTATTTAGGTAGTGATGAATCTACCTTCGCGGTTGGCGCCGAATTCGTTGTGGATGGCGGCCAGCGGGCTTAATAACTCCAATTAATCGCCTATTTTTAAAGGACAAAGTCAGTAATTTGGCTTTGTTTTTTTTGC
>NZ_AZGA01000014.1 GCF_001436375.1 Agrilactobacillus composti DSM 18527 = JCM 14202 | reverse complement strand
CCTTTATGGGTTTTTCTGTCCACTAATATGTTCAACTTAAATTTTACAATCTACCATTTAAAAAATAGCAGCCCACCGAGTTGTCGATGGCCTGCTATTTTTTTACAAACAATTGTTAATCTAATAGGGAACGGGAACGACCGTATTTCAAAACCCAATTACTTCGAAAGACTTCAATTGTCCACATCCAAACCATATGGCCCAGTGCTTCGGAAATGTGTTCTTCAATGGGCTGATTCCAAATGGCCGGGACAGTGCCCATGAGCGGCATGATAATCAAGTGAAAGGCCACCCAAACAGCTAACCCAAAGACCATACCTTGACCAATGGTGATTTTAGCGTACTTTTGAGCTAACAGACAATAAATAATGGCAAAAGCAATTGAAAAGCCAAAGTGGACGATGAAACTCACCCAAGGCATTTGCGCACCTGAATAGGTATAGGTCAGATGGGTAATATGCTTAGGGATCCCAATTTGTTGCAACAGCATTTGGGGTGGGTTGGTAAGATTTCTCAGTGCCGTCCGGGTTGGTAAAATATTTTCCCAACCTAGTTTGACCAGACCGGAAATCAGACCCCCAAAAATACCAGCCCAAAGCAAAGTGCTAAGTGATACACTTCTTCTGGTAGATTCCATGATCAATAACCTCCATGATAAAAATAATTACATCTTCATGATAGTATGCGAGATTATAAAAACCAAGTTTATTTGAGAAAAAGCTAACGTACTTTACCAATTTGTAAGAAACAAAGGGCTTTCATGGAAATTGGTCTAATATTTTTAAGTTATTGGCCGCTAATCATCTGAACTGATTTTCAGTACACAAGCGCCCTGAATATCCCCCTTAGCCACATATTTCAAGGCATCTAAGGCTTTATCCAAAGGGTATTCATGAATTTCTGGATGGATATGCAACCGGTCCGCTAACGTTAAGAACTCTTCGCCGTCGCGCCGGGTATTGCTTTCAACACTGGTGAGCATCTTTTCATGAAATAAATCATTTTGATAATTTAGTGGTGGGACATCGGTCATGTGGATCCCGGCCATGGCCAGCGTGCCGCCAGGTGCCAGGCCTTCTAAGGCTTTGGGAACAATATCGCCCACCGGGGCAAAGATGATGGCTGAATCTAAGGGAACTGGCGGTAAATCATAGGCACCCTGGGCCGACGTTGCCCCTAGTTTTAAGGCAAACTTTCTAGCATCCTTACCTCGGGTCATCACGTGAACTTCAATCCCTTGAGCGAGGGCAATTTGGGCGGTAATATGGGCAGAACCGCCAAACCCATAAAGACCTAAGCGGCCGCCAGCAGGGATATTGGCCCGGCGAAAGGCCCGATAACCAATGATCCCGGCACACAGTAATGGGGCAGCTTCAGTGTTGCTAAATTGCGTCGGAATGCGATAGGCAAAGCCTTCAGGGACAGTTTCATATTCGGCATAACCGCCATCGTGATCCCAGCCTGTATATAAGGAATGGGGACAAAGGTTTTCCCGACCGGCACGGCAATATTTACAAACGCCGCAGGTCCACCGTAACCAAGGGATGCCAATCCGGTCTCCTAGTTTAAAGCGGCTGGTTTCGGGTCCAAAGGCCACCACCCGACCAACGATTTCATGGCCAGGGATCACGTGGGGCCGGTGCACGGCTAAATCGCCTTCAGCCACATGTAGGTCGGTATGACAGACACCACAGGCTAAAATTTTCACTAAAACTTCTCCCCGCTTAGGTTGTGGCACAGCCCGAGTGGTAAAACGCAGTGGTGCTTTTGCCCCATTAATGGGACCAGGTTGGACGACTTCCCAAGCTTTCATAGTTGTCGGCAAATTTGTGAATTGTTGTTGGTGTTGATTTGTTGTATTCGTAACCATTTTTTATCCTCCCATAATCTGATCGTGATAATTGGCAACTGAATATGACCCTTTCTAATAATCTAGACATCACCTTCATTCTAGGCAGTTTATGGTTTTTTGACAATGATAGACCTGATTTAAATTAAATTTCGGCTGGATACTTATCAATAAATACATGTTTTGGGACCAGTTTGAAACCCAATCCAATGTACGTTAGACTAGAGCGATAGTGTTTTAAGAAAATACATAAGGGGATAAAAATGATGCCAAGTCAAAAAGAACGCATGTTATCTGGAAAATTATACCGTGCTGCTGATACGGAGATCAGAGCTGTGAATTTTCGCGCCCGGCGCTTGACCCGCTTGTTTAATCAAACTACCGAAGAACAAATGGCTTATCGCCAAACTTTACTGAAAGAGCTCTTTTTGAAAACGGGTTCAGAGATTTATATTGAACAACCTTTCCATATTGATTACGGCCAGCATACGACCATCGGGGAACACTTTTATGCCAATTATGATTGTATCTTTATTGATACGGCGCCCATTACTATTGGCAATGATTTTTATTTAGCCCTACGGGTAGGGCTGTATACGGCTGGGCATCCTATTGATGCGGCCATTCGTAATGAGGACTTAGAATATGGCTATCCTATTACGATTGGAGATAGTGTTTGGATCGGGGCCAACGTCGTGGTAAACCCTGGTGTGACCATTGGCAGTAACGTGGTGATTGGCTCTGGGTCCGTCGTGACTAAAGCAATTCCGGATAATGTGGTGGCGGCTGGCAATCCTTGTCGGGTGATTCGGCCCATCACTAAAGAAGACCAGGATTTTTGGGCAAAACAAAAGGCCGACTATGTGGCCGACCCAGATGTCCATTAGATGCCAATTTTATAGGTGATCAGGCTAGTGACCACAGTAATGATTAGACTGATACCAGCCAAGGCGATTAAGCCCATACCAACGATTTTATGGCGTAAGTAGCGACTTAAAATATTCACCAGGCTAATCAAGAGGATGAGGGCAAAGACCATGGCACTGAGGCCAAAATAGTCATAGACTGTTTGGCCGGTGAAAAAAATCGTGCCAATGCCGATGATGATCAGCAGCCAAAACCACCATTGTCGCAAAAATGAATTTTCAGGATTATTGAAAAGACTATGCTGCCAAACACGTTTTAGGGCACGTTTGTCTTTTTTGTTTTGCATTATAAAAGTCACCTCAAGAATTTTTGAAAAATGTAAACGTTAACCGGACAAATTTGCCGAATTGACCCAGTTCCTATTGCGTTTTAGCGGGTATGATAGAGATTAGGATTCAAACTAATTTCATAACTGGGGGGTTATCAGTGGTATTAAGTGAAGCCAGAAAAAGAGCTAACAAAAGATGGGACGAAAAAAACCGGGAACGTAAACGTTATTTAAACAAGCGCTCCACGGCCCGCTGCTTTATTGCCAATCATGCAACGGATGAAGATATTGAAACTTTACAAGCACTCATCAATGAACGTAAAAAAAGCCGACTGGAATAGCCAGCTTTTTATTTTGGCCAAATTTATAGTCCGCGCTGTTCTTTAGCTTGGAGTTTATTGTTTACAAAGGTTAAGGAGACTTTACCGCTGTGATCATCGCCTTGTTGTTCGTAAATATAAATGACCCGAGAACTGCCGCTTTCAAAGGTGTTATCCACATCGTTAGGTAGACCCACTTGATTTAAAATGGTATCGGCATCAGCCCCAATTTTAAAATCATCATAAACAGCTAACGTGATGGGGACTTGATTGGTTTGATAGCCTGTCAGCTTTTTTTCATAGGCACGATTTTTTATGAAACTAACAATGATTGCTGCTTTAGGCTGGCCCTTGATATTGCGCCAAGTGATGGTTTTAAGCCGCTGCCCATCTTTGGTGCTAGCTTGTTGTTGCGTGGGTTCGCCAAACTGGGTACGCAGGGATTGATATGTTGTGCCTGCTGGGGCCAAAGCACTCAAGTCATCGATATTAATACTATTGAAGTCTTGGAACGTTAAGGCTTTAGCGCTAGCTGAAGGCGACTTTGTTTTTTTTTCGAAGTGGTAGTGGCTTTGTGCTTCGCACTAGACTTCGAAACTTGTTCAGTTTTAGCATCATTGTTCGTGGAGCTAGCGGTGTTTGAAGTGACATTAGAAACGAACAGCTTCACCACGACGATAATGATCAAAACAATCAAAACAATTAAAGTCCAAAACCACCACTTCTTATAAAAGGGCGCCGGTTCTTCGGTGTCAAAACGACTGGCGGCCCCGGGTTGATAGCCTGGGGTTTCTTTAGAGCGTCTTGAGGTAGCTTCATTGGCGGTTTCTGGGGTTGCATCCCCAGGCAAGGTAGCTGTGCCTAATTGTTGAATTGCTTCGGGTTGGGGCGCTTTACTTGGGTCAACTTCAGAACTAGTCGCTTCTTCAGTGGCATCAATGGATTTTTGAATGAGATGACTTAAAGCATGTTCCGGATCCATATAACGGGGCAACGTGTTGGGGACGGCAAGATTGTCAATGACGGTGGTAATGAAGCCATCCAATTGTTCATAAGTTGTTTGCGCTTGCTGCAAGGTGAGCCGTAATTGTTTTAAAATTGGATCGGTTTGTGCCTGCATCATTGGTGTGTTGTAATAGCGACAAAAAGTCAGGTATAGCCAAGAAATTTCCGCAATAATCGTATCATCAAGTTTATCAGCTTGTTGGCTAACATGAACCATGGCCTGGAGTAAAGCAATATTATGATCCCAGTCTTGTTGGGCCGCAGCTGCTTCAATTTGATTGTTAAAAATAGCTTGAATTAATGCATAATCGCCCATTGGTTCTGTGGTCGTTAATTGAACCTGCTGGGGATCAATTAAATCAGTTAATTGATATTTTTTTAAAATTGCTGCGATTTCATTTTCCAAACCGGACACCCCTTAAACAATATTGATAAATAAAACACATATGAAAAGACTTACCTCAAGTATAACTGATTTGTATGGGAATGGTGAACCATTTTTGCCAATAGAAAGGTGACCCAATTGGAATTATTAAAATTAGGGAATCCCCCAGACGTCTACAAGTGCAAATACTAAATTAAAATAGTACAATTAATTGGTAACATGAAAACGCTTTACAAATTAAGGAGGGATTTAACACTATGTGGCTTAATTTTATTTTTGCACTTATTCCCATCGTATGGCTCATTGTATCTTTAGGGGTCATCAAAATGGCTGCCGATCGAGCCTGTACCATCGGCTTAATCATTGCAATTTTTTTAGCAGTCGTTGCATTCAAAATGCCAGTTGTAGATAGCTTGTCCGGGGCCCTGGAAGGTATTGTCATGGGGATCTGGCCAATTGTCTATGTCATTTTGGCAGCGTTGTTTACGTATAATTTAACAACGAAGTCTGGCAGCATGAAGGTTATTCAAAATATGCTTTCAGCTATCACCACAGACAAACGGATTTTGACGTTGATTATTGCCTGGGGTTTTGGGGGCTTTCTAGAAGCCATTGCCGGTTTTGGGACCGCCGTTGCCATTCCAGCCGGGATTTTAATTGCCTTTGGTGTTGATCCAATTCGGGCGTCAGTGATTTGTTTGATCGCCAATACCACGCCAACTGCTTTTGGGGCCATTGGCTTGCCGGTTATCACCTTGGCCAACGTGACGCATTTAAATACCATGCATCTATCATTTATCGTAACCATGCAATTATTGCCACTGATTATTTTAATTCCATTCGTATTAGTGGCCTTGGTAGATGGGGGCTTAAAAGCCATTAAAGGCGTAGGCTTAACGACTTTTCTTTCCGGTTTAGCGTTTGCTTTACCCCAAGTTTTCGTGGCTAAATATGTAGGCGCTGAGTTGCCAGCTATTGTGGGGTCAATCGTTTGTATCATCGTCACTGTCTTAATGGCCCGGGTGCAAGGTCAGAAGGATGAAGAGGCTTTAAAACACATCCCCCGGCATACTACCAGCGAATTGTTGAAAGCTTGGGCACCTTTTATCCTCGTCTTTGTCATTGTCCTACTGGCTTCACCGTTGGATAAACCAGTGAATACCATGTTGGGCAAAGCCGTTACCGCCATTCAAATCTATACGGGACCAAAAGCCGTTCCTTATACGATTAACTGGCTATCTTCCCCGGGGACGTTGATCATTGTCGCCACTGTCCTGGGTGGGCTGATTCAAGGGATGTCCTTGGGTAAGATTTTTGGCGTCTTAGGCAACACGGCCAAACAAATTTGGCGGACGCTCATTACAGTCTGTGCCATCGTGGCTTTGGCCAAGGTCATGGGTTATTCTGGCATGACCCAAAGCTTAGCCGTGACTTTAGTAGCTATCATGGGGCCAGTTTATCCATTGATTGCCCCAGTTATCGGGGCGTTAGGGACCTTCATTACCGGATCGGATACATCTTCAAACGTGTTGTTTGGGAATTTACAACTGCAAGCAGCCACGACGTTGAAGGCGGATACCTATTGGGTTGTCAGTGCCAACATGGTGGGGGCAACAGCTGGTAAAATGATTTCACCACAAAGCATTGCCGTTGCTTCCGCAGCCACGCACCAAGAGGGTCAAGAAGGGAATATCTTGAAGGAATCCCTCAAGTGGTGTGGTGCTTATCTGGTAGTTATCTGTGCTTATATTTATGTGACCGGTTTGTTGTTCCATTTCTTATAAATTTCAATCAAGAAAAGATTGGGCCAAGGTTCAGTCTTTTTTTCGTGCCGTTAACTAAAAACTATTTCCCGGGAAATATGTGCGTAGTCTGCCAGGGACAAATGCTGCCAGCGATTGGTATTTAAATCATGAAAGGTATAAGTCAGGGACGCGGTATTTAGAAACATTTCATAGTGGGTATAGTCGTGATTCTGCAAATGGGCAGTATCGGTCTTCGGAATAATGACCTGGTCTAAAATGTGGAACAGGTCAGTGGTACTGAAAGTTGCCGGTAATTGGGCCCGCAAGATAGTGGCCCGTAAAAAACGATCGGTGGGAATGGTCCCGGTGGGCAGTGGCCCTTGAAAAGTTGCTGCGGCCCTTTGCAGTACTGTAGTGGTGCTAGTTTTAGCTAGACCTAGGAAAGCGGCTAGATTCGCCCCATGGCGCAGTAGATTAGGGGTATTGGTGAGCACCCCTAGGGGATTAGGTTGCAGAGTCAACGATAAGCTCCGGGGCTCCAAAACGGCCGTTGCGCCAGTGGGGTCGGTCAAGGCCCAGTGATAAGGATAAATCTTATTTAACTGGTGCCAAGTGGCTGAAACCAGGGCGATATTGGGTAAATCTGCCGCAACCTCGGCAATACTGGCGTGTTCGCCTAAGACCCAAGTGATGAAATCTTGGGGACTGAGATTCAAGCGTTGGGGCTGATTTTTAGGGTGATAGGTGGCTTCAAAAGGGAAATAAAGTTCAGCACAGGCTAAGCCAGCCTCATTGACCCCATCAGCCATTAAGTACGTTTTAGGGGCCACTTGGCGGCCACCGCCTAAAAGAGCATATTTGGTCGTGCGATAATTAGTTTCTGTTGCGGGGGTATAACGCCGCTTTCTGGGTAAATAAATGGGCAACCAAGGCGAAGTGGTGGGGAAATCCATGGTTCGCGCCAAAAGTGGCTGTTGTTGGGCGTTTTCAATGGTTAAACTGGTGCACATACTGGGCCTCCTTGAGTCAATATAGCATTTTTTTATAAAATTTAAGGCGAATCTGTACTTGTTTTGTATGAATTTGGATTAAACTATAACTGTTACGTATTCTCAATGCAAACAATAAGACGGTTTAACGCAATCGTTGTGGAAAGGAGCGATTCCTGTCAATGGATGGTAAATGGCAAACATCGCTTAGAGAAAGAATCAGTTATGGTTTAAGTGATGGGGCAGATAACTTGGTCTTCCAAGTTATGACTACCTATCTTCTATATTTTTATACCGATATTTATGGCTTGTCAGCAGCGGAAGTGGGGATGTTATTTTTGATTGCCCGCTTTGCCGATGTCATTGAAAGTGTGTTAATTGGGGTGATGATCGACCATACTCACTCCAAATATGGGCACAGCCGGCCCTTCTTCTTGTGGTACGCGGTGCCTTATGTGACCGTGGCCATTTTAACTTTCGTGGTACCACCTTTCAACCACACGGGCAAACTAGTTTGGGCTTATGGCACTTACTTGTTGTTAGGCTTCTTCTACAGCACGGTGAATTTACCGATTACCTCTATTTTACCAAGTTTAACGGATAATTCCCGGGAGATTACCCTACTAGGTGTGATTCGCCAGTTCTTTGGGCAAACCAGTCAAATTATCGTAGCTATTTTCACCTTGCCATTGATTGCCTTTTTTGGAGGTAACGATCAGCAAAGGGGCTTTTTGATCACGATCATTGTTTTTGCGGCGATTTCCTTAATTCTTATTTTGAATACCTTTGTGCATGTCAGAGAACGGATTCCCATGCCGCCGGCTACTAGCTTTAAGAAGACCTTTGATATGATTTTGCACAATAAACCTTGGTTAACGTTATCGGCGGTAATTTTCTTATATTGGGTGACCACATCCATGAAGAATCAAACCACGATTTATTATTTTAAATATAACTTGAACAAGGAAAATTTAGTACCTGTGGTCAACGCCTTCACAGCGGCGGCCTTGATCGGGATCATTGCCATCCCCTTTGTGACCCGCAAGTTTAGTAACAAAGCGACGATGATGTCGGGGCTGAGTATTGCGGTGAGTGGGCAATTATTGATTATTGCCGGTTCGGAACTATGGCCGAATTTGACCTTAATTTTTATCGGGACATTTATTAATACTGTTGGCAGCGGCATGGTCATTGCGCTGGTTTCTGTGATGATTTCGGATACGATCAAATACGCTCAACGGCAATTCAAAGTTGAGGCCAGTGGGTTGATGGCTTCAACCGACGATTTTGGGGTGAATTTAGGCTTAGGTTTAGGTGGCATGATATCAGCTGCCTTGCTGGCCAAAACAGGTTATGTGGCCAATCAGAGCCAAAATCAAGCGACCCTGCACATGATCACCTTAAATTATGCCTGGTTACCCCTGGTGGCTTATATTTTGATGATGCTGATCTTAAGTTTATACGATCAAAAGACTGTCCATGCCGTAACCAATGACAATTGAGCTGTGATGAAAAAAAGCCTGTCTCATAGGCTTTTTTTTGCCGAAATTACTAGTTAAGCAATCGCTGCGTCAAACAGTTTTGAATTTTGAGGGCAATGGTTCCTATAATGGAGTTAGTGTTGCAATAAAGGGGACATCATGATGCGCTTTTTTTGGTTATTTCAATTAGAATGGTGCTTACGGCTAATCGTTGCGGCCATCTGTGGCGGCTTGGTTGGCTTTGAACGCAAAGCCCGCTTGAAAACGGCTGGGACCCGGACCCATATGTTAGTGGCTGTGGGGTCAGCATTATTTATGTTGGTTTCAAAATATGGTTTTTTTGATGTGTTGAATCGGACCAATATGGCCTTAGATCCGTCAAGAATTGCCGCGCAAGTTGTCAGTGGCATCGGGTTTATCGGTGCTGGGACCATATTGACTCGGCATCACCAAATCGATGGGCTGACTACGGCGGCCGGGTTATGGGCCACGGCGGCCATTGGTTTAGCCATTGGGGCTGATATGTATGTGATCGGCATTGCCGGGACTTTGTGTATTTTAACCACCCAAACCATGGTACGCCATATCAAAGCCCTCCGAAACTCGTCACGTTACTTGTTACAACTGCAAGTGACGATGACCGGCCAACTGCAGGAAATGGATAAATTACCCCAACAATTAGCTGATCTAGGGTGCGCCACTATCAAAATGGCGATTTTATCTTACAATCCTAAAAACTATACCTTGAGTTTGATGATTAAATTAAAAAAACACACGGACCCTACGACTTTTATTCGTAAGATGAGTGCGTTATCCCATGTTAAATCCATTGATGTGATCGATCTTTAAAAAAAGCGCCGGACTTTCATAGGCTTGAAAGTCCGGCGCTTGTCTAAGACATTATTTATTGACGATATACTTCGGTTCTTTGCCGGCAACGATGGCAATTGTGTTTTCAGCAACAATTTGGGCCATGGCATCCCGGGCTTCAATGGTGGCATTCCCAATATGGGGTTCCAAAATAACATTGTTCAAATTTTTCAATTCCGGGTTCACATTGGGTTCATTTTCATAAACGTCTAATGCTGCGCCAGCAATATCTTCATCTTTAATGGCTTTGGCTAAAGCTGATTCATCGACAATTGGGCCCCGCGCCGCATTAATCAAGAACGCAGTTTTTTTCATTTTCTTGAAGACATCTGCGTTAATTAAGTGGGTGGTGCTGGCACTCAATGGGAGATGCAAGGTCAAATAATCAGCTTTGGCCACAACTTCATCAAAGCTGACAAATTTGGCATTGAGTTCTTTTTCAACTTTAGGATCTAGGCGATGATGTTGGGTATAAAGAATTTCCATATCAAAGCCCTTCAGTCGTTTGGCCACACCTTGACCAATTTGGCCCATGCCGATAATACCCAAGGTTTTATGGCTCACTTGATGACCTAAGAAAAATAGAGGTGCCCAGCCATTAAATCCTTTGGTCTGCATTAGCCGGTCACCTTCAACTACCCGTCTGGAAATGGCTAAAATCAAGGCCACGGCCAGTTCGGCTGTGGAGTCGGTGGAAACCAGCGGGGTGTTGGTAACGGGGATGCCCTTTTCTTTAGCATAGGCCACGTCAATATTGTTGAAACCGGCTCCATAATTTGCGATAAGTTTTAAGTTTTTACCAGCATCAATCACATCCTTATCTACTTGAGTGGACAAGGCGGTGATCAATACGTCGGCGTCAGGTACGGCAGCGATTAATTGTTGTTTTGAAATGAGTAAATTTCCGGTGTGTTCTTGAACCTCAATCTTGGCATTTGTCAGTAACGATTCAGCTTCTTGGGGAATTTTTACGGCAATAAATACTTTTGCCATTCTACTCACGCTCCTTTTCTTCTAATTTAAAGTTAAAACAATCCATGTGAATATGCAATCAAAAGCATTTACTAAATTTTTTTTATTCAAAGATTTCTCTGAAAATTGCGGGGAATCCGGATGGCAGTGTTATCATGGAATTAAGTTATATTTGTAATGAATGGAGGGCTTTGCCATGGATTTTTGTCCAAACTGTGGGGTTAGCATTGCAGCTGATCAAAATTTCTGTAAGAATTGCGGTTATCCGCTAACCGCCAAAGCGCGGCAAATGGTGATGGGTGTGGCCCAACGAATGCGCTTTATCGCCCCAGACGCGCCCAACACCGCCATATCTGCAACAACCCAAGCGCCAGATAAGGTACCACAAACCCGGACCAAACAGCAACCTGCTGCAGCACTAGCCGCGACGACGAAAGAAAATGACGATCCAATCAAACGGGCTTATGATCCTTATCGACCAGCCCATCTTGAAACACCAATCGATAAAAGCAATTTGGCTACGACACCTAAAAGTACCTATGACCCTTATGGCATAACCACTGACCCAGCGCCGACAAAGGGCTCGGGTAACACCCGTGCAGCCAGTCCAGAAGTGCCCAGCACCAGGACCAGTAGCGAGGGCGCAACTGGGCGCAGGCAGGCAATGGCCTCCCGACGTCAAGCTAAAGCAACGCCAAGTCAGGTGCAAGCGCCAAAAGAAGCGGCGGTGCGCTATCAAACAAAACCCCAAGGCTATGGTTCAGCACAACCAGCAGCCCTTTCCCGGGAACCGGGGTTTGAACATAGTCATGTGAGGGGCCATCAACGGGGCAAAAGCAGCACGGCAGTCGGCCAATCCCGCTTGTTAGACGGCCTGAATGGGATTTTTGCCATTATTTTAGGACTCACCAGCTTTTTTGGGGGGTTTATCAGTAATGGTCATTTTCTAGAACCCGGCGCCACCACCTTATCCTTATCTAAGACCATGGCCCTGGGCGGCAGCAATTTCCGCAGCACAATGATATTGTTGTTGAGTTTATTGTTAATCGGACCGATTGTTTTATTGATTTTTAGTGTTTGGCAAACCCACTTCGCAGCTAGCTTTAAATTGGCGGCCAGTGTCTTTTCCGTCTTAGCTTATATTGTGGTTTTTGGGCTGTTGATTGCCCAGGGTATTGTGTCTGCCGGCGCCATTTCGAATTTTCAATTCGGCTGGGCCGCTATTGCGGCCATTGTGGCGTTAGTGGTGAATTTTATTGTCAGTGTGCTAGATTTCATCAATCATTAGGGTAAATTAATTTGGAGGCAAAACGAATGGAAGAAAATAGAAAACTGTTGATTCTTAAAGACTTGGTTGCAATCAAAACCGAGAATAACAACGAAATCATGGTGGCCCGCTATCTCAAGCAACTATGTGATTTGGCGGGCATCTTCAATGAAATTTTGCCGATTAATGACGACCGGGCGAATTTTGTGGCCGAAATTGGCGATGGTCAACCCGTGGTGGTGCTCTCAGGTCATATGGATACTGTGATTGCTGACCCTAAAAGCTGGCAAACTGATCCTTTTGAATTAACACCTAAAGGGGATCGGCTTTATGGTCGGGGCGCGACAGACATGAAAAGTGGCTTGGCTGCTTTAGTGATTGCCATGATTGAATTAAAAGAGGCTAACGTTCAAATTAATGGGACGATTCGCCTGTTGGCTACTGCCGGTGAAGAAGTGGGACAACAGGGTGCTGAGATCTTGACCAAAGAAGGTTACATGAAGAATGTGGCTGCTTTGGTCATCGGCGAACCTTCTGGCTATCGGATTGCCTATGCCAATAAAGGCGAATTAGATATTACCTTGACCTCTAAGGGCAAAGCCGCCCACAGCTCTATGCCTAAATTAGGGAATAATGCGGTGGCCCATCTATTAGCCATTTTAAATCGCTTGCAAGCACAGGTTCAACAAGCCACCGCTAACCTTACCAGCCCAGATCTGGGAGAGACGCTATTTAACATTGACGTGATCCATGGTGGTGAGCAAGTCAATGCCATCCCCGCCTTGGCCACCGCCAAAATCAATATTCGAACGATTCCTGAATTTGCCAATGCCAAAATATTGCAAATCTTCCAGGATACCATTGCGGCTTATAATGAAAATACAGCTGGCCACATTGAGATGACTGTTGAGATGCAAACTAGTCCCATCTTAGGCGATCCCAAAGCCGACTTGGTGAAAATTGCCCAAAAAGTTGGCCAGCCTTATTTACAGCGGACCAACTATTCCGCAGAGACCTTGAATGAAATGAGCGCTGCCGCTAAAGCGACGGGTATTGCCTTTTCCCCAACTGAAATTGTAACCGTTGGGGTTTCAGGGGCAACAGATGCGGGGAAGTTTTTGGCGGATCGGCCCAAGGGTGCCACTTACTTGGTCTTTGGTCCCGGGAATGAAACGGCCCACCAGGATAATGAATATGTCTCTCAGCAAATGTATCTTAATTTTATTGAAATCTATAAAACTATGTTATTGACTTATCTAAATCACAATGATCAAACAAGGTAGATGACGCAATATGGGACACTATCCAGGCCGCCAACCCAGCCCCTTGACCAAAGACAGGCGCCAAGCGCTTTTAGAAATTGTTTTGGCTGCTTTACCCGCAGATATGCAACTCATGGGGGTCAATTTTGCCCGGGGCAGTGCCAGTTCTTATTGGCTATTACACCAAAGTGTTGGCACGAAGCATTATTGGCTGACGTTGCGCCTGGCCACGCATCCCTTATGGTTGGCCCATGCCCGCCAGTTAGAACTAACTTGGCCTGATTTTCGTGATTTTCAAGGGTTGGCAGGCCGCTTACGCTGGTACTTACGCCCCCAGCAGGTGGTGCAATGGCGCTATGAATTGTCGCCGTTAGATCGAGCGCTGTTACAATTTTTATTATATTTGGCGAGGCAGCAATTGGTATTTTTTGTACGCTTACCAGCAGTCTTAGCCGCCCAGCACAAGGGGGCTGTCTTTGATTCGACGCAGAATTTAAAGACGACCCAATTAATGCTAGGGGATCGCAATAATGTCAATCGTTTATTGCTGCCGGTTGAGCTTGTCGCTGTCCAACAAAAATTGGTGGATTTTTATGGGATGAATTTACTTTTTTCCCAGTTTACTGCCCATCAATTATTACGGTTAATGCCAACTAATCAGTGGTTGCAGACTATTTTGCAATTGACGCCGGCCCCCAATACTTGGTCAGCCCTATTGCGCCAAGGGTATGGGGTGGCATTATGGCAGCTGGGGCGACGGGCCATTCAAAAACAAGGCCAGCAACGACCATAAAACTTTAAGATTCTAGGCCTTTTAATTTCATTTTTATCTAAAAGTACGTTATGCTTTTAATTGTAATGGTTATTAATAATCTTATTGGAGGTAATTATAGATGAAAGTTATCGTAGTAGGTTCTTCTCATGGTGGTTATGAAGCAGTTCGACAATTATTGATGGATCATCCGGATGCGGAGATTCAATGGTATGAAAAGAGCGACTTTATTTCTTTCCTATCCTGCGGGATGCAACTATATCTTGAAGGTACCGTCAAAGATGTGAACACTGTCCGTTATGCCACTGCTGAAGGCATGCGTGCTGAAGGCGTCCACGTTTTTGTCCAACAAGAAATTACCAGCATTGATGCTAAAGCCCACAAGGTTAGTGTGACCAATCATGTGGATGGCAGTACTAGAGAAGAAACATATGATAAATTGATTTTAAGTGCCGGCGCTATTCCAGTACAAATTCCAGTACCGGGCCGCGATTTAGAGAATATCTATGCCATGCGGGGTCGGGATTGGGCCATTAAATTAAAGGCTAAAACAGTCGATCCAACTGTCAAAAATGTCGTTGTCATCGGTTCAGGCTACATAGGCATTGAAGCCGCCGAAGTTTTTGCAAAAGCTGGCATGAAAGTAACTGTGATTGATTTACTACCACGCTTATTGAGTCTTTATCTGGATGAAGAATTCACTGATATTTTGACCAAAGAGATGGGCGATCATGGCATTTATGCAGCGACTGGTCAAACCTTGCAATCCTTTGAAGGTAAAGATGGTAAAGTTACCAAAGTCATTACGGATCAAGGCGAATACCCAGCTGATTTAGTTGTTGAAGCAGCCGGCATTCGGCCAAATACAGCTTGGCTCAAGGACACTTTGGACTTGGATCAAACTGGCCGCATCAAAGTTAACGACTATATGCAAACTAGCCAACCAGATATCTTCGCCGTTGGGGATTCGGTGATGGCTAAATTCGCAGCCACTGGCAAAGAAGCCCCAATTGCCTTAGCAACTGTTGCTCGGCGTCAAGGGCGGTTTGCAGCTTTAAATATTGAAAAACCAACACACAAATTCCCAGGCGTCAGTGGCTCTTCGGCTTTGTCAGTGTTTGATTATAAATTTGCTTCTACTGGGGTTAAACAAGGCACTGCTGGTAAGTATGGGGTCGAAGTGAAATCTGTTTTGATTAAAGACACCCAAAGACCGGCCTTTATACCTGAAACCCAAAACCCAGAAGTTTACTTCAAATTAAGCTATGATCCTAAGACCCGTCGCGTGATGGGCGCACAGATCATGTCTAAAGCAGACGTGACTGCTAATATCAATGCCATTGCCCTGGCGATTCAAGGCAAAATGACTATTGATGATTTGGCTTACGCTGATTTCTTCTTCCAACCTGGTTTTGACCGGCCTTGGAATATTATGAACGTAGCTGCCCAACAAGCGGTTAGAAATGAACAATAGGCTTGTTCAAGACAAGTAGATAATTGATTGTGAGACCAAGGGCGCTGTATCGGCGCTCTTGGTTTTTTTGGTCACACGTAACAATTTTAAAACGGGCCGTAAATTTTGTTTTGCTGGGGATTAGAATGTGATAAAATTTATGGTGTATGTATTTGTTTCTCTCTGACGAGAAATAGGTATTTCATGTTATCATTAGATTATTATCCAATCACTCGTTTCAATGCCAACTTAAGTGCGTTTGCACCCACGCAGCATTGACTGATAAAGAATACGAATTTTATTTTGCTGGAGGGAATCAAATGGCACTTTTTAATCGCAAAAGTAAGGATGAACCAACTATTGCTAAGGCAATGGTCAGTGGTAGCAGTCCTGATAATGATCAAGATCAAGGGACAACACCAAATGCCGCTGCGACACCAAAACAAGCTGAAGCAACGACACCAGCAACTCAGCCGGCAACCCAACCAACCCAACCGGTTAGTAATAATACCACCGAGCCAGCTGCACAACATCGGATTGCTTCACAGACCGGGGGTGGTACTGTGGACGATACGGCGCAGCAAATTGCGCATATTGAATCACAAATGCAAGATCTATCCGTTCAATACAGCCACTTGCGGGATGGCTTGAAGTTGCGCATGTTCCAATTAAAGGCTTTCTTCTCCGATGGTTTAAATCAACAACAGGGTGCTTTAGATCGTTTGAACAAGCAGATCGATGATTTAAAAACCCAAATCCGAGATATCAACAATGAAGATGACGGCAAGTTCTTAGCAGAGAAACAAGAAATTGATGCCTTGTTACCTGACTTACAGGCGGCTGTTGACCAACAAGTGGCCCAGTTAAAAGCTGTCAATGAGCAAATGGCCCAACTGCAAGATCATGCCACTGAACTGGATGACAAAATTTCGGCCAGTCAAGCGCAAGAAGATCAGCTTTCTGAAGCAATCAAAGGCGAAACGGACTTAGCTAAGATTTTGGAATCTGTTGAAGCCAATAAGCAACAAGCATTGACTTTAGTAGAAGAGCGGAAACAATTGGCTGCCCAAAAAGCAGAAATTGACGGTCAAATTTCAGACTTAGGCGAAGATCTAGAAGCTGCTCAAACCAACTTGAATATTAAAGAAAGTGATTTGCATAAGCATCAAGACCAAACCGCAGCCATTGACAATCAAATTCAGCGGGCACAAAAACAACGGGCCCACAAGCTGGAGATACTCAACCAGTCCAAGGCTAAATTAGATGCTCAAGCGGCTCAAGTTTCTAAGCGGGTGGCCGACTTTGCTGCTGATCTGGATAAGGTCAATGGCCAAATCCAAGATCGTTTTGGCACGGGTTATTTGATTCAAAATGTTCAATTCTCCAATACCTTGAATTACATGGTATTGATGAATACCAATGATACCAACGATGCGGATCAAGCCAGTGAAATTCGCTTGTTTAAATTCTTGAATCAAAATGTTTCCCAACCAGTCACGGTGATTTCATTGAAATTTGATCTGCAGCTCAAAGATCATTTGATCAATTGGGCCCAAGAGCATCAGTTTGATGTGCCTAAGATGGTCAATATTTTTAATGAATTACAGGCTAATGCGGAAAGTACAGCGCCAGTTGTTACCATTCATGAAAATGAAAGTATCAAAGGGGCTTGGGATGCTGATAAGACCCACCGGGAATTTCGCGATGCTGAGGGCAATCTTTTAATGGTGGCCCAATATCAAAATAATGATCAAATCAAAGATATTTATTATTATGATGACAGTCGACTTAGCCGTATCAGTACGCTAAATGATCAAGGCCAATTGTCACGGACCCGGACTTTCCAACAAGATAACAGCGTCGTCGACGAATTCTTCCGGGTTGATGGGACGCTATGCCTGAAGTTTAGTTCTGAAGACCAAACTGTCAATAAAGTTGAAGTCTTTGATAACAATAATTTGCGGATCACTAGCTTTGCCGGTACTGAAGATTTCTATTACTGGTGGCTGGAGCAATATCTCAAGACCCAAGCAGACGTGGTCTTTATTGGGATGGATAATGATCCAATCTACCGTAAGATCACTTCAAGTACAAATGTTCAGGCGATTCCATACCTGATCAATGTCTCCAAGAACATTGGCAAGATCAAAGCAACGATGCACAGTGATCATCCTTGGCACAATGTCTTGGTAACCAGTCGCCATGATAAGCTGTTGCTGGAGAGTATTGCTGATCGGGATATGAATGTATCATCTGTTAGTCCTGATAGCGATATTGCCGACTTACCAGCTGCTTTACAGACAGATGAGACCAGTGCCTTAAATTCTGGACAAAACGCTTAATGTTGATTTTATTTAAGATTGTGATTGCTATTTCCTGGATTGCGGTCGTGTTTTGTTTGCTCTTACCAGTTATTCTCCTGCGCTTACGGGTCCCACCACAAAAAAGATCGACTCAGGATTTGAAAGCTTACCAGCTTTATTTATTGGTGCCCATGCACATTGAGGCTACCATTGCCCAGGATGCACTGGCGCATTTTTTACAGCGCAATATTGATACTGACTTCCAGTACAATATTCACTGGGTGGTGATTGAAGATGGGAGTACCGATTTGACTGAAGATCAATTGCGGCCCTTTGATAAGCGTTATCCCAACTTAGCGGTGATTTATCGCAAGTTTCAAGCCGCCACAGGGAAGGGGATGGCCCTCAATGCGGGGTTAGACTATCTTCGCCACAAAGTACCCAGTACACAATGGTCTAAGACCATTGTGGGGGTTTTAGATGCCGATGGCCAAATTGCCTCCACGGCTTTGTTAAAGGTCTTAAAGACCTTTGCCGCCGATGCAAAACTGGATATGTTACAAACCGCCGTTGCCATGACCAATACGAAGCGTTGGTTGGCCTTAGTCCAGGATTTTGAATTTCAAGTCTTCAACACACTTTTACAAAACCTGCGGGGCCATTTAAAGAACGTGGCTGGTTCGGGGAATGGGCAATTTTTTAGATTAAGCAGTTTACCGACTAAGTTTGCCTGGGGGCAGACTTTACTAGAGGACTTTGAGATCAGTACCAAGTTATTATTGCAGGCTAAAAAAACGGCCTATGCCTATGATCTGAAAGTTTACCAAGAAGCCACGGTATCTTGGCAAGCTTATTTACGGCAACGGACCCGCTGGGTTATCGGCGGATTACAGTGCCTGCACCAATTTCGCAAAGGCTTGGGGCAAAACCAGGCGCTACGATTTGGGGCTAAAGTTGAGATGTTCGCCTTCATGTTGGCTGCTTATACTACCATTGGCCTGGCATTGACCAATATCGTAGCTTTAGGGCTGCAGGTATATTTGCTGGTTAGTTATGGCCGTTTAAGTCTGATTTTGGTGGCGGTCCTTTGTTTGGGACTGATCATGAACAGTATGTTAGCCTATATCTATCGGGTCATGGCTCAGGCCAGTGTCGCGCAAGCAATCTTGATCGTGGTGACCTTGCCGTTTTATGCGGTGTTAACTTTGCCCATTGCCATTTCTGGTTTACTGGGGTATGTGCAGCATCATCACAATTGGGATAAAACCGATCATGGCATTCTGTGAAACACTGCGAATATATTATCAGAAATTGATATCCGTCAATTTATTGGCGGGTATTTTTTTGTGTTTTAAGAAAATTATCCGGGATTTTAGAGGTTGTGAAAAAATATTCTAAGTTTTTAATTAAACTGAAAAAAATGTGAAAACGCTATTATACCAAGGCGCTAATTGCCAAGAAAAGCATTTTATCATTTCCAAAATAGCTTTTATGAGGGAATAGCAAGCTAACTTGAGAAAAGTTTATCAGATATTAATGCAAAAATATTATCAGTGTGCTACTATTTAGGTGTTGATAAATTATTATTAATCCAGTAAGTGATAATGGTCACAAAACATGTGCCGGCCTGTTAGGTGACTAGAAAATGGAGGAAAATACAATGCAAATCGTTATTGGTGTCTTAGTGTTACTCGCCGTTATTGCATGTTTAACATTATTCACATTTAAAGCGCCAAACGGTAAAAAGGCCATCAGTGCCCTATCCGGTGCTGCTTGTGCCACATTCTTACCTCAAGCTTTTCTAAGTTACGCCGTCGGAGATGTTTTCCACATTGAATTCATCAAACAAATCGGGGATACAATGGGATCTCTTGGCGGACTTGCGGCCGGCACATTAGTCCCGTTAGCATTCGGGATTAGCCCAGTATTTGCAGTTTTGGTGGGGGTTTCCTTGTTAAAAGTTAAACTACTGCCTGCATTTATTGCTGCTTATGCCATCTCATTTGTCATTAAACAAATTCAAAAACGTGTGCCAGAAGGTATTGATTTAATCGCTGTTGTCTTGATTGGTCCAGCTTTAGCCAATGTTGTGGCTGCCTTGATTTCACCAGCCGTGCTCTCGGTGTTACACATTATCGGCGGTGCCATAACCTCTGCGCAACAATCCAATCCAATGGTCATGGCTGCCGTCCTTGGCTCTATCATTCCACTAGTCGGGATGACGCCACTGTCTTCAATGGTTCTAACCAGCTTGATCGGATTGACCGGGATACCAATGGCCATCGGGGCTTTAGGTTGTACCGGGAATTCATTCTTAAACTTCAGCTTCTTTAGAAAAATGAAGTTTGGTCCTAAATCTACGACAGTTGCAGTTACGATTGAACCTTTAACTCAGATTGATATTATCTCTTCTAACCCAGTCCCAATATTTGCCACGAACGCGGTGGCCGGGGCGATCAACGGGATTATCGTCGCCTCATTTGGCCTAGTGATCAATGTCACCGGGATGGCCACACCTTGGGCTGGCTTGATTGTCGCCTTTGGCTTTAACCCCGCCATTAAAGTTGCTTTAGCCGTCTTATTGATTTTAGTCAACAGTACAATTTGGGCTTACATTGGCGCATATGTCTTCAGAAACTTCAAGATTCATACCGTTGATGAAATCCGTGGCACAAATTCTAACACAACTAACGACGCACAAGCTGTTCAAGCTAACGCTTAATTGATATAATGAAATTAAATTCATGAGGTGAATAAATATGTCAGGAAATTATAAAAGTGTTTTTGATATAATCGGACCGATCATGATTGGCCCTTCAAGTTCACATACCGCAGGTGCCGTAGCGATAGGTCGTGCAGCAAACCGGATTTTTGGTGGTATTCCTGAAGACATTACCATTCATTATTACGAATCTTTTGCCCAAACCCACAAGGGCCATGGGACAGATTATGCCATCATCAGTGGTATCTTAGGCTTTGAACCCGATGACAAACGGGTACCCGATGCTTTAGATATCGCCCATGAACAAGGTATTAAGATTAAATTCATTGAAGAAGAGGGCGACAGCCCAATTGGCCATCCCAATACCGCCGTTTGCGAATTACGCAAAGGCAATCGCGAAATCATTGTGTCGGGTTGTTCTATCGGTGGGGGAACCATTGAAATCCGGGATATTAAGATGGATGGCTTCCACATCAAACCTAAGGGACCATTACCAATTTTGTTAGTTCAAAGCGAAAATGGTGGCAATTCTGAGAACTTTAGTGATAAATTGCAAAAGATCAACACCATTAACCATCATGCCAAATACGATGCCCCTGGCAAAGGTACAATGTATGAATATGACCTGGAAAATCGCTTGAAACAAAAAGATCTTAGCCAATTAGCTTCCAAAGACACTAAGATGGTTTATCTCTAAGGGGGAAACTAGCATGTATGATACAATTCAAGAACTTGTTGCTGCATCTATGAGTCAAAATAAACCTATTTCTGAAATAATGATCGAACAAGAAATGGCTAAAAATAGCGCTACTAGAGATGAAGTTTGGTCGCAAATGTCCAAGAACTTAGATGTCATGGCTGCCGCTGTTAAACGTGGGGTTGAAGGCGATGGTGTCTTCTCTAAGACTGGTTTGACCGGTGGTGAAGCTGTTTTATTGAAGAAATACCGGGAAAAAGGTCATACCTTATCCGGCGATAGTATGGTAGAAGCGGTGCAAAATGCCATCGCTACCAACGAAGTTAATGCTGCCATGGGCGTGGTTTGTGCCACCCCAACAGCTGGCTCCACTGGGACTTTACCAGGTGTCTTGTTTGTCATTCAAGAACGCTTAAACTTAGATCGGGACCAAATGATCCGCTTCTTATTCACCGCTGGTGCATTTGGCATGGTAATTGCTAATAATGCTTCAATTGCCGGTGCAACCGGGGGCTGCCAAGCTGAAGTAGGCAGTGCCTCTGCAATGGCTGCCGCTGCTGCCGTAGAAGTGGCGGGGGGCAATGCGGAACAGAGCTCTGAAGCACTAGCAATGGCTTTAAGCAATTTGTTAGGCTTGGTCTGTGATCCAGTTGCCGGCTTAGTAGAATTACCTTGTGTGAAACGGAATGCTATTGGTGCCGGGAATGCTTTAATTGCCGCTGATATGGCCTTAGCTGGTTGTACCAATAAAATTCCTGCTGACGAAGTGGTCACTGCCATGGATAAAATTGGTCGAGGTTTACCTCGGGCACTCCGGGAAACAGGCATTGGCGGTTTAGCAGGCACACCAACTGGTGTCAAAATGAAGATGACCATCTTTGGTCAATCTGTAGATGTCTCATAATCATTTATAAAAACAAACCTGGTGCTGATTGCTAGGATTCTTAAGAGGATTGAAAAACGCTTAAGGACCTGCATTCAGCACCTTTTTATTAATTTATTTGTTAAGACTTGCACTAAATTAATTGATAAATAATTATTAAAGTGATATTATCATAACAACGAGGAGGCGAAGGTTATGGGCGTTAATGAATTCATTCGCAGCTATATCCCCATGGTGGATTTTATTGCGGATATCTTAGGTAAAAATAGTGAAGTAGTCTTAAACGATTTGACAGATTTAGACCATTCTATTATTGCAATTCGGAATAACAGTATTTCACATCGGAAAATAGGTGATCCAGCTTCAGATTTAGCATTGCGAACAGTGCAAGCTGGCAACAAAGAACATCGGGATTTTATTGCCAATTATCGCGGTGTGACGTTTAACAACGCGACTTTATGTTCTTCGACTTATTTTCTGCGCTATGAGGGTAAGGTTGTGGCGATGATTTGTATTAACACCGATGAATCCTGCCTCAATGAATTACAGGCGAGTCTTAACAAGGTATTACATGCCTATAAACCGACACCAGATGAAATGCGGGATTTGGAAACCACACCAGAGGCCCAAATTCCCGCTGCGACGGCGCCAGCTTCAGATCCAGCGCCAGCATTAGAAAAACAACAAGAGTATGAACACTTAACGGTTTCATCTAAGCAATATGCCAAGCGAGTCGTGGCTGAATACTTAGCCGAAATTGGCATTCAAAAAGAATACATGAAACGCATCGACAAACTCAATTGTGTGAAGCGGCTGTATGAACAGGGCTTTTTCCAGCTGAAGGATAGTGTAGTGGATGCTGCTGAAGCACTAGGGGCGTCTGAACCTAGTGTTTACCGGTATTTACAAAATGTCCGCCAGGCTGATCCCAACGATGTGCAAAAAGAAGCGTAAAAAAATACCAGCGAAGAAATTTTCGCTGGTATTTTTTTACCCCAAACCGCTGAAAGCAACCACCTGCAAGCCCCCTAAAGCTAGTAGGGCCACCGCCCAATTCCATAGGGGCATGGGGTAGGTGTCAAAGTGACTGCGGTGTTGTTGTTCCCAAAAGCCGTGGGACTGCATGGATTGAGCTAAGTCATCGGACCAGCGCAAAGAAATCAGCACCGCTTTAAAAAAGATCTGTGGCGACCAGGCGTGGAGGACTTCTCCCCGCATTAAGGCCGCACTTTGAATTTGCTTAACCGTTTGGGTGACCCGGGGGATAAAATTAAAGGCCCCTAAAGTCCCATATACAAATTTGGACGGGATATGGCAATTCTGCTCCAGAGAACCCAATAAATTATTGATGGGCATGGTGAAGGTCACGATGGCCCCTAAGAAAATATAAGCATAGATCCGGGTGGATAGTAACCAGGAAGTATGCCAGACATCTCCGGTGCCGTGGAAATAAAAGGACATCCAGGTCCCTAAGATGGGGATCACTGGCATGAACAACAACCAGGCGATACGTTTAGGCGTCAAAGTGGGGATGAGGTAGACCAGGCATAAGGCTACCAAATACACATTGGCCCAAATGGATTGGGTAAAGGCAATTTCAAAACTGGCAAAAATCACAAAACCCAGTTTAATTGATGGATTGATAAGCCAGCACCTCCTGATAACTTAGGGTTTTATCAGCTAAAGCCAAATGGTAGTCGAAGAAATTCAGCACACCGGTGAGCTGGTGGCTGATCATGATAATGGTTTGCTGCTGTTTGGCTGCCATGGTGGCAATCATGGGCAAGACCACTTGAATCGAGGCCATGTCTAAGCCGGCCAGGGGTTCATCCAGCAATAGTACCGGGGTGCCCACAATCAACATTTCTAAAATCTGTAATTTCTTTTGCTGGCCCCCGGACAATTGATAAACAATGTGATCCTCTAAACCCTTTAAATGCAGGGCTTGCAATTGGTCACTAATGACCGCGGGGGTCCAAATTTCCGGATGATGGGCATGGGCCAGACTTAAATCCAGCTCTTCTTGTAAAGTGAGCCGCAAGTACTGCATCTGAGCGTTTTGAAATATCAAGGCTACCTTTTGGGCATATTGTTTGGGCCGAATCTTACGAATTTCTTCTTGTTGATAATAAATTGTCCCGGAAAAGGGATGTAACCGGGTCAAGGTTTTAAAGAGCGTGGATTTGCCGCTGCCATTGGCCCCCGTGAGCAGGACCATTTTACCCTGAAGTAAGGGCAGATTGGCATTTTGAACCAAGGGGCTTTCACCGGTGCCATAACTCAAATCCTTGAAATTCAGCACACAGTCGTCGGCGCTGATGGGCAGGGGGAAGCGGCGTTGTTGGTCAAAATGCTGAAATTTCGCGAATACCACCGAAAAATCAGCTATTTCTTGAACCTTGCCCTGATCAAATTGATATAAATGGTCCACCAAGTCAGCATAACCGCTGAGGTCGTGGTCGGCCAGTAGGATGGTTTTACCATGGTTGACCTGTAAGTCTTTTAACAAGGCCAACAGCTGTTGCCGGGAGGTCAGATCCACGCTGGCAAAGGGTTCATCTAAGATGATAAATTGGCTGTCCATAGCTAAGGTGATAGCTAAAGCCACCCTTTGCAATTCCCCACCGGATAAGGTATCGATTTTGCGATACCGCAGGTCGGTGATATGCAATTGGGCCAAAGCCGTTTTGATCCGTTGGGCCATATCGGCTTTAGGGAGCGCCAGATTTTCCAAAGTGAATTTAAATTCTAAATCTACGGTGGTCATGGCAAACTGATTCAAGGGATTTTGGAATAAAAAGGCAATCTTTTTCACGATGGCTCCGGGCTTCAGGTCAGCCAAGTCCTGGGCATCAATCAAGACCTGGCCACTTTGAATGGTGCCAGCAAACTCGGGATAAAGGCCATATAAGACTTTCATCAAGGTGGATTTACCACTGCCAGAGGGACCATACAAAATGTTGAAGGTATTGGCTTGAATGATTAGGTTGACATTATCTAAGATTTTGGGACTATCAGCTTCATAGCTGAAGGTCAAATTTTTAGCGCTAAGTTCCTTACTCATCATAGTAGGCTAACCGTGGGAGTGGGCGCGGGTGGCAATGCCAGATTTTAAGACTAGTTTTTGAATCCAGTAAACCAAAACGCCGCTGAAGAAGCCGATGGAAATGAAGCGGACCACAAATAATAGCAATAAGAATGCGGGCGTATATTTGGTATAACCAGCTTGGAATAAGGACCAGATAAAGGTCACGATGGTGCTGGTGATGGTGGAGATGAATAGGCCGAATTTGTCAAAGCGTTTGTAACCAGTGACGGCAAAGCCTAATTCATTCCCAACCCCTTGGACGAACCCGGCTAAAATAGCACTGGCCCCAAATTGGCCCCCTAAGAGCATTTCCACAAAGCCCCCCAAGGTTTCGGCAAAGACGCTGGCCCCAATCTTTTGGGTGAGGATGGCAGCCAGGGGACCGGCAATCATCCACAGACCCAGCATCAAATCGTTAGCCACCGGGCCCAGGCCAATGGCGGCTAGGGCAGCACTGACGAAATTGTAGACGAGATCGGTTAAAAAGAAAATCGCACCGCAAAAGATCCCGATCAAGGCGATGAAAATAATATCTCGGAGCTTATAACTTCTTGAATTCATGGCAAAATACTTCCTCTCAAAATGTGTTTACAAGACCGGCAACTAGTTTTGAGATGGGCAGCAAAAAAGCCATTTTCTTGCCGACTCAAATTCTCGAGTACGCAAAAAAATGGCTTGTAGAAGTCAAATTTATACAAATATCCAATATTCCCTACGCTAATATTACTTAGATCAGGTTCAATGGGTATAATCTCAGCCGTATATGGCACCCCAGAAAGTTTATTTAATTGTGTGGTCTTGTAACAAGAGCATCTTACCATGGCTTAGTAACTTCTGTAAAGTGGATTGGTTCAAATTATTTTATCAGCAAGTTTTAAAGAAAAGATTTGCAATTGGTAGATTGTAAAATTTAAGTTGAACATATTAGTGGACAGAAAAACCCATAAAGG
>NZ_AZGA01000082.1 GCF_001436375.1 Agrilactobacillus composti DSM 18527 = JCM 14202 | reverse complement strand
ACGCCGAGCGTAGTTGGTGGGAAACTGCCTGCGAGGGTAGGAAGTCGCCGCGCTATAATGGAGGTTTAGCTCAGCTGGGAGAGCATCTGCCTTACAAGCAGAGGGTCACAGGTTCGAGCCCTGTAACCTCCATTGAGTCGTTAGCTCAGTTGGTAGAGCATCTGACTTTTAATCAGAGGGTCGACAGTTCGAGCCTGTCACGACTCATTGCTTTTCCGTGACGCGGGTGTGGCGGAATTGGCAGACGCGCTAGATTTAGGTTCTAGTGTCCGAAGGACGTAAGGGTTCAAGTCCCTTCACCCGTATTTAGCAACACAGGCTCTAACAATGCCGACTTAGCTCAGTTGGTAGAGCATCTGATTTGTAATCAGAGGGTCGGGCGTTCGAATCGTCTAGTCGGCATATGCGGAAGTAGTTCAGTGGTAGAACATCACCTTGCCATGGTGGGGGTCGCGAGTTCGAATCTCGTCTTCCGCTTTTCAATGAAATACTGCCGGGGTGGCGGAACAGGCAGACGCACAGGACTTAAAATCCTGCGGTGAGTGATCACCGTACCGGTTCGATTCCGGTCCTCGGCATTTTATATGCACCCATAGCGCAATTGGATAGAGTGTCTGACTACGAATCAGAAGGTTGTAGGTTCGACTCCTACTGGGTGCACTACTTCGGGAAATAGCTCAGCTTGGTAGAGCACCTGGTTTGGGACCAGGGGGTCGCAGGTTCGAATCCTGTTTTCCCGA
>NZ_AZGA01000013.1 GCF_001436375.1 Agrilactobacillus composti DSM 18527 = JCM 14202 | reverse complement strand
CTTCACCGGCAATTGAACAGGTTTACCCGTTCGCACTTTTTTTCTTTTTGAGTTTGAGCTTTTTCACGCCGTCGATATACTGGGTACCCAAGTATTGAATGTTCATGGCACCGATGCGATCATCATTAGATTGGTAACCGCAATTTGAACATTGGTAGACGTGAAGTTGGTGGTCGCGATTTGTCTTCTTGATCTCGCCACAGTGAGGACAGCGCTGACTGGTATAAGCTGCACTGACAGTAATGACTGCAGCGCCTGCTTGAATAGCCTTGTAAGTCAACATCTGTTCCAGCTGGTAAAATGCCCAAGATACTTGCTCATGGCGGTTATATTTGACCGTCTTTTCTGTGGCAAAACGAACATTGACCAGATCTTCTAAAACAAACAACGTATTTGGACCATACTTCGCAACAAGTGTCTTAGACAGCTGATGGTTGAGATCAGTCATCCAGCGGTTCTCTTTATTGCCCATTTGACGGATACGCCGTTTGGAATTTCTGGTATTGTGTTTTTGCAAACTAGTTCGCAGCGCTTTGTAGTGGCGCCGTTTACGGTTGACGGCTTGACCATTGAAAAACGTTGTTTTCCCCTGATCATCATAGGTAGTGACTAATTGCCGGATCCCCCGGTCAAGTCCCACAACGTGTTGCATATCGGTACGAGTCAATTCAGAAAATTCTTTATTAACTGCAATGTATAAAAACCAATTGGTACCAGACTTAATTAGTTTCGCGCCGCCAAACTCCCAAGTGCCATCCAGGTACTGTTCAAAGCCAGTTTTTAACACAAAGCGAGCTTTCACCCGGCCTTGAAGTGTATTGATGGACAACTTTTTACCATTTGCGACGATAGACCAATCCCGATTACGAACTAAGTCAGCTTGCGGGCGCTGAAAATAGACCGGTTTCCAAAGCCAGTGCAGGTCTCTGGGAACTCTTAGATAAATTTCTTTACCTTTTTTATCTTTCTTACCGGTGGCATAGGCCATGGGTTTGCGTCGCAGCTGCGTCTGAA
>NZ_AZGA01000081.1 GCF_001436375.1 Agrilactobacillus composti DSM 18527 = JCM 14202 | reverse complement strand
AAGCGTAAGCTTGGAATCCCAACTGTGGTCGATCGACTTGTTCAGCAAGCTGTCGCCCAAGTGATGTTGCCAAGGTTTGAAAGGATATTCTCGGATAACAGTTTTGGCTTTCGACCGAATCGAAGCGCTCATGATGCCATCAAACGGGTCACAGCGCTGTATGACCAAGGTTATCATTATGTGATTGACCTAGATTTAAAGTCATATTTCGA
>NZ_AZGA01000012.1 GCF_001436375.1 Agrilactobacillus composti DSM 18527 = JCM 14202 | reverse complement strand
GAACTATTTGGAACGCCTGAATTTATAAATTGGGTAAGTAGGGCTTAACGCCTACTTCACAAAGTGCTATTTAAATGTGCTGTTACTGGGTTTGATATTGTGAAAACTTGCAACCCACTCCGAACCTACTCCGCTTTATTATTTTGCTGTCGAGCTAAGGAGTGCGTACTTAAAAATTGACATATTTAGAAAATTTATCCGCGATCTCGCTTTTTTGTTTATTCGTGACCGCTGTATAAATATCCATTGTTGTTTGAAAGTTTCGGTGACCTAGTTGGGCCTGGACTTCCTTGATGGATAGACCACTTTCAAAGGCGAGGGTGGCGTAGGTGTGCCTAAAGCCGTGAATGGTGATATGCTTAAGATCATACTTATCAATTGTGTGTTCCAACCAGACCCGGGGTTTACTGGGTTGGAGCATCTCGTTATATTGATTGGTAAAGACCAGCTGACCCGCGCCAAGAGTATTGATGCCATAACTAAGAAAAGTCTGGCGCTGAGTCAGCCGCCACTGCTTGAGGACCTCTAGCGTTTTTTCATCCACATGTATGACGCGAATACTATTATACGTCTTAGGCGAATTGATTAACAGTCTTGCATTTTTTCCTCTAGTCTGGGTCTTATTAATAGCAATAGTTTTATCATTAAAGCTGATATCTTGCCATGTCAAGGCCAGGGCTTCACCTTTGCGAGCACCGGTAAAAGCTAGGAACCGAAAGAATACATAGGCTTTCAAGTTGTCCTCATCGTACAAGCAAGAAAATAATTTTTTTAGCTCATCAAGATCATAGTAATTATCTGCCATGCTGGTAACTGGGCGATTTTTATTCTGGGGCTTGATGACTTTTTTAGTTGGGTCGGTCTCCACTAAGTCCATCCGAATCGCGTACTGGAAGACCCGTGAGACGTTATTAAAGAAAACTTTATACTTGGTTAGCCCTTGCTTGAACCAGCCATTAATGGCGTTTTGGCAGTCTACCGGGGTTATCTTGGCCAGCTGTTTATCTCCAAAAAGCGGTAAGATGTGCAGCCGAAAGATATCCTGGGTTTTGACCCAGGTAGACTCTTTGACCGTATTTTGATACTGCTCAAACCAAGAGTCATAAACCTGTTCAAAGGTGAGCTGAGTGGGTCTGACATAGTTTGGGGATGCAATTTTAGTTTCAAGTTCCCGGGCGGCAATGGACGCTTCCTTTTTGGTGCGGAAGCCCTGGCGAGTAAGGCGCTGTTCTTTGTTAGTAACGGGATCCTGACCACCGAAGACACGCACCCGGTAACGGACTTCACCATTTTTATTTTTGTACTGTTTGATAGATGCCATTTGTTTTTCCTCCACAAGGTCTGGCTGGACTTGTAGGAATAGGGTTGATGGCTTTACATCACCTCCTTAAAAGTGTTACAGATTACTGAATCTATTTGATGTTGTAAGTTTGTTCTCCAGTTTTTGCACCGCCAACGCCCTTGTTGGCAATTAAGTAATCGGTTTCATTTATCTGGTTATTTCCATTTGAATTCATTCATTGCAAATGCTTTCGAGTGACCAATTCTATCATTTCCATAATGTATATTTAGGTAAATAAAATCTGTGCCGGGGACTGATATATCCATGAGTGCCAGTTCACCCTTTGCGAAAGTTTGAATGTAGTTAGCCACAATTTTCTTATCTGAGTTACCTAAGTTGATGAATGCTTCGTTCACATAGGCAACCAGACCTGTATTTCTATCAGCAATAATCTTATCAGTATACAAGGACCAGTTAAATTCTTCCTTACCTTGGTTAGCAAAATTTTTATCTTCTTCAAGTGAGTTAGACATGTTCGAGTTATATGTGGATCGTTGTTCATCGGTTAATGTATCAATGATATGATTATCATTTGGTTCTTCAGATGATGAATCTTTATTTGATTTTGAATCAGTTGCATTCTTCCCGACTGAATTAGATGAACTAGAAGGTGTTTCTTCATTTTTAGAAGATACACTGGTATCACTCGAAGCATTATTATTTGTTGGCGTCGTTGACAGGCCAACCCAACCCCCAAGACTTATGATGGCAACTCCTAAAGAAATATAAGCATATTTGTTGCTAATTATTGTGGATTTTCCTTCGCGTTTGGCATTGAGCCACAGTAAAAAGATAATTACACTTATCACAAGTAAAACTAAGAAAATGTACATTTCGTCTCCTCCATATGGTAAAATATTATTGTTCAGTATTTCCCAAGTGGAGGTACCTATCCTCTCTCTGTTTGCCGCAGATTGGGGATTTTTTATTCACCCAAGTAATTCCGGGTGACTTCAATTACATATTTCCACAAGCGTTCAGGAATGGCTAATTGCTCAACGACGGTGTTAAAATCAATGTTATCCATGTCTGGGCATTCATAATAGCGGTTATAATACATGGGCAGTAATATCTCAAGGCCACGGACATCAGCAGCTACTTCGATTTTAATATGGGAAGTAGGGGATGCAAAGTATAATACTCCTTCATCCTTATTTCTCATGTGGCCAATTTCATGCGAAATTACCCGTGGCAATTCTGCTTGTCTGTACCAATTCATGTTGATGATAATCATGTTCTGCTCGTGATCCGCCAGTGAGGGAGTTTTTGATTTTAGTTCTCTGGTGAGCATAAAATTAATGCCATGATCAAAGGCATAGTTCAAAAGGTCATTAATGAGATCGTTCATCCTTAGCACCCCGCAAAAGCCGTTTAATAATTTCGAGATCTTCATCAGGTATGGGTCTGCCTTCAAAGGTCATAAGTACATCATCATCGTCAATATCTACTTTCTTTGGCTTTTCATTTTTCTCTAGGCCCAATAAATCGTCAACAGTGACATCTAAGACTTTAGCGACTTTTTGTAGATTCTCAGTGGTAGGTGTTTTTGTACCCCAACGGTAAATACTGTTTTTGCCGATACCAGCTTTCTCAGCAACTGTTTGTAGTGACCAGCCCTTTTCTTTTGAAATTTTTTTAATTCGATCTAATGTTGTCATATCAACACCTCAAGGAATATCAATGACGTTAATTTATCACAAATGGTATATTTTTGTTGACAATTTACCACAAGTGGTAGATAATAACATCATCAAGTAATTAAGCAATAAAAAACAAGCCTACTCATATCGTTGCTTTGGCGAGGAACAGTTAGGAGTAGTAATGTTAAATGCTTATTTTCGTATGCCCTAATTTTATCACATGTGGTAGAAAAAAAGCAACAACTTGATGAATAAATAACTAAGGAGGGTAAAAATGACTGAGGAAAAATTAACTGAAACTGCTAATGCAATCACGTCACAAATCAAGATTGCGCTGTTCAAGAAAAACATGAAACAAACTGAATTAGCGCAATTGATTGATGAGAATCCACAACAGATCAGCCGAGCAATTCATGGCGACATGCAGCCTAAGTCAATTGAAATTCGACGGAAAATTTATCGCGTACTGGACATTGCCTAAGGAGGCAACGAAATGACAATTAAAGATGACAACCTAAATCCTGCAAAAGAAATTGCACAATTCATCATTGATTTAATTCAAGATTCTGACATTGAAAAAAGCCCAGAAATGGTGGCAGCCATCGCTGAACTCTTTACGGCAATCAGAGAGCGTTAAGAGTAACAAAATGAAATTAGGGGAAATGTCATTGACGAAAAACTAAGTAATAGGCAATTCGTTTAGTGATATTCCATGCTTGCTCTGGATTCTGAAGTATTAAATCAATGATTCTTCCTATTAAGACATCTCCAATTATCCCGACGACGTGACCTTTAATTTTTGCAGATGTGGAAAAATTTTTAGAAAGAGTTGATGCTATATCGCTTACTTGTTTCGACAATTCTTGTTGTTTGCCGTTATGTACATTGTCATCTTGGGGAGCTTGGCTTTCATAAAAAGCTTTTTTAGAGGTTTGTACATCGTGATCGGCGATATCTTCAGACTTATTAGATTCATTTTCAAAATTATCAGAGTAATTAGGGAACGAATTAAGAAAGGCTAATGTGTCTTCTAAAAACTTAGGGTTTTCAGCAACTTTAGGAATAATGCCTGAGCGTAATTAAAAGGCTGATTCATTCGCTTATCTGTCCTTTCATTTGAAATTTAGTTACAAGAATTATACCAAAAGGAGGAGTTGAAAATGAAGGTAGAACTTAACTTGCCAGATGACTTCAAGGCAGAACTTGCTGAGCTGATCACGCAAGCCCTGGATAAGAACCTTCCTAAGCAAGAACCCGAACTAGAAGGATTTGTGAAGTTGGGGCGTGCCGCTAACTATGCGGATATCTCAAGAACGACCCTAGATAATTGGCTCAAGGCGTCATATATCAAGCAGTATCAAATTGGCGGCAATCAACTTATCAGCAAAAAAGAACTGAATGATTTTATCAAGCAACACTCAATTTAAAAATAAAAATGGTCTGGCTGGCTATGGGAGAGTGGAATTAATGGATCTAAGTTTTTGGATTTTGGTAGGCATTGCAGTCTATCAACTTTGGAAACATCGCTACGAGTTATTTTTCGATGAAACGTTCGAGGACAAAGAGGAGGAAAAGCATCATGAGATTAACCATTGATATTAATCCATATGAATTCAAGCAGAGGTTTTTCTTTAGAAATTGGTACTTGGTACAAGGCAGACTTAAGAGAAAATGACTGGTATCCAGAAAGAAACAATGGGGTGAAATGATGTCAATGAAGATCAATAAGTTTGAAATTGAAAATGTGAAGCGGGTCAAAGCCGTTAAAGTTGAGCCGTCTGATAAAGGGTTGACCATCATTGGTGGCAACAACAATCAAGGCAAGACTTCAGTGCTGGATTCGATTGCTTGGGCCTTGGGTGGCAATCGCTACCGGCCTAGTGACCCTAATCGTAAGGGTTCTGTGACGCCACCTAATATTCACTTAACTTTGAATAATGGCCTGGTCGTGGAACGTAAAGGTAAGAACAGCACGCTAAAAGTGATTGACCCTAATGGGCAAAAGGCCGGGCAAGACTTGTTGAATAGTTTTGTGGAAGAACTGGCTATTGATCTGCCCAAGTTTATGGAATCCAGCAGTAAAGAGAAGGCTAATACACTGCTCCAAATCATTGGTATTGGCAGTCAATTGGTCGAATTAGAACAAAAAGAAAATGAAGTCTATGGCAAACGGCACACGATTGGACAAATTGCCGACCAAAAGAAGAAATTTGCCAAGGAGCAAGTCTTTTATCCAGACGCTCCAAAGGAATTGGTGTCGGCTTCAACATTGATTCAAAAACAACAAGAGATTTTGGCCCGTAATGGTGAGAATCAGCGTAAGCGGGAACAGCTCAAACAACTTGAAGTTAGGTCACAACAAGAATTGGACCAATTGACGTTGTTAGAGAAACAGTTAGCTGATTTGAAGGTTATCCATGAAAAAACCGTTTCAGATGTGACTATCGCTAAGAAGTCCGCGCTAGAGTTACGGGACGAATCAACTGATGAACTGGAAAAGAATATTGAATCAGTGGATGAGATCAATCGCAAAGTCCGGGCCAACTTAGATAAGGATAAGGCCGAGACTGATGCCAGCGAATATATCAAGCAGTATGAAGCTTTGAGTACGGAGTTGGAAGATACCCGGGAAGCTAAGTCTAAGCTATTGGATAATGCGGATTTACCGTTACCAGAGCTGTCGGTAGTCGATGGTGAGTTAACTTACAAAGGGCAAAAATGGGATAACATGTCTAGTTCTGACCAACTTAAAGTCTCCACAGCTATCGTTCGTAAATTGAAACCAGATTGTGGTTTTGTGCTGATCGACAAGCTGGAGCAAATGGATTTGGACTCGTTGAAAGAATTCGGTCAATGGTTGGAACAAGAAGACCTGCAGGCCATTGCCACTAGAGTCAGCACGGGTGATGAATGCTCCATCATCATTGAAGATGGCTATAGCCATGCCAATGGGGATGATCAAGTTAAAGCTGAACTACCTGCAGCACAACTAAGTTGGAAGGAAGGGGAATTTTAATTGAATATTACAAGAGGTATTATTCCAAAGGCTAAAAAGGTCGTTATTTACGGCCCGGAAGGTATCGGGAAATCCACGCTGGCTGCCAAGTTTCCAGAACCTCTATTTTCTGACACCGAAGATAGCACTACATCTATGGATGTGGCCAGATTTGATAAGCCAACAAGCTGGACCATGTTGTTTCAACAAGCAGACTATGTTATCGCTAATCATCCATGCAAGACCTATGTGATTGACACTGCCGATTGGGCCGAAAAGTTAGCTAAAGATTATGTAATCGGTAAAGGCAACAATATTCACTCAATCGAAGATTTTGGATACGGCAAGGGCTATACCATGCTGGCTGAAGAATGGGGCCGGCTATTGAATAAGTTGAGTGATGTAGCTGACCAAGGCATCAATGTGGTGGTCACAGCCCATGCCATGATGCGTAAATTTGAACAGCCGGATGAATTGGGTGCTTATGATCGTTGGGAATTAAAACTGGAGAAAAAGACGGCCCCAATGACTAAGGAATGGGCCGACATGGTACTGTTTGCCAACTATAAGACGCTGGTAGTCAATGTGGATGGTCAAGGGGCTTCTAAGGGTAAGAATAAGGCCCAGGGCGGTAAGCGGGTGATTTATACTCAGCATCATCCAAGTTGGGACGCTAAGAATCGGTATAATCTTCCTGAAGAAATCGAGATGGATTACAACGAGATTAAGGCCATTATCGAATCAAACCAGCCAGCTTCTACACCTCAACCGCAGCCAACGCCTGCACCTGTGACGACCCCACCAGTGGCCGAGGCTCAACCGGAAGCACCAAAGGAAGACCCATTCAAGGATAAGCAGATTGAAGGTGAAATCAAAGTGACGGATGATGATATGCCTTTTGACATGACTGATGACAAACAGCCTCAAAATCCGCAAGTCCAACCAGAAAATATCCCTAAGCCACTACAAGATTTGATGGCAGCCAATGGTGTCAGTGCTGAAGAGATCATGACTGCTGTGAACCAAAAGGGTTATTACCCGGCCGGAACGCCTATCAGTAACTATGACCCAGCCTTTATTCAAGGCGTGCTGGTAGGTGCCTGGGAACAAGTTTTTGAAATGATCAAAGCTAATCGACAATAGGAGGAATCACATTGAATAATCAAGGACAACAAGAACACGAATTAGGTTGGGATGACACGATCGAAAATGATGGTGGCTTTACCCTTATCCCTGAAGGCGACTATCCATTTACAGTCACAAGCATGGAACGGGGCCGATATACGCCAGGTCCTAACAGCAAGTTACCAGCCTGCAACATGGCAAAACTGGACTTAACAGTTCAAACACCTGCTGGGGAAAAAGCCGTCATCAAGCATAACTTGTATCTGCACACCCAGACCGAAGGGTTATTGTCTCAATTCTTTATTGGTATTGGTCAAAAGAAAAAAGGTGAACCGCTACGAATGAATTGGACCAAAGTTGCCGGTGCCACAGGTATCGCCCATATTATCGTCAATGAATATACCAATAATCAGGGGAAGGAACGCACGAATAATCAAGTAGATTATTTTGTGGATCGGCGTGAAATAAACACAACAGCACCGGCATCAACACCAGCTCCAACGCCTGCGCCTGCAGCAACACAACAACCTCAACAAACCACCCAGCCATTCCCAACTCAAAATCCAACACAACAGCCAACAGGCTTCACACCTGGCGCATTTTAGGAGGTGGCCAACATGGAGAGACCAGAAATCAAATTACCCATTGGAGAACTAGCCAATGGTGGTGTTCAAGAAAAACTCGATATGGAATTGAAAAAGATATTCCATAATATCGCCGACCCTAACACGGAAGCCAAGACAGCACGTAAGGTCCAGATCACTCTGGAATTCAAGCCAGATGACGAGCGCCAAAGGGTGGACTTAAAGAGTTCCTTTAAAACCACGCTGGCCCCAGTCAAAGATGTCTCTACTTTAGTTTTGACCGAAGAAATGGATGGCAAAGTTTACGCTGCCGAATTGAAATCCGACGTAAAGGGTCAAACTTACTTTGATGCCGATGATTCAAAGCTCAAGACGGATACTGGCGAACCAATTGAAGAAGTCGAGCAAGAAGCGAAACCTAAAAGCGATGTTGTGATCGGCCTCCAAAAGAAGAAAGGATTATTTAAATGTTAAAAGAATTTGCCCAATATTTAGCTGCTCAAAATATTAAACCTGAGGACCGTATTCAAACGATTGCTGATGAAGTTTTTGTGATTGATGCCAATGGTGAACCTCATAAAGTCACACCGCGCTTGCCTTTAGCTAAAGAGTCATTGATAGTTCATACGTTGACCAGTGTGGTGGATTATCTGTTGCATGCTAATGACCGTGTGTTTGCAAATAAATTGATTCTACAGATTCGGGATCCTTACAGCATTAAACTCACATCAGCATTACAGCCTGACGGATCCCGGGAGGATCTACTGGTTGCCAAAGCGTTAACGCCACAAATTGATTTTGACTATTTCATGGATATCGAAGAGCTGAATATTGCGCTGCAAGCTAAATTCGTGCCAACAGATGACTCGAAGACGATTCTAAAAGTCATTGGCAATATTAAAGAGGAAAATGTGCATAGCACTGGCGATGATGGTGTATCTCAAGTTGTGACTGCCAAAACTGGTGTGGCAACTGTAAGCAATATCAAAGTGCCAAATCCAGTGGTGTTAGCGCCATTTCGAACTTTCAGTGAAGTACAACAGCCAGAAAGTGCCTTTGTATTCCGGATGAAAGATGGGCCACGAGGTGCGTTGTTTGAAGCGGATGGTGGGGCTTGGCGATTGAAGGCTATTCAGAACATCAAAGCTTATCTAGAAAAAGAATTGGCTGAGATGATCAAGGCTGACAAATTAGCTATTATTGCATAGGAGGTCACTATGGAACTGAGACCATATCAACAAGAAGCACGAGTTGCAATTGAAGATGAATGGTCAAGTGGTGTGAAGCGAACGCTTTTGGTTTTGCCAACCGGAACAGGAAAGACAATTGTGTTTGCCAAAGTAATTGAAGATGCAGTACGTAAGGGCGAGCGGGTGCTCGTCCTTGCTCATAGGGGGGAGCTTTTGGACCAGGCCGCTGATAAGTTGCAGACGGCTACAGGTCTGAAGACTGCCACGGAAAAGGCTGAAGAAACGAGCTTGAATTCCTTCTACCGCGTTGTTGTTGGGTCAATTCAGACTTTGCAACGCGAGAAGCGGCTGCATCAATTCTCTAAGGATTACTTTGACACCATCGTGGTGGACGAGGCCCATCATGCCATTTCACCTGGCTACCAAAAAGTGTTGCAATATTTTGACCAGGCACAAGTATTGGGCGTGACTGCGACACCAGATCGTGGTGACATGCGCAACCTGGGAAGCTACTTTGAAAGCTTGGCTTATCAATATTCATTACCAGAGGCGATCAAGTCTGGGTATTTAACACCAATCAAAGCATTGACCATCCCTTTGAAACTGGACTTATCACAAGTGTCTATGCAGGCTGGTGACTTCAAGACCAAAGATTTAGGTACTGCGTTAGATCCATACCTGGAACAAATTGCCACGGAAATGGAAAAAGTCTGCAAAACACGCAAGACCGTTATCTTTCTGCCATTGGTCAAGACTAGCAAAAAGTTTCAAGAGATTCTGAATAACCATGGCTTTAAGGCGGCCGAAGTCAATGGTGAGAGTGATGACCGGGAGGAAGTCCTGCAGGATTTTGAAGCTGGTGAATATAACGTCCTTTGTAACTCCATGCTGTTAACGGAAGGCTGGGACTGCCCCAGTGTAGATTGCATTATTGTTTTACGACCCACTAAAGTCAGAGGTTTGTATTCTCAAATGGTGGGACGTGGTACCCGACTGGCGCCCAATAAAAAAGAATTACTGTTGTTAGATTTCCTATGGCTCACAGAACGTCATGAATTGGTACATCCGGCTAACTTGATCACTGAAAGTGATGATGTGGCTAAAAAGATGACCGAGAACATTAATGAAGCTGATGGGCCGGTGGATATTGAAGAAGCTGAAGTTCAAGCCACTGAAGATGTGGTGGCTGAACGTGAAGAGGCATTGGCTAAGAAATTGGCTGAAATGAAGCGTCGTAAGAGGAAGCTAGTGGATCCGTTGCAATTTGAAATGTCTATCCAGGCCGAAGACTTAACGAATTATGTGCCAGCGTTTGGCTGGGAAATGAGTCCGGCCACAGACAAGCAGCAAAAGTCTTTAGAGAAGCTTGGTATTTTACCTGATGAAATCGACAACGCCGGCAAAGCCAATTTAATCTTGGACAGACTAAATAAGCGCCGTGATGCAGGGCTTACGACGCCTAAGCAGATTCGTTTTCTCGAACAGCGTGGCTTTCAACACGTGGGAACCTGGCAATTTGAAGTTGCACGCAAAATGATTGACCGCATTGCTGCTAATGGGTGGCGAATACCTAATGGTGTAGATCCTAAGACCTATGTTTAATGGTGGTCAAAATCTATTTAAGGACAGGAGATATAGAATGGATAAAGATATTTTGAGCTTACAGACAGATTCAATTATTTATGAAGAATTAGCATTTTTTAGCAAGGTACTACTTTTATTCAATGGGACTGACTCTTTAACCAAAGATGAAATTGAAGATGCAGTCGATTTTTATAAACATAAGGCGGAGGTCTTGCTAAAGGAAACGCCCGATAAGAACACCGACGATTCCGCCGAGAAGTAAATTAGCAGCCCAGAATAAGACTTTATAAACTGGTTGCTCATCATCAAACTTTTTAACAGCGATGGAAGTAATTCGAGGACTAGACCCATCTGTCTTATCATAAAAGCTTTCACAAGCATAATGAATAATAAGATGCTTTTCTGGATTGTTTTCAATTCCTTGTAAAGTTTTAATAGCTTTGCTGTGATCTTTATATCTAGACAATTTGCTACCCCTTTTAAATTTAATAATAGTTAATTTTACCATAGTCAAATTAAAGGAAAGTTGTGATTTCATTGTGACGGAAACAAAATTGAATTTAACTGAACTATTGGATTACGTAGATCCAGCTATGCTGAGTTACCAGGAATGGGTCGATGTAGGTATGGCTTTGAAACAAGAAGGCTATACCGCAAGTGACTGGGATGCCTGGAGCCAACAAGATTCTGGACGTTACCATCCTGGCGAAACCTGGAAGAAATGGGAAACCTTCAACGGGACAGGTAATCCCGTGACCGGGGCAACTATCACCCAAATGGCCAAAGAACATGGCTGGACCCCAGGCGTGAATTCCCATGAATTGGATTGGAATGACACCATTGATAAAGACGACTTGCGGATCATTGACAATAATTGGCTAGAGGGCCGAGAAATCGAGCCACCGAAGGATTGGGACCCGGCCAAAGAGATAACGACTTATTTATCCACGTTATTTGATTCAACGGATTATGTTGGCTATGTAATGCAATCTTACTACAACGAAGAAAACAAGCGTTACTTGCCTAAGAAGGGCAACTACGACCGGACTGCCGGCGAGTTGATTCAGTTATTGAATCAGGTCAAAGACGGCGACATTGGTTCTGTTTTAGGTGATTATTCCAAAGAAGGTGGTGCCTGGATTCGTTTCAATCCCTTAGACGGCAAGGGTATCAAAAATGATGATGTGACTGAATATAAGTATGCCTTAGTTGAATCTGACAGTGTGGACTTAGAACATCAAAATGCCATCTTGCATGAGTTGGAATTGCCCATCGCCTGCTTGGTCTATTCGGGGCATAAATCCATTCATGCCATCGTCAAGATTGAAGCCGATGACTATGACGAATACCGCAAACGTGTAGATTATCTTTATGATGTCTGCAAACGAAACGGCTTTAGCATTGATATTCAGAATCGCAATCCATCCAGATTGAGCCGGATGCCTGGCATAGTCCGTGGAGATACCAAGCAGTTCTTGATGGCAACTAATATTGGTAAAACAAATTGGGCCGAGTGGCACGAATGGATTGAAGGTGTCAATGACGATTTACCTGATCCAGAACCCTTAACCGATACCTGGGATAATATGCCGGAACTAGCTCCTCCATTAATTGAAGGGATTTTGCGCCAAGGCCACAAGATGTTGCTGGCTGGGCCCAGTAAAGCTGGGAAGTCATTTGCTTTGATAGAGTTAACGATTGCCATTGCTGAAGGCAGAGAGTGGCTGATCTGGCCTTGTGCTCAGGGCAAAGTATTATATGTGAACTTGGAGTTAGACCGGGCCAGTGCGCTGCATAGATTCAAAGATGTTTATGGTGCCCTAGGTTATCCACCGAATTCGATTGGCAATATTGATATCTGGAACTTGCGGGGCAAGTCGGTCCCCATGGATAAGCTGGCGCCTAAGTTGATTCGTCGGGCCCAGAAAAAAGATTATATCGCAGTTATCATTGATCCTATCTATAAAGTGCTGACTGGGGATGAAAACAGTGCCGACCAGATGGCCTACTTCACCAATCAATTTGATAAGGTGGCCACTGAAATGGGCTGTGCTGTGATTTACTGTCATCACCATTCCAAGGGGAGCCAAGGCGGCAAGAAATCCATGGACCGGGCCAGTGGGTCTGGCGTATTTGCCCGAGACCCAGACGCTTTGATGGACCTAGTAGAACTAGATTTGAGCGACGAGCTTATGAAACAACAACTTGATCGGGCCATATGTAATACCTATCTGAAAGAGATTAAGCAATTTAACCCTAAGTATGTTAGCGACGAAATTTCACAAGACGACCAATTGAGTCGTTCTGTGATGGAAGGTCATGCCAAGAATGCCATTCCATTGGATAAACGTCCAGAAGTTGAGGCAGCTATCAAGGATGTTAAAGATGCAGTTCGCAATTATACCGGCTGGCGTATTGATGGTACCTTGCGGGAATTTCCAAAGTTCCCTGCGATCAATATCTGGTTCAAGTATCCCGTCCATCAAGTCGATAAAGATGGTGTGCTAAAGGATTCAGAGCCCGATGGAGAACAACAACCTTGGCAAAAGAACTTCACTAAAAAGAAGACACCTGCCGAACGAAAAGAAGAACGTAAAAAAGCTCTAGATACCGCCTATGAGGCATTGGGGCTAGAAGATACCGTTACCGTTGATGATCTCGCTGAATATATGGGCATTTCTGATAAGACGGTCAAGCGCCGGATCAAAGAGCATGGCGGATTTGCAATCGATGGTGGAACTATCTACAAGAAAAAAACGGGTAAACCAACTAGTCAATAAAATGTTTACTGGACATTTACCGAGTTTGTCTCTGAAAAATCCTTCTCATAATTGGACAAAGTCGAAGACAAACACCGAGTTTGTCTGTCCATTCCTCAAAAGTATCCGTGACCAAAAAGACAAAAGTCTCGACTTTGTCTGTCCAGATTAGATAATTATGAGAAATTCATGAGTGGACAGACAAGACAAAAGCTCGACTTTGTCTGTCCGGCAAATCTGCCAGACACTGGACATTCCTCGACTTTGTCCTGTCCAGAATTATTTTCACAAGCCCATGGACAAACTCGAAACGTGTCCGTGTCTGTCTCTTAGAGCCATATGGCTTTATGCCAGTTTGTGAAAAAAGTAGTGTCCGGGGGTGGACAGACACTACTACCTACCAAGTAGGTAAACATGGCTGTCCGTCCAGATTGGTTGTGTCGAACATGGAACATTTGGCGATGAGCTACGCCAAAATGTCCATGCCATGACACACCCAAACCAGTGCGCGATGAAAAATAAAAAATCAAAAAAATAAAGCGGGGGATGAAATGGAAATTAAATTTTTTATGCCAATGAAAAATGTGCCCCGAACAACACACCAGCAAAAACAAGTTAGAGTCGTTCATGGTAAGCCGGTATTTTACGAACCCGATGCCTTGAAAGAAGCCAGAGCAAAATTGATGTCTCATCTTGGGCCACATTCACCCCAGGATGAGATCAACGCCCCAATTAGGCTAATTACCAAATGGTGTTTTCCGCTGAGTGGACAGCATAAGCCTGGCGAATATAAAGCGACTAAGCCAGACACAGATAATTTGCAGAAGTTGCTTAAGGATTGCATGACGGACTTGAATTTTTGGCGAGATGATGCCCTAGTGGTCAGCGAGATCACCGAAAAGTTCTGGTCAGATATCCCGGGCATATACGTTAGCATCGAGGTATTATCATGAACTACGCAGCGTTCTTCAATGATTTGAATCAATGGATCCAAGAGAACAACAAACAGGCTCAGCTGGTCGGTTTTGACACTATGCCGTATTGGAATTGGGTCACGCACACAACTGGTGAGCTATCTAAGAAATATGACGATAATTGGCTGGTGATCAAGATGCTAGTCGGCGTATTGGAATATTTGGACGAAGTAGCAGGAAAACAGAAATGAAGGATTCCAAACTGGTCGATTTCGACCGGGTTAAAAATTAGGAGGGAATTGCAAATGAGCAAATCAAGAATAGTAATTGATGGCAATCTCGACAAAGAGCGCTACGGCACATTGATCAACCTGGTTTCTAGTTATTTAAGACGAGCGGATTTTCGAGGAATTGTCAAAGAATCCGGTCGCAATGGCAAGGTTGAATATATTGGAATTCCCAGGGAGGTAGATGATGACTAAAAGGTGTGCAGAATGTGGACGTGCTATTAAAGACGGATATTTAACAATTGGCGACAATTATTTACAGGTTAACTAATGACAATCTGTTACTTATCACAACGGCAGATAAAGACAAAATTGTTGAAGCCATGCAGCAGACTGGAGGTAGATAATGATGAATGATGGGGAATGGGTACCAATGGATGTAAAGTATTTCTTTCTGGAAACAAACAAAAAGAAACCTAATTTGCGAGATGAGCTGCTGAAAGAAAATGAAGAAGCTTATCAGCGCTGGTTTGATCGTTGGTTTAGACATCGGCACTTTACTGACGAATTTAAAAATGCTGCAATGCAAGGCTACACCGGTACTATCATTTATAATCCGGATTTAAATAACGGCAGACTGACTGATGACGAAAAATACTTATATCATCGTATTTCTGATGAACGTTTCGTGCCGTTGATGCGTGAGAAGTTCCCAGATTTAACTATTAAAGCTAAAAAGTGGAAAAAGAAACACACGCAGTGGATAACCAACATTCCTTATACTAAGAAATATTTTCAGGTGAGTGTTAGCTGGGCCAAAGCGAAGTCAGGTGATACCGATGACTGAAAAGAATTATTATGAACTTACCCCGGCAAGGGCAGAACAGTATGACGGCTCTTCTGAAATGATAGCTAAGTATCGTATTATTCCAGCTGGTAAAGGAATGCAGCAAGGTTTAGATTATGACGCCTTACCTGGAGGCAAGGGAAGCCATATGTTTTACCCTATCGTTAAGGGCGATTACATTATTATTTTGCCTTTTGGACAGTACAAACGTGTTCTTGAAAAAGAATTTGAAACTGGCTATTTATCTGCTGATCCAGCTCAAAAAAAGATGGATAACGTCAATACCCCAGAGATATGGGCATGGTTAGATGTAGGCAGAACCCATTATGAACAAAAAGCGTCTTATTACAAAAATAGTCATGGCCCAGCATTTTACCGAAGCAGAAAGGATGCAATTCGATATGGGGCCAACAAAGGTGCGCTAGTTCGTTTTTCACTAGCAGGAATAGAGGAGGTATCGACTATTGATGACTGATAACGAAGTGGTTCAGAAAGTATTGGCCGAAGTTCAACGGCAGCGGTCTCAAAAGCGTGACGAAGAAAAAGACTTCCGACTTCGCAATACTAAAATTTTGTTGCGCGAGTATCGGAAGCTCAAGACCCACATTGCCATAGCCCCTGAAGATGAGATCACGCCGGATGAATACAAACTACTTTCTGGGGGCCATCAAGATATTTCATCCTTGATGAAATATAAGATTTCTACGAAGCGGTTAATGCGGTATGTGGACTCGATCCTTGATGCCTATGAAGGGTATTGTAAATCTGGTGACAGTTATGACAATCGTCGGTGGGTAATTATTGACAGCATGTATCTGGGAGATAAACGCTTAAAAATATCACAACTGGCAGATATGTATTGTGTCGATCGCAGCATCATCAGTAAGGAGCAATCCAAAGCTATTCAGGACTTGAGTATTATGCTGTTTGGCATTCGGGGGTTAGATGATTTTTTTGATACCTACTTATCATGACCATGCACATTTTTTGCACCCATAATGCAACATTTATATGATACTATGATATTGTACAAAAATTAGATGTCATGTTTTGTTGATCTCCTTTTTGAAATAAATATTTGAATTAACCTCGTTTCATGATGGTATCTTGCTGAGGAGTAAGGTACTATTTTTGCTGAGGTGAGGAAAGATGAAAGAAAATACTGATATATCCTTTGTTTCGGTAATAATTGCTCTGACAGCTATTTTAATAAAATAGAAAAGGTGGTGATCTGACATGAAAGGAAAGTCAAGATTTGAGATATTGGAAGGCTTGACAAAAAAGCAGCAAAAGGCTGTTATGTTGCTGTCTGAGCCTAAGGCGAAACAGGTCAAAGTCGCTGAACTTATTTCAGTGTCAGAAGCCACTATTTCACGATGGATAAAGTCTGAAAAATTCGCTAAAGCACAGCGTGAATACGATCAATTTGTTTATGAAAATTTGCGTGCACATGCCGTAAATACCATGGGCAAGTTGCTGGGAGCGCGCTCGGAACTAGTCCGGTTCAATGCTGCCAAAGATATCTTGGACCGGACAGGGATTGTACCTGTGGAGAAACACGAAGTTGAAATGTCTGGCACGATTGATTCCAATCCATACGCTGGCTTAACGACAGAAGAACTCAAGAAGCTTGTAAGTGGAGGCGATGTCGATGCTTCAAGTTGACAGCCAAATTATAAGAGGTGCCCAGGAAGAACTCGCAAGACGTGAGTTCTTTTCTTTTTGCAATTTAATGGCCCCAGATTTTTATAAGCCGGATAGAACATTCCTGGTTAATTTTTGTAATGACTTACAGTCCTTCATTGAATCTGACGATGACGTGCTGGTTATCAATTTGCCCCCACGGCATGGTAAGTCACGGACAGCCAGTCTTTTCGTGGAATGGTTGTTAGGCAATGACCGTCAAAAGAAAATCATGACAGGCTCCTATAATGAGACCTTATCAACGGTGTTCTCTAAGAACGTTCGTAATGCTATCCAGGCAATCAAAGCGGACGAAGATGTGACTGTTTACAGTGATATTTTTCCAGGTGTCAGGATCAAGCCCGGGGATGGTGCCATGAATCTATGGTCATTAGCCGATGGCTATAACAATTACCTGGCGACTTCGCCTAGTGGAACTGCGACAGGGTTTGGGGCAGATTTGATTATTATTGATGACTTGATCAAGACAGCGGAGGAAGCTCACAACGCTTTAGTGTTGGAGAAACATTGGAATTGGTTCGTGGACACAATGCTATCCCGGCTTGAGTCTGGTGGCAAGATTGTCATTGTCATGACACGTTGGCACAGTCAAGACTTAGCAGGTAAGGCTTTAGAGGAGTTGCCCGGCGTTGGCTTTACATTAAGGCATATCAATCTTAAAGCTATGCAAGATGATGGCACGATGCTGTGTGATGACATTTTGAATCGACATGACTATGACATCAAGGTAAAGGCCATGGGTGCAGATATTGCCTCGGCCAACTATCAACAAGAACCTATTGATATTAAAGGCCGCTTATACAGTGGTTTTAAAACATATGATAAGTTGCCTGATAATCCTGACAGCATTTCTAGTTATACGGATACTGCTGACACCGGATTAGATTATCTGGCCACTTTTATTTATCGGGAATATAACAAGGAAGCCTATATTCAAGATATCATTTTTACTCAAGATCCAATGGAAGTCACCGAGCCATTACTTGCCAAGAAGCTTTATGAAAATAATGTCAATGTGTCATGGATAGAATCCAACAATGGCGGCCGTGGCTTTGGTCGTAGCGTTGAAGAAAGATTGCGGCAAAAGTATCACTCTAATCACACGGTTTTTAAATTGTTCACACAACGTAAAAATAAAATCAGCCGGATATTAACTAAAGCACCTTGGGTTATGGAGCATGCATACTTCCCTGAAAATTGGAAGGCACGGTGGCCGGAGTTATATACTTCTTTAGCCAAGTATCAACGTGAGGGCAAGAATGAACATGACGATGCGCCAGATGCTTTAACGGGCGTCGCTGAAAAAATAGACCGGAAGGGAGGTTACGTACCTTGGACATAAATGCTATGAAGGCTTTATTGAAGAATACAGATGCACGCCGTAATAAGTTCAACGACCAATTTCAAAAGTCATTAAAATATTATTTTAATCAAAATGATATTACGAACCGAAACAATGGGGAGTCCAAACTTAATAATGAGGGCAAGGATGAAATATTACGCCGAGCGGACAATCGAGTGAGCAGTAATTATCATCAATTATTAGTAGACCAAGAGGCGGGGTATGTGGCAACTATCCCGCCAGACATTGATGTGGAAGATGATAAGTTAAACGACATCATCAGGGATACACTGGGTGATAACTTCAATTTACGAATGAATCAGTTAGTTGTTGATGCCAGTAATGCTGGTGTTGGTTGGATTCACTTTTGGTTCGATGCTGATAACCAATTTAGATATGGGATTGTGCCGCCAGACCAAGTGACCCCGATTTATTCTAGTGATTTGAACCGCAAGTTGCTTGCCGTTCGGCGAACTTACTCACAATTGGATCCCGATACTGGAAAGAATTACAAAATCCATGAGTATTGGACAGATAAAGATGTGACCGTCTTTAAATCCCAATTACCTGACTATGCCGATCTTGCGCCATTGAATGATTATTTTGTAACAAGAGATCTAACTACGGATGATGTAGTGGGGACTGGCAATTATATGGCACATCAATTTAGCCGGGTACCATTTATTCCTTTTTCCAAAAATAAATATGAACGTCCGGAAATTAATAAGTATAAAGGCTTAATTGACGTTTATGATGATGTCTATAATGGCTTCGTTAATGACATCGATGACGTTCAACAAGTTATTTTGATTTTGACGAATTATGGTGGCACGGACCTTCAACAATTCATGAGTGATTTGAAGAAATTCAAAGCTATCAAGATGGATAGCACTGACATTGGTGATAGGTCTGGCGTTGATAAGCTGAATATTGATGTGCCAGTTGAAGCCCGTAACTCATTACTGGATATTACCAAAGGCGATATCTTTGTTCATGGCCAGGGGATTGACCCTACCAAGTTTGAAGTTAATAATGCTACCGGTACAGCGATCAAGATGCTCTACTCACATCTTGAGTTGAAAGCATCCGTTACCGAGGCATACTTTAGAGATGGTCTGAACGATTTGGTTCGGGCCATTTTGCGTTGGTTGAAAGCCGCTGATGCCGATGGCCGTAAAATCAATCAGACTTGGACGCGTACAGCAATCCAAAATAATTTGGAGCAAGCTCAAGTGGTCGCACAGCTGGCCCAATATTCCAGTGATGAAGCCATCGCCAAAGCTAATCCAATTGTGGATGATTGGCAGCAGGAATTAGAGGACCGGCAAAATGACATTGTCAAACGTGACGGCTATGACAACCCCGACGCTCTGAAAGATGTAAATGGCGGTGAACCGGATGACGAAGAAACTTAGTTATTGGGAACGCCGTTTTTTACAGCTGAAGGCTAAACAACTTAAAGATACCGAAGCCTATGAACGTGCTTTGCAACCCGAACTAAATGGCCTGTATCGTGAGTTACAGCAAGAATTGGCTGGATGGTATGTACGTTATGCCAATAATGAAGGGATGACGCTAGACCAGGCTAAAAAAGCTTTGACTAGCATCAAAACCAAGCATTGGCAATTAACTCTGCATCAGTTTGAAGATAAGGCCAAGCAAGGTGGCTTTGAACAAGAGTTGGATCGTGAGTATTACAACAGCCGAGTTGCCAGATTGCAAATGTTGGAGACCCAATTGCAGAATATGACGGCCGGTTTTGCTGATAATGAGACCCAGCATATGGGCCAAGGTCTGCAAGACCAATTTCAGGATACGTACATGCGCACAATCTTCAATACTCAGATTGCCAATGCCAAATTAACTTCTAACTTTGCCCGGTTCAATGAAGATGAGTTACGAATTGTTGTCTCTAAACCTTGGGGTGATGATGGCAAAGATTTCTCAGCACGTATTTGGAAAAACTATCGTGAAGAACTGCCCAGTCAACTGATGAATGTGATGCTAAAAGCCACGCTGTTAGGCTATAGTCCCCAACGTGTGACGAAGGAACTGCATCAAAGCTTTTCGGATGTAAAACGTAATAATATTCATCGACTAGTAGTCAGTGAAATGGGCCATGTTGCCGAAGAAGCCACGGCCAAAGCTTATGAGGAGTCAGACGTTGAAAAGTATAAGTACATGGCGACATTGGAATCTCATACTTGTGCTATTTGTGGCCATTTGGATGGTGAAATATTTAAGCTGGCTGATCGCAAGGCTGGTACCAATTATCCGTTGATCCATGCCCGCTGCCGTTGCACAACAGTACCTTACATGGAGGACTTGCCTCCAGTATCAGAACGTTGGATGCGGGACCCTGAAATGGGTAAAGGCAAATCTATTGATAGCATGAAATTCGATGAGTGGAAAAAGCTTTATGTAGACAAAAAATGAGAAGAGATTTGAATGGATATTTATAAGGCTAAAAATATCTTAATAAAACCCCTACCAAACGGAAGATATAAAATGCTGATAGATGGTGTTGATTTTAGCTTTATATCAGAGGCCACATAGATATGGTTGCTGGTGGTAATGGTGTTGATGTATCGCTGAGTTTGAAGATACCAGATGCTGTTGTGGATGCTGATATAGCGGAGAGTCTTGCAAAAATGAATATTTCTAAAGAAGGAGATAAATCGTGATGGATTTTAATATCGCTAAAAAAATTGTGGCCGAGTATGTCAACGCGCATTTAGACAAAACTGATGGCACGCAAATCACTACAGACAACGTTTTCGTTGTGTGGTCATGCAAGACTTTGCAAAACTACAAGATGTTGCTAAGTACGACCTTGTCTGATGGGATGTATTATGAGGCTACTTATAATGGTGACAAGCATCAACTCTACCTTGACGCGTATAAAAAGTGGGAAAATGTCGCTTACGAGCTATAAGCACTTTGACCTGGGCAAGTCGTAAAAAGGCTTTTTGTTTTGCCTTTAAGTGAGGTCGCACCTCGTAAATCTAGCGTGAAAGGACGTTATAAATATGAAAAGAGAAGCATTGCAAAAATTAGAATTGTCCGATGAACAAATCGATAAGATTATGGCCATGAATGGTGCCGACATTGAAAAAACTAAGAGTTCGGCCGGTGATGTTGAAGCTATCAAGCAAGAAAACGAGTCATTAAAGACTCAAATTGCTGATCGTGATAAAGACTTGAAGTCTTTGAAGAAACAGGCCGGGGATAACGAAGACCTTACGCAAAAGTATTCTGACCTGGAAAGTAAGTACAAGGCCGACACGGAAGAGCTGACCCATCAGCTCCAAGAAACTAAGCTAAATAGCGCCCTCGACACTGTTTTGGGCGGCGCTAAAGTTCGTAACCCTAAAGCCGCTAAAGCTTTGCTGGATATGGATAAGGTCAAGCTTAACGACAAGGGCGAATTAGAGGGTGTTACAGACCAAATCGATGCCCTTAAGAAGTCTGACGCTTACCTGTTCGATGAAGGCACCAAGACGGGTTATAACCCTAAAGGTGGCGACGGTTCCAACGACAATGACGAAGTTCAGACATTAGTCGATGCTTTTAAAAACTAGAAAGAAGGAATTAACTTATGGCAACAATTAATTACGCCGATAAATACCAAGCGGCGATTCAACAAGCCTTTTATGATGGCCATTTATTTTCAAATTCATTATGGCAATCACCTGCTAATGGCACGATTATCTTTGATGGTGCCAAACACATCAAGGTGCCTCGTTTAACCATTGATGAAGGTCGTCGGGATCGTGCCCGCCGGACCATCACACAACCAGTATCTAACTATTCTAACGACTGGGATAGCTATGAGTTGCCTAATGAACGTTACTGGTCAACTCTGGTGGATCCATTGGATATCGATGAGTCTAACATGGTGATTTCCATTGCTAACATTACCAAGCAGTTTAACCTTGATGAAAAAATGCCAGAAATGGACCGTCAGATGTTCAGTTCTCTTTATGCAGAAAAGATTAAAGCTAATGATGGTGGCATTCACACTGATGTTCTGGATGAAAAGAATATCTTAAACGTTTTTGATGAAATGATGGCCAATTTTGACGAAGCTCGTATCCCTGGCACTGGTCGTGAATTATATGTTACACCAGCTATTAACGCTATTTTGAAACGTGCCGAAGCCATCAATCGTCAATTGACCTTGTCTGGTAAAGGCAATATCCAACGGACTGTTTACAGCTTGGACGACGTGACCATCAATGTGGTACCTTCTGACCTGATGCAGACTAGCTTTGATTTTGCGGTTGGTTCTAAGCTTATAGCTGATGCCAAACAGATTCAAATGTTTTTGATTTTTAATGGTGTACAAATTGCACCACAAAAATACAGTTTTGTAGGCTTTGATGCACCAACGGCCAGCAACTCTGGTAATTATCTGTACTATGAACAATCATACGATGGCATTTTCTTACTCAAGACTAAAACCAAAGGGATTGAATTTGTGGTCAATGACAAACTGACAGCCCCGGAACCTTAGCGACTCCCGACAATGTAGAAATACAGTTGTCAGGAAGCGGGGTCGATTTTAGCGCAGGTTATAAAAAGTAAAGGAGGTTAACAAATGGCTGAAGAAGTATATACATTAAATGTTTATCAAGATGCTCAATTGTTGAGAACTGGTCCTAATTCTGGGCCAGTTCATGTTGACTTAGCACCCAAGGAATACCCGGTGGGAACATTTCAAGGTGAATTGGTTGACGGTCAAGGGAATAAAACTGAAAAGTTTGATTTTCCGGCAGTCACGGTTTATGCGCCAGTTGTGGCTGTAACCGGGGTATCTATTGACCCAGAAACAGCTAGTGTTGAAATTGGTAAAACTGTTGCTTTGAAAGAAAAAGTCATGCCAGATAATGCCACTGAAAAGGGTGTGAACTGGTCCATTGCTGATACTGCGATTGCCACGGTTAGCGGTGGCGTTGTTACTGGTAAAGCGGTTGGTAAAACGACGCTAACTGCCACAGCAAAGGCGGATAGTAAAATCGTGGGTACTGCTGAAATTACGGTAACTGAAGCAGTTACTGGTTAAGGTTGTGACTTAAATGGATAAGCACTCACGTTATGATGAATTGCTGAAAAAAGTAAAAATTCTGAACCCAAAAGGTAATGATAATCCGAACTACGATGACATTATGGGCTTTGCATTAGATAAAACAATCAATGACGTTGCTAATTACACCCACATTGTTATCACGGAGTTGCCTGAAGGCTTAGATATGACGATTATTGCTTTATGCAGTCAAATGGTCATAACTCACAACTTGCTTGGCACTGATCAAACTGGGAATGTAGACACCTTGTCTGAGGGTGACACTTCGGTTAAATTCAAATCCAATGCTGCTGTTTATGCCGAACTGCAGGCGGTGAATGCCATCACGGATAATTACATTGTCCAGCTTAATCAATTCAGGAGGGTAGCCTATGATTGAAGCTTTTAAGCAAATAGGCCAGATATTACCTACGCTTTGGTTTGATAAGGTTAAAATCGTTGGCGTTCAACCTGCAAAAGATGGCGTATTTTCAGATGTTGAAGATGTGACCATTGTGGATAATGAACCGGCCAAGATTTCCCGAAAGTCTTTAAAACCGTCTGATCAGAAGGACTTTGGGACTGATAACTATGATGTGGTGATGTATATCCGCACAGGAATCAGTATCCCAGCCGGGTCTGATGTATACGTCACTGATGTAAATGGACAGACTGTTAAATACAAGCAAACTGGCAAGGCATATACTGGCTATGTCTCTCACCAAGAAGTGGCCATGATTCGCGATGAAAAGGCTACGGAGGTGGTCGCCAATGGCTTGGGGAACGATTGACGATGCTCAGTTTCAACAGTTTGCCAAATCAGTGAGTGGTAAAATTCAATCACAAGTTTTGAAACAAGAGATTGAGAACAGTAGCCGTAGAATTGGTACGCAGGCTTTAAGAGGTGCCAAGAGTAGGACACCTGTCGATACTGGTAACTTGAGGAGACAATGGTCTATCAAAGGGCCAAGTTATGCAGGGTCAGCTTTTGTTATTGAAGTGTTAAACAACGCCGATTATGCGTCATTTGTTGAAAGTGGGCATCGTACCCGTGGTGGAAGCAGTTGGATATCAGGGCAATTTATGTTGTATAAGACGCTCCAAGAAATTGATGCCCAAATGCCACAACTTTTAACGCCTGCACTCAAAAATATGTTAGGAGGGTTGTTCGATTGAAGGAAAGCATTATTGAACTTATTGGTAATGAGCTGGCACGTTTATTTCCACAAATTCCAATATACCGAGAGTCACAGAAGGCCGGATTCAAGGACCCTTCTTTTTTCTTGCATAAAATCATGACGCAAGTCACGCCAAACCTGTTGGATTACCAGTTCCGGAGGTATAGCTATCAATTGGTTTATTTACCCAATCCTGCGAAACCCAAGACTGACATTGAACATATGGAAGAGCTATTGCTGAACAACTTTACGGCTTTGCCTGGCTACGCGACTATTCGGAATCGGGAATTTGAACCTAATGATGAAAACGTGTTGCTGATGACGTTCCAGGTTTGGCTGCGGGCTCAACCAATTGATAACACGCCTAAGCAGAAATCAATCACAGTAAAAGAGGGAGTTGCGCATGAAAGAAAGTAAATTTACAAAAGAAGCTTTATTGCGGAGCACGCGATTTGAGCCAATTGAACGAGACATTTTAAAAATTGTCTTAGTTCAGGGTCAGACTTATACCACCGCTGAAGCAGAGCAAAAAATTGAAGAGTTTAAAGGAGGTATTCACTAATGGGTGGAACTTGGACTACACAAAACAAACGCCGGCCAGGCGCTTATATCAATGTGAAAGGTGCACCACAACCTAAACCAGATACAAGCATAGGCCGGACGCTATTGCTGAACCACGTACAGCTGGATTGGGGCGCTAAAGGTGTCATTGAATTGGATACCAATTCTGATTTCAAGGCATTATTAGGCTCACCATTAACGGATGCACGTTTTGGCGCTTTGCGGGAAACTCTTAAAGGCGCTTTGACCGTGTTGTTATTGAATAATAATGACGGTAAGAAAGCGACCGTTACCGATGAAGGTCTACCATGGACGTTCACCGCTAAATATCCAGGCGTGAAAGGCAACAGTTTACACGTTTCGGTAGAAAAGGACCCTAATGACGAGACCCGTATCACAGTGTCAACGATTTATGGGACCGAGATTGTGGATCAACAAGTTGTACGGACCACCACAGCTTCTAGCTTAAAAAGCAATGAATATATTAACGTGACTTTCACTGACGACGGCAAGGAAGTGGTTGGTCAAGTTGAACCAACGGAAGGTGGTGCAGATTTCACTGCTGCACCAGGTAAACCCGAGTTGGAAGCTTTGGCTGTTAGCACTACGTATAACTTGGCTGGTGGAACGACCGAAACAGTGCCAGTTACTGACTTGCTAAATGACGCCCTGGAAACAGAACAATTTAACGTTGCCACATCTGCTGGTTTTGAACCGAAAGATAACATTCACCAATTATTGGCCACGGCTATTCAACGCTTACGGGAAGATGAAGGTTACAAGGTTCGCGCTGTCGTTCCCAATTATGAAGGTGGGGCAACTTATGACTATGAAGGTGTCTCTGTGGTGGCCAATGGTGTTGTTCTGGCAGATGGTACCAAGGTTGATACGACGTCGGCCACTGGCTATTTTGCAGGTGCATCCTCCGCCGCTGATGCTCATACGTCATTAACTTATAGCGGCTATCCTGGTGCTACTTCCGTTTATCCTAAACTCAATAATGAACAGACTATCCGCGGCTTAAATGAGGGCTGGATCATCTTTACAGCTAAACGTGGCGATCGGGTAGTCATTGAACAAGATATCAATTCGTTAACTAGTTTTACCGAGGATAAGCCGAAACAATTTGGCAAAAATCGAATCATTCGGACGTTGGACACTATTGTTACTAACACTGAAGAAGCCTTTGAAAATACCTTCCTCGGTAGAGTGAACAACGATCCAACCGGTCGAGATCTATTCAAGGCTAATCGGGTTGCTTACTTGCAAAACCTAAGTGAGATTGGTGTTATTGCTGATTTTGACCCAGCAGATTTAACAGTTGACCCAGGGGATGACAAAGATGCCATTCTCGTTACATTAGCTGTTACGCCAATTGATAGCATGGAAAAACTGTATATGACGATTATCGTTCACTAGAAGGGAGCTATAAATAATGGATGAATCACAAAGCACTATTAGTGGCTTCTTAAATGGCCGTGATACTATCAGCACGAAAGATGCCAAAGTGTTTATCACTATCGATGGTAAAATTTGGCCAATGATTGAGTGTGATAAATTTACGGCAAAACTCGAAAAGAATAAAGAAGATGTTCAAACCCTTGGTTCCCGTTGGAAGCATAAAAAGACGACTTCTGTTGAAGGTACGGGCACTCTAGGCGGCTATGTAATTAGTTCCAATTGGATCAAATACGCCTTGCCATATATTCAAGGTGGCAAGGACCTTTATTTTGAAGTGACTTGTACCATTGAAGACCCTACGTCACGCGCAGGCAAACAGACTTTCCATCTCTCAGATGTCAATCTAGATGATATTCCGCTGGCGGATTTTGAAGCGGATGATGGCGTTATGGAATTTGAATCAGACCTTACTTTTGAAGGCGTTGAATTGGTTACACCATTCACCGGTTTTGAACAATAGGAGGAATAAATAAATGGCTAGTGTTAATGATTTTTTAATGGAAAATGTGAACTCAGAACCAGAATTACGGGAAGTGGCTTTTAAGCGATTCAAAGCACCGTTTAAAATTAAATCTCTAACTGCTGAGGAGAACTCTCAGCTGCAAAAGAATGCTACGCGTAAGATTCGGGATAAACGTACCCGGCAAATCACCACTGAAGTTGACCAAGATAAATATGTCGATTTATTAATCGAGGCTTCCGTGGTTGAACCAGACCTGCATGATGAAAAATTGCAGAAGAACTGGGGCGTGATTGCTGATGCATCTGGTCTTTTGAAGAAAATGTTATTGGCTGGGGAATACGCTGAACTGGCTAATCAAATCCAAGACTTGTCTGGTTTTGATATTGAAGATATCGATGACTTGAAGGATGAAGTAAAAAACTAGCGAAGTCCGGCGATGCTGCTGACATTGAATACTATCATTACGCCATGAATGAATTTCATTGGCCACCTTCTGTTTGGATTGCTTTATCGGTGCGGGAAAAAGCTCTGGTCATATCCGGAATCGATATCCGTATCGCTGAAGAAAAGAAACAACAAAAAGAAGCTGAACGGAAGGCCAGAGCCAAGGCACACAAGTAGTCCTTGACCCTGGTCTTTTTTTGAAAGGAGGCAATGAATGGCAACAATTAGTGCAACAATCAAAATTATGGATGGTTTCAGCGCACCGCTGGATAAGTTAAGTAATGGCTTAAAAAGTAGTCAATCGGCCATGTCAAATTTGAAGTCCGCCATAAGTTCGGCGAATCCTTTTAGTAGTTTGAATAAGGATGCCGGTCAGACTGGGGGTATTTTCAAATCCGTTTTAGGCGGCAATATTATCGGCTCTGGTATTACGAAAGGTATTAGCACTGTTACTAGCGGATTGGGTGGTATGGTTGGCGACCTAAACGAAGCCAGTGCCACATGGCAGACGTTTAACGGCAATATGGCCATGCTGGGCAAGGGACCAAAAGAGATTGCGGCAACGCGTGACGACCTAACTAAATTTGCCCAACAAACGATTTATTCCGCCAGTGACATGGCTTCAACTTATAGCCAATTAGCCGCCGTGGGTATCAAGGGGACTGACAAATTAGTTAAAGGTTTTGGTGGGTTAGCTTCTGCAGCTAAAGATCCACAACAGGCCATGAAGACATTGAGTCAACAGGCAACTCAAGCAGCTGCTAAGCCACAAATTCAGTGGCAGGACTTTAAATTGATGCTGGAACAAACACCTGCAGGGATGGCCGCTGTGGCTAAAACGATGGGCATGAGTACCAGTGATTTAGTTAAGTCTGTGCAAGATGGCAAGATAGCCACGCAGGACTTCTTTGACGCTATCGCCAAAACTGGGACGAATGCCGACTTTACGAAGATGGCGACTCAATATAAAACCATGGGCCAGGCAATGGCCGGATTCAGGGAAACTTTGACCACGTCCTTACAACCGGCATGGGATAAATTGAGCCAGGTGGGTATCAAAGCCATCAGCGGTATCACGGATAAAATTGGTGAAGTTGATTTCTCTGCTCTAGGGGATAAATTAGTTTCAGCTTTAGATACTGCTAAAAAAGGTTTAACTGCTTTCTGGGATTCGTTCAAAGATACCGGCGCATTGACGTTCCTTGAGACAGCTTTTAAGTCCATTGGAACAGCAGCACAAAGCGTTTTTGAAAATCTGTCGAAAGGTAGCAAGGATAAAGACCCCTTCAGTTTTCTAAAAGGTTTGGGTACTGGCATTGGCAACACTCTAAAGGGTTTAGCTAGAGGTATAAGTGCTGTGTCTACGGCTATCGGCGAAATGGATCCCGATGACCTCAAGTTACTGGGCACAGCGCTATTGGTGCTAAAAGGTGGCATGAAAGGTATTGTCTTTACGGCTGTTGTTGCCGGTCTGAAAGCGCTAGGAAAATTAGATGTAGACCAATTGAATGGTTTAGCCAAAGCTGTGACTTCACTAGCTGCTGCATTTGCCGTTATCAAAGCTGGCATGAAGATTGGTAAAGGCGTTTCGAAAGTCTCTGATATCTTTGGCAGTCTGGGTAAAGGCGGTAAAACACCGGAGTTGCCAATTCCTGATTCTGGGAAGTCTGGCAAATCAGCTGGTAATCTTATTAAAATGGGCGGGGCCTTACTGATGATCGGCGGGGCTGTTTTATTAGCTGGTGCAGGTTTTGCATTGTTGGCTAGTGGCATCGCTAAGATTGCTAAAACTGGTAGTACCGGGATTGGTATTCTAATTGGTTTGGGCGTCGCTTTATTGGTGCTGTTAGTAGCTGTGAGATTACTAGGCCCTGGGTTAATCGCTGGGGCTGTGGGCTTCTTGATTTTTGGAGCAGCCTTGCTATTGATTGGGGTTGCCGTTTTTCTGGCTTCTGCAGGGATCGCACTTCTAGCCGAACAATTGCCGATGCTTTCTAAATATGGCGCCGGCGCTGCTCAGGGACTTTCCTTACTAGCTTTGGCAGTGGGATTGTTTGGCCTGATGTCTATCATTGCCGCGGTTGGACTAGTGCTATTAGCGGTGGCTTTGATTGCTCTGGGTGTTGGTTTTATCGTGGCCGCAGTCGGTGCCCTCCTATTTGGCGTGGCATTGGTATTGGTTGCCGTGTTTGGCATTTTGGCCGCTGTTGGGTTAATCCTTCTAGGGGTCGCTTTACTACTTGTAACGGTATTCTCGCTAACGGCTGCGATTGGTATGCTACTATTAGGCGTTGCAGTTCTTTTAGTGGCTGTATTCGGAATTATAGCGGCTGTAGGTATGCTTTTACTTGGCGTAGCCTTGGCATTAGTGATGGTATTTGCCATTATTGCCGCCGTTGGCATGATTCTGCTGGGCGTCAGCCTCATATTAGTCATGGCCTTTGCAATTGTGGCGGCAGTCGGCTTAATCCTATTGGGTGTAGCTTTAATGTTGGTGATGGTTTTTGGTATTGTCGCAGCTGTGGGTTTATTACTCTTAGGGGTAGCCCTGGTATTAGTTGCGGTTATGGCATTACTAGGTGCTGTGGGGATGTTACTCATGGCCGTAGCATTGATCATGATTGCAGCGGTCGCCATGGTTGCCGCCGTTGGGATGTTGCTCTTAGGGGTAGCTTTAATGATTGCTGCACCAATGATGTTACTAGCCGCAGTAGGTGCCCTGTTATTAGGTGTTGCTGCAATTATCTTAGCAGTCGGCTTGTTATTAGTCGGGGCCGCTTTGCTATTAGTAGCTGCTGGATTATCAGCCGCTGCTAGTGGTGTCATGGCCTTGGCCAGTGCCTTTGTATCAGCGGGTTCTATGCTGGTAGGGGCTATCGTGGGTGCCATGCAAAACGTGGGGTCCAGTGTGAAGACCGGGATTTCAAATGCAGTCAACGCAGCCAAAGGATTTGGTAGTTCTTTAGTTTCCGTAGGTAAGGACTTGATTCAAGGTTTAGTAAATGGTATCAAGTCTATGATTGGTTCGGCTGTTAGCGCCGTTAAAAGTGTAGCCAGCAGTGTTGTTAATGCTGCTAAGTCAATCTTGCACATCGGTTCACCATCAAAGCTCTTTGATCAATATGGCCAGTGGGTCGTGGAAGGTCTAGCCAATGGACTAAACGGCAGTGCTGGTTTAGCTGCTAATGCTTCTGGTGATATGGCTAAGGGCGTTGTTAATGCCGCCAGTGGGATGAGCTTGCCAGACATTGCTGCAGGTAATATTGGTTCACCACAAGGACTGACTGCCGGGGATCAAATGGCTGCTGGTTTTAATCGGGCTTTAGATTCTATCAGTAACGTTCAAGCCGCGATGAATGGCTTAGCTGGGAATACGACTTTAGGAATCAATGGTCAAGTCACTGATGACACAGCTCCAAGCACATCGCCATTTAACGGCTCTGGTGGTTCCTCAAGTCAGACGACCAATAATAGCCAAGCTAGTAATAGTTCCAATGTCACAATTGAATCTGGTGCTATCCAAATCAATAGTAGTGGCAATGCGGACTACGATGCAGATAGACTGCTAACCATAATAGAAAATCGAATTGTTGAATTAAATAACGCTTCGCTGGGAGGTGCATAAGATGGCCAATCATTTTGGTATTTATTTGACGAATGATAGTAACGATACGATCGAACTGCCACTGAATCCGGCAGAACTCATGCTGAAGTATGAAACGGATGACAAGTCGGAAACAGTTATTAAGTTGGGCGAGATCAATCGAATTGGTGAGGAAAAATTGACCTCGGCTCAGATTCAAAGTACGTTGCCAGTTGCGCCCAAGGATGAACATTTTCTAACGGCAGAAATTCTATTAGATTCGGCTCAAGATTACATTGATTGGCTTGAACATGTTCGTTTGTCTAAGAAGCCATTACGGATGGTGGTTTCCACTACTAAAATTAGCTTTCAAGCTACCGTTCAATCATTTGAGTATGGCTTTAAAAATGCTTATGACGCGGAATATCATTACACCTTGGCACTAAAGGAATTTAGGCCATATAAAGCCAAAAAGATTGAGACTAACGATCCACAAAATAGTGTGACGCCAAATGATGCACCAGTGCGTGCCGCTCCACCTGACAAGGTGGGCATGGGTTCTAAAGTTACCGTAAATGGCCAGTTACATCGAGATAGTCAAGGGGATGGCCCTGGTCAAACGGAACAAAATGCACCGCGAATTATTTCGTTGGTGGCACCTGGTGCACTATATCCCTATCATGTGACTACCCTAGATGGAACTTCCCGCGGTTGGGTCAAAGAAAGCGATGTGAGTGCAGCATGATCACAAAATTTACGGTTGGCAATCGGGACGGTTCATCAGCCTGGGACGTTAGTGAGTTGACTAACAATGTTAAGTGGGTTACAGATTTAAACTTTGCGGCTGGTACATTGACTTTTGACGTGATCAAAACAGATGAGTTGTTTTATCCAAAATCTGGCGATTTAGTTGAATTTGAATGGGACGGATTCAAAGTTTTTTACGGTTATGTATTTAAAGTTGGTTATTCTCAAGATAAAAAGTTCAGTATTACGGCTTATGACAAATTAAGATATTTTAAAAATCAAGATTCACTAGTTTGGCCAGTCTCCACAGTATCCCAACGCTTTGAAACGGTGGCTAAGATGGCTGAAGTCAGTTATAAGGTTGTAAATAGCTCTGATTACAAATTGCCAGCTGAGGTAGCCGATGGAAAAACGTATTTTGACATGCTGAAAACTGCCATTGATGCCACGCAAAAAGCGACCCAGCAAATGTTTTATCTGTTTGCTAACTATGACACCGTAGAATTGCGCAAGGCACCGTATAATCAACTCGAATTAATTGTAGGCGACCAGTCGTTGATGACTGGCTTTTCTTTTGACAAATCTATTGAAGATGCTGCGAACATTGTACGTATCATTCGCAAAGACCAGGAAGAATCTCAGTCCGTAGCATCAACTTCAACAGACGAAGCTAGTGCGGAAAAGACTAGTGAAGATCCAGAGAAAACTAGTTTTAGTTACACTGATTCCAAGGGAAGTAATGTTGGCCAGTGGGGTAAGTTACAGACTACTGAAAACGCCAAGGATAAAGCGAATGACGCTCAAATTAAACAGCGTGCCGATGAATTGCTAGTAGAAAAGAATCGGGAAACTTATTCGCTGAGACTCAATGCCATTGGGGATTTATCTCTGGTAGCTGGGAATTCAGTCCATTTACAGATTAGTGATTTGCATGATGTCGGTTTTGTGATTGAGTCAGCGGCTATTTTGAAAGCAACTCATAACTTTGGCCCAAATTATAATTGCGAATTAGAAATGAAGGTGAATGAACCATGGCTGGAGAACAGCTCATCCAGTTAATGAATCAAAAAGGTGGCGGCGCTACAGACTATGCTGATGTTGTATTCGGCAAAGTTATCAGTATCGACCCCCTCAAGATTCAACTATCTAACCAAATGATTTTAACAGACGCTTTTTTAACACTTGGTCGCCATGTAACCAAGCATCGGGACCTGGTCAGCAAAATCAAGGAACATACCGAGGTTTTTGTTAACACAGGTATCCCAGAATTAGAAGGCAAGACTATTACCCGTAAGACTGTTGAAACCTATAAATATGAAATAGATGAAAGTTTGAAAGTTGATGACGCCGTGGTGTTACTTCGCCATGATGGGGGTCAGCAATTTTTTGTTTTAGAAAAAAGTAATGCTGAATGGGAGGATGATGATTAGTGGCCAATACTGAACGTCCTTCTTTTACGTATCATGTCAAAAATGGTCGCATCATGACCATGACCGATGGCCACAAAGCTATGGTTCAAGCCGTTGATAAAATATTGCGGACTGAGCGCTTTGTGTATCCGGTTTATGATGACCAATACGGCAATGACTTCTTTGAATTATTCGGAAAATCTTTTGATTATGCCGAGGTAGAAGTTGAGCGGATGATCAAAGAATGTTTGTTGGCTGACGACCGTATCACGAATGTGGCCGTGGATGTGATCAAGCAAGTGGATTCAACCACTTTATATGTCCATGGCAGCTGTGAAACGATATTTGGTCCGATACCAATAGAAAGTGAGGTGCGTGTGCATGACGCCGGAACAACTGGCTCAACAAATTGAGAAACGTGATTTTAGTTACTATTTGAATGCCATGTTGGCCAAGGCACCAGCCAACGTGGATAAGCGACAAGGGTCCATCATTTATGATGCTTTAGCTCCAGCAGCTATGCTGATGGCTCAGCAAAGTTTAAGCATGGCCATGTTGATTCGTCAGACCTATATCCGCACAGCTACCGATAAATTTCTGGATGCTCGGGCAGTTGAGCATGGCACCTCACGGCAAATGGCTACTAAAGCCCAAGTCAAGGCCAAATTTTTAGACAAGAAAAATCAACCTATCAGTAACGTAGACATTGGGGATCGTTATGCCAGTCTTGGCGATGATCCTTTTTTCTATCGGGTCGTTAAAATCAATGATGACTTGACTGGCATTCTAGAAGCTGAAGACGCAGGAACTAAGCCAAATAGCTATTTAGGTCAAGTGTTGCCAATCACGCCAAATGATTCATTATATTGGGCGGAAATTATCGAGGTATCCGTGCCAGCACGGGCGGATGAAACTGATGACCATTTACGGGAACGCTTATTGAGTCAACAAAATTGGATAGCCTACGGTGGTAATATTGCGGACTATCTGGACATGTTATCGAAAATCATCACAGTGGGCGCTGGCCAAGTTTATCCATCTTGGAGGGGCGGCGGGACCGTTAAACTAGTAATCCTAGACAACGAGTTACGTGCAGCCAGCCAGGAATTATTGACGCAAGTTAAAAATGAAATTGACCCACCAGATTCACCGGGGCTGGGTTATGGCCTGGCACCAATTGACCATACTGTTACTGTGGTTGCTCCTAAAGAGGTCCATATTGATGTCTCTGCTACTGTGCAAGTCGATGTGCAAGAAACATTGGATGGCCTAAAGTTGCAAATTCAAGAGGCTATCGATGGCTACTTTAGGCAACGTCGTGAGGACTGGAATAATATCAATCCTAAGACCGGCCGGGGATATGCCTTAGTCGTTTATCGTTCACAAATTTTATCAGCGATAATGGGTGTCAAAGGCGTGGTCAATGCCACCTTGCCAAAACTGAACGGCGAAGATAAGGATATTGCCATGACCTTTACCAGTGAGTTATCCCAGTTACCGGTATTAGGTGAGGTGATCGTTAGTGCCTAAATTACAAGACTATCTGGCAGAATATTACGATGATGTTTATGAGATGCAAAAATTGGTGGAAGCCGAACAAGTCGATTTTACTGGCTTTGAGGACTTGATCAGTCGTAGTTTGATGAATCAGTTCGTGATTCACGCCGATTCCCAAGGCTTAGCTTTGTTTGAAGATGAATTAGGCCTGGAAACTGACCTATCACTGTCTCTGGAGACCAGGCGTTATAACATCTTGATGCACTCACTGCCACCACACCCCATCACCATTAAGTATCTCAGAGAATTGTTGAAGAATTTGAATATTCCAGCCGTGGTGGAAGTGGACTATATCAAAAGTCAGTTTTATGCCTACTTGGAACGCAGTCAAACGACAAAAGACCAAATTGACCGCTTGAAGTATCTGCTAAATGTCTATCTACCGGCCAATTTATTTTTCAGTATTATCACTACGGCTGAGGCTGATGTTCAGCAAAGGCTATACTTTGGTGCCGTTCATGTGACTAGAGTTGCCACCAGCGCACCAACACGGCTAAAGACAGCAAGCAGTATCAATCAAAAGCTTTATTTTGGCAGCATCGCACCACAAGTATTAACTAAAGCAATCGCTTACGCAAAGGAGGTCAAATATGTCTAAGTATAATGAAACGGTGCCTACGGACGTTGGTTTACAGTTAGCCAGTCGAGCAGCCAATGGACAAGCAAAATTTACCATCACTCGGGCCGCTTCAACTGCGGATGACTTGTCAAAATTGACTGATAAGGAATTGCAGTCACTGACAGCAATCCCGAATGAAGTCCAAGCGGGCGTCATTACTAACATTAAGGACGATCCAACAAACCCTAATGGGGCAATTGGAACGGAGTTGTTATTTACCAATGAAAAGATTGAGGCCGGGTACAACATTAATGCCGTGGGAATTTATGCGAAAGAAGATGGTCAGGATAACGAAATTCTTTACGCTGTGACTCTCGCCCAGCAGGCGGAATACATGCCAGATTTTGCGGACCAGGTTATTCTGCAATTTAAATTGACGGTTTATGTGATTGTCGGCCGAACGGAAAATGTTACGGTTTCCATCAACATTACGGAAGCAGCCACGAAGGAATATGTGGATGAACAAATTGCCAAAATTGATATCAACGATAAACTCAGCGAGCAAGACCTAAGAGATATCTTTCTCGGCGGTAAAGCTGCACCGCTAATGGGGTACCAAATTCAGAATCAACATTTACGAAATTTATATTTAGGAGGTAAGGCAGTTGGTCGAAACTAAAACGACTTATCAAGTAAAGTATGTCAATCAAGTTGGCATCACGACGCTGTTAGAAAAGGGCACCGGTACTATCGGCGAGAAGGTAACAATTACCCCAGTAATTAAGTGGGGCTTTGAACTGCTTGATACAACACCGCAGGGTTTAACGTTAGATCAGGACGCTACTAAAAACGTCGTAACATTTCGTCAAAATCAAGTTGCCAATCAGTTCTCCATTGCGTTACACAATCTCAATGCCCAGCATCTTGGCTATTTTGACACTGATGGTGGTGATGGAGATGAGGAAAGTGCTACTTATCCAATGCTTGATAAGGGAACGGTACTATGGCAAGGAAAAACTCGTGGGGGGAATATTAGATTACCAAGTTTGATTAGGCCCGACTTCTCCAATTTACCAAACGGCATAATGATTGAAGGAATTCCCATTTCCACTTCAACTGATATTTCACCTCTGAATTTTGATGAGTATCCATTCAGATTTCCGAAAAACGATATTGTGTTGAACAAGGAATATACTTTTAACACACATGTAGCCGGACAGCAAATAAATTTTGAACCTGGAGTGTTTACTAATATGAAAGTGGATGGGTATATAAAAGCCACCATCGTTGATTCAAAAAATATTAACATCGGCATTCTTGCTCCAACATATGATGCCGGAAACGCAGTGAGTTCATTCCTTATAGCGGTTTCAAAAGTAAGTGTTTTCTAGGAAAGAAGGTAAAATTTATGCAACAATATTATTTCAGTACAGATATTGATGGTAATATTACCGGCCATACTGATCCAGAATTTGCCAGCAAACAAACGGGCGGTGTGCTCATTGCACCAGACCCTGCATGGATACCGAACGATGATATAAACTGGAAAATCATTGAGCGTGCTGGCGTCAAAGTCATGGTCAAAAAAGATAATAATCAATCATCATTTGATGAAAATTTAATGGCTATCACGCAGACTATGAATTCAGTCGCTGCAGCACAGGTCGAAAATCAGCAAGTTCAAAAGGTACTAACAAATGTCATGAATGGCCAGGCTCAAACTCAGGCGACAGTGACAGCATTAATGAATACAATCGCAGCTAATCAAAGCAATGAAGGGAAGTCTTAATATGTGGAAATCAATGGTTAAAATGGCGTTCGGTTGGGGGACTTTGAAGAAGGATTTGATCAAGTCTTTATACGTTGCTAATGGCTTAATCACCAAGGATGATTACAAGGAAATCACCGGCGAAGATTACGCTCCAGCAGAAACCGAAAAAGTTTAAGAGGCAAAATAGGCGACTCACGAAAATGTGGGCCGCTTTTAATTTAGGAGAGTGGGCATAATGGTATCCAAAATAACTAAGAATCCATTACACTTTCTCACAGGCTTGGGATTGAGTGCTATTGGTATCCGCCTGATGATTGATGATGCTTATTTTCGTTGGCCGCCGGGGCTAAGAGATGTTGCCAATGATGACGTGTCCGGCTTTATCCTCGTACTTATTGGGGTATCCATGATTTTATGGGTGTTGGATGGTAAAGCTCATATCAGTTGGAATCGTTACAATTTGATAATGGCTAGTGTCATGATGGCACTGTTAACAATCTACCAGTTTTTACACTGGGTAGCGACTGGCATTGATACGATGCCCTGGATCAGTAATGCCGTGATTTTGAGTTATATCATCGTGATGGCAAGGCGTAGTGATTCCGGGAAAACCAATGATGGGAGCGATGTGGGTGCATGACTTACTAAAAGACCTGGCACCCATTTTAACAGTCACTTTTCCCTTTCTAATGGGGCTTTTGGCGAGCCACGAAAGTCATAAGAAGTCCCAACGAGAAGAATATCAGGCATTGATTGATCGCTATAAACGGGAGTCTGATGCGAACTATAAAAAGTGGATGGATGCAGAAAAGAAAATTGATGAATTACGGAAAGAGTTGTTGGAGAAAGGATGATAATTAATGAATCCAGATCAAGTATCACAATTATTTGTTAATTTTGTTGTTCCAGTGGTCAGTTTAGTGGTCACTGGATTTTTATTGCCCTGGCTAAAGGCCAAGTCCAAAGCTGAAAAACGTGCCGGGGCTAAAGCGGGCCTGGATATTGCCATTGAGATGGCCAACAGTCTGGTGGTTGCTTTAGGTCAGTCAACGCTGGGCACAGGCGCTGATAAGAAATCTGAAGCCGTGAAACAATTATTGGCTCGCTTGGCTGACCGGAACATCACCATCAGTCAGGAACATGCAGCGGATATCGTTGAACGGGCTTATGCAGAAAACGCAACGACTATTAAAGCCGTCTACCCTGGGCGTGATAAGGCTGTAACGACTGGTACTCAAATCGATGATGCCAGTAAAGTGGTGGGCAATATTGCGCCGCTCGAGCAAGGCTCTGTTGGCGAAGTGATCGATGATTTAAAGGTCGCTACACCTATCCAGCCTGCTGTAAAAGAAGGTGGCAAAAATGGCTGAATTATTTGCAGATGTGGCCGTGTATCAACGTTCAGACCTAGCTTATTACCAGATGTTGGCCAACAATGGGGTGAAGGGTGTCTGTATCAAACTGACTGAAGGCAGTCGTGCTGGGTCCAATTACATCAATCCTCGAGCCTTAGCACAGACCAAAAGCGCCCTAGCTGCTGGTCTGGTCGTTAGCTTCTACCATTATAGTTTGTATAACGGTGTCACGGACGCCAAAGCGGAGGCTGATTTCTTCGTGAGCGTGGCCAAGCAAATGGGCGCAACAGCTAATACGGTAATGGTAGCCGACGCTGAAGCACCAACGCTTTATAGTCCATACGCCGATACACAAGCGTTTCAAGATTATATTGCCTATATGGGTTATAACAAGCAGGCTACTTACTCCATGGCCAGCTGGTTTTGGGCTAAAAAACTGCCAACAAATCGGCCGTTATGGGTAGCGAACTATGGCGTAAGTCAGCCTGGTGTCAACAATGTTGATGCTTGGCAATATACGTCAACGTGGAATGGCATGGGCCAAGATATGTCTTATGATTATACCGGCCTATTTACGACAACTAGCGGTAACCAAGTGACAGTAGAAAGTGGTGAAAACGAAGTGCAGATCAATGAATTGAATCGTATCGTGGATTATCGGACCATGGGCATTGGCTTAGCCAAACGAGACGCCCAAATTTTAGATGCCCCGTATCCATGGGCCAACGTCATTAAAACGATCAAGTCTAATACCTTGTGGGAAGTCTTTCAGCGCAAGGGCGGCTATTACTCCTTAGGTGGCGAGCAATATATCAACGCCGGTGACATTTCCGTGACCTGGAACACCGGCCAAGCGTTTGGTGATTGGCAAGGTGTACGAGTCAAGCCTATCAATGGTGATATTTGGACACAAAGCACGCCGGATGATGGTACTGGCGTTACGCAATTGGATCAGGATATGGTTTACGTTGTCACCGAGGCCAATGTTACCAATGACCAGGTATACGTCAACATTGGCGGCTGGGTACCAATCGATAAGTTCAAAGTAGTTCTCTAAAGTAAAAAGCTCCTATCCCAAATTAGCGGGGTAGGGGCTTATTTTTGTAAAAGGTAGATTGTAAAATTTAAGTTGAACATATTAGTGGACAGAAAAACCCATAAAGGT
>NZ_AZGA01000080.1 GCF_001436375.1 Agrilactobacillus composti DSM 18527 = JCM 14202 | reverse complement strand
TTGTGCTTACCATAGGTCACAAAAGTTGAATCAGTTGCCCATACCTCATTGATACCCTTACGTTCAAAATCACCGTTTAAGGTATTCTCCGCAATATAATCTGCTTGGGTTTTATGATAGCCAGGCCGTTTCTTGCGGATGACAGATACCATGCCTGATTGGCGCATCAATCTATAGATGCGCTTATGATTTACCTTGGGCAACCCTTGGCGTTCCAACCATACATTGATAGCTGTTGTCATACTGTGGGTACCACGGGTCCTGTTGCTTTGCTCAAACTCAATTTTGATTTGCGCTAAGATCAATTCATTGAATTCTGCAGGAGCTGGATTTGTGGCACGACCGCCACTACACCAGTA
>NZ_AZGA01000011.1 GCF_001436375.1 Agrilactobacillus composti DSM 18527 = JCM 14202 | reverse complement strand
ATAAAAAGACAAACTACAACTTTAACGAAAAAGTATAGTTTGTCTTCAATCTGAGATCGACGATATCGTCGATCTTTTTTTGTACCCTTTTTTCATTAATTAGTCTCGACTTTGTACGGTACAGATAACGCCACTATCGAATTCAAAGTGTACCGTGGAATTGATGAATTCGTTGCTGGCAAAGGCCTGACTATAACTTAAATCTACATGACTCAAACGATATTTAGCATCAATAATTGAGAAATTAGTTACTGGTGTTAAATTGGTAAACGCCAAATAATGCTTGTCTACCTCCTGACTTAATTCATGGTGCCCAGGCCGAAAGAACTGAATAGTATTGCGCCGATCCACGATAAATATCTGCTCAGCATGGCTAATGAATCGGGGTTCTAAGATCATGAATAAATTAACGAGGAAGTGATCAATTCTAGCACCGGTGGCTCCGTAAAGCACAATTTCATCTGCCTGCAAATCCTTAATCGCTAGACTTAAGCCCAGCTCACTATCAGTATCATCTTTTTCTGGTTTGGCATAATGAATATTAGCAACTTGCTGTTGGATGGTCTTTAATTCAGCATCATCTAATGAATCAAAATCACCTACAGCAAGGATTGGGGTCAATCCCAGCTTCAATAGCCTTAAAGTGCCCCGATCCACACCCAACCAGTCACCGGGGATGCTTTGCGGTGCTGTTTGTAAAACTTGCGGCCAATTGGCTTCTGGGCCCCCCACTAAAATATTTATCCGCTTCATTCAATCAGATTCCTTAGTGTTTGAATTTGTTGCCCAGGTGTATTGGCGCTGAATACATAAGAGCCAGCAACGAATATATCTGCACCAGCATCTGCTGTGGATTTAATGGTTTGATCATTAATACCCCCATCAACTTCAATTTCAAAATCATAATCGGCTTCAACTTGCCGCAATTGGTCCAAATGCGTAATTTTTGAAAGTGTTGTTTCCAAAAATTCTTGCCCACCAAAACCAGGATTAACCGTCATCACTAAAACTTGTTGTACAATCGGCAACACAGCCTTTAAAGCGTCCACTGGGGTACCAGGATTAATGACGATACCGGCTTTAACATTGTATTTTTGAATCAACTGTAATACGTGATAAATATGAGGTGTACTTTCTAAGTGCACCAAAATTGTATCAGCCCCGGCCTTAGCAAAGGTCTCAATAAACTGCTCTGGTCCATCGACCATCAAATGGACATCTAACGGTAACTTAGTTAGCGGTCTTAATGCTGCCACCGTCTGCGGGCCAAAGGATAAATTAGGGACAAAATGGCCGTCCATAATATCCACATGCAGCAAATCAGCCCCATTGGCCTCCAAATTTTCAACATCTCTTTGTAAATTTAAAAAATCAGCACTTAAAATAGATGGCGCTATCTTCATAGCCATCAACTCCTTACTTACGTTTATATTGAAATCTTGTTTTTGATTCAATTTCAGTTCTGAACTGTAAATAATTATCATAACGCCAAGAGGCAATCTCATTATCGGCCACTGCGTTTTTAACTGCGCAACCTGGTTCATTCACGTGTTGACAACCCCTAAACCGACACTGGGCACTAAAAGGCACAAAATCCACGAATTGATCCTTTAATTCATCCAAAGGAATTTGATCAATCTCTAAAGAAGAAAAACCTGGGGTATCGGCAATCCAGCCCGATCCAAACTTTAATAATTCTACTTGTCGAGTCGTATGTTTCCCACGATTTAAGCTCTGTGAGATCACCCCAGTGGCTAAAGCTAAATCCGGATTTAAATGGTTCAATAACGTGGATTTTCCTGCCCCGGACTGCCCGGTGACCACTGCCGTTTGCGTTTGCAAATGATCGGTTAATGCCTGTAAGTTCTCAGCAAGGAAAGGGTTTTGCGTCATCAATACCGGGTAGCCAATCCTTTGATAGTAAGCAAAGATTGGTTCAAACACGCCATAAGCAGCTGGCGTTAATAAATCGCCCTTGGTGACGTATAACAAAGTGTTAATCGCCGCAAAGTGTTGCATGACCAAAAAACGATCCAATAAATTAGCTTGAAAGTCCGGTTCTTTAAGCGATGTGACGGTAATTACCAAATCAATATTGGCCACTGGCGGCCGTACCAATGTATTTTTTCGCGCTAGTAATTCCAAAATGTAGCCATCGGTGGGATTGGAAGACTCAAAAATAACTTCATCCCCCACTAACGGTTTGATCCCTTTTTTACGAAAATTTCCCCGGGCCCGTGTTTGATAAACAGCTTGGCCATCATCCACGTAGTAAAAACCACCGATTAATTTTACAATTCTGCCTTGGCCTTTCATGGTTCACTCCATTTCTACGTTAAAGGTGTGTGCCCTATTATTTTTACGAGTTATTTATTTTTTGTCAACGCTATTGTGGTGCTTGAACTTCATCACTCATGATCAATTCACCATCCCGGACAATCCGATAATAAGCTGACTCGTTTTGTTTCACTGTAAAACTCAAATTAACTTGCGTATCTTGGGTAATGGGAAACTGTTTGTAAACCGTATTAATATTGTGGGTGCTGTCTTGAATAAAAATCGTTACATGGTTTTCTTGGACACCGCCACTGGATTGGGCACTTGAACTGAGACTTGAACTTGATGTACTGCTGCTCTGCGTACTGCTACTGGTACTGGCGCTCGTACTACTTGTGGTCACAGGATTGTAAGGAATAGTTAAGGTTTTAGAAAACGTTGTGGTAGCAGGTTTAACCGGTCTTTTACCTAAGGATAAGGATACCTTTATATTGGCTTCTCGGCTGATTGGTGTACCAGCACTTGGGCTTTGAGAAATAACCAGCCCTTTTTCAACCGTATCGGAGTATGCACTACTAAAGCTGACGTTTAACCCATTTTCGTTGGCATAATCTTGAACACTCTTTTGGGTATAATTGGTCAAATCCCGCATATTGATGACGGCTTCGCCTGTGCTTACCGTAAAGGTGATGATGGTATCTCTAGGAATCACTTTCTTGCCATCTGGCACATCTTGTTTGGTGATTTGACCGGCGGCATAGTCATTGGAAGTGACCGTTGTCTTACGTACAGTGAATCCAAGTTTTTTCAACGTCTTGGCGACGTCAGTATAATTTTTACCGACATAATTGGCGACTTCGATTTTTTTCGGGCCTAAACTAATTAAAAGTCCCACCCGGCTATTTTCTTTGACCACCATGCCCTTATTGGGGATGGTTTTGATGACGCGGTTCTTTTGGACATTGTCGTCATGTTGCTGGGCCACATCACCAACTTGTAAGTGATTATCGCCTAAGGTGGATTCAGCTTGGGTCTGACTCATCCCGGAAAGATCGGGGATCGTCACATCTTTTTTAGCACTGCCAATCACAATACCCGTGATTAATATCACCAATAAACCCAAAATACCTGCCCAAAGCCAAAATCGTTTGCGTTTAAGAAATGCTAATTTCCGAGATTGCTTTTTATCCGGCGTTGTTAAATCGCTTTTAGCAGGTACATCAATAATTTTTGTCTCATCCAGATCATCGCGCAGCGCCGGCAGGTATTTGGCTTCATTAGCGCGGCTCTTTTGCAAAGAAGTCTGGATGTCGGCCTTCATTTCTTTGGCAGACAAATAACGATCCTTTGGATTTTTAGCTGTGGCATGTAAGACCACATTTTCTAAGGCTTGCGGAATTCTGGGATCAAATTTCTGTACTGAAGGAATCTCACTTTGAAAATGTTTGATGGCAATCGACACGGCAGATTCGCCTTCAAAGGGGACTTTCCCCGTTAACAGTTCATACAAAATAATCCCTAAGGCGTAAATATCCGACTGTTTAGTAGCCATCCCGCCTTTAGCTTGTTCCGGCGATAAATAGTGCACTGACCCTAACAAGGTATTGGTCTGTGTTAAAGAATTGTCGTGTAAGGCCACTGCAATGCCAAAATCCATTATTTTAATGTGATCGTGGTTATCGATCATGATGTTTTGAGGTTTTAAATCCCGGTGGATAATATCATGGTCATGGGCAACTTGCACGGCATCGAGAATTTCTGACATGATATCAATAACTTTTTGATAAGGAATGGGAAAATATTTTTGAATATAATGTTTTAAATCCATACCAACCACATATTCCATAACAATGTAGCTCATGCCATTTTCTTCACCAATATCAAACACTTTGACAATGTTGGGATGATTTAGCTTACGTGAAGCCCGCGCCTCACGCTGAAAGCGCCGTTTTGTATCATCGTTAGACTGTAAATCCATCCTTAAGACCTTGATAGCCACTTGCTTTTTGGTTTGTAGGTCATCAGCTAAATAGACGTTAGCCATACCACCTTCACCAATGGGCTTAATGATTTTATAACGACCGCTTAAAATATGATTGGTTTCCATCATCAGCTGCTCACCTCGGAATCCTCATAAAGTAAGAGCGCGGTGATGTTATCTGAACCACCGTTGTCATTGGCCAGGGTCACCAAAGTATCGCATTTATCTTGTAGAGAACCCGAGGTGGTGAGAATTTTTTGAATTTGCGCATCAGAAACCATATTGGTCAAACCATCAGAGCAAAGTAACAAATAATCTTCAGGAAAACTGTGATAAATCGTGACATCAGCATCTACATCTTTAGAGATACCTAAAGAACGGGTAATTAAGTTTTTCTGAGGATGATGTTTGGCATCTTCAGGGGAGATATCGCCATGCTTGACCAGCTCGTTAACGAAGGAATGATCTTCTGTTAACTGCGTTAATTCACCAGCTCGCAACCGATAACATCTGGAATCGCCAATATTGGCCACGATATATGTATCGGCAATCATTAACACAGCTACAAAAGTCGTTCCCATCCCTGAAAGATTGGTATGATGTAAGGCCGTTTCTAAAATACGCTGATTTTCGGAATCTAATTCAAAAACCAACCAACGAATCAAATCATCAATGGTTTGTGATTGATTAGCTTCAAAAGCATTACCCAAGTGGGTCACGACCATTTCTGACGCGACATCCCCGCCTAAGTGGCCGCCCATCCCATCAGCCACAATCGCGATTTGGGCGCCGACGGCATTGTTAAAGACCCCAACAGAATCTTGATTGTTTTCTCTTCTTTTTCCAACATCCGTACGATATGCAAATTTCACGGTTTCACCTCAATTAATTTCGTTTTAAACTGGCAATAAAGAAGCCATCAGAATTGTAATCATCTGGATAGATTGTCAGGGTTTTATTTGTGGTTGTTAAGTTTGCTTTAGTGTAAGTTTGTTCTAGAGAAAAATTGGGATGCTTTTTCAAGAAAGCCGCTACAACAGCGTCATTTTCTTCTTGAACAATGGTACAAGTGCTATAGACCAAGCGGCCATGTTGCTTTAATACCCAGGCCGCACTTTCTAAAATCTGTAATTGCAACTTTTGCAGATTTTTAAAATCTTCTATCTCTTTGCGGTAACGAATCTCGGGTTTACGTCGGATAAGCCCAATTCCTGAACACGGTGCATCCACCAATACTTTGTCAAAACTCTCAGCTGGATAATGATCACTCACTTGGCGGGCATCCATCTGCTGAGTAGTCACCAATTCGGCCACATGCTGTCTTTCGGCATTTTGATTGATCAATTTAATTTTTTGGTCATATAAATCAAGAGCTAAAACCTTCCCCCCTTGATTTGGATCAAGGTAAGTCGCAATTTGTGTCGTTTTCCCCCCAGGGGCAGCACAAGCATCCAGGACATAATCACCTGGCTGAACTTGCAGGGCTGGTGCCACCAATTGAGCACTTTCATCTTGCATCACGATTGCACCCGCTTGAAATAGTGCTGTTGCGGCTAAATGTCCACTAGGTGCTACCAGACCCACATCAGAAATTCGACTGGCTTTCATATCAAAATCAGCTGCTCTTAACTCAGCCTGGGCTTTGGCAACAGTCGTGACGGTCGTATTGACCCGCACACTATTTTGTGGCGGTTGGTTAACAGCCGTCAAAATAGCTTCAGTTTTTGCTAGCCCTAACTGCATTGTCAACATAGCGACGATTTTGGCCGGCACGCTGTACTGAATACTCAAACGTTCGTTAGTATCTGCAATCAACTTGGGATCTCGGAAACCTTGGCGTTGCACATTTCTCAAAACAGCATTGATCAAATTACCGATGCCACCATTGCCTCGGGCCTTGCCAATCTTGACGGCTTCAAAAATAGCCGCCCGCGTGGGCACACGGTCCAAATAAAACATTTGATAAACCGCTATATTTAATACAATCAAAATCCAAGGCTGTGTTTTCTTGGCTGTTTTTAAAAAGGGCTGCACTTGATAATCTAAAGTTAATTTATGTTGCAATACGCCATATACCAAATTGGTAACAAAATTCGTATCTTGGCTCGATAAATCATGTTGGCGTAGCGTTTGGTCTAGTTTCAAATTTGAATAGGCACCTTCATCAAGGACTGCCAGCAATACACTTAGCGCTAATTCTCTTGGTGATTTAGTGATGAGTTCCGCCTCCTGGTATCTTTTCAATAAATGGTGTCCCTACTTCGAGCTGTTGACCCAGGCCATTTAAAAAGGCTGCAACTGGCATCTTTGCCTTACCCGCAGGTTGAAGTTCTAGTAAAGCTAAGCTTTCAAGTTCACTACCAGTGGAAATGATAAGCTCTTTCTTATTCTTAATCAACACGGTTCCTGGTAATGCACCATCGTTAGGGACATCCACCACTTTTGCCAACCACACTTTAAGGCGCTGGCCTTCAAAATAAGTGTACGCCCCAGGATCAGGATTCAACGCTCTGATTTGTCGATCCAATTGCGACGCTGTATGCGTAAAATCTAGCACCTCTTGTTCAGGTGTCAAATTATAAGCAATCGTTACTTTGTCTGGATCCTGCGCCTTGGGTACAATCGTACCCGCCGCAATTTTAGGCAGTGTTTCAAGCAATAGTTTCGAACCTACTTGACTTAATTTCTCAAATATAGAACCTGACGTATCTGTGGTTTCAATTGGGATAGCCGCTTGAGCCAGCATGTCTCCAGCGTCCATCTTTTTAGCCATATACATAATAGTAATGCCCGTTTTTCTTTCACCATTCATAATGGCCATTTGGATCGGTGCCCCACCTCGGTACTTAGGCAGCAAGGAACCATGAACGTTCACTGCGGCAATTTTAGCTGCGTTTAAAACTGACATGGGTAAAAATTGGCCAAAGGCAGCCGTGATAATAAAATCTGGCTGTAGTGCTTGAATACGGGCAGCTTCAGGACTGCCACTGATTTTAACTGGCTGTAAAACTTCCAGTCCAGCTTCACTCGCAAAAGCTTTCACTGGTGAAGGCGTCAGTTTGTGTTTGCGCCCCACTGGTTTATCTGGTTGGGTCACCACTGCTTTAATATCATAGCCAGCCGCTAATAAGCCCTTCAAAACGACCACTGAAAAATCGGGCGTTCCCATAAAAATAATTGATGACATTGTACACACCTCGTCTTACATAAATTGTAATGGTTCTTGATCGATAGAGATTTGCAATTGGCGATAGTTTGATTTTTGAGTCAAATTTAAAATATGATCTAACGTTTGGGCTAATTTAGGTTCTTGTTTATATTTCACAATGATTTGATAATAATATCTATTCTTGATTCGGGCAATAGCCCGCGGAGATGGTCCTAAGATAATTGCCTTTTGCGATAGCCCTGGCTGCAATAATTTTAAAATACTAAAAGCCGCTTTTGCAGCTTTATTTTCTTCTGGATCACTACAAGCCAAACGGACAGTAAAATAATATGGCGGGTAGTTACCCTGATGGCGGATATTCATTTCTGTTCTAAAAAACTTTTCATAGTCTTGAGACTTGGCCAGCTGAATCGCATAATGATCGGGATTATAGGTTTGGATGATAACTTCTCCTTTTTTGGCCCCCCGACCAGCGCGCCCTGCAACTTGTGTCAATAATTGAAAGGTTCGCTCACTAGCACGAAAGTCAGGCAAGCCCAGTGCAGTATCCGCATTGATAACACCGACTAGGGTCACATTGGGGAAATCCAGGCCTTTGGCAATCATTTGCGTGCCTAGCAATATATCTGCTTGGCCGTCGCCAAAAGCTTTCAACAAGCGACCATAGGCCCCCTTCTTCCGGGTCGTATCCACATCCATGCGGATAATCCGTGCCTTTGGATACATCTCTTGTAATTCCTTTTCGACCTTTTCTGTTCCGGTGCCATAATAACGAATCTTATTGCTATGACAATTCGGACATTTCTTAGGAATTGGTTCTTCATGACCACAGTAATGACATTTTAACGTATGTGTGTCCATATGCAAAGTTAGTGAAATATCACAATTAGGACATTTGACCACATAGCCACAATCGCGGCACATTACAAAAGATGAAAATCCGCGCCGGTTGAGCATTAAGACACTCTGTTCTTTTTTAGCCAAACGTACACTAATTGCATCACTAAGTGCTCTGGAAAAGTCTAACGTTTGATGTTGTTCAATATTTTCCCGCATATCAATAATTTGTACCTTGGGTAATGGGGCCTGATTCACCCGTGTGGGCAAACGTAATAATTGATAAACACCCTTTTGGGCTCGCGCTCTTGATTCAAGGGATGGGGTAGCACTGCCCAACACTAAGGGACAATGATGGTAGGCGGCGCGATGAATGGCCACATTTCTGGCATGATAACGCGGTGTGTCTTCTTGCTTGTAACTATATTCGTGTTCCTCATCCATAATGATGATCCCAATGTTTTCTAATGGGGCAAATACAGCCGAGCGAGCCCCCACCACAACCTTGGCTTTGCCTTCCCGGATGCGACGCCATTCATCATATTTTTCACCTTCGGATAAACCACTATGCAATACAGCAACTTGGTTGCCAAAACGTTGAAAAACCCGTTGCACCATTTGTGGCGTCAACGCAATTTCTGGCACCAACATCAAGGCACTTTTATTCAAGTCTAAAGCCCGTTGCATAGTTTGAAGATAAACTTCTGTTTTGCCGCTACCCGTTACCCCTTCCACTAAAAATACCTTGGCCAACTTATTATTAGTGGCTTGATCAATTGCTGCAACAGCGCGTTTTTGATCGGGTAATAACTGACGTGGTGCTTCGGCAACCCGCTTGTCGGGTAACACACGTCTTTTAACTTCAAGGGCCTTAATAGTGATCAACTGATGTTTGAGCGCTGTTTTTAATACACTGGCCGAAAATAATGACTGCACAGTTTTAACCCAAACAAAGTCAGCATCAGCCGTTTGTCGGGCCAAATAATGTAATAACTCTTTTTGTTTTTTGAGCCGTTCCGGCAAAGCCTGCGCTTGTTGTAACAGACTTTCGGCTGATTGAGATAACATAATGGCCCGCTGGGTTTTAATTTTCGCTTTATTATGCACCTGGTACTCAAAGCGAATGACCCCTGCTTGTCTTAATTTCAACAGCGCAGCCAACTCACTTTTGCCCACTTGGTCGTCTAATACCACCGGTGCAGCTTGCTTTAAAAAAGTTGGCAACTGGGGATAATCTGGCTGTAACACATGAACTACTTTGTCATAACTCCCCCGCATCACCCCTGGCAAAATTGTTTGCAAACAGGTGATCCGAAATGCATAGGTACTTTTGGCCAGCCAATCTGAGAGTTCTAAAAGTTCAGGGGTCAAAACCGGTTCTAAATCAATAATATCTACAATTGGTTTTAATGGTGTTGACACAGCTTGTTTATCAACAATGTCAACGACATAACCTTGCAATAAGCGATTGCCTTTGCCAAAACTAACCACGACCCGCAATCCCTTTTGAATCAAGGGCGTCATCGCTCGGGGGATTTCATAATCAAAAGGTCGGTTAGTCTGCATTACAGGAACATCAACAATAACTTTGGCAATCTTCAACTAGTTTCACCTCGGTCAAATATGTTGGCTAATTAATTCAATTAGTTTTTGTGCAATTAAAGGTTTGGCGGCTTGGGCCAACCGAATACTTTTTTGAGTATTGGTCAAAACGGTCACGGCATTGTCATCACTGTTAAAGCCAATATTAGCTTGGCTCACATCATTGGCCACAATCATATCCACATGTTTGTCCGCCAACTTGGTGAGGGCGTATTTCTCTAAGTTAGATGTTTCAGCCGCAAAACCCACTAGAAATTGATGTTGTTTTTTTTGACCTAACCCAGCTAAAATATCTGGATTTTTAACCAGTTTTAACTCAGTTAAATCATCCTTTGAATTCTTTTTAATTTTATAAGCCAGACTTTGAGCTGGGCGATAATCTGAAACCGCGGCGGCCATAATGACCACGTCTAACTGATCAAATCGGCTTTCGATGGCCTGTTGCATCTCTAGTGCAGACTGCACCGTAACCAATTCCACGCCCAAAGGCACTGGTAAGTTATGAATGGTGCTCACCAAGGTCACTGTTGCCCCCGCATATGCGGCGGCTTTAGCCAAAGCATAACCCATTTTACCGGAAGAATCATTGGTGATATAACGAACAGAATCAATGCGTTCCCGGGTCCCCCCCGCAGAAATTAAAACCCGCTTGTGTTTTAAGTGCGAATTCGACTGCCGAATACTTTCAGTCAACTCAATATAGTCAAAAATTTCTTGTGGTTCTAGCATTCGACCATCACCCGTGTACCCCTCAGCTAACAGTCCCTTGACTGTGGGCAATACGTTGATACCATCAGTGGTCAAACGCGCTAGATTGCGTACTACGGCCGGATTATGCAACATTTTAGAATTCATCGCCGGCACTAAATACTTAGGTCCATCAATAGCCAGTAACGTTGATGTTAATAAATCATCGGCAATGCCATTGGCCATTTTACCAATTACATTAGCTGTTGCTGGTACAATAATTGCAATTTCGGTCCAATCGGCAATTTCAATATGCACTACTTTGGGATTTTGCGGATCTGCAAATAATTGGGTATAGGTGTGTTCATGCAATAATGCTTCAAATACAGATGGCGTCACAAATGCTTGGGCAGCTTCGGTCATGACTACCCGCACGTTGGCACCCGCTTTTTGCAATAATCGGGCTAAAAGAGGTACCTTATATGCTGCAATACCCCCGCTAATAAAAATGGTAATGTTTTTTTGATTGAACATTATTTTCTCTCCCATACATCGGCTTATAACTACAAAAAAACTCTTCACCAATTATAACAATTAGGGAAGAGCTTTAACTATTATTAATTAGATGAATCGCGTTTCGCTTGGTCATCCATTTTTTCGGCTTCTTTTTCAAGTAAAATTGATTTTGGATCGATGACAACTTTGCCATCAGCAATTTCTTCCAAAGCTTGCCCTACAGATTTAGGAGACTTATATGAAGAAAGCATCCTAACATCGCCAGCTTCCAATTGGTGAGCCCGCTTAGCCGCTAAGACAGCTAATGAATACCGTGAATCAACCTTATCTAACAATTTATCAATTGAAGGATATGAAATCATCTGTTCACAACTCCTATCATTTTTTTGTAAATATCAATTACCCGAGGCACGCGTAAATGTTCACTCTCAATTATCTTTTCGATACGGTGAACCGCTAGCTCTACTTTATCATTAACGACGGCATAATCATAGTTTTGCATCATTTTGATTTCACTACGTGCTTTTTCAAGGCGTTTTTCAATCGTTGCCGCGTCATCAGTCCCACGTTTAACGATCCGATCGCGTAAGGTCACTAAGTCAGGTGGTGTTAAGAAAATGAAAACACCGTCTGGACATTTTTTGCGAACTTGCATCGCACCATTGACCTCAATCTCTAAAAAGACATCCGTACCACTTTCCAGAGTTTCATTCACGTAGCGTAATGGCGTGCCATAGTAATGATCAACATATTTGGCATACTCTAGCATACCACCATTTTCGATCTCAGATTCAAATTCCATCTTGGACCGAAAGAAATAATCAACGCCATCAACTTCTCCGGGACGTTTGTTGCGAGTCGTCATAGATATGGAGTACTTAAAATTTTGATCTTTATCTTTTAACATTGCCTGTCTGACGGTACCTTTACCCACACCAGAAGGTCCAGACAGGACAATTAGCATGCCACGATTTGACATTCTTTGACTGGCCCCTTTTTTTGTTTAATACATACTATTTTGCACTTTTTTGAGGCACATTTCAACATAAATTATGAGTTCCTACATATTCGCTAAAATATCCTTTAGTTGCGCCAATTCCTCATTGGTCAAGGTGACACCTTTACCCATTTTAGTATGGTCTTCTGACCAATCCCGCAAATCAAACTTAGGTTGCCGTTTATTCCAGGATACTAAATTTAATTCCTTTTGCCAGCCGGCTTCATTTTTTGATAAAATGCCGATATGTTCCATAATTTCAAATTCTATTTTTGCCATGCTTCAAACATCCCCTTTGCTATAAATTACGCCTTAATTGCTAAATGTTTCTTTTCCGCCTCAGCTAATTTCAGCATTTCACTGGCATGTTCTAAAGAAAGCTCGGTTAATTCAGTCCCAGTGATCATCCGCGCCAATTCTTCAACCCGGGCATGACTTTGTAACAACGTGACTGTTGTAGTGGTCCGGTTAGCCTTAATAACTTTTTGAATACGAAGTTGGTTATCAGCCATTGCCGCCACTTGAGGTAAATGCGTAATACATAAAACCTGTGAGCTTTGACCAATGACAGCAATTTTATTGGCAATTGCTTGGGCCACTCGGCCACTTACGCCGGTATCAACTTCATCAAAGATAATACTAGTGACGCCTTCGTTACGAGAAAAAATTGTTTTGATGGCCAACATAATTCGGGATAACTCCCCACCAGAGGCAATTTTGGCCAAGGGCTTGCTGCCTTCACCTAAGTTTGTGCGAATATAAAATTCAACTTGATCTGCCCCAGTTTCTGTATAGCGAATCTTATCACTCTCGTGAAAAATAACCGAGAACTCTGCTTTATCCATGTATAAATCAGCCAGTTCCTTTTGAACCGCTTGCTTTAACTGCAAGGCAGCTTTGTGTCGGGCCTTTGAGAGCTTTTGCCCCAGCGTTTTGACTTTATCTTGGGCCGCTTGGACTTGTTGTTGTAAATCATCGTTATCAGCATTAGATGATTCCATCTCATCTAGTTCAGCTTTGATTTTTTGATAATAATCTAAAACCGCCGCTAAATTCTGCCCATACTTGCGTTTTAGTTCGGTTAATGTTTCCAAACGTTTTTCAATTTCATCTAAGCGACCTTCATCCCAAGATAAATTATCAATCTGATGAGAAATATCACTGGCAGTATCCTGCAGCTCGTAAAAAGCATTATTGATACTCTCAGAAATACCTCTAAAGGCTTCATCTAAGTCGGCAATTTCTTGCATGGCCGACATTGCTTGGCCCAGTTGATCTAAGGCGTTAGGTTCCACCCCGGTTAAGACTTGATAACTGTTGGCAAGGTTCTCATTAATTTTTTGATAATTTTCCAACCGATCGCGCTCGGCACTCAATGCCTCATCTTCCCCAACTTTGACATTGGCAGTTTGAATTTCATTGGTTTGAAATTTTAACATATCTAAACGTTGGGCCCATTCTTGTTCATTGTCCTGCCGTTTCTTTAAACGGGTAAACAACTGTTTGTAATTATTAAACGCCAAACGATATTGCTTGATAATAGGTCCAACTGTCTTTTGCGCGAAATGGTCCAGCAAGCCTAAGTGTTTTTCAGGATACATTAATTCTTGGTGCTCATTTTGGCCATGAATATCCACTAACATTTCCCCAATTCTCTTTAGAATGGAAATATTCACTAAATGACCATTTATTCGGCAGACACTGCGGCCACTGGTGCTAATATCCCGTTGCAATAAAATCGTGTCATCTTCTTGGGGAATACCAAAAGCATCTAGTTTAGCTTTAATCGCCGCAACGTCGTTAACTACGAATTGACCCTCTAAAACACATTTTTTGGCGCCAGCACGAATAAAATCGGTTGAGCCCCGACCCCCAGCTAATAAACCTACCGCATCAATAATAATTGACTTACCTGCACCGGTTTCCCCAGTGAGGACGGTCATACCATTGTTAAATTCAATGGCCAAATCTTCAATGATTGCAAAATCATGAATTACTAATTCTTGAAGCATCTATGATCACCTTTTTTAAATCAACCTAATTACCATCAACTGTACTGCTTTTGGACAAGCACGTTTTCTATTGAAGCACAGCGCTGAACATTTGAACGTTAGTGTACATTAGAGAAATTGTATCACAAAATCATTAAAAATAAGAGCCAGAACCAATTTGTGGTCTGTCTCTTAATTAATTAGATTCAATAATTTTTTTTGTAATGATTCGGCCTCAGCTTCTGATTTACTCACAATGAAGATAGAATCATCATCCCCAATATTACCAAATAGCTCTGAAAAATGCATTTGATAAATTAATGTGGAGATTGCTGGTGCACTGCCAGGGGATGTTTTTAAAAAAAGCAATTCTCCTTGGCGTGTTAAGGAAACAAATGCGTCCTTTAAAGCATAGCCCAGCTTTTTATCCACATTCATTTGTCGTTCCACCGGTAAACTATAACGATAGCCGCCGTGCGTCGCTGGCACTTTCACAAGTTCCATCGCTTTGATATCTCTGGAAACAGTTGCTTGCGTTACAGCATAGCCTTGTTCATTTAATAAACGCACGAAATCTTGTTGTCTTCTGATTTCATGTTCCCGAATCAATTGTTTGATAAGATGTTGTCGTTCGGCTCTATTCATTGTGTTCACCTACCCACAAATAACTTATATGCATATTATATCATTAAATCAGGTCATCTGGGGTAAAATTATGAAAAATTATACATTTTTTGTATTCTTATTCAATTCAGCATATGTTCGATCCAATAAGCGATCCACCGAAATCTCAGGGCTTAGCGTCCCCGGTCGATCCACCACATTTTTCAACCAAATCAAAAATTCAATATTGCCTTCGCCGCCTTTAATCGGTGAGAAATCCAAGCCCAAGACGTCATAGTGTTGCGCCAATGCAAAGTTTACAATCATCTTTAACACCATCGCATGAACCTTAGGGTCGCGTACAATCCCATGCTTACCAACATTTTCGGGTCCAGCTTCAAATTGCGGCTTGATTAAAGCAACCAAGTCATGCCCTGGTTTTAGAATATGCGATAAAGGTGGCAAAATCAATTTCAATGAAATGAAGGAAACATCAGTGACTGCAAAATCTGGCAGGCCCTCTGAAAAGTCAGCTGGCTTGCTGTAACGGAAATTGACCCGCTCCATAACTTCTACCCGGGGATCTTCCCGTAATTTCCAAGCCAATTGATTATAGCCCACATCTAACGCATAGACCAATTTTGCGCCATTTTGCAAAACCACATCGGTGAAACCACCGGTGGAGCTGCCAATATCCAACACCGTAAAGCCTTTAACATCGATATCAAATACTTGCAAGGCTTTAGCCAACTTTAAGCCACCCCGACTCACATAGGGCAGTTTTTGACCTTTTAACTGCAGCTGTGCATCTCCTGGGATTTTCACCCCAGGCTTATCTAAGCGTTGGTTATTTTGATCATAAACTTCACCAGCCATGACAGCTCTTTTTGCTTGTTCTCTGGATTCAAATAACCCTTGATTAACTGCTAATACATCTACACGTTCTTTTTTCATTCTGCCGCCTTAAAATATTCAAAGTAACTTTGCAATAAACTTAAATCCACATTTTTAATTGTCTTTAACGCTGTTTGGGCTTGATTCACCGTCTCAGTGAGGTAAGTCTGGGCCTTATTTAAACCCATTTCAGTGGCAAAAGTCGCCTTATGTTCTTCAGTATCCTGCCCAGTTTTAAAATCAGCTATATCATCAGCAATTTGAAATGCCAAGCCAAAATACTTTGAAAATAAATCTAGTTGCCGGTAAGTATTTAGATCCACTTGGCTAATTGTTGCTCCCATTAAAACCGCTGCGTTAATTAATGCGGCAGTTTTTTGCATTTCCATACCCCGTAATACCGCTAAATCATTGGCTTGATCACTCAAAGAAATATCCGTATATTGGCCAGCAACCATTTCACTAGGTCCCGCCGCATGACTCAATAAATGGATCAACTTAACTTGAATGGCCGCCGGATAATGACTGAGTGCTAACCACTCAAAGGCCAAGGTCAATAACCCATCTCCGGCCAAGGTAGCTTGCCCCACACCAAATTTCACATGGTTACTAGGTTGGCCCCGGCGAATCGCATCATTATCCATTGCTGGCAAATCATCATGAATCAAAGAATAAGTGTGAACCAATTCCAACGCCGCCGCTGGTAAATAAGTTGGCTCTTCAATCCCGGTAAAAGTTGCCACCACGCTCAACAAAAGTAACGGCCGCAATCGCTTACCCCCAACTTCTAAAGAGTAGGTCATGGCGCGCCGTAAATCAGGCTGCGTGACAGTCTGTTGCAACTGGGTCTTAAAAGTAGTTTCTAGCTTTGGTAATACTGCTTTTGAAAAATCCTGGTAGTTATTTGTCATTTGTATCAGCTTCATCCTGGTCAGGCGTTGTCGTCTTTGGCTCAAAGTTGATAGTATCCCCAGTATCCGTCATAACTTTGGTCAAAGTTGCTTGAGCTTGCGTCAGTGTCTTCTCTAAAGACTGACTTAACTTAACACCCTCTTGAAATTGACTCAGGGCCTTTTCCAACGGGATATCCCCCTGTTCCAAATTAGCAACGATCTGCTCTAAATTTTCTAAGTTTTCTTCGAAACTTGCTTGTTTGGTCATTTTTCAGCGTCCTTTGTAATTTTTTGAACTGTCGCATCCAGCACACCATCTTGTAGATGGACGCGGATATTATCATTTTTCTGAACTTGCGTCACGGTTGTGATAATTTTGGTTTGAAGTTCGGTATAACTATAACCCCGGCCTAAAATTTTCAATGGGCTTAAGTGATCTAAAGCTTGGGCTTGATTTTGAAAATTTTGGCGTTGCCGTTGTAAATAGTTAGCAAAAGCCCGAATCAATGCTATTTGATCGCGCTGTACCGTCTGTTGATAGGTCGTCGCGAGTTTTTGAGGATTTGAAAAAATCAGGCGTTGTTTTAAATTACGATATTGTTGCTGATTTTGTTCGAAGACAACTTTCATATTACGTAATAACCCATTTTGCGCCATATCTAAGCGCTGTACATAGTTTTCATACAAACGTTGGGGCTGCTGTAATACATAACTGCGCTGGATTTGGTGCAAATGATTCTGCGCCAATTTTAAACGCTGACGAAAACTTTGAATCAAATGCAGCCGTAATTTTTGAATGTTTAAAATTTCATCTTGTAACACCGGTGTAGCCAATTCGGCAGCGGCCGTTGGCGTAGCCGCCCGGACATCAGCCGCTAAATCACTTAAAGTGACATCAGTTTCGTGGCCAACAGAAGAAATAATCGGAATCTTACTGCCGGCGATAGCTCTGACAACTTGTTCTTCATTAAAGGGCCATAGATCTTCAATCGAACCCCCACCACGGCCGATAATCAATGTATCAAAATTACCCAATGTGTTAACTTGTTTCAAGCGCGTGACCAAACTGTCTTTGGCGCCCTCACCTTGGACCACTGCTGGAAACAAAACCAACTGGGCAATTGGATATCGTCGTGCCACCGTTGTCATGATATCCCGAATCACCGCCCCACTAGGACTAGTGATCACTGCAATTCGTTTGGGAAAATGGGGCAACGGTCGTTTTTCTTGGCCAAATAACCCTTCTTTAGCTAATTTAGCCTTTAATTGCTCATAAGCTAAATACAAAGCCCCGACACCATCAGGTTCCATCTGTGACACATAAATTTGATAAGCCCCAGTGGGTTCATAAACTGAGATACGTCCCACAACCAGGACCTGCATGCCCTCTTCAGGTTGAAATTTAATCTTTTCAAATGCTGATTTAAACATGATGGCATTGATCTTAGCATGGGCATCCTTCAAGCTAAAATACTGGTGGTTATGGGGGCGTAATCGAAAGTTTGAAATCTCACCTCTTAAAAAGACTTGGTCTAAATAAGGATCAACTTCAAATTTCCGTTTAATATATTGTGTTAACGCTGTAACTGTTAAATATTTTTCATTTGTTTTGGATTGCATGAAGTGCCCTTCTTTTGGCGATATTAATCGTCTGCTGCATCAGCATGGTAATCGTCATTGGTCCGACCCCGCCTGGCACGGGTGTGACGAGATCAGCTTTTTGGATAACCGCTTCAAAGTCCACATCGCCACTGAGTTTATGATTTTCATCCCGGTTCATCCCCACATCAATCACGACCGCGCCAGGTTTAATATCTTCAGCCTTAATAAACCGACTTTGGCCCACAGCCACCACTAAAATATCTGCTTGTTGACTAAGCATTCTCAGATTTTTGGTCTGGGAATGGGCAATCGTGACCGTTGCATTGGCATTGAGTAACATTGCTGCCATGGGCCGACCAACAATTGTGCTACGCCCAATGATAACTGCCTGTTTACCGGCTGGATCAACGCCATAAAAGGCCAACATTTTCATGATGCCAAAAGGCGTGCTGGGGACAATTTGCGCATTATTTGACCATAAGCGGCCAACGTTCACTGGGTGAAAACCATCCACGTCTTTGTCTGGGTTAATTCGATTTAAGACTTCTTGTGCGTTGATGTGTTCTGGCAGTGGCAATTGGACCAAAATACCATCTACTTCAGGGTCAGAATTTAATAAATCAATTCTTTCCAATAAAGCTAGCTGTGTTGTTTCTTCAGGCATTCTAATATTGATTGAATGAATTCCAATACCTTCAGCACGGCGATGTTTGTTACGCACATATATTTTACTAGCATCATCTTCACCTACGATAATGACTGCTAGTGTTGGTACAATGTGATTGCTACCTAAGGCTTCAACTTCTCGCTTCATCTCAGCAGTATAGTGCTGGGCAACAAGTTTGCCATCAATTATTTTTCCCAAAAGACGGACCTCCAACTCAAAATAGATTGCCACCAGTATACCAAGAAAGTGAAGGCGCTGACCAGCCTAAATATTAAAAAAAGCTGAGACAATTCTAACCGTCTACAGCTTAAATATCATCAATCTTTCTAGCAATATCTGGTTTAACGCTAGTCTTTTGCTTGAACATAGTTAGACAAAATGCCATTAATAAATTTACGCGAGGTGTCATCCCCAAAGTCTTTAGCCAACTCAATAGCTTCATTGATAGCAACCTTATTAGGTAATTCTGTTTCAAAGAAAATCTCAAAAAGACCTAAGCGTAAAATCGTCAAATCGGTCCGGTTTAAACGTTCTATGCGCCAACCAGTTTTTAAATTCTTTTCAATATCTTGGTCTAACGCTTTTTGATGCGTTAATACCCCAGAAACTAAATAACTCAAATAATCAGGGATATCTAGGGGTTGATCCTCATCTTTGATATTTTGAACAATGACCCAGACTTTTTGAATGGCTTCATTTGGATCAACCTCTGGGCTGTCAAACAGCATGAAAAGTACTTGAAAAGCAACTTTTCGAATATTATGTCGATTTACTTCCATTAATTCCTTGTCCCATCTTCCGTTTCAGTAGTATCATCATCTGCAAACAAATTACTTGGATCTAATTTCTGACTAGGTTTTTCAGAAACTAAACCCACCACGTGGATATTAACTTCATCCAATTGCAGATCAGTCATATATAACAATTGTTCTTTTAAAGTTTGTTGAATCGCAATGGCAACTTTTGGTACGGAGACACCATAGTTTAAATAAACATAAACATCAACCACCAGATTATCGCCATCAATTTTAACGGAAACGCCCTTGCCACGATTAACACGGCCAAACCAAGCATTGATATTATTTGCCAAGGTCCCACGCATCTCATAAACACCATCAATTTGATTTGCGGCAATACCCAAGATGATTTCTAAAACTTCTGGGGCAATTTCAATGCGGCCCCGACCGTCATCTTGATCCTGTAAGACAATATTTGTATTCTCTGCCATAATTAGCTCCAATCTAAAAATTTCAATAATTTCTTTGAAATCTAAACTTTATAAATTACTACCATTATATCATTTTATGTTGGCTTCTTGCAGACTATCTTAGCAAGACAAGCCCCTAGATTGCAAGCCAATTATAACTGGATCAAGTGATTCTTTGGGGCATGGGTCAACAATTCATAGCCCGTAGCCGTCACAACAAAATCGTCTTCGATCCGAACCCCACCTTTACCTTCCAAATAAATACCGGGTTCATCAGTCTCCACATTGGCAATCACTTGTTTTTGGGTCTTGTAAGCCCCAAAAGCCCCTGGGCCCTCATGAATCTCTAAGCCAATGCTGTGCCCGGTACCGTGGCCAAAATTAGGGCCGTACCCAGCCCCATCGATCACTTCATGAGCGGCATCATGCATTGCTTGACCGCTGATTCCAGGTTTAACCACGGATAAAACCCGCTGATTGGCTTTTAATACCACATCGTAAATATGAGCCAATTCTGGGTCAACGGTCCCTAGCGCCACCGTTCTAGTAATATCCGACGCATAATGGTTATAAAAGCAGCCAAAATCCAAAGTGATCAATTCATGATTTTGAATAACCTTCTCACTGGCGGAGCCATGGGGCCATGCTGAACGATAACCAGAAGCCACGATTGTTTCAAAAGAAACCCCTGAGGCGCCGCGTTTGCGCATATCATATTCCATCTCATTTGCCACGGATAATTCAGTCATACCTGGTTGAATAAAGTTCAGTATATGTTCAAAACATTGATCCGCAATCTGACAGGAAATTTTAATATTTGCTAACTCATCAGCATCTTTAACTTGGCGTAATTGCTCCACAAGTCCGTTCCTACTTTGAAATTTTTGATTGGGCAGGGCTTTTTTTAAGAATTGAAAGTCTTGATAGTTTAATTGGGTGCCATCAAACCCCAGACTTGTGAATTTTCGAGTTTCAAGGAGTTTGGCTAAAGCCACCAAAATCCCATCTTGTTCTTGTAAAATGACAATATCATCATGTAGTTGTTGATGTGCTTGGGCAATATAACGCGAATCAGTTATTAATACAGCATCATCTTGAGTTACCAAAACACCACTGTCATCCCCGGTAAATCCAGTTAAGTAAAAAATGTTCTCTGGCTTTGTGACAAAATAATTGGCTAAGTGTTTCTCTATTAATAGTGTTTGTAATCGTTGTAAACGTGTCATAAAATTACACCGCCCCTCAAAATGAAAAAAGAGCTCGGCAATATGTATCACCGAACTCTAAAATTTAACCTTATTTAGCTTCAGCTACAGGATAAACTGAAACTTTCTTTTTGTCTCGGCCTAAACGTTCAAAGCGGACAATACCTGCTGCTGTTGCGAATAATGTATCATCGCCACCACGTAACACGTTTTCACCTGGATGAATCTTAGTGCCACGTTGACGGAAGATAATTGAACCAGCAGTGACTGTTTGGCCATCAGCAGCCTTAGCGCCTAAACGACGACCAGCTGAATCCCGACCATTGGCAGTAGAACCGCCCCCCTTATGATGGGCGAAGAACTGTAAATTCATTTCTAACATGAATTTCACCTCCATAATTAATCTGTTGAAGTATCATTTTTTACGATTAAGTAATTACTGTAATTTTTTTGAATGCTTTGTAAGGTTCCCAGTAGATTTTCTAAAAGAACTTGACTAATCAATACTTTTTCTTGATCTACATGTAATGAAATCGTCACATCTAAGTAACCGCCATTGGTTTGATCAGATTCAACCACCGGCTCAAGGCCGGCTAGATCTTTCAAACTGTTGGTGGTACCAATCGTCGTTGCTGAAACTGCGGCACAGACAATGTCTTGGCCGTACACGCCCGAATTAGCATGACCAGTGATGCGGTAATGGTTTAAATTACCTTCACGATCTCGATAGAAACTTGCTGTTATCATCTAATTTTACACTCTTCTTAATAAAAAGCTTGGGTAATAACATGTCACAAATCAACAATTAAAAATTACGCGTTGATTTTGTCAACAACAACTTTAGTGTATGGTTGACGGTGACCCTTCTTTTGATGACTGTGTTTCTTAGGTTTGTACTTGAAAGTAACAACTTTCTTTTCCTTGCCTTGTTTTTCAACTGTACCAGTCACAGTAGCACCTTCAATTGTAGGTGTCCCGATCTTAGTATCATCACCGCCAATGAAGATTACTTTATCAAAAGAAATCTTTTCACCAGCTTCTACAGGTAACTTTTCAACATATACAGGTTGACCTTCTTCAACTTTGTATTGTTTGCCACCAGTTTCAATAATAGCGTACATATATTTGCACCTCCTAAAAAATTTCTTATACTCGCCGTTTTAGGCGCCATAGCTTAAAACCTAATCCGTGCGGTTGCAGCTGTGGAGTCCACAAATACAACTCATAAATTGTAGCAAACTAATACACGTGTGTCAAACCATTTTTATCAAATGTAAAAAACTGCTGCACCTTAGAGACGTCATGGTTATCAGCACAGAGCAACGACTCAAAAATATGCGCCATATAATCTGATGAATAACGCATGTTATCTTTAAGCCAGTTGGCTACTAATGAAATAAATGCCCCCGCATAAAAATCAAAAACCGGCTTCTCCGGTAAGCTGCTTTCAGGAATACTCACATCATAAGACTTGCGAACATATTCTTCAAAGTAGCTAACTAAACAAGTATGAAATTGATCATTGAAGGTTAAAGTTTTCTCACGATTCAAAAAAACATCAAATGTGGTGGCATGTTCTGAAATAAATGCAAAGGCCAAACTCACATTGAATGCCGGATAAGCCTGTAAAGCCTCTAAACTATCAACATAGACAACAACTTGCTTAAAGAAGTGATGCAAAAAGCCTAATTGAATTTGTTTGACGAAATCTTCTTTGTCCGAATAATGTAGGTAAAATGTGCCTCGGGTCACCCCAGCCATAGCAGTTATTTTTTGGACGGATAAATCTTTGAGGGTGTGATACTGTAAAAATTGCACCAGCGCCCGCCGCAGCTTCACATTTGTTTTGACAACCCGCGGATCTCTGGAGTCTTTTTTTTGATGATGGTCATACATCAGAATCGTCTCTATTTCTTATCTTCAATAATTTCATAATGAACCATATTTTTAAACTCGTATCGCACCCCCTGGGTATCCGTCACAAATCCCTCACGTTGTTGCAGTCGCGCAATTAGCGCATCTTTGGCACTGGTATCTGTTTTTGAAATTTGCACCGGCACTTCTAAAACACGGCCATCACTAAATTCAATATAGAAATATATTTTTTTAAGTGACGCTTGTTTTAGCGCCTTTTTACTCAGCTTTTTTCTCATAAAAAATCCACACCTAACTTTTTTGTATGTTGCCAAACAAATATTATCGACATACTACCAATATACCAGTTTTGGGAGTTTGAATAAATCCCCCAAAATTAAGCCGGCATTAAAATTTTAGCATGTTGGTAATCAAAGTACAATTAAGTTGAAGTTTTATTATATGGTGTGTCTAAATACTAAGTATTTTCTTAGATTACCTGTATCTTTAATATTGAACACGGTATAATGAATTTGAACCTAATAATCATTATTGAGAGGAAGGGTTTTATGGAAAATCGATTGAGAAGGAATATCTTATGGTCTGTTTTGGCTGCTGTACTATTGGCAGTTGGTGCAACTTTCACAGGCAATACTGCGCAAGCTGCCACGAATTATCCAACAGAAGATGTCAGTGGCACAGTCACTGTCACCAATCCTGATGGCGCACCGCTTTACTTTGATCAAGGTACGTTTACCCCACTGAATCGTTCTTTACCAGCTGGTTCTCAGTGGAAAGCAATTTACCGGACGAAAACTGCCGATGGGTCATATACTTATAATTTAGGTGGCACCCAATGGGTTAAAGCCAAAGACATTTCTTATGTGGATGGCACAACTTTGACGGATGGTGTTTTATTCTTATACCGGGGAATCAACACTAGTACTGGTGCAACCTTACCTGCAGGTACTTTTTGGAAGGTATTCAACGTCTACGGTGGCAGCAATGCCAATACTTTTAAGTATGATGTTGGTGGCGCCACTGTAGAAGGCACACCAAACACTGACTTCGCTGTTTTTGGATCCCAAGAGGGTAGTTTTAATGGTACTTTCACAGTTTACGGCAGTGGCCCAGCTACTTTATATGATGGCGCCGGCAATGGGGTCAGCCAATTATACGCTGGCTCAGTTTGGAAAGTATTCGGTGCCAAAGTTCTCAACGGTGCCATTTACCTTCGGGTAGGTAATGATGCCCAATGGGTTAGACTAGATGCAGGTAACATTAGTCTATAACCTAGTTTAATCACACTTGTACCATGCTTTAAAATTATCTGATAACAATGTTATCAATGGAGGATCCTCATGAAAAAATTTTTGCTCGTCGGTTTAATGCTCTTGTCTTCAGTTTCCCTGGCCGCTTGTGGTGGCAACAGCTCAAAAAGTAACAGTGCCAATAGTGCTAGCTCATCCAGTAAAGTCGTTGTTAAGTCTGAGCGCGCTGACTTCAACAACCTTAAATTTGGAGATTTGCATAAAAAAGCCGCTGGTGGGACAACTTTAGCTGCTGCTAAAAAACAATTTGGCAAGCCAAGTACGACGACGGAAAGTAAAATCAACGATATCGCTGTACAAAACGTCACTTGGACAAACATTGATAAACAAGCCGATGCAAAGATTGTTTTGTCATTTACTAACGACAAGGCTTTTGGCGCGCAGTTGATCAATTATAACGCTAAGCGTAAAAATACAATTGATCTCAAGCAGTTCAATACCGTTAAAAAGGGCGACAAGGTCTCTAAAGCCACTGATAAATTTGGATTGGCTGATGAAGTCACCCAAACCCTCATCGATGGTCAAAAGGCTTTAACTGAAACTTATACATCTGGTGTAAAGGGTAATGACGCCAGCTTTGTAATTGTCGCTGCTAATGACAAAATCACCCATACCAGTCAAACAAACATGAAATAGTTTGACTGTCATAAACACCTTTGAACGCTACAAATGGTTCAAAGGTGTTTTTGTATGGTTAAACATAACCTGTCTTCGTGCCATAAAATGATTGACCAGCTTCACCATGAAATATAAAATTAAACTACATTTCACTGCGGGTTGGTAAAAATCGGCCGGCTTGACATGAACATCATTTGGGAGGAATGACATATGATCAAAAACAGAGCAGGTATTGAAGCGGATGTCCACGGTTGGAATTGGGGCGCCTTAATGTTTAACTGGGTCTGGGGGATTGGTAACAAGACCTATCTGCCCCTTATTGCCCTCATCCCCGGATTTGGGTTAATCTGGGCCATCATCTGTGGGGCCATGGGCAATAAGTGGGCTTGGCAAAATAGCGAATACGGTGATTATGAAACCTTTCAAGCCGTACAAAAAACCTGGAATCTTGCGGGTATCGTTCAGTTCATTATTGCCGTTGTAACATTTGTTTTTGTCATCTTGTTGTGGGGTTCACTTTTAGCATTGGTCTTTGGTAATAGTAATTATTAATTGTTACAAATGCACAATCTTTCATACAATAAAAGCATCTAAATCCTGGTAAAAAGGGATTTAGATGCTTTTTCTTTCGACCACCAATAGTGCAACTTTAACCGCCCGACGATTAGATTTCTTATTGCAGATATTCAACATCTCCAGCAATGCTGAGCCAAAGTGAATAACCGACTGGCGTGGATCATTTCTTCTTAGATACTGCCAGGGCAGTGACAACATCTGATATCCAAACGTCGTCTTCTGGGTAATCAGCCATAAAAACTAATTCCGGTTGATCATCAGCTTCATTTTCGATTGTTAGAGTTTTATCAATTTTCAAAGTCCTCACGTCCTATTCCTTAATACCAAGCAATTGTGTAACTGTTGGGGAATTGATTCAAATTTGAGAACTCCGCCAACTTAGCTATCAAGTGAACCAAGTAACTCGTAGGATACTTGGTGATAGTTTGCTGTTCAACCCGGTATTGTCCCGATTCAAAATTATACTGCACTTGTCCCCTTTGTTCAGATTCGACGATAAATTCATAAGTTACAATGTTCCCAGATTGACTGAGGAGTTTTAATTCAATCAATTGAATCACCCCTGGCTATGACATTTGTTTAGCATCTGAAACGAAATTAAGGTTAAAAATCAATATACTTCTCTAATTGATAATCTAATAACTCGATATAGGCCGCATAAGCTTCTTGGACTTTGAGCGGTGCCCCTGCTTTCAAGAGCATGCGGCCATCTTCACCACCCCTTACCAATCTGCCATCGTCATCAACTAATGCCCATTCTAAAGCGTAATATTTAGCAAATTCAGGAACAATCATCTGTCACACCTCTTAAATTTTCAAGATGAATCAACTTCTATTAAATTTGATTTTCGATAATGTGAAAATTCATTCTTCGTGTATTCGATTAATACGACCAACAAAAAACACTCAATTTTATTGCAGCAATATTTCTTCCTTATCAGAAAGTTTCAAGCATCCTCGCTTGGTTAGCAAGGAATTCAGCATATTACGAATTGTGATGAAAAATAGATAGATATCAGTATATTCAGACTTTATCAGGTCACCCAAAGGCAAAGAATATCTATCGACATTGTTAACACGACTTAAATATTTTTTCGATTTCGATATGCTATAAATGAAAGCGAATACATAAAAACTTCTGCAAACCAATAAATCCCCAGCCCGCTACCAACAGACTGAGGATAGCACTCTCCATTGGAAAGACACTTTCAATACTATTTTAACATTGGAGGTAGCAAAATGGGCTTATTTGACAACGAGAACGACACCGGTTACAGGCAGCGCGTAGTACGTAAGGCAGGCATTACCTTTTATAATTCAAGCGCGCGGAAGCTCGTAAACGGGAGTATGGTGCTTTCTAAAATATACCAGCTTGATGATGACAGCGTGAGTTTCAATTTAAAAGACCCAACCCTGTATCACTTACTATCCATTGAATTCAGCGGACCCATATACCACGAAGAAGTGACAGAGACCACCACACCCGGAAAACAAACCGTTAAAAAGAAACGTCACGGATTAAGCGGCGCAATTATCGGTGGTGCTTTAACCGGCGGTATTGGCGCTGTTGCTGGTGGGCTTGTTGGCCGAGGTATGGGGAAAGATAAAATATCTACTGACGCTGGTACAACATCAACTTCAACTGAAATGGTCGAGGATCGTGCCCTCACGATATTGAAACTTGAAGATATTGAAACATCTGAAAAAATCACCCTTCAACTTTCACTTTTCAATTCAGAGTTTGTTGAATTATCAAACTTTACCATCCATGTCCCTGAGCCCGAACTAGAGATTGAAACAGAAATAGATGAACCATCACTCGAAATGAATGATGCGTCAGAAAATCTTGTAAAAACGCCAGATGACGCTTTCGATGAGATTCGAAAATATAAGGCATTACTTGATGACGACATCATTTTGCAAGAAGAATTCGACGCTAAGAAAAAAGAACTTTTAGGTCTATAAAACAGAGCCTTGGTTTCTAAATGAAAAAGCCCCATCCCGATGCAACGAGATGAGGAGATGTACCTCCGCTTGGGAAATACTGAACAAAAATATTTTACCATAAGGAGGATGTAAAATGAAAAAGTTATTAACTATCGGTGCAATTGCACTAATGGCCGTTTCTTTAACGGCTTGTGGGGCTTCTAATTCAAGCAGTTCAAAGGAATCATCTTCAAAACAAACCACAAGTACTACTGAATCATCAAGTACTGCATCAAGTTCTAGTGAGGCAAAAGTTCCGGTCGAGTATAAAACAGCATTGATCAAGGCAGCTACTTACTCAAAAACCATGCACATGTCCAAACAGGGTATCTACGACCAATTGACATCAGAATATGGTGAAAAATATTCAACTGAAGCAGCACAGTATGCCGTTGACAATTTAAAAGCGGATTACAATGCCAATGCATTGGCAAAAGCTAAGGATTATCAAACAAACATGGCAATGTCTCCAGAATCAATTCGAGAGCAACTGACATCTACTGCCGGCGAAAAGTTCACTCCTGAAGAAGCAGGTTATGCCATTCAACATCTAAATCAATAAATTTTACTTTCCTTATTTTATTCGTTATTGAACTCTCAGAGTACTTTTTGTAATCTGGTCGCAATTTGGTCGCAAAGCTTCTAAAAACACCCTTTTTCTTACGTTTTCTAGGGGAACAAAAAAGCATCTAAACCCTTTACTACCAGGGCTTAGATGTTTTTTACTTGTTCATATGCTATACTCAAAATGACACAGGTGAGACTTGAACTCACGACCTACGGTTTAGAAGACCGTTGCTCTATCCAGCTGAGCCACTGTGTCAACAACGTATTCCATTTTACACAATTTCTTCTAGCGTTGTCAATCAAAATTTATCTAAAGAGGTGCACCAATTGAAATTATACCAATATTCCTATCATCCCGTGCCTTTTGACCAGCAATTAAGCGATCTTAAAGCCATTGATTTCTTGCCCGGCCGCTTTGATACCATGAAAATCAACAAAGTATTTGCTGTCTTTATCAACAAGCTATTTCCTGAGCAACATAGCACCAGCGCCTTATTGGAGACCATGGACCGGCTATTGGTCAATGAACACACGACCTTAAAAGCTTTATATGAGACTGAACACTTCACATTACTTACAACAGATTTTTACAACCTAGCTCTACAATTACTGGGATTTGAAATCGATGTCGATTTTAAATTAGCCCAAGGCGGTGAGTTTTTAAGCAATTTAGGCTTGCCCCTCTTAAAGACACCAGAACTCTTAACAACTAAAGCCCAATTGGTCACTGCCTTTTATTACTTGCTCTGTTTACGAACGAAAAATGGCCAAAATTATTTGGATGTACTGGCGAATCGGGGCTTTTTCAATCAATTTTTCAAATCTAGAACACCACAATTCGTTTTATTCAACGGACGCTTACAGGCCACTTTTGATGCCAATACAACGATTCGCGAGATCGTTTATGTTCAAAGTGATTTAGATACGGATGAAGATGGTCAATATGATCTTTTAGAAACTACCATTTTCCGCCCGAAAGCCACGGCTTATAACTTAAAAGTCCCCGCCCTTTATACCGCCAATCCTTATTTCAAGGGCACCAATGATATGACGGCCGCTTTACATGACGTTAATATTAATTTAGCGGTCAAGCCAGCCACCGAACCCACTATCACCAGTGCCCTGCCGCCGGTCCTCCAGATTGATCAACCTGTGACGCTAAAAACACCGGCGGTTAAAAGTGAAACGGAAACTGCGGAGATAACTTCGACTGAAGATAATATTTATTCACTGAATGATTATTTCTTAGCCCGGGGTTTAGCCACGGTTTATGCCGGTGGGATTGGTACGCGGCATTCTGATGGTATCCGGACTAGCGGCTCCCCGGCCGAAACCTTATCCACCACCGCCATTATTGAATGGTTACATGGCGACCGTCTTGCTTTCACTAACAAAACTGATCACATCGCCATCAAGGCCTGGTGGTGTAATGGCAATGTAGCCATGACTGGCAAATCCTATTTGGGCACCATGGCCACCGCGGCGGCCACAACGGGGGTTCCTGGTTTAAAAGCCATCATTTCAGAATCAGCCATTTCCAGTTGGTATGATTATTATCGCGACCATGGTTTGGTGGTGGCCCCAGAGGATTGCCAAGGCGAAGATTGCGATGTATTAGCAATTGATACCTTTAGCCGTCTAAAAGACGCCGCTGATTATCAACGGATTAAACCAGTCTTTGATAAAACCCTCTTAGCCTTAACCAAGGGTCAGGATCGCAACAGCGGCAATTATAATGATTTTTGGGCAATTCGCAACTATCGCACTAACGTTAAAAATATCAAGTGTGCTGTTTTATTAGTCCATGGCTTAAACGACTGGAACGTCAAACTTCGCAATCCGGAAAAACTTTGGCGAACCTTGCGAGAAGCTGATATCCCCGCCAAAATGTTCTTGCACCAAGGCCAACACGTTTATATGAACAACATTCGCTCCATTGACTTTAACGACATGGTCAATCTATGGCTGACCGACAAGTTGTTGGGCTTTCCCAATCACAGTGACACCATTTTACCCAAAGTCCTCATTCAAGATAATGCCCAGCCTGAAACCTGGCACCATTACCAAGACTGGTGTGCTGACAGCGATCCTAAGCGCCAATATTATTTAGTGGGCAACGAACTAACAACGCAGCCTAAAAATAGCTCCATTCAAACTTACGTGGATGATGGTGCTGCAACTTTCCTAAAAGGCGATCGTGATGAACACGCCTGGACCCGGGCTATCATGGCAGATCATTCGACCTATGCCACTAACCGCTTGCAATATAAGTCCCAGCCATTAGATCATGAGCTTTATATTGATGGCAATCCGATTTTAACTGTCCAAATTGCCAGCAGTACAGATCACGGTTTGCTAAGCGCTATGCTCGTGGATTATGGCCAAGCTAAGCGCTTGTTAGCTAACCCTAGTATTATTGAACGGACTGGCTTAAAACTTGGCTATAACTGGCAATCTGAAGATCTGAAGGAATTTCAGCTGACCCCAAAAACATCAGCTTACAAGTTGATCACAAAGGGACATATTAATTTGCAAAACCGGGCCTCGTTGCGTTTCAACCAAACTGTCACCCCTGATCATTTTTATACCGTCCATTTTGAACTGCAACCAACCCACTATCATCTATTAAAAAATCATCAAATTGGGCTGATTTTATACAGCACCGACATGGGGATGACATTACGTTCCTCTGAAGTAATTCATTATCAAATCGATTTAGCAGACTGTCGCTTAGAAATTCCTTATCGGCGTTAATTTAAATTCGTTTAACAAAAAATCCAGCAATTGCCAAATGTGTCAGGCAATTGCTGGATTTTATTTAGATAAGGCGTGTTTTAAAGCCGCCGCCGTATAGGAGTTTGCTTGTTGTAAAATGCCAGCTGGTGGGCCGGCATATAAAATCTGGCCGCCAAAGCTACCAGCATCTGGTCCAACATCAATCAACCAATCTGCTTGAGTCATCACCGTCAAGTTGTGCTCGATTAAAACTAAGGTGTTGCCCTGATCAACTAATGTATTGAAAAGTTTGAGAAGCTGCTTGATATCTTGCATATGTAACCCTGCCGTGGGCTCATCTAGAAAAATCATATTGCCCTGACCGTTTAACTGGGTTGCCAGCGATAATCGTTGTAATTCTCCCCCAGACAACGTGGTTAGCGATTGATTTAATTTGAGATAGCCTAAACCCACGCGTTGTAAATCATGGATTCTCGGACCAATTACTGAATCCTTGGCAAAAGTCTGACTGGCCCTTTGCACACTCATTTCCAAAACATCGGCAATAGTCTGCCCTAGATATTGATATCGGAGTGCTTCTGGACTATAACGCCGCCCATGACAAGCTTCGCACGTTTGGACCACTGGATCCATAAAAGCCATATTGGTAATGGTGACGCCTTTACCTTTACAAACAGGACAAGCCCCCTTGCCATTATAGCTGAATAAACTACTAGAAACTTGATTAGCCTTGGCAAAACGTTGTCGAATTTTGTCAAAGATACCTAAATAAGTTAATGGTGTGGAACGCAAATTAGCACTGGCAGCCCGCTGCTTTAAATTAATGATCGGTACGTCCATACTGGCCATTAACCCTTTGGCTAAAGAACTCTTACCTGAGCCAGCAACACCCGTAAGGACTATCATGACGCCTAGGGGTAAGCGGACATTAACATCTTTTAGATTGTTGTTTTGAATATGTTGACGAATCAACCACCCTTGACTGGGTTTTCTCGGTGTTTTTAAAATATATGGCTGTCTTAAATAATCTCCCGTTAATGTATGGGAATGCACTAAAGCTTTAAAAGAACCTGTAAACGTGATTTGTCCGCCGCCACTACCAGCCACAGGACCAATTTCTACAGCATAATCTGCGTCAGTCATCATTAAAGGATTATGTTCCACAATTAAAATCGTATTGCCTTGGTCTTGCAGTTGACGTAACGCTTGTTTCACTAAACGAATATCATGGGGATGCAAGCCCACACTGGGTTCGTCTAAAATATAAACTAAATCAGATAGGGAACTATTCAAGTATTTCGCAATTTTAATCCGCTGCGACTCACCCCCAGAAAGGCTACTGGTCCCCCGTGCTAAAGATAAATACCCTAAGCCAATATTGATCAAGGCCTTTAACATGGTCTTTAGTTCACGAATAATTGAAGTAGCTAAAGGCACTTGAATCTGGTTTAAAAAAGCTACGGCCTGCTCTAGGTTCATACTGCAAACATCTGCGATGTTTTTACCATCAATATGATTAGAACGTACGAGGTCATTTACCCGAGTCCCTTGACAAGCTGGACAAGACTTATGAGTCACCACTTTGGCAATTTCAGTTTGATGATGTTTAGCCTCAGCCTTGTGCAGGATCGACCGCTTGATTCGGGGAACAATCCCTTCATATAAGGCCGTGGGATGCCAATTAACCGGGGCATTTTTAAGTTGTTGTTGTGGCGCATGCATCAATAATTCCCATTCTTGAGGCGTGTAATCTGCCAAAGGTTTATCATTATCAAACAAACCACTGTTAGCATACCTTTTCCAGCGCCAAGTGTTCACACCAAAGCTCACAAAAGTAATGGCACCTTGATTTAGTGACTTATGCTTATCAACTAAGGCGGCTTCGTCAATATCATCCACATAACCTAAACCTTGGCAAGTTTGACACATACCTTGGGGCATATTGAAGGAAAATGTGTCGGAATAACCAATAAATGGTTGACCAATCCGTGAAAACAATAAGCGTAATAGCGAATAAATACCCGTATAAGTAGCCACGGTGGAACGGGCATTTTGCCCAATCTTCTTTTGTTCAATAACAATAGCTACCGGCAAATGTTCAATTGCCTTCACATTAGGTTGGCCATATTTAGGTAAATACTGTTGGGTGAAACTGGGAAAAGTTTCATTTAATTCACGTCGGGATTGTGCGGCGATGGTATCAAATACCAACGAAGACTTACCGGCCCCGGACAATCCCACAAACACTGTCGTTCTTTTTTTAGGCAGCCGTAAATTGATATCCTTTAAATTGTTTTGTCTGGCGCCGTATACACTGATTTCACCATCGGTAAACAAATCATCTTGGGTCATCTCACCATTCCCTTCAATTTTTTCAGTTTATCTAGTGTAGACCACCTGCTTGGGATAAGTCAAACCACCAATACTGCCATTAAATGTAAAAAAAGGTTGAGACCAAATTGCTGGCCTCAACCTTTTTTTACTCATTTTAATATAATTCCAAGTATTGATCTCTTTCCCATTCGGAAACAGTTTGGCGATAAGCGCCCCATTCAAGATCCTTAGAATCTAAGAAACTACGGTATAAGTGATCACCTAAAGCACTTTTAACGACATCATCTTTTTCAAGTGCTTTGATGGCGTTATGTAATGTAGAAGGCAAATCGGTAATGTGGTTATCCTGACGTTCAGCTTCATTCATGCGGTAAATGTTCCGATCAACGGCTGGATATGGGGTTTTACCTTGAGCTAGACCATCTAAACCAGCATTTAAAATCGCAGCAATTGCTAAGTAAGGGTTCGCACTTGGATCAACGGAACGCATTTCAAGTCGTGTGGATAAACCTCTTGATTGAGGGACCCGAATTAATGGTGAGCGGTTGCGGCCAGACCAAGCAACATAAACTGGGGCTTCAAACCCTGGCACTAAACGTTTGTAAGAATTCACGGTTGGGTTATTAACAGCTGTCAATGCCCGGGCGTGATCCATTAAACCGCCTAAGAAGTGGTAAGCCGTCTCTGATAACTGGCCTTCAGCTTTTTCATCAAAGAAGGCATTTGTTTTCGGATCGCTGAACAAGGACATGTTGATATGCATCCCAGAACCATTGATACCTTCCAATGGTTTTGGCATAAAGGTAGCATGCAACCCATGTTTTCTGGCAATAGTTTTAACAACTAATTTAAACGTTTGAATATTATCTGCTGCTTCCAGGGCATCAGCATATTTGAAGTCAATTTCATGTTGGCCAGGGGCAACTTCATGGTGAGAAGCTTCTACTTCAAAGCCCATTTTTTCCAATTCAAGGACGATATCGCGGCGAGTGTTTTCACCTAAATCAACTGGTGCAAAATCAAAATAGCCACCCTTATCATTCAAGTTGAGGGTTGGTTTGCCGGTTGCATCTAATTGGAATAAGAAGAATTCTGGCTCAGGGCCGATATTAAAAGCTGAGAACCCTTGATCTTGCATTTCTTTGACAACCCGACGCAAGTTATTCCGTGGATCCCCGGCAAATGGTGACCCATCAGGATTGTGAATATCACAAATTAAACGGGCAACTTTCCCATGATCAGAACCCCAAGGGAAAACTAAGAATGTGGACAAATCAGGGTATAAAAGCATATCACTTTCTTCGATACGAACAAAGCCATCGATGGAAGAACCATCAAACATGATTTTGTTGTTCAATACCTTTTCAAGTTGGTCCACTGGAACTTCAACGTTTTTGATGATGCCGTTAATATCCGTAAACATTAACCGTAGGAATTGCACGTTTTCTTTGACAACAACTTCGCGGATGTCATCAGCTGTGATTGATTTATTAGCCATTAATATCAAACTCTCCTTTTCCAATGCCTATTAACTTACCTAGAGTGGTTTTTTATGAAAGAAACCAGGAATCTGATGGTCTGGACCCTCCAAGCCACCAGTTTGAAGTAATTCTTCCCGCAAAATGCGCCGAACATCATCATCGGTCAATTCGTGGTTGTCACTCTGAGTCGTGGTTACGAGCTTGGACTTACGTTTTTGTTCTTCAAAGGCATACTTGATACCAGCAATGTTCATGCCATCTGCTAGATAATCTTTAATCTCCAACAGTCGATCAATATCATTTAGCGAAAACATGCGTTGATTACCTTCGTTGCGCTTTGGTCGAATCAATTCTTGATCTTCATAGTAACGAATCTGACGTGCGCTTAAATCAGTCAGCTTCATGGCTGTTCCAATCGGAAGAACCGCAAGTGTCCGTCGTAATTCTTTTTCTTTCATAATTAACCTCCTCTCTGTTACAAAACCTATCATACACAACAGAGGTTTGTCTGTCAATGCAAAATGTTAGCTTTTATTACATTAATTTTGCCATTGGGCCACAGTCGCTTCTATTTCTGAAAGCCAATGTGGATCTGCAAAAGGATCAAACCAGTGGGTGGGCATTTGATTGCGGAAATAAGTTAGTTGGCGTTTGGCATAGTGTCTGGAATTTCTTTTGATCAAAGCTACTGCCGCGTCTAAGCTCATTGAACCCTCAAAATAAGCAAACAACTCCTTATACCCGATGCCGTTGCTGGCTTGGACACTAGTTTGTCGGCGTTTATAAAGCCAATGTGCTTCGTTTAAGAGGCCCTGGGCCATCATCTGATCGACACGGGCATTGATTCGTTCATAAAGCAATTGCCGCTTTGTATTCAACCCAATTATCAAGGTATCCAATTGGGACTCAGTTTGATTTTGTTGGGAAAACAACTGCGAAGTTTCATTGACCACTTCTAATGCCCGCACGATCCGCCGCTTATTAGCAGCTGGTATATTTTTAGCACTCACAGGATCTTGTCGCAACAAGCGCTGCCAAGCAACTTGAGGGCCTACTGTGTCATAAAACTGCGTCCATTTAGCCCTTGTTTGTTCGTTGAGTTGGTGGTTAGCTGCATCCCCTAAATTTAAATTGTGTCGGAGGGCATTTAAATAAAAACCTGTCCCGCCGGCAATGATGGGTAAAACTTTTGCCTGTGTTAACTGGGTAATTATTTGTTGGGCTTGGGTCTGAAAATCATGGACGGTATAGCGTTGGTCAACATCAGCAATATCTAGTAGGTAATGTTTGACCCCTGCCATTTCATCAGGGGTTACCTTGGCAGTGCCCACATCCAAATGACGATAAATTTGCATCGAATCACCTGAAATGATTTCCCCGTGAAATTTTTTGGCTAAATGTATACTAAGGTCGGTCTTGCCAATGGCGGTTGGCCCCACAATCATCAACACTTTTGACTTCATCTTATGCTCCAATCATGTTATTTAGTGGTAATCTCTGATACAATAAGTAATAATAAAGGTATACTGAAATAGGAGGTAATTCATATGGCAAATAAGTTTGTATCTGGTTTTGTTGTTGGTGCCCTCGCCACAGTGGGTGCACTGGGTGGTGCCGTTTTAGCATTTAAAAAGACGGTGATCGAACCTGAAGAAGACTTTAACAACAAGGTAGAAGAAAATCGCCGTAAGGCTAATCGCAAGCAACATGCGGCACATCAAGCATAATCAGTATTTTAAAATTAAAGGCTGGCACAAAATATAAAATTTTGTGCCAGCCTTTTTTTGCGTTAACTACCTGGATACAGTCTAGGCGCAACAACTTATTATTTCTTCTTTGTCTTACCTTTCCAGTTACGATAACCATCTTCAAGCCAGTTCACTTCTTGAAAACCGGCCTTACGTAATTTCAATGTGGCCCGAACGCTCACGTTCTTACCATCATCATAAACATAGACTGGTAAATCCTTGCGCAGTTCACCCATCCGTTGCTTCAAGGTGGTAAATGGCAGGCTACGGGCACCTAAAATATGCCCGGCATCAAATTCTTTTTTTTCTCTTAAATCGATCAACTGTGCCTTACGCATAGTCTTTTCAAATACTTCTTCTTTAAGGCCGGCCTTTAATTGTTTAGCTCGTAACCAATAATATAGCCAATTGCCCACAAATCCCAGAATAATCACTAGGAAAAAGATGTTTAAAAACCAAAGACCTGAAATCGCACCAACAACCAAAATATTCGCCCCTAACTATTTAATCTTGACTACTTCACAAATGCATTTCTAGCTAACCAAGCCGCACCAATAACGCCGGCTTCGTTGCCTAAAGTTGCCAACCGAACAGCCGTCGTCTCCCGGACATTGGGGAAGGTATTGGCTTTAAAAGCCTTATCAACCCGAGTTAATAAGAAATCACCTGCAGCAGAAACCCCACCGCCAATAACTACAAAAGACGGATTTAATAAGTTGGCAGCATTCGCCAAAGCCAAGCCTAAATAGTTGGTCACTTTATCCACGACCATTAAAGCCAGCGGGTCATTGCTTTTCGCCATATCAAAGACAATTTTAGACGAAATTTCTTCACCATCATCTAAAGTCTTCTTCAAGACAGAATTGCCAGAATATTCTTCGGCCATGTCCCGGGCAACCCGGACGATACCGGTGGCAGAGGCCACGGTTTCTAAACAGCCATGCTTGCCACAAGTACACAGGTAACCATTGTGCGTTTCAACCGTCACGTGGCCAATCTCACCACCAGAACCGGCCACACCATGCAATAGCTGACCATTGGCAATTAAACCGCCGCCAACCCCAGTCCCTAGGGTAATGAAGGTTACATCAGCTTCGTTTTCACCTGCGCCCTTCCAGCGTTCACCTAAAGCTGCAACGTTGGCATCATTGTCAATTACAAATTTCATCCCGGTGCCAGTTTCGATGTCTCTTTTAACATATTGCAATGTTTTCCAATTGAGGTTAAAGGCACCAATGACCGTTCCGGCTTCTAGATCCACTGAACCCGGTGAGCCCATGCCGATCCCAATAAATTGATCTGCAGTCATATCATATAATTTCAAGCGGTGATTAATGGCATCAATAATACTTGGTACAATATGAGTCCCATCGTCTAAAATATTCGTATCGATGCTCCACCGTTGTTGGATATCACCGTCCAATGTTAAAATTGCAAATTTAATTGTTGTCCCACCGAGATCGACCCCGATTAATTTTTTGTCAGCCATGTTAGCCATGGTGTTTAACTCCCTTCAATCATGAAACATGTTATTTTCTGGATGTTCAGCTTCTAAGCGATGTTCTCGCTTTAAAACCAGGGCAGCCGAACGAAATACCTGGTCATCAATCAAACGCGCATCATGAATCTTACGCAATTCTTCATGCATCAATTCAATATCCCAAAGGCGATTGCCTAAGTGTACAAAGATACCAAACCGTTTCAATAGCTGTTGCACATCATATAAATTTCTAAATTTTTCATCCATTCAAACCAGCCCGATACAAACCTACAGATACTAAGAGCACGACAATGACTGCTAATGCCTGAGCCAATCGGGATGTTTGGCCAAATCTTCTTGGGACACTTAAGGCAAACGCGACTAATACCCCGCCAACAAAACCCCCAATGTGTCCCCAAATATCAATATTGGTGGCAAACATATCAAATACTAAATTAATGACGACTAACACGCCAAATTGTTTAGCCATTGTCTGAATAAACGGATTATGTTGAAAAGATAAGCCCAACATGATAAATGCCCCGAAAAGCCCGAATAACGCGGTACTAGCCCCAGCTGAAATACTGTTATCACTACCAAAAGCAAAGCTACATAAGTTCCCAATGATCCCGCTGGCCATATAAATGACAAAATAGCGCAGGTGCCCAAATACCCGCTCTAATTGGGTCCCGACATAATAAATCATCACCCCATTGACGGCGATGTGCATCACCCCAATGTGTAAAAACATGGGCGTGATTAAGCGCCACCACTGGCCTTGGGCAATTAAGCCATTTACCCCAGCACCATAGTGCTCTAGGACAGCGATGTTTTGACTGCCGCCGCTGAGAACTTCTACAAAGAACATAATAATAGCTGCTCCTAAAAGCAGCCACGTTACAAATGCGGTACTATCCAAGCGTTGCCAAGTTCGTTTAAAATCCATACCATCGCTCCATTCTAGACAGTTAGAATATCTTCTACAGGTACATCTAACATGGAAACTGGCCATTGTGGTTCATCATATAACATCGGTGATAATACAAAAGCCGTTGTATGGGGTTGATACCGGTTAAGATAACGATCGTAATAACCAGCACCAAAACCAATGCGGTAATGGCCATCTTTGGAAAAGGCAATCCCTGGGACCACTACCAAATCAGGTGGATCTAAGCGCTGAGATGCGATTAATTTAGGTTCGTAAATCCCAAAAGAACTCTTCTCTAAATCTGCAACATCTGCTGGATATGGTAAAAAAGTCATTTGATAATTAGATAAGGTTCTGGGTACATAAACTTTTTTGCCCAAATTTTGAACCGCCTTAATTAAAGGTGCTGTATTGAATTCAATGTCTTGACTAATCGTTAAGCCAATTGTCTCGGCATTTTGAAAGTTTTCTAGTTGATAAAATGCTTTGGTTAATTGTGCTTCTTCCTGACTTTTTTGATCATCTTTTGAAAATTTGACCAGTCGATCAATCTGTTGTTTCCGAAAAGTTACTTTGTCCATAGCGCGCCCCCTCAAAGAAAAGTCAAAACTATTCTACCATGTTTAATCGTGAAAACCTATTGAAATTCGCTAGTCTTAAGGATTATTTGTTATTTGTGTCCGTTGCGGCTGTAGTCGTGCCGTAATAATCTGTGACCATTTCTTTAGCCATATCAAGGTTATAATGGGCGTTACTAGCTGCCGTACTCAAGTTTGGAAAGACAATGGCAATGGCAAAATCTGGATCAGTAGATGGGGTGTAACCCACAAAACTCGAGGTTAGCGTTTCAGTTAAGTTTTTGCCATCGGAATAAAATGATTGGGCGGTCCCGGTCTTCCCAGCCATAGATGGGGTCACACTCTTCAAATCATGAGCTGTCCCCCAGGCTTGTGACCCATGGACCACATTATAGAACCCTTGTTTAACCACAGATAATTCAGATGGGGTGAAACCAACTTTGTTTAACACCGTTGGTTGTGTATTAGATACCACATTGCCCATGGAACCATCATTATTGGTGGCTTGAATAGATTGAACCAAGTAAGGCTTCATCCGATAGCCACCATTCGCGATAGTCGATACATACTGCGCCATTTGGATCAAAGTATAAGCATCGTAGTTCCCGTAAGCCAAATCCAGTGCTGAACCCACTTTCAATTGCCCGGATTCATTAAAATTACTGCCTTCATAACCGGATGTCTCCCCAGGGATATCAATGCCCGTCTTAACGCCGAGCCCAAATTGATTAAAGTAGCCCCGCATGGTGCTAAAAATATCATCATCCATCTTGATATATGAATTAGGCACATATTGGGCATGGCCTTCTTTTAAGGCCAAGCGCATCATATAAATATTTGAGGAAACTTCAAGGGCAGTAATAGCATTCATGCTCCCAAAGGTCCCCACTGGATAAACAGACTTCTTAACCGGTGTGCTTGGCAAATAAATGGCATCATCGGATTGGGTATTGTTAGTTGGTGAAATAACGCCGTCCATCATTGCCCCTAGAACAGTAGCCCCCTTCACCGAAGACCCCATCACAAAGGTCCGGTTAATGGTCCCTAAAGCATCGTCAGTGGTCTTACCCGTTTTAGGGTTATTACGAACACCTGCCAAGGCTAAAATCGCGCCAGTTTTTGGATTCATCGCAACGGCGTAGGCCCCATCAGAATAAGCAGCCATACCATTGGCTTTGGCTTGCGCAAATTCTGCTTTTAAGGCAGCTTCAACTTTGGCTTGATAGTCTGAATCCACTGTTAGATTCAAACTATCACCCTTGGATCCACCATAAACAGCATCCGACTTCAAGACCCGGTTATTAGACCCCACCGTCACTTCGGTTTGTGATTTCGTCCCTCTGAGCACATCTTCATATTCTTGCTCTAAATAACTAGTCCCCACCCGATCATTGCGTGAATAACCAGCTGCTAACAAGGAATTAACTTGATCTTCAGGTAACCCTTGTTTTTCGCTGGAAACATTCCCGATGATGCTGGACATGGAATCCCCACTTGGGAAGTTGCGTTCCCAATCAGTGCCGATATTCACCCCCGGCAGGTCTTCTAAATGTTCACTAACTTCAGCGACTTCTTTTGAAGTCACCCCAGAGTTTTTCACAAATACCGTTGATAACTGATAGGCGCCGCTAATGGATTTAAAAATAGCAGCTTGTTGTTTTTGCTTATCTGAAAAACTATGATTAGCGGCCATTGCCTTTTGTACCGCTAATTTGTAGATAGCTTCATCTGACAATTTATCGCCTGACGCCGTATGAGTCTGGGCTTTACTTAAGCTGGCAGTGGTTGTTTTGAGATTGGTTGCATCTGACAAATAAAAATCTGCTAAATCGCGATCCGTTAATTTACTAGTATCTACAGTAATGTAGTTACTGAGTCGTTTGGCAACGGTTAACATATTGTTCGTATTCAAGTTGATTGATTTGGTATAAGTAATGGCACTATTGGCTTTATTGCCAACTAACACACGTCCCTTCGCGTCATAAATCATCCCCCGGGGAACGTTGCCTTGAATAACTGTACGATCAGTTCGATTGACTTCTGCTTGAAAAGAAGCGCCATGAATAACCTGTAGATAGGCTAACTGGGCCACCAAAGCGGCAAATAAAAGAAAAACTATAAAAAATAAAATATTCAAGCGGATCGGAATTTTTGAGTTTCCGACACGGCCTGAAGATTTGATTTGCTGTTTAAGATATTTCACTTTTTTTAAACTCCTAAATTTTCTGTCATTGAAAAAATTATTAACCCGAAAATTGAAAACAGGCTGGTATTTATTGTAATATAAAATAGTTGCTTTGATAAGAGGCAAAAACACAAAGATATGACAACTTAATGGTTACCGACTTTTGAAAGTGACCATATTCTGAATTTTAGATTGAGGTTAACTATGATTTTACAGCACTTCAAAAAGCACTACGCTTATTATCTCAGTTTTTTTGTGCCAGCGATACTTATTTTAATTTATTTTGCTTATCGCGGTGCTTACCCCTTTGGTAAGTCATCTTTGCTAACTGTTGACTTGGGCCAACAATATATCGATTTCTTTGCATATTTTAAAGCAAGTTTATTACACCACCCTGAGACTTTGATCTATTCCTTTAGCAAAGCTATCGGTGGCGATATGTTGGGCGTTAGTGCCTATTATTTAATGAGTCCCTTTAATTTAATTTTTCTGATAACACCCCAGCGGCTATTTCCGGTAGCTGTCTATCTCATAACGGTCTTAAAATTCGGCACCGCTGGTTTAACAAGTGCTATCTTCTTTAAGCGCACCAACTTGCTCAAAGGCCTATTGATCCCTACCTTTGGGATCAATTACGCCTTAATGAGTTACTTAGTGGTTAATCACTTTAATTTGATGTGGCTAGACAGTGTGATCATGCTACCCATCGTGGCATTAAGTATCAATGGGATTTTTAAGGGCCACTACCCACTTTTTTGGCCCATTGCCTTGGGCATCACAATCTTGTTGAACTATTATATTGGTTTCATGATTGTGCTATTTGCCATTTTATATTTCATCTTCCAATGTAGTTTAAAAATCACCAAGCCCAAGCAACTGCTACCAGCAATTTGGCGCTTTGTTAGTGGCGGTTTATTGGCTGCCGGCACTGCAGCCTGGTTGTTGCTGCCAACATTAAGTGCCCTGAGTGAAAGTAAGGGCCAACATACCATTTCCAAAATTCAATGGCGCTTTGAATATACACCTTGGCATCAACTTTTGAAACTGATCATTGGCAGCTTTAATTTTGACCAAATGTCCACGGGTTATGCTAATATTTTTACCGGTTCCCTAGCCTTATTTGGGTTCATCTTATTTTTCACCATCAAACGCATTCCCTTAAAAGCCAAAATTGCTGCCGGTACGATTAGTTTATTGCTGATTTTCTCCTTGTGTTATGAGCCTTTGGATCTCTTGTGGCATGGCCTGCAATTTCCGATTTGGTATCCCTACCGTTTTTCTTTTGTGATTAGTTTTTGGCTGTTGCTTTTGGCGGCCTACAGTTTCCGCTACAATGTACCCATGGGCATAACGCAAATTGGCTTGACTTTGGCCCTAACCTTAGGCTTAGTACTGCTTGCTTTGAATGTGGTCAATCGCTTTGATTTTATTAGTAAGCCACAAATTGCCATCACCGCCGGTTTTATGCTCTTGACACTGGTCTTATTAACGCTGAGACAAACCCGGTATCACGGCGTCAATAATTTGTTCATTATCATTGTAACCGTTGAAATGGGCTTAAATTTGTTCATGAGTTTAAACCCCATCAGCTATCTCAATAACTCAGATTTCACGACTTATACGCAAGCACTGGTTAAAGGCAGTGACAACGTCAAAGAATTGGCCAAGAATACGCCTTTTTATCGAATTGGTAAAACCTATGAACGCACCAAAAACGACCCCATGGAAGCCGACTACTACGGGGCTTCTCAATTCAACTCCATGATGGAGCCTAAAGTTACTGATTTCTTTGGTAAATTGGGCCAACCCAAGGGGGATGGCTTTGTGACCTATAACAACGGCACTTTAATCACGGATGCCCTATTGAGTGTGGGTTACTTCTTACAAGATCGTAGTGACCCCATCGATGCCAATACTGCCACCCCAAATTTAAAAACTAGCTTACCTGTCGTATCTTCTCGACCTGATCTAAAGGAGTATGATACCGCGCGCTTATTACCGGAACAACAAATCTACAAAAATCCTTTTGCCTTACCTTTAGCATTTTTAGCGGATGCAAAAGTGCGCGCGACAAAATCCTACACTGATTTTCCTTTGGCACAGCAAGAAGCAATTTTCCATGAAACAGTGCCCCAACTTACCACACCGTTATATACGGCGACCAACTATCAAGTGACCTTAGATAATATGCGCCTGAAAAAACATGCTGCTGGTTTAGATTATACCAAAATCAATCAAAAACAGCCGGCTAAAGTCACCCTAACTTTCACACCAGCCACAGACGATCCTTACTATATGACCTGGGGCTCAACATTAAACAGTAAGTTTGTATCTTTGACCATTAACGGTAAAGCCATCGGACTAGATGATGGTTATCAAAACACCTTAGTCTTTGGAGTGGCCGATCAACAAAAACGCCAGCCCATCAAAATAGAGTTAGTTCCCCAGAAGAATAGTTTATGGCTTGACAATATTTCTATCTTTAAATTCAACGCTTCGCTATTTAAGGTTTGGGCCAATACCTTACAAGATCAAGGCTTGACACAACAAAAAATTACACCTTTAAGTATCAGTGGCAACATCAAGGCCACCAACAACCATCAAGTGGTGATGACATCTATTCCCAATACCAAAGGGTGGCATGTCTTCGTTGACGGTAGACCAACGCCCAAAATACAGTTATTACAAACCCTCATTGGTATCCCGGTGAAATCAGGAACACACCATATTCAAATTGTTTACAGGGCCCCTTATTTGCGTTTAGGCCTAGTCATTAGCGCCTTTAGTTGGTGCATGATTATTGGCTTAACAGTTTATCGGCGCAAGCATATGATTTAAATTCAAAAAAACGACCAGCATGTTACCGTGCAAATTCAAGAAAACTAAATTTTTGAACTTGCACGAACAATGGCTGGTCGTTTTGTTATATCAAAATATGATTCAATTAAGATGCTGAATGGGCTGGTGTTGCTTCAAAATGATAGATTGGTTCATCTTTTTGCGCATCATAATCAACTTGCAAATCATAGCCGGCAAAAAACCAGTCATCAGTTTGATCAATCGAAAAGATTAAACTATCAATTTCAGTTCTGACCAAGGGCTTGGTGGCAATTTCCTTGGCAATGCCAATTGAGAAGCCCTCATGGACGTTGGTGCGCCCATATACTTTACCGAAAAAACGGATACCTTCTCCTGGCTGTAGGTTCATCTCATCTTTAAACCACTTAATCGCAGCATCTGAAACGGTTATTTCCATCATTTGGACCCCTTTTCTATTCAACGTCAGCAACATCTTGATTATACCAGAAATATGTAAAACTTAGCTAAGAAACCAACCCATGTTTAAAAGCATAAATGGCCGCTTGCGTGCGATCTTCCACTTGTAGTTTAGATAAAATGTTAGAAACATGCGTTTTAACGGTCTTTAAGGTAATAAACAAGGCATCAGCAATTTCTTGGTTACTTTTACCTTGGGCAATCAATTGCAAAACTTCCCGTTCACGATTTGTTAAATCATCGTAAAGTTCCGTTTTATTTTGATTGGAAATGTGATTCATCATTTTAGTAGTGACTTCTGGTTCTAAAACAGATTCGCCGGCATAAGTTTGCCGAATGGCTTTGGCAATTTCCTCAGCTGTCGAAGTCTTTAAAATATAAGAAGCCGCCCCTGCTTCAATTGCAGGATAGACTTTTTCATCATCAATAAAGCTGGTGAGAATAATAATCTTAGCTTCCGGCCAGTCTTTTAAAATGGTTTTTGTTGCTTCGATCCCATCCATTTCAGGCATGACCACATCCATCAAAATAACATCAGGATGAGTTTCTAAGGCTTTTTTGACACCAATTGCCCCATTGTCGGCTTCACCGACAACTTCAATATCATCTTGAATCCCCAGATAAGTGGATATCCCTAAGCGAACCATTTCATGGTCATCTACAATCAACACTTTAATCAATTTGCCCCTGCTCCTTTATGATCGGTATACGAATTTCAACACTGGTACCTTTCCCTGGAAAACTAATCATCTTAAATGCCCCACCAATGGCACTGCTACGCTCTTTAATATTACTTAGACCATAACTACCGGCCTCAGCAACTTTATCCATATCAAAACCAACCCCATCATCCATAACTTTAAGCAAGATAACTTGATTGACCTCTTTAAGATAAACATCGATACGGGAGGCCTTGGCGTGGCGTAATGTATTTGAAAATAATTCTTGAACAATTCTAAATAAATTATCTTCCACACCAGCCGGTAAATGGACATCGTCTAAATCAGTGTGAATATCAATTTTAATTTTGGTTTGAAGTTCCTTAACTAAAGACTCGATGCCTTCCCGCAAGCTCTTGCCTTCCAAATTCGTTGGCCGTAGATGCAACAATAAAGCCCGCATTTCAGATTGTGCCTCGTTAATGACCCGTTCAATCGTGGCCACCTGCTTCACAAAACCCGCGTTGTTGGTCTGCTTTTGAACGCTTTCATTTAAGGCTGACAGCATCATCATGGCGGCAAATAACTGTTGGCTCACCGAGTCATGTAACTCCCGAGCTAAGCGATGCCGTTCTTCTTCTAAAATCTGTTCTTTAGATTGCCCAGAAACATCAATAGGCTGCTCAGAATAAATTTGAACTTCTTGTTGCAATTTTACCAGTTGCTGGCGTAATTCTTCAAGTCCGGCGCCGATGCGATCGCCATCATTGTCTGGTTTGAAAATACCATCTTGATATTGCTGGGCCACCAACCGTTGCACTTTCCGATTGATTTCTCCATATTGCCGCCGTTCAGAAGCAAAAGATACCAGCATGGCAACAAAGCCGGTTAAAATAGCTAGTAATAGTAAATAAACAATTAACGGGACCTCAAAAACAGTGGTCCCTAAAAATACCAGTAGACCACTTAAGTTATTTGTGGGGATAAAATAAGCCAAACTGATAGTACTCATGAGAATTAATACTGAAAAAGTCGTCACAAGAAATACTGCAAATCTAGATGACCGCGTCATACGTAAATCACCTCAAGGTCACCAATCCAAACACTGGTAATAATACGCAACTCCCGATTATCTTCTTCATTATTCAGAGTCATCGTAATCGACTCATTGCGTAAATCATAGGTTTGATCGTCTAATTTAAGTTTACCAAAAAGGGCGCAGTGATTAATGCGAACCTTCGTGCCAACGGGCACCAGGATCCGGGTTCGACCAAAGCTCTTTCTTAGCACAATAACATTTTCTCTATCCGGTGGCAATAGCGTGTTGCCCAGGTCCACAATTGTATCCCCAGCAATAATCGTTAAATTAATATCATCCCAAGTATAAATTTGGCTGCCTATATTCAAATCACCAAACCAGCGTTGCTGTTTGACGGTGATATCATCATCTGAAGTTTGACGCTCACCAGTTGGTGCCACATAGCCCTTTTGATTCCAAGGCATATAGCTACTGAGATTATGTTTGGTTTTACGCCAACTGCCAAAAATAATCATGGCAAAAAAGAAGAAAACCAATAGTAAAAACCAGAAGCTGATATTTTGCCCCAAGGCCAATAACACTAAAAAAGCACCGGTAATCTTGGCAAAACCCAGCGTTTGATAGGGCGGCAATTTGGCTTTTTTCTTAGGATGGTGCAATAACAAAATGACCCCAATGATCAACAATACCAAAGCCCCGGGATTATTAAAAATTTGCCAGCCAAGAATGGCTAAAACAAAACTGATGACAATGGCAAAAGCAGTCCAAATACCACTCATAAAAAATACTCCCTTAAAAAAATTTCTAAATAGCTTATGCCTATATTATAGCAAGCCTACTTCATTTACCCTAACCAATTGCGACGGATATTACCTGGGGCTAAAGACTGAAAATTTTGTAATAAATCCTAACCTGATCTCAAAAAAATAAGATTGAGTCCAAAACACTGTTTTGTCTCAATCTCTAATTTTTAATATAGACTATTCAACTTTGGTAATGGTAACATCCATACTCCCACCAGGGGTAGTGATTTGAACTTTATCTCCCATATGCCGGCCGAGTAACCCTTGGGCGATTGGGGATTCGTTAGAAATCTTCCCAGCGATGGGGTCGGATTCAGCAGCCCCTACAATTTGGTAAGTTTCAGGATCATCATCACCATCTTCAAGGAAAGTTACCTTCTTGCCAACGGATACTTCATCTTCGTCAACATCATTGGCATCCACAACGTCAGCAAAGCGAATCATCTCTTCAACTTGCGAAATTCTTGATTCAACCACACTTTGTTCATCCTTGGCAGATTCATATTCAGAGTTCTCAGATAGATCCCCAAAGCCGCGAGCGATTTTAATTCGTTCAATGACTTCTGGTCGTTTTTTAGTTTTTAAATCTTCTAATTCTTGTTCCAGCTTTTCTTTACCTTCTGCTGTCATTGGAAAAGACTTTTGTGCCATATAATACACCTCATTATAGATTCTGATTTAACAAATTAAAAATGATACTACAAATAGCTATCTTATGGACTTACAAACTATTTGTCAATAACTTTAAATGTAAACTTGATTGAAAATTTGGACTACTGCAAAAGGCTGGGACAATATAAGATTGCCCTCAGCCTTTTGTATCGACACTTTAAGTGTTGAAAATGCTTATTGATCCAGTGATGAATTTGTTGTCAAATGCTGGTCATAGGTATGACTATAGTAAACCTTACCAGTCTTTAAATCAGCCACAAAGTACAAATAATCCTGATTTCGATCAGCCGGATTCAACACAGCTTGAATAGATTGCAAACTTGGTGAGTTGAACGGTCCGGGCCCATAACCTTTATTTTTATACAGATTATAAGGCGATTTCACAGCGGTATCTTTATTAGTCAAATGTTCCTTATGGGTATTCAAGGCGTACATGACTGAAATATCGGACTGAATTGGCATGTCAATATCTAGACGATTAAAGAAAACACCCGCAATCTTTTTACGATCCGTGTTAGTTACCCCTTCGCGCTCTACTAATGATGCCAGCGTTAATGTCTCTTGCACGGTCATATCATCGCTGCTAATTTTACTGTAATAAGGCGTCATAACTTGATTCATCTTCAAAATCATGCCATCTACTAAAGTACGCAAGGTATCCCCTTGATAAATATCATAGCGTGCCGGGAATAAATAGCCCTCTAAATGGTAACGCACATTTTTAGTTGCCATGGTTGAATCTAACAATTTTGGATATTTCTTTTGTAGCTTCTTCAAGTAACTTTCATCTTTCATTAGCTTCAAAAAGTCAGATTTCTTGAACTTGGTTTCTTTTTGAATGGCATCCCCAATTTGATCAATGGTGACCCCTTCTTTAACGGTCACCTTAGCCATGACCTTCTTCTCTGGTCCCTGTTGCAATTCACTGGTGATCTGAGATAAGGTTTGAGAAGGTGAAAATAGGTAAGTTCCCGCTTGGAAATCGGAAAAATTGTGGGTTTTGACATAATAGTTAAAAACCGTAGCACTTTTAATGACGTTTTTATTTTCCAATCTTGTGGCTACCTCTTTATTGGTCGACCCGATTGGAATTTTAACGGTTACTTGTGCCTTACTGCTGGGATTCAAAGGCTTCAGCGAACTGCTGATATAGTGGTACGTCGTAAAGCCTAAGATCACAATCAACACAATTAATACACCGATGATCCATGTGACAATCCGATTTGCAGCCTTTTTCTCGGTCCGACGTTGCGTCTTTCGCTTTTGCGCGGCAGCCTTTAAATCCGACTTGGAATTATCTTTATTGTTATCTTCACGCAAAGTTAGCCCTCCTGAAATGCTTAATCTAGAATATTATACAAGACTTAGCTAAAATTTGCACTAGATATTAATTGTTGATTAGAAATTACCGAATTTCTGCATGCAATGTTTCAGTTAAATAAGCAATGATATGCGTCATTTGTTCGTTGATTTCACTTTCAGTCAACGTGGCTTCTGGATTTTGGAAGGTCAAACTATAAGCTAAGGACTTATGGCCAGCTTCAATATTCTTGCCAGCATAAACATCAAATAAGTGGATATTTTGTAAGTGCTGCCCACCCCGGCGTTTAATAATGGCTTCAACTTGCGCATTAGTTACCGTATCTGGTAATAAAACGGCAATATCGCGACTGGTAGCCGGATATTTAGGCGCTGATTGGGAAACTAAGGTAGTAGTCGGCAAAGCTAACAACGTGGATAAATCTAATTGGAAGACATAAGTTTCAGGAATAGCATAAGCCTTTGCAGTAGCCGGATGAACTTGGCCAATGAAACCAACAAATTGCTCGCCCACATACACATCTGCACAACGACCAGGATGTAATTCAGGCCGGTCAGTGTTGGCAACGTAACTAATGTCCCCTGTGTAGTCATGATCAGCTAAATACGTATCTAAAATACCCTTGAGGTAGTAAAAGTCCACTACTTGTTTGCCTTGGGCCCAGTTATCACCACTGACTAACCCAGTTACAGCACCAGCTAAATATTCCCGTTCAATTGGCCGAATTTGGCCCGCTTTTTTAGTAAAGGCGCGACCCTGTTCGTAAATAGCCAAATCAGTTTGATTACGGGCCACATTATAAGCAATATCATTCAATAAACCACTCACTAGATTTAAGCGTAAATAAGCATGATCTTCTGTCATTGGCCAATCTAATTTTGTAAGGGCCGTGTCCGCAGTCATGGTAAATTGCTGTGCTTTGGCTCTGGTAGTTAAAGCATAACTAATAACTTCCGATAAACCCGCACTTTGCAACAATGTTTTGCTGCGCCGAATGAAACGCTGTTGTGGATTGAATTTACCAGGTGTCATGGCAATCTTAGGCAAAGTAGCAGGCAAGTTGTCATAGCCATACATCCGTGCCACTTCTTCCACCAAGTCAGCTTCGATACTAATGTCCCAACGCCGTGGTGGCACAGAAACCGTCATCAGATCTGTATCTGAAATGGTCACGCCAAAACCTAGATTTTCGAAAATGGCTTGAACTTGCGGCAAAGTTAATTCGGTTCCTAAGATATGATTAATCCGCGCTAGGCGAATAGCAATGACCGCGTCTTTAGGCTGAATATCATTGCCTACTAAAATGCCTTGAGCTACAGCGCCGTCAGCTAATTGCGCCAGTAAACTTGCAGCTGCATTGAGGGCATCGGTCACGGAAGCTGTATCGATCCCTTTTTCAAAACGGGTAGAGGCATCTGTTCTTAAATTATGACGTTGGGCCGTTTTACGGATCCGGGTACCATTAAACACAGCGGCTTCCAAAACAACGGTCTTGGAGCTAGCAGTGATTTCAGAATCTAAGCCCCCCATGACCCCGGCAATGCCGGTTGGAATTACGCCATCGGTAATGACAATATCTTCAGGGTCTAATTGATGGCCTTCCCCATCCAAAGAGGTGATCACTTCACCAGCTTTAGCATCCCGAACCAATATTTCTTTACGGGTCAATTTATCGTAGTCAAAGGCATGCATCGGCTGTCCGTAAGCAAGCATAATGTAATTGGTGATATCAACCACGTTATTGATTGGCCGAATCCCTGCGTTCCATAAGTGAATCTGCAGCCACATGGGACTTGGTTTAATTTGGACGTTTTCTACGATCCGCAAATAATAACCCGGCACAACAGCCTTATTCTCAACGGAAACCCTCAGTAAATCTTGGGCTTTGGTATTTGTTTCGGTAAGTTCAGGTTGTTTGAAAGTTGGCTTTTCATGATACATCGCCCCAACTTCCCAAGCCGTCCCGTGCATTCCTAATGTATCCGCACGATTAGGCGTAATATCGAAATCTAAAATGGCATCATCCATCCCCAGATACTTGAAAACAGGCTCGCCAACTTTAACGGGTTCAGTGAAAACATAGATACCATTGGCATATTCTTTAGGCACGACATTGTCAGGAAAACCTATTTCTTGTAAGGCACAAATCATACCTTTAGATTCTACACCCCGCATTTTACTTTTCTTGATTTTGACATTATTGGCAATACGTGAGCCTGGTAGGGCTACGATAACATCTTGGCCCGCTGCGACATTGGGCGCCCCACAGACAATTTGATAGGGTTCGCTTTCACCAACCTCGACCTGGCAAATATTTAAATGATCAGAATCAGGGTGCGGTTCGATTGAATTGACATGCCCAACGACAATCTTCTTTAATCCTTTGTCCGGATAGCGCACACCCGCAACTTCGATACCGGTTAAAGAAACCTTATCAGCCAGAACATCTGGATTTTCATTTAAGTTAATATATTCTTGAAGCCATTTGTAAGAAATCTTCATGAAAAATTAATCCTCCACTTTGAATTGATGTAAGAAACGAATATCGTTTAAGTAGAATTCCCGAATATCATCAATGCCATACTTCAGCATGGCAAAGCGATCAGGGCCTAACCCAAAGGCAAAGCCACCATAGATTTTAGAATCAATCCCGGCATTTTCAATGACATTGGGATGAACCATCCCAGCACCAAGTACTTCAATCCAGCCAGTATATTTGCAAACGGCACAGCCTTTACCACCGCACTTAAAGCAAGATACATCAACTTCAACAGATGGCTCCGTGAACGGGAAATAACTTGGTCGCAGCCGAATTTTCCGATCAGCACCAAAAACATGTTTTGCTAAAACTTCTAGTGTTCCCTTTAAATCTGCCATAGTAATGTGTTTATCCACTACCAAGCCTTCAATTTGATGGAATTGATGGGAATGCGTGGCATCATCTGTGTCCCGCCGATAAACCCGGCCGGGACTGATCATCTTCAAAGGGCCTTGGTTAAAATCGTGTTTTTCTAATGTCCGGGCCTGTACCGGCGAGGTATGAGTCCGCATTAAGACTTCATTGGTGATATAAAAAGTATCCTGCATATCCCGAGCCGGGTGATCCTTAGGCATATTCATCATTTCGAAATTATAGTGGTCTTCTTCAACTTCAGGGCCATCGACGACTTGGTAGCCCATGCCAATGAATAATTCTTCAATATCGTTTTGAACTTGCGTCAAAACATGACTTGTGCCAATTTCAACCGGCCGGCCGGGTAACGTGACGTCAATGGTTTCAGCACTTAATTGCTCGTTTAATAATTGCGTTTGTAGCTCTTGTTTCTTAGTTTCAATAGCTGCCGTTAAACTATCCCGAACTTCATTAGCAAAACTGCCCACTTGCGGCCGTTCTTCAGCGCTTAAGTCTTTCATCCCCCGCAGTACATTGGTGATTGGGCCTTTTTTACCTAACAAACTAACCCGGATATCATTTAACACTTTTGTTGAATCCACAGTTTTAATTTGGGCTAAACCCTTTTCTTTTAACTGCTCTAAATCACTTTTCAAGCTCATAATTGAAGTTCCTTCCATATTGTTATTTCCAGACAAAAAAAGACCCCATCCAGCAAGGGACGAGGTCTACGCGCGGTACCACCCTAATTTACAACGCAAAAATACGTTATACACTTCATGTTTAACGGCCACTCAACCGGAACACTTTTTAGGTGCCGACTCAGGAAGTGAATTCCCAGTATAAGAATTGGGCTTCATCTCAGAAAAAAGAAGCTTCTCTAATCAACCCTTACAACTGGTACTACTTTCCTTCAACGTCTTTCAATATAAAAATATGATACCGCAATTCCATTTTTTGTCAAATCACTACTCACATTCTGCAGCGTCAATAAAATTATCTGACCACTGATGAATTGCCGCCATGACAGGTCCGAGTGCTTGGCCCTTATCGGTTAAGCGATATTCGATCAGCCCAGAATCACAGTGGGTCAACCGCTGAACTAAATGCTCAGCCTCTAATTCTTTCAAACGTTCTACTAAAACACGATCACTACATTTCGTAATGTTACTGGATAGATCCTTAAAACGCAACGTCCCATTTTCTAACAATACATCAATAATTAGGCCGTTCCATTTCTTGCCTAGAATGGAGAAGGTCTTTGTGAACTTGGGACAAAGTTGAAATTGTTCACTTTGGCAGGGTACTGCCAGCTCAGTCTTTGTTTGTTCAACCATGCTCTCACCTCTACTTATTAAAAATAAGTATAAACAAAAAGGCTGCATATAGCAACCTTTTTGCTGTAAAACCTTATGAAATTGAGACACCAAACCGGCGTTTGATTTTAGCAGCAGCCCGATGATACAATGGATCGCCAACTTCTTCTAACGCGCAGTAATCATCAACCAAGGTCACAACCCAGCTTTCCTTGTATTTTGGCAAAGCCAAAGTCGCGCCAAACATATGCTTGATGATAATATCTTTTTCCATTGGGGTTAGATCTGTTAACTTTTCAGCGTTACGCAAAGCAATTCTGGGATGCACATAGGCGTGTGTCCCCAAATCAAATTTGGTATTGCGCCAATCATAATAAAACAAATCGTGTAACAACCCAGCTCGAGCAAGTGCTCTAGTGTTTAAATTTAATTTCTTACCTAATAAATAGCTTCGATATGATACGTGAATTGAGTGTTCTAAGCGGTTAGAATAATAATGCTGGGTAAACTCTGCCAACTTTAAAACCTCATCACGTTGCAGTAGATCTGATACCAATGCGACATATTCAGAATCATTTTGCCAACTTTTCTCTGACATTCACAAACTCCCTTTTTGACAGTCACATAACCTTGAGCAACCAAATTATATCATGTTTTAGCCCCAAAGCAAAGCGGTATCATTGGTGTAATTGAAACATTAAAATGCCAGCAGCTACCGCAGCATTCAAAGATTCAGCCGCACCCGTAATTGGGATATATAAATTTTGTATCGTTGCTTTTAATAAGTCTGGTGCCATCCCATTACCTTCGTTGCCAATGACCAAGGCGAAATCAGTGACGGGCCCCACATCGCGAAAACTAACTGTATTGTCCCCTAAAGCTGTGCCATAGATAGGAATGTTTTGGGCCTTAAAAGTTAACAAAGTTGCCATCAAATCGGCTTTGTACAGGGCAATATGGAACTGACTCCCCTGCATGCCCCGCAACGTCTTGGGATGATATGCCGAGACCGTATTTGAGCCAAAAATAACCCCTGTAAAACCAGCCGCATCTGCTGTCCGAACCAAAGTGCCCACATTGCCGGGATCTTGCAAATCATCTAGCCATAACCAAGCCCCCTTGATTGTGGTCGGTAAAGTTGGCGTTAAAATTGGTAATACAGCAAAAACACCCTGATCGGTCTTCGTATCAGCTAAGTGCTTGCTGACCGCATCACTAATTAGAATTGTCTCAAAATCCCCAAGAAAAGTTGGATTGGCATCTAACGTGGTTTGGGTCACCAATAGTTGTTGAATCGGCGCTTGGGCCTTGATAGCCTCCGTAATTTCATGACGACCTTCGAGGAGATAAAGTCGTTCTTTTTTTTGGTATTTTGTCTGCTTTAATTTGATTATATTCTTAATTGTATCATTTTTAGGTGAATCAATAATTTTCAAAGTGTTCTCCTTTTTGAACTGTTCGTAGTATGATATCTATTGTAGCAATAATTCATAAGGATGTGTATACAAATGCAAAGAGGCGTTTCTCTAACTGTCTTTGGCCGAGTTCAAGGTGTGGGCTTTCGCTATACCACGGTGATGCTGGCCAATAAGTTTAATATCAAAGGTACGGTTAAAAACAATTCCGACAACAGTGTTTCGATTCAAGCTGTGGGTGAAACCCGCAATTTACAAGCCTTTGTCACGGCTATCAAGGCAGGTCCATCCCCTTATGCCCGGGTGCAAAAAGTATTGGAACAGGAACTACGACCTTTGCCCGATTTTGGGCAATTCAACGTAATTGGCTGAAAATCAGTTGAAATGTCCCTTACCATAACGTATAGTATTTTTTGGACCTATCTATGAAAGGAACGGAAAATGAAAAATAAAAAAACCAAATACATACTACTCGTTTTGACGGCAGTTGTTTTATTGACCGTCTTAAGTGGTTGTAATGTTCAAAATGTTTACCGTACCGGGCAAAAACCACCTACTGGTATGATTTACGGGACACTTTATAATGTATTAGCCCTGCCAATGCAACATTTGATCAATTGGACTGCTGATTTGATTGGTGGCCCCAGTGGTTATGGTTGGGGTATTTTAATCATCACTTTCATCGTGCGCTTAGCCATCTTACCATTGATGCTGTATCAATCTAATAAATCCACGACCCAGCAAGAAAAAATGCAACGGGTCCAACCCCAATTGACTTTGATTCAAAATGCCATGCGGGAAAATAAAACTCCTGATGCCCAGACCCAATTATCCCAACTTCAAATGAAAGTCTATCGGGAGAACAATTTGAGTTTAACCGGCGGTATCGGCTGTTTGCCTTTAATTATTCAATTTCCATTTATGATTGCCATCTATCAAGCCGTGATGTATTCCCCAGAAATTTCTTCAGCCCATTTCCTTGGCATTAGTTTAGGTGTTTCCAATATTGCCGTTACTATCATTGCCACTTTATTATACGTCTTGCAAAGTTGGATCATGTTACAAACCGTACCAGAGGCGCAAAAGAAAGCGATGCGGATGACGGCCTTGATCAGTCCAGCGACGACCTTCGTCATTGCCATTATTGCCCCTTCTGGCTTGGGTCTTTACTTCTTAGTGGGTGGTATTATTTTCGTCATCCAACAGATCATTGTCAGCTATGTCATGACCCCTAGAATTCGGCGCAACATTGACGCCGAATTGGATAAAAAACCTGTTGTTGAGGTTGTTACCAAGGACGTTATCAACAATTTAGGGCGCACCGCAGCCGCTGGGGCCACTGCCAGCAATACCAATGAATCTCTCGAAAAACTCCATGAACGCAATCGCCGTCGGAATGCTGGTAAACAACAGCGTCCAACGCGTAAATAAATTCTCATTAAAAAAAGATTAAGGCAAATTGTCTTAATCTTTTTTTTGTAGTTGTGTCATCGCGTTTTGAGCCAAAGTGGTGCCTAATTTTTCCGGATCAGCACTTTGACCAGACACATAGGTAAAACGAGCTGGTATAAATTTATCCGCCAAAAATGCTCGGGCTTGGATCTGACCATCATCTGAAACTTCTGCCAGGCAGCCCAAAGGAATGGTACAGTCGCCTTCAAGGGTTTTTAAAAATGCCCGTTCACAACGCATTGCCTGATAATTCTTGACGTCATTAATGCCCTGGAGCAGCTTCACAATCGCCTGGTTTTGTGTTGCACACTCCAGTGCCAGGGTGCCTTGACAAGCTGCTGGGATAAACTGTGCGGTGGGTAAGTCAAAGTGATGTAACTGCCTTTGATCTAACAGCCCGAGACGCTGCAACCCAGCAGCAGCTAAAACAATCCCATCAAAGTCCTGCATAGCCAGCTTCTTCAGACGTGTTGGCACATTGCCCCGAATATTTTTGAGCTTGAAATCTGGGCGTAAGTGGTGCAATAATGTCTGGCGTCTGGGACTACCGGTGCCGATCACCGCCCCTTGGGGTAAATCTTGCCAGTGTTTGAGTTGGCTATCTTTGACCACCAACACATCTTGGGCCAAAGCTCGGGATGGTGTGGCCGCAATGGTTAAACCTGGCGCTAATTTGGCCGGTAAGTCTTTAGCACTATGCACCGCGAAATCAATTTGCTGGTTCAATAATTCTGTTTCAACTTCTCGGACAAATAGCCCATTACTGCCCAGTTGCACCAAGGCTGTATTAGGCTTTAAATCTCCTTTTGTTTTGATAGGCACAACCTCAAAATCCAAAGTTGGATCAATTGCCTGTAAACGCTGAATCACTTCATGGGTTTGGACCAGTGCTAACTTGCTAGCCCGACTACCCACTAAAATCTTCTGTTGCGTCACGTGAATATCCCCTTTTAGCTAAAAATTCTGAAGCCGTTTGAATCTGTTCAATTGGTATTGCTGGTAAATCTAAATTTAACAGCTGCTGTTCAAATAGCACCGCTGAGATGCTCGCCGTCAACAAAACCTGCACCTGCGCCACGTCAACCAACCAAGCTTTAGTAATCGTCTTAAAACGCTGATTTTCTGCCATATCTTGGCTGATCACCCAAACATCAGCCCCTTGGGTTGTGAAAAAAGTAGCCTTTTCATAATTCAATTCCGGTAAAACTAGTAATATTCGCGTGCCAAATAAAGGTTTGGCCGCAAACCAATTGGTATTGGCTTGATAGTCAGCGGCGACTGCCCCAAATAAATAGATGGCTGGGTTTTCAATTTGGCGTTGCTGCATAATGGTCACAAAATCTGCCAGGGTAGCTGGGATGATCTCCTGGCGACCATAACTGACCCAACGGCCAATCAACATGGGTAAATCAGCTGGTAATTGCGTTAACAAACTGGCTTGAATTGCCGGGGCATGTTTCACGCCCATATAGACCACAATTGTCTGTTCTTGCTGTTGTAATGAAATTGGCAGTTGGCCGTCTAACAGTTGGGTCCCTGTTAAAAAAGTTACACCATGGCTGATGCCCCGCTTGGTTAGCGGGATCCCACTATACGCGGCTAATGCGGAAGCCGCAGTGATGCCAGGAATAATTTGGTAAGGTAAACCCGCGGCCTTAATTGGAGCGATCTCTTCATCCAAGCGCCCAAATATGCCAGCGTCGCCACCTTTGAGTCGGACAACATGTTGCTGGGTCTTAGTTGCTTGCAGCAATAAGTTCGTTATCCAATTTTGAGCATGGCCTTTAGAACGAGGGGATTTACCCACACTAACCAACTCAGCTTTTTTGGGGGCCAGTAATAATAATAACGGATTTAAAAGTCGATCGTAAAAAACAATATCAGCTGCCTGCAAAGCTTTCAGGCCGGCCACGGTGATTAAATCAGGATCACCAGCACCAGCACCCACAAAACTAATCATGATTAGTCCACCATTACATACAGCTTACCAGCTTCAATAATCGTTTCATAAGTTGGTACGCCAGCCTTTCCCGCATTTTCTAATAAAGGTTCTCCGTTCAACAAGCTAATCTGCCAGCTGTGCAAGGGGCAAATCACTGCTTTACCCGTGACCATGCCATCTGCCAAAGGGCCTTGGCGATGGGGGCAAATATTGCCTATGGCATAAACTTCGGTGTCACTTAATTTAAAAATAGCCATAGACTGCGCGCCATTTTGCACTTCAAGCCCCATTTTCAGGGGAATATCCGCCATCTCGGCAATGTATGCTTTACGTGTCATTTAGACACCCTCCTTAACGGTTTGGCCCGTGATATCAACCACAGTGTATAAGGCTTGCAAATTTTCTTCATCTTGCAACCGGGCTTGCCAAGGGGCAAGCCCATGACGATAGTCCTGGTAGGCTGCTTTAGCAATGGCTAACCGTTCCAGGTAAGCATTCCGCTGACTATCATCTTTTAACATGGCGATAACATTTTCAACACCGGTTTTTTGTACCACTTTAAAGGTCCGCTGGCCGTAGTGGGCATGTTCGCGATACCATTGTAAATAAGCGCCGAAATAAGTTAAGACTTCAGCTTCAGTTTTAACGGTTGTCAGCAGACTGGCTTCAACCACTTGCGTCCCGTTGTTACCCCCAATATAGAGCTGATAGCCCCCTTCGATGCCAATCACACCAAAGTCTTTAGTCAATACTTCAGCACAATTTCTAGGGCAGCCCGCAACACCCAACTTCACTTTATGGGGCGTGTCGATCCCCACATAATTTCGATCAATCTTTTCGGCCAAGCCTGCAGAATCAATCGTCCCAAAACGGCACCAGTCTTGACCCACACAAGCTTTAACTTCGCGAGTTGCTGTTTTTTCATAAGCTTCCCCAGAATCCATATCTAAGTCATGCCAAACCTTAGGCAGATCTTCTTTGCGAATACCGTATAGCCCAATACGTTGGGCATTCACGACTTTGATCATTGGTACATGGAACTTCTCGGCTACCTTGGCAATTTTAATCAACTGTTCTGGTGAAGTCTTCCCGCCAGCCATCCGTGGAATCACTGAGAAGGTCCCATCTTTTTGAATGTTCGCTAAATAGCGTTCATTGGCCCACCGCGCGGTAATTTCTTCTTGATGTTCAGTTGGAAATAACATATTTAAATAATAATTCAAAGCCGGCCGGCACTTGTCACAGCCCTCTTCAGTTCGCCAATTCAACCCCCGGCGGACAGCCGCAGACGTCAGCCAGTGATTGGCTTTGATCGCAGTGATGATTTCATCATAGCCTAAATCTGTACAAGGGCACATAGTTTCCGTCATGGCTTGCGCTTTATCCCCTAATTCCAATTGCAATAAAGCTTCAATAGTTGGTTTACATTTTCCACAAGAGGTCCCAGCCCGGGTGACCTTTCCCACACCCGTAACTGAAGTGAGTTGTTCTGCTCGGATAGCATCTAAAATAGTACCTTTGCTGACCCCATTGCAGCCACAGACAATTTCATCTAAGGGCATGCTGGCCAAATCCTCAGTGCTATCACTGCCGCCTTCTTTTAAAAGCAACCCAGTCGCCTGATACTGTGCAATTTCATCTTGGCGTTTGATCATGCTGAAATAGCGATTCCCATCACTAACATCCCCATATAAAATCTCACCGCAAACGATGCCGTCTTTTACAAAAATCCGTTTATAAGCGTGGTTGACCCCATCTTGGGCAATAATAGAGCGGACGTCACCATCTTCTTTAATATGACCAGCTGAAATCAAGTCAATTCCTGGCACTTTTAATTCAATGGTCTCTAAGACGGGGCAAAAAGGCTGGGTGGGTTCACCACACAACACATCGGCCACAATTTTAGCCTGGGCATAAGATGGGGCTACTGTCCCCACGAGTTGATCCTCAAATTCAGTACATTCACCAATAGCAAAGATATTATTATCACTGGTCCGCATAAAAGAATCCACGGTAATCCCTCTGGCAACGTTTAACCCTGCTGTTTTGGCCAGGGTAGTTTCTGGTCTGATCCCCAAAGACATCACTACCATTGTCACATCTAGTTGTTGGCCATCATCAAAGGCTAAACCGGCAACCTGGCCTTTGTCGTCTCCTAAAATCGACTTTGTCCGTTTGCCTAAATAAAACTTCAAGCCACGAGCTTCTAAGTCGCGCTGCAACATCTTGCCCGCCGTTTCATCTAATTGGGTGGCCATTAGCCAAGGTGCTAATTCAATGACACTGACTGTCGCCCCTTGATCCACTAGCCCCACGGCGGCTTCTAAACCCAATAGGCCGCCACCAATCACGGCAATATTAGCCCCATTTGCGGCCATTTGTTGCATGTATTTGCCATCTTCAATGCTGCGAAAAGCCACCACATTTTTAAGATCATGCCCCGGCACGGGTAAGATAAAGGGCATCGAGCCAGTGGCCAAAATTAATTTATCATAACTAAAGACTGTCCCAGAACGGGTAGTAACCACTTGCTTAACTGGATCAATCGCGGTAGCCGGATTATCATTGATTAAATTAATATGGTTTTCAGCATACCAGTCATAATCATTGGTAATAATATCCGGCCAATCCATTTCTTTTTCTAAAACTTCAGACAGCAAAATGCGATTATAACCCGGATAATTTTCAGCACCGATAACCGTTATTTCAAATAAATCTGGGTTCGCCCGTAAAATATTATCAACTGCGCGAACCCCTGCCATGCCATTACCAATGACCACTAATTTCTCTGCCATAAGTTGTCTCCTTTTATGTGTATTACTGAACAGACTAATAATTATTTTTCATTATAGCAAAGGAAATAGTAATTAGCGGCGAAAAAATGACCTTCATTTGGAAATAGGGGAATCCCTTACCTCCGTTTATCCTGAAAATAAGCTTTTAGCTCTTCTTTTAAGGCTTTAGTTGCGCGAATATGATGGCCTTCACTGCCGATAAGAATATTCAATTCTTCTTCAACTAATACGGCATAGTTATAAAAGTTGGAATCTTCGTGAGCAGATGTATTATTGACCAATTGATCCCCATTGGCACTGCGCGCGATACGTTGATTTAATTGCAGGGAATTGGTGCAACAAAAGACCATGTCCTTGTCTAATAGATCTCTAAATTGAAATTCCCGTTGTTCGACTTGCTGCACTAATGGCAGGATTTCTGCTTTAATTACAGGCGCCACCACGGTAATATGCGCCCCAGTATCTTGCAGCCCCCGGACTTTTCGCAACGCCACGCGGCCGCCACCAACGATTAATACTTGGTAACCCGATATTTTCAATGCCACTGGATAAGTTTTCATAAAGACCTCCCTATAATTTTCTGGTACTTCTTATTATAGCCACTTATCTAGGCCAAAAACAAAGTCATGATTTTCAAAACCATGACTTTGTTTGATCAATTTTCAGAAAACTACTTAGGCTGTAAGTAGCGATAATCGGCAATTTGACCAAAGGGATGCATTGAAAAACCGGTGAAGCGATTGCTTAGAAGATAAGAAATGCCTTGTTGATAAATTGGGTTAATTGCCGCATCATCTAATAAAACTTTTTCGGCTTGCTGTAGTGTCTTGTAGCGCGCTACTGGCTGGGTGGCTTGAGTAGTCGTGGCCTTTTTAATCAAACTATCGTAGGTCTCATTGCTGTAATGGGAGAAGTTTAATTTTTGACCAGTCGTGTACTGGAACAGCAAAGACATTGGATCCCCATAGTCAGGGGCGTAAGTTCCAAAGGCTAAGTCGTAATTGCCATTTTGTTCAAATTGAATCCGTTGCGCCACGGGAATGGCTTTGATATCAATTTTCAGTCCAGACAAATTTTTCTCATACTGAGATTGTAAAAATTCAGCCACATTTTTAGCTTGGGTCGTGTCGGCAGACAATAGTTCCAGTTCAATTGAATCTTTACCCAGTTCCTTTTTAGCTTTTCGCCACTCGGTTGCCGCTTTTTTAGGACTGTAGTTTAAGAGGTCCCCAGTATCCTGACGATAATCCTTGCCCGTGGTGGGATTCGTGGCTAGGCCCCTGGTAATTAGCCCATTTAAAGGTTTGGAGCCATCTTTTAAGAAATTATTCGTCAATGCCTTCTTATTCACCGCCATAGCTAGAGCTCGTCTTAAATGGACATTCCCGGTATCCGTCCGTTTGTTGTTTAGACTTAAAAAGCCAATAGTTGGACTGGTTTTTTGGTGCAATGATTTAGATCCCGTATATTTTTGAACATTACTATCCCCCACTACGGTATAATCAATACGGCCACTATCAAACAGATTCAAAGCAGTTGTAGTTTCCTTAATGACGGAAACACTTACTTTATCCAACTTAACGCTTTTGGCACCATAATAATTTTTATTTTTCACCAAGGTCCAGGTATCATTAGTTCCCGTCCAACCCTTTAAGACAAAGGGTCCATTTGAAACGGTGTATTTCGCCGCCGTCCCAAATTTGGGACCAACTTTCTCAGCAAATTTTTGATCAATTGGCAAGAAGAATGGACTGGTCAGATATTGTTTAATAAATGGAATGGGATTTTCCAAAGAAATCTCTAATGTTCTAGCCCCAAGTGCCTTGATACCTAATTCTGTGGCAGGTTTTTGATTTAAACGGACAGCTTGCCCATTTTTAATATAGTCAATGGCGCTGGTGGCATACTTTGGCTGGGCTTTGCGGCGCAAGGCATACACAAAATCGTTGGCCGTTACAGCATCCCCGTTGGACCACTTTGCTTTTTTCAAAGTATAAGTATAAACCGTTTTGGCCGCATTTACCTTGGGGTCACCAGCGACTAATCCATTGATGACTTTATTTTTTTGATCATAACGATAAAGGCCTTCAGTGATCTGATCGATCATTTCAGTACTAGTCATGGATGTATGTGAAGCTGGATCCAATGAGTCCAGACTTTGATTGGTGGCGACGCGAAAAGTCTTGCTGCTAGCAGCCTGAACGGTATTGGCGTTCGTTTGCAATAGTGGTTGTAGCGCGCCAATCGAAATAACGCTGGCCGCTAATATAGCTAGTACTTTGGTTTTGAATCTAAACATAAAAAATTTCCTCCTTAATTTTGACAAAAAAATAGCCTTCTTCCCGCAATAAATGCAAGGACGAAAGCTTTAAACTTCGTGTTACCACCTTAATTTGACCAATTCTTGCGAATTGATCCTCACTGAGTGCGGGCCAAGGCCGATACTCGGGCCTGCTAACGGAGGCAGCCGTTATTACTTTGTTAAATACTCAGTAATAATGTGACCCAAAGACCATCTTCAAGTTTGTCTGTTACTATGTCACACCAAGCCATAGCTCTCTAAAAATCAGATCAAACTTTACTCATCTTTTACACAATTGCTTATTAATATATTTGTATTATTCATGATTACTTATTAATTGTCAAGAAAAATAAAAAAATAATATCTAAAAATCAAATTATGATTTTTAGATATTATTTTTTAATCATTTGTGTCATCAGTTGACGTTGCATCGTTGTCGTCGTCTGGGTCAGGCGCTTCTTCTTTTTGAATAGCTAGGGGCACATCGATCCTGAAAATAGAACCTGAGCCCACTGAACTCTCCACGGTAATTTCGCCATGGTAGCTTTCAATAAGTTTCTTAGCAATGGATAATCCCAGGCCATTGCCACCTTTGTCGCGACTTCGAGCTTTGTCCACCCGATAAAAGCGGTCAAAAATATTTTTTCGGTCAGCTTCTGGAATACCCGCACCAAAGTCTTGAATCGCAATGTTGACGAAACGGGAATCTTTAGAAGCAGACATATGGATCTCTTTACGTTTCTCCGAATACTTCACGGCGTTGTCCATCAAGATGATCAAAACTTGTTCCAAGTGATTACGATAAATTTGGACATAAGTTTCATCTTCCAAATCTAAATCTAGCACAATACTAAAATCTGGATGAATCATCTTGAAATTGTTGTAAATCTCTTTTAGTAACCCACTAACCTCTGTCGTTTCATGGGCATAGAGTTCCTCGATTTGATCAGCTTTAGACAAATCCAACATCTCTTGGATTAAATATTTCATGCGCTGAAGCTCCTGTAAAGATGCCTTCAAGGACTCATCCAAGACTTCTGGGTCATCTTTACCCCAACGATTAAGTAACTGCAGATGACCTTCTAAAACTGCCACAGGCGTTCTTAATTCATGGGAAACATCGGTGACGAAACTGCTTTGGGCATCCACGAAACGCTGAGTTTTATCCAGCATATGATTAAATTCAGACGTCAATTCTGATAATTCATCTCCGGAACTTAATTCGGGGATACGCATGGTGGTATTTGGTTCAACTTTTACCACTTGAATTGCATCACTCATTTTCTTGATTGGCACTAGAAAATGGCGAATGATTAAGAATGCCGCAAAACCACCCACAAGGACACCGATCACCGTGAAAATCAGCATAAATAACCGCAGACGGGCCATGTTACTATGAAACCCTTGCATCCCATTGACCACTTGGATATAGCCAATCTTCTTATGCGTTTCAGCGGACTGGACGGCTCGTACCCCCACTAGAACAGTGGTATGGTCAGTTTTTTTAGACCATATCCCCCCGGTTCGATCATCAAGCGGCAGTGACGTTGCTTTTGACGTGAAGAGCTGGGTCCCCTGGGCATTATACACCCCCATGTTAATATCATTGCGAGATAACTTTTGAATCACGGAATCTTGAAAAACATCGGTTTGATCCCAATCAGGTGACGTCGCAATATTAGAGTTATGCACGGTTTCAATATTTAACCGGGGCAATACCTTTGAAATGGTTAAATTAGTCTCAACAGAGGATAACCGCCGATCAACGGCTGTCAAAGTCTCTTGCACCGTTGTCCTTTCCTGGCCAATCAATACATTTTGAACCGTGTAGTAAATGACAAAAGAAAATATCACCAGTGTGCCTAATATAATAAGGGACATCCCAAAGGCCCATTTAGCCTTTAAAGATGTCTTCAAACTCCGATTTCGTTGTTGATTCTCTTGATCTTCCATGGATAATAGAGATCCTCCTCAAACAAAAAACTAGGAACGCATCACATATCCGGTACCACGGACAGTTTGAATGTAGCTAGGCTTGCCAGCGACATCAATTTTATTTCTCAAATAACGAATGTAAACATCTACCACATTCGTTTCAGCGTTAGAATCATAGCCCCAAACTTTACGCAATAACAGTTCGCGGGACAAGACCACGTTGACGTTTTCCATCAATGTTAATAATAATTCATACTCCCGTTTGGTGAGCTCGATAATATCCTCACCCCGACGGACAACGCGATTTTCTTTTTCGATCGTTAAATCACGATAGGTAATTGTGTGTTGCTTATTGGCATTGTGCTCACCTTCAATATCGATCCGCCGTAATAAAGCACGTAAACGTGCTAAAAGTTCCTCAATGGCAAAAGGCTTCACGATATAGTCATCTGCCCCATGATCTAACCCAGATACGCGGTCGATGACAGAGTCTCTAGCCGTCATAATAATAATTGGCGTATTTTTTACCGCACGAACCCGTCTGGCAACTTCTAAGCCATTCAATTCTGGCAACATTAAATCCAGTAAAATGGCATCCCAATCTTCGTTTAAAGCGGCATCTAAACCTGTCCGGCCATTGAAATAAACCTCTGCATCATATCCTTCGTGCTTGAGTTCAAGCTCAACAAAACGGGCTAAGTTTTTTTCATCTTCAATTACTAATACTCTACTCATTAAATTAGTTACACCCCTCATAAAATTCTGGCCTTATCTAAGAAATACATTACGTCTCAGTCTAATTCACCATTTGTCATTTTACCATAATGTTCAAGTTAAAACATTAGTAAAAATGAGAAAACGTCTAAAAAACGCTGTCGACACTTGAATACCGTAAAATTATTATTTTTTAACAACTGACAAAAAAGGCCATGGCAAAACAGGGTTTTGTCCACGACCTTCTTGTAAATTGTGGTTAACTGAATTCAACCTTTATTGTTCTTTGTACCAAGTGTAATGGAAGATACCATCCCGATCCACACGATTATACGTATGTGCTCCGAAATAATCCCGTTGCGCTTGAATCAAGTTGGCTGGCAGAACTTCACTACGATAAGAATCATAATAAGAAATAGCGGCACTAAACCCAGGTGCGGGAATACCAGCTTGAGCTGCTAGCGCAACAACGTCCCGGGTAGATTGTTGATACTTCTTGGCAATGTCGATGAAATATTGATCTAACAATAAGTTTTGCAAGTTAGGGGTGCGGTTATAAGCATCAGTAATCTTTTGCAAGAATTGAGCCCGAATGATACAGCCAGCACGCCAGATCTTCGCAATTTCACCATATTGTAAATCCCATTGATACTTTTCAGAAGCAAACCGCATTTGTTCAAAACCTTGGGCATAACTCATGATTTTACTGAAGTATAAAGCTTCACGAACTTTTTCAATAGTACCCTTCGCATCCTTGATCTCAGGTTTATGATCAGGACCAGGTAATACTTTACTAGCATTGACCCGTTCTTCTTTTAAAGCTGAAATATAACGTGCGTAAACAGCTTCGGTGATCAAGGATTGGGGAACGCCTAATTCCAAGGCATTTTGTGAACTCCACTTACCAGTCCCTTTGTTGCCGGCAGCGTCTAAAATAACATCAACGACTGGTTTGCCAGTGCCTAGATCATCTTTACGGGTCAAAATTTCGGCCGTAATTTCAATCAGGTAGCTTTCAAGTTCGCCTTCATTCCAATCTTTGAACGTATCTGCTAAGTCTTCCACAGAATAATCTAAGACGTTACGCATAATGTTATAACTTTCGGCGATCAATTCCATATCACCATATTCAATCCCATTATGTACCATCTTGACATAATGTCCGGCACCATTGGTCCCAATGTAAGTCACACAAGGTGCACCGTCTTTAGCTTTAGCAGAGATCTGTTCCAAAATAGGGGCAACTAGGTCGTAAGCTTCTTTTTGGCCACCAGGCATCATAGAAGGCCCCTCTAAGGCGCCTAATTCACCGCCAGAAACACCCATACCGATGAAGTTGATGCCAGATTTATCTAACTTAGCATTGCGCCGCATTGTGTCTTCGAAGAAAGTATTCCCACCATCAATCAAAACATCGCCCTTATCTAACAAAGGCAGTAATTCATCAATAACAGCATCAGTCCCAGCACCGGCCTTGACCATCATTAAAATACGTCTTGGCTTCTCTAAAGATTTCACAAAATCTTCAATTGTGTAACTTGGCACTAATTTCTTTTCACTGTGTTCTTTCATGACCGCTTCGGTTTTAGCAGCTGTCCGATTAAAGATGGCAACGGTATAGCCTCTGCTTTCAATGTTTAAGGCCAAATTCTTACCCATGACGGCCATGCCAATGACACCAATTTGTGGTTTATCCATCAACAATCATCCTCCTAATATTTTATGTCTTTATCCTATCACATTTTAAGAAGCCATCACAATCATTAACCTTTATCTTGATGGTCTTCGTTGAACAAATTTTTCAATTTTTCAAATTCAGGATTCGGTGTGCCTTGATCAGTTTCAACTTGTTTTTGATAGTCATTTTCAGAAATGACATCCCAGTCTTTACCCTTAGGCATGAGATTTTCCTGAGCTTCTTCAGGCGTTAAAATCTGCGTGGGCAAGCTTAAAATAATATTATCTTCAATGGCCTTTTGTAAATCAAAGACTTCATCTTCAAAACTTAAAACCACTTCATCTTCTTCAAATTCCTTAGCATCAGCATCATCAGTCACATAAATTTCGGTGAAATGTTGATCAATTGGCCATTTAACCGGCGTTAAACTACGGGTAGACGGTACGGTGACTGTGCCTTGTACATGGGCATCCAATAACCAAACAGGATCATCAAAAGTCAAGGTTGCTTTAATTTTAAAAGGCGTCGCAGCTAATATCTCTTCAAACCGAGTTTGTAAACTCGTTGATAAATCTTCGGTTGTATCAACTTCCAAAGGGGTCTTTTGAAACTTTCCTAATTCAGCTAATTTCCATTTAAGCAAAACTTATTCTCCTTTTCGATAATACAAAGGTTCGCGACGAAAATTCTGAGGTTGACCGGATAACTGGGCCATGAATCGGTCAACACGGCTCTGTAAATAAAACAAGCCAGATTCAGCCGTATTTTTAGCGTCTGGCTTCGTTACCAAGGGTAGTGTTCTAGATTGCCTAGTTTGATGCAAAAACTGCCGTCCTACCTCGTTAAAGCCCAAAGGATGAATGAATAATTCACTTTGGGCCATTTGCACTTTGGTAATTTGTAATAGCACATTCAAACAAACCCGCTGCAAGCGGGCATTGGTATACCGTTTTGTCTTTAAATTTTGCAAAAACTCCGCAAAAGTATGACTTTGGTTGATAGCTTTCTTAATCCGGTATTCCAAACCCTCTGTCACTTGATAGATTTGACTTAAATCCGCTAAAGTCATGGTATTAATTTGATACTTTAAAAAACCAAAGCAATCTGACCAGTCTAAAAACGGCCCCGGATAACCGGCTAATGCCATCACACTGCTGTTAGGCAAATATGGCACTAAATCCTGAATGGCGCCACCAGCTTGTAATACCCGCCGAATATGGCTGGCACTGCTGTATTTGCCAAAAGCTTGACCCGCATCATGTTGGGCCCCAATTCTTTGAATTGGGATCAAAGCCATGGGGTTTGGCTTTACCATCACAGCCTTGGCATAACTGGCTGCCAACAATAAATTAGGCTGGGTTAAGGTGACCCCTAACGTTTGTTGGAGTAATTCATTTAATTGAGTAGCGTAAGTTTTGGTATAATCCACAAAAATATCTTGGCGCTGGGGTAATTTAGCCATTGCTTGCCCAAGTTTGGCATAATCTATATCAGGTGCTTCCGTGCCAAAGGCTAAAAAATCACACCCTAAGTCAGCTAAGATATTGACTGCCCCAGTACTAAAACCATCGGCAGGCTGTGTGGCCGCACTAAAGGGCAGTTCCAGGACTAAATCAGCCCCGGCATCCAGTGCCATCTGGGTGCGGCACCACTTATCCACTAGGGCAATTTCACCCCGCTGCACAAAATTGCCACTCATGACGACCACCAATACGTCTGCATTGGTCAGTGCCCGCGCGCGATCTAGTTGGTAAACGTGTCCATTATGCAAGGGGTTATATTCTGCAATAATCCCACATGCGTTTAATCGGCTTTCCTGCATTTGAAAAAATACCTCGTTGTGTGTTCAGAAACTGGTCCCTTACCAAAATCACTACTTACTTCCACATCAACAAACCCTGCAGCTTCTAACGCCTTTAGATACGTTGCTAAGGGATAAGTTCGTTCATGATGGGTTTCTTCTAAAACTTGATACCCCTTGATAGACTCATCCCAAGCAAAAAATGTCAGATCATGCTCAATGCTATGGGGAACTTCTCCCACATAACTGGTCCACATAAAAGCCAAATCTTCAAATTTGGCATTATACATATAACCTGGAAAAACTGTATCAATCTGATAAGGTGTGTGAGCATCGAACAAAAATAAGCCCCCGGGTTTTAAAGCTGCAAAAGTTCTTTGAAATACAGCCGTTACCGCTGTAATATCTGGCAAATAGCAAATAGAATCATCAAAACAAGTGATATTGTCAAAGGGATCATCAAATACCATATCCCGGGCATCCCCTTGAATGAGTGGTATTTCTAGATGCGCAGCTTGAATTTTGGCATCCGCTAGTGCCAGCATTTCTTCAGATAAATCTAAACCAGTGACTTGAAAACCTGCTTGGGCTAACTTGACAGCTAACGTCCCAGAACCACAAGCGAGCTCTAACAAAGTTCCCTTAGGCTCAGAAATAAACCCGGTCACATAGTTTTGCCATTCATCATATAACTGTTCATCCATCAAACGATCATAGACCCGGGCAAATGTGGTGTAAATCATTCAGTAACCCATTGTGACACATTGACGATTGGCGCATCTGACCAAAGTTTCTCGATATTGTAAAACGCCCGCTCTTCTTTTAGAAATACATGAACAACCACATCGCCTAAATCAATCAAAAACCAACGTGAGCCGCGTTTGCCTTCCATATGACGAACTTGTACTTCTGCATCTTCTTCTTTGGCAACAATTTCATCAACAATAGCCTCTACCTGGCGTTCAGAATTGCCATGCATGATGACAAAATAATCTGCCAGCAGGCTAACTTCTTGCATATCTAACGCTACAATTTCTTCTGCGTGTTTACTATCTGCCGCTTTAACGGCGATTTCTAACATTTGTTTACTATCCAAAAAATAAATCGCTCCTTTGATTGTTTGTGCTAATTATGGACGACCCAAGCATTGTAACTAGCAATCGTCTTGGGATAAATCTTTTGTTTTTTAGAAACTAAAAAGTTCAGGGTTTGTGCTAACTCAAAAGCTACCCCAGCAGCCAATGATGTTTCAGCCGCCTTGCGCGCAGCATCGACACCAGGAAACTCACGGCCAGGTTCAATAAAGTCAGCAATAAAGATAATTTGATCTAACTTAGACATTTTTGGTGCACCAATAGTGTGTTTACCCACCGCACTTAAAATAGCCGGATCATAGATCTGCAGATCCCGTTGAATAAAGTAAGTCCCCACGACACCATGCCAGATACCGTTATTATACCCTAATAAGGCCGGATCAAGTTGTTGGGATAAAATGACCTGTTTAAACGCCTCATCTGGTAAATCTTTGGCATAATCATGTACAATACCCGCCACCCGGGCTCGTGTGACATCAGCACCATATTTTTGAGCCAATTTCTCAGCAGTATCGGCCACCCGCTGTACATGTTCAAAACGTTTCGGTTTTAATTTCTGGGAAACGCGATCCAATAATTCTGCGTAACTATAAGGCAATAAATCTGCCAAATTACTTTCGCTCAACGTAAAGCCCCTTTTCATAGATATAATCTTCAACGCCTTCAGGTACTAAGTAGTGAATGGACTGATGATTAGCCACCCGCTGTCGAATCGTACTGGAGGAAATATCAATTAAAGGTGAATCCACCCAAATCACCGGATAAGGGGTATGCACCGAAAAGTCGCGACGCCGTACGCCCACAAAACGAACCAATTTCACTAACTCATCAATCCGATGCCACTTTGGTAAATAGGCTACCATATCGCCACCAATAATAAAATAGTAATCCGTATCTGGATGACGTTGTTTTAATATTTTTATTGTATCATAGGTATAGCTAACCCCACCGCGTTGTAACTCGGCTGTCTCCAATTCGAAATTCAAATTATCAAAAATAGCCCGTTCAACCATCGCTTGACGCAACTTACCTGAAATTGTTTGTTTTTCATCCACATGTGGGGGCTGGCTATCCGGCATAAACAAAACTTTTTCTAAAGCTAATTGTTTCATAACCTGATCAGCCATAACCAAATGACCTAAATGCGGTGGATTAAATGTACCACCTAAAATACCCACTTGTCGCCGATGATTTAAATTAATCAGTTTACGTTGAACTTCCGTTGAAATAACCGGTTGTTTTAAAGTTGTTGTTCTTGTCTGCACGAATCTGCCCACCCCTCGTTGTAAAATTAAATAGCTTGCACTTTTTTAGAGATAACTTGATACTTCTCTTTTGAAGCTGGTCGATAAACCAATAACGAGTGCCCAATTGTTTGGGGTACCTCTAAATCTAGGTTTTGATCCACCAACCATTGTGCCACTTGTTTGGGGGTTAAATCCGTATTTTGTAAAATACTAATTTTGATTAATTCACGTTTTTCTAAAGCAGGCAAGAGTTGCTTTAAAAAGTTATCCGTTAATTCATTTTTACCAATTTGCATCAAAGGCCGCAATACATTTGCTTGCGCCCGTAAAAATCTTTTTTGTTTCCCAGTTAACATATAATCTTCCTTATCAAATAATAGCTTTGCGTACAACAACATCAACATTTTCAGGGGCATAAGCAGCCACGATGCCGGCTTTGGCCACGGTGATCCAACCAAGTCCACCGAATACAATGTCAGTTTTGGTATTGATCGAGAACTCATGGCGCACCAACTTGGGAAAGTCTGCCAAATCTTTGGCCCGCGGTGGCACCAGCAATTCGCCAACATGCTTGGCATAAAAAGCATCGGCATTTTCCAGCTTAGTCCGATGTAACATTAATTGGTCATCCGCGTAGACAATAATCCCTTGACGATCGCCACGAATATAATCAAAACGCCCTAAACCACCCAAGAAAATAGTCTGATTATCATTTAACTGATAAGTCTTTGGTTTTAAAGGTTTTTGCGGCGCGATTAAATTTAAATCTTTTGGACTGAGTAAATGGGCGATCTGGTGTTCATGAATGATTCCTGGTGTGTCAATTAAAGTATGGCCATCCCCAAAAGGAATCTCAATCCGATCCAACGTTGTCCCCGGAAATCTAGAAGTGGTGATCAAGTCTTTAATAGCCATATTTTCTTGAATGATCTGATTGATCAACGTGGATTTGCCCACATTGGTCGTCCCCACCACATAGACATCCCGGCCGAGACGATATTGATCGATCAAAGCCATCAATTTATCCACGTTATGTCCTGTTCTAGAAGATACTAAAAGAGTTTCGTCTGGACGCAAGCCTTGAGCATGGCTTTGATCAAACAACCATTGGCGTACTTTTCCTCGGGAAACATCTCTTGGCAAGACGTCTTCTTTATTTCCCACCACAATGACCGGATTATGTCCTACAAAACGATGTAATCCAGGAATAATACTGCCATTGAAGTCAAAAATATCGATCACGTTGATAATTAAGGCATCATGATTACCAATCTCATTGAGCAAACTCACAAATTCATCATTTGCAATGGAAACTGGTGTGATCTCATTGTAATGTCGCAAACGGAAACAGCGCTGACAGTAGATGTCTGCGTTTTCATCAGTCAGCTGTTTTGCCAAAGCCGACTTGGGAATAAAGCCAGGCGCAGTTTTATCCTCAGTTTGAATCCGACTGCCACAGCCAATACAATATAGTGCTTCTTGTTTCTCCATCGAGGTCTCCTATCGTTTTTGATTGGCGGCTGGTGTTAAACTGCTCTGCCAATCCAAACCTACAAAGTGCTTTTTTAAATATTTAAATATATATTGTTCTATAAAGCGATTAATTGAAGTATTCCAACCGTCACTGGTCACTAATGGCTTCACTAAAATCGTTCGTAAACCGGCCCGATTGCCCGAATAAACATCTGTGATCAACTGATCACCCACCATGACTGTCTCAGCTGGCAACAGTTGATAGGTTGTTAAAGCTTCTCGAATGCCTTTGACAGTCGGTTTCATGGCCCGGGCCACAAAAGGCATCTCCAATTGTTCCAAAGCCATGCCAACTCTGGCGTGACTATTATTTGAAACAACAATTACCTGAATGTTAGCCTGGCGCATTTTTTGCAGCCAGGCGTTGGTCTTGGCGTCAGCTAATTTATTATTCCAGGGTAATAAAGTATTGTCCAGATCCGTTAAAATATTTCGAATCCCCACGGTTTTGAGCTGATCTGGATCCAAATCATATAGCGAATTCAGCATGAAAGTTGGCTTAAAACTTTTTAACATATAAACTCCTCTACGTCCATCATTTCAATTTTTCATTATAATAGATTTTCTGATAGATTGCATGTTTTATTCTGAAGTCGCCAAAAAGTTGCTAACAAAAAGTAAGTGATATAGAATGATAGTAACTACTACAGATGGGAAGGTGCTTTAAATGACCGATATTCATCATATTTCACTGCTCACGCATGACAAAGACGTCAATCAACATTTTTACACAACCATTTTGGGTTTTCGCTTGGTAAAAAATACTGTGAACCAAGAAAACATTCACATGCGTCATCTATTCTACGGGGATTATTTAGGCAGCCCTGATAGTATCACATCTTTTTTTGAAGTGCATCACTTAGGCCCTCGTTATGATGGTAACAGCTACCTCAATGGCATCTATTATGGCATACCAGCCGCTAGTTTTGATTTTTGGCAAGCCCGCTTAACTGAACAGCAAATACCCTTTCAAATCAGCCAGCAAACCATTCAATTCTTTGATCCAGATCAAGTGGCGATAACCCTGCAGCCAGTCGACCACGCTTTAAACGCCGACCAAGTTGTGCCAAATGACATTCCGGGTGCCTATCAAATTTCTGGTATTCTCGGGACGGAACTACGGGTCCCAGAAATTGAAGCTTCAGCTAATTTCTTTGAAACTTATTTAAACTTACCTTTTAAAAACGGGGCTATTCAGCTGGCAAATGGCCATTTCATCAAAATTATGAACTCAAACAGCACTGAAAAGCATCGTTTTGGCCGTGGCTCCATGGATCATGTCGCTTTCACTGTAGCTGATGATGCAGCTTTAAAGCAGATGGTTCAAAAAGCCAAAGCTCAACATTGGGACTTAGAAGTCGTGCGAAATCGGGGTTGGTTTAAGAGCTTGTACATTCAAGAACCCAATCATAACCGCATTGAACTAGCCACCATGGGCCCTGGTTTCACCTTAGACGAACCCCTTGAAAGCCTTGGGGAAACGTTGGGATTACCCGCACATTTAGAAAACAAACGGGCTGAAATTTTGGCCTATTTGGCCCAAACACCAGCGCAATAATATAATTGTTAAAAAATCAATGATTGGAGCTATCGACTATGACAAATTATGAGAATTATACTTTCGTTCAAGGAGAAGCTGACGTGGCCCCTTTGCTATTACTTCATGGCACTGGTGGTGATGAGCAGGATTTAATTCCCTTAGGCCATTTTTTATCCCCACAGGCAAGCTTGCTAGCCATTCGCGGTCGAATCGTTGAACAAGGCGCCAATCGTTACTTCAAACACACCGCAACTGGCGGCTTTGATCTAAAAAACTTAGAAAGTGAAACAACTTGGCTGATTGAAACCTTACAAGAACTGGCCAGCCAGCATAAATTAGATTTAAATCGGCTGATCGTTATGGGTTATTCCAATGGTGCAAATGTGGCTGCCAAATTTATTTTGGATGGGAAGGTTCCTATTAAAACCGGTATTTTCTTCCATCCCATGATTTTAACGCCTGATGACGCCACCACGGATTTATCGGATAGCGCTATTTGGATGTCCCATGGCAGCCTGGATCCCATCGTCACTGAAGCTAATTTTAAAGCTTTGGCGACCGCCTTCACCTCTAAACACGCTAAAGTTGAAACCTATGAGGCCAAGCAATCCCATAATTTATCAGAAAATGAACTCCAAGCGGCCAAAGACTGGCTAGCCCAAAGTGGGCGGCTACGATGATTCATTACAATCAAAGGGACTTATCCCAACTAGAACAATATAAATTACTGTCAGGCAGTGTTTCCCCCCGGCCAATTGCCTGGATAACAACTTTAAATACTACAACAAACGTGGTCAACTTAGCCCCTTTTAGCTTCTTTTCCGTGGCGAGTAATCAAGAACCTTTGTTATCCATAGCCATTTTACGCAAGCAGGGCCAACCTAAAGATACAGCGGCCAATCTACTTGAAAATGGTCAAGCAGTTGTTCATGTAGTTTCAAGTGAATTCGCTGAAAAGATGAATCAAACCGCGGCCACTTTAGCGCCCAATGCTTCAGAAGCGGCACTGATCGATGCGCCCCTTACGGCCAGCCAAAGCATTGAGGTCCCTGGCCTAGCTGAAGTTAAAATCCGCTTTGAGACTAGTGTTTTTGAATACGTTCCCTTGAAAAATGCCAATCAAGCCGTCATGACCGATCTATTCATTTTAAAAGTTTCAGATTTTTACTTTGACCAAAGTGTTTTTAACCCGGATAATAAACATATCCGGACTGAAGTTTTGCAACCAATTGGTCGTTTGGCCGGGCCTAATTATGTGCAGGTTGATCACACCTTCAAAATGATTCGGCCCCGCTGACTTTTATCCGAATCAATGCTTAATTTAGGAGGTTTTAATTTTGTTTGCAATTGGTATCAATCAATATGGCGATCCCAGCGTTTTTGAACAACTAGCAAAAGACACCCCAGAACCTAAAGCAAACCAAGTCTTACTCAAAACAAAAGCCGTGGGCATTAATCCTTATGATGCCCTATTACGATCAGGCAGCCAGCAACATAATCGCCCCCTGCCTTTCCCAATTATCCCAGGAACAGACGTGGTGGGTGAAATAGCGGCTGTTGGCGCTGATGTAACTGATTTTAAAGTCGGCCAGCAGGTCATTAACTTACGACCCTTACGGGGTTATAGTGAATACGTTACCGCCTCCACTAATAAAATTGTGCTCTTACCCCAGGGCCTTGATTTAGCCTTAGCTGCCAGTCTACCTACTGCCGGCTATGCGGCTTATAATATCACCCATCACTTCTTGCCATTGGAATCCGGCAAAACCATCGCGATTATTGGCGCCAGTGGTACGGTGGGCGCCTTAACGACACAAATTGCCAAATCTTTAGGCTTACACATTATTGCCATTGGCGCTGAAAAAAATGAGGACTTCATGTCCCAAATTGGTGCCGATGAATTGGGCTTTTATGATACTGAAGCTGTGGGCCAGAAATTTGAAAATCAAGCTGATTACGTGGTCAACGCAGCCAGTGGTGGACAAGATCACGGCATGAGTAACATGCTGATCAAACCTGGTCGGGGCTTTATTGCTACGGTTGGTGATCAAGCGCCAGCTGTCACAAAAACTGGTGTCCGGGTTGCTTATGTGCACCAGGACAAGATATTCAGCACCCAAGCCGCTTTAAACTTCTTGATAAAGCTCGCAACTACGACTGGCTTATCTCTAAGAATTGATACACCGCTTGTCTTTGATGTGACTGGCATTACCACCGCCCACCAGCGCATTGAGTCCCATCAAACCAACGGCCATCAAGTGGCTATCCTATAATTCAAAAAAATGAGGCAATGCACAAAACCCGTGCTTGCCTCATTTTTTAATCAAATATTAAAGTGCTTTTTTAGCTGCATCAGCAAATGCTGTAAAAGCAGTTGCATCATTAACGGCTAAGTCGGCTAACATCTTACGATTGATGTCGATACCAGCAACTTTTAAGCCATGCATCAATTTGCTGTAGCTTAATTCGTTTTGACGTGCAGCTGCATTGATACGTGCGATCCAAAGTTTGCGGAAATCACGTTTTCTCTGACGACGATCTCTAAATGCATAACGATAAGAGTTCATCACTTGGGCATTTGCGGATTTGAACAGTAAATGCTTAGAACCTGTATAACCCTTAGCGAGTTTTAATACTTTTTTACGACGTTTACGGGTAACCGTACCACCTTTAACACGAGCCATTATATTTCCTCCTTGAAGCTATTCACTGACTAGGTCAGGATTGCCTATTCCAATCTTTTTGAACGAACTATTTCATTTGAGAAAGCATCTTACGGTACTTCTTCATTTCAGTACGTGGTACTAAGCCTGCTTTTCTCAATTGGCGACGTTGCTTAACTGTCTTGCCGTGGAAACGGTGACGTGTGTAAGCATGATGTCTAGATAATAATCCAGACGCTGTCTTTTTGAAACGTTTTGCAGCGGCACGATTTGTTTTTTGCTTTGGCATAATCAAAAATCCTCCTAAGTATTGAACTTAACACCAAGTGCTAAGTTCATCTGATACAAAATATTGCTGATTAGTTTTCTTTTTCAGCTTTAGGCGCTAGCATCAAGAACATACTGCGACCGTCCATCTTGGGATAAGATTCAACGTTGGCAATGTCATTCGTTTCTTTTGCTAACTTCTCTAATACTGTCCGACCAATATCCTTATGGGTAATCGCGCGGCCTTTGAAACGAATGGAAACTTTGACTTTATCGCCTTTGCCTAAGAACTTACGGGCATTATTAAGCTTGGTGTTAAAATCATTATCTTCAATCGTTGGACTCAAGCGAACTTCTTTAACACTGATGGTTTTTTGCTTCTTACGGGCTTCGCGAGCTTTCTTTTGCAACTCAAAACGATATTTCCCATAATCCATAATTCTAGCAACTGGGGGTTTGGCTTTGGGTGCCACAATCACAAGATCTAAATTAGCTTGGTCGGCTAATTGTAATGCTTCTTGTTTTGTTTTAACACCTAATTGATCGCCATTTTCAGCAATCAAACGTAATTCCCGAAAACGAATATTTTCATTTACCATCAAGTCTTTTGCTATGGTCAAGCACCTCCATTAAAGTAAAAAAAGTATAAAAAAGCGGACTTCCAGTAGAAATCCGCCAATAATCTTCAATCAAATTTAAGAAAATTATGACCCAGAGGCTAATAGCTTAGGTGAGAAGACGGGCTTCTACTTCATTTATTTTTCACAACGAATAATAGTATACAAGAAGAACTAGCTATTTGTCAAGTTTTGCTTCAGCTTTGTTTTTCTTACCCGTCCGACTATAGTTGTGAACTTCAGCCACGACGGAATCCAAGAAGACGTTTAAGTCTTCTTTTTCAGGTTTATCGGCACTGTAAGGTCGAACGGATACAGTGGCATCTTCAACTTCTTGATCCCCAACAACTAAGGTGTACGGAATCTTTTGGGTTTGGGCTTCACGAATCTTGTAACCCATCTTTTCATTGCGTTTATCAATTTTAACTCGGATGCCTTCAGCCAACAATTGCTTTTGAATGGTTTCGGCATATTTCACATGTAAATCCAAATTAACCGGGATAATATCGACTTGGGTTGGTGCCAACCAAGTTGGGAAAGCCCCTTTATAGATTTCAGTCAAGTAAGCGATGAAACGTTCCATCGTGGAAATAACCCCACGGTGAATCATCACAGGCCGATGTTCCTCCCCGTCTTCACCAGTATAAACCAAGTGGAATTTTTCAGGCATCATAAAGTCTAACTGAATGGTGGATAAGGTTTCATCGTTGCCTAAGGCTGTTTTAGTCTGAACATCTAACTTAGGCCCATAAAAAGCGGCTTCGCCTTCTGCTTCATAGTAATCCAAGCCCAAGTCATCCATGGCACCCTTTAACATAGCCTGAGACTTGTTCCACATTTCATCATCATCAAAGTACTTTTCAGTATTTTGCGGATCACGGTAACTTAAGCGGAACGTATAATCCGTAATATCAAAATCATCATAAACGCTCATCATTAATTTCAAGATATTTTTGAATTCATCTTGAATTTGGTCAGGCCGGACAAAAGTATGGCCATCATTTAAGGTCATTTCCCGAACACGTTGCAGCCCAGACAATGCCCCAGATTTTTCATAACGATGCATCATACCTAATTCAGCAATACGAATTGGTAATTCCCGGTAACTACGTAAATGATGTTGATAAATTTGAATATGGGAAGGACAGTTCATTGGCCGTAATTCCAGCATTTCACCATCACCCATGTCCATTGGTGGGAACATGTCATCACGATAATGATCCCAGTGACCAGATTGCTTATAAAGATCTAAGTTGGCCAAAACTGGTGTATACACGTGTTCATAACCCGCAGCAACTTCACGGTCGATGATATAACGTTCGATTGTCCGCCGAATTGTCGCCCCGTTTGGCATCCAATATGGCAACCCAGCACCAACTTTAGGATCTACAAAGAATAAATCTAATTCTCGGCCTAATGTACGATGATCGCGTTCTTTAATTTCTGAACGCCGTTTCAAATCAGCATCTAAGTCAGCTTGCTTATAAAATGCCGTCCCATAGATCCGTTGTAACATTGGATTACTGGATTTGCCCTGCCAATAGGCCCCGGCAACTGAAAGTAAATCGAACACTTTGGCCTCACCAGCTTTTTTCAATAAAGCCCGGTAACCAAAATCAATGAAGTCACCTAATTGAAAGGCAGGGACTTCAACACCGGCCTGGGCATTGATCAAAGATTCCTTATAAGGATCTCCGGCAAACTCTTTTAACAACGTGTCTTTTGAAACTAAAACCCGCTTAATTTCACCATTAGCCTTAATGAGTTGCATCATTTTTTCTTTTAATGTGGATAAGTCATTGACCGTAACTTGGCCGTCAGCATTGTCGGTATCATAAAAGAACCCATCAGCTGTGGAATGACCCTCGCCAAAATGCATTTTAGGATAAGTTTGTTTCAAAACTGCTGCCAGGATAAATGCAGCTGTATCATTTAAAACGACTAAGGCATCAGCATCTTGATTGGTTAAGATTGCTAATTTCCCATCTTGCTTTAATGGCCGATCTAAATCTACTAGTTCACCGTTAAACTTACCGGCAATCGCCTTTTTACCTAAAGAAGTACTGATAGACTTGGCAACGTCTAAAACGTTGACACCATCATCAAAAGGCTTTTTGGAACCATCTGGAAATTCAATTGAAATTGACATATAGCGCCCTCCATATTTTTCAAACGATCTTAACATTGGCCTTACCTTACATTAAAAATAAAAAAAAGCCCCTAAAGCAATTAAAAATTACTTTAGGGGCACTTTATTTAAGCGCGGTTCCACCCATATTAAAATCGATTGATTTTCTCTCTTAGCTGATATCGGTGGCAAACCGCGTAACAATTCAAAAATTATGAAAGTGGTATTACTTCAAAGTTGTTGACGTTTCAGCCTAGGCATCAACTCTCTGAAATCTTGAAATAACTTATCTTTCAACTCACATTTATTAAACCACTATTTCAATTTTCATGCAACCTTGTTTGCAAAAATTAATTTTCAAACCTACGATTTATCCCATCTATCTTAAATTCTCGAGTTAAATAGGCTATACGTTCCATGATTCTCGATGCCTTTATAGGTTCAATACCTTTTACACTACCAGCTAGAATATCTTCCAATTGATCCATTGAAAAATTGGAAGTGAAAAAAGTAGCCAATTGTTCTTGCATACGATACTGTAAAATAACGCCTAATACATCATCACGAATCCAAGCGCTGGCCATATCGGCACCGATATCATCTAGCATGAGAATTTGTGCCCGTTTAATGCTTTCTATCTTTGATAATACTGAATTATCACCAATAGCACTTTTCATTTCAACAGATAGTGTTGGAAAATGAAGCATTAAGGAAGAGTATCCCTCATGTGCCAGAGCATTGGCAATAGCTCCAATCAGATAAGTCTTTCCCACTCCCATTGGACCATAAAGATACAAACCTTGATGAAAAGTCTTGGGGGCAGTCTTAAAATTCAATATAAATTCCTTAGCAGCATCAATAGCAGCTTGTCTATCAGGGTTCACATAATAATTTTCAATAGAAGCATTAGTTATATCTTTTGATATATTAATTCGTTGAACTCGTTTGGCAAGATTTCTCTGTTTCTCTTGAGAGATTAGAGCCTTTGAGGGTACATACGAAACATCGATCAGCCCATTACTTACCAACAGTTCTGGCACATAACCTGGCACCAATCCAACTTCACCATTATCCGCTTTCTTCTTTTCACGAACAAACTCGTATATTTTAGAAGCACTTTTTTCAATAGCATCTGGTTTTAAAGCCTCTTTATGTTTGTTCACAAAATCCAAAACATTAGGATTTCTTACAGCGTCATGCATCACTTTTTGATATTTTTCACTAAGTTGACGCTTATCCATGTAGGCAGCTAACTGGCTCTGCAAATTCTTCATGTTTGATCATCCTTCTTTGCTATACCATTTCTTCTTCTCCGCTCTTCTCGCTGACGTTCATACCATTCTGGAACAGGTTCAATAATACGATTTCTATTTGAATCTCGTCGTGCTTCCTTGGGCCGAGCAGTTGTACTAGGCTTACCATACTTACTATAGTTTTTTGATTGAATACGTTTTAACGCTAGCTCTGGCGTGTTGATGTTATTTTGCAACCAATCATTAGCTACTGTCTCTATAAAAGCCAAAGTAACAGTAGGTCCAGCAAGTAAATTAGCATAAGTCAGCATATTAATAATTGAATCCGGAAAAATATTGCGGTTTTGTAAGTCCCGTAATACTCTTGTCTCTCCTTTTCCAATAAAACCATGTTGGTATTTCTTTTGCCACGCCAAAAAATCAAAAACGGATAACTCTCTAACATGCTTTAGCAAATCTTGGGTCTTACCACTTGCATTGCTATCAAATTCTGATTCAGATCGACTATCAGAATTAGGCTCAGCCATGGCCACTGGACTACCCACGGTCCGGGTATATTCGGCTAAGACCAAGCTTTCCAATTTGTTAATATTAATCTCATTGGTCACAATATCTAGTGTATTAGCGATTAAATTCGCCATATTAGTTTCATCAATATCATAGTAACGATGCAATTGAAAAATAACTTGTTTATTTTTATCTAATTGAGTTTTGGTAATTTGATACTTACTTAATATTTGTTGCAGGAAGCCCCAGTCAAAGGTATCTAGATCAGCCTGGGTATATTGGACGGCTGGTCGTTGCTTTTGAGCGGCCAGCTTTTTAGCTGCCGCCACTTGCTGGGGAAGTTGCACGGCTTGTTGAACAATTTCTGGAAAGACACTTGAAAAATTACTGGTGATCTCCGATAAATCTTTGGTCACCGGATGGGTCATAAAATGGTTTTTTAAGCGATCAAATTCTTTAGTACCGATTGTCTGCCATAATAATAAGCTCAGCAAATCCTCACTAAAAAACTCATTGGGTTTTAACGGCGGATATAATTCATAAACAAAATATTTACCTAACTGATCCTCATTGACAAAAGTCCTGAGTAAACCCAGTGCTTCTAACCGCCGCCGTGCTGTTTCAATCGCAACTAAATCCACATTTAAATAATCTAATAAGATGCGGTGCATTGGTCGTTGGGAGCGAATCAACTCTGGGCTCTCCAATGTTTTTAAAGTATTAAATAAAGCGGTAGCGACTGGTCCTAAAATTGGCTGATAAAGATAGATAAGGTAAGTTTGTTGGGCATCATTAAAATAATCCACATGGGTCACTAAAAAACCATCTTGGGGTGAAAATTGCACATCTTGACCATTCATTCAGGCCACCTCTATTCTGGTTTTGTTGAATTTTGGCCATCTTGATTGGCTTTACCCATCATTTCTTGAACCTCTTGCATGAAGCCATTCATATCTTTAAATTCTCGATAAACACTGGCAAAGCGAATATAAGCCACATCATCGATTTTTGCCAAAAGTTGCATGACATACTCTCCAATTTCGCCCGATTTAACTTCAGTTTCACCAGTGGCGCGAATTTTATTCTCCACTTGATCCACTAATTGGGTCATTTGTTCCATGGTAATTGGCCGTTTTTCCGCTGCACGAACCACGCCGCGCAAAATCTTTTCCCGATTAAATTCTTCCCGAGTCCCATTTTTCTTAATGACTAATAGTGGCGTTTGTTCAACGCGCTCAAAAGTCGTAAAACGAAAACCACAATTTTCACATTCCCGCCGGCGCCGAATCACTCGACCTTCATCGGAAGGTCGACTATCGATCACGCGGGAACTATTTTGATGACAATGTGGACAAATCATATTATGAATCTCCCCTAAAATTTTTATGCGTTGGGTTTTATCAGACAAACTAAACTTATTATAAAAATATCGTAAACATCAATTTTATGCAAGCCATTTGAAAACTCAACTATTTTTTAGAAAATGGTTATTTTTTAAAAAATCTAACACTTGGGTTTGTAAACTTGCCACTGATTTGGTGTTATCTGTGTAAAAATCAGCGCGTTGTTTTTTAGTCTCAATGCTCATTTGACTGGCCATTCGAGCCCGAGCTTCCTTTTCGTCATAACCGTCCCGAGCCATCAGGCGTTTTAATTGCAATTCTTCAGGGACATAAGCCACCATCACACCATCTACATAGGGTTCATAGTGGGTTTCAAATAACAAAGGAATATCTAAAACGACTAAGGGCACATTTTCTTGCCGCCAATGATCAACCGCATCAAGGATGCTTTTGCGAATCAAAGGACCATTGATACGATTCAACAATGCTCTTTTTGCCGGATCAGCAAACACAATATGACCTAACTTTTTTCGGTCTAATTGACCATCTGCCGTCAAAATAGCCGGCCCAAAAGCGTGAATAATATTTGCTAGCCCCTGTGTGTTAGGGGCAACAGCAGCATGGGCCAGTGCATCAGCATCTACTACTGGAAAACCTTGATCGCGAAAAACTTGCGCCACCGTAGATTTTCCTGTAGCGATACTACCTGTTAAACCTAGTACGTACGTCATGCTTTCACCTCAACTGTTGCTCTTTTGGACAAATATGCGTCCCACGCCCAGCAACCTTAAACTTTTCAATAATCGTCCCACAGCGTTCACAGGGCTGGCCTTCACGGCCATAAACGTGCAGCTGTAGTTGAAAATGACCTTGCTGTCCACTGGCATCCACATAGGAACGAATGGTGGTTCCACCGGCAGCAATAGCTGTTCTCAATTCAGTTTGAATGGCTGCGTGTAGGGCTTTAATTTCATCAGCAGTCAGCGTATCTGCCGGCTGGAGGGGATGGATCTTACACAGCCATAACACTTCATCACAATAAATATTGCCTAATCCCGCCACAGTATGCTGATCCAATAAAACGGCTTTGATATTTTTATGGTGTTTTTTCAAGGCTTGGGTAAAACCGGTGATGGTAAAGGCCTTTGACAACGGCTCTGGTCCCAGAGCCGCAATGCCCGACAAGCTTTGTTCAAAACCTGTCAAGCCTAAGGTCATCCGGCCAAATTTGCGCACGTCTGCATAACGCAACTGAGTCCCATCGGTAAAATTAAAGACCACGTGGGTATGCTTATCAATTGGTGTAGCAGCAGTATCTAAATGATATTTCCCCTCCATGCGCAAGTGACTGACCATGGTCAAGTTGTCAGAGAACCTAAACAACAAATATTTGCCGCGCCGATCAATGGTTTTAATCACTTTGCCCTGTAACGCTTTTTGAAACTTAGCCGTGTCGTTGGTAATAATCTTGGACCAATACACATCGACCGTCGCAATTTTCTTATCTTGAACCAAAGCCAATAATCCCTTACGAACGGTTTCAACTTCAGGTAATTCAGGCATAATATCTCCTTGAAAACTAATTATTTTTTAACATCGTACCATGTTTTGCCGTAACCAGAATCAACTTTTAACGGTACAGCTAATTTCACGGCTGAATCCATCACACTAGGCACTAATTTTTCCAACACTGGAATTTCTGATTGTGGTGCTTCAAAGATCAATTCATCATGGACCTGAAGTAACATGACTGCTTGTAAATTAGCTTCTTTTAATTTGGCAGCCATATTGATCATCGCCACTTTAATAATATCCGCTGCGCTGCCTTGAATTGGTGTATTCATGGCTGTCCGTTCAGCAAAAGAGCGTAAATTGAAGTTTTTAGAATGAATATCCGGTAAATAACGCCGCCGATGCATCAAAGTTTCCACATACCCTTTTTCCCGAGCAGATTTTACAATGTCTTCGGTCCAAAGTTTAACTTTAGGATATTGTTCAAAATAAGCATCGATAAAACGCTTAGCTTCTTTGCGCGTAATACCTATATTTTGCGATAACCCATAATCACTGATGCCATAGACAATCCCGAAATTGGTAGCTTTAGCCTGCCGCCGCATATCTGGGGTAACCTCACTGGCATCCTTTAAATTAAAAATCTTCATAGCAGTATTGGCATGGATATCCCGATTTTCTCTGAAGGCCTCGCGCATATTTTCATCCCCAGAAATGTGGGCCAACACCCGTAATTCAACTTGAGAATAGTCAGAAGAAAAAATCTCCCAATCCGGATGGCGGGGTACAAAAGCTTGGCGAATTTTACGCCCCTCTTCAATTCGCACTGGAATATTCTGCAAATTAGGGTCCACTGAGGATAAGCGGCCAGTTTGGGTCAACGTCTGCAAGTAACGGGTGTGTACCTTATGATCTGGATAAATTTGTTTGAGTAAACCATTCACATAAGTGGATTGAATTTTAGAAATCTGACGGTACTTCAAGATATTGTCAATAATTGGTGATGCTGTCCGCAACTTTTCTAAAACATCCACTGCTGTGGAATATCCTGTCTTGGTTTTTTTGATCACTGGTAACTGTAACTTTTCAAATAAAATTTCACTGAGCTGCTTGGGCGAATTTAAATTAAACTTTGTTCCGGCAATGTCATAAATATCACCAGCAATAATCTCCAGTTGGCTTTTAAATTCCCCTTGCATTTTCACTAGCCGGGTGGCATCCACAGTGATCCCAGCAATTTCCATATTCGCTAATACCAAGGCTAAAGGCATTTCCAAATGCTTGAACAGGTCAGTTTGTTCATGTTTATCTAATTCTGCCATTAATTTATCCCGAAGTTCAAAAATAGCTCGGACTTTTTTAGCTAAATGGTCATAATAAATACTTTGATCACTGGGAATTGCCCGCTTAGCACCCTTGCCATAGACAACTTCGTCTGTTTGGACAGCAGTATAGCCATGCAGCTGAGCGATTTCACCGAGATCATTGCTATTTTCATTGGTATCTAGCAAATATGACGCCAACAATAAATCAAAAGTTACGTTTTGAATTTGAATGCCTAGCCGATTTAAGGCTACATAGGTGCGTTTTAAATCAAAGACATATTTTTCTTGATCCTTGGCCATCAGCCAATTTTTCAAAATGGGATCAGATAATAAGTTGACATCATTGGATACATACCACTTATTGCCATTTCCAATGGCAAAGCCATCTAGCGTTGCCGAATGATAATTATCCGCTAACATTTCCACCAAAAAAGCTTGGGGGCCTTGCAGGGCTTCAATGTCTTTTAAGTTCGCGCTGGTTAAAGTCTCATAGGTCAACACGTCTGACTCTGCAGCTGTGGCTGCATCGGTATCGGCGTCTAAGGCGCTTAAAAATGATTTAAAGTCCATTTCTTTATAAAAATCAATCAAAGCATCTAAATTTGGACCAGTATAAACTAAATCATTGATTTGAACCGTCACTGGGGCATCTTGGCGAATCTGCGCCAAATCCCGACTCATGAAAGCTGCAGCCTGATCATTGATCAAATTTTCTTTCATTTTACTTTTTTTCATACTATCGATGTTGTCATACAATGCCGCAATGGACCCATACTTTTTCACCAGTTTCAAAGCGGTAACTTCACCAATTTTGGTGACACCAGGATAATTGTCTGACGTATCCCCCATTAAACCCTTCATTTCCACAATTTGTTTGGGGTCAATGCCAAGCTTCTCTTGAACATGTTCTGGCGTATACGTTTCCAGTTGCTTAACCCCTTTGACGGTCACTTCCACCGTGGTGTTTGCCGTGGTCAATTGGGTCAAATCCCGATCACCGGTAATAATCGTGACTTTAAAGCCAGCTGCTTCAGCATCCTTGGCCACGGTGCCAATAATATCATCTGCTTCGAAATCCTTTAGTTCATACCATTTTATCCCATAGGCATCTAAAAATTGGCGCATATAAGGGAGTTGTTCAGCCAATTCACTGGGCATTTTAGCCCGCCCACCCTTATAATCCTCAAACTTGGCTGTCCTAAAGGTCGTTTTGCCTGCATCAAACGCTACCAGAATATGGGTGGGTTCAACTTGTTTCAAAACATCATCTAACATTGTTTTAAATGCGTAAATGGCATTTGTATGTAAGCCATCATGATTGGTAAAGTGATCTAAGGCATTGTGTAGTGCAAAAAATGCCCGGAACATTAATGAGTTCCCGTCAATTAGTAATAATTTATCTTGTTTGTTCATTTGGCCCTCCTCGAATACTTACCCTTATTTTACCAGAGCTTAGGCTCAGATTAAAATGAGCTTCCTTAAAAAAAGGCTTTTGAATCAACAGAATTGATTCAAAAGCCTCAGTTAAATGACATCCTTAATTATTATTCGTATCATACCCAAAGATCTGCAAAATATATAAGAAAATATTAATGAAATCCAGGTATAAATTCAAGGCACCCATAATGGCGATGTTGGTCAATGGTACCGATCCGACACCAGATTCTACATTGGTGGCTTGGTAGTAGATTTGTTTTAACCACTGATTATCATAAGCTGTTAACAGTGAGAAGATCACAACCCCAGCATATGAAATAATCAATTGCATAAAGCTTGATTGCGCGAACATATTAATCACAGAAGCTATGATCAGCCCCACAATCAAAGCCATGGACAACTGGCCAATACGACTCAAATTACGTTTGGTTACAAAGCCGATAATGGCCAAGGCAATAAATAATGCTGCCCCAGTGATGAAGGCCATGGTGATATCTCGGCCACTGTAATAAGACAACGTAATAGATAATACTAACCCATTGACCGCTGCAAAACTAAAGAACAACGCCGCATTGACCGCCGAAGATCGTCTAGTTGTGGCTCTAAAGGCAAACACCATGCCAATTTCAACAATAAACAACAACCACATCACGGATGGATGAGCTTGCAGTAATGATGCATATTGATCTCTAAACGTATTTAATGCTAAATATGAAACCAATGCCGAGACTAACACGCCAGCAGCCATGTAGCCATAAACTCTTGTAAAGAACCGGCTCAAGCCTTCATCTTTAGCAACGACTTCATTTGTAGGTACTTGTTGTTGCATAGTTCAGTCCCCCTTCTTATCTTAACCTTATAATTTTATTGTATCTCAGAGATTTTTGCAATCCATCCGACTTTATACTGATTTCTTACCTTGAAGTAAGTTTTCATAAGCCACTTCATATTTTGGAATATCACCAGCCCCCATGAATACGACAACGGCATTGTGATATTGCAATAATGGGCTCATATCATCGACCTTCAAAACATCCCCACCATTATCTAACTTATCAGCCAGATCATTGATGGAAATATTTCCTGAATGCTCACGAATTGATCCAAAAATATCGGTAAGATAAACCTTATCAGCTTTATTCAAACTTTGAACAAAGCCGCTTAACAAGGCTTTTAAGCGACTATAAGTATGAGGTTGAAAAACAGCAATGATTTGTTTATCGGGAAATTTCTGCCGGGCCGCATCTAAAGTAGCATTAATTTCAGAAGGATGATGGGCATAATCATCGATGATGGTCATATCCGCGATATCTTTTTCAGCAAAGCGGCGTTTAGCCCCTTTATACGTCAAAAATTCAGCAGCTAATTCCTGGGCACTGATTTTTTCTAAGAAGCTCACACCCACGACGGCCAAACTATTTAAAATATTATGTTCCCCAAATAGCGGTATTTGATAATGGCCGATATTCTTGCCATGGTGTAATACGTCAAATTCTGAACCATTGACACCCCGCTTGATATTGACCGCCTGAAAATCGTCAGTTGTTTTAGTACCGTACGTATAAATTGGCACCTTGGCTGTCAATTGTTGCAAGTGCGCATCATCACCCCAGATAAACAGCGCTTTTTTAACTTGGTTGGCCTCCGTTTGAAAAGCAGCCACCACGTCATTAATATCCTTGTAATAATCAGGATGATCAAAATCGATATTGGTCATGATTAAATAATCAGGATGATAAGCTAAGAAATGGCGCCGATATTCATCAGCTTCAAACACAAAGAAACGAGCGTCGGCATCACCTTTACCCATGCCATCACCAATCAGATAGGCTGTTTTGGCAACACCACCCAAAACATGGGCCAATAATCCAGTGGTACTGGTTTTACCGTGAGTGCCGGCGACACCAATACTGGTGTAGTTGGCCATTAACTTACCCACATATTCGTGATAGCGATAAAACTCCAAATTCATGGCCTTAGCCTGCTTGATCTCCACCTGGTCATCGTCAAAGGCATTCCCCGCAATAACGATCATGCCTGGTTTGAGGTTAGCCTTTGAAAAATCATAAATTGGGATGTCAGCAGCTTCTAATGGTCCTTGGGTGAAGGTATGCTTCGAGATATCAGAGCCCTCAACTTCTTGGCCCATGTCATGTAAAATCATGGCCAAAGCAGCCATCCCTGTGCCTTTAATACCGATAAAATAATAAATTGGTGAATTTGCCATTACAATAAAAACTCCTTATGCATTTTTGTTTTATTCTTGTGAATCAGGCCGTTGAAAATGAACAGGCCCACCTGATGATTGCGTGATGTTTTTAGCTTTCAAATCCTCAGAACTAAAATAGACCTCGCGGGGTTTAGAACCTTGTGCTTGACCGATATAATTTTGGGCTTCTAAATCATCGATAATATTAGCCGCCCGATTATAACCAATGGAAAACATCCGCTGCAATTTTGATGTAGAAATCGTCTTCTCACTAGCTAAATAGGTGAGTACTTCCGGCATCAGATCATCTTCTTGGGACTTGGCAATTGATTTTTTCAACAAGTCACTGGCGCGAAATTGATAGGCACTAGTTTGTTGCTGCTTCACAAAATCAATGACCGTATCGATTTCATTATTGATAAATGTCCCTTGAAGTCGGACCGGATTGTTTTGGCCACTGCCCAAGTAAAGCATGTCGCCCTTACCCAGCAAACGTTCTGCACCACCCGTATCCAGAATCGTCCGGGAATCGATTTGGCTCGAAACCATGAACGCAATACGCGTTGGAATGTTATTTTTAATGGTGCCGGTTACCACGTCGACACTCGGTCGTTGGGTAGCCACTATCAAATGAATCCCCGCCGCCCGGGCCTTTTGAGTGATCCGGGCAATACTGTCTTGAACGTCGTTGGAAGCAGTCATCATTAAATCGGCCAATTCGTCAATAATTAAGACGATATAGGGCATCTTTAAGCCGGGTTTGTGATTTTGTAATGCTTTTTGATTAAATTGACCAATGTTGCGCACACTGGCTGCAGCGAAGCGTTGATAACGCTTCTCCATCTCATCAACCGTCCACTCTAAAGCTGCAGCCGCCTCTCGGGTATCTGAAATCACTGGTGCCAGTAAATGCGGTAGCCCATTATATGGCGCCAACTCAACGACTTTAGGATCGATCAATAATAGTTTCACTTCATCTGGTGAAGCTTTATACATCAATGAAGTTAATAACGAATTGATGAAGACACTTTTCCCTGAACCAGTTGAGCCGGCAATCAGCGCATGGGGCATTTTAGCAATATCACCGACGACTGGTTGACCAAATAAATTGACCCCTAAGGCAATCGTCAACGGTGATTGACTGTTTTGAAACGCATCAGACTGTAATACTTCTGCCAGGCGAACTTCTCGAGATTTCAAGTTAGGAATTTCGATACCCACAGTACTACGCCCAGGAATTGGCGCTTCAATGCGGATATCTTTAGCGGCCAACGCCAGTCTTAAATCATCGTTAAGATTGGTGATTTTGCTCACTTTAACACCACGTTCCAGTGCAACCTCAAATTGAGTCACCGTGGGGCCAATGGTATATTTTGTTACAGACCCGGCTACATGGAAAGCTTGCAAGGTTTCATCTAACACCTGTTTTTGCTGGTCCGCCCAATCCGTCATTTCAGCTTGTTGCGGTTTAGCACTCGTTGGTAACAGACTTAGGGGTGGCAATACATAAGGCTTATCTGAGGCTGTTGCCTGTGGTTCAGCCTGTATCGGCATCGTAGCCGTTGAGCGGGTATCGGCAGACGACACGGTCGTTTTAGGGGCAATAGATGCGGCAGCAGACATTTCGGTATGCATGCGCTTGTTCTCTGGTTGGTTGACAGTTTCTGGCGCCGCTGTTGTCTTAGACGCGGCGCTGTCAGTTGCAGAAATCTGACTTGTGTTTTCGACTTTCGGCTCAACTGGCTGTTGTTGCCGAGCATTATCTTGAGGAACATCTGGCACTTTAATGGACGGCTGTTGCAAAGAATCAGCCGCAGTAGTCGTTTGTTCAGCTGGCTCAGCAGTCTGATCTTCAACCGGTGGCAATGTCTCGCTGGTTTTATCGGCACCGTTAATTGCTTGTTCAGGCTCTTCAAGTGTCACGTCACTATTATCAGCAGCAGCCTGTTCAGTTGCTGGCGGGGTCGGTTGGGGTTCAAATGCATAACTTGTCGTACTCGTGTTTGTAGTTGGCTTAGCGACTTGTTCTGGCTGCCCTAACAAATAATAGCTCCACCTAGGCTTTTGCATCTCATCTAGTAGGGCTTGATAATAGCGTTGTTCATTTTGAGCGCGTTTATATGTAACAATATGCGATCTTGCAAAATTTTCATCCAGACCTGGCCGTCCTGAGGAGACTGGCGGCTTTGGCTTGGCCACACTGGTCTTAACCGTAGACACTTTTGGTCTAGCTTGTCTTTTGGTATTCGTTACTGGCTTATCACCGATTTTTCGATAAAAAGCCGGGCCATCGTAATGCGTCATGGTATGACTCTCCTTTCAGACAATATTCATTATATAACAAGTTGCGACGAACACATAGGACCGTTTCCGGTAATTTTCAAAACAGTTTACAAAAAAGAAGTTGGTAAATACTCACCAACTTCTAGGCCTTACAAATTTAACTGAAAAATTAAGCAAATGTATTTTGAGCTTGCTGAAAATCAAAAGCTGCGCCGACAGGCGCATTATCAGCTAACACTAAAATACCCCGTTTTTGCGGCGCATTAGGTAAATCTAGCTCCCGAGCTGATGAAATCATACCATCAGATTCAACGCCCCGCAATTTGCCCGGCCAAATAATCGCACCATCTGGCATCATTGCCCCAACTTTAGCCACAACGACCCGCTGTCCTTGCGCAATGTTTGGCGCACCGCAAACAATTTGCAATTTTTGGTCGTGATCAACACGCACCTGGGCAATGTGCAAATGATCAGAATCCGGATGCTCACTTAATGTTTCAACATAACCGATGACAAATTTAGGCGTATCGTCATTTTCAAGCTCTGGTTTAAACCCATTTTGTTGCAAGATATCGTTTAATTTTTGCACTAATTGCGTCGTTGTATCTACTTGACCAGCTACAGCTAATCCTGGTAAATAGTCTGAAATATTAAAGAAATTGTAGCCTAGGGTTTGCTTAGATTCTGGATCAAAAATACGAACCACATCGCCCTTTTGCGTGACCGCTTGGGTTTTAGTGTCTGGGGCCACAATGGTAATTAGAACATCCCCTAAAGCTTTAAGATTATAACTAGCAATCAGCATGTGTTTCAAAACTCCTTTGATTTGTTTTACTGGGGTAAACTATCCATGAAAGCTTCTACTTGTTTTTTAGTTTTGCGATCTTTATTGACATAACGTCCGATTTCCTTGCCGCCATCAAAGGCCACAAAAGAAGGAATACCAAAAATTTGCCACTTTTGGGCTAGATCCATAAATTTATCCCGATCAACTTCGATAAATTCGTAATCAGGATATTCTGCTTGAATTGCCGGTAAAAATGGGGCTAGTGCCCGGCAATCGCCACACCAAGTCGCGGTGAACATAAAGACATGTTTGCCAGTGTTTGCAATTTGTGCTAAAGATTCATCTGTTAAAGTTTCAAGTTGTTTCAAAATATCCACTCCCCATTTATTATGCTATACTACAGTTTACTATAAGTAAGTGAAAAAGAAAATAATTTTGTTTACCAAGAAAACACGTTATACTTGTCCATATACAGGTTAACTAACTGGGAGAACAGGAGGCATTTATTATGTCAAAAGAAAACAGCTCTAATTCAGGTCTGAAATTGTATGGTCTTAGCTTTGTGGCTGGTGTGCTTTTAAGTGGTGCCATGACTTATGGCTGTCAATTTGTAAAACGTCAGCGAAGAGATGAGATCTTAGACCATGTTAAAGCCTTATTTTTACGGGAAGGTCCCATTGAAGGCGCATGGATCGAACAAAGACCTGCCCAATATTCTGACAATCAGCGTCATACAAAAGCCTATTTTGGCGGTATTACTCGCCAAGAAGATGACGGCTTGCAGCAGTATGAGTTTGCCGCTGATACAGCTACTGGTGAATTATTAGATGTTTACAAGATTTAATGCCATCATTGATTTTACATTCTAAATTTTAGCAAACGCCTTATTTTTGGCGTTTGCTTTTTTATTTAAAATGTGCCTTTAGCTGGTAAATTGGCTGACCTTTGGTGGCAAACTTGGTTTCATACTCGGTTTCAATATTAAAAGTCACCCGAGGGTCGTGATGCAAGTCTAACGAAACAAAGTCTAAAATCAGCCCAAATTGGCTTAAACTCACCAACGAATATTCGAACAACCCAAGATTGTCTGTTTTAAATGCTAATTTCCCCTGGGGCTGCAGAATAGTTTGATATTGCCGCAAAAACGATTGGTACGTCAGCCGCCGTTTTTCATGTCTGGTTTTAGGCCAGGGATCAGAAAAATTTAAATAAATTTGTGCCACTTCATCTGGGGCAAAATAGTCGCCTAAATCAGCACCATTGGCATACAATAACTGCAAATTTGGTAATTGCGCAGCAACTTGTTTTTTTAAAATCATGGCAATGGCCGCTTCTTGAACCTCCACTGCAATAAAATTAAATTGTGGCAAAGCTTTAGCCATTTCTACGATGAATTGTCCCTTACCAGAGCCAATTTCAATTCTTAAGGGTTGTTCGGTTTCAAACCGGGTTTGCCAATGGCCCTTAATGGTTTCTGGCCGCACTAAAATATACGCCGGATGCGCCGCGATAAGTTCTTTGGCCCAAGGTTTATTTCTTAATCTCATACATTCTCCTAATCATTCACATTAATCATTTTTGTTAAACTGGCAATGGTTTGCTGCATTGCCGCCACATCTTTGGCTGTGCTCTGGGCGCAGCCTTGCGCAACTTGCTGCAAAATTGCAAACCATTGTATTCTTTGCAATAACACCTCATCCAAGGTTAACCCATAGGCACTCAGCCACCAAGACCATTTTCCAAAGGGAATATAATTCAACAATACCGTCGTCAAATCATAAGCGGGATCGGTCAACATTGCTTGATCCCAATCCACTAAAAATAAATTGCCAGACCGTGTCTGCAACCAATTTTTCTTATTCAAGTCGCCATGGCACACACGGTAACTGGAAATTGGAACTTGTAAGGTATGATTTTCTAGCCAGCGTAATCCAGTAGCAATTGCAGCACTTTGCTTGGCCTTAGTTGGTAAACCGGCACTGAGTTGCTGTAACATTTGATCTGGGGTCACAAAACTGCCGCCAATCTTCTCCAGCATACTTTTTAATAAGTTGGAGCTATGCACCTTAGCCAATAGTTGTGCAGTCCGTTGATTTTGAACTTCCCCTTTGGTTAACGTCCAGCCATCGACCCACTGTTGGGCAGTGATCACGTCCCCAGAAGGCATGCGCTTTGTCCAAAGTAACTTGGGTGTGATCTCCTCAGCGGATAGTGCAGCTAGAAAAGGTGAGGTATTTCGTTTCAAAAAAATCTTTTTGGTATCATGCTGCGTGGAAATTCCAATAAAGGCATTACCCGTACTGCCACCAGCAGATTCAATCTCCCAATCTTGACTGAGTCCAAAAGTCATACAGCCAAACTCCTCTAACAAGTTTTAAAGCATACAATCACCATTAAATCAGCATTCAAATAGATTAATGCCGAGGTAATCACAAACTTAAAACCTCAAATTTTATTTACATGGTTATATATTAACAGTTTTTAAATTAGCTATTACTCGGCCAAGCCTTTTTTTAAGCGTGTCTTGGCATAGCCAAAAACAAAAACAAGCGTCAACGCCAATCCCCCAATGATCATCAATCCCGTCTGGAGGCTAACCCCAAACACAAACACTAATGGGATAGAGGTCACAAACCATTGCAGGCCTAATATTGTCATTAATAATTTTTGAAAACCGGCCAACTTTTCTTTAGCCGGTATCGGATAAAGTTTCGTAAAAACAATACTATCATATTGATCAAAGAATGGTAACAGTTGGAACCCGGATAGATATAAAAATAGTAAATAAAGCACCAGACTGACCCATAATTGATGGACAAAGCATAAAATAAGGGTGCCAATCAATAAAAAGCGTAAATAAAAACCTAAATACTCAGTCCCCCGCAAAAACCCCCGGGCAAATAAGTATAAATAAGTATTGCGATGATTGGCTGGAAATAGTTTTAATAAAAAGTCCAAATATTTACGGCGTTTGGCATGCCGTTGCAAACTTGGAATATCCGTAAACAAATTATAAATCTTTAGAATCTTATACTGGCGTGCAGCCTCCAGATCAATGTTGGCTTCAAAGCGCAACTGACCTTCTAAAACATAGCCCGTAATGTTGCGCCGCATCCATAAATTCCAAGCCAACGCTAATACAACACTAATAAACGGCGATAAATAAAGCCCCAGTAACATTAAGCCATAGACCACACCGTAAAAGTAGGTTTTGTGTTGGTATAATGTCGGTGTTTTCCCGTTGACTTCATAGGCTCCTAGGAGTGCTAGCCACAATTGGGTATCCTTTAAAATGATCAAGGTCAAGATCATCATGACACCGGCCCAAAGCCCAAAATTTGCCACCAAAACCGCCGCTAAGGGCAAAATTGCAATACCTGCTAGGATACTAAAAATAGTGGGCAATATCAAACTATAATTACGTGCAGCGACCAAATAGTGGAAAAGGTCACTTTCTTTAGGCAATAAGAAGGTATCATCGGCTTGTTCCAGCAAGGTGGCTAATTGCCCCACCCCAAGGACCACACCATACAATAATCCCACTACTAAGCCTCCCCACCAAGGGGCAGTGGGCAATAATTTTAATAAATTAGCGTAGCCCATGGCCAAAGCACCAATTAAAAAAATAAGGGCGATCACGAAATGATCATTGAACACTAAGCGCAAGTATTTAAACTGCCGACTGATATGTCGACGTAAACGTTGTTGCCATAACTCAAGCATGGTTATCAACCGCCTCTTTTGTCATCTGGAGATAGATATCATCCAAATTAGCATCTGACATATTAAAGGTTTGCTTTAACTCTGCCAACGTACCACTGGTGCGAACCTTACCGTCATTTAGCAAGACGAAACGATCAGCATATTGTTGGGCGGTGGCTAAGATATGCGTTGACATTAAAATGGCAGCACCAGCCTTTTTTTTAGCTTCAACAACGTCTAACAAATCATGAATCGCCAGTGGGTCTAATCCTGTGAAAGGTTCATCGATAATGAATAATTTGGCATCCGTCATAAAAGCACAAACAATCATGACCTTTTGTTTCATACCTTTGGAAAAGTTATTTGGAAACCAATCCAGTTTATTATCTAACCGAAATTTTTTTAATAAAACCATGGCTTTAGCCATCGTTTCATCATGATCTAAATCATAAGCCAAAATCGCCAATTCAATGTGTTCTCTTAGTGTTAGTTCAGGATATAACACCGGTGTCTCCGGTACATAAGCGATTTGTTGATGGTATGCATCTTTATTTGCCTTTAGGGTCATATTATTCACATTGATTTCGCCCTTTTGCGGAATCAATAGACCGATAACATGTTTAATGGTCGTGGACTTGCCAGCGCCGTTTAATCCAATTAATCCGGTGATCTCACCGTCATTTGCGGTAAAGGAAACATCTTTTAAAACGGCTACATGGGCATAGCCACCAGTCAAATTTTTGATCTCTAAACTCAATTTAGTTGCCCCTTATTTTTTGAATTCTGTTAAAGTTAATCACTTTATGATAGCATGAAAATTAAAGATTAGAAATTCATTTATCCACTCAAGGAGGAATAGTTTTTATGGAAGATTGTATTTTTTGTAAAATTGTTCGAAATGAAATTCCCAGCACAACCGTTTATGAGGATGACTATGTCAAAGCATTTTTAGACATTTCCCAAGTCACCCCAGGTCATACTTTACTGGTTCCTAAAGTACATGTGGCTGACATTTTCGAATATGATGAGGAATTAGCAGCACAAGTTTTCAGCCGGATCCCCTTGATTGCAAAAGCTATTAAGGCCAGTGACCCCAAAATTATTGGGATGAACATTTGTAATAATAACGGTGAAATCGCCTATCAGTCAGTTTTCCATTCCCATGTTCATTTTGTCCCCCGCTATTCTAAAAAAGACGACTTCTGGATGCATTGGGGTGACCATACAGATCAATATACCCCTGAAAAATTACAAAAAATCGCCGATAACATCAAGGCGCATTTGGAGGTTTAAATATGGCAAAATTTGCAACCGGGCTACTTTTGGGCGCACTTGCCGGTGGCCTTTACGGGCTATTGACCACTAAAAAAACCGGGACCCAACACATTGAAGCCGTGACAAATTATGTCGATGATGTGACAGCGGCTACCCAAGATTTTCAAACTAGTTTAACCCACTTCAAAAATTCGGTCAATCACTTTAACGACACTGTCCAAACCACTGGTGTCACCGTTGCTGAGGGCTTAAAGGATACCCTGGACACTTTTCAATTTGAAACACAGCCTAGAATTGACCAGCTCAATGACACCGTCACTGAGCTGACGGAAAGCCTTAACGATGTGGCACCGAAGTAATAATTTCAATTATATAGAAAGTTTGAAATAAGTGTGAATATTTGAGAATTCGTATCATTATTTTCTTGATTATGGTATATTATTCGAGGACTTACTGCGTTGAACAGTAAAATTTTTTTTATTAGGATGTGTTTATTTGATGTCAAAAGGTTTAAAGAAGCTTTTACTAGCTTTGGCTGGTATCATGCTAATTTTTGTTGCAGCCGGCTGTTCCAATAACAACACCGTTGCCACAACTAAAGGCGGCAAAATTACCAAGGACGACTACTATAACGAAATGAAGAAGTCCTCAGCTGGTAAATCCACATTGCAAACCATGATCATCACACAAGTTTTAGAAGATCAATATGGTAAAAAAGTTTCCGACAAGCAAGTGACTAAGGAATACAACAAGTATAAAGATCAATACGGCTCTTCCTTCAGTTCTTTGCTCCAACAAAACGGTATGACAACCGCTTCGTTCAAAAAGAATATCCGGACAAACTTGTTAACGGAAGCTGCTTTAAAAGCTAACAAGAAAGTCACGAATGCTAACTTGAAGACGCAATGGAAATCTTACGAGCCTAAAGTTACCGTGGCACATATTGTCGTTTCATCTGAAGATGCTGCAAATGATATTATTAATCAATTGAACAGCGGTGCTAAGTTCGCTGATCTGGCTAAGAAGTCTTCAACTGATTCTGCTACTAAAAACAATGGTGGTAAGTTACCTGCCTTTGATAACACAGACACTTCAATGGACTCTGCCACTAAAAAGGCTGCCTTTAAGCTGAAGAATGGCGAATACACCAAAACACCTGTTAAAACAGAATCTGGCTATGAAGTCATTGAAATGATCAAGAACCCTGGTAAGGGTAAGATGTCAGACCACACTGCTGAATTAAAGACACAACTTTATAACAAGTGGATGCAAGATTCTACCGTTATGCAGGGCGTTATCGCCAAGTCTTTGAAAAAGGGTAACGTCTCCATCAAGGATAATGATATGAAAGATATCTTAGCTGGTTACCTACAATCTAGCAAATCTACCTCAGGTACTGGTTCAACTACTTCTTCTGCAAAGTAAATAGCCGAATCGGTTATCTTGAATCAAAAAGTACTTACAAAAACAGCGCAGCCAATTTGATGGCTGCGCTGTTTTTGTATGTTTTTATAACTTAGGTTGATAAAACTGTCTTTGTTCTAATGCAAATAGTCGGGGTGTATATTGACCAGGTTTGGTATGGGCCAACGCTGTTGAAATCATAGTCAAGGAAGCATCCATTTCATCAATTTGATGCAACACTTCAGCTTCCAATAATTTAGGTCGAACCGGTGATCCAAATTCCAACTGCCCATGATGGGCTAAAACCATATGACGCAGTAAAATAATTTTCTCATCAGTTAAAGCAAAATTAAGAGCCTCACAGGCTTCTACAATTGCCTCATCAACTAAGACGATGTGCCCAATCAAATTGCCACTCAAGGTGTAGGTGGTGGTCTCTGGGCCGGTTAACTCAACAACCTTGCCTAGATCATGCAAAATAGTGCCAGCATATAGCAAAGCTTGATTAATTTGTGGATATTCTTGGCTGATAGCCGCCGCTAATTTCAACATGCTGATGGTGTGATAAGCCAACCCACCCGCATAAGCATGATGGTTAGATTTGGCTGCAGGATAATCAAAAAATTTACCATCGGTTTTGGCCAACAACCAGCGGACAATCCGATTCCATTTGGCCTCTGTTATTTCTAATAGGTATTGATTCAATTGAGCTTCTAAATCACTTTTATTTATTGGTGCATGGGGTACTAAATCATCAACTGAAATATTTGGATCTGTACTCACCGTCATTTTATCGATACGAACTTGGGGGGTGGTTTGATAAATCTCCCGCAAACCCTTCAAATGGACAATCGTGCCCTTCACAAATTGTGCGATATCTTCTGGTTTAGCGCCCCATAATTTTCCCTTAATTTGTCCAGAACTATCTGAGAAAATAAGTGCAATGAATGGCTTCCCATTTTTTGCGGTGCGAATATCGGCATCTCGAATTAAAACATTTTGATCGATATGTTCCCCATCTTGATAGTCTACTAACCCTTTTGACATAGAATCTCCTTTACAATTGAATAACTTTTGCTGCTTTAAACAAATCTAAAAATTCATTGTGGGCAGTTGTCAGAATAATTTGATTGTCCGCACTAATCTGCTCAACAAGTTTGACCAATTGCGTTAACCGTTGCTGGTCAGCATTCACCAAGACGTCATCTAATAAGATTGGCATCTTCACCAAATCGCTTAATTCCACTGTGAATGCTAAACGTAACGCCAAATATAGCTGTTCCATCGTTCCCAAAGACAACTCATTGACGTTAAACTCTTGAATATCCTTAGACTGAACGTAGATATTTTGGGCCTTGAAGATAATCCTTTGATAATTATCAAATGTTAATATTCTAAAATAAGCTTGGGCATGTTCTAATATTTTAGGTAAGCGATTCTGACTAGCAGCTTCCAAAGTACCCCGAACCCACTGCGCGGTTAAAGTCGCTAGTAAATAGTCGTTGATGTCGGCCAGTAACGCCGTTTGCAAGTTAGCCAGTTGTTGTTGGAGTTCTTGGAGACGATCACCGGTGGCTAATTGCGTCGTTTTAACCGTGAGCTCATTATGGTCTTGATGCAGTTTTTCAGCTTGCTCATTAAGTGTTACCAATTGTTTGCGCTGTTGTTCCAAAGTCTGCTTTAATTCAGCCTCCGTTTGAAAATGCGTCAAACTATCCAGTTCAGGGGCTAATTGATTCTTCAAGAAATGATAGCGTTCTTGATTGTCGCGTGCTGTTTTAAGCGTCCCTAAAGCCTTTTGTAACGCTGTAAAATCTTTAAAATGATTATCAGCTAAAAGTTGTTGTTGTTGATAACGCAAATCAGCTAATTCCACATTTTGTTGCTTTAACCACGTTTTTAATTGTTCTTGTTCCAAAATCGTTTGTTGATTTTGGGCGCTAACCTTCTCAAAATCTTTTAATGCGTCATTTAAGACTTGGAAATAATCTTTTGAAAAAGTAGGTACTTGTCCTAATTTATCCTTTAAAAATGCTGCTAAATTGTCGAATTCGATTAATTGTTGTTGCATATCTTCTAATTCTGCAGTCTGGTTTTCAATATCTTCCTGCAGTTGATTAATTGTAGTTAACAAAGATTGAACTTGCAACGGATCCACTTGATCATTCAAATGATATTTCTGTTGAATTTGTTGAATATTTTGGGTCAATTCCTGCAACTTTTGTGTCACTTCTTGCTGCTTGGCTCCTAATTGATGCCGCTGTTGTTTGACACTTTCAATTTGTGCCTGTACCACTTGAATCTGCCCATCAATTTGCGGATCGGTCGTGCGTGTTGCCACCGTTTTCTTTTGATAAACACTTAAAGCTACCAATCCAATACCAGCCAAAGAAATGATTTTGACAAAACTTGGTAGAAATAACCCAACAATGAAGATAAGCCCACCAAGGACCATTAATCCATTTAAAAAGCCACTGCTCTCAGCCGGTGAGCCCTGAGCTTGAACCGCCTGTAAATCATTTAAAGTCCGAACGTGTTGGTTTTCTTGCAACTGCAACTCAGCATCGGTTTGATCTAATTGGGTCTTTAAGGTCTCTTGCGTTTTCGCTTGCGCTTTGTATTGACTCACTAGACTCAAATCTTCACTGGACAACGGTTGCATGTCTTTCGTTACTGCAGCATTACTTTCTTGTAATTGCGCCAGTTGTGTTTTATTTTCTGTGATGCGCTTTTGTAATACCTCATGCCGACTGGCCAAAGTCTGAATATGAGGTAATTTTTGTTGCATTTGTAAAAATTCATCCGCATGGGTGTCATAATAAGTATTCCCCGTTGTCGGTTGTAAACTCTGGCCTCGGCGCTTTTCAATGAAATCAGTTTGCATATCAATTTTCGTCTGCATTTGCTGATATTTCTCATTGATGGCCACTACATCACCTTGATTTGCCATATCAGGTGTTTGTTCCGCTTGCAGATCCAAATACTGCTGGTAACTCGGCCAAATTGCTTGTAAGTGTGCCAGTTGTTTAACCGCGTCATCCAATTGGCCTTGTTGGGTCACAATGTCTGTTAATTTCTGACTGACAGTAGCTTGGTCATTTTCTAAGGCCAAATAACGGGGCAAGTTTTGTCGTGTTCGCTGAATTTTTTGTTCCAACGCATGATAATCATTTAACTTTTGGTTAATTGGCGGCTTACGGCCACTAGGTTTATACAGGGCCTTAGCCTGACTTTCAAAGGTTTCAGCCTGCTTGAGCCAGTCGCCACTATTGATTGCCCCGATCGCTAAAATCTGCTGCATCAATTCATTTTTATTTAGATTCGCAATAGATAGCATTTCATTTGTATCAAAATAAAATAATTCCTTAAATAAATCTTTATTTAAAGGCTTCAAGGCATTGTAGAATAATTCGTTGGGCACTTTTTGCTGATCAATATACGTTTCTAGTTCACCACCGGAAGTGCCGTCTACCCGGCGTACAAGGTAATCTTTGCCCTTGATATTGAGCGTTAACTCACCACCATAACGACCTGAATTCTTAGGAATGTATTGTTCAAAGGGACGCTTTTTCGTAGCAAAGCCAAATAAAATACTCACAATAAATTCTAATAGCGTACTCTTCCCAGTTTCATTCAACCCGTAAACAACCGTTAATTTGGGATCAAAGGTAAATTCGCGCTCAATCAAGTTCCCAAAGCCAAATACTTTCACCTGTCGAATATACATTAATCCGCATCCTCTTCTTGGATATTATTTAAAATTTTCAGTTCGGCATTCTTACGCAATTCATTTAGTCTATCTTCATGAATAAACTCCTGGGTAATGAAGCGTTCACTGGTTAAATTACCCAGAACTTCGCGTAAATTTTTTAAATTGAAAACTTGATCCACATTGGCTTGCCAAAACTTCGTATCTATTTCTGGCAAATTCATATCTGCTTCAGCCATCAGGCGAACTGAAACCGGATAAATAATTTGATTCGCCATGGTATTGCCTAGTTGATCTTGCAAGATACTCAATAACTGCTCGTTGATTAACGCCTCTTGAACTTCTTTGGCCACTGAATTGGCCTTTAAAACGATGGATAACAAGAAATTAGTGTGTCTTGGAAAAGCTATGAGCATATCTTGTAAATGGGCCACTACAGCATTAATATTCAGTGGTTCAGGGGATTCCACCGTCAAGGTCTGCCATTGAAATGGTGCCACTGGCATAAAAGTTGGTTTCAATTCGTCGAAATCATAATTCACTTCATAAAAACCCTTAGCTCCGCTTTCATCAGCTTGACGCCCTTGCAAATTACCGGGATAAATAATCAAAGGCCGCTGACTTAAAATTTGGTGATGGTGAATATGTCCCAAGGCCCAATAGTCATAACCCTGTTGCTGGAGCGCTTCTAATGTAAAGGGTGCATAGTCATTAGCCCCATTGCCATAAAGCCCCCCATGTAACATACCAATGGTTAATTTGGCATCTGGCGCCGGCTTTGGATATTCACTAGTCCGTGATGTGGGAATATGGCGTTGATCATAGCTAAACCCGTTGATATCGATCTTATAACCTTCTTGACTAATGAAGCGATAAGTTTGAACACTTGGTCCAAAAACATGGACATTTTCCGGATAGTTCACATGAGTCGTGGTGTCATTAATATAATCGTGATTTCCAAATATAAGATAAACTTGTATTTGCGCCTTTTGGAGGCGTTCAAATTGATTCTTTAAAAACCACTGTACTTTTAAACTTTGATTTTGTGAATCAAATGTATCGCCTGAAATTAATACGAATGCCACGTCATCACTAATGGCGCGCTCAATCATTTTTTCAAATGCTGTAAAGGGTGCTTGATATAATTGCGCCCCAATTTGTGCATCCATTTGTTTCAAGCCTAAAAATGGACTATCTAGATGGGCATCAGCACAATGAATAAATTTCATAAAGCCACCTCCAATGCTTATTTGGTGAAAATGTATAGACTTATATAATAGTATACGTAAAAAAGCTAAAGATAAGCTTAAGAATTCGCATAAATTCCCAATTTTTTGCAAAAAAATATTCCCAGCTGCAAAAATCGCAGTGGAAATATTCAAATTCAAAGCTTAAAGCTTACTGTAATTTATAAATGTCAGCAATTGGTTTAGAGATGATCCGGTTTAAATCATCCATCAAAGTGCTCATTTTACGTTCAGTATCCATCAGGCCCTTGATAGAGTCATATTTAGATAATTGTTCGCTCATATCTTGAATTTCTTTGATCTTGTCATCAGAGATTTCTTCACCATTCATTTGTTGTTGTTGTAATTCCATTTGAAGTTGTTGGAATTTCTTGAATGTTGCAAAGGCAAAATCATCCTTTTTAACATCAGCAAAAGCTTTTTGCAACAGCATGAATTCTTCGGTTTGTTGTAATTCTTCCTCTAATTTGTTTGCAGTATCATAAATATTAACAGCCATGTCGATCTCCTTTAAATTGTGATTTAGTTACCAAAAAACGATTTCAAATCATTATACCATTCATTAGCTTTTTCTTGGGCATTCTTTAACACATTTTTTCCATTTTCGATGCCATCTTCGATATTCTTGCCAATATCATCGAACCAATTACCTTTATTATTGGCATTTTCGTCGGCAGCGATGGTGGAAGCCGGTTGTGTATTAAATTGATAATCCCCATCATTTGGCAAGATGTTTTCCATTTCTAATTTAAAAATAGGCGCCACACCTTGCTCACTAATCCCCTTTAAGAAATGAGTTTGATCAGTATTATCAAAACCGATCCAAGTTGCAACGACAATATTTGGGGTATAACCCACAATCCATTGATCCTTGGTACCATAGCCGTAACTATCCGGTACTTCGGTACTTCCAGTCTTACCAGCAACTGTATAGCCACTTGGTTTCGCAGTTTGCCCAGTGCCGTTTTTAAAGACATCTAACAGCATACTGGTCATTTCTTTAGCATGACTGCTAGAAATGACTTGCTTACTCTTTAAATCGCTATTATCCACGATAACCGCGCCAGTGGCATCTACAATCTTTGTGATAAAGTGCGTATTGGCTAATTTGCCATTATTGGCAAAAGCGGTATATGCCCGGGCCATTTGGTAAGGGGAAACACCTTTGCCCCAACCACCCAGGCCAAAGGCTAAGTTCTGATCAGACTCAGGTACATTGATGCCAAATTTTTCAACAGCACCCACGCCTTTTTTTACCCCTATTTTGTCTAGCAGCCAGGCTGCCGGGGCATTTTTGCTTTGGGCCAAAGCCACATACATTGGCACTTGTCCGGCATACGTATTATCTGCATTGCCCGGCGTATAGTGATTCTTGCCATAACTAGTCAGTTTATCTTGCAAAACACTGTCATAGTGATAACCAGATTCCAACGCCGGTTCATAGATAGCTAAAGGCTTCATGGTCGAACCAGGTTGCCGTTTAATTTGCGTTGCACGGTTTAAACCTCGGAAAACATGATCGCCACGGCCACCGACCACCGCCGTAACATAGCCATTTTTAGGATCAACGGCGATGGAACCGCCTTGAACCGGGGTCCCATCAGCAGCATCAGCCGGAAATGCCCAATCCTGGTTAAAGGACCGCTGCATGGCAGCTTGTTGCGTCTGATCCAACGTCGTATAAATGCGATAGCCTTTATTCATGATGTCTTCTTCTTTAAGGCCATAACGATTGATAGCTTCATCAATCACCGCATCAAAGAAATAAGGATAGCGATACCCGTCACTTTGGGCATAAGTATCATTTAATGTGAGTTGCTGCTGTTTGGCCGCACTGGCTTCTTGGGAAGTTAATTGCTTATTATCCACCATTAAATCCAACACTAGATTACGCCTTGAAATGGCATTATCCATATGATTAATGGGATTATAGTAACTTGGCGAGCGCAACATGGCCGCAAACGTGGCACTTTCAGAAACGGTTAAATCCGCAGCATTTTTGCCGAAGTATTTTTGAGCGGCATCTTGAACCCCCCAAACTCCATTGCCAAAGTAAGCGTTATTTAAATACATGGTCATGATATCATCTTTTGAATACACGCGATTGATTTCAATGGCCAGGAATAACTCTTCTAGTTTTCGAGAAAAGGTTTGTTGCTGGGTCAGCAAGGCATTTTTAGCCAACTGCTGGGTCAACGTACTCCCTCCACCGGTAATTTGTCCTCGGTGAATCACATAGCTGAGGACAGACCGAGCAATCCCTTTGATATCGAAACCGGGATTAGTATAAAAGCTGCGATCTTCAGTTGAAATAACTGCTTTAGGTACATTCTTTGAAATCTGGTTTAATTCCACAAAAGTACCTTTTTGTGAGTACAGTGACCCCGCCTTTTGATTTTGCGAATCATAGATCGTTGTGGTGGTCTTAAGGGCGGATTTTAAATCTTGAACATCTGATGTCTTGGCCTTGTAAGTTAAAAAAGCACTTAAACAAAAGAATAGCACTAGCCCGATCAATAAAATCCACCGAACTAGCTGAAAGCGATGATTTAGCAAGCGCATGAAATGCCAAAATCGATGCCATACGGCCTTAAACCACTGCCAAAATTGTAAAGCATATTTCTTAAATGGTGCTGGATTATTTGGATTATTCATACATTAACTCCAATTTAATTTACAAAAATACTTCAAATATTGTAACATTAAATGGCATTGACCACACCCGCCTTTAGAAGGATTTTAAAACAAATGAGGTTGCCATGATTACTAGAACAATTATATTACCGGACAATTACCAAACCACGGGGATACGTCAACAATTAAAACGTTGGTTTATTCCCAAAAAATGGCAACATTTTTTAAGAATTGATCATAATATCTTAGTTAATGATGTCTATCAACCCTTTAACTCACGCCTCCACGCGCAGGATAAAATTACCTTACGGTTCACCAAACTGGCCTCCGAGCAAGATTACCTAGTGGATGATTTTAATGGTCTGACTATCTTTTTTGAAGATCAAGATCTCATCGTAGTGGCTAAACCCGCCAATATCAAAACCCACCCTAACCAACCAGGGGAACGGGGAACATTATTAAATCAAGTCGCCGGCTATTTGGCTCAGACAAAACAAAAACCTTATATTTTACACCGTTTAGATATGGCCACCAGCGGTCTGATTGTATTTGCCAAAAATCCGTTGGTCGTGCCAATTTTAAACGCCAAATTTCGTGATAAAATTATCCACCGTCACTACATCGCCTTGATTCAGCGCCATCCTAACTTGCCGGCCACTGGTCAGATAACAGCACCCATTGGACTTGACCCCAATGACAAGCGCAAGCGTCAAGTCCGCACAGATGGTCTGCCGGCTAAAACCGGTTATGAAATATTAGCAGAAAATAATAACTATCAGTTGCTAAAACTCACTTTGGAAACTGGCCGAACACATCAAATTAGAGTGCATTTAGCCCATATTGGCGCGCCGATTATTGGCGATCCCCTTTATGAAACACCACAAAGTTTTCCCAGATTAATGTTGCATGCTTACCAACTTGATTTGAGTCTACCTTTCACCGACCAACAAGTCGCCATTCAAACGCCATATCCAGCAATATTTAACCATTTTTTAAGTGAAAAATAGGCTGTCCCGCTAACACTGGCGGACAGCCTATTTGAATGCGTTTGAAAAAAACTATTCGATGATGTTATCTGAAATACGTTGGTGCATCCGTTTTGCGGCGTCATTGTCCGGCGAAATGATCACCACCGTATCATGGCCAGCGACGGTCCCCACAACATCGGGCATTGATAAATCATCAATCACAGCTGCTAAAACATTGCCATTGCTAGGTAATGTTTTGACAACATTTAGAAATTGAACTTGTACCACCGACAACACCACATTACTGATCGTATCTTCAAGCCGTTCATCGTTGCTGACGGAATCACCTTGAAAAATCATATAACGTAAATTGCCGCTTTCATCCCGCGCTTTGACAATTTGTAGATCTCGAATATCTCGAGAAATTGTTGCTTGGGTTGCATCAACACCTTCATCTTTAAGCAAAGCCAATAGCTCATCTTGGGTACTGACCACATGCTGATGGATAATCTGTTCTAAAATCATCTGACGTTCTGTTTTTTTCATACGACATTACCTCATGATTTACATTTCTTTTGGACTGGCGACGCCTAACAAGCCTAAGGCATTTTCCAAAACAGTACTAACAGCCTTAACTAGGCGTAACTTAGCTGTTAATTGACCATCATCTACTAAAACTCGAGTATGGGCATAATACTTGTTAAAGCTTTTAGCCAAGTGCAAGCTGTACTTAGCAATCACCGATGGTTCATAGGCGGCCAACGCCCGCTGAATCACATTTGGATAATCATTTAATAATTTCAAGATTTCCCAAGCAGCCGGATCATCTAACCCAGTTTCTGCCGTATCCGGCACGTCCACCCCACTCTTACGCAAGATACTCTGCGCCCGAGCATTTGTATATTGGACATAAGGACCAGTTTCGCCTTCAAAACGGACAACTTCTTCCAAATTGAAATCAAAGTTATCCATCCGATCATTTTTCAAATCATGGAAAATTACGGCGCCAACGCCGACTTCTTTAGCAACTTGATCTTTATTAGCCAAAGTTGGATTCTTAGCTTCAATTTGCTGTTTAGCCAGGTCAATGGCATCATTTAAGACTTTTTCCAAAAGAATGACCCGTCCTTGCCGTGTAGATAATTTCTTGCCATTTTCAGTAATCAAGCCAAATGGAATATGAATGATATCGTCCGCCCAAGCATAGCCCATATCCTTTAAAATAGCTTTTAATTGTTTAAAATGTTCGCTTTGTTCATTACCCACAACATATAATGATTTAACAAAATGATAAGTTCGTTTGCGATAAATTGCTGCAGCCAAATCCCGGGTCATATAAAGTGTGGCGCCATCAGACTTGCGAATCAAGGCTGGATTTAAATTGTATTTTGATAAATCAACAATTTCAGCGCCTTGGCTCTTAACTAACAAATGCTTTTCTGCCAACAAGTTGACAACTTCATCCATCTTGTCATTATAAAAAGCTTCCCCATTGAAGGAATCAAATTCAACCCCTAGCATGTCATAAATCTTTTGGAATTCCTTGAGTGATTCAGAACGGAACCATTGCCAAAGTGCAGTTGCCTCTTGGTCACCATCTTCTAATTTCTTAAACCATTCCCGAGCTTCCTCATCGAGTTCAGGATGCGCCACATCTTCTTTATGGAATTTTACATAATATCGCAGCAGGTTTGTGATGGGATCCGCCTTAACTTCGGCTTCAGAACCCCACTTTTTATAAGCTACGATCAATTTCCCGAATTGCGTGCCCCAATCACCTAAGTGGTTGATCTTAACAGGTTGATAGTTCGTTTTTGTTAAAATCTTAGCAATTGAATTGCCGATGACTGTGGAGCGCAAATGCCCCATCGAAATTGGCTTGGCAATATTAGGTGAAGACATGTCGATGGGAACAGACTTACCTTCGCCTAGATCTTGATCACCATAAGTTTGTTTTTGAGTCAGTACTTCTTGTAGTGTCACTTGACTGAAAGCCGCTTTATTTAAAAAGAAGTTAATATAAGGCCCTGTCGCAACGACTTTTTCAAAGGGTGCTTGATCAATTTTTGCGACTAAATCAGCTGCAATTTGTTGTGGTGCTTGATGCAGGCTCTTAGCTAATATAAAAGTTGGAAAAGCATAATCACCCATTTCAGAATTCTTAGGCACTTCGATTAACTTGCTCAAAGTTGCTTCGTCCACATTGTCGCCTAAAACTGGCTGTAATGCTGAAATCACTTGTTGTTTAAACTCCATAACTGCCTCCTAATATTAAAAAAGCTCCCCTGTAAATTAACTTACAGAAGAGACGAAAAATTCCGCGGTACCACTCTAATTGGCTCAAAAGCCCACTTAATATATACTTGATTTAGGTCTAGGGCGCGACTGCTAACTTGAATCGCTGGGTTTTCACTATCACCCAGTCACTATATCCCTCAATTATTAGCTTATTCTCTAGATTTCTTTCTTATTCTAATGTAAAGTGTCTAACCTTGTCAACCCGCGCCAGTCGAAAAATTATTTCCCCTTCACCGCCAAGGATGTGGTACGCTATTTAAGGTTTAGAATTTATGATCATAGGAGTAAATCATGTTACATAAAAACAGTGCCTTATTGGGTATGTTACTGGCTGGTGTGGGGGCAACTTTTTGGGGTATTTCCGGCGTTATTGCCCAGCATCTCTTTGAAAATCTACCCATATCCCCTTTTTGGTTAACCAGCGTGCGCCTATTGGGTAGTGGTCTATTACTTTTTGGCTATTGCTTAGTGACCAAGCGTGATCTCTGGTCAATTTGGAAGCGTAAAACCAATGTTGTTTCACTGCTACTTTTTGCAGTTTTTGGCGTTATTATGTCCCAATACACTTATTTTGTGGCCATAAATTTCACCAACGCTGCTACGGCCACGGTTTTACAATTCACCGGTCCCATTTTCATTACCCTTTGGCTTTTGATTGCCAAAAGGCAGCGACCTAACTTAATTGAAATCATCGCTATCATTTTGACGATTTTAGGGACTTACTTATTAGTGACCCATGGTAACAGTCGGCATTTGGTGATATCTCCATTAGCGCTATTTTGGGGCTTACTTTCAGGTGTGGCAGTGGCAACTAATACCTTATTGCCGGTGAAACTGTTGGAACATTATCCCCCGTTGATCGTCATGACTTGGGCGATGTTGTTAGGTGGCATCATCTTTAATAGCATTCAACCATTTTGGCAGACACCTTTGCATTTGAGCGGTAAGGACTTTGCTGCCATTGGCTTCGTGGTTATTTTCGGCACCTTGTTGGCGTATGTTTTTTATTTAACCAGTCTCAAGTATATTTCTACAACGCTGGCCAGTATTTTAGATGCCTTTGAACCCTTGTCAGCCACCATTCTGGCGGTTACCGTTTTAGGTGTGAGCTTTACCGTGAGTGATTTAGTCGGGAGTAGCTTAATTGTCATCACCGTGCTCTGCTTGATTGCGGTTAATCACCGGCAAGAAAAACTCCCCCATGACTCAGATGAATCTGCATAGAACTTGTTAATTAAGGCATCAAAAAAGACCAACACCACAGCATTGGTCTAACACAGAAAGTTATTTAAAGCGGGTGACGAGAATCGGACTCGCGACTTCAGCTTGGGAAGCTGGGATTTTACCACTAAACTACACCCGCGTACTTGTACTATTTTACCAGCTCGATTTTAAAAAGTAAATCAACTTTTGCAAGATTATAACATTCTTATCGTTTTCTAATGATTAATCGACAATTTCCCTTGCTAAATCGGTAAAAAACCTTTAATATTAGAATATGATTAAGAAATGACAGACCAAGAAAACTTCTCACCAATTCGGAGGATTGTTTATGATTCAAGCTGAATCCAATCAAAATTTTGTTTTTGGCGTCAAAAACACCAAGACTAATGATGGCTACACAATCAATTTTATCAATATCCCTCAGATCTTCGCCAAAGGTAAAACTTACGAAGAAACTGTTTATTACTCTTATCGCGTTCTTGCGAACTTCTTGTTGCCGTTTTCGGACAACCTGGATAAAATTAAGGCATATACGTTTAGAACGGTTGATACAGTTGATATGAGTGAAAATACCTTTTACTCTTTAATCACAGTCACTGGCGACTTAGATCCCCACAAAATGGAGACAGCCTTTATTTTGCCACAAACCACCGCTGCCCACGTTAACCAAGAAGCCGATATGCTTAGCAAGCTGATTAATTATCAAATTATATCGTAAGCTACTGCTTTAATAAATAATAAAGGATTTGTTATTATGTCTGAATCACAGGATCAAACTTCAAAAGACTTTGTTTGTCCAGAATGTCATCAACCGATGGCTTATGGTCTTAAAGAATGTCCAAATTGTCATGTCCATATCTATTATCGTGACATGAAAGAAACATTTTGGAATGAACGCAAACGGAAGTTGCTCTGGAACAGTTCATCAATTCAAAATCATAAAATAGACTAAGTCAGTTGAACCCTGAAAATGCGAATCTAAATACTAGGTTCGCTTTTTTTGTATTCAGTAGCCATTCTCCTAAAAATCATGAGGTATCCATTATGAGTCAATATCGCAGTCAAAAACTATTAGATCGTTATGGCTTAACACAAGCTATCAACACAGAATTTGTGCTAGAAAATATGCAAGTCCTGTCCCGCTCAGACTACAGCATTATCGCAGAAATTCTGGATAAACAAATCAGTTGGGAATACGCTCAGCAACACTTACACACAGTTTGGGTTTTCTTAACGATCCTGGAATCAATCAGTGCCAAAGCCAATCAAACGACTGATCTTTTATTGGCTCGTCTGTCTAAGTTGTATTTATTTGACAGTTACCCAGCTTTACAATATGATTCAGTTGCAAGATCCGATTTATTCACAGCTGTTCAGGCCGCACTTGAAAAGCAGGTCATTTCTAAGGGGAATTTACAACAAGCTGTGCAAAATGTGCATGATAACTTTCCAGTCAAAGTTTTGCCACCTGAAAATGACCCCCGCTATTTAACCCAACAATTGCTGGATACGGCCAACCGCTAATTTTTTAGCAACTTCTTTGGGAGGTGTTTGAAATGGATCTATTTCGTAACCCCGGTTTAACCATTAATCAGCAAGCATTGTATGAAAATCACCAAGATGAGGTTTTTGCAATACACTTTGAAACAATGGATTTGGCAAACACGAAACTCATTGTTTATATTCAACCAACGGGCAAGCTGGATTTCGTTTTTTCGGAAATTCATCCAACCCCTGAACTTAAGCCCGCAACACCCTGAAATAAGTAACATTACCCAAGAAATTAACAATATGTAATTGACAAACTTTGTGATATTTCATATACTATAAAAGTTGTAAATTTCATTGGGTAATCGCCAAATGGTAAGGCAGCGGACTCTGAATCCGCAATTTGTAGGTTCGATCCCTACTTACCCAATTTATAAATTCAGGCGTTCCAAATAGTTCCTAAAAGTACCGA
>NZ_AZGA01000079.1 GCF_001436375.1 Agrilactobacillus composti DSM 18527 = JCM 14202 | reverse complement strand
ATGAGTTGGCAAGATAATTATCAATTATGGCAAAAGGCCCAAAACTTGGACTTGGATTTAAAGGCTCAATTAAAAGAAATGGCAGATGACCCTAAAGCCTTAGAAGATGCTTTCACGGCACCCATGGAATTTGGCACCGCCGGTATGCGGGGGGTTTTGGGTCCTGGGATCAATCGCATGAATATTTATACCGTGCGCCAGGCTACCGAAGGCTTAGCCCGATTTATGGATACCCTAGATGATACCACCAAACAACGGGGGGTAGCCATCAGTTTTGATTCCCGCTATAATTCCGAACTTTTCGCCCATGAGTCTGCTAAAGTTTTAGGGGCCCACGG
>NZ_AZGA01000078.1:26374-67858 GCF_001436375.1 Agrilactobacillus composti DSM 18527 = JCM 14202 | reverse complement strand
GTTGAAGCCTGCACATTTGGTAAATCGAAACTTTGTTCAGTTTTCAAAGATCTACTGTTTTGATGTCACTTAGCTATTATATCATGTTCAAAATCATAAGTCAACCATTTAATTAAATAATTTTATATGATTTATAATTTGATATATGCAACAAGTAGAACTTGTATGAATCTCTTCATATTTTATTTCCTTGTTGAATAACTCATTTGACAACTTTTATATAATACCAATTTCTCAAACATATGTCAACATGTTTTTGAAATTAATTTTTGTTGCGGCCTTCGTAAAAGCGACAACTTTTATATAATACCCGCTATCAGATGAATTGTCAACACTAAATTAATTTTTCCACGTCAATAACCTTATCGATCCAGCCCCCGGTCAAGAATTCAGCCTCATGGCTCACCACAATAACAGCACCCGCAAAGGTCGCCAATGCCTTTTGGAGAACATTTTTGGTGTCCACATCCAGGTGATTGGTAGGTTCATCTAGGACTAAAACGTTAGCCGGCTGCAACAACATCTCCGCCAACTTCACTTTGCTTTGCTCGCCACCGCTTAATTGTTTCATGCTTAAGGCCGCTTGTTGGCTACCTAAACCGGCCTGGGCTAAAACTTTGCGCAGATCCCGGGGCTTTAATTTTTCAAAAACAGACTGCATATATTGCAAAGGGGTCATATTATCATTGGGCCAGTCCAGTTCCTGCTTAAAATAGGTCACTTTGTTAGTTTTGGATAAGCTGACTGCCCCAGAAATAGGTGGCAGTTGGCCCAACATGGTTTTGATCAAAGTGGACTTCCCGATACCATTGAACCCTTGGATGGCGACTTTTTCACCGCGACCAATGGAGAAATTCACCGGTTGCTGTAATAGAGGATGGTCATAACCAATGATTAAGTCGTTAACTTCAAATAAAATTTGACTGGCAGTATCCACGTAGGGAAAATTCAAGTTGGCTGAACGATTATTAGATAAAGGTTTTAAAATATCCATCTTGTCCAGTTGCTTTTCTCGACTCTTCGCACTTTTAGAACGGGTACCAGCCTTGTTTTTGGCGATGTATTTCTTTAGTTTATTGACTTGACGTTGTTGCTTCTCATATTCTTTGGCGTAAGTCAGTTGATTGGCGGCCTTTTGTTTCAACGCTTGGTCCAACGTTCCGGTATAGCGTGTAATGGTGCTTAGCTCCACATCGCAAATACAATTGGTGATGGTATTTAAAAAATCATAATCATGAGAGATCACGATAAAGGCCCCGGCAAAATTATTTAAGAAATTGCCCAGCCAGTCGATATGTTCCTTATCTAAAAAGTTGGTCGGTTCGTCCAATAATAACACATCGGGATTAGCTAGCAGCATCTTAGCTAAGATCAGTTTAGAACGCTGCCCGCCACTCAATGAATCCACATCTTGTTGATACAAGTCCAATAGGCCTAGCCCGGTGGCCACGTTATCGATGCTGATTTGCCGATTATAATAATCAGCAGCATCTAAGCGTTCTTGGATTTTACCGGCATGCTCTAAAATATCTGGATCCATATTTTGACTGTAATCGTCATAGTCTTTGATCATGCGTTTTTCGGCATCGATCAAATCCTGATAGGCCGTCTGCAAGAAATCCAGTACGTTCATGCCGGGGGTCAAGCTGGCATATTGATCCAGATAACCCACCTGCACCCCACGTTGCCAATGAATTTGGCCTTCATCGGGAATCAATTGGCCGGTGAGAAACTTAATGAGCGTACTCTTCCCCGCCCCATTTTCACCAATAATGCCCATGTGGTCGTTTTGATTTAATTCTAAATTAGCATCTATATATAGTTGTTTTTCAAAAAATTGATGAGATAAATGTTCGATCTTTAAAAGGCTCATGGTTGACTCCTATTCCTAAAAATTGACACAAGGTCTAGCATAATTGTCCGTTTGCAGAAAGTCAAACTGACCCAACCCGTCGCCAGTAAAAACCAAGCACACAAAAAAGACCAAACACAGAGATATACGCTGCGTTTGGTCTTTATGACATTATGTCTTTTTATTGATTCGTTGCTTTTTTAACCATGTCAGCCACGTCATCGTTGGTTGTCAACTCGTTGACAGCTTTATCAGACAAGGCCTTCATATCGGCTGTCGACAAGCGTTTCATCAAGCTTCTAACTTTCAAGACAGAAGTGGCACTCATGGAGTATTCATCAAGGCCCATGCCTAATAGCAATGGTACCATGATTGGATCCCCGGCAGCTTCGCCACACATGCCAGCCCACTTGCCTTCATGATGGGCTGAGTCAATGATTTTCTTAACTAAGCGCAAAATTGAAGGGTTGTAAGGTTGATAGAGGTAAGAAACATGTTCGTTACCCCGATCAGCAGCCATGGTGTATTGAATCAAGTCGTTGGTCCCAATACTGAAGAAGTCGACTTCTTTAGCAAATTGGTCTGCCAAAATTGCAGCAGCTGGCACTTCCATCATCATGCCCAATTGGATGTCGTCTGAAACTGGTTTGCCGGCAGCAACCATCTTAGATTTTTCTTCTTCAAAGATTGCTTTGGCTTGCCGGAATTCTGGCAAGGTCCCGATCATTGGGAACATGATCCGTAGTTTCCCATAATTAGAGGCCCGTAATAAAGCCCGTAATTGGGTTCTGAAGATTTCTTGGCGATCCAAACTGATCCGGATGGCACGATAACCCAAGAATGGGTTCATTTCTTCAGGTAATGGCAAATAAGGCAAGTGTTTATCCCCACCAATATCCATTGTCCGAATAACGACAGGTTTGCCGTTCATGCCTTCTATAACAGCTTTATAAGCCTCAAATTGATCATCTTCAGTTGGTAATTCGGCAGAATCCATGTATAAGAATTCAGTCCGGTACAAGCCAATGGCCTCTGCCCCATTGTCCAGCACACCTGTTAAATCTTTAGGTGTCCCGATGTTGGCAGCCACTGTATAGTGTTTGCCATCAGCTGTGACGCTGGCTTCGTTCTTAAGTTTATTCCATTCTGCTTTTTGTTTCGCAAAGTCTGCTGCTTTTTGCTTGTATTCAGCAACTTGTGCAGCAGTAGGGTCCAAAATAATATCACCGCTGATACCATCGACGATAAGTTCTTCATCTTCTTTGGCTTCAGCTGTAATGGTTTCACTACCCACAATCGCAGGAATTTCCAGTGACCGAGCCATGATAGCTGAATGGGCCGTACGACCGCCTAAGTCAGTGACGAAGGCTTTGACATACTTCTTATTCAATTGGGCGGTATCACTTGGGGTTAGGTCTTTTGCCACGATAATGACTTCTTGATCAATCAATGCCGGGTTAGGCAATTCCTTGCCTAACAAATGGCTCATGATCCGTTTAGTCACATCGCGAACATCGGCAGCCCGTTCTTGCATATAGGCGTTATCCGTCATTGCTTCAAACATCGAAATAAAGTGTTCAGAAACTTCACTCAAAGCGGCTTCAGCATTAACTTTTTCATCACTAATCTTACTCTTAACAGCGCCAGTGAATTCGGGATCAGCCAAAATCATCATGTGGGCATCAAAAACTTGAGCCTCATCTTCACCGAGAGACTCTTTAGCTTTGGCCCGGATGATTTGGAGTTCATCATTAGATTTGGAAATTGCATCTTCAAATCGTTTAGTTTCACCATCAATATCCGTTACAGTGGTTTTTTTGTAAGAAAGATCAGGTTCAACTAAACGATAAGCTTTGGCAATGGCAATCCCATCACTTGCTGCAATACCCTTTAGTTGTTTTGTCATTATTCTGATAAACCTTCTTTTTTCATTGTTTCAGAGACAGCTTCAAGTGCGTCTTTTTCGTCAGCACCATCAGCACTAATCGTCACGTCAGCACCTTGACCAACACCCAAGGACATAACACCCATGATAGATTTCAAGTTCACAGATTTGCCCTTGTATTCCAAGTTGATATCTGAGTTGAATTTACTAGCAGTTTGTACCAATAATGTTGCGGGACGTGCGTGAATACCTGTTTCTGCAATTACATGAAAGTCGCGTTTTTCCATAATAGATCGAACTCCTTTTTTTATCTAATGAATTACCCTTAATTTTGTTCAGAAACTTAAGGATAATTATCCTTTTATACAAAAACTAGGTTACCATTTTTTTGAAAATAGTACAACTATTTTTTCATGGATAATCACTAAAATCCCTTTAATTATCTATAAGGAAGCGTTTTCGTGAAAACGATATAAAACATTTCCATTTCGCTGGGCAATTCCCACAATCTCTTTTCGCTGGGGGTGATTTTGCCAAACCTGTCTAAATGCGAAAAAATCCTTTGGCTCGATTTTAATTTCTGCAATCTCCCCAGCAGCTAATTGATCCAGCAATTGTTGATAGTCTGCAGTCATATTCTTTGTCACTTCCTATGTTTTGGCTTATATTATTCCTAACCAATCCTTTAAGCCGATTTTCCAAACTCTACCAATTATAGCTTTTTTAAGAGAATCTGCCACTGGGAACGGGCGTTTATTTTTTCAGTGCTTAGCACTTGACCTACCCGAGTGCTAAATGTATAATGCTATTTGTAGATTGTTGGAGTTGGTTTTTTAAACTCAATTGCTTTAAAGCGGTGTACAGCCAATTTAACCCAAGAACAATCACTGCTATATGTTGATGTATTGCGTTGACTTAACCAGAAAGGTCGTGACAAACTCTATGTTGTGTCAAAACTGCCACAAAAATGAAGCTACGATCCATTTATATACGAGTGTAAATGGTCAACGTCAAGAAATTAATTTGTGCCAAAATTGCTACCAATTGTTGAAGAATCAACAAAGCAATGGTACCAACGCACCCACTAATGCAGCGGGCGGCGGTGATCCCTTTGGCTTTGGTAACTTAGATGATATCTTCAGACAAATGGGTCAAGGTATGCCAAACGACGCCTCTTCCTTCCAACAAGGGCCTCAAACCCAAGCTGGCGGCATGGGCGGTGGCCCAAGAAACCCACGTAATAATGGTGGTAAAGGCGGCTTATTAGATCAATATGGTGTTAATTTAACCAATCTTGCTCGGCAAGGTGAAATTGATCCAGTAATTGGCCGTGACAAAGAAATTTCTCGCGTGATTGAAATTTTGAATAGACGTACTAAGAATAATCCTGTCCTCATTGGGGAAGCCGGTGTTGGTAAAACAGCCGTTGTTGAAGGTCTTGCACAAAAGATCGTCGACGGGGATGTCCCAGCTAAGCTTCAAGATAAAGAAGTCGTGCGCTTAGACGTGGTTTCTTTAGTCCAAGGGACTGGTATCCGGGGTCAATTCGAACAACGGATGACCCAATTAATGGATGAATTAAAGAAAAATGACAAGATCATTCTTTTCATTGATGAAATTCATGAAATCGTTGGTGCCGGTAATGCCGAAGGCGGTATGGATGCAGGTAACGTTTTGAAACCTGCTTTAGCCCGGGGCGAGCTCCAATTAGTCGGGGCCACAACGTCAAATGAATATCGGACTATTGAAAAAGATTCTGCCTTAGCTAGACGTTTACAACCCGTCCAAGTTGACGAACCTTCTGTTGAAGAGACCGTTAAAATCTTGGAAGGTTTGAAGAAGAAATACGAAGACTATCATCATGTGCACTATACAGATGATGCCATTAAGGCAGCGGCCTCTTTATCTAACCGCTATGTCCAAGATCGCTTCTTGCCTGATAAGGCCATTGACTTATTAGACGAATCTGGCTCTCGTAAGAACTTGACCATTACCGCCGTTGATCCTAAGACCTTAGAAGATAAGATCAATGCGGCTGAAAAGCAAAAACAAGATGCTTTACGCCAAGAAGATTACGAAAAAGCGGCTTATTATCGTGATCAAGTCAGCAAACTTGAAAAAATGAAATCTAAAGATAGTGTGGATCCTTCTAATGAACCAACAGTCACTGAAAAGGACATGGAACAAATTGTTGAAGAAAAGACAAATATTCCGGTTGGTGAATTAAAGGCCCAAGAACAAACGCAATTGCAAAATCTCGGCCCAGATCTTAAGAAACACTTGATCGGCCAAGATGAAGCCGTTGATAAAGTTGCCAAAGCTATTCGCCGTAATCGAGTAGGCTTTAACAAGTCTGGTCGGCCAATTGGGTCCTTCCTATTTGTTGGCCCTACTGGGGTTGGTAAAACTGAATTGGCTAAGCAATTAGCTAAACAGCTCTTTGGTTCTGAGGATTCCATGATTCGGTTTGATATGAGTGAGTACATGGAGAAATTCAGTGTGTCTAAGCTCATCGGTTCCCCTCCTGGCTATGTAGGTTATGAGGAAGCCGGTCAATTGACCGAACAAGTTCGCCGTCATCCTTACAGCTTGATCCTCTTGGATGAAGTTGAAAAGGCCCATCCAGATGTCATGCACATGTTCTTGCAAATCTTAGACGATGGCCGCCTGACTGATTCTCAAGGTCGGACTGTCAGCTTCAAAGATACCATCATCATCATGACTTCTAATGCCGGTCAATCTAATGTTGAAGCTAACGTTGGTTTCGGTGCGGCAGCCAAGGGTGAGACCCACTCTGTTTTGAACCGTTTGACGGATTACTTCCAACCTGAATTCTTGAACCGGTTTGATGATATTGTTGAATTCAACTCATTGACGAAGGCTAATTTGTTACAAATTGTCGATTTGATGATTGCCGATACCAACAGTATGATTGCCGATCAAGGTTTGCATATCCACGTCACTGAACCAGTTAAGGCGAAGTTAGTAGATCTGGGCTATAATCCGCAAATGGGGGCACGGCCATTGCGTCGGGTCATTCAAGAGCAGATTGAAGACCGGGTAGCTGATTACTACTTGGATCACCCTGGTGAACATCAATTAGATGCGCGGATGGAAAATGATCACATCAAGATTACCAAGCTAAACACAGAAGCATCTAAGACCACTGATGCCAGTGTGGATAGTGCTAACGATAAAAAAACAAAATAGTCGTTTAAATTAAAAATGTATCTCATGCTAAAGACCAAGCTCAAAAATTTTTGAGCTTGGTCTTTTTTATGTTTTGTTAAAGCTCAGATGCCTGGCTACTTTCTGGGAATTGAATATGCTAATATGGATATTAGTAACACAGTTGTTGGGGGCAATAATAAAGGGATGGCAGAAAATATGGTACAGACACCAGATGAATTGCGAGGGCGTGCTAATCGACACCGCTTCGCTCAACCAAAAATGAATGCTAAACCGCAGGCCAAGAACACACCGGTTCATAAGCCTACGGATATTGTGGTGTCCAAAGCCCAGCCTCAGCCAAACTTACAACGCAAAGACGTGGCCATTACCGTGCGCTACGTGGACAGCCTGGGGCACCAGCTACTAGCCCCTACCACCGTGTTAGGGGCTTATGCCGCGAAGTTAGAGCTGCCTTTTCAGGTCATCGAAAGTTACGTATTGACCTCCATCAATCATTTTCAAACAACTTTCATCCCCAACCCAGCCGGGATCGACCTCATTTATGCCAAACAAGCGGCAGCCCCTATCGTGGTGTACCACCGAGATACCCAGGGCAATTTGATCAGCCCACCCCAGTTTCTTCACGGTGCTTTAAATAGTCCTTACCAGGCCAAACCCCTGGGGGATATGCAACAATTTGTCCAAGGCGTTTCGCCCAAGGCCCAGGGACACTTCAGCAAAAATGCCGGTCAAGTGGACATCATCTATGAAACCCTGCAATTGACCCCCTTGACCGTGGCCCCTAATACGTACATCCAGTTACTAACCAATACCCCGGTTTATTCAGAAGCCGCTGCTAAGACGCCCTTAGCCAAAAAATTACCCAAGGCTTCTATCTGGCGCATCTTCCAGGCCCTGGTCACGACAAATCACCAGACAACTTGGTTGAACTTGGGCGGGTGCCTTTGGATCGATGCCAAGGCTGGTAAGGTCTTGGCTAATTATCACCAGCCCGCCCTGCCTCAATCGGCTTATGCGGTGATCAGCGATGTCTCGGTGGACCAGCAAGCAATTATCAATGCCCCTGGGCAAGCTACTATTCCGGTTTGGGAGGCGCCTTATGGCCAGCAACTGCCCAGCGGCTACCTGCCAGGTATCGTGGTATATGTGCTTCGCCAGATTCAATTGGCAGATGGTTCCCTGTGGGCGGAATTGAGCAATCATAAATTTGTGACGTCCAATTATTTAAGTTTTATCAATCCATAACAATAAAGCTCCCGAGTTTGCGCAACACGCAAGCCCGGGAGCTTTTTAAAATTTATAGCTTCGCGGTAAGGGTTACATCAGGGTATTTATCCTGGAACCAGCGCTCTGCAAATTTATTTTCAAATAAGAATAAGGGTTCACCTTTGAGATCTTTCACCAATAGATTCCGAGAAGACGACATCTTTTCATCTAATTGCGCTGGTTTGATCCAACGGGCAATTCTAGAACCAATTGGGGTCATGACAACTTCAGAATTGTATTCATTTTTCATCCGGAATTGGAAGACTTCAAACTGCAATTGCCCCACGGCACCTAAGATATAATCATCAGTGGTATAGGTCTTGTACAGTTGAATCGCCCCTTCTTGAACCAATTGCTGCATCCCTTTATGAAAGGACTTTTGCTTCATAACGTTCTTGGCGTTGACCCGGACGAATAACTCTGGGGTAAATTGGGGCAGCGGGGCAAATTGAATGGGATCTTTGCCGGTATAAATACTATCGCCGATTTGGAAGTTCCCGGTATCGTATAAACCCACGATATCCCCAGCCACGGCGTTTTCCACGTTTTCCCGTTCATCTGACATGAACTCGGTGGCATTGTTTAACCGTAATTGTTTCTTGGTCCGGGCTAAGGTCACATCCATGCCCTTATCAAATTCCCCGGAACAGATCCGCACAAAGGCGATGCGATCCCGGTGATTCGGATTCATGTTAGCTTGAATTTTGAAGACAAAACCCGCAAAGCGATCATCATTAGGTGCCAGTTCAGCACTGTCATCGTTGATGGGATGCTCCCCAGGGGCTGGGGCCATCTTTAAGAAGGATTCTAAGAACGTCTCCACCCCAAAGTTGGTCAAAGCTGACCCGAAGAACACGGGGGTTTGGTCCCCTTTTTGAACTTTAGCTAAGTCAAAACTATTGCCCGCTTCAGACAACAGATCCACATCATCTAACGTTTGTTGATAGATGGAATCTTGCGTCAAATCGGAATCCACAGCCAGTTGGCCTTGGTCATTTAACGGCAAGAAACGTTTACTGGCATCACTGGGCCGATATAGTTCAATGCGATGTTGGGCCCGATCGTACAAGCCCTTTAGCCCTTTACCCATCCCAATGGGCCAGTTCATGGCATAGCCTTCAATATTTAATAACTCTTCTAATTCCGCAATCAAATCTAAGGGTTCGCGACCATCCCGGTCTAACTTGTTCATGAAGGTAAAGATGGGAATACCCCGTTGCTTGACGACTTTAAACAGTTTCTTAGTTTGGGGCTCGATCCCCTTGGCAGAATCAATGACCATGACAGCCGCATCCACGGCCATCAAGGTCCGGTAAGTATCTTCAGAGAAATCCTCATGCCCAGGCGTATCCAAAATGTTCACCCGTTTGCCGTGATAGTCAAATTGCATCACAGAACTGGTCACTGAGATACCCCGCTGCTTTTCAATGGCCATCCAGTCAGAAGTGGCATAGTGACCACTCTTCTTACCTTTGACCGTCCCAGCACTGCGAATAATGCCCCCCAGTAACAGCAATTGTTCGGTGATGGTGGTCTTCCCAGCATCGGGGTGGGAAATAATCGCAAAAGTCCGCCGCTTAGCGACTGCTTGCTCTAAATTTGTAATTGTTTTCAATGAAATCTCCATTCCTTTAGTTCGAGTTTTCTGAGTCTAAATCCTTAGCAGGCGCCTGTTGTTCGGGCAGTTTCACCACAATGGTTTCTAAGCGGGAACCGTTCATGCGTCCGGTATATAAGTCGATGCCATTATCTAAAGGCAGTTTAATGCGTTGACTATTGGCGGGGATCATCCCTAATTTGGTGATCATATACCCGGCGATGGTATCCACATCGGAGCTTTGGATATCGGTATCAAAAAAATTATTGAAGGCATCTAGCGTCACCTTCCCAACGATCACGTATTCATGGTCGTTGATTTTGTTAAACAACTTTTGGGCGTGGTCAGATTCATCATCGATTTCCCCGACGATTTCTTCGATCACGTCTTCAATGGTCACTAAGCCCACCACACCGCCATATTCGTCTCTTAAAATGGCAAGTTGCTGTTGGGTCTTCTTAAATTTTAACAGTAATTCGTCAATGGTCATGGTCTCGGGCGCAAATAAAGGTTCGTTCATGATATCGGCAATTTTCAGCTTATCAAAGCCCACTTTATGCGCTGCCTTTAAAAGGTCCTTAATGTGGATCAACCCAATGATTTGGTCTTTGTCCTTGGCATAAACCGGTACCCGGGAATAAGGGCTCTGTAAAATAGCGCTGATGTTTTCAGCACTATCGTCGTTGATATCCACCATGAAAGCATCGGTTCTAGGGACCATGACTTCACGGGCCATCTTGTCGCTAAAGCTGATGATCCCCTCTAACATTTCAAATTCATCGGGGTCAATCACCCCGGTATTCCGGGAAGTTTGAATCACCGCCCGCATTTCTTCTCTGGTCATGGCATCGTCTTTTTGACTGAAGTCAATGGGGACGATTTTCAATAAGATATTCGTAGACGCGGACAATAACCATACGAAAGGCCGCATGACCACCCGGGTGACCTGCACCGGGGTCACGGTAAACTTGGCCACAGCTTCAGCCCGTTGTAAGGCAATTTGTTTGGGGAATAATTCCCCGAAAACTAAGGAAATATAAGATAAAACTACCGTGATGATAATCACGGCGGCTTCATGCGCCCAAGGCAGGCCCCCTAAAAATGGGGTCAAATAACCGGCTAAAGACGTTGAAGCGCTGGCGGAGGATAGGAAACCGGCAAAAGTAATGGCAACTTGGATCGTTGCCAAAAATTGCGAGGAGTCATTCATGACCTCTAAAATCTGGCCGGCCTTCTTATCCCCTGATTCGGCCTGGGATGCGATGCGACTGCGGCTAACGGACACAATAGCCATTTCTGCGGCCGCGAAGAACGCATTAACTAGCGTTAAAACAATAATTAGAATTATCTGGCCAGTGACCGAACTACCATCACCACTCATATACATTCACTCTCTTCTCAATTTATAATAGTAGAAAAATTATAACAATATGTGGCCTTAAATTCAATTGGAATTCTTGTTATTGGCGTTATTATCAGGTTTATCCACGTTGACAATATTATTTTCACGACTCAAATGAATCAAGTTAACCGTGTAAGTCACCACGGTTTTAGCCACGGCATATAGTGGGATGGCCAATAACATTCCCAGCAAGCCGGCTAAATTCCCGGCAGCCAGTAAAATCAAAATGATGGTCAAAGGATGAATATCCAGCGCTTTGCCCACCACGTTAGGGTAAATGAAGTTGCCGTCCACTTGTTGGACGATCAAGACAATGATCACCACGGCAATAGCTTTGGGCCAAGAATCGATCAAGGCAATGGCTAAAGCCGGGGCAATCCCCAAATAAGGCCCTAAGTAAGGGATAATGTTGCAGATACCAGCCACAAACCCTAACAAGAAAGCATAGGGCATGCCGATGATAGTATACCCGATAAAGGTACAGGTCCCCACGAATAAACACTCAATCATTTGGCCGGCAAAATACCGGGAAATGGTCTTATTCATCTGGTGTAATAAATCGCTGACCCGATCCCGATAACGGGCTGGGAAGAACTTGCGAATATTAGGGCCAAACTTGTGGCCGTCTTTTAAGAAATAAAACAAAATCACGGGGATGGTGATCAAATTGATCACGATGCCGGCAGCCGAACTCACCACGGAACCTAAATTGTTGGTGAAGGCAAAAAAACTATTTTTGGCAATCTTACTGGGAGAAACGTCAATGCTACTGATGAGCTTGGTCAAATTTAATTTCTGTAACATGCTATGATGGCTGACAAAATCGCTGACCCCGGTTTGGACTTTGCTCAAGAAATAAGGGATATTGCTCACCAAGCCAGTAACTTGGGTGACTAAATTGGGGATGACCGTCATGATAATGCCAACGATGGCTAAAATTAAAACCAAAAAGACGATCAAAATCCCCAAGGGCCGTTTGACTTTAATTTTCTCCAGCAAATTCACCAGCGGATTTAACAAATAATATAAAAACCCCGCAGCGATCACGGGTCCAAACAAAGTCGACACAAAGGTCCCAATGGGGGCAAATAGAAATGAAATGCGGGATAATACAAAAATCAAGGTGGCACATAATAAGGCGATGGCCAACCATAAGACCACTTTTGACTCCTTTAATTTTTTTGGCATGGGACAAAACTCCTTAAGACACTAAATTTGTATTATAATAGAATCAATATTCGTAATAGAGGTGTAGCCATGATAGTCGTTAAAACAACCACAGATTTGCACAGCCCCATTTATCAAGATGCCCTGGCCATTCGTCAGACCGTCTTTGTCCAGGAACAGCATGTACCTGTTGACTTAGAAGTCGATGATAATGAAGCCAAGACCATTTACTTCGTGGCTTACATTGATGGCCAACCAGCCGGATGCGCCCGCTTATTGCCCCAAAGTGATCAGGACTTTAATTTGATCCAGCGGGTGGCGGTCTTAAAAGCCTTTCGCAAGCACCACGTGGGGGCCACCATCATCCAAGCGGTGATTAGCTATCACCAAGCCCACTACCCCAAGGTCCACCTGCAATTAGGGGCCCAAACCCAGGCCGTGGGATTTTATGAAAGTCTGGGCTTTGCCGTCATCCCCACGGATCCGCCTTATTTAGACGCGGGAATCGTCCATCGGGAAATGCGGTATAATCAGTAATTATTGAAAATATAGGAGTTTAAAATGTCTAACAAAAAAGCAATTTTAGTCTACACCTTTTTACTTGTGATTCCTTATGTCCTAAGTTTAGCATTAATTGGCATATCTTTTAACGCTTTAGTTTTGCACAGTGCCAGTCTATGGCGGACCATGGTGGGCAGTGTTGTGGGGGCTTGTATCATGTTAGCGGTTAAAATAACCGTGGAACGGCCTCTAGAAATTATTTTGAATTTCGTTCATAACAAATTTCTGCGGTTTTTGGTCAATAGCTTTTGGATCACCGAATCCAAAAGAAAAGTTGGCGCCAATTTGATCGTGGACTTCATTTTATCCGGTATCGCCACTTGGGGCATTCGCCAAATCTTTAGCCCTGACCGAATCATGGGGGATATCTTAGGCATCGTTTTAGCCATGATGTTCGCCTCAGCTTTGATCGGCGCTTATCTGGAATATGACTTATTGAGCGTGGACGGGGCAGAATAAAGCGGCACCAGTAAAATAGCGTTACCTTCAACCAAACAATTGAGGGCAACGCTATTTTTTCGGCTTAATCCAAGTAAGTTTCATCCCCGTTGGAATTTTCTTGTCCCAGATAAACCTGTTGTTTCACACGGATAGTCTCCAAATTGTCATCTAAGGCATAGCGTTCCAAAAAGTAAGGTTTATCCGTTTGTCCTAAGTGCTCTGGCAAGCTGACCCCCTGTTTGGCAATCTTCCCCATGGCTAAACTTATAATGCTGCTTAAGGGCAGTTGTAACATGGGCACACTGGCACTGGCTTCTAAAATAGCGGCTTGGCTTTCGGGGAGATCTAAGCGATTTAACCCAGCTGGCACTTTGGTGTCTAGGGGTAATAACGCCCCTACCCAGGCCACAAAGGCATAGGGGGAAAAAACTACTAAAGTCGTTCGATTCTTCTCCTGGCCGGTGTTGTCGGCCAATTGATCCAACTGCCCCAAGGCGCCGCTGGCAGTCATTTCCTGCCAAGCAGAGGTTAAACTACCGTTTTCATCCAACATTGATGCTAAATAAGGTTTGCCAATAAAACGAATTGGTTTGACAGTTTGCACAATATCCATGATTTTGAATTCTCCTTAGCCGGCCTGGCTGGTACCATCTTGATAATTAATTTGATAGCCAGTTTGAACATTAAATATATAAATATTAAAGTCGATCTTATTGTCTTCTATCGAGCGGCCTTGCATCTGAATCCCCCGGGCCACCAGCTCACTGCCCCGAAAAACCGGCCGAACTTGGTAGCGTACGTGATGATTGGTAGATTTGATGTAGCTGGCAATTTGATTTTCATAATAGGTCATGGCCGGGTCATTTAAAGACCGGGTCCCCGTGACTAGATTTTTCAAATTGTTGTTTTGCCCCGTGAGCTGAAAGCCAATCAAGTGGCAGCGATTGTACAGCCAATCTTGATGGGTGCCAATGGTGATGCGCTTGTTGTGGTACCCCGTGGGCTGGACGTATAAGCGCTCCCGCTTGGCCGTGGGCATGAGGGCCTTGCTCAACATGGCATCGGCCACCCCGGCCCGGTTTAGCCCATCCAAATCACTATACCGCTGCCAAGCCCCCTGGGCCAAGGACAGATCGCCCTGGGAAAAAGTGGGTTCATTGTTGTTCACCGCGATGATCTGCCGGTTGGTATAATTCAAATTGGCTAAATCGGCGGTGTTGGCGCCGTTTGCTTGATCTTGGTTATTTTGACCAGCGGCGGCGTCACTGCTTTGGCCATTACCAGCGCTGGGAGCATTGGTCGTTGGGCCGGATGCCGATTGGCTGGTGGGTGCTGTAGGGGTGGTGGTATGGGGATTGACCGTTTTACCGGTATATAACAACAAACCGGCAATGGCAATCAAGCCCGTTAAAATAAATTTCGGTAACTTTGCGGGTTTCTTACGTTTGGCCATTTATTCAAAAACTCCCTTAGCAATTGTTGCTGGTATGCTGCTGGGTTGCTAACCCTGCTGTCAATAACAAGGAGGCCGGACAAAACAATGTTTTGTCCCGGCCTCCGGGTTTGCGAAGCATATGCGATTCTTATTGGCGATGGGATAGCTCAAGGTAGCGATTGTACCAAAGATCCACGTATTCCTTAGAAAAAGGTCCTTTGCGTTCATTGATCCAATCCACTAACACTTTGACGTTTGATTTTAAAATATGATCCACTTCAGCGGAATAATGCCACTTAGCAGCATGTTCTTCATATTCATCCACATCTAGTAAACGTTTTTCACCATTTGCAAAAACCTTAACATCTAAATCATAATCGATATATTTTAAGGCCTCTTTGTCCAAGACATAAGGAGAGGCCAAGTTGCAATAATAAGCGACCCCGCTTTCACGAATCATTGCAATAATATTGAACCAGTAACGTTTATGAAAGTAGACAATTGCTGGTTCTCTGGTCAACCAACGTCTGCCATCTGATTCTGAAACTAAAGTATGGTCGTTACAACCAATTAGTTCATATTCACTGGTCTTCAAAACCATTGTATCCCGCCAGGTCCGATGTAAGCTCCCATCATGCTTGTAGCTTTGAATCGCAATGTAATCTCCTTCTTTGGGAACAGGCATTAGCGACCCAGCTTTCAAATACGTTTTCCAATAATATTATAGCAGATAACCGCCTGTATTACTAAGTCTATTTTTTAGATAGGTCCGCTCTTTTCAATAACTTTTTTTGCAAGGTTGCCTGAGCCTGGTCGCCTAGCCGGGCTTTGGGGACAAAGTAGCCGGGGAAATACGCCACATCTGCTTGTGGGTCGCCAAGCTTGGCCCCAAATAAGTGAATGGTCCAATGCAGGTGCGTAAATACATGGACCACCGGCTTTAGTTTCAGGTCTTGTACTTGGGTTAAAGCCAGATTGTAGTTGTGGGCAAAGTAAGTCTGCAGAGCTTGGGGAAGGGTTTGTTCAGTCACGTCTAAGTCACTTAAATCCACCAAAGGTAAGGTGGTCAAGCCCCCCAGTAAGCCTTGTTCTGGCCGCTGTTGCAATAAATAAGCCCCCTGGGCATTTTGAATCACCAGGGCAATTAACTGCACTTTTTTTTGACGAATTTTCTTAGTTTTTACCGGAAAATCCAATTGGGTGCCGGTCTGATAACTGGTGCAGTATGCTTGAATAGGACATAGTAAACAGGCCGGATCTTTAGTGGTACAGATGCTAGCTCCCAGATCCATCACCGCCTGGTTGAAATCCCCCGGGCGCTGGGGAGGCAACAAAGGTTGAATAACTTGGGCAAAATGGGGCCGGGCCTTAGATTGGCTGATGTCAAAGTCATCGGCCAATAAGCGACTAAAGACCCGATAGGCATTGCCGTCCACAGCCGGTACCACTTGCTGGAAAGCAATGCTGGCAATGGCCCCGGCGGTGTAGGGCCCAATCCCAATGATGTTTTCTAATTCTGCGGCTGTTGTGGGAAATTGGCCATCATAGTCCGCTAGTAACTGCTGGGCCGCCTTTTTCAAATTACGGGCCCGGGAATAATAGCCCAGCCCCTCCCATAGCTTCAAAAGTTGGGTTTCGTCAACTTGGGCTAAGGCCGTTAAATTGGGTAAAGCTTGGGTAAAACGCTGAAAGTAAGGCAGGACGGTCTGGACTTGGGTTTGTTGCAACATCACTTCGGACAACCACACCAAATAGGGATCGTGGTTTTGGCGCCAGGGCAAATCCCGTTTATTGGTGTCATACCAGGTTAAAAATGTTGTTTGAAAGGCCGCGACATCGTTGGGATTCATGCGTCAGCCTCAGCCTTCTCATCCAGATAGTGTTGAATATCATCAATGGCAAATCCCTTACGATATAGCGTCTGTTTGATTTTTTGTTTGCCTTGGGGTAACGTGGCATAGCGGCGCCATAGTTTATCCCCAGCTTTGGTCAGGGCATCTTGTTCATCACGGCTATCCTTTTGTAAATCAGCAGCATCCAAAGCCGCCTTGATCACATCCATGTCAAAACCCTTTTGCAATAAGTTCTGTTTGATCTTTTGCTGCAGGGCAAAAAAGGATTTACCCCCAGTATGCTGGCTCAACTTTTCCACCCAGGCCAGGGCATTGTCCACCTGGGTTTCTAAGGGATATTCGTCGGCCATGGCCATGTCGATCATGGGAGCGTCAATGCCCTTTTGCCGCAGCTTGCCGGCGATGGTCCGGGGCCCTTTTTTAGCAATGCGGATATCGGTGCGGATCAAACTTCGGGTAAAGTTCTCATCATCTAAATAGTTCAACGTTTTTAATTTGGCGATAACGTTTTGAATCACCGGCGTGCTATAATCTTTGTCATACAGGTCGTTTTTAACTTCCTTCACCGAGCGCAGTTGGTGGGACAAATAATCCAGGGCCCGACTATAGGCCTTGGCGTTATTGTCCGCATTTTTGATCTTGGTCACTTCAGCTTCTGTGAGCTCTTGGCCCTTGGCTAAGACGAACTGGATCAAGACCGATTCGGCCACGGGAAAGGCGTATTCGTCATCTAAATAAATACTGTATCTATCTTTATGGTGCTTTTGCACCTCAATTTTGGTAATCTTCAATTATAAGACCCACTTTCTTCAGTCCTATTCAGTCTAGCAAGCCAAAAAATTACTGTCAATTAAAGGAGTACTCATGCAAAGCAAGTCCAAAAATGTCGACGTCACCGTCGGCCAAAAGTTTCCCTTAACCATTAAACGCCTAGGCATCAATGGGGAAGGCATCGGTTATTTCAAACACAAAATTGTTTTTGTCCCCGAAACCCTGCCCAATGAAGTCATCACGGCTAAAGTCATTGCCGTGGCCCCCCATTTCATTCGGGCCAAGGTTCAACGTCTGCGCACCGCCAGCCCTGACCGGGTCAAGCCGGTGGATCCCTTATACGGCAAGGTGGGTGGCTTAGATTTGGAGCATATGAACTATAATGCCCAACTGGCCTTTAAACGGGACGTGGTGGCCCAATCCTTAGAAAAATTCAAACCCCAGGGTTATGAAAATTATGACCTGCGCCCCACAATTCCCTCAGCCCCCTATCAATACCGTAATAAAGCCCAATTTCCCGTGGCTTTACAAGATAACCACGTGATTGCCGGCCTTTATGAAGAAGGCAGCCACCATTTGGTGAACGTGAAGGCCATCAATACCCAAATGCCCGTGGTAACTAAAATCATCAACCAATTAAAAACTGTTCTAGAGGATTTAAAAACGCCCATTTATAATGAACGCCGGCAAAACCCCGGGGTGCGGACATTGGTGGTCCGGGCCAGTGCCACCACCGCCGAGATCCAAGTCACGTTAGTGGTGTCTGATCCGGAATTATTGCGGGACAACGCCCTGTTTGCGGCCATTCAAACTCGCATCCCGGCCATTACCTCCTTTTTCATCAATGTTAATCCCCATAAAACTTCTTTAATTTGGGGGGAAGACACTACCCATATCTTTGGGACGGAGACCATTACAGAAAAAATCAACGGCAAGACGTTCAAACTCTCCCCCCAAGCTTTCTTCCAATTAAATCCTAAACAAACCCAAACCCTGTACAAACTGGCCACTGAAGCTTTTGACTTCAACGGTTCGGAAACGTTAGTCGATGCTTACTGTGGGGTGGGCACGTTGGGGATCACCATGGCCGATCGGGTGAAGACCGTCCGGGGGATGGACATCATTCCTGAAGGTATTGAAGATGCCAAAGCCAATGCCAAATTAAATGGCGCCAACAATTGTCATTATGAAGTAGGTAAAGCCGAAGTCTTGTTGACAGACTGGTTTAAAGCCGGCCAACGCATTGATGCCCTGGTGGTGGATCCACCCCGCACCGGTTTGACGGAGGCCTTAGCCAAAGCAATTGCCCGGGCTAAACCTAAACAATTCGTCTATATTTCTTGTAACCCTTCCACCTTGGCCCGGGATCTGGTGGCACTAAGCCAAGCTTATTCGGTGGATTACATTCAATCCATCGACATGTTCCCCCAAACAGCTCGCTGTGAAGCCATTGTTAAATTATCTTTGAAATAATCGGAGGTTAGCGCCATGTTAATTTATTTTGCCAACAGTTTATTTTCCAATGCGGATCGCCTGTACAATCAAAACCTGGTAGCGGCCATTCGCAAGACCTATCCGGAAGTTGAGGTCTACTTACCCCAAGAAAATGCCAGTATCAATGATAAAAGTGCCTATGGGGATGCTAAAATGATTGCTCAAGCAGACACGGACCGAGTCTTGAAGAGTCAATTGTTGATCGCCGTCTTGGATGGGCCGGTGATTGATCCTGGGGTGGCCGCTGAAATCGGCATCGCCTATGCCAAACAAATTCCTGTCTTGGGCCTTTATACCGACAGTCGGCGCCTTGGCGCAGATAACCCGCAAAAACTAGCGGCCTTAAAGCAAGTCGCTGAAAACCAATTTGCTTATATCAACTTGTATGTTGCTGGTTTGGTGAAATTAAACGGTGAAATCTTGACCGATGAAGGCACCCTAGTGCAACGGATCGGTAATTACCTAGCTTGATCGCCAAGTTGCCCCTATCTTTGATGTGAAATTGATAACAATTGTAATCTAAGGCCCCTTATGTGACAGCAATGTTAAGCCATGTGACAGTTTGGTTACATCTCCATAACGTTTCGGTTTAATCCAACTTTTTTCTTCATTCCTCTTGTATAGTGGAACAGTAATCAACACGGAAGAAAAATTTTGGAGGCAATTATATATATGAAACTGCGCTATTTACTTTTAACTGCAATGACTTTAGGAACGGTCACCACTGGTGCCTTAGCAACCACTGCCACTTCAACGCCAAATACGGTTTCTGCAGCCACCACTGGGGATACACCGTTAGATAAGACGATGTATGCCACTGCAGCCACTACTGTGAACGCAGCCCCTAACTGGTTGCCTTCAGCTCAAGTTTTAGCTGCTGGGACAGCTTGGCATATTTCTGCCAGCCGCGTGGTCAACAACCAAGTTTGGTATGAAGTTGGCGGTAATCAATGGGTCAATGGGGCGACTATGTCCGACAACCCAACTGCCTCCCCAATTGATGCGACGCTTTACGTGGCTTCCCAATATGGGGCAGCAGTTTACAATTCCCCTTATACGGGCAACGTGAAAACTGGCCAAGTTTTAGATAAAAACTCTGGTTGGAAAGTGACAGCTCAAGTAAACGTCGGTGGCGATACTTGGTATCAAGTGGGCGGCGACCAATGGGTCTGGGGGCCAGATATGACTTTTGACCAACCTGTTACTCAAGCCCCTGGTGTTGTGATGAACGCTACGGCTTATGATCCCCGGGTATTAGGCAACTATACCTTTGGTTATGATACCGTCGCTGCTAACTTAAACGTCTACCCTCGGGGGACGAAGTTACGGATTACTTTTGGCGATGGCTCAATTAAAGACTATGTGGTTCGGGACACCGGTACCTTCGCTTATGCCAACCCTAACCAATTAGACATTGCGATGCCAAACTGGCAAGCTATGCAATTCGGCCGGCAAAATGTCACCGTTAGCGTGTTGTCTTAAAACTTAATTTGACTATACTAATAGCGTCGCAACTGAGATTTCAGTTGCGACGCTATTTATTTGGCCTGGTTGCTACCAATTTTTATGATCACCCAGGTCAATATGGAAAAACTTGGCCACTGTCCTGTTGCTAGAACCTTTTCGCCCATTAAAAATACGCCTGCCTAAGACAGCAGGTTTTGATGATTTACCTCTCTACTTAAGTAGGCGTATAGCCGCGTTATTTTTTCTTTTTATCTATATGTGATTCTTCATACGTTTGGTTGGGCCAGAGTTCGTTATATGGATGACCGGTCAGCTCTTCAGCCACTTGCTTAGCTTCCGGCGTAACATCTTTCTTGGAACCACCATTTTGCAAGCGGTTAATTTCCGACTGCAAAACTTCATGAGTCTGCCGATTCAAGCGGAAGGTCCACGATACAACCAACGCAATTGCCACCAGTACGATTGGCGCAATCACAAAGAGCCAGGCAACCCGATCAGTTATCCCAGCTGCCTGCTTAGAGGCGGTTGAAACATAACCAAACTCTTCCAACAAAATTCCGGCAAGCCAAGTTGCCAAAGCCCCAGTGGATTTACGGAAGAAAGTCATAACCGCCGCGTATGTGCCGGCCTTGTCACCACGGGTCATTATATGATCAACATCAGGAATGAACGGGAAAACGTTCCAAGGTGTAAATTCCAGAATCCCGCGAGAAAGTTGATAAATAATGGTGATGATAACCAAAATTACAAAGGGATTATGAATATGCAAGAAGTAAGTCACACCATAGCCAATCATCGCCACAATAATGCCAATGTAGGAAACACTGTATAAAAAGCGGGGGCCATGGGTAATCATCAACTTAGCTGCCAGTAATGTGGATAAAATACCGAAAACAGCAAAGGCGTTAAGAACCCAAGGCGTGTTAGATGCCATTCCCATACAGACAACAATAAATGTCGGTAACAGCGTCGCATAGAAATCTTTACCAGTAAAAGAGAAAATATAGATCGTTAAATGCTTGCGAAAAGCCGAATTACGGAAAGTTTGACCATAGTCGTGCAACGTTTCCTTAAGATATTGTCCAAAAGTGAGTTTTGGTCTGGCGTCTAATTCCGCAATAAATTCTTTTGTGAGCGGTCGTTCCCAGGTCATCCGATAAGAAGTATAAATTGCAACGACAAACAGGACAGTCCACAAGATACCGGCAAAAAGATAGGCATTCTTTTTAGCTTGAGCACTTGGTAATGACTGCAGAATAGCCAAGATGAAAAATACCAGTGATGTCCCGGTCGCGGAGATGAACATTCTGGATCCAGACAAAATGGTTCGTTTGGTGTAATCCGTCGTCATTTCGGTTGGCAGTGTTTCCCAAGGAATTAGGATCATCCCAACAAATATTTCAGTCAGCGTATAAACAACGAGATAATAAACAAAATCATGGCCTGGCCCAAAAATAGCAGTTGCCGGCACCCAAAATGCCAAAAACGAAATTGCAAAACCAATCAAGCCAACGAACATCCAAAAGTGCCGGCGACCGTACTTTTGACCCAGCCTGGTTTTATAAAAGCCATCCGTAATCGTGCCAAATGTCAGGGAAAAAATAGCATCAAAGATCCGCGCAATACCGGTAATTGCACCAGCCATAGCGGGATTAAGTCCGACTGACAAAGTTAAGTACGCAAAAATAACACCTGAAACAATGTTGTTCCAACCACCGCCCATTAAATCAGTTAGGCCGTAAGCAACCCCCCGCTTGACATTGATTTCCTTAGGCGTATAAACCCAACGGTTATGATTCATATGATTCATCCTCTCTCTACTTGAATAAGACCGTAAAAACTGCAACCAGCGCTACTTAAAATATAAAATACAATCATGCCCAATCCATATGTAACATTTTTCACAAGAATAGCCACATTTTAACCAATTGCTGTATTTATTTACCCTCCTTACCAGCTGTTGCTTAAAAAAATAGGCAAACACGCTAGAATGCATAACTGATATGCTAGTATATAAGAATGCGTTTTCATTGTAATCGCTGACAACCTTTTTGTCAACTCTTCGTCAGCGCTGTCTGAAAGCTTATAAATAGCGTCACAGCTTAAACTTAGCTGTGACGCCATTTTTCTAGACCTCTAACGACCTTCCCTTGACCGGCTCTGGGAAAGAAGACGCCAATCAAAAAAATACTGCACCAGGCCTTTAAGCCCAATGCAGCTGTGTTATCAATCAAAATGACGCCAATCTTTATCGAATAAGACCCGGGCCACAAATAAGCCAAAGGGTAAGAACATGATGATCAAAGCGGCTCTGGTGAGCCATAAAGCCCCCACCCCGATGTTATTAAAGCCAATGTTATATACGGCCCGGTAAATGTACAGGCCCGGGACCATGATGACAATGGACGGTACGGTGAGGGAAATTCTAGGATAGCCATTGTAGCGGTTGATCAAAGACGCTAAGATCCCTGCTAAAAGCGCCCCACAAAAGGCTGCCGCGCTGGGGGGAATGTTGGTCAGATCCACCAACTCCAGCCGCAAGGTATTGGCTAAGGCCCCCATCATGCCGGCTGTGGCTGCCATTTTCCGGGAGCTATTGAACATGATAGAGAAGCCGTAGACCCCACAAAAACTGGCGGGTAACCGCAGTAACATCAAGGTTAAGGGACTAAGCCCCAGGGGTAAGAAGTTGGCGGGCTTTAAGTCCACCACTAAGGCCACCAACCAACCCACTAAAGTGGCTACGATAGTGATCATAATGGCGTAGGCCAGGCGCTCAAGCCCGGAGCGCATGTCCAATTTGGAAATATCTAACATACTGGTAATGAAGGGAAAACCGGGGATCACGAAGAGCATGGCCCCGATGTAGCCGGCTTCATGGCCTGCAGGTATATGTAACAAGGCTTCGATGGTTTTGAAAATTACCAGGTAAGTCAGACAAGACACCGCTACCCCCACGGCAACGTTAGCGATAGTGGTCATATGCCGATCAATCATTTTCCGACGGACATAGTTCCCCAAACCGGCCCCAATGAAGGCACAGACCATTTCCGGCCAGCCGCCACCCAGCAGAAAAATAAAGCCGGCACAGGCAATAGCCGCGGCTAACCCGGCATCTAAGGGCGCATAGTTACCCTTTTGGCTTTGAATTTTATCGATTTCTTTGTGGATCTGTTGAATCGTCAACGGCGCATAAACTGTTTCAAATTCTTTGACAAAATGTTCTAGGGTATTTAATTTATCTGTATTCACCCCAGTATTGGCCAAGGCCAAGACTTGGGAATAACTGTGGCCATTGGCAAAACAGGTAAACTGAATGGAGGTGAAACCAATATCGGCGGAACAAGTCACTTCTAGATCCCGGGCGATGGTATTCATGGCATCTCTGACGCGCCAAGCCCCGGTACCACAAGATAACATCAAAATACCCACTCGGCCCACCACCGATACCTTTTCCCGCAGGGTCGCATCTTTGGCCGTGACGCCAGTATCTCTGGCAAAGTTTTGCCAAAGAATGGCCATATGATGGCGGCTGGACAGTTTGACCCGTTTTTTGGGACTGATCTTCTTGGGACTAGTGGCGTCGAAATGTTGTTTTTGGGTCATAAATTAGCCTTCCTTTTGAATATCTACACATTGAATATCTACACAGCATTACACTAACACACAATTATAGCATCAAAAAAGTGCAAACTAAAAGACCATTCTGTCGGCGTCCGGCACAATGGTCTCTCAGTTTGCATTTGCGGAAGTTGGATAAGTTATATCCCACTTAATTAAGAAAACTTGAATAATGTTCCACCTCTGTAATTCTATTCAATTGTAGTCAGTTATCGGTGACATGTCTGCTATTTTTTATGACTGTCTACTATAACATGCTCAAATGGTTGATGTTCAAAAGCTAGACTTTTTCAGTACACCAATGACTGGTTTTGGTTCGGAAATATGCCTAGTTATCAGACATACACCTCCACATTAGTCTAAATTTTTTTGGGACAAACACGTTTATGGTATCAACATAAACTATGCTTGTTGCGCAGGCGCTGAGCTTTTTCAATTAGTTAATCCGGTAACCTTACCGAAAGCCATAACTGATATCGAAGCCAACTCGGGTATTTCTTGTTTCGAGAAGAAACCCTCAAACCATCGCACATTTTTGTACCACTAAATAACTTGTGACGCTTACTTAATGCTTGTTACATCAATGCTCGATGCTTGTGACGCTTGATACATCTGAAACTAGTTCTGTCGTAAAAAACCTCAAATGGTACATCAGACCATGATCTGCTTAACGCGTTTCATTATCTTGGTACACGAATCTTTTAATTGATTACGCTGGAACTGTTGATTGGTACTTCGTACTTGGCACCTGGTTCTCAAATTCTTAATGTCGCTTGGTTCATAGTTCTTGGTTCTAATAACTCATCATACGGCTATTGCCGTACTCCGACACAATATCGATATTGTTAGTAACGGAAGCCATGGGATGAATCGCTTCAACCATGGTTCAGTGTTGCTTGAAACAATTCAATTCATAGCGGATCAGGCTCTGCCTTGAATTGCTTTGGTAGGATAATCTCTTATCCCTTCCGCACTTATAATATAGCATATAATGTATGCGTTTGCAACTTTTGAACCAAAAAAAATCGCCATCTTTTAAAATGGCGAAATAACAAGCTTTCAAAGATCTTTTCAGACTGATTTAGCCCCGGCTTTATACTGCCGTTGTTTAGCTTGAATACCGGCGAAATAATAGGGGGCATTTAGGTCAGTGGTGATCAGTTTTTGGGCTTCGATGCCAGGGGTCAATTGTTTCTTAAATTGGGCTTCATATTCTGCAATACTTAACTTGGTCCGATTTTCAAACATTTCCAAGTAATGCATGGGATCAAGCATGTCCAAGTAATTTCCCTGCAAGGTCCCGGAGAAGAATTCCCCCACAGCCCCGGAGCCATAACTGTACAGCCCAATACGCATCCCTGGTTGCAACGTCATATCATTGTTGATCAAGGACAAAAAGGCTAAATATAATGACCCAGTATAGATATTGCCAATGCGGCGGCTATACAGCGTACTTTGTTGGTAGTGCTGCTGTAAGCTATCTTGATGGGCAGCGTCGGTTTGATCCAAGACTTTCCGTAAGGCTTTTAAGCCCATTTTGGTATAAGGCAAGTGGAAGACCATGGCCGCAAAGTCGCTGAGTTGATAGCCAGTTTGTTGTTGATAGTCTTCAAAGACCATTTGGAAGAATTTGATGTAAGCTTCGTTGGAATACTTACCGTCAACTTCGGCGATCAATTGATCCAGGGGCCGCCAAAAGTCGTTGATTTCTGAACTGTAATAAGCTGAGCGCATATCTAAGGCCAAGATTCTCGGATTAGCGGCCACCAATAAGGCCACGGCACCAGCACCCTGGGTGACTTCTCCCGAGGTATCCAGCCCATAGCGAGCAATATCTGAACCAATCACTAGCGCTTTGGCCTTGGGGTTTTGGGCAATATGCAACTTGGCAAACTGCAAGCCCGCCGTTGCGCCATAACAGGCTTCTTTAATTTCTAAGACCCGGGCTTTATTGGAAATACCTAACAGGCGCTGAACGTATAATGCACCAGCCTTTGAGTTATCCACCCCAGATTCGGTGCCCAAAATTACCAAATCAATGGCAGCCTTATCTGCATCGCTTAAAATTTGGGCGGCTGCATTGGCGGCCATGGAGATGGTATCTTGAGATAAGGGTGCCACAGCCATTTTATCCTGGCCAATGCCAATAGTGAACTTATCAGGATCAATTTTGCGATGAATGGCTAATTCTACTAAATCCACATACTGATTTGGTGTGTACATGCCAATCTTATCAATGCCAATTTCCATTTACGATTCTCTTTTCTTTTGTTTGTCTTTTAATAACGCTTGTGCTGTTTTTAAATTGGGTTGTGTACTTTGACTTAATTTTTCCTGTAACCAAGTAATTTCCGCACCTTTAGCCCCGGCGGCAATGGCCAAAGACTTGTACTGCAGATGCATATGCCCTTTTTGAATACCATCGGTAACTAGGGCCAATAAGGCCGCAAAGTTAGACGCCAAGCCGATGGCCGCAATTTGCGCCTGCAAAATCTGGGCATCTTCAACCCGTCCCAAGTGTAAATTAGCCTGAGCCATGGGGACGATGCCAATGGAGCCGCCCACTGCCCCCACTGGTAGTGGCACAGCTAAGCAGCCCGTTAAAGTGGTGTTGGCCGCATCCAGGGTCCAAGTACTCAAGGCCCGATACTGCCCGTCGACCACGGCATAACTATGGATCGTGGCTGCCAAAGCCCGGGTATCGTTATCATAGGCTAACGCCACAGCGTTGACCCCATTCATAATGCCCTTATTATGGGTCACAGCCCGGCCCACATCTAATTGGGCAAACTTAGCCGCTTGGGCTATCTGTTGCGCCACGGCTAAGCCAGACCGGTTTTTTTGGGTGAGGGCGGTCACGGGTAGTGCTACTGTAGCTATTGTAACATCTTGTGGGGCATAATTGGATAAAATTGCCATTAAAGGTTGGCCCAACGTGGGCTGTAATGCCCGGGCCACGGCTTCACAGATGGTATTGACCATGTTGGCCCCCATGGCATCTTTGGTATCGATCAGCAATTCCAGTTTCACAAATTCATTATGCACCGCCGTGATCTTTTGCTGCCGTAAGCCGCCACCTCGTTTGACGATCGAAGGATAGGCTGCTTGGGCCACAGCGGCAATTTTTTCGCCAGCGCTTTTTAAATACGCCACGGTTGCGGCAATTTTGGCCTGATTGGCCGTGGCATTATCTGTGAAAGCATAAATAATTTGGCCAATGAGCCCCGGGCGATTCACGGTGACCTTAAAACCCCCATGCCGGCCCACGATCCCCGCCGCTTTATTGGCTGCGGCAATCACCGAGGGTTCTTCCGTGACCATGGGAATTTGATACAGTTGGCCATTAATGGTCACATCTTTAACGACACCCTCTGGGAGGGAAAACTCCGTCAACTGGTTTTCCACCATGCTGGTGGCCACTTGTTCGGGGATAGGTGTATTGGCCAGTAACGTTTCGTAATCAGCAGCACTCAATAACCCCTGGGCTTTGAGCTGAGCCAGGCGCGCTTGTCGACTTAATTCATAAAATTTAACCACTATTACCTCCGTGTAATCTGCATGGCTACGCCTAGGCCGCCCCCGATGCACAAGGAAGCAATACCGGTTTGCTTATCTAAGCGCTGTAATTGGTATAATAAGGTTGTCAAAACCCGAGCCCCCGACGCCCCTAACGGATGCCCCAGGGCAATGGCACCACCAGCCACGTTGACTTTATCCGCGGACAGCTTTAGATCCCGAGCCACAGCCACGGATTGGGCCGCAAAAGCTTCGTTGATTTCATAAAGATCCACATCATCAGCAGCTAAGTGTTGCTTTTTCAACAGCTGATCAATGGCAATCACCGGCGAATAACCCATGATCGATGGGTCGATGCCCACCTCCGTAAAACCATCAATGGTGGCTAAATAATCGACCCCTTGGGCTTCGGCTTGGGCTTTGGACATTAACACCAGGGCAGCAGCCCCATCGTTTAACCCAGAAGCATTCCCCGGGGTCACGGTGCCATGGGCCTTGAAGCTAGGTTTTAGCTGGCTCAAGACCTCTGGATTAGTCGCCGGCCGAATAGCTTCATCCTTGGTATAAACCGTTGTCTTGCCCTTTTTATCCGTCACCGACACTGGGGCAATTTCTGGTGCAAACCAGCCGGCCTGGGTGGCAGTAGCAGCTTTTTGCTGGGATTCAGCCGCATACAAATCTTGGGCCTGGCGATCGATGTGAAATTCTGCGGCAACTTTTTCTGCCGTCAGGCCCATGTGTTCCTTAGAAAAACTATCAATCAGACCATCGTTTAACAAACTATCTACTAATGGGGTATTGCCCATAATCTGACCAAAACGCATGTTAGCCAAAAATGGGGCTTGGGACATGCTTTCCGTACCCCCCACTAAGACGATGTCTGCATCCCCCATAGTGATGGCCGCTCGCCCTAAATGTACCGCCTTTAAACCAGAGCCACAGACTTCATTAATGGTCATGGCCGTGCTAGTCACGGGCATGCCAGCAGCAATGGCAATTTGCCGGGCAATATTTTGACCGGAGCCGGCTTGCAAGACATTGCCAATGATGGCTTGATCGATACTGCCCGGTTCTAGGCCGCTGGCCGCAATCGCTGCTTTAGCCGCCACCGCCCCTAGTTCTTTAGCCGTTAAGTTCACAAACTGGCCCCCTAATTTGCCAATTGGGGTCCGTTTGGCACTTACAATCACGATTTTTTGATTATCAGACATTGAAAACCTCCTGAGGACCAGCCACTTAATGCGCTGGCCCACATATTTAACCGATTGGAATGAAACTATATTATAAGGGATAACCCCTTAAAAAAGACAGGCTTTTGATCATTTTAACCAAAATAAAAAAAAGGACTCATTAAATTATGCGTGTATTAGATTTCTTAGCGTTGATCCGTACTTTAAATCGCCAAACCCTATTTTACTTTGAAACCTCAGATAAGACTATTATACCAATCGTGGACTTTAAAATCGAAAATGAGCACTTGGTATTCCTAACCGCCGCTAACCAAAAACCCCGGCAGCAATGGGAGTTGTTTGTCCTCTTACAACAAAAAGAACTGTTGCCCCACCTTCTTTACGTACAAGAAGCAAAGCAACAGTCCCAAGCTGTTTTTGGCTTTCGCCTAGAAAATGGCAAAGCCTTGGTGCAATAATTATTTTAAAGTTTTCGCTAATTCTTTTAAGTAGGCCTTCAATTGATCCTTAACTTCCGGATGTTGTAAGCCATATTCGATGGAAGTCTTTAAGTAACCAAACTTATTACCCACATCATAACGTTGGCCCTTGAATTCATGGGCGAAGACCCGCTGAGTTTTGTTCAACGTATTAATGGCATCGGTTAATTGAATTTCATCCCCGGCACCAGGTTTTTGCGTGTCTAAAATATCAAAGATTTCCGGCGTCAATAAGTAACGCCCGATAATAGCTAAATCACTAGGTGCCTTGTCAACGGCAGGTTTCTCCACGAAACTCTCCACGTTGTACAAGCCATCTTTCATTTTGCTACCGGGAGCAATGACCCCATATTTGCTGACATCTTTATGGGGCACCTTCATAACCGCTAAGGTAGCCGCATGGGTTTCGTTGTAGTCATTGATCAATTGTTTGGTCAATGGCACCTTATCCTTCATTAAATCATCGCCTAACATCACGATGAAAGGTTCATTGGCAATAAAGGACTTGGCCAAATGAACAGCATCCCCTAGACCTTTTGGATAAGACTGCCGGATGAAATACAAGTTCACCCCTAGATTGGTGGTTTGTTGGACTAATTTTAAGAGATCAGTTTTATGTTTAGCTGTTAAATTCTGTTCCAGTTCGGGTGCGGAATCGAAATGATCTTCAATTGGACGTTTGGCTTTTCCCGTGACAATCAAGATATCCTCAATACCAGAGGCTTTGGCCTCTTCCACGATAAATTGGATAGTTGGTTTATCAACGATTGGCAGCATTTCTTTCGCCATAGCTTTTGTGGCTGGCAAGAAACGCGTTCCTAAACCAGCGGCAGGAATAACTGCTTTACGTACTTTCATGAACAAAAACCTTCTTTTTAATTTATTTACACTATTCATCATAGCATTAAAGTCTATGTCTTTGTATACGTTTACGTTGAATTTACATTAAAATCACATTTTGGACTAATTTTTAAATTTTTGCCGAATGTTCTTCACCAGTGGGGTCTTCTTGCCCAGTTTACGCACGTCCACGGCACCATGGCGGCTTTGAGCTAAGACCGCATTGAAGACCGCGCCGAACATATATAGCATGAAAATCAAGTTTAGCCAGAATAATAAAATGACAAAAACACCCAGCGTGCCATAAGACGACCAGCGGCTAAAACGGGTCACATAAAAGGAAAAGCCTTGAGAGATTGCCAGCCAACTCACAGCGGTTATCAAAGTCCCCGGCAAAGCTTCTAATAATTTGACCTTGGCATTGGGCAAGGTGAAATAAGACAACCATAGCAAGAAGAAGATGGTGGCGGTGGTCACTGGCCACTTCCACCTAGAAAATAGCAACAGTACGTCGGCTTGTAGATGAAAGGCAGGTACCAACCACTCTAAAAAGCGCTGGCCAAAGATAAAAATCAAGAAGATGGCAAATAGGGCAATAACAAAACCTAGGGTGAAGAAAAAGGCAATGAGCCGCCGAATCGCCACACTTAATAGGGCTTGGTGGCCATATTGAGGATCCACTTGGTAAGCCTTGTTCACGGACAACCGCAAGATATTAATCCCCCGACTGGCCCCCCATAAAGCCGTCACCGCGGAAATGGACAACAAGCCCCCGGAACTGCTGGATAAAATATCTTGCATGATGGGTATCAGCATTTTAGCCAATTGGGTGGGCAGGCCCATTTTCACATAATCCACCACGGCTTTTACCGGCAGATGAAACAGTGGCAATAAGTTGCCAATAAAAATCAATAGGGGCAGCACGGAAAATAGGATGTAGTAGGTGATCACCTTGGCACTATTGCTCACCTCTGCATCCGTTGTCCGGGCCATGATGGCCGGGATAAATTCTTTAATTGTTGTTTTCAATTTTGCAAATTCCATGATTTAGCCTCGCCTACCTGTTTTCATCCCCTTATCATACCCGATTCCAGGTAAACGTGGCAATGCTGGTTTTTTTAAGCCCCCACGATCCGCTGATAGACTTTGGTGGTCAAGACGTACAAACCTAAGTAGGCGGCCACTAAGATCCCCAGAGTCGTTATGCTAACACCGATCAATAAGTTTAGGTCATACATAGAAAAGACCTGTAGCACACTTTTGATGGCGGGATAGGCGAATAGTAAATGCACCACTGCTCCCACAATGGGTAACATAAAGACCATTAACACTTGACTGTGGATGGCCTTTTTACTTTCCCTGCGGCTGAGACCCACTTGTTGCATGGTCTTAAAGCGCTTTTGATCCGCATAGCCTTCAGAGAGTTGCTTGTAATAAATCACCAGAGCGGTGGTGAGACCCATGGTCAAGCTGATGAGCATGCCCACGAATAAGAAGCCCCCAAAAATTGAGCGGAAGAACTTGGCCATCACGACTTTGGCAGAATAACTGTCATTAGGCAGCGCCAACTTAGCTTGCAGCTGGTTAGCAAACTTGGTTTGGGCGCTAGCAGCCCCGGTGGCATTAAACCCGGTGATGTGAACCCAGGGGTTGGGATTGATTTGCCGGGCAATTTTGGCATTGGCTGTCACCACAAACACTGGTTGAAAAATCGAATGGCCGTAGTTGAAGTAGAAGTCAAACTTGGGCAGGATTTTCACCTGGTAAGCCTGGCCGTTGAGCTTCAGTGTTGTGGTGTGATAATGATGATCCGGGGTATACAACAAGACTTGATTCGCCTTGAGTTGTTGGTGCGTCCCTTGGATCCGGTTATAATCGGCCAAGGTCACGGTGGCTAATTGCTGGGTAGCCGCGTTCTCATTGGCCGTGGTAAAACTTGTGGTGGTGAGGCTGCCTGCGCTGGGGGTGGTCATGGCCAAATCTTGCACCCTGCTGGTTTTGATATGGGTGGTTTGGGCCACTTGCTGGATGGTTTGGCGATGTTGGGTGTTCAAAGCATCCTTGGTGATCATCAAAATATCATAGGGATTGTATTGTTTCACCAGATTTTGGCTGCCCATGAACAAACTCATGGCAGCAATCATGGTGACCAAAATTGAGGTACATAACAGACAAATCGAGGCCAAGCCCGCCCCATTTTGTTTCATCCGGTACAACATCCCCGATACCGCAATGAAATGATTGGGCTGGTAATAAAAATTAGGTCGATTCTTTAAAGTTTTCAACAGCACCACACTGCCGGTGATAAACACTAAGTAAGTGCCAATGACCACTAGGATAACGGCTGCCATAAATTGCAGGAAGGTCATGGCCGTGGGTTTGGTGGTCACCGCCAGCCAATAACCGGCGGCTAAAATCACCAGTCCTAAAATGCCGGCGATCCAATGGCTTTTGGGTTCCTGCTCCCCTTTTTCTGACGCTTGCCACAGGTCCATGGGATTGACCCCATGGATGCGCCAAATATCATAAAGCAACATGCCCAGAAAAATCACGGCGAACAAGCCCGCCACATTGACAAAAGCTGCCGGCACAAAGGCTTCTTTGATTTGATCCACCTGCAATAATTGCCTTAAGGCTTGGAAAATCAACTTTAAAAACGTCGCGCCGATCACAAAGCCGCCGATTAATGTGGCCCCAAATAATAGGCCATTTTCAAGAGCCAAGATACCCCGCAGGTCATTGCGAGTCAGGCCTAAAATGTTATAGAGACCCAGCTCTTGATCCCGTTGGCGGATCAAGAAACTGTTCACGTAAAACATAAATAAGACGGAAATAAGCAATACAAAGCCTACGCCAATGCCAATGACGTTTTGCACCAGGGCGCCGTTGGCACTATGTTGAATCGAAGGGTTCAATAAGGTGGCCCAAAAGGTGAAATTCACCACCACCAGGGCAATGCTGGCCAATAGAAATAGCCCATATTGGCGGCGATGGTGCATCAGGCCATGCCAGGCGAGTTTAAAGTGAATCATGACACCCCACCTCCTTGGGCTACCAGAGCCGTTAAGCTATCCGTGATTTTGGCTAAATAATCTGCTTGGCTTTGATCCCCGCGAAAAAGTTCATGATAAATGATGCCATCTTTGATGAACAGGGTGCGTTTAGCATGACTGGCGGTGACGGCACTATGGGTCACCATGATAATGGTCTGGCCCTGCCGATTCACCTGGTCAAATAAATGCAATAAGCTAGCGGCATTATGGGAATCTAAGGCGCCGGTGGGTTCATCGGCCAATAACAGTTCGGGTTGGGTAATCAAGGCCCGGGCAGCGGCCACCCGCTGGCGTTGACCCCCGGAAATCTCGTAAGGATACCGCTTTAAAATTTCCGTGATAGCTAATTCCTTGGCCAAAGGCGTCAGGCGCCGGCGCATTTCTTTCAAAGATGTTTTGGCTAAGACTAGGGGTAAAAAAATGTTATCTTGATTGTTAAAGGTATCTAGCAGATTAAAGTTTTGAAAAACAAAGCCTAAATGAGCCCGGCGAAACTTGGCCGCATCTTTTTCCGGCAATTGATTTAAGTCCAGACCGTTTAAAGTGATTTTGCCGCTGGTGGCCTGGTCTAAGGTGGCCATGATATTTAACAAGGTGGTCTTCCCGGCACCGGATTCCCCCATGATAGCCACGTATTCCCCAGGATCCACGGTGAAAGTGATGTCTTTTAAGGCCGTGACGGTTTGTTGGTCAGCCGTGAAGGTCCGGCGAATGTGTTCTAAGGTTAATAACGCCATAATTTGTGTACTCCTTTATTGAGTTGATAACCCCATTATAAAAGGCTCCCAGGGGGCAAACCAGTTACAGTCCCGTTGGAAACCTTACAAATTGTTATGATCCAAGGCGCACTTGGTCTTTCGTGAAGGTGATGGCCACCTGGGTCCCCTGGCCCACCTGCGAAGTGATGGTCAAGCCCAAGCCCAATTGGTGACTAACTTGCTGGGCCATATATAACCCCATCCCCGTGGCGGCTTGGTGCTGGCGGCCATTGCTGCCGGTGAAGCCGGGTTCAAACACCCGGGGCAAGTCACTGGCAGCAATACCGATGCCCTGGTCTTGGATCAAGAGTTGGTCGGCCTGCCACTTCAAGGTGATCGTACCACCCGGGTTGGCATATTTCACGGCGTTAAAAACCACTTGCTGGATCATGAAACGCAGCCACTTGGCATCCGTCAGGACTTGCAACTTTGGCAGTGCCAGCACCGGCTTTAACCGCTTGTCTACAAAAAACACCGCATATTCCTGAATGATAGGCGTCACCAGATTGGTTAAATCTATCCACTTAAAGGCCAAATCATGGTTGAAATTAGCCAGACGTTCATAGTTCAATAACAAATCCAACTGATTTTGAATCAATACAACCTGTTGTTGCACCGCCGAACTATCGATGGTAGGGTCATTTTCTGCTAGCAAATTTAAGGCAGTTAGCGGCGTTTTGATCTCGTGGCTCCACAGCATCACATAATCTTGATGAGCGTTAACTTGTTGTTGGGCTTGGCGTTGATAGGTTAAACGCTTAGCCTGCAGTTGATTGAAGACTTGGGTGTACTGGCGCAAAACCAGCTCTAAACTGTCTTCTGGCAGGACTTGGCCCGTCTTCAAAGCAATATCTAGGCGCTTTAATTGCTGTTTTTGGACTTGGTGTCGACCGAATATCGCCAAGCCTAACAAGAGCCAGGTATAGCGTAGACTATCCCAAAAGAGCACCGTGGGCAGGGCGTACAGCTTTAACAAGCCCCCTAATAAAGCCAAAGCCAGCCCATAACCCACTACCATGGGCCATTGATTCAGCCATAATGACCAGGTACGTTGCTTGTTAGCCATGGGCCCGCACCAGCCGATAACCCCGGCCCCGTTCGGTCACCAGGCGAGCTCTTAAATCCACCTTGGCCAATTTCTCCCGGAGGCGGCTGATATTGACACTTAACACCCCTTCATCAATGAATAAGCCCCCCTGCCAGATTTTTTGCACCAATTGTTTTTTGGACAGGGTTTGATCGGGATTCAGGAAAAATAATTTTAAGATGGTCCCCTCTGTGGGACTCAATTTCACCGAAGCAATACCGTGGGTCAATTCGTTGTTAAGGATATTGAGGCTATAATCCTCAAAATTCAAAGTTTCCAGGGTGGCGGCACTTCGTTGACTGCGCCGTAAAATAGCTTGGATTTTAGACACAAATACGCTTAAAGCAAAGGGCTTGACGATATAATCATCAGCCCCCGTGGCGATAGCCCGCACGGCGTTAGGATCCATCTCTCCGGCGGAGACGAACATAATTGGGACTTGGGAGGTTTCCCGAATTTTGCCAGTCCAATAAAAGCCGTCAAAGGTGGGCAGTGTAATGTCCATCACGACTAAGTCTGGGTCATAGGCGCTAATCTCTGTAGCCACTTGCTGCCAGTCTTGGACCGTTTGGGTTTGAAATTGCCATTTGGCTAATGCCGTTTGCATGGCTTGGACGATGGTTTGATCATCTTCCACAATAAAAACACGTTGCATGGACTCACTTCCTTGCTAGAATTAGATTAAGTTTACCCGAAATTTGGCCAACAAAAAACCCGCCGGCAAGCAATGCGGGCGAGTTTGGGGTAAATCTTACAAGTATTTCTTATCGAATTCAGGGTCTTGGGATGTTAAAATCTTCGGCCCATCTTTAGTAACAGCTAATGTGTGTTCGTATTGAGCAGAAGGGGTGCCATCGGCGGAGACATAATATTCCCAAGTATCCCCAGGGACGACCCGTGTTGAGATCTCCCAAGTGCCTAAGTTCACCATGGGTTCAATGGTAATGGTCATGCCCTCTTTTAAGCGCAGGCCCTTGCCAGGTTCGCCATAATGGGGCACATTAGGGGCTTCATGCATGCTGGGTTGAATGCCGTGGCCAATTAAGTCCCGAACGTCGCCCATATCATTTTCATCTTCCACGTAGTGTTGGATGGCATAACCAATATCCCCTAAACGATTACCTACAACGGCTTGGTCGATGCCCAAGTATAACGCTTTATGGGTCACGTCCATTAGGCGTTTAATGTCTGGGCTGACTTCACCCACGGCATAAGACCAGCAGGAGTCACTTTGATAGCCGTCTAAAGCCACGGTCATATCCACTTTGACAATATCCCCATTTAACAGGATCAAGTCTTTTCTAGGGATGGCGTGGGCGACTTCATCATTGACGCAGACACAAGTGGCATATTTGTAGCCTTCAAAACCCTTTTCAGAAGGTACGCCCCCGTGGTCGACGATATATTGGTTGGAAAACTCTTCAATTTCCCAACTGGAAATACCTGGTTTGATAATATCTCTTAAGCCTTTGTGCACGTTGGCCAATAGGGCACCAGACTTGCGCATGCCTTCGATCTCTCTAGGTGATTTTAATGTAATCAAAAATTTAACCTCCACATATTGAATTCCTTTCATATTATAAACTTATTTATGAAAAAGTACCAAGTTTGCCAATCGTTTCCGAAAACTGGTTTTTTTTGCTATAATGATTGCTAGTAAATCATTATTTTGGAGGCATTCCATGGCTAGTGCAAAAATTGTATATGCTAGTATGACCGGCAACAACGAAGAAGTTGCTGGTATCGTTGAAGAAGCGTTAGAAAATTTAGGTGTCGATGTGGACACTGTTGAAATATCTCAGGCTGATGCTGAGGACTTTGAAGATGTAGATATTTGCGTGGTCGCCACTTATACCTATGGTGATGGTGAATTACCCGATGAAGCCGTGGACTTCTATGAAGATTTAGAAGAAGAAGACTTAACCGGTAAGATTTATGGTTGCTGTGGCTCTGGGGATACGTTTTATGATGACTTTGGCAAGTCCATCGATGACTTTGCCGCTGTTTTTGAAAAAACTGGGGCTACTAAAGGCGCAGACATTGTCAAAGTAGACTTAGCCCCTGAAGAAGACGATATCGCCCATTTGGAAAATTTCGCCAAACAACTCGTTGAGGCTCAAGAAAAATTATAAGCCCATGGACCCTTTGATGAAAAAAACAAAAGTCCTGATCACCAAATACCGTAACTTTTTAATGTACACGCTTTTTGGGACCTTGGCTTCTTTGGTCAATATTTTGGCCTACTGGCTGTTGGGCCATGCTTTTGGTTGGCCTTATTTGTTGGCGAATTCTTTGGCTTGGTTTATATCCGTCTTGTTTAGTTTCTTCGTCAATAAATCGTGGGTCTTTAAGAGCGCTTATTCCACCTGGACAGAATTTCTCGCAGAGTTTATTTCCTTTATGCTGTCACGAATTCTGTCTTTTTTCGTGGACAATTTCTTAATGTTTGTGGGTATCTCTTTGTTGCAAGTAGCCAGCATTGGGGTAAAAATAATAGACCAAGTCTTAGTTGGTCTACTGAATTACTTAACCAGTGTCCTGGTCTTCAATCGCCGCACCCGCCGCCTCAAGGATACCTACCAACGGGCTAAAGCGCGTTGGGTCAAGTATCGTCAGCACAAGTAAGGGCTATTTGAAGTCTGCTGGCCGCTGGTCACTTTGTTTAAAGTAATATTGAATTGCTGCTAATATGCGTTCAGATGCATGGCCATCGCCATAAGGATTTTTGGCGTTGGCCATTTTGTCATAGGCCGCCTGGTCATCTAACAGGTCGATCATGGCAGCGTGGACTTTTTCTGGATCCGTGCCCACGAGCTTCAAGGTCCCTGCTGTGACCCCTTCTGGCCGTTCGGTGGTATCCCGCAACACTAAGACGGGTTTACCCAAAGATGGGGCTTCTTCTTGCACACCACCAGAATCAGTCATGATGAAATAACTGCGGGCAGCTAAATTGTGGAAATCCACCACGTCCAGCGGGTCAATCAAATGAATCCGGGGATGGTTGCCCAAAATCGCATTAGCCGCTTCTTGGACCACAGGGTTCAAGTGCACGGGATAAATGATTTCAATATCATCATGACTTTCCACCACTTGGCGCATGACCTTAAAGACCCGCCGCATAGGTTCGCCTTGATTTTCTCGCCGGTGCATGGTCACTAAGATCATGCGCTTTTTCGGGTCGATCAAATCTAAGATATCATGATGATAGTCTTCAGAGATGGTCTGTTGTAAGGCATCAATGGCGGTATTGCCGGTAATAAAGACATTGTCCAGGTCATGATTTTCCTTGGCCAGATTGGCTTTACTTTGACTGGTGGGAGCAAAATACAAGTCACTTAAGACGTCTGTTAATTGCCGGTTCATTTCTTCAGGATAAGGGGAATATTTTTGCCAAGTCCGCAGACCAGCTTCTACGTGGCCAATGACCACTTGATGATAAAACGCACTAATGCTGGCTGCAAAAGTGGTGGTAGTATCCCCATGAACCAAGACGATATCTGGTTTTTCTTTGGTGATCACTTGATCCAAGTTCAAAATAACATTGCTGGTGATATCACTTAATGTTTGGCGGGCCTTCATAATATTTAAATCATAATCCGGGGTAATGTGGAAGATTTCTAAGACTTGATCTAACATTTGTCGATGTTGGGCCGTGACGGTGGTGATGGTTTCAAATTTATCAGGATTGTTTTTTAACCGTAATACCAACGGGGCCATTTTGATGGCTTCAGGCCGGGTTCCGAAAACAGTCATTACTTTAATTTTTTTCACAATAATCTCCTTACAAACATATAGTCTCTGGTCATTATAGCAGAGAAAATTGACCGAGGAAAATATTTCCCCAACAAAAAGGCCGACAATCCTGCCGGCCTTTGATGTCTTATAATTGTGCCATTTTGCTATTGCCAAACGAAATATTGGCCATTGACCCCGGTGCCAATTGACTGTTGAAACGATCATGTTGGATAAAGTCGCTGATTTGCGCTTTTAATAAACTGACCATTTGCTTTTGTTCAATGTTGATATAGCCTGAAGATACCAATGAAGCAATCCCTGTGGCAATGATCCAACAGCCCGTTACCAGATCCATCTGCCGATCTTTGGACAGCCGTTTAGCATCCGGATTACTTTGCAGCCGTTCAATGGCTAATTTGTAACAAAATTCCCGCATGGTTTGGACACCAAAATGGTCCTCCACAAAAATAGCCCGATACAAGTGATTGTTTTCCCGCGCTAAATCCACAAAAGCCAAGGACAAGTTGATCAAAGCATCATCGCAATAAGTTCGACCATAAAATTCTGTAACTAAATATTCCTGGACTCGTTGTAAAACCGCGTTTTTCAATTCATCCATACAAGTAAATTCCAAGTAAATCGGTTGCGTGGAACAATTCATCCATCTGGCAATTTTTCGAGCGGTAAAATTCTTAAAACCTTGTTCCAATACTAATTCAAATGCCGCGTCTAAAATATTCTGACGTGTGATCGTTTTTTTCCGAGCCATATGTTCACCTTTTTCCTTGCCTGTAGTTGTGTCGGTTTTTAAGATACGTCTTGTTAGGTAGTTAGTTATTGTTTATAGGCTTATTGTATCGGTAATAGGTTCAAAAAACAACTAAATCTTGTTTTTTTATTATTAGATTGCTCAATAAATCGCATATGACATTATTGTAAGATGCCGGTAAATCAACGTCATCCGCCTCACACGCCATGTAAACTAAGGGATTTTCCTAAAATTAGGCTGTACACGATGTAATATTATTTTATATAAATCAATTAATTTGCTAATTTTTGTCAATAACTTTAGTTATTTTATGACCATCTCCGGTTGGGTTTGCCATTCAAATTCGCTATAATCAATGTACATGATAGCGCTTAACATGAAAGGGAGCTGTTTTATGACTTTACCAAATTTTGAGAAATCTTTGCAAAAATATGCAATTTTAATTGTAGAAACTGGTATTAATGTGACCAAGGGCGATACCGTGGTTTTACAAATCGCGGTGGACCAAGCTGATTTGGCCCGCAAAATCACCGCAGCGGCTTATGACTTAGGGGCGGCAGAAGTTCAGGTGGACTGGCAAGATGATACGGTGCAACGGGCCTTTATCACCCACGCGGCCGACCAGCGCTTAATTGCTGAGCCCCAGTGGCAAAAAGAACGCATCGAAGCTTGGATCGCCCACAAAGCCAAACGCATTTCGGTAATGTCTTCAGACCCCAATGCTTTAGCTGGGGTACCTCATGATCGCGTCAATAGCTACCAAAGAGCTATGGGGCAAATCCGCCAGCACCTGCGGGAAGTCACCCAAAACAATGATGTGAGCTGGACCGTGGTGGCCGCCGCCAGTCCAAAATGGGCGCAATTAGTCTTTCCCGACAAAACCCCTGAAGCAGCCACCGACGCCTTATGGGAACAAATCTTTAAAACAACGCGGGTGAACCAAGCCGATCCGGTGGCTGCTTGGCAAGCCCACGATGCCAAATTACACGAAAAATCCGCTTGGCTGAATCAGCAACAATTTGATGCCCTCCACTACCAAGCTCCCGGGACTGATTTAACCATCGGCCTCCCCGCCAACCACCAGTGGGAAGCCGCCAGCAGTGAAAATGCCCAAGGGGAAACCTTCATGGCCAACATGCCCACGGAAGAAGTCTTTACTGCTCCCGACTATCGCCGTATTGATGGCTATATCGCGGCCACCAAACCCCTGAGCTATGCCGGTACCACCTTAACGGACATGCATTTCACTTTTAAAGGCGGTCAAGTGGTGGCTGCCGGTGCCGCCACGGGCCAAGCCATCTTAGATCATTTGCTGGCCACCGATGATGGGGCTAAAAGTTTAGGCGAAGTCGCCCTAGTCCCAGATCCGTCGCCGATTTCCCAATCTGGTTTAATTTTTTATAACACGTTGTTTGATGAAAATGCCTCAAATCATCTGGCTCTAGGGGCCGCTTATCCCTTCTCCATTGCCGGGGGTACCAAAATGAACGCCCTGGAATTGCAAAAAGCGGGCTTGAACCATAGTTTAGTCCACGTGGACTTTATGGTAGGTTCTAACGAAATGAATATCGATGGGTTGACGAAAACCGGTGAGGTGGTGCCAATCTTCCGCAATGGGGATTGGGCTTAGCCTGTTTCCATAAACTTTAAAAAGCCAGCAAAATAATCAAGCCCACCCGTTCCATCATTAAAATAAATAGATCCAACATAGTTTTGTCACTCCTGTTGTGGCACAGCCAAAGAAATTTTTGTTTTGCTTATCATAACGTTTTTTGACCAAAGTGGGTAGTAGAATGTGCCAATACAACGTTATCCGGACCTACTTGTACTGTCAACCGTGACCCCTCACTAAAGTAAGGGGCTTGAAGTACTTGCTTCAAGTCTGGTTGTCTAGACTCAGTGTCTTTTGGACACTACGTTATCTTGGTGATCACACCTGGGAATGATACCCTAGTTCCCAGCTCTGTGCGGGCACTGTAAACAGTCCTAAGGTCAATGGGACCGTCAACCCGTGAGAAAATCAATGCTAGCCATTGGTTAAGCCTTGATAACC
>NZ_AZGA01000078.1:25250-26249 GCF_001436375.1 Agrilactobacillus composti DSM 18527 = JCM 14202 | reverse complement strand
GTCATCAATCGCCAGGGCGAGCCACTGATGCCCTGTAAACAACAAAAATGTCGTAAACTCTTACAGGCTGGCAGAGCCAAAGTTGTCAAGAAAGAACCATTCACTATTCAACTATTGTTCGGCTCAACCGGTTATAAACAACCTGTCTCAATCGGTGTAGATTCTGGACAGCATCATATCGGTCTGGCAGTTACGTCTCAGGATAAAGTCCTATTCCAAGGCGAAGTCAGTCTGCGGCAAGATGTGAAGAAACTACTGGATACCAGACGGGCTTACCGCAATGGTCGCCGCAATCGTAATACTAGATACCGTCCGCCTCGTTTTTTGAACCGGGCCAAGCCGGTAGGCTGGCTACCGCCATCAGTTGCCAGTAAAGTCCAACACAACATCAATTGGATTCAGCGAATGCAAGCGGTCCTGCCTAAAGCAGACCTGCATATCGAAGTGGGCAAGTTCGACATGGCAAAAATGAAACAACCGGATATTACAGGTTTGGGTTATCAGCAAGGCGACAAGTACGGCTATGAAACGACTAAGCAATATGTCTTAGCCCGGGATAACTATACCTGCCAGATCTGCCAGGGTAAAAGCAAAGACCCAAAACTGAAGATCCATCACATCATTTACCGGTCTACTGGGGGCACCAACCAAGTGAGCAATCTGCTCACGGTGTGTGCCAACTGTCATACCTTGGCTAATCATCAGCCCGGGGGCAAACTCTATGCCCTGCAGGCCAAGCAATTTCAAAGTCACCGTTCTTTAAAAGGCGCCACCTTCATGAACATCCTGCGCCGCCGGTTGTTCATGGCCTTTCCAGCAGCAAAGTTTCAATATGGGGCCCAGACGACTTTAGACCGGGCCAAGTTAGACTTGCCAAAAGCCCATTACAATGACGCCGTGACTATCAGCGGCATCCAAAAAATCACACAACGGCCCACAGCTGTGGTAATGTTCCACCAATTCCGTAAAAAGAAACGCTCCCTGCACGAAGCCACAGCC
>NZ_AZGA01000078.1:0-25240 GCF_001436375.1 Agrilactobacillus composti DSM 18527 = JCM 14202 | reverse complement strand
CCGTAAAGTACCCAATATTACGAGTAAACGTAATGCTAAAAACACGAAATTTTCAAACAGCTTTTATCTTAATGACTATGTGCAATTACCTGACGGACAAAAGGGGAATATCAGTGGGTTCAGCGGCAAAACGACTTGTTATGTGAAAGATGGGGGCAACCACTATTTGACTATCAACCCAAAATATAAACAGGTCAATCTAAGCAAACTCAAAGTGATCCGGCACCAAAATAATTGGAACGTTGCTGAGATCCGCACCGCAGTCTATACGATGGCGGGTTAACTTTCTACGAAAGTTAGTGCTATCCATCCCCTGGTTAAAACCAAAGGACTTCCGCACAATTCTATTAAAGTCTTGGATCCTGAGTTATTTAATGAATGGCATACATAATCGTCATGGTATCCCACCTACAAAGACGTTATAATAGAATTAGTAAGCGCTTACCAAAATTATTGTGATGTAGCTAATATGTCCCGACGCCCTGCCTTTGGACTGAGCGCCTATTTTTTGTCTCATGAGAAGTATAATACGTTTGCCTTGTATCTAGCCATTATGCCATAACAAAACCCCATTTCGCGGGAACGAAATGGGGCTAAGTATCCCAAATGGGAAATACAACACAATCTTATTCTACCATATTGGAGGCGTAAAAATGAAAAAGCGACATTTATTAAGTTTAGTCTTGTTACTTATCTTTCCGGTCGTCTTGTTGAGTTGTGCCAGCAGTCAAGCCATGTCTAAAGATCAACTTGAAACATCATTCAATAACATCAGCAGCACCGTCATTAGCAATCTTAAACTAACAAACAGCGCTGATTACAGTCATGCCAAAATGGTTACCCAAGCAAAGAAAGGAATTAACCGCTTAAACGCCGAAGAAGCCAAATTGAACAACAATCATCGTGAACCAGACCTGACCAAGGCCCTGCAAAATTATGCGGCCGTTAGTCGAGATTACCTGAATTCAGTTCAAACCAAAAATGTTAAAGCCCAACAGGTCACCGCTTTTTTCCAAACCACCAACCAAATAGCAAGGGATCACTTTGCCGGCGACAACCCCCAGGCCATCAAAGCCTACAATAACTGGGCCCACACCAACAACATGGCCGATATGACCACTTATCTCCAGGCAAACGATCCAGATACCGCCATAACGGCTGCCAAAGCAACGCCACTGGCCAATGCCCAGTCAAATGCAGTGCCCGCCGAGTACAAGACGGCGCTTTTCAAAGCAGCCACTTATTCCCGGGTCCTGCACAAATCTAAGCAAGGAATTTATGATGAATTGACCGCCGTAGACGGAGACCACTATACGCCCCAAGCGGCGCAATATGCCCTAGCCAATCTAGAGGCTGACTACAACGCCAATGCCTTAGCAGCTGCCAAATACTCCCAAACTGCCCTGGCCATGGCCCCGGAAGAAATTCGCGCCCACTTATTATCAGCTGAGGGTGAAAAGTTTACCCCTTCAGAAGTGACCTATGCCATGCAACGGCTCAATGATTACAAATAGTCTAGACTAATAGTTAAGCTGGTCTGGACATGGGTTACGCCACTAACTTAAATAAAGGGCCGACCAACCCCGGCAACCCAAGAACGCTGCCAATTTTCCACCGGTTGGACCATGATTTGTGGCGGCCAGGATTCAATGACTTGGTTATCTCCCAGGTAAATGGCCACGTGCCAGATCAAACCGCTGCTGGGATCGCGATAAAAAATCAGGTCGCCCCGCTGGCGTTCTGCATAAGGAACTTTCAGCAGTTGCGGATTGTCCCAAAGATTGCGGGATTCCCATTCAAAACCTGGTTGGGCATGGCGAATGGCTGAAGATGGCAAAGGGTTGATACCACTGCTATATAAGGCCTGCATCACCAAACCACTACAATCCGTGCCATAATAAGGGGCTGAAGAAGCCCCAACGATATAGGGTTTGCCCATATATGCATAGGCCGTGGCAATCATGGCTTCGATATGGTCCGCCCGGGCACTGTTGGCGTTGGTCTTCAATGGGGCCACGTAGCTATCGATGTCATACCAATCGCTTTGTTTAAAGCCCATGTGGGTCCAAAAGTTCACATCCACTTCCCCAGTGACCGGTAAGCCCCACTGTTGTTGGAAATATTTGATTTTATTAATGGCCGTTTGATTCAAACTAGCATAGGACCGGTCCATGCCCAGCCACCACAGGGTGAACCAAGTTTTGATACCTTCAGACCCCAAGCCTAGGTTGTAGCCAACCGTGCCTTGGGGTTTAATTTGTGTGGCGCTGATTTGCCAATATTGGCTGGGATTTTGATAAGTCGATTGGGCGGTGGCCTCATTGGCATTGATCCATTGATTGTCAGCTAACTCATACCATAATTGGCCATCGGTGGTTGTCCCGGTGCCACTGACCCGCCATTGGGAACCTTTTGGTAGCCAACGGCCGGTAAATTGATATTGAAACCCGATCCATAAGGGCACGTCACTGTTTAACGTCACCGTGAAGTCTGCAGGCGTCTTGGCACTATGGGGCAATTCCCCCACGTCTTTGGCCTTGACCCATTGATCAGCCCCAATTTCATACCAGGCTTCGCCCCCACTAATAGCTTTATAAGTGGCCAGCCACAAAGATCCTGCCGGTAACGTCCGGTCAGTGGCCGCCCGCCCTGGCCCATTATAAAGCTGGGTGTCCCGTTGTAACCCGATGACAAATCGATCCGGGAGTTTTTCCCCAGTGCTGGCCGGATCGGTGGTTAAGCTAGCTTGAGGCCCTTGCGCCCCCTGGACCAGGGGTGCCGGGGCTAATAGTGCCGTGGTGGTCAGAGCCAGCGCGGTCCAAATAAAACATTTGCCTATTTTTTTCATTTTCTTCTCCCTCCGCCAAAAAAAAATAAATTTATTCGTAATCCTATGATATGATGAAACAATCGAAAAGAAAACAAAAATATTTTTACAGTGGGAGAATGCGATGCAGAAAAAAAGCTGGCTCAGTTTACCCTTATTAGGGGCCGCCCTCTTGGCCCTCAGTAGTGGCCCGAATGTCAAAGCCCAGGCCGCTGTGGCCAATGGTGTCCTTACCTTAGACCAAAGTACCACTTTATATCAAGGTTACGGCAATGCCCCTACCGCGACCGACCGGACGTTGGCCGCTGGGACCCAGTGGCAAATTGCCGCAACTGAAACTTTGGGGAAGACAACTTGGTATCAGGTAGGACCTAATCAATGGGTCACCGAAGACCCGCAATTTAATCCAACTTCAACTTTTGCCCCCATTCACTTGACCCAAGCGGCCACCATCTATGGCTCCCCTGGAGATGCGAGTACTAAAACCCAGCGGGATTTACCGGCTGAATCCGACTGGGCGGTTGGCGCCCAGCAAACAGTCAATGGTGATACTTGGTATGAAGTCGGGGCCAATATGTGGATCACCCAGGCCGCTAGCTTTAACCCGGCAGTTTATCAAGACATCACCCTGGCCCAGCCGACAATGCTGTACACGGGCTACGATGCTAGTCGCCAAAGTACTGGCCGTACCTTGGCCATGGGCTCAACTTGGGTAGTGACCAAAACGGCCCAAGTCAACGGGGCCACCTGGTATCAAATCGGTGATAATCAATGGGTCACCATGACTGACAGCCTCAATCCAGCCCCCGATCATTTCGATAACGCGGTGATGACCATCACCGTCAACAGCCAACAAGGGGCCAGCGTTTATAACAGTTACCAAGCTGGCCGCACCCAAGTCAAAGAACTACCTTTTGGCAGCCAATGGCAAGTTACTCGGCAAGCGGTGGCTGACGATGGTTCTCTTTGGTATCAAGTGGGCGGCGACCAGTGGGTCAGCGCTAACGGTGGCATCACCACCGGCGCAATTTATCCGGAAACCGCGTCATTGACCGGCGTGCCGTTGATTGCCCAACTGCCAGAATTACCCAATGGCTGTGAAATTACCGCCGTCACCATGATGTTGCGCTATGCCGGCGCTGATGTGGACAAAGTCGCCCTGGCCCATGAAATGCCTCGCTCCTCTGACCCTAACCAAGGTTATGTGGGCGACCCTTGGGATGCTTCTGGCGTGACGATTTTCCCACCGGCTTTAATGGGTCTGGTGCAAAAATACGCCGGTAATGCCATTGATATGACGGGGATGTCCTTTGACGCTATCCGCTATCAAATCGGTATTCGCAAACACCCCGTGGTGGCTTGGCAAACACTACATGGCTTTCCTTATCATGCCGTGGTGGTTACCGGCTACACTGCCACTGACGTTACTTACTTAGACTGCTGGAGCAATAGTGCTGCCACTGTCTCAATTGCTGATTTTGTCAGCAATTGGCAGACTCAAAATTTCCGAGCTATTTCTTATTAAACTTAAATCAAAAAATAAACCAGCAGTAAAACATGAAAGACGTATGTGTTAATGTTTTACCGCTGATTTTTATTATCTTAAGCCCAAGATGATTTATCACTTCTATTTTGAAAGTAGACAAGTACAGCTTCAAAACACCTGCATTACATTCATTTTAGCAGTTCCTGAAATAACTTTGACCCTGAACTTAAGGCCGATGCTAAAGGATCTATAAACGGTACTAAACTGATTGTTAGCCTTAAATGCAGCCATACCAGCAGTTTAAATATTCAGTAGTATCATTTTTCTAAAGATACTATAATATATAAAGTAAGCGCTTACTTTTCACTAATTTAAATTAAATTGGCAATAGAACACGTAATCTATTTAAGTTGGTGTCCAATAACTGAAGACCTTAAAAGCTGATTATTTTGGAGGTGTATATATGAAGTCAAAGAATCTTGCACTAACTAACGGGATAGTTGGATTAGTTGGCGGTATTATTCTCATTTTTGGACCTATGCTTATGCTTGGCTCTGCAATGAATGATGTCGAGTCTGGAACCGCAAATACCGCTGGAGTAACCATCTTTCTGAATATTGTAAAACTAGCTATTCTTATTCTGGGGATCACAGCAATTGTTTTCTATCGAAGTACCGAATTAGTGAAAACAGCTGCTCATGTCTTGCTCATCGTTGGTGGTGCCGTTGCGCTGATTCCCTTCCTCGGCTGGGCTGGTGGCATTCTTGCCATTATTGGTGGTGCATTATATCTAACCAGCTTAAAAAATTTCAAGCAAGCAAATAGTTAAAAAAAAAGCCCCCAACCTGCGCAAACAGATTGAGGGTATGTATCTCCGCTTGGGAAATACTGATCAATAATATTTTACCATATTGGAGGAGCAAAATGAAAAAACGAAACTTATTGGGTTTATTGTTACTACTCGTCTTTCCGATGCTGTTGATCAGCTGCTCAAGTAGTGAGGCTAACATGTCTAAGAGTCAACTTGAGGCTTCGTTTAACAGAATCAGCAACACTGTAATGGGAAATCTCCAAATATTTAATAGCGCTAACGGCAGTAGTTCGAAAGTTATTTCTCAAGCTAAGAAGGGCCTTAAAACATTGAACAGCGAGGAGACCAAACTTTCTAAGAACAAGAATGAGAAAGACTTAAACAAGGATTTAAAAAGCTACATTGCAATTGCCAGAAATTATTTAAATTCGGCTAAATCTTATAACGTGGAAGATGAACAGATAGCTTCTTTCTTCCAGGCTGCAAAAAATATATCAAATGGTTATTTCGCCGGTGATGACACCAAGTCTATCAAAGACTACAATGAGTGGGCGGTAAAACATGGCTTTACAAATATCAATTCTTACTTAGAAGCTGCAAAAGCTGAAACAACTTCCGATGAATCTCAAACAACAACCCAGGAAGCCGATGTGCCTACTGATTATAAAACAGCCCTTGTAAAAGCGGCTAGTTATTCCAAGACTATGCACATGTCCAAACAGGATATTCATGACCAGCTGATTTCTGAGTTTGAGCAGTTCTCACCGGAAGCTGCACAATATGCCGTTGATAACTTGGCAGTTGATTATAACGCCAACGCTCTTGCAAAGGCTAAAAGTTACCAATCAACTATGTCCATGTCCCCTGAAGCTATTCGGGATCAATTAACGTCTTTTGAACAGTTTACGGCCGAAGAAGCGGATTATGCAATCCAAAACCTTAATGCTTAAGATTCAATTACCATTTAAAGCTTTTATTTAGGAAAATAAAAAAATAAACCAGCCTCGAAACATTGATTTAACAAGTCCATCAATGCTTCAAAGCTGGTTTTTACGGTTCTCGGAAATCCCCGAAAACCCTTTAATTGTCCCCGGCCAGAATCGAACTGGCGACCTACCGCTTAGGAGGCGGTTGCTCTATCCTACTGAGCCACGGAGACATATAAAAATGGCAGATACCTATCTTATTCTGCCATTTGGAATTTGCATTGTAAAGTCAAACTTAATAGGATTCCTCAATTTGATTCCAGATCCGGCGCAAGTTGCGCTTGCGCAGATTATCGGACATAAATTGACGTACCTTTTCTTTGCTGCGGTCCCATAAAGAAGTGGCCGCTGTCTTTTCAGAATAAATCAGCTGAAAACTTTCAGCATCAATGGGTTTTAAAACATAACTAACAGCGGTCTTGGCTGAGCCAATTTCTGAGGTATACGTGTAATTACGGTTTGGAATGACTTTGGTAATGGTAATCTTATCATCATTATTCTCTGAAGTTTTACGCGTATATTGCATACCCTGTAATTGGTCAACGCGGACACGATGGCCCGTATAGCGGCTGGCATCATAAAGCACCGGATTGATGATCATGCTGTAAAAAAACGTTGCGGGAATTTTCAATACTTGCTTCAGTTCCATACATATCACTCCAAACTGACTGCTTAAGACTAGGACTTACTTATCATCTTTGGCTAAGCGTTGATACAAATCAACAATTTCTTGCGCTAAATCCCGAAATGTAATGGCCGTCATTAGATGGTCTTGGCCATGGATCATTAATAGACTAATATCTACTTCCTCACCACTGGCTTCAGCTGTTAGCAACGCTGTTTCTTGGTCATGCGCTTCTTTTAGATACTTATCCGCTTCAGCCAATTTGGCTTTAGCAGTTTCAAAGTCATTTGATTTTGCAGCTGTGATGGCTGCCATTGCACTGCTTTTAGCATTTCCCCCATTAACTAGCAGACTCATAACAGCTTCTTGATAGCTATAGTTATGACTTTGTTGTGGTTCAGCACTCAATATTTAACGCCCCATTTTCACATTTATACCCCCAAAACATTTGCCTTGGGAATTTAATTTAATTATACAACATTTACCCACGTTTAGGCTTGCCTTTGTTCTTACGATTTTTAACCCGGGATGCTTGTTTCTTCTTACTTTGCTTCAAAGCTTCACTGGTCCGACGGCTGCTATGCCCACTACCTGGGGCTTGGCGGCTGGATTGACCAGTGGTGGTCTTAAATTCCCGATGACTTGGCCGCTCTTGGGTCAATTGACCATCCACTAAATAAACCAACTTCAAAGCCACTTCGGTCCCTAATAACTTTTGCAGGTCCCGTTGGTCATGATCATTACCTAGGGTTAAAACCTGGCCTTGTTTATACATCCGCCCGGTTCGGCCGCTACGGTGGATATAAGCCGTTTCGGTTTCGGGAATATCATAATTCACCACGGTAGTTAAATTATCAATATCTAACCCCCGGGCCGCCACATCCGTGGCTAACAGCAAATTGATTTTATGCTGGCGGAAACTCTGCAGCGCGTGCTGGCGCTGAATCGAGTCTTTACGGCCATCTAAGATAGCCACTGGCACATGCCAATCAGCCATGATATGGGCTACTTTGATCAATTGATTCTTTTGTCTAAAGAAAACCATGCCATAAAAGCTCTTTTGGCGGCTGAGTTCCTTTAAAATTACATTTTTGGCATTGTTATTAGCCCGCAGGAATAAGTGCTCGGTCTTTTGGGTCTTCACTAGCTTTTGCCGGGTATCCACGGTGGTGAAGTCGATATGATTGGCAGTGGCAAAGTCGGTGACGGCCCGGGAAGTGGTGGCCCCAAAGAAGCCCACTTGCAGCGGCTTAGGCAAATGGTCAAAAACCATCTGTAGCTTATCAGCCCCGTTTTCAAATAACAAGGCATCGGCTTCATCTAAAATCACGGCTTTTAACGGCTTGATCTTGATCTTGCCCTTATTCAACAATTCCATCAACCGGCCCACGGTGGCAATGACCAAATCCGGTTTAGCCTTCAGGCGTTCCATTTGGCGCTTCACATTGGTATTACCCGTGACCACTACTTGGCTCATACCTAAGGCTTTGACAAAGGGCTGCAACGCAGCTTGCATTTGATGGGCCAATTCTTGAGAAGATACTAAGATGATTAATTGTAAGCCGGCGTTAGCCTGCATGTTTTGTAAAATGGGCAAACTAAAGGCCAAGGTTTTACCCGTGCCGGTGGGGGCAAGGCCTAAAACGGACTGGCCGTCTGCCAGTAAATCAAAGGTTTTACTTTGAATTTCCGTGGGTGTTTCAAACCCGGCTTGCTGCCAAGCTGTTTCTAAAATAGCATTCATTAAATTATTTATTTCCTTCCATCTTCATCTGCTGGAAAAACAATGCCCGCAGACCGTCGTAAATTATATAATACATGGTTTACATTAATACTCAAACTATTTAAGCGTTCAAAACGCGCCTGATCGTGATTGTTGATGATGTCACCAAAGGCCTGCGCTTCGTGGATCATAGGGTTAGTATCCGGTTGTTGACTCAAGACAATAGGTTGAACCCCAGGGGCTTTGGTCAAAGTGACTTGATTAAATTCCCCGGCATTGTCGATGGTAAGCGTTTGTTTGCCAGAATAAATCTCAGACACCAAATGGGACTGGACGTTTTTGCCAGTATTCAAGGTCACTTGAAAATCCGGATAGGTTAACACTGCCGTCCCCCGGCCATCGATACCGGTGCGTAATAATGTGGGGGTATATTGGACCTTTTCTGGGACACCAAACCAGCTCACCGCATCATAAACCAAGTAAACCCCCAGGTCCTGCAGGGCCCCGCCAGCGAATTCTTTGGTAAAGATGTTGGGAGTGTCACCCTTTAAGAAAGCGTCAAATTTTGAGGAATACTTCATGTAGGTCAATACAGCCCCATCTTGGTGGTCAAACTCAGCAATAGCTTGGGTCACCGCTTGGAAATTAGGTTCGTGGATATGGCGGGCGGCTTCAAATAAGTATTGGCCGGGATGGGCTTGCAACACTTCTTGGATAGTTTGCATCTGTTGTGGATTATCAAAAGCCGGTTTCTCCACAATCACATGTTTGCCAGCTTCTAAAGCCGATTTGACCTGTTGGAAGTGCAAACTGTTTGGCGTTGCAATATAAATCACGTCTAAATCCGAAGCTAAGAAAGCCGTTAAATCATCAAAATACGCCAGCTCTTGCTCAATTTCAACACCAAATTCTTGAGCCCGAGTTAGTTTTCTAGAATACAAAGCTGTCAATTGATAATAGTCGATGGTCCGGATCGCCGCCACAAATTGTTTGGTGAGCCAATTTGTACCAATTAAACCAATTTTTAACATTCAAAACCCTCCTAAAAAACATTTATTGATATATTTTAATCAAAGATATTGAGTTTCCATTTGCCCAAGTGCTATATTTAAAGCAGAGGGGGGAGCAGGCGCCATGGCAGATTTATTCAAACATAGCATTCGCTGGTTAAACGATCGGAGTCAAAGACGTAAAATTAAACGACATGCCAAGGTTGTTGAAAATGTAGAACCGGACTTCTCAACCATTTTCCAGGGCAAATGGGCCTTTGTGGACCCCCATACGAAGAAGGAACATCACATGGTGATCAATGAACAGTTAAAGATCGTCATCGATGGCAAACTATTGGATGGGCACATTATCGGCTTAAGTTCAGATTTACTCACGTTTTTGGATCATTATGGCTTTCAACTCAAGATTTTCGCCCAGGATTTTCATCCCGCTAAAATCTATGATGAATCCAGCGGCGAGACCTATGAAATCAGCGATAAGAACTAGTCATTATCATATCATTGTACCAGGATTTATGCAGTTATTTTGGAAATTATATACTGATATTATTTTCAAGGGTTGGCGCCTTAGTCGCCAACCCTATTGTTTTGCGTCATCAGCTTGAACTAGGAAGGATTTTTGTTTAGATGCAACCGGAAAAATTAAAAAAAGAAATTGGCTTTTTCTCAGCCATTTCCACCGTCATGGGCATCGTCATTGGCGGCGGGGTCTTCTTCAAAATCGCCAATGTGGCCCAAACCACTGGCAGCGCCAGTCTCACCTTATTTGTTTATTTGATTGCCGGTCTGTTGACCATTGCTGGGGGTCTTACCGTGGCCGAATTAGCTGCAGCCATCCCCAAAACCGGCGGTCCTGTGAAATATATTGAATACACCTATGGCAAGCTACCCGCCTTTTTGTTAGGCTGGGCCCAGTCCTTAATCTATTTCCCCGCCAATATCGCGGCGTTAGCCATCATTTTTGCCACCCAGTTCGTGAACCTTTTTGACCTCCCCAACCACCTCATTATTCCCGTGGCTATCGCCTGTGCCACTTCCTTATCGGCCATAAATCTACTCGGTTCTAAAGTAGGCGGGGTCATGCAGTCCATCACCTTAGTGGTGAAACTCATCCCCATTGCCATCATCATTATCTTTGGCCTCAGGTACAATCACCCTATCACTTTCCGGCTATTGCCGGTGCAAGCGGGCATTGGTCACAACTTCACCACCGCTTTTTCTGGGGGATTATTAGCCACCATGTTCGCCTACGATGGCTGGCTCAGCGTGGGCAATGTGGCTGGGGAATTGAAACACCCCGCCAAAGACTTGCCCCGAGCCATTATTTTGGGATTGACCTTTGTCACCGTCGTCTATTTATTGGTGAACTACGTCTTCTTAAGGACCCTGCCCATTATTCACTTAGCCGGTAACCTAAACGCCGCCAGTGACGCCGCTTTACAAATATTTGGCGGCTTTGGTGGCCGTTTGGTCACCATCGGGATTTTAATTTCGGTCTATGGGGCCATCAATGGCTACACCATGACCGGCGCCCGGGTCCCTTACGCCTTAGGAGTGGACAACCTTTTGCCCGCTTCCAAGTGGTTTCAAAAATTAACCAAACATACCAAAGTCCCAATGAATGCGGCTATCTTCCAATTAGCGGTAGTTATTGTTATGATGTTCTTAGGAAGTTTTGATACGTTAACAGACATGTTGGTCTTAGTTATTTGGGCCTTTAGTGTGCTGTTATTTGTGGCCGTCTTCATTTTAAGAAAGCGCCACCCTGAATTAGAACGGCCTTATAAAGTTTTGTTTTATCCCGTGATTCCCATCATCGCTATTATCGGCGGCAGTTTTATCGTGATCTCCACGTTGATCACCCAACCGGGTTTAGCCTTCATTGGTTTAGGCGTGACTGCGCTGGGGATTCCCGTTTATTACGGCCACCAACATTTCAAATAGGCTACACCCTAGGAGGTGGTCACATGCTCGATGAACGCTTAATTGGTGAAAAATTTGTTAATCGCAGCAACAAAGTGAAAGGTACCGTCAGTTTCTTTGGCGTGCTTTATCACTATCACATACAAGGCCACGCTGAAGTTGGCGATGTGCTGGAAGTTATTGCCGTGACCCCGTTGTACTTGTTGGTCCGCAAATTCGCATCAGAATTAACTTATTAGTTAGGAGGTTTTATCATGTCTATTGTAACTTGGATTATCGTGGCCATTGTGGCCTTATTAGTCTTATTCATCATCTTCTCGTCTTTTGCCATTATCCATACTGGTGAAGTTGGGATCGTGGAACGTTTAGGGGTTTATGTTAAAACGTTAGAACCGGGTTTTCATGTGGTCATGCCCATCATTTATCGCATCACCCAAGTGGTGAACTTAAAACAGATCCCCATGAAAATTGCCGAACAAGAAGTTATCACTAAAGATAACGTTGTGGTAAAAGTCTCCGAAACCTTGAAATATCACATCACCGATGTCAATGCCTTTGTCTACAAGAATAAGGATTCTGTCACCAGTATGGTCCAGGATACCCGGGCTCAATTGCGGGGTATTATCGGGAATATGGACTTAAACGAAGTCTTAAATGGCACTGAAACCGTCAACCACAACCTGTTTGATCAATTAAGCGGCGTCACCGCGGGTTATGGGTTGAACGTGGACCGGGTCAACATTGACTCCGTTGAAGTGGATCAAGATATTCAAGAATCCATGAACAAACTCCTGCGGGCTTCCCGGGAAAAAGAAGCCAATATTACCCAAGCAGAAGGTTTGAAACAAGCCGCCATCGCTAAAGCCGAAGGGCAAAAGCAAGCTGACATCCTGGAAGCCGAAGGTGGCAAACAAACGCAAATCCTCCAAGCCCAAGGTCGGGCCGAGAGTCAACGGTTAATCGCCCAAGCCTCCAGAGATCAAATCAACTTCTTAAACGAAGCCTTAAAGGACAACGCCCCAGTTTACTTGCAATATAAGAATATTGAGGCCTTGGAGAAATTGGCCACTGGTCAAGCTAACACCGTGGTTATGCCGAACCAAGCCATTGATACCTTAGGACAAATTCCAGCGGTAAAAGAATTACTGAAACAAAAAACCGCTGATAAATAACCTACTTTTTAAAAAAGTCATCTTCCTTCAAGGTAGATGGCTTTTTGTAAGGCTGCTATTTAGAAATTTATCTAAATAGGTCTTGACTTCTAATGGCCAAACTTAGATAATCTATTTAGAGATATATCTAAATAGGAGGTCAAGCCCATGGGTTTATCCACGGCCATGAAAGCCTTAGCCGATCCCATTCGCCGGCAAATCTTGGAGCAGTTAAAAAGTGGTCCCAAGACGGCTGGGGAAATTGCCCAAAACTTTGAATTGACCAAGGCCACAATTTCGTATCACCTGAAATTGTTGAAACAAGCGGAATTGATCAGTGAAACCAAGGACAAAAATTTTATTTATTATAATTTAAACGCCAGTGTTTTCGAAGATATTTTAAGCTGGCTCTATGATGTGGGAGGCAAACGACATGAAACGTAACTTAAGACGCTTAACTTGGCTCACGACGCTGGTGACTCTTTTACCAATTGTGGTGGGCTGGCTGGTTTACCCCACGTTACCCGCCCAAGTGGCCACTCATTTTAACTTCCATGGCAGTGCCGACGCTTTTGCCAACAGGGCCTTCGTGGTCTTTGGCCTGCCAATTCTCATGGCGTTATTGCAACTGTTGCTCACGGGTATTTACCGCTTTAGCCTCAAACATGCGGAAGCAGCGCCTAAGATGGAACCCATTTTGTTTAGCGTCATCCCCCTGGTGACCTACGTGGCCTACTTTGCCACCTTAGGTTACAACCTGGGGCTGCCGGTGGATATACGCCGCATCGTGGTGGCGTTGGTGGCTTTAATGTTTATCATGCTGGGGAATTACCTGCCCACTGTCCCTTACAGCCAGCAACGCTATTCCCATATTGGCTGGGGCAAGCGGACAGCGGCCGATTGGACCAAATACAGCCGGGCCATGGGCTACACCATGGTGATCACCGGGATTTTATTGTTCCTCAGCCTCCTGTTCAGCGCTTGGGTATCCATTGTGGTTTTGGCGGCTTTCTTTCTGGTGACCTTTTATTTAATCTTGCACCTGTACCTTGGCAAACAAGATAAGCATCGCGGAGGTAACCCAGATGACAATTAAAAAAGTACTTTTCTTCGATTTAGATGGCACATTATGTCCGAATCATGATTTAGTCCCCGCGCCGGGGATCGTGCCCATATTTCATAGCTTTAAAGACCGGGGAATTTTACCGGTGATTGCCACAGGGCGTAGCTTGTATGAGGTAAAACCCTTGTTAGAACAGCTGCAAGTCGAATCTTATATTTTAGCCAATGGCTGTTATATCGTCTATCAAGGCAAAGTCTTGCAGGACTCCCAATTCCCAGTGGCCACCATCGAAGAACTGCTGGCCCTGGCCAAAATCCACCACCATGATGTGGGTTTCTTTAACCAACAACGTTGTGCCGTCACCGGATTCAATCCGCGTACCCGGGCTCATATTGATCAAATGCAGCTGGCACCTTGTGAAATCGATCCGCTGTTTTATCGGCATAACCATACGAATTTCTTAAACATTTACGTCAATGCTGACCAAGAAGGTCTTTATACCCAGGCCTTCAAAGATAAGCTAGAGATTGTCCGTTACGCCCCCTTTGCCGTGGACGTTTTGCCAGAACAAGTCTCAAAGGCCCATGGCATTGACCGCTTATTGGCTGAACATGATTTGTTGCATGTCCCCACCTATGCTTTTGGGGATCAAAACAACGATTTATCCATGTTCGCCCGGGTGGATCATGGCATCGCCATGGCCGTGGCCACACCGGCGCTGAAGCAATTAGCCAGTTATGTGGCCACCTCCGAATTTGGAGTGGTGGAAGGCTTGAAACATTATCAATTAATTGATTAAGTATATAAATAACGACCTGTCACATTAATTACGCTGACAGGTCGTTATTTATTTAGCAAACTATGTTTCTGACGTCAAATAAGTATAAAATCCTGGCATTAACTCATTGATCAAACTAGTAGGTTCATACAATACAAATTTACCTTTTTTCACAGTCATTACTAGTTGGGCTTCTTTTAGCAATTTAAGGTGATGCGACACAGTGGAATCACTCATTGTCAGAATTTGCCCCAATGCTTGGGTAGTATAGGGCTGGTCAGCTAGATATTTCATCATTTTTAAGCGAACGGTATCACTCAACGCTTTAAAAATGACGGCTAATTTATCTGGACTAATTCTAGCCTTGAGTTTATCTAAGGCATCATAGTTGATGACTACCCCATATTTAAATTGGTTCACAAATAGATGGGGCCAGATAAAATAGCTGGGTATTAGTAAGATGGCATCTTGATCTGATAATTGAATCTTTTCAGTAAAGGGTTTTGTTACCACCAGTTGATTTTGCTGCCAATGCATTCGATCTACTTGTAAATGGTTAATTAACCCAACAAAGCCATTCTGGCGTAAATATTCAGATTGTTGTCTAATTTCATTGCGTAAAAAAGTAGCCAGTCCCTTTTCCTGCCAAGTTTGGTCAAAGACCTGTTGCCGATAAACTGTCAAAAATGCAAATAAGTGCTGGTAAACTTGAGCTGGTGCCTGGGCTAAGTCCTTTAGCAAATTACCACTTTGAGCTAAATTAAACCCTTGCCACTCTAAGCCCTTGGCTAATTCAGGAATATATTGATTCTCCCGGTCATTGGCAACCTTTTGTAAACTTGCACCAATAATTTTTGAGTCTACAGATGCTAAATAAACTTTTAATTGCTGTATCTCGGTGTCCAAATCTGATGCCAAGTTTTCAAAGTTATCAAATAATATTGATGGGACCCCTAATTCATAAAATAAACTGAAATAATGCAAGTCATTGAAAAACTCATTCGGCAGTTTTTGTTTGGCTTCTAGCGCCCACTCGATATTCATCCCGTGGTGCCGCGGATTTAATAGAACATGTAGACTACGAAATAATTCATTTAAGGGGGAATAGATAAACTGGACCCGTTGGGTTAAAGTCTCGTTATTTTGCAAGGTATAGGCGCCAAAATCTATCGTAATCGTCACGTACTGATCTCCTTTGATTTCAAAATTCTTGAATCGTTTGAATGTTGCTCAATCATATTTTATCATTGACGTCAGTTAGATTAAAGGAGATGCCAAGATATTTTATGAACACCAAAACACGGAACAGTTTCATTACTTTGATTGCGGGGATGGGTATGCTGCTATCAACTTTAGACACGGGTATCATCAATGTGGCACTGCCTTTCTTACAACATCAATTTCACGCCACCACCAGTATCACAGCCCTTAGCGTCATTGGTTATACCATGAGCTTGGCTATTTTTATTTTGCCCTTTGGTTATCTCAGTGATCGCTTCGGTAAATTAAAAATTTCTCTAATCGGCCTAGTTATTTTTGGACTTGGTTCCATCCTTTGTGGCGCCGCTAACAGCATTGAAGCGCTGATTGGATTTCGAGTTTTACAAGGTATTGGTGCTGCCGCGCTACAGGCAACTTCGGCGGCCTTAATTACCACCCTCATTGACCGCCAATATGTGCCCAGTGCTTTGGGCATCTTAGGCATCATGATTGGGCTAGGCCCTGTCTTAGGCCCATCTATTGGTGGCTTTTTCTTGGCTTTCAATATGTGGCGTTTTATTTTTTGGATCAACGTTTCCTTCGCGATTATTGGTATCATTTGCAATGCCCTTTTGTTGAAAAGTATATCAGAAAATTATCACAAGCTTACCTTTGATGGCGTAGGCGCGCTTATTACTGCCTTGATGGTCATTAGTTTATTATCTGGTTTTTCACTCTTAGGTAATCGCACGTACTTAAAGACCGGGCTAAGTTTGGTCATTGTGGGTCTAATCATCAGTTTCTTGTTTTACCACTTTGAATTGCGCCACAAAAACGCGTTAATCAATTTTAAAGCATTGAACCATACGCCAAAAAGTTGGCTTTATTTAAGTCAAACCGTGGTCTTCGGCTTTGCTTCGGCAATGATTTTTCTCCTACCGCCATTCATTTTTGAAAAATTACTGCATCTAAACGTTGGTTTAACTGGCTTACTGGTATTAGGCGCACCAGTTGGGTTAGTGTTATTCTCCAGAATTTCCAGTAATCAAAATGATGGCACTCAAAATAACCGCTTCAGTTTGCTGGGACTGGGTATCATTGCCCTAGCATTAGTGGGCTTAACGTTCATGAATCAACAATGGCCCGCGCTAATCACTACAGGTTTATTGTTAGTCTACGGGATTGGGGGCGGCTACTTTCAGCCCGCTAATATCGCAGCCATCATGCAAGTCGGTTCCCAACAAACCCAAGGTAGCATCGGCGCCTTACAGCGCATGGCTCAAAATATTGCCATTGCTAGCGGCACTGCTATCGGTTCCACTATCTTAAATTTAGCTGCTGGTCACTTAAGCCTGGGTATCAAACTCAGTTGGTTGGTCACTTTGATCTTAGTCGTGACAGTTTGTCTATTGAGCCTGTGCTTAAAACTTGAAACATCGAAAACATCAGATAACAAAACCATATGACGTCAAAACGCCCTACAGTCACAGCTGCAGGGCGTTTTTCGAATATATTAGGATTCTTTTTCTAAAATAACCGCTTCGTAAGGCCGTAATGTCGTAGCCACTTCAAAGTCAGAATAGTTATTCAAAATCACTTTAGCTTGGCGCCAATCTTTTAATAACGCCAAGTCCTGGTCGGTTGTGGATAAATTAGCCGCAATCAACCAGGTTTTTCCCGCCAATTGTCGTTGGTAGACGAACAAATGGGGGTCCTTAGGCAACAGTAAGTCAAAGCTGCCATCTGTTAGAATGGCCTGGGTATGGCGCAGGTGAATTAAAGCCTTGTAATAGCGGGATACAGACTGGGCTGCTTGTTGATCAGCAGCCACGTTTACCTTAAGATAATCGGGATTCACCGTAAACCAAGGTCTACCCGTGGTAAAGCCGGCTTGCGATGTAGCGTTCCACTGCATCGGCGTCCGGGCGTTGTCCCGGCTGATTTGCCGAGCAGCCTTTAAAAAGTCGGCGGCGCTAATGCTGTGATTATCTTGCACCAATTTTTGATAATTGGTCTTTAGTTCAATATCTTCATAGTCCTTCAGCTCAAAGTCCGGATTGGTCATGCCAATTTCTTCCCCTTGGTAAATGAACGGGGTCCCTTGCAGACCATGCAAGATCGTGGCAAAGGCCGTAGTGGATTCATAGCGGAAATGTTTGGCATCCCCCCAGCGGGATGGGGTCCGGGCCCGGTCATGATTTTCAAAATACAGGGCATTCCAACCATGATCCCGCAAAGCATTTTGCCAGTTGGCCAAGATATGCTTTAAAGCCACCACATCTAAAGGTGCCACGGCCCAGCGGCCATTTACATCCCCAGGTTGGCGGTCCACATGCATGTGCTCGAAGGTAAAAATCATATCCAATTCTTCTCGGCTAGGGTCCACCAATAACCGGGCATCCTGGCTTTTAGCATCAGGAGACTCCCCCACGCTCATCATTTGGAAGGGTTTTAAGACTTCTTGGTGCATCTCCTGGATAAATTCGTGCATCCGGGGACCATCGTTTTGATTAGCCACTACATACTTTAAACCATGGGGATTGGGATTATCCGGGAAGTTTTGGTCTTTAGAAATAGACGTGATCACATCCATGCGCCAGCCGTCCACCCCGTGGGCTTTCCAATAGCGCATGATGTCATAAATCCCCTGACGTACCAAAGGATTCTCCCAATTCAAATCTGGCTGACCGGGGGCATAATAGTGCAAGTAATACTGCTGGCGGGCTGGGACATAGGTCCAAGCGGAGCCCCCGAAGTTAGACCCCCAGTTATTAGGTTCAGAGCCATCAGGTTTAGGGTCCCGCCAAATGTAGAAATCACTGAAATAATTATCCCGGGATTTTTGGGATGCCTGAAACCAAGCAGCCTGATCCGACGTATGGTTGGCCACTAGATCCATGATGATTTTGATCCCCCGGCGATGAGCCTGGTCAATCAGGGTTTGAAAATCAGCGTTGGTGCCAAACATCGGGTCAATCCGGCGATAATCACTGATGTCGTACCCATTGTCCACTTGGGGAGATTGATAAATGGGACTGAGCCACAGGGCGTCTACCCCTAAATCCTTGAGATAATCTAACTTTTTAATGATACCGGGTAAATCACCAATCCCATCCCCATTAGTGTCTAAGAAACTCTTGGGATAGATTTGATAAATCACGGCGTTTTGCCACCATTGTTTCGTCAAACTATATTACCTCCTAAACGATACCGACTAAGGCCAGTAAAATCGCAATCACTAAGGTACCTAAAATCAACCAGTTGATCGAGACATTCTTCTTACGCAATAGCCAGAAACATAGCAAAGTAATGCCCAAAGGCAAGATCCCGATGAAAATTTGGTTTAACATGTCCTGGGTTTTCAAAATCGTCTTGCCACCCATGACCATATTCCACTTCACGGAGAGTTTGACCATACTGCTGGTCATGGCCCCTACCATCATTAGCCCCACAATACTGGCGGCTTTGGTCATGATATTGATCAGGCCCTTTTCATACAGGTCACTGATGTAACTGGATCCTAAGGTATAACCCAATTGACCGCCGTACCACCGCACCAACTGTACGGGGATGTTGAAAATCAGTAGAAAAATAATTGGGGCTAGGAAATTGCCGCTTTTGGCTAAACTAATGGCAATCCCCCCGGCAATGACCCGCAGGACACCCCAGAAAATGGAGTCCCCGATCCCGGCCAAAGGTCCCATCAAACTGGTTTTGATGGCGTTGATGGACTCCGCGTTGAAGTCGGCCTTTTCGCTATTTTGTTTTTCCATGGAAGCGGTGACCCCCATGATAAATGGCGACATGGCTAAGTTGGTATTAAAGTAAGCCATGTGCCGCACTAACGCATCTTTTTTGTCAGCGGCGTTTTTATAAAAATGATTGATCCAAGGCATCATTGAGTATTCAAAACCGGAAGCCCCTTGCTTGGCAGGGGTAACGGCGGAATACAAGGTAAAGGAACGCCAATAAGTTTGACGCAACATTTTCTTCTCTTCTGCACTTAATTTAGCAGTGATTTTTGACATAATTTTATACTCCTAACCGAAGAAATCGTCGTCTTCTTGTTGTGATTTCGATTCACCACTGTGGTCCACGGCACTTGCTGCAGCAGGTTTAGCTTGTAATTGATGAATCTGAAAATCTCGTTGGGCAATCAAGATGGCAATGATCACGCCCATGACGGCTACGGCAATCAGTGGAATCTTGAAGTAAGCTACGATCAAAAAGCCCAAGAAATAAAATACCGAAATATTTTTGTCCCACAGAATTTTCATCAACATGGCCATCCCCACAGCCGGTAAGACATTACCGGCAACGGTTAAACCATGGACAATCACGGCTGGAATCAATTTCAAAGCGGCTTGCGTGGCACTGGAGCCCACTAACATAGCAAAGAATGGGATCAAAGCATATAAAAACCACTGCAACCCCCACAAACCAAAGTGCAACCGGACGATGCCTTTTTCATTGCCTTCAGCTGCCAAAGTGTCAAAGCGGCTGGCAAAAGGCCCAACCACGGCAACATACAATAAAGTTTTAATTTGTAACCCGATAATCCCTAATGGAATCGCTAAGGGTAAAGCCACCCCTAACCCGCCGTGCATGTTAATGGCAAAAGCTACGGCTAACGCTGAGGCCAAACCCGGTTCAGCGGCACTAGCGCCACCGATATTGACAATACCCATGAAAATAGTTTCTAGAGAGGCCCCAATGGTTAAGCCCGTGGGTAAATCCCCTAATAATAGCCCAATTAATGGTCCCACCACGATGGGTCGGCCCAACATGGTCAATCCTAGCAATTCCTGGCCCCCAACGGTTAAGAAGACCACAATTGCCACGGCAAATGCTTCGTACATATACGTTTCCCCCTAGCTTAAAGGCCCATCTTTTGAATTAAATCACTGGCCAATTCCTTTTTATCACTTGGCAAATTTTGTAGCGCTGTTTCTGGATAGATTTTAACCAAAGCCTTCAAAGCCGTAATTTCAGCATCGGTCAGCATGACAAATTGTGATAAAGTCGTTTTCTTAGCTTCAACAGCTTTGCCCACATTGCCAATGTTAACGTAATCAATGTTTGGCAAGGCTTGGGCTAGTTTCAAAGCATCTTCAATGGTCCGCACTAACACAAAGAGTTTCATTTTATCAGCCCGGGGATCTTGCAGCAATTTGATGGCGTCATCTGTAGATTTGATGATCACTTTGATACCACTGGGTACAGCCATCTTCAAGGCCATTTGTTGGGTTTCATTTTGCGCCGTGGCATCATTGGCCACCACGATGCCATCTAATGTGAGTTCCCGGGACCAGACCATGGCGATTTGGCCATGAATTAAACGTTCGTCAACACGTAAAGCTTTAATCATTTTAATTTCCTCCTAGTTTAAAAAAGAATCATCATCATTGAGTTTTGGATCTGGGGCGGCGACTTTAACTTGTTCGATCGCCTGTTGCCCCACGGTGATCAACTTAGTCACGTAAGCTTGATCAATGGGCGTTGTTGCCAAAATGGCTTCCATGATCATGGGTAAATTGAAACCGGCAATTACAAAAATATTGGCCCGGTCCATGACTTTCACCGCAATTTTTTGATTCACACTGCCGCCTTTAATATCGGTGAAAATAATGGCTGTATCCTCCGTTTGAATCGTGGCTAAAGCAGCGTCTAATTGCTGGTCTAAATCTAAATCTCCTTTGGCATAAGCTGAAATATACGTTATATTCTTTTGATCTCGAGCAAATAAGTCGATGGTACTGGCCATCCCCTTTGCCAAGTCACCATGTGAGGCAACGATGAAACGTCTCATAATTTGTCACTCCTTCTTGGGTTTACACTTATCTATAAGCAAGAAGCGTGCCAAATGCATCATACCGGGGTTTATCGGGGCAAAAAAATAGTGCTTAATCGAGATTAAGCACTACCCATATTAAATATAAGGTTTTAGGAGTTGATACATCAACGAGATTTCGTAATCTTCAATTTTAATGTTGTACTTCATCTCCACCCCTTTAAAAATACTCCGGGACACGGAATAAAATTCCCGTTCCTTATCACTTTGAGGCTGATAAGCTGCCCCTTGGCCCGTCCGGGAGGTTAGAATCATCCGCTCGATCATCAAGGATAAATGCATGTACAGGTTCAACTTGATTTTCCCGTCTAATTCAATGCCATAATAATCCTGGTAACGGTCGGTAATTTTTTGAACCTCACCGATAACAATATCCGGGTTCATGAATTGCAGCCGGTCTTTGACCCCTTCGATGCTAAAGAAGCGCAGCATTTGGTCCATCAAATTTTTAACACTCTTTTTCGATTCCCCAGCGGCCATAAGCAAGTGCTCCAGACACTGATAACCGGGCTTTTCCATGATGTCATAGATATTGATCACATCGATGTTCAAATCACTTTTAATATCCGTGGTGGTAATGACAAATTGCGTGTTATTAAAAAAGCGCTGGTCGTTATTTTCTAAAATCATATTGAGATCTTTATAGTCCTCGGTGGTGATCTCCAGCTTCCCAGAAAGGGTGGCGGTCATCATCTTTTTGATTTCTTCTGACAGTCCCACCCCAGACATACAGGAGACAATGACATTTTTTTGATTGGATAGACCTTCATAATACTGGGTATCCGTGGTCTCGCCAAACTTCAAGGAAGCCTTGGCGATGCTTTCAAAGCTGTCATTACGCTGGATGCGCAGCCCGATATCTAAGGCCATGGCTGTGGTCAAGTTGTTCACCACCATCAATTCTTGGTCGGATACATCGCGGATCTCTGTGAACATCTGCCGCAAAGACCCCATGTCAAACAACACTATGGTCCCCTTGGCACTGGCGCTTTGACTGGCCAGGTATTGCTGGACTTGACGGCTGATATCCTTCACAGAAACATCCACCGACATGTCCAAAGCGCTGAATAAATAATTGCCACAAAGATTGTTCACTACGCCTTGAATGCTAGCGGCAGTGCTTTGGCCATGGGCCAGTAAAATCCCATTAAACTGAATTCCTTCGATTTTGTCCACCCAAGTTGCCAATAAGGGGAAGAATAATAAATTATTCAGCTCTTGATCAGGCTGTTCAAACAAGGCTGCACTAAATTGCTGGAACAGGTATAAACTGCGGGGAAAACGTTTATGAATAGCCTTGGTCAAGGTTTGGTCTTGCCCTGGCGCATTACTTTGACTCAGCTCAATCACCAGCAACGTTAAAGCACAGACATACCAAAAATCGTCATCTTCGGGCAATTTGATGCCATAGCGACTGGCCAGCGTAGCCTGATAAGCTTTTTTCAGCCGGCTTTGGATCGTGACCACTAATTGCGGCTCCACCACGGGTTCAATAGTTTTCACGGCCTTGCGGACCAGTAGACTCTGTTCGGTGACTGATTCATTGGCCGCTAAGGATTGGCTTAATTTGGCTTTTAGGGCCGTCAAGGCAGCATGCTTGTCAATCACTTGGCTAATAATGTTATTTAACTGTTCAGAAGTATACCCCGCTTTTGGTTGAATCAAAATATTGGCGTCATCCACCACATTCACCGGAATCACTGGTGCGTTGCCCTGGGCGGTATAGGCCGCCGCACATAACAGTTTCACGTCATTTTGCACCGCCCCCACATTGCCAGGCTTGTCCACTCGAATCAACTGCAATAAAGTGGCGATGGCCACTTGATAAGGCCGCTGAACCCGCACTGCTTCTTGTTCAAAGGCATGGACCACGATGGCTAGCCGTTCAGATAAGGGCCTTTCAATGAAGGTGGGGATGGTCACTTGCAGGGGAATACGCCGCAGTAAGGTTTTTAAGAGCGTGTCCTCTACTTTTTCCGTGGTGGCAAAAATAAAGCGCACGTTGGCTTTACGGGGTTGGCTGGTTTCACCTAAAGGGTAAAATTGGCCTGTATCCAGGAGGGAAAATAATTTTTCTTGGCTGGATTGGGGCAGGCGGTGGACTTCGTCTAAGAATAAATACCCCTGATCTGCCTGATCAATCAAACCGGTTTTATCGCTCAAGGCCCCGGTAAAAGCGCCTTTCTTATAGCCAAATAAAATCGAAGATAATAACTCCGGATTATTAGCATAGTCCGCCGCATTCAACACCACAAACTTAGCTTGGGGACCAATCACCCCTAGGCGCTTGGCTTCTTCAAAAATAATATTGGCAAAAAAGCTTTTCCCTACCCCACTGGGCCCCGTGATCAATAAAGGAAACCCACTAGGGGGATACACAATAGCCTCCAAACAACGGTCGGTAATGGCTTGCAAACTCCCCTTTGCCCCAATCACCTGGTCAAAGGCAGTCCGGGGGGCTTTGACCTGCCAATAAACCGGTCGGGTGCCACTTTTTACCAACTTGCCGGCACTATGGAGCTGGGACAAATAAGCACTGACCACGCCCCGGGTTAAGCCCGCAATATCGGCCACTTGCTGGGTAGTTAACTTTTGATCGGCGTAATCTTGGTTTAAGGTTCTATAGATTTTATCAATGGCTTTCAATAGATTTGGCCACTCCTTTAAGCACTAATTATATTTTTAAGCACTAATCATAGTGGTTATTATCCCTGTTAACGCTCAAAAAGTACAGGAAAATACAAACAGAGCGCTAAAAAAGCTGGCGCTCTGTCCCATTACTTGTTTATCTAAAATTTCGGCTCAGATTTATCTAAGTTAGCTACGTGCTGTTCGGCGCTGATTGAATACCTGTGGTAGATATAGCAGTGCAAGCAACATCAGCGCTAATAGGCCATAAATCAAACTGGCGATGTTATTCGCCTGATCCACCGGCAGTAAAACGGTCACGCCATTCACATAAATAAACCAAAATAAAATACTGCTGACGGTTAAAAGCCGCGGGTTTTTGGTCCACGTATTGGTTAATTGTGAAAATAACGCGACAACAATACCAAATACAACTAACACCCCTGCTGTTTGCGGCTGCTTGCTGACAAATGGCAAGACTAAAATAATTGCAAATAGACAACCACAAATCGACGTGATTATTCGAATATGGCTCTGCGCTTTAAAAATCGTCGCTAACCAATCTTCCATTCCTGGGGTCCTGATAACACTACCTAAATTCACAAAAATTGTCAGGCCCATTAAGAAAACTAGCGGCAATAAATATGGCATCGCAACTGTGGCGGGAACGATAAACGCCACAACCCAAGCAATTAGCAAACCCACGACCGCAATAGGCGAGGCCGACTTTAACAAGAAATAGCATTGCTGTTTAAAAAGTACCCCATAATTAAATTTTGTTGCTAAAGTCTGTGGGATATAAGCACTAGGAACAGCTTCTTTATTATGATTGACGACAGCTGGTTGTTTATCCTGTTGTCGGGACGAAGCCTTTGGAACATGTCGGTAAGCGATGATTATCGCAGCAATACCAACAATTATTAAAATAAATAGCAGTTCAAAAAATAATGACTGCCAAGCAGCAGTCGTAAGGGTCACCCCGCCAATAACTAGGTTATGCCGGCCGGGCCCAACGGAGCTTACATTAGAAAATACCATAATTTGCGATGCCGCTTTACCACTCGCCTGAATACTAGCTTGATCAATAGTATTTTTAATAAATCTGAATCCAGAAATACTAACCTGATACTATCCCTTTAGAGAGCACCAGAGAAAAACAAAAATTTCTCTGGTGTGAT
>NZ_AZGA01000077.1:117486-129325 GCF_001436375.1 Agrilactobacillus composti DSM 18527 = JCM 14202 | reverse complement strand
ATCACTAAGCGAAACCGTGGGGTTAGTCTGGGGACCATTTTCAGCGATATCAAGCGGAAAATGCGTGGCTGGTTACAGTACTACGGTATCGGACGTATGAAGAGCTTTCTTAAAGCCTTAGATGCCTGGCTACGCACGAGGATTCGACAATATATTTGGAAATCATGGAAGAAAACTAAAACGAAGTTTAAGAACCTTAGAAAGTTAGGGGAATCGGTGTCAGAAGCGCGGATATTCGCTAATACCCGCAAAGGGTATTGGTATACCGCACACACTGGCGTGCTGAAATATACCCTGACAAATGAAAAACTGGAACGTCTTGGACTTTTGAACCTGTCCAAGGCCTTCCAGTATATTCAAGAACGCTTAAATTATTGAACCGCCGTATACGGAACCGTACGTACGGTGGTGTGAGAGGTCGGTGAATGAACTAATCATTCACCTCCTACTCGATTGTAAGTCTGGCAATTTTAAGACAAAGCTTCTTTGGTATCAATATGTTTTTCCTTGTCAGCTAGCCAATCCGGCCAGCTTTGTTTGGTGGTCAGACCATCTTGGGTATAGGTTTGGTCAATTTCAGTTAAGTAGACAACAAACTCGGCATAGCGATCAGCAAACAAACGGGCGATTAACTGCTCCCGTGTAAAACTAATGTTATCAAAAATATAATTATTAATGGCAACAATAATATCTTGATGATCTTGTTCACTAAGCACATCTAAGTTACGATTTTTAAAAAGTCCCAAATAAAATTCAATGAATTTTTTGACCGCCCGGCCCTGAGATTCCTTAGCCAATTGGTCAATTTTTACAAATTTATCAGCCATTTTCTCACCTCAGTTTCTTCCTATACCTCAATTCTAGCCCTGAAGGTCAAATTTTGCAATTTTTGACGAAATATAATAATGCCAATATGAATAGCCTATATTGCATTAAACAATAATAATTTAAGATATTAATTAAAAAATATTCGAATATTGTATTGATTTTAGCATTTAAAACCATTATAGTGGTGACACCAAAAGGAAAGTAGTTATAGGTGATCAAGATGAAAAAAGAAGCGGTCCAATTAGAAAAACAATACCAATGTCAGGTCAAAGAAGACATGGATGCCCCATTTGTTGGTAAAGTTGAAAAGCTCTATGAGAACTCAGCTTTATTGACGATTACGGATTTCAATGCCAAAGTGGATAACTTGAACGTGGAAGAACTCAATCACCGGATTGTGGTGAATTTCCGCCACTTCCTCAAAGAAGCCACTGAACCAATGCCAAAGAAATCTGAGGCCTAATTTAAACAGTCAAAAGCGCGTCTGCCTCCTAATTTAGGGGCTAGGCGCGCTTTTTGAGTGCTATTGGTTAAAGCGTTGCAGTTCTTGTTGTAAATAGTGACCGGTGATGCTGTTAGGGCTTTTGGCCAAGGCTGCCGGACTGCCGGCCACTAGGATCTGACCACCGGCAGCCCCACCTCTGGGACCCATATCCACACAATAATCGGCATTGGCAATAATGCTTAAATCATGTTCGATGGTGATCACTGTAGCCCCTTGGCCTAGGAGCCGGTCAAAGACCTTTAAAAGGGTTTGAATGTCTTTAGGGTGTAACCCCACGGAGGGTTCGTCAAAGACATATAGCGTGTCTTTTTGCTGCCGGCCCATTTGGGTGGTGAGCTTCAACCGCTGGGCTTCCCCGCCGGATAGAATTGGTGTGGCTTCCCCCAGGGCTAAATAACCCAGGCCCATTTCGGCCAAGGTGGTGAGCATGGTGGTGATAGCTTGCTCCTTGGCAAACACTGGGATGGCTTCAGTCACCGACAAGGCCAGGATATCGGCGATGGTATAACCCTGCCATTTGATGCCTAAGACTTGGGGATTGTAGCGCTGACCGTGGCAAGTAGGGCAAACCTGCTCAATATCTGGTAAGTATTGAATGTCCAAATCAATGGTCCCCGTCCCCCCACAAGTGGGACAGGCGCCATCTTTTAGATTGTAGGAGAAAGTGCTGGCGGTCATTTTTTGTGCTTTAGCAGCTGGTGTTTGGGCAAATAAGGCCCGGATGCGGTCAAAAATCCCCGAGTAAGTGGCCACGGTGGAACGATTGGTCTTGCCAATGGGGGTGGAGTCAATCATTTGAATATGACGAATTTTGTCATTGGTCAAACTAGCCACTTGCTGGGGCAGGGGCGCGTGCTTGTTTTGGGCTTTAATGGCCGGAATCAGAGACTTTAAGATCAATGTTGTCTTACCAGCCCCAGAAAAGCCGGAGACCACGCTGAGGCGGTTTAAAGGGAAATCTACTTGTAAGTCGTGGAGGTTGAAAATATCCGTGATGTGCAAGCCTATTTTTCCCTGGTCAAAGACGTTAGCTGTATGTTGCTGGCGGCTGATCAATTGAGCTTGCCCGGTTAAGAAGGGGGCAATCAAAGATTTGGGATTGTGTTCCACGTGTGCCACACTGCCCTGGGTCAGGATACGACCGCCCTTGACCCCAGCCCCGGGCCCAATTTCTAAAATATGGTCGGCACTGGCGATAATGCTGGGGTCATGTTCCACCACCACTAGGGTATTGCCTAGGGCTACCAGGCGCCGCAAGATTTTCAATAGGCCTTGAACGTTGTCCGGGTGCAGGCCCACGGAGGGTTCATCCAGTACGTATAAGACGCCGGTGGTTTCGTTATGAATCGTCTTGGTTAATTGGATCCGCTGTAATTCCCCAGTTGATAAAGTCATCCCCGCCCGATCTAGCGTCAAATAATCCAAGCCTAAATCCACTAACGGCTGTAAATTCTGAGCCAGTTCCACGGTCAGCCGTTGGCCTAAAATTTGCATGTCCTGGGGCAACGCCGGTAAAATACGGGCGTTGAAGGGTAATAATTCCCCAATGGTCAACTGGCTGACTTGGGCGATGTTTAAACCTTGGATCAAACTGGTGAGCAACTTGGGATTAAACCGGCTGCCGTGACAAGTGGGGCAGACGCCAAAGTTGTAAAACCGGTCTAAGCGTTTTAAGGTGCGCTCATTGCTAGTATTTTGGGCCGTATCTTCCACGGCGTTAAAGGCATTTTCATAAAGGGCATGATCCATGTTAAAGACTCGGCCGGTGGAACTGGGGATAGAGATTTTATATTGCTTTTTGGGGCCATGTAAGACAATGTCTTTTTCCTTGGGAGTTAAGTCCTTATAAGGAACATCGATTCTGACGCCGATTTGTTGCACCACTGTGGGCATGAAATTACGTCCTGGCAGGCGCCAGGCGGCTACGGCCCCGTCTTGGATGGACTTGGTTTCATCCCCAATTAAGGTGTCTGGGTCGATCTGGCGCACGCGACCTAGCCCGCCACAAGTGGGACAAGCGCCAGTTGAGTTAAAGGCAAAGTCTTCAGCACCAGGCACTCTGAAGCGGACGCCACAGGTGGGACAGGTGATTTCACCCATCTCAGCGCCTTCTTTGGCCATGGCCCGGGCCACTTCAATGGTGGGGGGGACTTGATGGCCATTGGGACAGCGATGAGATCCCAGTCTAGAAAACATTAAGCGAATGATGTTCAAACTTTCGGTCATGGTGCCCACTGTTGAACGAATATTGGGCACGCTGGGGCGCTGCCGCAGGGCAATGGCCGCGGGTAAGTATTGGATGGACTGTACCGCACTGGCCGGGGCTTGGGTGATGCGCCGGCGGGTATAGGTGGATAAAGCCTCCAGATAGCGCCGAGAACCCTCAGCGTATAATACGCCCAGGGCCAAAGAAGATTTTCCTGAGCCGGAGAGGCCAGAAATAGCAGTGAATTTGTTTAAAGGGATCGCCACGTCGATATGTTTCAAATTATGAATATACGCATCGTGGACCAGGATGTTTTGGGGTAAATGAGTTGTCGTCACAAGGACCACCTTTCTGAAAATTGCTAAAAATTAGAGATTAATTAAAACAAGTATAGCATTTTGTCATAATTTGCGTTATTATGATAGAAATTACTAAGGGGGAATTTACAAATGGTAGTAAAAGTTTCAGATATCGATTGGAATAGCTTGGGCTTTGATTATATGCAATTACCTTACCGCTATCTTGCCTATTATCGCAATGGCAAATGGGAAGAAGGCAAATTGACCGAAGATCCTAATCTACATATGAATGAAGGCTCACCAATCTTACACTACGGCCAAGGGGCCTTTGAAGGTATGAAAGCTTATCGGACCAAAGATGGCTCGATTCAATTATTCAGACCAGATCGCAATGCCAAACGGCTGCAAGACTCTGCTGATCGGGTGCTCATGCCAGAATATCCTATCGAAGATTTCATCAATGCCGCTAAGCAATTAGTCAAAGCTAATGCCGATTATGTGCCACCTTATGGTACTGGCGGGACTTTATACATCCGACCATTATTGATTGGGGTTGGCCCAAATATCGGGGTTAAACCAGCCGATGAATATATCTTCACGATGTTCTGTATGCCAGTTGGCCCTTACTTTAAGGGTGGTTTGACACCAACGAACTTCATCGTCATGGATTATGACCGGGCAGCTCATAAAGGGACTGGCCAAAGTAAAGTCGGTGGGAACTACGCTGCCAGCTTAAAGGCCGGCAAATATGCCCACGAACATGGTTACAGCGATGCCGTTTATTTGGATCCTGTTGAACACAAACGCATCGAAGAAATCGGCTCTGCCAACTTCTTTGGCATCACTAAGGGCGGCAAGAAGTTCTTAACACCGAAGTCCCCATCTATTTTACCAAGTATCACCAAATATTCACTCTTGTATCTGGCTAAAGAACGCTTAGGTCTGGAAACTGAAGAAACCGAAATCTTCATTGACGACTTAGACATGTTTTCTGAAGCCGGTGCCTGCGGGACGGCCGCTGTCATCGCCCCAATCGGTGGTTTGGAATATGAAGGCAACTTACATGTCTTCTACAGTGAAACTGAAGTCGGCCCAGTTACCAAACGCTTATACGACGAATTAACCGGTATCCAATTCGGGGACGTTGAAGCCCCAGAAGGCTGGATCGTGAAAGTTCAATAAGCCAACATGACGCAATTCAAAAGCATCCCAAAACAAGTTTAGACTTGTCAGGGATGCTTTTTTGTCAGGCGATGACCACGGTGCCGGAATTGGCGGTGGCGGTCAATTGATAAATTGGTTCATTGCCATTGGTGGTGGTCCCCATGGCGGCTCCAGTGACTTGCAGGTCATAGTGGGCCGGCCGCTTTAACTTCACGGCGCCAGAGCGGGCTTGCAGACTAAATTTGAAATCAGCATCCGCCGGGGTTTGCACATTAACGGTCCCGGAGTGGGCGGAAAAGTGCAGGTCCCCGTTGACCTTGGTCCAGGCCGCTTTAATAGTGCCAGAGTGGGCGGAAAAACTGCCAAAGCCGCTGAGATCTTGGGCCTTGATGGTCCCAGAGTGGGCGGCAATGTCCATTTGCCCTTGGACCCCGATCAAGCGAATGTTGCTGGCTTTCGTATGCACGGTTAAGGTGGCCGTGATGAGACCATCAGCCTTGAAATTACCGGCACTTAGCAAGATATTCATATTGTTGGCCTGAACTTGGTCAACTTTGGTATTGCTGGCTTTAATGGTCAGGTTAAAATTAGCCTTCGTTTGAAAATTGGTGAAATTTAACAACCCAGCACTGACCTGACCACTGATATCGCCAGCAAACGCCTTAGGTAGGGCGATGGTCACCGTGGAATGGGGATGGCCAAAGGGGGTCAGGTAGTGGAGCCAGCTGACATTAGCTACTTTTAAATGTAAGGTGGGGCCATCTTGAACCAAGGCTAAGCGATAAGCTGCCAGTTCCGGTTTTTGATCTTGGCGGATATGCAAGGCATTATCCGGGCTTTGCTGAAAATTCACCGTGCCAAAACCAATGGCCAGGTCCAGGTTTTGAACAGCGGCTATATCAAAGCTTTGGGTAAAAGCCGGTTGGGTGTTGTTTGCTGCATTAACGCCTGATTCAGAGGGAGTAGGCTGCGTTTTACCCCGGCTGATGAGTTGTAAGACTTCATTTAAGTCCCCTAAACTCGCCACGGCAGCTTTTACCGCCGCCTCCGGGGTTTTGGCCGTGCCGGCGATCAATAGATCCTCGGCATGTTCTGAAACGTCATTTTTGACTTCTTGGTAGAAATCCATAATTTCCGCGGTTCTAGGGTAGCCGCTGAATAGGCGCTGTAGAGCGTCATCAATAATTATTCCATTGATCATGCGATAATTCCCCCGTCACTAGTTTTGTAATAATATCCTTGGCAAAGCGCCATTCTTGGCGAAAATCAGCTAACTGCTGGGTGCCGCTGGCGGTGATGCGGTAATATTTCCGCCGACCCCCTTGGCTTTCGTCCCCATAATAGCTTTCTACCCAGCCATTTTTGGTCAGGCGTCTAAAAATTGTGTATAACGTGGCTTCATTTAGCTGGTATTGGCCTTCGGACAGCTGGGCGACTTGTTGGACCATCAGATAGCCGTAAGAGTCGCCCTGGGCCAAAATATTCAAGACGATGCCATCGGTGGCACCGCGAATCATTTCTTTGGATATATCTTTTGCCATGATGTCCCTCACAATCCATTATTACTGTTTGATACACAGTATCGTACATCACATTACTGTGTCTGTCAAAGTAATTGTATTGTCCTCAAAAAAAGACCTGATCAAAGACGTTTTAAGTCCTTAATCAGGTCCAACAGCTATGGTTCTGGTGGGTTCATAAAAATAAAAGTCGCTGCATTCAAACCGATCTGCAGTTCCTCTTGACCGTTTTTAGTGACGGTCAAGGGGCCGTCAAAGGGTGCTCGGCTATCGATTTTAAGCTGGTCACCTAATTCCAAGTGGAGTTCAGCAAAATAGTTTAGAAACTCGTGATTATCAATGACCCGTTTGATCGTAGCCGTTTGCCCATCTTTCAAGTCCGCCAGCATCACGGCGTTATCGTTTTGTTCAGGGCTATTATCTGGTATAATACCGCCATGAGGGCAATGCGTCGGGTAGTCTAAGAACTTATTCAAACGGTCAATCAAATCTCCACTCGTGGCATGTTCCAAAGTGTCGGCTGCTTGATGGACATCGGATATGGTATAGCCCAAGTCATCCACTAAAAAGACTTCCCAAAGCCGATGTTTCTTGACCAATTCCTTAGCCAATTTATGGCCCTCAGCGGTCAGGGTGATTTGGTTGTAAGGGGAGTGCTCCACCAATTTATCTTTGACCAAAGCTGCCAGCATTTCGCTGACGGAAGGGGCGCTGACGCCCATAATGTCAGCGATATTTTTATTAATGATTTTACGATGATCATATTCCAATTCGAAAATGATCTTCAAATAGTTTTCTTTACTTGGAGACATAGTTGTTCCTTTCGTTTTCAGAGAATATAAAGTATTGTATTATTGAAGTCTCGATAATACAAGTATAAACGTTCCGAAGACTTTTTTGAAGCGATAAACATGACCCAATCAATGCTGATTAAAAATAAATGTATGTAAATGGAGGATTTTAATAAGATGCAACTGACTTTAGTACGTCACGGCGAAACCGATTACAATATTAAACACATTGTCCAAGGCGGGGGCAGTGATATTCCTTTGAACGATGCTGGGCATACCCAAGCACAAGCCTTGGCGCCATTTTTCAAAAACCAAACCTTTGATGAAATCCTTGTTAGTCCCATGATCCGGACCTTGGAAACGGTGAAGGACTTATTAGGGGCCGATGTGCAATTTGATACGGACGATCGCTTGAAAGAAATGAATTTCGGGCAATGGGAAGGCCAAAGTATTACCGCCTTGCGGGCCGAATACCCCGGCTGTTTTGATCGAGCCGGTTTGATCTTGCCCGAATATGTGTCAATTGCCCATGGGGAAACCTATGAAGCTGTGCGGCAGCGTACCAGTGAAGCTGCTTATGATGCCTTGAATAATAATCCTGACGGCAATGTGTTATTTGTATCCCATGGCTCGGCGATTCGGGCCATGACTGCCGAATTGATGCGGGTGGCGCAAGTGCAACAGTTTGGCCAAATTGCCAATGTGGGCGTAGTGCACTTTGATATGGGTCAAAAACCCACTGAAGAACTACGCTTAGACTTTTATAACCGCACCTATATTGATTATTAAAATTCAAAGAAAAGTACTTGCCAGCTCACCCCTTTTTTTGCTATACTATTTCTTGCGGTAATTGCCGCTTTAGCTCAGCAGGTAGAGCATCACCATGGTAAGGTGGGGGTCGCCGGTTCAAATCCGGCAAGCGGCTTGATAGTAAGTTAACCGGGCATTTTAGCGTTGTAGGCATGTCGTCTACAGCGCTATTTTTTTACGATTTTTATTTTGGGAAAATTCGCAATGACGCCGTTTTACTTGATAAGGTAGGGGCAAATTATTCGGCTTTATTTAAGTTTTACAAAAAATAGCAGTATTTTGATGGTTTTTTGTGTAAAATGGGAGTGGTTACGAAAGAAAAGTAAGGAGAAATTGTATGCAATCAACCCAAGTGATCGGGAAAAAGCACCGGACCTTAGCACTGATTTTATTAGTACTCTTTGGCCTATTAATCTTTTTTCAACGCAGAATCATCTTAAATACCAATGCCACCCCGTTGTTTTTATCTTTGTTGTATTTAGTAGCAGGTCTATTATTAATGGGGCTGGTGGTGAATTATTACAAAGTTGCTGTCCACCGCGTGCGGCCCCCCTATTATAAAACGGCCTTTTTGGATGCGCCCCATTATTATTATATGCTATTATTTTTAGTCCTTATCGCCGGCATCCAATTAGTGACCGCCTGGCTGCAAGCTCAAGATCTATTAGGTGCCTATGACCTGCAACAAGCCATGGCGCAACAATCTGGCGTGAATTTGTGGGCTGTTCGGATTTTCATGGTGGCCTTTTTACCCGCCATCCAGCAAGGTCTCTTCAATGGTTTGGCCTTTAATGAACTGTTCGTGGGTCACAGCCTAGGGCAATATTTTGGCGGTTTAGTCCTAGTGGCTATCCTCAGTGGCCTCTTTGCCGGGACGGCTTTTGGCCCCATGTTGATCATTCAAACCTTGATTGGGGTTTTATTAGGGCTCAGCTACCTCAGTGCTAGAAATCTTACCACCCCAATTTTAATTCAAACGATTAGTAGTTTGATATTTGTATTACTTTATTCTTAACCTGCTGGGAATCATCATAGCGTGTCAAACGCATTGAAAAAAGCACTAGCCGCAATCATGACAAATGATTACGGTTAGTGTTTTTTGGTAGGGTTATACATAAATTTCCCCAATTGAATAAAGCACTGCTTTACCACTGAGTAAGGTTCTTGAGCCTTGATAATCACAATACAAAACACCAGAACGGGGTGAAGCTTGATAGGCTTTGATTTGCGTTTTACCAAGGCGTTTGGCCCAATAGGGGACAATGTGGCAGTGACCGCTGCCACAAACCGGGTCTTCTGGCACAGCTAGCTTAGGTGCAAAAGAGCGGGACACACAATCATATGTGACACTAGCCACTGTGGCATGTTGCAGGAGCCCGTCCAACTGACTTAATTGGGTCATATCTGGTTTCAAGTTGGTCAAGTTCGTACCGTCAGGGAAGACGCAAAGTAAATCTCGGCCTAGATAGGCGGCTTCTGGTTCAACGCCAAAAGCGGCCGTCATTTTCGCCGTCACCGGCACGGATTTTAAATCATAAGATGGAAAATTCATTTCATACAAATCGCCCTTTTGCGTGACCGTCAAGTTACCACTTTTCGTTTTAAAGGTAACGGTGGCACTATCTTTGGGCGCAGCATATTTAAAAACTAAAAATCCAGTCGCCAAAGTGGCATGGCCACATAGGTCAATTTCACCACCTGGGGTAAACCAGCGTAAATCATAATGGGTACTATCTTTTTTCACCGCGAAGGCAGTTTCGGATAATTTATTTTCCATAGCAATATTTTGCATTAATTGATCACTGGGATACTTCGGTAGAAAAAGGACGGCGGCTGGGTTGCCCTTAAATACTTCATCGGTAAACGCATCTACAATATAACTTTTTAGCATTATTCAAACTGCTTTCTAAAACGTATGCAAATATGATCAATGGTGATCACATCCAGTCTATGGTGTCACTTCATATTTAGACCGTTAAGCTACGTTTTTCGTCGATTTCGTAAACGCCGATATTCCCCCTTCTGAACAAGTCAGTTGGGACAGTGACCGACTGGAAAATCATCAATGAACGGTTACCCGTTCCGGCGGAAGCCCCGCCGCATACGCAATTAAATTTTGAACGGCATTCTCATCACGATTCATGACCGTGCCACATTCGTAACAGCGATAAGTGTCATGATCATGGTAAATGCTGTCGCCTTGAAGGGTCATCTTACCGCCATAACTGTCGGTAGTTTTGATAAAGCCGCAGTTCGAACAACGCTGGGTGGACGGAAAGAAACGGTCCGCGATCACCACGTGTTGATGCTGCCAAGCAGCCTTGTACTCGATCGCCGTGCGCAGTCGGCGAAAGAGACTGCGCTGCAGGTTTTTGACCTTATCCTTTGATGCTGACATTTGACTACGAATGACTATATTTGATCACATAAACAGTAATCATTTGAGTCCTCCTTGGGTAATTCATGAGAATATCGGAAAGGAAACACGGGATTTCAATCCCGTGAGAAATTCCGATTGAGTTTGAAGAACTCAAATTATTTATAAATATGTGCCTACTTTGAGCACTATTTTTTCTTTGTGGTTGCTAGATAAGTTATAATAACTATAAGAGGAAGGGGTGATCAAAATGCTGTTAAGCCTAACGGTAAAGGCTAAACTCAAACTAGATAACGCTACTGATTCCGCTAAATTTCAGGAGACCAGTGAACAATATCGCTCGGCCTGCAATCATGTTTCTGAGTACATTTTTAACAATTATTTTGAGTTGAGTACTTTCAAAATCCACAAAAAGATTTATCGAGACTTGCGACAACGCTTTGGGCTGAAATCACAACTGGCCATCTCTGCAATCAGAACGACGGTTGCTCGTTATAAAACTGTTCAGACGCAACTGCGACGCAAACCTATGGCCTATGCCACCGGTAAAAAAGATAAAAAGGGCAAAGAAATTTATCTAAAAATCTCCAGAGACCTGCACTGGCTTTGGAAACCGGTCTATTTTCAGCGCCCGCAAGCTGATTTAGTCCGTAACCGAGATTGGTCTATCATCGCAGATGGTGAAAAGTTATCCATCAATACGCTTCAAGGTCGGGTGAAGGCTCGCTTTGTGTTGAAAACTGGCTTTGAACAGTATCTGGATGGCACCTGGGAGTTTGGTGGTGCAAAACTAATTAAGTCTGGGACCAATTGGTTTTTACACATTGCAGTTAATAAAGAATTCCCTGAATTGGCCCGTAATGATATGCAACACGTTGTGGGGCTTGATCGTGGCATCCGGCAATTAGTCACCGCATATGATGACCAGGGAAAAACAACGTTTTTCAATGGTCAAGCTATCAACCGTAAACGGCATCACTACAAAGCGCTGCGGGCTAGTTTGCAAAAGCACAATACCAGAAATTCCAAACGGCGTATCCGTCAAATGGGCAATAAAGAGAACCGCTGGATGACTGATCTCAACCATCAGCTGTCTAAGACACTTATTGCGAAGTATGGACCAAATACCTTGTTTGCTTTAGAAGATCTGGTCAATGTTCGTTTTGCCATGGAAAAAACGGTCAAAGATAAACGCTATGAGAAAGTATCTTGGGCATTTTATCAGCTGGAACAGATGCTGACCTACAAGGCTATCCAGGCAGGTGCTGCAGTTATCACGGTTAGTGCGGCTTATACCAGTCAGCGCTGTCCTCACTGTGGCGAGATCAAGAAGACGAAT
>NZ_AZGA01000077.1:0-117476 GCF_001436375.1 Agrilactobacillus composti DSM 18527 = JCM 14202 | reverse complement strand
TATCAATGTTCAAACTGCGGGTACCAGTCTAATGACGACCGTGTCGGTGCCATGAACATTCAACACCTGGGAACGCAGTTTGTCGCTGGCGTGAAAAGGCCCAAACTCAAAAAGAAAAAAAGTGCGAACGGGTAAACCTGTTCAATTGCCGGTGAAGTCAATCATCGGGCTGTTGGGACCCTTAGATAAGTAAGACCCAGCAGTAAGTAACGCCAACACAGCGCGTGCTTATCACACGCAAACTACGTGGGAGGCCGGAAGGCCGTTAGACCACATAGCGTTAGGCGTAAGTCTAAAGGCATCTGATATAGATGCCCTTGCCACTTGGTGGTGAGAGACAAGCTTGGTACTTTAGTGCCGAGAATCATTGACAAATTTTATGGCTCAATAATTAAAGCCACTATATACTGAAGTATTGAATAAGTAAAACAAATGTTTGTAATAGCTATATTAATAATCCTAATGTAACCCGTACAAACTCAGAGCTGATGCAACTGATTTGAAGATTGGACTCGATGATTAGCTTAGGGTAATGTCTCAATCTGGGAAAGCAAATAATCAATGAATTTTTGACTGGCTAAGGATAATGTTGCCTGATTTTTCTTAACGATGCCAATTTTTCTTGTTACAGTTGGCTGAAGAGGTAAAATTTTGATATCATAATTAGTCTTATTTAAAACCAAGGCTGGCAAGATGCTGACTCCTAAACCGGATTCCACCATGGACATAATTGAATAATCGTCATGGACACATAATTTGACGTCTGGTTGCAGGCCGGCTTGGTGAAAAGCGGCCATGGGCTCGCTGAAAATACCTTCTTCTAGTTGTAAAAAGGGCTGTTTGGCTAAGTCGGCCAAGGTCACATAAGCTTGGTTTGCTAAGGGACTATCTTTAGGCAAGACTGCCCGCAATTCACCCGTTTTAATAAATGTTGTTGCCATACCGGTTTTGACATCGGGATTGATGAAGCCAAAATCAACCTCGCCTTGCCGGACCCACTCTGGAATCGTTGTATAGTCCCCTTGATGTAAAATGAATTCTACTTTAGGATATTTTTCTTGAAAGGCTTTGATCAACTGGGGCAACCAATGACAAGAAATACTGGAGATTGTGCCAATTCGAATGACGCCAGTTTCAAGTCCTTTAATTTCATTGATTTTTTCTGTCATAACTTGGCGCTGCAATAGGAGATTCTCGATAAAGGGATATATTTTTCGGCCTTCCAGGGTCAACAATACCCCATTTCTAGAACGATCCAGCAGCTTGATAGCCATCTCTGACTCTAACGATGTGATCATTTGGCTAATGGCCGATTGGGTAAAGCCCAAAGCATTGGCAGCCTTTGTAAAACTACCCAATTCAACAACTTTTTGAAAGGCGATTAAACGGTTCATTAGTGATTCCCTCCTTTAATGTGGTAATTGAGAAAATAATAGTGGCTATAAGAGTAACTTGATTTGTCGTTTTTATCAACAAGACAAATACTGGTGTATCAAGAACTATAAAACGATTGATTGAATCATTAAAAACAATTCATGCAATAATTCGCACAACCGTGTATTCTATAAAGTATATATATGGGGGTAGGCATATGATCCAAATCAAACCGATTCAAAGCAGTGATAATCTAGCGCTCAGCCAAATTATCCGTCAATCTTTAGAGACAAATAACTTAGCTATCCCGGGCACGGCTTACTTTGACCCGGAACTGATAGATCTAACCAGTTATTACCAAGCCAGTCCTAAGCGGCAATATTTCGTGGCCAAATCAGCCCAAGAGGTTATTTTAGGTGGCACCGGTATTGCCGAATATGACTTGGAAAATAAAGTGGCGGAATTGCAAAAACTATACTTGATCCCGGCTGCCCAAGGCCACCACTTGAGTTACCAACTCTTAGATACAGCCGTTGCCTTTGCCAAGCAGGCCGGCTATCAACAGATTTATCTAGAGACCCATCATAATCTAAAGGCGGCTATTCATACTTATCAGCAATATGGCTTTTCTGAATTAGGCCAACCTTTAAATAATGGCGAGCATTCGGCCATGGATCGTTTTTTTGCGCTGACACTTTAAGCCAAGAAATCAATAATGGTTTTGGTCAAAAAGATCAGCAGGACCACGATGGTGATGGGTTTAGCAATACGACTGCCGTATTTTTTAAAATAAAGCGCCCCTAAATGGTTGCCAATGATGCTGAAAATACCCGCCACCAGACCCAGCAATAATAGGACTTTGCCATTGGTGAAGAAGACCACTAGGGCGGTAATGTTGGTGGTCAAATTGATGATTTTGGTGGTTCCCGCTGCCAGATTGATGGGTAAGTGGGCCAGGCCGGTTAACAGGAGCAGCAAAAATGTCCCAGCCCCGGGGCCGTAAAAGCCGTCATAAATCCCCAAGCAAAACGCAATCACTACAGACCAACTAATTTGCGACTTGCTTAACTTGTTGACACGTAAGGTAGTGCTATGTAGAGCGTGGCGATTGAGCATGAGGTATAGGGCTGTGGCCGGCAGGATGATCAGCAACAAAATACGGAAGTAAAAATCCGTGAGTTGCAGGGCAATTTTGGCCCCCAGAAAAGAACCCATCAAGGCGGCTACAATGGAAATTGATGCCAAGCGCAGCCGCAAATACCCACTGCGGGCAAATTCCACAGTGGTGATAAGGGTACCCATGGCCGAGGATAATTTGTTCGTGCCAATGGCAAAGTGGGCGGGGAGGCCGGTCATCATATAAGCCGGTAGGGAAATCAGCCCACCGCCCCCGGCAATGGCATCCACAAAACCCGCTAAAAAAACTAGGGGACAAACGATCAAAAAATTGGTCAACATCTACACAACAACTCACTTCTTTAAGAATAAGAACTTTGGCACCAAGAACGGGGCATCAATTGCTAATAGCCAATATGGCAAAATGATGTGTAATTCATTATACCTTAATTAGTCTTTAATGCGGGCACTTCTTTTGAGGAGCTTAATCAGCCACTCGATGGCCCAAAACACATTAGATGAAATTTAATCTATTGCAGTCATTTTCCTTGAGATAAATAAATTTCGCGGTAGAATTAACTTATATAGTATTGTGTATTAATGAGCGATTCGTCTTAGGTTGGTTTTGAGGAAGGCGATGTAACGATGATGAATGGTAAATGGCTGGCGGGCATTGTGATTGCAGTAGCTGAGCTACTTATTGTTGTGTATGGCTTCTTTTTAAGAAGGGGCAAGGGTTTGTCTTGGTTGGCAGGCTATGATCCCAAAGAATATTCCAAAGCCCAAAATCAATGGGCGGGCCGGGTTACTGGCAACTACATGTTTATTTTTGCGGCATCAATGCTAATGCTCTTTTGGATTACATTGACTACACGTAAGATTGGTCTGATTCTCAGTGCATTGCTATTCGTTGTGCTGACCATGCTTATATTTCTCATTTACGTTAATTACAAAATGGATCACTTCAAATGATTGTAAGTCACATAGCTCAATAAACTAAGTGCGTTTTGAAATGAAAGTGAGGGAGCTCTCATGGAAAATATTCCGATTCTCGGTATCTTAGCAGCGGTGGTATTTGTGGCAATCGCAATGTTCGGACTGCTGGTTAGAAATGGCAAGGGCTTAGATTTGCTGGCTGGGTATGCCCCTGAAAAATATTCTGAGCCGCAAAAACGTGTGTTAGGCCGACTCAGCGGTAATTATATTATTTTTCTAGATGTGTCATTACTGCCAGTTTTTTGGATTCTGACTAACAATAAATCCTGGGCGGCAGTTGGCGCAGTACTTTTAATCATCGGTATGCCTTTAATTATTTTCGTCATCTACATGAACCGAAAAGTGGATCGCATCAAATAAAATAGGCACGCAACTAGCCATCTGCAAAGATAGCAAAGTTGCGTGCCTGTTTTGTTTTCAGTGATTATTCAACGGATTTAGCAATCAATTCCTGGGCTTCAGTGACTTGGTAATAGTCAAATAAGTCCTGGGGAATTTCTTCTAGAATAGGACTGGGGGCTTTGATGCCCACCAGTTGCAGGTCATGCATGGCCCGGGAGGCTAAAGTGTACAGGATATCCCGGTCGCCAGCTTCATGATAGCTGCTTTTTGACACATCATAGCCGATCACCGCATCAAATTCCAAGCCCTTGGCTAGATAAATCGGTAAAATCAAGATGCCATTGGGGATGGAACGGTCCCGGTCGGACATTAACGTCACCGGATGATCTGCCCGTAAAGAAGCATATAACTTGTTAGCTTGATATTCGGTCTTGGTCAACACCGCGACCGTTTTATTCGTATGCAGTAAGTCATTGGTCAAACGAGTCATTTGCGTCAACGCGGTGTCTTCACTGGGACACAAGTAATACGCCGGTTTAGAGCCCTCCCGGGAGAAAGCCTCAATGTCTTGGGCGTTAGGCAACATGGCCTTGGCAAAGTCCGTGATGGGCTTGGTGGAACGATAACTTTTCAACAAGGTGAACAAAGCGATGCGATTATGGGGGAAGATATTTTCAATTTCATGGATAAAATCGCTGGGATGATATTCAGCGGTGAACACATCTTGGGCACTATCCCCTAATAACGTTAACTTCGCCCGAGGAAAAGCATGTTTCACATAAACCAGTTGCGCGGCAGAGTAGTCTTGCATCTCATCAATAAACAAGTATTGCATGCTATGATTTTGACCGCTACCCGTGAGCAAGTCCCGCAAATAAAGCAACGGTACAGCGTCTTCTAAATGAATCTTATGGGCTTCCACATCATTGACCGTTTGTTGGATCATGGTGTCCCAAAGCTTGGGCTCAATATCAACCGGACGATTATCCCTTAAGAAACTGCTATATTCCTCATAGATATCAATGAAGTAATCATTATAAATGGCATCATAAATCACTTCATAGCGCTTGCGCACCAAAGCCCGGGCCACAAAATTGATCTCGTCATCCCCAGATGTAAAGGTGCGATGGTTGGTGAGACTTTGATATTGGTACTCATCCAACAAACTCACTGCCTCTTGCACCGCATCAGAATGGGCGTCTTGTTTGATCCGGCGCTTCAGACGTTTGATCAAAGTATTCTTAGTATTTAAAAATTTATCTCGGGGTAACATTAATTTTGGCAGACTGCTGTAAATGTCCTGGATCTCTGATTTTTTGAAGAAGGGCTTGCCTTCAAAGTAGATACTACTAAAAGCTAAGATATGGCCATCGGTTTTCTTCACATAAGCCTTGACCCGGTCCATAAAAGCCGCACTTTCCTTATACAGCCGCAACTGTTTGGCCACAGCGGGGAAGCTGTGTTGGTCTTTTTCAAAGCGTTCAAACAAACTTTCCACCGTGAGGCCGCTAAAGCGCTGGGTCAAAAATTCCGCTAGGGTGACCTGACGCATGTTTTTTTCACCGAGACTAGGCAGGACTGCAGAAATATAGTTGGAAAATAGTCGGTTGGGAGAGAATAAAATAATTTGATCCGCATCTAGTTGGCTGCGGGAATGATAGAGCAGATAGGCGATTCTTTGCAGAATCGCTGAGGTCTTACCACTGCCGGCCACCCCTTGGACCACCAAAAGGTCCGCGGTGGTGTTGCGGATGATATCATTTTGTTCTTTTTGAATGGTGGCTACGATGTTGCGCATTTTTTCATCATTTTGTTGACCCAAAACCGTTTGGAGGATTTCATCCCCCACGGTTTCATTGGTATCAAACATGTTCAAGATTTTACCTTGGCTGATGAGAAATTGGCGCTTCTTTTCCAGGTCAACGGCCTGTTTGCCCCCCGGGGTGTCATAAGTGACCTGTCCCAGGGTGCCATTGTAGTAAATACTAGAAATTGGTGCCCGCCAGTCATAGATCAAGAAGTTTTCCTGATCGTCTTGTAAAGTGGCGGTGCCAATATAGAGGGTATCCTTGTCTCCATCTTCGTCAATATCAATGCGGCCAAAGTAAGGGGAGTCGGCTAAGTCCTTTAAGACGGTGACTTGACTTTCTAGGATTTTTTCAGTTTCAACGGCGCTTTCCACCAGATTTTTTTGCTGCTGGACGGCGGCGTTGGTTTCCATTTTATCATCGATTTCAGTAACGTTGACCTTGGTGTTGTCGCCGTAGTTAACTTCGATGCGATGGGTTTCTTGATGGGCTTGAGCTAATTTATCAGTGGTGTCGGCCAATTGTTGGGAAATTTCAGTGGTGACTTTATCCACCCGTTGTTGCTCGGCATGTTGTTCTAATTGGTGTTGTTGTTCATCAGTGGTGACTTGTTTCATTGAAAAACCTCCTGACGTGTATCATAAAAGACGTGGACAGAATAGTTTACGCTGAATTGAGGGGCTTGTAAAGCCAAGTCAACCAAGCGTTATTTAAAAAGTAGTGCGACTTGGAATTTTCTTTGACTTTTAGCGTTTTCATCGCTAGACTAAATATCATTGAGGACTATATATAAAGGGGAAAAACAATGTCTAATAAACATATTATTTTAACCGGTGATCGACCAACTGGCAAACTACATATTGGTCATTATATCGGCTCATTGAAAAATCGCGTGCGCATGCAAAACTCTGGAGATTATGAAACTTTTATCATGATTGCCGACATGCAGGCCCTGACTGATAACGCCCGGGATCCTGAAAAGATCCGCAACTCACTGATGCAAGTTGCTTTGGATTATTTAGCCGTGGGTATCGACCCAGCCAAGTCCACGATTTTGGTACAATCCCAAATTCCGGCTTTGACCGAATTAACGGCCCATTATTTGAATATTGTTTCCGTTTCTCGGTTGGAAAGAAACCCCACCGTGAAGACAGAAATTCGGCAAAAATCCTTTGGGCAAAGTGTGCCCGCGGGCTTTTTGGTTTATCCTGTCAGCCAAACCGCGGACATCACCGCCTTTAAGGCAGATACGGTGCCTGTAGGTGACGACCAAGAACCCATGATGGAACAGGCCAGAGAAATCGTGCGCAGTTTCAACAGTATTTACAAACAAGATATTCTTGTAGAACCAAAAGGCGTCTTCCCACCAAAAGGTGAAGGTCGCCTACCAGGCCTAGATGGCAATGCCAAAATGTCCAAGTCTTTGGGCAATGCGATTTACATTTCCGATGATCCCGACACCATGCAAAAGAAAATCATGTCCATGTATACTGACCCTAATCATATTCACGTTGAGGACCCAGGTCAAGTTAAAGGCAATACTGTCTTCACTTACTTAGATGCCTTTGATGAAGATACCGCCAAAGTCGCGGAATTAAAAGCCCAATATGAAAAGGGCGGCTTAGGGGATGTGAAGTTAAAACGTTATTTAAACGACGTCTTGCAAGCAGCTTTTGATCCCATTCGGGCGCGGCGAGCTGAGTTTGAAAAAGACCCCGCAGCTGTCATGGAAATCTTGAAAAAGGGTAGTGAAAAAGCCAACATCGTGGCCAACCAAACCCTGCAAGAAGTCCGGGATGCCATTGGCATTAATTATTTCTAAAAAAATACTTTGACTTTTTAAGTTAAAATGCTATGATAGTTTCAAGAATAATTTTAAGGAGTTTTTAATAATGTCAACAACCCTAATATCTCATGCAAATCGATATTATTACTTTTGGTTTTTTCACAAGCATCTGTGAAGACCAGAAGATTTTGGCATTGTTAAAATTCTGGGTCACACAGATGCTAACGGCAAACTGTGTGGCTGAATCCCGTAATGGGTAAGTTTTCCCCCACAGTTTGCACAAGCAGCTGTGGGGGTTTTTTTTATTCAGAGCGCTAAAAGTAGCGTTATGGCACCGAGCATAGCCTAGCCAGCGACTTAACTGGCGTTGCCACAAAAAATTAGGAGGCAGTATTATGACAAAAGATTTAAGCACCCATATGAAAACTGAACTTGCCCAGTTACAACCCTCAGGCATCTTAGCCTTCAATAAAGAGATTTCCACGATCCCTGACATTGTGAAATTAACCCTGGGGGAACCAGATTTCAATACCCCGGAGCATGTGAAACAAGCCGGGATTCGCAGTATTGAAGCCGACCACAGTCACTATACCAATTCTGCCGGTGAATTAGAATTACGTCAAGCCGCAGCCACTTTTCTGGCCAACAAATACGACGTCCACTACGATCCTGAATCCGAAGTATTAGTCACGGCTGGGGCCACCGAGGCCATCTATTCGGCTTTGACGGCTATTTTAAATCCTGGGGATGCCGTGGTGATTCCCACACCCATCTTCCCACTTTACATACCCATTACCATCTTAAATGGGGCTAAACCAATTTTTATTGATACCTCTGCTACCGGTTTTGTGCTGGATGCTGACAAATTAGATGAGGTATTGCAAGCCAATTCTAATGTCAAAGCCGTTGTCTTAAATTATCCTAATAATCCCACCGGCGTGACTTACCACCGAGAAGCTTTGCAGAAACTGGCTAAAGTGATTGCCAAATACGACATCTTTGCCATTTGTGATGAAATTTACAGTGAGCTGACTTATGGCACTACCCACGTATCCCTGGCTGAATTTTTACCAGATCAAGTGTTGTTATTAAATGGGGTGTCCAAGTCCCACGCCATGACCGGCTGGCGCATTGGCCTGCTATGTGGGCCTAAAGCCGTGGTGACCCAAATCGGCAAAGTCCATCAATTCTGCATCACTTGTGCCACCGCCAATGCCCAAGACGCCGCCTTAGAAGCCTTCAAAAATGGGCCGGATGACGGGGTGAAAATGCGGGCCGCTTACCAAGAGCGCCGGGATTACCTGGTCAAAGCCCTGGGAGATATTGGTTTCACTTCCGCAGCACCGGATGGGGCTTTTTACCTCTTTGCCAAAATTCCGGCTGGTTTGATTCAAAACAGTGCTGATTTCTGTTACGACCTGGCTAAAAAAGCCAAAGTCGCCCTCATCGCCGGTTCCAACTTTGGCCCCGGGGGTGAAGGCTACGTGCGGATTAGCTACGCTGCCAGCATGGCCGATTTACAAAAAGCCGTGACCCGTATCGGTGCCTATGTGGCCGACAACCAAGTCACTGCCCAATAATTAACAAAACTTAACTTACCAATAACTGGAGGAAATTTAACTTATGAAAATTTTAATGTACAGTGCCCGTCCCGACGAAGCTGCTGATGTGGATGCTTGGGCCAAAGCCAACAACACTGAAGTCAGCACCACCAAAGACCCTTTTAATCTTGACACCGTCAGCCAAGCCAAAGGATTTGACGGCATCGTCATCGCCCAACACGGCAAAGTCGCCGATCCAAAGATCTACAGCACCTTAAAAGACTATGGGATGAAACAAATATCTCTGCGGATCACCGGTTATGACATCATCGATTTTGACCAAGCCGCTAAAAATGATTTGACCATCACCAACGTCCCGGCTTATTCGCCCCGTTCGGTTGGAGAGTTGACCTTGACCCATACCATGTTCTTACTGCGCCACATTGGTGACACCCGGGCCCGGGAATTAAAGGGGGACTTCAGCTGGGGTGGCTTAGAAGCCCAAGAAATTCATAACCTCACCGTGGGCATCATCGGCGCTGGTAAAATCGGCAGTGCCGTGGCCCGTTTATTTAACGCTTTGGGCGCCACCGTCATTGCCCAAGACCCGATTCACCGCCCTGAATTAAGCGACGTCTTGACTTACACTGACCGGGAGACCTTGCTGAAGACGGCCGACGTGGTCACTTGTCACACACCACTGACGGCAGAAACTCAGCACATGATCAATGCCCAAGCTTTAAAACTTATGAAGCCCACCGCTTTATTGATCAACTGTTCCAGAGGGCCGGTGGTAGATACCAAAGCTTTGATCCAAGCCTTAACTGCCCAGGACATTGCCGGTGCTGGGATCGACACCATTGAAGGGGAGACCGGCATCTTTGGTGAAGACCGCACCGGAGCGGACTATCAAAACCCAGAACTAACCCAATTATTACAAATGCCCAATGTTTCCGTGACCCCTCATATCGGGTTTTACACCGATGCCGCGGTGCGCAACATGGTGGATATTGCCTTAGATGACGCTTTGCGCATCTTACAGGGGAAACCTGGCTTACACGAAGTGAAAGGATAAGTTGCCAATGGAATCAGTCAATGCACAGGGTGCCAAAGCACTACCCAAGAAAAATGGCCCCATTAAGACCATGTTTCTCAATGTATTAAACGGCCTGGCAATTGGGGTCGTCGTCGCTTTGGTACCGGGCGCACTGTTGGGCCAGCTGATGCTGGCCTTGGAAGGGGTATTTGCCCCGGCCAGTTATATCGTGATGATCACGACTTTTGTCATGACCCTGTTGCCGGTTTTAAGTGGGGTGTGCGTGGGCATGTTAAGTCATTTCACCCCCATTCAAACAGCCGGTTTAGCCATGGCCGCCATGGCTGGGGCGGGGAATATGCAAGTCACCAAAGCCGGCTTTGTGGTTAAAGGTACCGGGGATGTGATCAATATCTTCATCACCCTTTGTTTAGGCTACATCCTGGTTTTGGTTTTCGGCGAACGCCTGAAGGCCTATACCATTTTACTGGTGCCAGCGTTGATTTTGATCATTGCTGGGGGCTTGGGCCACTTGCTACTCACACCGGTGGGCTACATCACCCAAGCCACTGGTATGGGGGTGGCCCAATTGACCACCCTGCAACCGGTATTGATGGGGGCGGTGATGGGCATTGTCTTTGCCCTATTGATCCTATCCCCCATCTCGTCGGTGGGTATCGCCACCGCCATTACCCTCCAAGGGGTGGGGTCGGGGTCGGCTAACTTAGGCATCACCGCCGCCGGTTTTGCCCTAGCTATTTATGGCTGGCGCAGCAATACCATTGGGACAGCTCTGGCCCATTTCCTAGGGTCTCCCAAGATTCAAATGGCCAACCTGCTGGCGAAACCTAAGCTGTATTTACCCATCTGCATCAACGCCGCCATCTTAGGGGCTGCCGGTGCCCTCATTGGCATCAAGGGGACACCCATGAGTGCGGGCTTTGGCTTTGCCGGGCTCATTGGCCCCATGGCGGCTTGGCAGACCAGTACCAACCACAGTGCCGGCTATATCTTGATGCTAGTGTTGATGTTCTTTGTAGCCCCGGTGGCCCTAGGACTGATTTCCAATTTTATCTTTAAGAAAAACTTCTTCAAAAGTACGGATTTCGAACTGGATTATAAATAAGCCTTGCAATTTCAAATTAGGCGTCTTATAATCAATCTATAATATTTAAGGTCGGATTTACATCAAGTAGTGCTTTATCTGTGGGTCAGGAAGTTGGTGGTTGCTGCGAACCAATCAGGATAAAGTTAACGAAATACCGTAATAATTTGACGGCCATGGTTAACAACTAGAATCCATTATCTTCTAGTGAGTGGTGTAGGGCATTATTTGCCATACACAAACTGGGTGGTACCACGGTCTAAGTCAATCGTCCCTATTGTAATTTAATTACAGTAGGGGCGATTTTTTTGTACCAAGAAGGAGAAAAAAGATAATGAAAACAACGAATGGCGGCATTGCCCGATATTGATTCAATCTGATAAATACCAAGTAGTTGACACACATTGGCAATTAGAGGAGCGAATTATATTATGACAACCAAACAAAAGATTCAAAAGATTAGATTAGGCGAAGCAATTATTGTGTTATTAGTGATTTTGGCCATTATGGGCGTGGGGGTTATTGGCTTTGGCCTGTCCCCACAAGTGCCCGTGCTACTAGCCATGACCGTGGCTATGTTCTGGGCCAAATTGCGGGGCTTTAACTGGCAAGAAATCAACGCCGGTATCAAAGATGGTATTGATAAGGGTATTATTCCCATCGTGATTTTCATCTTGATTGGGGCCATGATCAGTACCTGGATCGCCGCCGGCACTATCCCCACGTTAATGGTCTATGGCTTCACCGCCTTAAACGCCCAGTGGTTCTTGCCCACCGTATTCTTAGTCTGTGCCCTAGTGGGTGCGGCGGTGGGTAGTTGCTTCACCGTGGTTTCCACCGTGGGCATTGCCTTCTTCGGCATCGGGGTCACCATGAACTTCAACCCCGCCATCGTAGCCGGGGCCATCATCTCTGGGGGCGTCTTCGGGGATAAATTATCACCTTTATCTGAAACCAACAACTTAGCCGCCGCCGTGGTGGACACAGATCTGTTCAGCCATATGAAAACAATTTTATGGTCGATCCTGCCAGCAGGGTTGGTCACAACCATTGCCTTTGCCATTATTGGCATGGGTCACAACCATGCGGACATGAGTAAAATCACCACCACCGTTGCCGCTTTGAACGGCGACTTCCATATTTCTATCTGGGCTTTGATTCCAATCATCTTAGTTTTTGTCTGTGCTGCCTTTAAGATTGCCGCCATTCCTACCATGTTGATGAATATTTTCGTCACTGCGGGAATGATGTTATTCAACAATCCCAACTTAGGCATTGCCAAAACCACCCAAATCATTACCAACGGCTACATTGCTAAAACCAGCAACCACGAAGTCAACGTACTCTTATCTCGGGGCGGCATCGTCAGCATGATGCCTACCGTGGCTTTGATCGTCTTGACCTTATCCCTAGGGGGCCTGTTGGTGCACTTCGGCTTGATCAATGCGGTCATGGTACCTTTATCCGAACGCTTAAACAGCCATGGCAAGTTGATCACCGCTGCCTTAGCCGCTTGTATCGGTGTCAATATCTTCGTTGGGGAACAATTCTTATCCATCATCTTACCAGGTCGGGCTTTCAAACAAACCTTTAACAAAGGTGGCCTCGCCAATGGTGCCCTGGGTCGGGTCCTAGAAGATGGCGGGACCGTCTTGAACTACTTAGTCCCTTGGGGCGTCGGTGGGGTCTTCATCGCCAATACCTTGGGTGTCCCTACCATTCAATACTTGCCATTTGTCTTCTTCAGTTTACTGTGCCCAATCTTCTCCCTGGTCAGCGGCTGGACTGGCATCGGCCTGCAAACCGCAGCACCAAAAGCAGCCAAGGCCAAACAAGCACGCCAAGCTGTTAATGCTTAATCAAAAAGATTAAATACGCGACTCAAAACTGGTGAATTAGTTTTGAGTCGCGTATTTTTGTCAAGCTAAGGCACCAGAATATACGGCAACCTCAATATTTAGTATAATATTAACACGGCGGAGCAAGTGGAACGCGTCCAAACTACCCGTCCAGTGGTTTTAGAGATGACACACCACCACTCAATTATTTCCAGGACATGGAGGTGGTTGTTATGCTTAACTTGGAAAGGCTGGAGGATTCGAGCTAACGGTTACTATTGCGCTGGCGGCGTATGTTTTTAGTATTGCATGCATTAATTTTGCAAAAGCATACGCCATTATAAAAAAAGCTAACCAATAGCGGTTAGCTTAAGTCAAACAGTCATTTCCAGACCATGTTTGAAGCCGTTAGTGTCTTAGCCGGCCTAACGGCTTCTTTTCAATTACTTTATTATACTAGAAAAAGGTGTTGATTACCACTCTGTTGACCGTAGTGTTGAATGTCACACTGCTGACCTGCAATCTGGTTATTTCAGGGATGTCAATAACCGGGCGACTGGCCAATTTCCCAAGCCAAATAATGGTCTTTTACCTTGCTACGAAGCCATATTTTGCCAATTGAAAATAATTGCTTTTAACTTTTCATGGGCCTATAATGAGTGTGTTGTAAAAGAACTTGGTTTACCTAGGAAAGGTGGTGGGTTATTATGTCACAACATCATATATCGAGTATTGAAGATGATGGTCCCGCGGCGTATCAGCTGCAGACGGCCGGGCAAGTAACCCGCCTGGCTTTAGGCTGAATTTTGATTGATTGAGGTGTTTAACACCATGAAAAAAACAGGCTATAAAGCGCGTTGTCTGGTGGATCATAAGACTTATGATCTAGTAGGGGGCGTGTTCCTAGAAGATTTGGATGGTTCTTTAAGGGCGTTGATTCGTCGGGACTATCCAAAGGCAGCAAACCAAGACTTTATTTGTAATGAGCATCTGGTCATCTATCGCTTGCGTAGAATGGATCAGATGATTGCCAAGGACTATCGACAAAATCACAAGCTGAATCAGAAATTGACCCGGGTCTTAGCAAAAGATGCTTACCAGGTCATCGATGTCCGGGAGCAATTGGAAAACTCGTTAACATTTGGTCAGCGGGTGGCGGATGCTGTTGCCCACTTCGGCGGGAGTTGGCCATTTATTATTTCCTTTGTCTCTGTCATGATCGTCTGGATCGTGATCAACACACTGCACTTGTTTGGCGCAGATTTTGATCCATTTCCTTTTATCCTCTTGAACTTATTTTTAAGTATGGTGGCAGCTATTCAGGCACCACTCATTATGATGAGTCAAAATCGGTCTTCGGAATATGACCGCATGGAATCTCGCAATGATTACCATGTCAATCTGAAGTCTGAAGAAGAGATTCGGGTCTTACATGCCAAAGTTGATCACATGATTCAACAAGACAATCCTAATCTGTTACAAATCCAAAAGATTCAAACTGAGATGTTGGGCTCTATTGAAGCTCAAGTGACAGAATTGCGACGCATGCATTCTTCTTTAGCCCATGAAGTCGCAGATGAAGAAATTGAAGACGACGCCAAGGATCCTTAAAATTTTTATCATCAAGATATAACGTGACGTAATTACTCAAATGAAATAGGACACTTTTAAAATCCAAGGCGATTTTAAAAGTGTCCTATTATTTTTTATTTAATGTTGCACTTCAGTAGTGAGCCGAAGGTTTGGATTTATTTGTCGCCGAATGGGCCTTTGCCTAAGAAGGCATTTAACATCCAGATGTTCTTATCTGTCAGTTCCTTCATGCCATTGAGCATGTCTTGGGTTGGCCAGTCTTTTTCTTCATCACTGACCAGCATGGCTTGTTGGAAAACATCCCGAAGATATTCATATTGGTTGACTAAGCGTTCCATGTAGTCTTCTAAGGTGTACTTGCCAAATTCACCAGTTTCTTCAGGTAAGCCAGTATGATCGATAAATTCCCGAGTTGTGGAATAAGGGGCCCCACCAATTTCGATGAGTCGTTCTGCAATTTGATCTAATTGTTCAGCCAATTGGTCCATGTAGTCGTCCATGAGGGGATGTAATCTGAAGAATTCCTTCCCTCGCATGTACCAGTGTGTTTGATGGATATTCACACTTAATTGACTAATGTCAGCAACTAATTGATTTAATGCGGCGCGAGTTTTTGGAAAATCGTAATTGTCGTGGCCAGATACTTTTAGTTTATCAATCATTACTTACAGCCTCCTAGTTTATAGTGATTTTAAATTTTGGTACTATCTTAATGATACTGAATTGCCAGTCAAAAGGCAAGGAAAGGGTTTATAAGGGCGTTTTCAGGGGCTTGTTGCCAGGCCTGTTTTCATAACATGCCCAATATCTGAAAATAGTGCTCTGATTTATATTTGAATGATTATAAATAACGTCACGGCAGATTCGGCCTTAAGACTGAATTAGTTTGGGACAAACATGATAAAATGTAGATAAGTCACTTATAAAGAGGAGCAGTTAAATGAATTCACAAAATCAGAATAAAAGTCATACAACCAGAAATATACTCATTGGTCTGGCCATTATTGTGGTGGGGGTCATCGCGATTGGGGTGGGGACCTACAACAGTTTAGCCAAACAAAATCAAAATGTGGACGCCAAGTGGTCGCAAGTCCAAAACGTCATGCAACGGCGCTATGATTTGGTACCTAACCTGGTTAATTCCGTCAAGGGTAGCATGAAACAGGAACAAAAAGTCTTTGGTGATATTTCTAAAGCCCGGACCCAATATGCTGGGGCAGGTACCACCAAAGAAAAGATGGCGGCTAACGCTAAATTGGATCAATCCGTGGGCACCTTAGTCAATGTGATCCAAGAAAACTATCCCCAATTAAAGAGCAATGAAAATGTGCAAACTTTAATGACCCAGTTAGAGGGGACTGAAAATCGGATCGCCGTGGAACGTAAACGTTACAACGATGCGGTTCAAAGCTACAACCAAAACGTGGTTACTTTCCCTAAGAATATCTTTGCCAATGCCATGGGCATGGGCCAAAAACCTTACTTCAAGGCAACCAAGGCAGCTGAAACTGCGCCAAAGGTGGACTTTAGCGATACCACTGACGGGAAGTGAGTCGGGTGGAAAAGCACCGTAAATTCTTAAGCTTTTTAGCAGTGGGTTTGGGGCTGTTGGTCAGCCTGTGGACCGCCACGGCAGCTCAGGCAGCCATGCCGGCCAAGCCTCAATATAATTTTTATGATGAAACCAATACCTTATTAGATGATAAGACGAAAAAATTAGTCAGTGATAAAAACCTGTACTATCAAGATACCAAGGCCAAACCCCAAGTGGTGGTGGCGGTGATCAAGAGTACCGGCGGGGATGACATTGACAGTTATGCCCCGGATTTGTTTCAGAAGTGGGGCATCGGCCAGGCCGGTAAGGATAACGGGATTTTAATCTTGTATGCTTTAAATGGCGGCCAGCGCAATGTCCGCATTGAAGTGGGCTATGGCATGGAAGATGTCATCACTGATTCCATTTCTGGGCGGATTTTAAATGACAATAAAGCTGATTTAAAATCCAGTGATTCAGCCAAGGTGAACACGGGCTTGCAAAAGACCTTTAACAGTGTCACCTCCCTGATTGATAGCCACTACGGTTATAAGGGGGATAAGAACAGTTTATCTCAAGACGAGGTCAATCGCCTAAAGGGTAAACAATCTGGTGGCTGGTTATCCGGTTGGAAAATTGGTGGCTTTATCATCGCTATTTTAATCATCGCTTATTTCCTCCGTAATAGCGGCGGCGGGGGTAAAGGCCCTGGTAACCGGGGTGGCGGTGGCGACTTCCCATGGTGGATCTTCCTAGGCGGAGGCGGCGGTGGTTTTGGCGGCGGCTCCGGTGGCGGTTCATCAGGGGGTGGCTTCGGCGGCTTCTCTGGTGGCGGCGGTTCATCCGGCGGCGGTGGCTCTTCGATTTAAACCAACACCTAAATATAAATACGTCAAACGGCTTAATTCCTTTGTGGAGTTAGGTCGTTTTTTTGTGCCATCTAAAAAATGACATGGCGCCCAGCTTGGACACACATGTCATTTGCATTGTTAATTTATTTTGTTGTTGGGGTTGGTTTTTGACGGCTCACCAGCATCAAAACAAAGGCTGCCACCACCCCGACGGCGGCGACGATGACACTGATCAAGAAGATCCGTTGGTAAGCAGCTACAGGTTTGTTCACATCAATGATGTGGCCATTTAAGCTATACGCCCAAAATACGGGGGCATAAGCAGCAAAGGAACCCACACTCATGGAAGATCCCACGTAGTCTTTGGGCACGCCGGCTTCGGTGATGGGGGTCAACATGATACTTTTGGCCAAGAAGATGGCAAAGGAAAAGACTAACAGTAATAAAATACTGGGCCATAGCATATTGGCACCTTTGGGCAATAACAATGTGGCTAACAGGGCCACTAAGGTCAAGCCTAGGGCTACAAACATCATTTTGGTGGAAGACTTAAAGACATAATCGGATAAGCTCCCGGAAATGACCCCGGCCAAGACTCCCATCCCCCCGGTATTGATAATACCAAACAGGGAAGCTTGGGTCTGGGAAATATGGAAAACAGCCTGGAGATAAGGCACGGTATAAATCAAGTTGATGTAAGACCAGTAAATGGTCAGGGCGGTGATGGCCGCTAGCCAAATTTTCGGCATGGTCAATACTTTCAATAGACCCTTTAAAGCTTCCCAGGCTTTGGTGCCGTTAGAAGTTGTCTTTTGGGTGGCAATCCCATTTTTCGGCACATATTTGAGAATGCAAAACACTACGGGAATAATTAAGAGGTTATACACCAGCATCCCTGTTTTGAAGATACTGATACCGCCAAATAAAGCCATGGCCCCCACTAATAAGAGGTTCATCAGCATTTCAGCGGCCCGGCGAATGGATTCCAGCAGCCCAAAGGCTAATCCCCGATGGGCTTGGTCGGATAACAAGACGATGCCATTTAAAACCCCCGGCCAAAAGAAGGCGTCGGTCAAGCCCCAAATAACGGCAATGATTTGTAACACGCCAAAACTAGGTTGGAAGAAGATAATGACAAACATGGTGAGCATGCGGGTCATCAAACCAGTGATCAACACCGAGCGCACGGAAAAACGATTGTTGATCCAGCCCCCCGGTATGTAAAAGAACACAGAAATGCCGATCAAGGTGAAAATCGCCCCTAATTGCCCATTAGTCACGCCTAGAACTTTTAGAAGCAAATTGTAAAAGGTGCCCTTAAAGGCTTCAAAGGCAGAATAAATAATTTGCCCAGACATGACCACGGATAAGAAACCACCTAGTTGATGGGTAGAATCAAAGCCCAAACGGGACATTAAATGGTGCTCAGTACCATGTGGTGAGGAAGTGTCCATAACCTTCAGTCCTTTCCTTAGCCCCGGATTGGATGGCGCTGAATTGGTCGGCGATGTTGGTGAAGATACTGTCCACACCCCAGTTGAATAGTTCATTGGCCCGGTCGATCCGGTCCACGGTCCATACATTGACTTCATAGCCATAAGCCTTCATGGCCTGGACGGTGGCTTTAGTTAAACCTTCGTTTTGGGGATGAATGATTTTAGCCCCCACCGCTTGCATGATCAAGGTCCAGTCTTCATAGAAAGTATGATTTTCAAACAGCACGGCGAATTTCACGTTGGGCCGCAGCCGCTTTAATTTTAACAACATGATGGGATTAAAGGATGACACGATCAAATCGATCCCCGGATCCAAGGCATCGATGGCTAAGGCAAATTGGGCCACTAACCGGTCAGCTAAGGCATTGGCATTGGGGCCAATCACCGCCTTTAATTCAATGTTGACATTAATTTTAGTCCGATTCAAAAACTGCACCAGTTGGTCTAAGGTTGGCACTTTAGCATGGGCAAAGGACTTGGCAAACCAGCTACCGGCCGAATATGTTTCTAAATTCTTAAAATTAGTGGCCGTCAAAGCCCCGCTGCCATTGGTGGTCCGGTCTAAATAGTCATCGTGTAAGACCACGACTTGTTCATCCTTAGTGATACCTAAATCCGTCTCCAGCCAATTGACGTTGTACTGGGGCATTAACTCAAAATTGGCCAAGGTGTTCTCTGGTGCCAGGGTGGGTAAGCCCCGGTGGGCGATAATGCGTTTTTCTGTCAAAATGATCCTCCTTCAAATTGTGTCAGCCCATTGGTCATAACTGAAAAGTCATTGTGATGAAAATTAGTTGAAAGCTCAACACTGAAATAGCACCAAAATGAAACCACTCAAGTCATCGCTAAAATAAAAATCAGGCTGACACTGGGTTCTATTGTTAAACAACACTTTGAAAATGTCAAAAAGAATCCCAGTGAATCTGGGCGTAAGGACCGGTCTAATAGGTAAAATTAATTTATAATTGGCCCCACTAGCCAACCAAGGTAGGCTAGTGACAAATGAAAGGCTTCACGTTGTGTAAAAAATATGGTGGGAAGATGATGCTTTTTGACAGTGCAAATTTAGGCATTTCTAACAAATTGTCAAAATAACCCCACAAACCACTTATATTAGAAAATTATAATTTCATAATTTTATACTTATATCCCTCATTCATCTTTGACCATCTAGCTTGTGCCAAATAACTACCAACGTCCCTATCATTCGCCCTCAAAAATCGACAGGTACCAAAAACAATTCAGTTTATAGTTGTCAACGTAGTTTGTTGGTAGGTTTGACTAGGTATCTTAGATGCTTAGTAGAGAATGGAGGATTTTTGCATGGGGCAGTACAAGTTACGCGTTGTTGCCAGCATTTGGTTTGTGATTTTAGTTATCTTAATGCCAATTTATGTGCTTTACAGTATTTCTGCATCCTTTGGACCGTTTATTGAAAATTTGAGCTGGTGGATTTTTATCCCAGTGATCGTGATCAGTACCTGGACTTTGGTCTTGACCGCGTATTATATTTTCTTAGCCACCTTTGGCTTTGGCAAAGCCAAGCGAGATTATGCCATCAAAGCTCCGAAGACCCGGTTTTTGATCATGATCCCTGCCCACAATGAGGCCCAAGTCATCGCCGCTACGTTGCATAACTTGAGTCAAATGACTTATCCCCAGGACAAATATAAAGTGGTGGTGGTCAGTGATAATTCCAGCGATACCACTACTAAAATCGGCCGGGAATTAGGCTACCTGGTGGTGGACACCAGTCTTGGCGCCTTTGAACGCCAAGGTGTGGGGAAACCCGCTGGCCTACAATATGCCTTGGATTATTTGAAAGTTCATGATGATCTCAGCCAATATGATATGGTCATGGTCTTAGATGCGGACAATTTTGTGGCCCCCAATATCCTAACGGAGCTGGACAGCCAGTATCAGACCAAGCACTTTACGGCGATCCAAGCCTATTTAGATAGTAAGAACTATCAAGCTTTCCTAAGCCTGGGCTATGCCGCCAGTTACTGGACCATGAACCGCTTTTTCCAATTATCCAAGTATCGCTTAGGGCTAGATAACAGCATTGGCGGCACCGGTTATGTGGTAGAGACCAAGTGGCTGTTGGCTAACAATGGTTTTCGCTCCACCAGTTTAACGGAAGATCTGGAAATGGAGATCCGCATCGTCCGCAGCGGCGGCACCGTGGGCTGGAACCACTTCACCCGCATCTATGATGAAAAGCCCGAACACATCCGCGCCAGCATGGTACAGCGCTATCGCTGGAGCAAAGGCCATTGGTTTACCGCCTTTCACAACGTCGGCCCCTTGCTGAAGGACTTTGTCAAAAGTCGAGATGTACGTTATTTAGATCAAATCAGTTATCTGTTCTCCATGCGTCAGAATTTTCAATTGTTGCTGGCTTTGCTGTTCTTCATTTTTTGGCTGATTACAGCGCTAACCCCGCAAATGGCGGCACCAGTGTTGACAGTCGAACTGGGAAATGTGACCCAAAGCTATTTTGTGCCAGTGACCATCGTGAATTGGGTCATATTGCTGGAAGGATTTTTGCCGATGATTGCCGGCTATCTCTATGACGCGAAGATCCACACCCACAAAAAAATATTATTGCTGCCCTGGACCGTCCTGGCCATGTACTGGTTCTCACTGACATATCTTCTGGACCAAATCGCGGGCTTGTTGACTTTTGGCAAACAGGGTAGTTGGTCCCATACGGATCATAATTTAACGGTGATGCAAGCTAAATAACATAATTTAATCGGGAAATTCGGGGGAATTTTGTGATGAATGTCAAAATAAATAACGCTTGAAGTGACTGCCTAATTGCAATCTCTTCAAGCGTTTTTGGGTTTAGCGGGGGTAGATAAATTAGCCGATGATGCCCCCAAAGGGGATTGGCATCATCATTAAGCCATAAGCCAGGTTATACTGGCGTAACGTTTTTTCATCAATTTTCTTAACTTGGGGTTCAATGAAATAAAAGACCGCTTTGAATTGGTCGGGTAACCCAGAAATACGGGTGACCAAATTCAAATCCCGATCAGCGTGAAACAAATCGTATCTTAAAGATAACATGATTTTGATATAGTCATCACCAGCATTTAACTCTTGGGCGTATTTCAACAATTTCTTTTTCAAGTCATTAAATTTTGGTGCCGCTGGGGTGTTATATGCTTTGTCGATTAAATCAAAGAATTCTTGACGTTTCTCTGCCATGATGGCATGCCTCCTACGCAAAGCCAGATTACAAACCTATTGCTGTCTTACATACTGGATACGTTAAGTTGTATTGCACCGTTTTGGGCATCGCTATTAGGAAACCTTGACAATTATTTAAAAAACATTTGATTTTTTGTCATTGGAATCCGCTCCTAACTATAAGTGGAGATCATCGATCCAAATATTATGGGTATCAATGGTCTGCGTTTGTGCCGTGTATTTGCTGATGGTTTCAAAAAGTTCAGATAGGGCCTTCGGGGCGCTCAATTGATGAAATAATAAGTATTGGGAGATGGCCGTGGTAAGTTGTTCACAAGTGGCTCTGTAGGCCAGGCCATTTTCAAGGGTGCGGCGGTGCTTCAGTAGCAGTCTTGATAACTCGGCATTATGTTGCACCTCTACGTCAGCATAGGCCGTATTGATAGCGTCAAAGACTTCAGCTGTTTTTTCATCCATGATGGGTGCCTCCTTTACGATGGGGGAGTCTGTTGTGATTGACGGATCGAAGCACCAAGTTTAGCTGCTTCAGCTCTTGTGCATATCATACTACAGATTTAAGCGCTTGAGGTCAAATTGTCATGAACGCTGGATTTTTGTACTTAAACGCAGGATATTGGTGGATTGCGGTAAAAAAATGAAGGTCTACAGTTGATTTTGTGTCGTAGCGATTATGCCACAAATTGCCACGTTAAAGATTGTTCAGCGCATAACGATGATTCTGAAGTATAATCAGCTTAACAAAAGGTTAGTGCGACACGCCGTATACTTGATATGAAACAAATTGCAGTGTTCCTTTGGACATATAATTAGCAAAAGTTACCTTGGAAGTTGGGGGCGAGATGGCATGAAAGCTCTATATAAGGGGCAGCCGGCCGAGGTCTGGGAAATCAGCAAAACTAACGAGCGCCCCGACTGGGTAAAGAGGGCCTTTGCAGAAAACTATCTGTATTGGCTAGATGATCACGTGCGTATTTTAATGGCTGGCTTAAACAGTTCTTTGACTGAGAATTTAAAAATAGGTGCTGTGGGTACGGTAGGTGGGGGCTATGCCATGTATCCACTGGGATATTTAGGGGACTACTTAGATGTGACTAACCACCGGGTCGTATCCAAAGCGCGCTTTTTGAAGGAATATCGTGTCCTGGATTCTAAAGCATGATGAAAGCAATTTTGCAACAGGTTGTCGATTACTTCGTTTGGTTGTCCTATCTGTTCACCTTAAATAGAACTCAGAAAACTAATTGCAATAAAACGTCATCACACTATGGCAAAAGAGGGGGATACACGTGTTTGGCAAGGGAAAAATAACCGACCAAGATATACTAGATCTGTTCTACGATTATGTGCTTGACCCAACCATTTCGGATCGTGAGCGAAAAATCGGGCTCGTGGCTAAGGCTGATTTAGAAAAGGGCAGGTATAACGTGGCAATCGTCAATAAAGTTTTGGTTAGCTTGCAAAAAGAAGCAATGAAGACGGGCTTAACCCCTGCAGCATCCCAATTTTTATGATGTATTGGAGCCGATTCTTATCAAGACTAAGCCAATTGGGACAAATCTGGGATCCTTGTTGCTTCAAAATAGCTATTTAGATTAGCTATTTTGAAATGAGCTTTCGGGGTTAAGACCGCACAATCAACCAAAACGTATCTTTTTATTAACGGACCAGGAAAGATTCGATAAAGGATTAGTGCTTAAACCATGTTTAAAAACTACGATTATGCTGCAAATTACGACGTTTATGATAATTTTATGTCACAAGCATTAGTTTTGAAGTATAATGACTTACACGAAAAATTAGATTTGGCGAAGGGATGGTTCGATGCTCAAAAATATTTTTTTAGGAATTCTATTTATCCTGGTGACATGGCTGGCGATTACCTTTATCTTCTCAGTGGTGCAGTTCATTTGGCGTAGCCTGCCATTTTCAAAGCGCACTAGAAAACCATTTTTAAAACAGTTTGTCGGCAACTTTGCTTGGTTGTCCTATCTGTTTATCTATCTGCCTTAAGCATTGCAAAAGGCTACGATTGCTTCGTCATTGAAGTCAATCGTAGCCTTTTATTATTATTAGAACCATGACATCATGGACGCAACACCGAAGTATCTTGCGCCATATTTTTGCATGCTACTTGATAATTCAGAAATGCTCTTAGGTACTTTATATTCGTGGCTTATTAAATATAAGGCAATATTCTGAGTGAGCTTGATAGCTACAAACTTGTAGTCTACATTGTTTTCTAATCGCTTGCCTGCTTGAAATAAAATGTCTGATAATTCTGGATCGGCTTGAACTTCCTTATCTGAATAAGCTTTACTAACCGCTTCAAATAATTTCGTTTCTTTTTCATCCATAATATCAACTTCTTTCTTACTGCTAAAGCTGATAGGTTTTGCTTAACTATGCCGGGGTACTTCCTCTTTATAACCGTAAAATTGAGATTTATCTGAATAGTCAGAACCATACGCACCATTTAGGCCAGCCCGTTGGCCGATGGCGCCAAGATTGGCTAACAGTTTGTTTTCGGCCGGTGCAAAAGTTATCTTCTTAAAACCTGAAATATAAATGTACTTCGTCAGTTTATTGACCAAAGCTTCCGGATTTTTGGTGGTGTCTAAGGTGTGATAAACCTGCTGTAAGACGTCAGTAATGTCCATCAGTTCTGGAGATTGATCCTCATACTTCTTGAGACCATCGTATAATTCATGAATATCTTGTTTGGCCTGCTTTTTTATGTCTGTCATTTTTCCTCCCTGAATACATATTTAAAATAATGGCACATAACTTAATCTTAGGACGCAATAGCTTGGGTCGTTATGGACAAAATGGATAGTTTAAGCATTGACATCAGGCGGCGTTCTTTGAAAATAAATTGAATCCTACGCTAATTTTCATTACAAAAGTATGTTGTACCTTAAAGAATCTGCCAAGTATTAGCAGTATTCAGCGTGTTCATCCCGCCCCAGATACCGCCTGAGAGTGAGAACGTTTCAATCGCCTTAAGAGCTGCCAACGCAGTTGGCTCAAGTTTTGTTTTTTCAACCAAAGCGATTTTATAAATATTTTGATAAACTGCGCGAGCTTCGTTTTCAGGCGTTTGACTATCCTTTGAAACCCGGTCAATCGACCGATCCAAAACAGCAATGATTTGATCGTAACCAGAATCGTCAGCCTTTTGCGGCAGCAATAAAGTCTTTAGGTTTGTAAATAATGCCAAGGCCTTTTGTTTGTTGGCTGTTTGCTTTTTCTTGTTCATTACATGACTCCTTAATAAGTGCGCTATGCGACCTAAGCTAAGCCAAGTTTATTCTACCGCAGTTTGGTGCTTGGTAGGAAAAACTGGCATGAACGTTAGTTTTTTGCACATAAACGTCATTTTAGTTAATCTTTTGCGGCCGGCCAGCTTTTTTGAGAAAATCTCGGATGACCGGAACTTTGCGGGAGCTGACAATGCAACTGTTTTTGCCGGCTTCATCAAAGTAGATGGTTCGGTTCTTAATATCAAAACTCACAATATTTTGCGGATTGACTAAATAACTTTTGTCACAGCGAATCATATTGGGCTGTTCTTCGGTAATTTTCTTCAGTTCGCCCTTGAATTCCGTACGAATATTTTTACCTACCAAGGTAAGCCAATGGGGGTGACTTTTGTTGGATTCCAGATAATATAAATCTGAAAAATTAATTTCTCGAATGATGCTGCCCATGACCTGATAGCTAAAGCGTGGTTCTACGGCAATAATGTTTCGCTGATACCGTTGGTAAGCCAGATCCACATCTTTTTTTATGGCGGCATCTCGTTGGGTGGCACCGGACTCTTTGTAGATAAAATCCAGAGGTTCAACTCGCCGTTGTAAGGTTAAAGGCATTAGTTCATCATGGGTAGTTATAAAAACGATGCTGGCAAAGGGCTGAGATTGCCGAATTTCATCAGCCACATCAATGCCACTGACGGTTGTCCCGGCGATTTCAATATCTAACAAGGCAAAAACCAGATCATCGGGATGGGCTTTGAGATAAGCAGAAATCTCTGCTGGATCATCGGTACAAACGGCAATTGCCATGTCATAAGCGTGGGTGCTAGCGTTGTAGTCAATCCGGGTTTGAATGACTTTGCGGTAATCATTGCGCTGTTGAGCATCGTCTTCTAAGATTAGTACGTTAAGCATTGACTTCCTCCGTTTCTGGCATCATCAGGCTAAAGTGGGTGCCCGCCCTTGTTTTCCCCAACAAAGCGTGGTATCTCAACTTTCATTACTTTCTTATAATGAGCTTTGGATACCATGATAACAAATCTTCTTCAAAAAGATAACAAAAAACTGTGATTTCATATAAAATACATTAACATATGGGCGTATTGTTGAAAAGAAGTAACGTCTATGATTGAAAATCACACGTTAAATATTTCCTACGTTGTTCAAATTTAATTTATATTACAATGTGGTGTATGTTTCAATAGGCATATCAACAGAAATTATTGAAAACGGAGGGCTATATAATGAAAGCTTCAGAGCAATTATGCACAAAATGGATACTTTCATCGCGGCACCGGCACTAGCTGATAATGTGCGCACACCGCTTTTAAAGGCAAAGCAGGCACTGACTGATGGCAAGTATGATCAACAAGTTGCTACCCAACTGGCATCGCAGTTATCAAGACTTGGTACCAAACAGGAATTATCAGCTGAAATGTTAGATTTTCTTGTGGAACTTGAGCGCCAATATCCGGGTTTTGGGCGTCGGGACACGATTAGTTTTTGAGCAAAATAGAAAAAATTAGCAGTTGCTTATTGCTCGGATTGTGATCGCAGGTAGTAAATAATTAATATTAGGTGGGATAGGGTGATAATTCTAAATAGTGGTTTAAAAATACTTATTGCCGTTTTAACAACAATTGGCATTATCACAATTTTTGTGCGCAGTGTTAAACAAAATTCAAATAAATTTCGGGCAATTGAGATGGACTTTATAATTCTATTTCTTGGCTTAGGCATGACAATCGTTAGTCTGAATTATTTTTCGATTTTTATTGCCACGCTAGGAAGTATCGGTGTTTTTAGAGAAATTAACAAATTAAAATAAATACGAGATGTTCTTGAAACCCACTAGGGGAAATAAAAGTACACCCATAATAACAGGCATACTGTGGATCTAGGTTTGCATCATCAAGCTAAAGCGAATGCTGTCAGCATGCTTGGTTACTTCCAGACTGAATGTCCCTGAATGATGAACCAAATCGTTGACGTTCGTTAAGCCCAGGCCGCTGTGATTTTGCTTGGTGGAATAGCCAGCATTGAAAAATTCAGCAATATCAATCTCAGGGTTAGCCAAAGTATTCTCGATGTTGAATTCGTAGGCATTATCGGCATATTTTATAATGGCAATATGGATTTCAGGCTTGTCTGCTGTTTGAGCAGCTTCCAAGGCATTATCCATGAGGGCTCCAATGATACGGGCCAAATCAACTTGGGAGCCAGGCAATGTGTTAATCAGCTGGGCAATTTCTAAAGTAACGGCAATTTTAGCAGTCAGCATTTGTTTGATTTTTTCGAATAAGAGCTGGCGAATACCAGGAACTTCCAGCTTGGACAAGTCCATGAGCGCTTTATGTTCTTGACCAATGGTCGTTGTGGTTTCCTGTAGCGTTTCTTGAATATATTGAATACTCTTAGTCACATCGCCGGCTAGCAAATAACCCTGTAATGAGATCAAAATATTTTGATAATCATGGCGAAAGCGCCGTAACTCATTGTAATTTTCTTCGAGCTTATGCAGATATTCCGTCTGTTGTTTCTTTTCGACTGCTTTGTGTTTACTTTGCAAACTGCGTTGATAGCTGATAATAAAATAATACATTAGAGCCACTGTTAGGATGGCGAAGAACACAAAGCAAATAATGATAACAGCCTGGAAGGCGCGTTGAATTTTTAGGGTATCAGCCACAATGGCGATTACCGATTCGATAAATAAAAGCGTGGCCAAAAACAAAGTCACGGCTTTGCGGACATTATATTCAGCAGTTAACTGCGTGACTTTCTCAAGAATAGTGACTCGATAATGCCTTATCAAAATCAGTACGATAATCAAAGTGAGTGCCAAAGCCACCACAAGGGCAATCCCAAAGATTTGCGGAATAAATTGGGAGTTGTCGTTTATCAGGAACGTTCGTAGTTTATTTTCTATTAATACCAAAGTATTCCCATAGATGAACAAGAAAATAGCGATCGACAGTAAGATTATGGTATCCAGTGATATTATTGGAATCTTCCTGCGTAAATTTATCAGGATTTGAAAAGCGATGATTATACCGTAAGTCCATTCCGAAAGATAAAAAGTGAACATGGCTGTAAAAAGAGCAATGGGCAAACAGTAGGCAACGAAGCGGAGCAGGGTCAGTCTTTGAACGAATTGAAAATAACCACTCAGAAGAATCATGATCAATGTCGCATCCCAGAAATAGCTCAAAAGGTTTGAAAAGTAGTTCATGATAGCGACACCCCCTCGTATGTGGTGATACTTGTGCACTGTATAACTATAATGAGATTATACCAAGAATCAAGGCAGAGGGGCTGGTTGAAGCATTATCGAAAAGCTAGATAGAAATCTGGGTGTTAATTTGTGCAGAATTTAAGGATATTAATTTCAATACATAGATTAAGATAAATCGAATTTAAAATAAAAATAACGCTTCGCGCGCATGGAGGTAATATATGAAGAAAATCGGCTGGGTGATAGGCGGACTCATTATGTTTCTGCCATTTATTTTCTTGGTCAGTGGCAGTTCTTGGCTTGGATATTTTACAACGGATCCGAAATTATCGTGGCTCCTATTAATTGGCGAAAGCCTTTTGTTTGGGGTAATCTTGATTGCCATCAATCGATTTTTAACTAAAGCAGCACCAACACTTTCGTTTCCTAATTTTAAAAAACAAGTCGGCTATGCTGTTTTATGGGCAGTTATTGTCATTGGCCTGACGGTGATTATTGGAAACTTACCACTTGATTTTATTAGGCATAACCAAACCAGTGTGAAGTTAGATCAAGCCTATCAATTGATGAACTCGCCGTTAAAGTGGGTCAACATTACGGTGCTTTGCGTTACAGGACCGATTCTAGAAGAACTGGGATTTAGAGGGGTACTGACGTCATATTTTCAAAAGTTAATGGGCTTTTATCCTGCAATTATACTCGTGGCAATTTGTTTTGCGATTGCCCATGGCCTAGATTTTGTGAAAATGCCTTTATTAGCCATTGATTCAATTGGTTTAAGCTTGATGAATCGAAAATTTGCAGATATAAAGACCAGTATCATGTCTCATATCGCTTATAATTTGATTGCAACTGGCCTTAATTTTTTATGAAAATAAGATGTGTAACAAATGCACAAAAAATCAATTTTGCAGCAATTGTCTGAACTGATTGCAAATCTAGCCATCACAACAGCTGAACGCGAAATTCTAAAAAGCAGAAACCAGTTTTCAAAAAGGACACAATGAAGAAGGTATCGCATATTACATTCGAACCGGATTGGAACTTTAAATTTAAATTGGCACAAAAAAACGACACTCATTAAAATTAACAAGTATCGCAACTGAACGTTACTTTTGCATCATCAAACTAAAGCGGATAGTGTCAGTATGCTTAGTAACTTCGAGGCTATACGTTTCCGAATCCTGGACTAATTTGTTGACGTTTGCTAAGCCAAGTCCGCTGTGATCATGTTTGGTGGAATAGCCCTCCTGGAACAATTCAGTTATATCAATGACTGGATCAATTAGTGTATTCTCCACGTCAAATTCATAGGCATCCTCAGAATACTTTATGATTGCGATATGAATTTCTGGATTAGCCGCTAGCTTAGTTGCTTCGATTGCGTTATCCATCAGAATACCAACAATTCGAGCTAAATTAATCTGTGACCCAGGTAAGGTAACAATAGCTTGATCGATTTCTAGACTAACCGCAATTTTAAGCACAAGAATCTGTTTTATTTTTTCAAATAATAACTGTCGAATCCCCGGCACTTGTAACTTAGGTAGATTCATGAAGGCTTTATGCTCTAAGTCGATTGCTGATGTTGTTTCATTCAATGTTTCTTGAATATACTTTTTACTTTTATCCACGTCGTCAGCCAGCAAATAACCCTGTAAAGAGATTAGGATATTTTGATAATCATGACGGAAGTGGCGCAACTCGTTATAGTTAGCTTCGATTTGATTCAAATATGTTTCTTGTTGCTGTTTTTCAATTGCTTCTTGTTTAGCCCGTAAGCTACGTCGGTAACTGATGATAAAATAATACATCAAAACAATAGTTAGAATCGTGAAGATCACAAAGCAAATAATGATTACTGCCAAAAAAGTTCCTGCAATTCTTAATTGGACTGAGACAACGGAGACTACCTCTTCCATTGCTAAGAGCAACGTTAAAAATAAAATCACAGGTTTCAATACATTTTCGTCAGCGAGCATATTGGCTAGTGTCGACAACTTGACGTGATATCTGTTAATCGAGTATAGCAACGATAGCATAAGCATAATCAGACTAACATCTAGGGCGATACCGAAATTTGTTGGTGTAAGTTCAGAGGTGCCGCCGGTAGTCCAAAACCGAATTTCTGCTGTGACTAGCGTGATAGCATTACCAAGAATAAACATTACAATTGTGACGGCTAACAAATAGATTGTGTTCAATGAAAAAATCGGTATTTTTCTTTTTAGATTGACTAGAACTTGAATAAGAATGAGGATGCTGTAGATCCAATCTGACAGATAATAGCTGAATAAAGCCAGAAATAGAGCCAAGGGTAAGCAATATAAAAGAAATTTTCTGATGGTTAACTGCGCCTTAAGCTGGAAGTAAACAGTCAATATTACCAATAATAATCCTGTGTCCCAGAGATATCCTTGCAGGGGGCTAAGATAATGCATAGGACATGTTCTCCAGAATTATTAGGATACCCATACCCAGGGGTAAAGGTGAGTGGGTAAAGGGAAAATGTTGTTTACCTTTAGATGAAGTCAGGGTTGAAATAACTAATGGATTAATAGTATCTGAAATTGTGAAAACCTCTCTTCCAAGTAATTTAATGCTTGGTAGTTATTATACCAATAAATGAGCATACAGGAAGACGGTGTATGTACCGTAAAACGCATAATCAAAACGTTGATTTAAGTCGCGTTTATTCCAAAAAACCATACGTTAAATAAAATATTCACTATATCAGACCATTCCATATTATAATAGGCGTGAACCAAGAATTGAGGGAGTCTTTGTGAAAGAAAAACTCACTGAAACTTGGCAGGTATACGGTGTTTGGTTCATTATCACACTTGCCTTTGCAGTTGGTTTTCTAGAGAGCATTGTGGTGGGGCTGAATAGCTTGAATTAACGACGATTCTTGTAAGTTTAATGGCAGAAAATTAAGGATGAATTTATTAATGCAATCAATTTTAAAACTTATCGGTTTCCCAGCACTCATTTTAAGCATTGGTTTGATTAATTTGGCGATTAAGAAGAATAAGGCTGCGCAGAAACAGTTGAAGTTAGCCAGTGCCCTTGCGGCATTCTTAGTTATTTATGATTTGCTTTGGGATGGCTTTACCAAATGATATTTGGACAAAGCCCTGTGAAAATTAACCCTTGGTGTCTGGCATAGCGAGTAAGAAGGCGTAACAGATGAAAGACAAAAAAAGCAAGAAAAAACCAAGTATGGTCTATATTTTATTTCGTGGTTGGATGGAATTCTTTTTCAATCTAATTTATCGGGCACCTAGATAACCGAGCATAAGATTGATACTAAGTAATAACGTTTAAAAGTAGCCCTGTTGTCGTTTAAGTTTTGTAAACTTCTTGGAATCTTTAAGAAAGTGAGGTAGCTCTCATGGCCAATAAACATGCTATTGAAAATCGGTATAGAGCCGGTATACTTTTTCCGTTATTCCTGGGTTTTATGTACGGTCTAAATTTCCATATTCCCACGAATCCGCTGAAGCTGGCCGCTTTGATCGTTGGCGGCAGTATATTAGTGGTACTTTTCGGGCTGAGCTGCATTAAACTGTATCAGCTAAGAAAAAGAAATTCGTAATTCAAAATTGGCATTGATTAAAACTCAGCCGAAAGGGGAAGATGACATGGTAGATAAGAAAATTGTGTATCGCTGGGCTAGTGTCACCAATGTTATTTTTTTGATAATGCTGGTTTTGCCTATGTTCACTGATCAAAACTACAACATCCCCTTTTACGTCGTTTTGCTACTGGGCATCGTCGCCAACGGTGTCCTGATAATGCATTCCTACAAGAACAAGCGCAAGTCTAACGACCTCTGACTTGTCCAACAGAACATGTGTCAATCAATGGCTGCTTTATAAAACCAGTAAGCCACATTAGCGTCGCCAAATCACACCGAAATGGTGTATTGGCGGCGTTTTTTGCATCCCCAGATTTAAATATGATTTTAGCGTTGACAAATGTAAACACTGAGGTGTACGATAATTATGTTGGTTTACAAATGTAAACGTAGGAGGCAAATTATGACACAAATTATGGTATTGATTGGCGCTGTGGGCTTGATTGGCTTTATTGTGTGGTGGTTCTTCGGTAAACATACCACCGCTACGACCACTGCCAAAGTTCAAAATGCGACCCAAGCCGCGGAAGTCGTCGTCAGTGGGGGTTATTCCCCCGAAACCGTGGTCTTAAAGCAAGGCGTACCGGCCGAGCTGACCTTTTTACGTAAAGACCCATCCACTTGTTTGGACCATGTGGTCTTTCCGGACATGGGGATCAATGATTTCTTACCCCAAGATCAGGCCCATACCATTGCCATTGACACCACCAAGCCCGGCAATTACGAATTCGCCTGTGGCATGAATATGTTTCATGGCCAATTAATTATTAAATAAGCGTCACTACCCAATAAATGCACAACATCACAATGGAGGTTTTATATCATGACCAAACAACAAACAGAAATTATCGTCAACGGCGGCTATCAACCCGCAACCATTACCTTGAAACAAGGCATCCCCGCCCAACTCAACTTCAAGCGCATCAGTGACGTGGGCTGCTTAGACCAAGTCCAGTCCCAGGATTTCCATTTCAAAGCCAACTTGCCTTTAAATGAAGTCCAAAGCTTTGCCATTGATACAAGCAAACCTGGAACCTATAGATTCAGTTGTGGCATGAATATGGTCCACGGTAAGGTTGTGATCAAATGATGAGCGTTCGCAATCGCTTTATTTTTGCCCTGGTCTTTTCCTTACCACTATTGGTAAATATGGTGGGGATGCCCTTTGGCTTCATGTTGCCCGGCGGTGCTTGGAGTCAGTTTGGATTGACCAGTGCCATTATGGCTGTGGCCGCTTGGCCCTTTTTGCAAAGCGCCTGGGCCAGTTTTCGCCATCACCACGCCAACATGGATACCCTAGTGGCCATTGGTACGGTCACCGCTTATCTATATTCCGTTTACGCCCTGCTCACCAAACGGGCGGTGTTCTTTGAAAGTGCCGCTTTTGTCATCACCTTCATTCTACTAGGCCAGTACTTAGAAACACGCATGAAGGCCAGCGCTTCCAGTGCCGTGGAAAAATTGGTGGATTTACAGGCCAAAGACGCCGAAGTGATCCGCCATGGCCAAAGTGTCCGGATCCCCTTGGCCGAAGTGCAAGTGGGGGACGTGATCCGGGTCCGGCCGGGGCAAAAAATTGCCGTGGACGGTGAGATCATTGAAGGTAGTTCCACGGTGGACGAGTCCATGGTCACCGGCGAAAGCATGCCTGTTTTGAAAAAAACTGGGGACAAGGTCATTGGTGCCACCATGAATAGCAAGGGGAGTTTCTTGTTTAAGGCCAGCAAAGTGGGGGACGATACCCTCTTAGCCCAAATTGTCGCAATGGTGAAAAAGGCCCAGACCAGCCATGCGCCGATTCAAAAGACCGTGGACAAAATTGCCGATATCTTCGTGCCCGTGGTCTTGATCGCCGCCATTGCCACTTTTGCGATCTGGTATGTTTTCCTAGGGGCCAGTGCCGTCACGGCGTTGTTATTCGCCGTGTCAGTGGTGATCATTGCCTGCCCTTGTGCCTTGGGTATTGCCACCCCCACGGCTTTGATGGTGGGGACCGGCCGCAGTGCAAAATTAGGGATTTTGATCAAAAACGGCGAAGTCTTAGAAGCGGCCAATACCGTGAAGACCATCGTCTTTGATAAAACCGGGACCATCACCGAGGGGCAACCTAAAGTGACGGATATTGTGGGGGATGCCCCGGCGGTTTTGCGAAATGCCGCTAGCCTAGAAGCAGCTTCGGAACATCCTTTAGCCGCCGCTGTTTTAGCCAAAGCTAAGGCTGCCAAGATTGCCGTTGAACCAGTCCGGGACTTTCAAGCCGTGGCTGGTCAAGGGGTCACCGGCCAAGTTAAGGGTCAAGCTGCCTTTATTGGCAATGCCAAACTATTGACCACGCCTTTGCCACCTAAACTGGCCCAAGCCATGGCTGACCTGCAACAGGCCGCTAAGACCGTGGTGATCGTAGGGGTGGCCGGGAAAGCCATTGGCCTGATTGCCATTCAAGATGCCCCTAAGGCTAGTTCGGCGACTGCCATGGCGGCTTTGAAACAACAGGGCCTGCGGACGGTGATGCTCACCGGGGATAACCAGCGGGTGGCCCAAGCGGTGGCCGATCAAGTGGGCATTGATGAAGTGATTGCCGACGTATTACCTGGGGACAAGGCCGCTGCGGTGGCCAAGTTGCAACAAACCGCCCCAGTGGCTTTTGTGGGGGACGGTATCAATGATGCCCCGGCTTTGACCACTGCCGATGTGGGCATTGCCATGGGCTCGGGTACGGATATTGCCATCGAGTCCGGCGGTATCGTTTTGGTTAAAAATGACTTAATGGATGTGGTCACGGCTTTGACCTTGGCCAAGAAGACCTTCAATCGGATTCGCTTGAACCTATTTTGGGCCTTCATCTATAACACCTTAGGCATCCCCGTGGCTGCCGGCGTATTTGCGGCTCTGGGGTTGGTCCTCAGTCCGGAATTGGCCGGGTTAGGGATGGCCTTAAGTTCCTTATCTGTGGTGGCCAGTTCCTTACTTTTGAACACCACCAAATTGGGGCAACGCGCCAAAGGATTACCCATTGGCCAAAAAACAATGGCTTAAAATTCGCGCTCTAGAACGTTCAGGTTCTAGGGCTTTTTTAGTGGTTACAAAAGCCGCCCCACAATTGCGGTGTAGCTGTCGTATAATAGAAGGTGTCCATAAATTCAGAAAGAAGGCCAACTATGCTGCCAAAATTAACTAAAACTGGCAAGATTTTAACCAATCAAGAAGTCTTTAAAGGCCGCATTTTTTCCGTGAGCCAACAAGAAATTCAAACCCCCGACGGTTTGACCGTGGAACGGGATGTGGTGCAACATTTGAATGCGGTAGTGGTCCTGGCGTTGACCCCGGACAAGACCCAGGCCCTATTGAACGTGGAGTACCGGGCGGGGGTGAACCGGGAGGCTTATTCCTTACCGGCTGGGTTGATCAATGCCGGGGAAACCCCCTTAGCCGCCGCAGTGCGGGAGGTCAAAGAAGAGACGGGCTACACTTTAACCAATCCCCAAAAGATGACCCAAGTCACCACCAGCGAAGGCTTCAATAGTGAGTTCAATACCCTGGTTTTAGGGACGATCGATCCTCACCAGCGGGGTAAGCAGGACTTTGATCACGACGAGTTCGTCAACGCCAACCTGGTAGCCTTTGAAGATATCATCGCTGGGGTCAAAGACGGGACGATCCATGCCGGCCAGGCCGTGGCGGCAGTTTGTTACTATTTAACTTTCATCCGTTAGGAAAGGGGACAACTTATGAACACCGCAGAATTCAAAAGTTATGTGCAGGCTCAAAGCAATATCGAAACGATTTATCTGGAAAAAGTCACCGCCAAATTGACTGAGCAAAATGAAGCCCGCAAAGAGCGGGTACAGCTAACGCCTTACAAGATCCAACAAAATGCCGAAAAATTATACGATGGGGTCATCACCGACCTATATCAGAAATTACAAGCCAGCATCAAAAGTGACCAACGGGACGCTTGGATCACGTATTTAAGCGAAAATGAGGTTTTAGATAACATCGAGCTGGAAATGAACGAGATGAGTTTGGACGATGACTAACCAGAGCGCATAAAAAATCCAGGAACGTCGGAGGAGGCGTTCCTGGATTTTTTGGTATCAATAGATATTCGTTACTGAATCCATTAATTATTTAATTGAAATCGTGGGGAACTTATTGAATTTCAATATTCCCACTGCCTTGGACTTCAGTAGTCTTAGGCAAAGTAACCTTCAAAACACCGTTGTTGAATTCAGCGGAGATTTGACTTTGGTCCACATTAGGCAAACGATAACTCCGGCTCATGGACCCAGAAGTCCGTTCAGACAACATCAAATTGCCATGTTTATCTTCGTGATCCGTGAAGTCATCTTTCTTGCAGCTGATGTTCAAAACACCATTCTCATAATTCATATGAATGTTTTGCTTGTCGACGCCAGGTAAATCAATCATAGCGATATAAGCTTTATCTGTATCTTGAATATCAGTCTTTAAGTCCTTTTGTTGTATCATTTCTGGCATCATAGAGCCTAAGAAACGATCTCCTAAGTTCTCAAAGAATGGATCCATACCCCAATCTAAGTTACGACGACGCATCATTTCATTAGCCATAGTCCAAAACTTCCTTTCAAAAATTTCTTTGTTTGGCTAAAAGGCGGCTGATTGACGACGGGGAACTGAGGCTTGACCTCTTAGTTCCTGCTCTCTTTAACAACTACATAGTAACACCATTTAGCACTCGTGTTAAGTGAGTGCTAAATAAATTTTATAAAAATACCCTTGTAGCCTGACTGGCCCAAGGGTTCGTTTGTTACGCGATAACTTTTAAAAATACGGTGATGAGCACTAAGGCGGACACCACTTGCACGCTGCCCACACCCAGGCCGTAAATGGCAAACCGCTTGCCGGCTTTTAAGAAGGCGGCTAGGTTCAACCGTAAGCCGATGGCGGCCAAGGCGATGATTTCAAACCAAGAACTCAATAAATGGGCGCCGCCGCTGAGGATAGCCGGCATATGCCAAACACTGTTCAATACGCATAAGACTAAGAAGCCAGCCACATACCAGGGCAACCAATGGCCTTTGGTGCGGTTTTCACTGATTTTAGCCCCAGCTTCTAATTCACTTTGAATGTTATTTTGATGCAAGCGGCCAAAGATGAAGACCACCACCACTAACATCATGATCCGCATAATTTTGAACAAGGTAGCAAATTGCACCGTGGTTTGGTTCACCATACTAGCACTGGCCACCACTTGGCCTACGGACTGCAAGGTCCCACCAATCAAGGCGCCCCGTAATAAGAAGTTGCTGCCAAACATGGCCAAACTAATGACTGGCAAAGTCAGCATCAAAACGGTCCCCATGAGGTTCACTAAGGTGATGACCATCCCTTTATCCTCATCTTCGGCTTCGATCACCGGGGAAATGGAGGCGATGGCACTGGAACCGCACACCGCGTTGCCCCCGGCCATGAGTAAGGTGATGCCTTCGCCGAAACCTAATTTCTTGCCAATGAAGATGGCCCCTAAAATGGTGATACTCATTTGTAATAAAATGAAGAGGACACCTTGCCAGCCGATATGGCTGATGGTTTGAAAGGTGATGGTGGCCCCCAGCAACATGACGGAATATTCCAGCAACTTACTTTCTGAAAATTTCGTCCCGGCTTGTAGGCCTGGTTGTTTGAAGAGGGTGTTGCCCAACAAGATCCCCAATAAAATAGAAATAGTAGCGGCCCCTAGACTGGGGATGAAGCGGCCGATGAATTGGGCGATGATGGCAATGACCAGACTCAACCCCAAGCCTGGCAAAACGTTTTTGACTTTTGACATAATAAACCTCCGTTAGCTGATTGTTTCAGTCTATCAGATGGTTTACTATAAGGAAAATAGATAATTTTGATAATAACTATTATGATTTCTGATGAAAGTGGTGCGGTATGTTTACACAACTAGCAACGTTTAAAATGGTTTACGAGGTTCAAAATTTCTCCTTAGCGGCCCAGCAATTGTTTATTGCCCAGCCCACGGTATCCAGTCATATCCAACAGCTGGAAAAATATTTCGGCCAAAAACTATTCCAGCGCCAAGGTCGCAAGGATATCCAGCCCACAGAAGCGGCCAAAGTGTTGTATCGCCAGGTGAATCAATTGCTAGATGACTGGCAAAGTATCACCACTACCATGCGCCAAACTATTCCTGAAGCCCGGTATCAGGTGAAAATTGGGGCGTCGCAAACCTTTGGGATTTATCGCCTGCCCCCAATTATCCAAGCTTTGAACCAACAATTTCAAAACGGCGATTTCAACATCACCATGGCTAATTCTGAGGCCATTTTAAAAGCGCTCAGTGCCCACAAGTTAGACTTTGGCTTCATTGAAAAACCCATTGCCACCAGTGGGGTGAGCCGCTACGAGTACGGGGCCGACCAATTGGTCCGCTGTGGGGATTTGACCAGTGGGACTTGGCTGATTCGCGAACCTGGTTCTGGGGTGGCCCATTACACCAAGATGTATTTGCAAAGTGCCAATATCAAACCCGCCAAAGTTTTACAGGTGGCTAACAATGAATTGATCATCCAACTATTAAAGCTGGGGGTGGGGCAAACTATTCTTTCAGACCAAGCCAAGCCAAAGGGTGTCCCCCATGAAGTCTTGCCGCCCGCTTACCTGCGGCATTTTTACTTCTTAAGTCGAGACCATTTGAGTGCCAATTTACAGCAAGTGGCTGCTTATTTATTGAAAAGATCCCAGGCAAACTAAGTTGGTAACTGCTGCAATTGGCCATTTTGGAGGCTTAAAATTCCGGTATAGGGGTAGGGCCGCAGCTCGGTTTCGTGGCTGATCAAGATAATTAAGCTGGTCCGGCTGGTTTGCAACATTTGGGCCATTAAAATACCGGTGGCTTCCACGTCTACACCATTTAAAGCTTCATCTAAAAATATCGTTTTGGCCCCGGATAACAGGCCGGCAATCAGGATCAGTTTTTTGCGCATGCCTAAGGAATAAGTGATGATTTGATAATCCAAGGCGTTGGCTAAGTTGGTTTGGACACACAGTTGCTGGGCGGCGGGTAAGCGGTCAAAGACGTGTCTGGTTTTTAAAATTAGGTCTAAAAATTCGCCACCCGTTAGATAATCATAGAAAAAAGGCTCGTGGGGCACGATGAAATAATCCTGGGCCTCATTGGTAAAGGTGATTTCCCCAGCATCTGGGACCAAGGTGGTGGTCAATAGATTTAAAAGGGTGGTTTTACCAGCACCATTGGGGCCGGTGAGCAGGAATAGGCCCGTGTCGGGGAAGGTCCAGGTTAAGTTCGTAAAGACTAGTTTATCGGCGAATTTTAATTGAATTCGATCTAACTGAATCATGCTGACTTACCTCCCACTAATTGGCGCTGACGTAATAGCGCTGGGCTAAGCGGATTACGCCGGTTTAAGTTAAAGCATAGCCAGAGTAATCTGAACCAAACTAAGCCAAACATTAAAACAATTGCGCCCGAATAAAAATGTGCAAATAGACCAACTAAAGGTAGGGCAAAGATGCTACCGGTGATAATGATCATGCCCAGTAATCGTAAACTATGGTTTTGAATGATTGGCAATTGGCTCAAGCGTAAGATAAGCGCAATCATGACATCGGTTAGCACTAGATAGCTAACCATGGTACCTAAAAAAGTAAGGGTGCTCAGACTACGGGGATTGTAAAGTACAAGTAGTACTAAGAATAAGGGGGCCGTCGTGCTCAAACGGTGTAAATAAATTGTTGATTTAGCTGTGACCTTGTTATTGGGTTGATTGCTGGTTGATAAGCCGACTAAACAACTGCTGCCCCAGGGGATAAGACAAGTTTTGCCCACTAATAACAGCAAGACCCAAAGCCAAAGGGTTAAGAATGCTTGCCCATTATTGAGGCAGAAGCAGCTGAGCATCAAGACAGCAGCGATTTCTAGGTAGTGCGCTAACCATGCGGCCAGTACTTTGTGACCCAACAATGTTTTCAAGGGGATATTGCTGAAGGCTTGCAACTCTGCCAAGCTAAATACCAATGGACTATCCAATTTAAAACTAGCACGGTTAGAAAATAATAACGCAAAAAAACCGATGAATAGCAATGCTTGTCGTGAGACCTGATCCGAAAAGCGAGTCACAATTGCTAGCAATAAGATGGTAAAGACAAGTATTTCAATAAAAGTTTTGCCACGGGTAAATTTAGGATTCAGGAACAATGTTTTAAGATAGGTATAAGTCAGGCCCAGTTTATGGCGATATTGCTGCAAAAGCACACCATCTGTAAGCAGCGGGGTAATTTCTGTAGCAACATGTTGTTGCTCCTGACGGGCATTTAAAATAGCCAAGATATAGCCTAAGGCACTTAGGAAAACAATGGTTAGTATTAATTTCAGAAGTGCTAAAAAGTCGGCATGCAGGGCGATTTGAATCACCATCGTACCAGGATACCAGCTATACAGGCTAAGACTAGTAAAATCAATAGTTTTCAAGTTATTTATAAGGTGAGTACCCAGCGAGTTTAAATTGAAGCTCTGAATTGCTGGTAAATTGCCAGAAGCAATTGTTAACCGCAAACTAAGCAAGATAAATGCCAATACAAGTAGCCCACTAAGCAGCCAGACTAGTGGTTTATGCTTGGTTTTTAAATTTTGAGTGAAACTACTGGCTTTGCGTATGCCCATGAATAGGAATATCAGGGCAAATCGCAACGGTTGACTGATAATGGCGATTAATAAAGCTGACCAAAGTGACGTTTTTAATGCAATGGCACAGCTAAGCAACATGACAGTATCGGATAAAGCTGAAAGATTGAAAGTATATTCCGCATAATAAACCAATTCTATCAAGCTTAGGTGGGCCGGTCGAACCCCTAAAATAGACTTAAGCAAGGGCAGTTCTGCTTTACTAACAGCGTTTAACGCCAGCATGCTGTCTACGATTGGACCGTAGATAATATATTGTAATGTAATATAGGCGATCCAACTTAAATCGGTTGTCAGGCCAATGATGCGACGACACAAAAAAACAATTCCTAGACCAAAACCTACTGACAATAAGAGACCAATGAAGCGCAAACCCAATTTATAAAACCTTAAAAGACCTGATTTTGGTGTAACTCCACCAACTTTGAAATGGTACCAAGTCATGCGTCGATCTGAAAGCCACTTATAACGCAGCCATACCAAGATATTCATGACAAAACACCTCTTGACGTACAGGAAAAGAGAAGGGCATCTGTAATAAAATGTGTCTTATACGATTTCACCCAAATCGTAAGACTTTTTATCGATAAACACAAGTGAATCAGCTCACAAAATGAGACAAAATTGTTTTCAAAACTAGGCCGATATCAAGCCGTTTTCAGAGGTGTTTTTGGCCAGATTTGACCAAGCAAATAAGCACGGCTAGTTAAGCGCCTCTCAGCGGGTCAACTAGCCGTGCTTATTATTTACAATCCAAAATTAACTTGTTTTTAAGGCAAATCATTGCCAGCGGCAAAGTACAAATCATACCACTCTTGGGCGGTGAGTTTGACCTTGTCAGCTTCAGCAATTTGTTTCAAGCGCTTGGCGTTCATGGTGCCAGCGATGACTTGCATGCTGCCAGGGATTCTCAAGATCCAAGCAGCGGCCACGGCGTTTTTATTGGTATCATATTTCCGGGCCATTTTATGCAACACTTCATTTAAGGTTGGGAACTTGGCATTATCAATGAAGGTGCCATCGAAGAAGCCATATTGGTAAGGGCTCCAAGCTTGGATCGTCATGTTTTTCAGGCGGGAGAATTCCAAAATACTGCCATCATGGTTCAACGAGGCCGGGTCCGTCATATTGGTGTGCATGCCGAAATTGATCATCCCCGTATGCATCAAACTCAATTGTAATTGGTTGGCGATCAGCTTGGTATCTAAAGCTTGTTGCACCAATTGTACCTGCATGGGATTGAAATTAGACACCCCAAAGCGCCGGACTTTACCTTCGTTTTGCAAGGTCTTGAAGGCCTCGGCGATTTCTTCAGGTTCCAACAAAGGATCAGGCCGATGCAAGAGCAAAATGTCCACATAATCCAGACCCATCCGTTGCAAACTGCCATTAACGGCTTCTAAGATATGTTGTTTTGAAAAATCATAGCGAATATTTTCATTGCCATCAGAGACGATACCCACCTTGGTTTGGATGACGATATTGTCTCGGGTCAAGCTAGACTTCTTTAAAGCCGCGCCAAAACGTTTTTCAGCTTCACCATTGGTATACACGTCGGCATTGTCAAAGAAATCAATGCCAGCTTCATAGGCCGTATCCAATAAATCAGCCACTTCTTGGTCAGAATGTTCCGGCGAGCGCATCAGCCCTAAGCCAATGTTTGAAGCCACAATATTACTATTGCCAATATTTACTTTTTTCAAAAAAATCACCCCTTATAGCCTTATTGTATCATGGCTGACAAGTGAAATTATTTATAGACCAATTCTCAATTTTTTTGGCTTCCCGTGGTAAAATAGGAGTGCACGGCAAAAACTTATTTAACAATATAAAAAAAGCTTCAAGGGAGATGTATTCAGTGGCTCGTAAGCAAAAACTCATTGCGGTAGTGGTCATCGGCGCCCAAAATATTTTTTTACAAATAGCCGATATAACTAGCCGCCAGATCATCGAAAGTGTGCATTATGATATTGATCTAGGAGAAGATATTTTTTCAGAAAAAGTCATTCATAGTCAGACTGTCAATGAAATCAGCACGGCTTTATTTTCAGTGCAACAATTATTAACGGATTATCAAGTGCCGGAAACTCAGTGTTACGCCACCCATTCGTTCCATGAAGCTGACAACGGGGAATTTGTTCGGGATCAATTATTTGAACGCACTGGCTTTCAAATCACTTGGCTCAGCCAAAGCCAAGAAGCCCTGTTTCGTTCCCAAGCAACCAATGCCTATATGGGCGATTTTCCAGAAATCATTGCTAAAAATGCAGTTTTAATCGATATCAGTTCCGGGAGTGTGGAGCTGACCGCTTATAGCAGTGGCAAATTCATCTTTTCCCGTAATTTAAAACTAGGACCACTGCGGGTTTATGAAATCATGCGGGACGTTAAGGCTACCGTCACCAATTATGTGGGGGTTTTACGAGATTATGTGGCCAGTCAACTGGTGGACTTTATCCGCCTGTTGCCTGATTTTGGCGAAGTGCATAATGTGATCCTAATGGGCTCATCAGTTTCCATTTTTGAACCCATGATCAAAGGTGACAATCGCACCGTCAAGTTATCCATTGAAGAATTTCAAAAAATGTATTCGGAAGTCGTTCATGGCAACGACCAATTTCTAGTGGACCGCTATGATATTAATGAAGATGACGTGCCCCAAGTGCTGCCCGTGATGATTTTAGTAGACCAGCTCTTAAATCACTTTAAGGTAAAGACCCTGTGGGTAGCCGCCTTGAAGCTCATTGATGGCATCATTGTGCAAGCCGTCAATGAACGGGTCAATCCTAAATCGCTGGCTTTACAAGAAGAACAGATGCTCACCTCAGCTTATAATTTGGCCGATCACTATCGGGTCAATCGACAACATCAGCAGTTTGTCGTGAATTTCAGTCGGCAATTATTTGACCGGTTAAAGAAAATTCATGGTATGGCCAAAAAGGAACGCATTTTATTAGAAATTGCCGCAATCTTAGATGATGTGGGCTCTTATGTGAACAACCACAACCATACGGCCCATTCTGATTATATTATCCAAAATTCGGAGGTCTTGGGACTATCAGATGTGGAACTGAAGATGGTCGCTGCCGTGGCCCGTTATCACAGTTCCAGCACGCCCTCCAATGAATTGAGCCGTTTTGATGAACTGCCCATTCAACAACGGATGACCATTGCCAAACTGGCGGCCATTTTGCGCTTGGCTGACGCTTTAGATGCCAGCCGCCAACAAAAGATTCAATCCATTCGGGTGTCTTTAAAAGACCCTACAAAAGTGGTGATCCAAGCCACTGCCAATGATGATATTGAATTAGAACGTTGGACCTTTGAGCGCAAGGGTGAGTTCTTTGAATCAGTCTTTGGGGTTCAACCTGAATTGAAAGGACGGTTAAAACTATGAATTTTGATGAACCAAGTTATTTTAACAACCGGGAATTGAGCTGGTTAGATTTTGATGATCGGGTATTAGAAGAAGCCCGGGCGAAAGAAAACCCCCTTTTGGAACGGTTGCGTTTTTTAGGCATCACCCAAAGCAACCTGGATGAATTCTTCAATATCCGGGTGGCTTCCTTGCATAAAATGATTTCCGTTGATTATAAAGGCACCGATGCTTCCGGGTTGACCCCTGCACAACAGTTGAAGCGGATTTCTGAAAAGACCCACGTGATGGTGGAAAAACAATACAATACGTTAGTCCGCTCTTTAGCGCCTAAGCTAGAAGAACAGGGAATCCATTTGCTGAAAATGAATCAATTATCTGAGAAGCAAAAGGCATATTTAGATGATTATTTCCATCAGAATCTATACCCTGTCTTGACGCCCATGGCCGTTGACGTATCCCGGCCATTTCCATTTATTGCCAACAACACCTTAAATATTGCTTTGCGGATCAGCAAACCTGGGGATAAAAAAGAGCGCTCCTTTGCCACTGTACAAGTCCCTGGGGTTTTCCCCCGGGTCATTAAATTACCGGATGCTGACAACAACTTTATTTTGCAAGAAGAAGTGATCAAGCACTATATTGGGGAATTATTCGTGGGCTTTGACATCAAAGAGACGGCTTGTTTCCGGGTCATTCGGGATATGGATATGGACGTGGCCGATGAAGATGCGTCTGATTTAATGAAGGAAATTGAAAGCGAATTGAAAAAACGGGAGCGGGGCAAAGCCATGCGCCTGGAAATTGAATTCGACATGAGCAAGCACCTGCGCAAACGCCTGGTCAAGGAATTGAGTCTGGCTGATGATGATATTTATCCGGTGAAGGGGCCCATTGATTTGACCTTTGTCAGCAAACTGATCAAGCAGGTCCAAGGCCACGAAGACTTATTATATCCGCCTTTTGAACCCTACTATCCTAAGGCCATTCGCCATAAGAATCTCTTTAGCGAAATTGCTAAACGTGATATTTTTGTGGACCATCCCTATGATTCTTTCCAGCCCGTGGTAGATTTCATCCGGCAAGCCGCTGAAGATGAAGCGGTGTTAGCTATCAAGATGACCCTGTATCGGGTGTCGTCTAAGTCACCAATTATCACCTACTTGAAGCAAGCTGCCCAAAACGGCAAACAAGTCACGGTATTGGTGGAATTAAAAGCCCGGTTTGATGAAGAAAACAACGTTCACTGGGCCCAAGAGTTGGAAAAAGCCGGCTGTCATGTTATTTATGGCTTAGTGGGTTTGAAGACCCACTGTAAGCTGACCTTGATCGTCCGCCGGGAAGAAGACGGCATCCGGCGCTACATGCACATGGCCACCGGGAATTATAATGATGTCACGGCCCGTTTGTACACCGATATGGGCCTGTTTACCGCCAATCCGGAAATGGGCATCGATGCCTCTAACATCTTTAACATGTTGTCCGGCTTCTCCGAGCCACCGTTCTTCCATAAATTAGTCATCTCACCAGAAGGCATCCGGGATTTCTTGATCGACCGGGTGGATGATGAAATTGCCAATGTAAAAGCTGGTAAAAAGGGCTTTATCCAAATGAAAATGAATTCCTTATCTGATACCAAGATGATCAAGAAATTTTATGAAGCCAGCGCCGCTGGGGTCAAGATCAACTTGTTGGTTCGGGGGATTTGTAATTTACGGGTAGGTATCCCGGGCATCAGTGAGAACATCACCGTGCATTCTATTGTGGGCCGCTTTTTGGAACACAGTCGGATCTATTATTTCTATGCTGCCGGTGAGGAGAAAGTCTTCTTATCCAGCTCTGATTTAATGAACCGGAATTTAAGTCGCCGGGTGGAATTGTTATTCCCAATTTTACAAGACAACATTCGCAAGCAAATCATTCATATTTACGGCTTGATGTGGGATGATAACGTTAAGACTAGGGTCTTGCAACCAGATAACACTTGGGAACATGTGGACCGGCGCGGTTTGGACAGCTTAGATGTGCAAGCATATCTGCTGGACAATCGCGAAGAAATCGCCGATTATTTATTTGAACACGAACCCGCCACAGATCCAGATGAACCTAAGCAAAATACCAGACAGTTTATTCCAATCACCAAGCAGCCAGAATAGAGGAGTTTTTCACAGATGGAACATTTCGGTGTAATAGATTTAGGCTCAAACTCGGTGCGCTTAACGGTCACCAAAATTGACGACGATGGGGCCACAGAAACCGTCCTGGCTGAAAAAGAAGCGGTGCGACTTTCTGAAAATATGGGTCCGGAGAAGACTTTGAAACAACCAGCCATTGACCGCACGTTAACGGCCTTGGAGAGTTTTCGCCAATCTTATAAGAACTTAGAGAACTTAAAGATTCGGGCAGTGGCCACGGCTGCCACCCGCATGGCGGTGAATCAAAAGGAATTTTTGAAGCTGGTGAAAAAAGAAGCGGACATTAATCTGGAAGTGATTCCCGGCAGTGCCGAGGCCCACTATGATTATTTAGGGGTCATTAATTCCTTGCCCGTGGTCAATTGTGTCATCATGGATACGGGTGGGGCCAGTACGGAGCTGATTCTAGTTCAAAACCGCCGGGCCGTGAATATGATGAGCATTCCCCTGGGATCAGTAAACTTGACTGAGGCTTATTTAGAGCCGGATGTGATTTCAGCTAGTGGCTTGTTCAAGCTGTTTACCGCCATGGAAAATGTCTACAATGACCTGTGGTGGTTAGACCGGGGCAAGAATATGCCCATCGTGGCTTTGGGGGGTTCCAACCGGACCCTAGCTAAAATTCAACGCCGTCGGGACCACTTTAAGCAATTCTGGGATATCCATGGCTTCCGCATGACCGCTAGACAGGCCAATGAAATTTTTGATGAAATCATCTCCACTAATTTGGCCGACCGCAAAAATATCCCAGGTTTGTCCAAAGAACGGGCGGATATCATTGCCGGGGGCTTATCCCCGCTGGTCTTATTGACCCGGCATTTGGATTCAGACCGCCTGATCTTCTCCCGCCAAGGTTTGCGGGATGGGATTTTGTATGAACATTTGAATGATTTGGAAAATGATGGTGTGATTTAGATACTAGAGATTATGTGTAAAGAGGGGTTGACATGACCGTAGAATTTGCAGATCAGTACCAATTTACCCCTGATGAGAACAAACGCTTTGCCAAATCAAATTTTACGAAACTCGTCCACACGAGTGCCCGGTTTGAAGGCGTGACGACAACCTTGTCCCAGACCCAAACCATTATGGACGGCATGAGTGTGGCCGGGGTGCCAGTTGCAGATGTATTGACAATTGTAAATTTGAAACGGGGCTGGCAGTTAATTACCAGTCAAACGCAACCATTAAGTCTTGATTTGGAGAAAAAAATCAATGCCGTCGTGGCGGCGGAAGATTCTCTAGACCCAGGCCAATTAAGGACTGGTTCTGGGGGGGTTGATTTGGGTGCTGGCGACTATTTTGAACCGCCTGCAGTGAGCGAAAAAGACGAGGCCATATTTTTACAAAACCTGCTAGCAGATGCACAAAAGGCCACCACGAATAAGGCATTAACTGTGTTATATCACAATATGCGCCAACAGATTTTTTGGGATGGTAACAAGCGAACGGCCACGCTAGCCGCGAATAAAGTTATGATCGATGGTGGCGCTGGTTTGATCAATGTACCTTTAACCAAATGGGCAGAATGGAACGAGCTGATCCGTGATTTTTATCAAAGTGGCGATATGACCACGATTAAGCAATGGACCTATGCCCAAGGTATTCAAGGCCTTAGCGTTCGTGCTAAAGCTGACCATAAGTAATTTAAGTTGAGGCTGAATTGAGTTTTTTTAACTTGATTCGGCCTTTTTATGACGGCCGTTATTTAACATCATTGGTCTGAAAGTGTTGCGGTATAAGGGCTTATGGGGGATAGCCAATATTTTGGGCGGGGTTTTGCTACAATTAAAACAGCAACAAAATATGGCTTAAGAGGTGTCTTTGTGAAATTCAATAAAAAAATTATGCATCGTTTGGTAATTGCCGCCGCCCTGCTTTTGAGTACCGTCACCATTAGTGTGCCCTTGCCCGCCACAACCGCAGCTACCAGTGTGGTCCAAGCCGCTGCTAGGCCCGATCAAGAACCAGTCAAGGTCTATCCTTTGTCCGGCCGGTTGCTGACGGCTAAAAGTGTCACGTTATTTGACCTAGCCGGCAATATCACGGGTGTTGCTAAAGCCGACATGGCCTATCCGGTTTACGCCGTGGCTTACGTCAACGGCTTACAATTATTGAAACTAGGCACCGATAGCCAATGGATTTTGGCCCGGGAAGGAACATATTTCCCAGGTGAATTGGCTTCTTAAAGCAAATAAGTCCCTGCCCAGGATGGGCGGGGATTTTTTAGCTGGGTCGTGTTATAATAAACATACGTTCCGACGCTATAAACTAACACGCCAATCATTTAGAGAAGGTGTTTTGCTTTGAAACAAGAATCTTTATTTGCCGCTAACAATGCCCATAATGAACCCTTAGCCAGCCGGGTGCGGCCCAAGACACTAGCTCAGTTTGTGGGGCAAAGTCAGCTTTTGGGTCCCCACAAGGTGTTGCGGGAAATCATTGAAAGTGATCAATTGCCCTCCATGATCTTTTGGGGCCCACCAGGTGTGGGGAAGACCACCTTGGCAGAAATCATTGCCCGCCAGACCCAGGCTGACTTTAAAACTTTCAGCGCCGTGACCAGCGGCATCAAGGACATCCGCGACCTTATGAAAAATGCCGCCGCCAGTCGGGCAATGGGTGGGAAGACCATTGTCTTTGTGGATGAAATCCATCGCTTTAACAAGGCCCAACAAGATGCGTTCTTGCCCTTTGTGGAGCAGGGTAGTATTACCTTAATTGGGGCCACCACCGAGAATCCCTCTTTTGAAATCAACTCAGCGCTTTTGTCCCGGTTGAAGGTTTTTGTCCTGCAACCTTTGACCGCAGCTGATATTGAACAGTTATTAAAACAAGCTTTGGCCAATCCCCAGGGCTTTCCCAAATTAACGGTGAAATTGGCCCCCGAAGCCCTTCAAGCTATGGGTGAATTTGCCAACGGGGATGCCCGGGTGGCTCTGAATACGTTGGAAATGGCGGTGAACAACGGCCAACGTCAGGGCCAAACCGTCACGGTGACCCAGACGAGTTTGGAACAATTGATGAATACCCGTTCCTTTCTTTACGATAAACATGGGGAAGAACACTATAATATTATTTCAGCACTGCATAAATCCATGCGCAATAGTGATGCCGATGCGGCCATTTACTGGCTGACCCGCATGCTCACCGGGGGTGAAGACCCCTTATACATTGCCCGGCGCTTGGTACGTTTTGCCAGTGAAGATATTGGCCTGGCGGATACCAACGCTTTAAATGTGGCCATTAATGTCTTTCAAGCCTGTCAATTTTTGGGGATGCCAGAATGTAACGTGCACCTCACGGAGGCCGTGACTTATTTGGCCCTGGCCCCTAAATCTAACGCCATTTATAAAGCCACGACCCGCGCTGAAGCAGATGTGAAGCACACCATCAATGAACCCGTTCCCCTGCAATTACGCAATGCTCCCACCAAGTTGATGGCTGACTTAGGTTACGGAGACAATTACCAATATGCCCATGACACCCAGGACAAATTGACCACCATGCAGACGTTGCCCGACGCCTTAGTGGGCCATGTGTATTATGAGCCCACCGAACAAGGTCATGAAGATCGCTTTAAAAAACGCCTAGCCCAGATCAAAGCTTGGCAGGCCAACCATAAAGCTTAAAAAGACCAACCGCAGAATTTTTGCGGTTGGTCTTTTAACGATGGCCCTGACTTGACAGATGAGGCCTGCAATTACTAGACTAAGATAACTTGTCTATTGGGGAGAGATATTGATGAACAAATCACGGGTGGAAGCTTTTACAGATGCCGTTTTAGCAATTATTTTAACCATTATGATCCTGGAATTTAAGACACCAGAATCCATGAAACTGACGGCGATTTTGCATCAAGTACCTTACTTGATATCTTATGCCATTGGGTACTTATTTATCGGGGTGGCTTGGTATAATCATCACTACATGTTTGCCAAGACCCATTTTGTCACGAAGAAGATTTACTGGGCCAATAATTTATGGTTGTTCAGCACCTCGTTTTTACCGGTGGCCACCGCTTGGGTAGGTGAAAATTTGCGGGCCCAGGGACCCCAGATTTTTTATGCCATCTGTTATGCTTTTTGGGCCTTTGCTTATATGCTCTTGAGCTACCTCATTGCCCAGGTCAATGCAGCCAATGGCCATGAAGACGTGGCCCAAAGTATTCACAGCATGTTGATCTACCGTTTTCTCAGCCACTGGCAAACAGCCAGTTTGCACGTTATTGCGACGGTGGTGGTGTTGATTTTCTACCCGGCCATTCAGTTGCTTTTAGTGGCCGCTGAAATTATTTTTATCGGCGCCCGTTCCAATTCAGACAGTGATAAGTTGTTTTAAACAAAAATAAGCCTACCCCAACCAGAAATTTCGTTGGGATAGGCTTATTTTAGACTAGCGCTAGTTCCAGCCCTTCTTACGGGCAACGTTGGTGAGCATTGGTAATAATAAGATTGCAATGACGCCACCAATTAAAGCGGTGATCAGCTGTGGCAAAGAGAACATGGTGGAAATCAGTTTACTTTGCATGGCTGGGATGCCTAGCAATGGAATCATCATTTGTACCACTAACAGGTACAAGACGATGAACTTCACCACTGCGGCACTGATGGTGGCGATGACGTACTTGACGATATCTGATAAACGCAGCTTCATGACCACGAAGTACCAAATCAACACCAAGACCACGTTCCCCACCATGATACAAGGAATCAAAGGCAATAATTTTGGCCCAATCCCCACCATGAAGGCCATGATCGGTGAAATGGCTGCTACCGTGATGCCACTGGACAAACCAGCTAAAATCACGGTCATGATCAAGGTCAAATTCACTAAGGAACCAGTGATCAAAGTCATTTGTAAGGGTGCAGTGACAGCTTGAAAGGCAATTAAAATGGCTAGAAAAATTGCGGTTTTGGTAATCCACTTTGCTGGTGTTTCTTTCATGATAAATCTCCTCCCCTTGAAAAAACAGACAGCGTTACTTTGAGGTGACTTCTAACGTTCTGAAGCCACGTGGTGCGTGTGCAGTAAGTGCTCAGCCGTGTCAGACAGCGGGTCACCAAGGTATTCTTGATAAACCATCTTGATGGATGGATTATCGTGGGAGAAGCGCAATTGGTCATTGTGATCTAGGCGATACAAGGTTGGCGCACGACGGGCGGCCATTTCCTCCCCATCATGGATAGGTTGACCGCCACCGCCCACACAACCCCCAGGGCAAGCCATGACTTCCACGAAGTCACAATGAACCTTGCCAGCCTTCAGGTTTTCAATCAACTGGCGGGTGTTTGCTAGGCCGTTGACCACAATGGCTTTAACGTCTTTACCCCCTAATTGGGTGGTGACTTCCCGACAGCCATTTTCACCCCGAACTGCTTTAAAGGTGTCGGCATCTGCGTTTTCACCATTGACGAAGTAATAAGCTGACCGTAAAGCCGCTTCCATGACCCCACCAGTGGAGCCAAAGATGACCCCGGCGCCGCTGCCAATGCCCAGTGGGTCGTCTAAGCGACTCTCGGCAAAGTTTTTCGGATCCAAGTACTCACTCTTAATCATACGCGTAATTTCCCGCGTTGTTAAAACCAAATCCACATCTGGGGTACCGTCATCTCTGGTCATGCTGGGGAGTTCTGCTTCGGCCTTTTTAGCCACGCAGGGCATGATGGATACGGAGAAGATTTGTTTTGGCGTTAAGCCGATTTTATCGGCATACCAGGTCTTGGTGACCGCCCCAAACATTTGTTGCGGGGATTTAGAGGTGGACAGTTGGTCCAAGAGTTCTGGGTATTCGGATTTGGCAAAGCGGACCCAACCCGGACAGCAGGAGGTGAACATGGGTAGGTCATCGGGTTGTTTATGTTGCATGAATTTTAAGAATTCTGAACTTTCTTCCATGATGGTCAAATCTGCGGAGAAAGTCGTATCAAAGACAATATCAAAACCAATATGCCGCAAAATGGTGGCCAGGCGTTGGACAGTGGCTTCTTGAGGGGTCAAGCCAAACGCTTCCCCCCAAGCGGTCCGAATCGCTGGGGCGATTTGGACAACAGTTGTAACGTTAGGGTCAGCCAAGGCTTTTTTCATCCGACCCACATCATCCCGTTCGCTTAAAGCTCCCACGGGACAATGGGTGATGCACTGGCCACATAAAGAACAGTTAGAGTCACAGATGGCTTTATTTTCATGAACCCCAATGGTGCTTTGGGTCCCGGGGTATAAGACGTCCCAAACGTGGAGGCTTTGAATATGATCACAGACTTGAATGCAGCGCATGCACTTAATACATTTACTGTTATCCCGAATCAATGGGAAAGTCATATCCCATTGATTGTCCGCCCATTCTTCTTGATAGGCGGGTTCTTTTGCGCCTAGCTGGTTGGACAGGGTCTGCAAGCTGCAATTACCCCCCCGGACACAGCTGGTACAGGCCACCCGGTGCTGACTTAAAATTAATTCCACGTTGGTTTGGCGGGCTTCACGGACAGCTGGTGTGTTAGTATACACCACCATATCTTCAGCTACATTGGTGTTGCAGGCGGTGACCAGCTTGTCTTTGTCTTTTAATTCCACCAAACAGACCCGACAGGCACCGATATCATTTAAATTTTTATAATAACAAAGGGTAGGGATATTTATCCCGTGACTGCGGGCAGCTTCTAAAATGGTGGTGCCAGTTGGCACCTCCATGACTGTTTCATCAATTGTTAATTTTACCATTGGGTTTCCCTCCCCCCACGAAAGGCAGCATAGCCGAAATGATCACACCGTAAGCAACGGGCGGCTTCTTGGGCCGCCTCCTCATCACTGGTGGGTAGGGCCATGTTTTCAAAATCTTGACGTCGAGCCGCTGCAGGTCGCTCTTTGAGCGCCATGCGGCCACAAGGTACGGGATCGTTGAGTTGGGGGTCCGGAATGTCAATATCGGCATGGATATGGTGATTGAACCCTAAATAACTATCCATATTGGCGGCAGCCACTTTCCCAGCAGCAATGGCTTTAATAACCGTCGCTGGGCCGGTGACACAATCCCCGCCAGAGAAGATCCCAGCATTATCTGGGAAGTCGGTGGCGTTACTAGCCGCTAGATTTTGCCATTTTCGAGGTAAGCCAGCAGCTTCAAACATGTCACTGTCCACGTTTTGACCAATGGGGACAATGACGATATCAGCTTCTAAGCGGACCGGGTCCACGGCCGCATCTCGAGGTGCTGGCCGGCCTTTGCGATCGTAAGGACCCACGATTTGCGGTTGGACCCACAAAGCGGTGGCTTGATCTTGATCATCCACCTCCACTTTGATGGGGGCCATGAGTTCAGCTATCACACAGCCCTCGGCAATGGCCCCTTGGACTTCATCGGGCAAAGCCGTCATATCTTCTTGGCGGCGGCGATAGGCCACGGTGACCTTTTCAGCCCCCAAGCGAACGGAAGAGCGGGCCACATCCATGGCCACGTTGCCCCCGCCCACGACGACGACTTTTTTACCGGAGAAGTCCGGCATTTTATGGTCGCCAATGCCCCGGAGTAATTCCACGGCAGAAAGCACCCCCTGGGCATCTTCATTAGGGATCCGCAGTTTTTTATCACTGTGGGCGCCAATGGCAATGTACAGGGCGTCGTTATCAGCTTGGAGCTTCTGGAAATCAGCCACGCTGGCAATGTCATAGTCCATGTGGACCTGAACACCGGTGGTGAGGATCGAATCAATATCCCGTTGCAGGTCATGGCGGTCTAAGCGATAGCTAGGAATACCATAACGCAACATGCCCCCTAAATGGTGGCGTTTTTCATAAACGGTGACCGAATGGCCCATGAGTTGCAGGTAAAAGGCTGCGGTCAAGCCGCTGGGGCCCCCGCCAATGACGCCAATTTTTTTACCCGTGGGGGCAGCTTTTGGCATGGGTAAGATATCAATGGCCGCATTGTCCACCGCATAGGTTTTCAAACCCCGGATATTGATACTTTTATCCACGATGTTCCGGCGGCATTGATTTTCACAAGGATGTTCACAAACAAAGGCACAGGCCGTGGGAAAAGGATTGTCTTGGCGAATCAATTGTACGGCTTCATCGTTGCGATGGGCGCCAATCAAAGCAATATAGCCAGGAATATCCACATGGGCCGGGCATTCCCGCACACACGGGATACCTTGGTGGGGTGCTAGGCAATAACCTTTTTCTAAGTGGTTTTCAAAATCAGGGCGAAAGGCGATCACATCCCGCAGGACTTCGGCCGCGGCTTGATAGCCAATGGCACAATCAGCGGAATTCTTAATACTGCGAGCGGTGCGTTCAATCAGGTCTAAGGTGGCCTCAGAGCCATGACCAGTCTTAACTTCGTCTAAAAGTTCGCCCAATTGGCCTAAGCCAATCCGGCAAGGGACACATTTGCCACAACTTTGGCTGTGACACAACTTAGCATATGCGCTGGCGATTTCCACCGGACACACCGAAGTGGGGGTGACGGCCATGCGCAATTGCACCGACTGATATAAGGCTGCCGCAGTTTTTTCCGCGGCGGTGGTTGTATCCAAGGATAAACGGCTCATTTTTACCAGTTCCTTTCTAACAAGTAACTGTGGCAACTTGAACAATTAAAGATAATAGCAACTAATTAAGTTCATCGTATCACAATTGCGACACTTCTAACAGTCATAATCAGCGTGGCTAATGCGATATAGGCGGAACCCTTACTGGCGGTCGCTGACAAAGTTGATTTAAGCCGCCACACCGGCAATGTCGTCCATTAAACGTTTGATTTTCGGCACGAATAAAACCAAGACCAAACCGGCCACTACACTGAAACTACCAATGGCCAAGAAGTAGTTAACTTCGGTAGCCGGGGTATAATATTTCACTAACTGGGAATTAAAAGCTTGACCACAAGCATCGGCTAAGAACCACATACTCATCATTTGGGACCTATAGGTGGCCGGGGCTAATTTGGTGGTGGTGGACAGGCCGATCGGAGAGATGAAACATTCGGCGATTTCCACGATCAAAGCTGAGCCAATTAGCCAAAAAGGACTGACCCGGCCATCGGTGCCATGGATCAAGCCTGGTAAGGCCATGAATAAATAAGAACAGCCGGCTAGCACTAAACCAATGGCAAATTTACCTCCAGAAGAAGGCTGGCGTTTCCAGTGCTGGATTAGCCAACTAAACCCGGGCATTAACAGGGTGATAAATAGGGGGTTCAACGCTTGGAAGTTAGAAGATTGCAATTTCAAAGCACCAATGTGTAAAATGGTGCGATCCTCAGCAAATAAGGTTAAAACTACTGAGCCAGATTCTTGAATGGCCCAGAAAATAACAATGGCAATGAAAATCGGAATATAGGCTAAGACGTGTTTCTTTTCTTTCGGCGTGACTTTTTTACTGGTGAGCATGGTGGTGAAGTAATAAAACGGTAGCGCTAAGGCAATCACGGTGATCAACGAGATGATGGCGTGGATATTTAAGCGACCCATGATATGTAAGCCCACTAAGATAGCCCCTAAGCCAATTAAGCCGATGGCCAAAAAAATGCGCAAGCGCTTGGCTTCTGGTGGCGTGATGGGATTATCCGGGATTTTGGACAGGGGGCTTAAATGATTGCGGCCCCGGTAATATTGAATCAAGCCAAAGAACATCCCAATAGCGGCCAAGGAGAAGCCCACGTGGAAGCTATAGGTTTGGCCCAGGGTCCCCACAATGATGGGGGCCACAAAGGAACCAAAGTTGATCCCAAATACGAAGATGGTAAAGCCCACGTCCCGTTGCTTGTCGCCTTCATCGTACAATAGCCCCACCATGTTGGAGATATTGGGTTTTAAAAACCCAGTCCCCACCACGATCAACGCAATGGAAATGAATAATGCGGGGGCGCCAGAGGGAAAGGATAATACGATATGACCTAACATGATCAAGACCCCACCACTTAACACAGTTTTGAAACTGCCTAATAGGCGGTCGCCCACCCAGCCGCCCAATACTGCGGCTAAGTATACCAAGGCCCCATAAATGGCCATGATCGAAGACGCCAGGGTCTTGTCTAAGCCCAAGCCCCCTTGGGTGACTTCATAAAACATGTAGAATAATAAGATGGCCCGCATCCCGTGATAACTGAAACGTTCCCACATTTCAGTGAAGAAGAGGGTGGACAAACCCCAAGGTTGTCCTAGAAATCGACGTTCTTTCGGTTTTTGCATGTGTTACCTCCTGTTGTAAAATTTGGGCATAACTGTTTTTAAAATGTGCGACAGCCGCAACTATCTGGATTAGAAAACAGTTACACTACGATAAGTAAGCCCTTACATTTGATAGCCTATCTTATTCAAGCTAATTTATCAACAATTATTTTAGGCTAACTAAATAATATTTAGTATCCGACAGCAAAAACACCGGGACACCCTCATCAAAGGGCATCCCGGTGCTTAGACTTTCGAATTAGTCGATTTGGCGGTAATTCACATCAATTTTGGCTTCGTCAATAATATGACCGGCCATGGCATGATACAACTCATTCATCCAAAAGCCTTCTTTTAAAGGCAATTCTTTATCAAGGGCGTAAAAAGTTAAGGTATAAGCGTGGTCTTGATCTGGTGGCGCCGGATCCGCATAACGGGTGGTGATTTCAGGATCTGTCTCACCAATGACATTCCCGGCGGTGGAGTTATGCCCTTGAACAAAATCGATAACGCCAGAGCGACTGGCATTTTCAGGGAGTTTCCGGACATCTCCTGGAATATTGGCACCGATCCAGTGAATCCAAGGCAGGCCACCAACGGGGATCGCATCAAAGTCCACTAACGTAAAAGCCAGCGTTTTTGTACCTGCAGGCACATCAGAAATGGTGATTGGGAAAGAAACTGGACCGTTTGGGGCTTGCTGGCGACTGGCTCTGCGACCATAGCGGTCATCTAAGAAGCCATTTTCAGTTGGAACGGAAATATGCATCAAAATTACCTCCTTTCTTCCTATTATAACAAATATTCAGTTATAGTTATTAAATACTGCCCGCACTGCATGGTATACTAGAAGCGTTAACTTTTCGAAAAAATGAGGTAGACGCCTATGTCCAATGAACCCTATAGCCAAACTGTGGCTAATTTATTAACCGAAGTCAAAAATGCGTTTCACGTCCCGGTGACCGTCACGGTGAGTGGGAGTGCCAGTGGATTATTACTCCACGACCAGTCCCAACAAGTCATTCACAAGGATGGCAGCATTGAAGTGAAAGTGACTGATACCACCAATGTGGACTACACGCTGTCCCATGAATTGCTGCATATGCTCATGGCCACCCGGGGCTTTAGTCAGCTGCAATTTCCGCTGACCACGGAAAATCCCCAATTAGATGAACAAATTGGGGCCACTGCCACGGCATTATACAACAGTGCGGCCCACGTGGTGATTTTAGCCGATCAGCAAAAGCATGGCTTGATCAATGCCACCATCACCAAAGAATTTCTAGACGGGGTCTATGCCAGTGTGCCGGCTGAAGACCCTAATAAGGCGGAGGATCCGTTGTTGATTTTTCGCATGCTGAGTTTATTAGACTTGTTTGTCTTCTTTGAAGGGGATATTGATCACCTGAAAAATGACTTACTGCTGAAGTATCCGGAAAGTTATCCCTATGCCAAGGGATTGTATGACACGTTAAATGCCAAAAAAATAGACACTGCCTTTGCTTTCAGACGGGCAGTGATTGCGTTATTTCGCAAGTTTGCTGCCATCTTAGATAGCTTGGGTTATGTGCCTATGAATCATGGCCAATTTGCGGTCTTGACACCGATTTTTAGTCAGCGCCAATTGCGTTTAAGTGTCAATCAAGTCATTGAAATTTTACATTCTGAGTATTTGGATTTAAAAACCAAACAACGAGCCTACATCGCTGTGGGTAAGACGGATCAACAAGCTGCCTTTTTATTTCAAGGCCTCAAACAAGATATGAGCCCTGAAGCTTTTCAAGCGCTATATGATAAGCCACTGCAAACCGTGTTGGCTCAAGAAAAGGTACAGTTTGGTATTCGTTAATTAGCGGCCGCCAAATCTGATTTCAAAAGCATTTGGCGCTTGTTGTAACAATAACACGACCATGTGATAGACCACTACCGCTAAAATGGCGATGACCAGAATGAAAAAGATATAGCTAAGATAATAGATGACTGGCTTTTTATCCAAAACGATCCCTCCCATAGAATTATAATTATATTATACATCTTTAGAATGGAGGTTTTTATATGTTTGATCTAAAAAAAGCAATTGAACAGGCCAAACACGTTACTTTTTTAACTGGGGCTGGGGTTTCTACGCCTTCCGGTATCCCAGACTATCGCTCTAAGGGCGGGCTTTATGCCGGCCATCAGAATCCAGAATATTTACTAAGTCATGAAAATTTAATTCAGCATCCTGATAGCTTTTATGACTTTGTTAAAAATAACATGTATTTTCCTAATGCCAAGCCCAATATTATCCATGAAAAGATGGCGGTGATTTCTAATGAAAAGGGAAGCATCGTTACCCAAAACGTGGATGGCCTACATACCAAGGCTGGGGCTAAACACGTGGTAGAATTTCACGGGAACTTGTACGATATTTATTGCCAAACCTGTGGTAAGCATGTGGACTACAAAACTTATTTAACGGACTACCATCACCAAGAAGATGGCGGTATTTTAAGACCCAATATTGTATTGTATCAAGAAGGTATCCCTGAGAAAAATTTAGAAGGGGCTGTTCAGGCTATTGAAGCTGCTGATTTGATTGTTGTAGTAGGGACGTCATTTAAAGTATATCCCTTCGCGGCTTTGATCAATTACCGTTCTCGGAATGCAAAATTAGTAGCAGTGAACAAAGAAAAATTAGACTTTGATATGCCCGTAGAAATGATTCAAGGGGATGCCCAAGACGTTTTTGCTAGACTATAGAGGAGTTGATTGTTATGAGTAAGCAGCGAATTGAAGCTTTTACAGATGCTGTGATCGCCATTATCATTACCATCATGGTATTAGAGTTAAAACCACCCCATATGCCGACTTTTGCGAGCCTTTGGGCTGAACGGGGTTCCATTGGGGTTTATATCTTTAGCTTTTTCGTATTATCTGTTTACTGGAATAATCACCACCATCTGTTTGCCTTAGTCCATAAGGTGACCGGTAGTGTTTTATGGTTGAATATGGTTTTAATGTTCTTCTTGAGTTTATTTCCCTTTACCTCCACGTGGGTCATCGAGGGTCATATCAATGAAGTGGCCCCAGAATTAACCTATGGCATTGTCATCTTATTGGCCAATGTGACCTGGGCGATTTTGGTGCGGCGCTTGATCAAAGTCAATGGGGATGATTCCCTGATTGGCAAGAGTTTAGGCTCAGATTATCATAAACCCCTGATTTCCATTGGGGTGGCAGCCTTTGCAGTCATCGTGGGGATATTCCAACCCCTGGCTGTTTTTGCCATTGATGGCTTAATGTTCTTACTCTGGGTGATCCCAGAACGGCGGGCCGAACGAACTGTTTGGACCAACGATAAAAATTCGAAACCAAAGGAATGATGTTTTAGTGCTAGAAGAACAACGCAATAAGATTGATGCCATTGATGTGAAATTGGCGGCTTTGTTAGAACAACGGCTCCACGTCTCTGAAGAAATTGCCCAGGCCAAATATAAACATCATTTGGGTTTGACCGATCGGGGTCGCGAAGCAGTTTTATTAGAAAAAGTAGTCAATTCAATTCAAGCCCCTAACTTAAGACCTTATGTCAAAGACTTGTACAAAGACATTCTCCTGATCTCCAAACAACTGCAAGCCAACACCATTAAGGCGTTACAAGACGCCGACAAATAAACAGTTTATTGGAGATGCTGTCGTGAAAGTATTAGGTATTTTAGGGGCCCATAAAAAAGATGGCTTTACCGGTCAGATGTTGGCCACCATGTTAAATGCTGTCCCCAAAGGCAATGAAACGGAATTATTATATTTAGCTGACTATGATATCAAACCCCATACCGCCGCCCCCAATCCCACGTTAAAAGCTTTGATTGCCAAATTGGCTGAAAGTGATGTTTGGATTTTGGCGGCGCCGACTTATTGGGGCAGTGTGTCTGGGGATATGAAGCACTTTTTAGATTGTTTACGCCCCAAATTGGTGTATCAAAAGAAAAATGGCGACACCATCCCCGGCCCTTTTAAAAATAAGCATTACTTAAGTTTAACCACGTGTTATATCAGCGCTTTAGACAATTACTTCAGTGGCGCCACTGATGGGACCTTTCGAGTTTTAGATAAGGTGATGAGTGCGGCTGGGGTGATCAAAGTCGGCGAGGTTGTTTTGCCCGGCACTTTTGGGATGAAGACGATTCCCGCTAAGAAAATCGCCCTCTGTGAAAAATGGGGCCAGCGCTTAGTGACCAAGGACAGAAGGGACGATAATACTTTGAAACGCTACATTCAATTATTCTTGATGATTGCGGTGATGGCCTTGATCACCATGGCCTTACAGGGGGCTTTTCGACAAGTGCTCCCGTTACAAAACTTCTTTGTGAATTGGGGGTCATTTGTTTTAATCTTCTTTGTGTTATTAGCGGGGATTTTACATTTTGTGACTGTCATGAAGCATCGCCGGCGCTAAGCCAGCCAGGTTAGCGTTCGGTGAATCCTGAAATGGGGCTTTATCCTAAGGCCAGATGGCTTTATAATTATATTATCATCAAAGCTTAAGAATGTGAGGTGTGCTATGGCCCAACGCCAATTGACCCTGGCTTTGATTATCCAGGGCAACGAAGTCTTACTGCTTAACCGTTATAACAAGCCATACATTGGTCAGTGGAACGGTATCGGCGGTAAAATCGAACCCGGTGAGACCCCCCAAGCTGGGATTAAACGGGAGATTTTAGAGGAGACTCAGATTCCAAAAACCGCTTATACTTTAACGGATAATGGTTATATGGAATGGTCGGTAGCCGGCGTTTACCAAAATCGGATTTATCTGTACACCGCATACCTGGCCCCAGACTACCCACTAAAAGTACCGGTAAGTATGCGGGAAGGTTTGTTAAATCTTTTTCCTTTGGATTGGGCCATGGCCAAAGAAAACTATGGGGTGATTGCTGATTTAAAGGCAGTCTATCCATATATGATCGCCAAGGAACAACATATATTTCAGACCAACTTTGTTGGGGATGAATTGGTGACCTTCAACGTACAATAGTGTCAAGTAAAAAGGAGGTGAAAGTAATGCGATTAGATTTTTCAGTGGCAGTTCATAGTTTGTTGTATCTTCAAGCCAAGCAGCCCGAGAAAGTTACCAGTGCCCAGCTTGCCGATTTAATGGCAGTCAATGCGGTGGTGATTCGCAACACACTTTCCCTCTTACATAAGAAGGGGTATATCAAAGGCACCGTGGGCAAAAATGGCGGCTATACATTGACCAAGAAGCTAGCGGAAATTAACGTGGGGGATCTTTATGACCTCACGATCCCGCCCATCTTAAGTTATGCCCGCTTTATCACCGGAGATGTCACGGCCAATGCCTTAGACCCAGATATGGCCAGCGATATGGCCACATCTTTAACGGATTTATTCACCTTAGCCGATGATCATTATCGGGCATTCTACCATGAATTTTCCATGGCCGACTTGGCCCAGGATTTGAAACACCATGGGTATTTCAAGACCATGGCTAAGGAAAAGGGGCTGATTTAATGATCACCATCGGTTTGACCACTTGGAGCGAGCACCAAAGCTTGCTGCCTGAGAAAAAGCAGTTGACCCTGGTGGATTATGCGGGATTTTTCCCCACTGTAGAAATTGACAGTTTATTTTATGGCTTGAAGACTCCCGCCCAGGTACAAAAGTGGGCCGATGCGGTCCCGGCTGGTTTTCAGTTTATTGTCAAAGCCACCAGCGCCATGACCCAGCACGATAAAGAACCGCTAGCCGAGGCGGAATTAGCCCAGCTTTTTCAACGTTATCGGGGGGCGATTAAGCCATTGGTTCAGGCCCATAAATTAAAAACAATTTTGTTACAATTCCCACCATTTTTTAAGCTTACCCCGGCCAATATTCGCTATTTGATCCAAGTACGGCAATTATTGCCCAAGCTGCCGGTGGCCATTGAGTTTCGTAATCCCACTTGGTATGACCAGCTTTATGTGGGGGAGATGGTGGCTTTGATGCAACGATTGCAATTTACCCTGGTAGCTGCGGACGAACCGCAAACCAAGGTCAACAGTGTGCCTTTTTATCCCACGGTGACCAATCCTAAATTGGGGCTTTTTCGCCTTCATGGCCGCAATATGGCCGGTTGGCTGAACCAGGATAAGCAATGGCGGGGCAAGCGTACCCTTTACCGCTACAATCAACAAGAATTATTGCAGTTTGCCACCGCAGTGAAAACCATGGCGCAAACTGCCCAAGAAGTTTGTGTGATCTTCAATAACAATTCTGGCGGGGATGCCGCCGATAATGCGCTAGCTTTGCAGCAATTACTGGGGATCGAGTTTCATGGTTTAGGGCCAAAGCAACTAGATTTATTTTAAGGTTCAGCGAACTTGTTAATCATGCTATACTAATTACATTATTTTCGTGTCAAGATTATCAAAAAATTCAATTATAAGAGGTTTAAATAATGCAGGAAACAAAGCCCACATACTACATCACCACACCCATTTACTATCCGTCTGGCCGTTTGACCATTGGCAATTCCTACACCACTATCGCCGCCGATACCCTGGCTCGATACAAGCGCTTGAGCGGCTATGATGTCTTCTTTTTAACCGGGACTGACGAACATGGTCTAAAGATCGAACAAAAGGCTGAAGCTTTGCACGTTTCGCCACAGGAATATGTGGATGGCATGGCCAAAGGGATCAAAGAACTCTGGCAATTACTGGACATTTCCTACGACAAGTTCATCCGGACCACGGATGATTATCACGTCAAAGCGGTTCAAAAAATCGTGCAACGCTTGATCGACCAAGGCGATGTTTATTTAGGGGAATATGAAGGTTGGTATTCTGTTTCTGATGAAGAGTACTTTACCGAAACGCAATTAGCCGAAGTTTATCGCGATGACAATGGCAAAGTCATTGGCGGCAAGGCCCCTTCTGGCCACGAAGTGCAGTTGGTGAAGGAACAGTCTTATTTCTTTAAGATGAGCAAATATGCTGATCGCTTGTTGCAATATTATGAAGATCATCCCCATTTCATCGAACCGGAATCCCGCAAACGGGAAATGATCAATAACTTCATCAAACCTGGTCTAGAAGATTTAGCCATGTCTCGGACCAGCTTTAATTGGGGGGTGCCGATCCCTAGCAATCCTAAGCACGTGGTTTATGTTTGGGTAGATGCTTTATTGAACTATATTACGGCTTTAGGTTATGGCAGCGACGACCAAAGTTTATTTGATCGTTACTGGCCAGCTGATGTGCATTTTGTGGGTAAGGAAATCGTACGCTTCCATACGATTTATTGGCCAATTATTTTGATGGCTTTAGATTTACCATTACCTAAACAAGTTTTTGGCCATGGTTGGTTATTGATGAAAGACGGGAAAATGTCCAAGTCTAAGGGGAATGTGGTCTATCCAGAAATGTTAGTGGAACGCTATGGTCTGGATGCTTTGCGGTATTATTTGATGCGGGCGATTCCTTTTGGTAATGATGGTGTCTTCACCCCCGAGGACTTTGTGGATCGGATCAATTATGACCTGGCCAATGACCTGGGGAATTTATTGAACCGGACCATTGCCATGATCAACAAGTATCGCGCTGGGGCAGTACCTGCCTTCCATGAAAACGTCAATCCAGAATTTGATGCGGACTTAGAACAAGTGGCTAAAACCACGATTACTAAATACATGCAAGCGATGGATGAATTTAAGTTCTCCAACGCCTTGGATGAGGTTTGGCAATTAATTTCCCGGTCCAATAAGTATATTGATGAAACTGCGCCTTGGATTTTGGCCAAGGATGATAGTAAAAAAGCTGAATTGGACAGTGTTTTGGCACATTTGGCCGAATCTTTGCGGGTAACGGCTTTGATGATCCAACCAGTCATGCCCAACGCCCCTAAAGAAATGTTTGCCCAATTGGGTTTGGACTTCAACTCGGATGTGGATCAAGACTTAACTTTTGGGGTATTCCCAGCTGACACCACTGTTGTCGCTAAGGGGGAACCTATCTTCCCACGGCTGGATACTGACGAAGAAGTGGCTTATATCAAAGCAGAAATGACCAAAGAACAAAATGCGTCTAAAGCCAACAATAATATTTATGACCCCACTAAGACCGAATTGATCAATCATAAAAAAGAAATCAACTTTGAGACCTTTGACAAGAGTGAAATCCGAGTTGCAGAAATCATCAATGTGGACAAAGTTGAAAATGCCGATAAGCTATTGAAATTTGAATTGGACGCTGGCGATGAAGGTCACCGGCAGATCTTGTCTGGGATTGCAGAATTTTACCCGAACTATAAAGAACTTGTGGGTAAGAAAGTATTAGCAGTCACCAATCTGAAACCACGCAAACTCAAAGGTGAAGTCAGCCAAGGGATGTTACTGTCCTCAGAACATGGTGGTAAGATCCAATTGATTTTTGTGGGGGATAATCATGAAAACGGGGCCGATGTAGGTTAATGACCATGAAAATTTTTGATTCCCATACCCATTTAAATGACCCTCATTATGCCGGCCATGAGGCTGAATTTGTAGCCCATGCTAAGGCACTACACGTGGTGAATATGGCCATTGTGGGGTCGGATACTGATTTTAACCAAGGGGCCATTGATTTGGCACAACGGTTTGCCAATTTATATGCGATTGTGGGTTGGCATCCGGAGTTCTCTAAAGATTTCACCCCAGAAGCTGAAGCGATTTTAATGACCCAGCTGCATCATCCTAAAGTAGTGGCCCTAGGGGAAATTGGGCTAGATTATCATTGGAATACGTCACCTCAAGATGTGGAACGGCAGGTTTTTGCCCGCCAATTAGAAATTGCCAATGATTTACAAAAGCCAGTTTCCATCCACACGCGGGATGCTTTTGAAGATACCTATAAAATTTTAAAGGCCAGTCAAATTCAACATTTTGGCGGCATCATGCACAGCTTCACGGGGGATGAGACTTGGGCGAACCGGTTCTTGGATTTGGGGATGTATGTATCCTTCAGTGGCATGGTTACTTTTAAGAATGCCCCTGAAATTCAGGCCGCCGCTAAGATCATCCCTGATGACCGGTTATTGGTGGAAACCGATGCCCCTTACTTGACCCCAGTACCTTACCGGGGCAAGCCTAATGAACCAGGCTATACCTATTATGTGGTGCAAAAATTAGCTGAATTACGCCAGACGACACCAGTACATATCGCCCAAGTCACTTATGACAATGCACGAAAGGTATTTGGTTTAACTGATGAGTAAGGCAAAGCGTATTCCAGAAATGATCGTGGTAGAGGGCAAAGACGATACCAAACGCTTGCAGCAGTTTGACCCCCAAATCGATACGATTGAAACCAATGGGTCAGCCATTGATGCAGCCACCTTAGCCCTTATTAAACAGGCACAAGTTACCCGAGGGGTGATTGTCTTTACAGATCCAGACCAGCCTGGTGAGAAAATTCGTAAGACCATCATGGCGGCCATTCCCGAGGTGGAACAGGCTTTTTTGCCGGCTTCTTCGGCCGTTCCTAAAGCTAAAGGGACCTTGGGGGTGGAGCATGCGTCTAATGCCGCTATTGCGGCGGCTTTGGCCAGTGCTTACACCACTGCCAAAAACAAGCCATTTGCACCGGAGATCACCCAAAAAGACTTAATTGCCGCTGGTTTGATCGTCGGCCCTAATGCGCGGCAACGTCGTATTTGGCTAGGGGATAGCCTGCATATTGGTAAAGTAAATGGGAAACAATTACTGAAACGGCTGGCTGCTTTTCAGATTTCCCGGACCCAATTTGAACAGGCCCTAGTACAAGTCAACGAAAGGCAGATAAAGCAATGACAGAACTAATTAGTTCCCCAGAAAGAACCCGTGAAATCCTGCAAGCCCATGGATTTACGTTTAAAAAGAGCTTGGGTCAAAATTTCTTGACCAATCCTGGACTTTTACAAGATATGGTGGCGGCCGCTGACCTAAGTGCGGCTGATCAAGTCATTGAAATTGGCCCTGGTATTGGAGCTTTGACGGAATTATTGGCGCAAAAGGCCGGTAAAGTCGTGGCTTTAGAGATCGACCAGCGCCTGATCCCGATTCTAGCGGATACATTACAGGCTTATCCCAACGTGGTGGTAAAAAATGCGGATATTTTAAAAGTAGATCTCCCCGCCTTATTGGCCGCTGAATTTGATGTGACCAAGCCGATCAAGGTTTTGGCCAATTTACCTTATTACATCACCACCCCGATTTTGTTGAAATTAGTCCAGGCACAAGTGGATCTGGCTCAAATTATTGTGATGATGCAATATGAAGTGGCCGAACGGATTGTGGCGACACCAGGACATAAGGCCTACGGGTCCTTGACCTTGGCCATTGCCATGAACATGCAGGCTCAAATTGTGACTAAAGTCCCCAAGTCAGCGTTTATACCCCAACCCAAGGTGGACTCTGCAATTGTTAGCTTGACGCCTTTAACTACCGAAATAATTCCCAAAGCTGAAAAAGCCCAATTTAATCGCTTCATTCAAATTGTTTTTAAGCAAAGACGGAAGCGATTATTAAACAATTTATTGTCGTTTTTTGGTAAAACACCTGCCATTAAGGCGACCATGACCGCGGGTATTACAAGCCTAGGCGTGACCGTGGATGTGCGGGCTGAAGCGTTATCATTAGGGCAACTTGAAGCGCTTTTTAGATTTATATTAAAAAATCAATACAAAATATAATAATTGGGAATTTTTTCTAGAAAAAAGCTTAATAGTATGGTAAAATAGCATGTTTTCCAATTTTGTGGTATACTAGAACTCACGAGGGGTGAGTGCATGCCAATTACATTAGCAAGTATCAAACACGATCTTGATGGGAAAGTCGGACACAATCTGACTGTTGTCGCACAAGCAGGTCGTAAGAAAATTACACGTCGCCGGGGCATTTTAAAAGAAACGTATCCCGCCGTTTTCGTCGTTGATTTAAATCAAGAGGAAAACGCATTTGAACGCGTTTCATATAGTTACGCTGATTTACTAACACAATCAATTAAAATTGATTTTGATGAAGATGAAGCTTAAACCAGTTAGAATTTAAGTTAGAGTTTTGGGTATTTTTTTACTCAAAGCTCTTTTTTTGTGTCTTTTGCCAAACAAATCCGCCCCTGTGCCTGACTCGGGGGAATACGGTATAATAATAACAATAATAAAAAATTTGGTGAAGAATATGGAAGCAGGATATATGGCACCAGCGAAGTTGAATCTAGCCGTTGATATTACTGGTCAATATCCCGACGGCGCCTTTCAGTGGCAAATGGTTTCCACCACACTGAATTTATTTGACTATGTGCGTATCAAAGTACGTGACGACCAGCAAATAATCGTAAGCGCCAACCAAAGCTATGTACCCGCAGGCAAGCGCAACCTAGCCTTTCAAGCTGCCCGGCTGCTACAACAAAAATATCAAGTGGCCAAAGGGGCTGAGATCGATATTGAAAAGCATATTCCCGTGGCCGCGGGTCTGGGGGGCGGTAGTAGTGATGCTGCAGCGGTATTGCGGGGGTTAAATCAGCTCTGGCATCTGCAACTCAGCAAGCAAACGTTGGTGGATCTAGCATTAGACTTAGACGAAGATGTGCCATTTTGTATCTGGTCCCAGGTGGCCGAAGTCCGGGGCAGAGGCAATGAAGTGATCCCGGTGGCTAACAACTTGACTTTTTACGTGGTGGTGGTCAAACCCGATTTTCCGGTGTCTACTAGAAAATTGATGCGCCAAGTGACCTTAGAGAATCTGGGACCGCGCCCGGACCATCAATTGGTGATCAATGGGTTGACCCAAAATAACTATGACCAAGTGGTGGCGGGAATGGGCAATGTGTTAGAAGCCGTTACCGCCCGGCAATACCCCGAGATTTTGCGGCTAAAACAAAAGTTGCTGCAGTTTGGCGCCGATGGGGCAGCCATGTCTGGCAGTGGACCCACAGTTTATGGCTTGTGTGCCAGTGAAAGCCGCGCGAAGCATGTTTTGAACAGCATGCGAGGCTTTTGCCAAGAAGTTTATTTATGTCAGCCTTACTATTTGGCAGAATAATGAGCGAATGTGGTTAAAATACGAACAATCCCATTAAAAAATGAAAAAACGCTATGATTTCTGAGAACGAACACGTATAATATTAACAGTTATTGCTGTTTTTTATAGGCTCAAGAGATAAAGGAGAATTTATGAAAGTTCGTAGAAGTAATCGTGTGATCGACATGACCCGGTATTTACTGGAACGACCACATACCTTAGTGCCATTGACGTTTTTTTCTGAGAAATTCAGCTCAGCCAAATCTTCGATCAGTGAAGATCTAACCATCATCCGCAATACGTTCGCCAGACAAGGCACTGGTATTTTAGAAACCGTGCCCGGCGCTGCAGGTGGTGTCCGTTACATCCCAACTGTCACTGAAGATGACGCCAAATCCGTATTAAATGAGATGAGTCAACGCATCTCTGAATCCGACCGCCTTTTACCTGGGGGTTATGTTTATTTGTCTGACCTTTTAGGAGAACCCAATGTCTTAAGACAAGTGGGTAAATTAATTGCGGCCCAATATGCTAAAAAACCGGTAGACGTGGTGATGACCATTGCCACCAAAGGCATTCCGATTGCCCAAAGTGTCGCTTATTATTTGAATAAACCCTTTGTGATCGTTCGGCGGGATTCTAAGATCACCGAAGGCTCCACGGTCAGTGTGAACTATGTGTCCGGTTCGTCCAATCGCATCGAAAAGATGGAATTATCCAAGCGTACCTTAAAGCCCGGCGCGCAGGTTTTAGTGGTGGATGATTTCATGAAGGGCGGGGGCACCATCAATGGGATGGTGAGCATGGTCAAGGAATTTGATGCTGATCTAGCCGGTATTGCCGTTTTTGGAGAAAGTAATTTTGAAGGCAGCCGCAATATTCCCGAATACACCTCACTGATTCAAGTAGAAAATGTGGATACGGAAAATAAGCACATCCATGCCATTCCAGGCAATTATTTTGCCCAGACCAAGTTTATTGCCCTTACGCCTAACCAAAGTGGTGTGCAAGAATAGGGCTAAAGCAAACTTTAAGTGCCACGCGATTTGGCTGCGCTAAAATAGGTGGCAAGCGTGATTGAGATACAGGCCAGATTAAGGTAAAATAATTGAGGATGTTTACTTTTAAGCACACATTGCAGCATATATTTTTTTGAAAGACGAAAGGGAGAAAACAGCGATGTCTGATAGATACACAATCATTTTGGCGGCTGGGCAAGGGACACGGATGAAGTCTAAGCTTTATAAAGTACTGCACCCGGTTTGCGGCAAGCCAATGGTTGATCACGTTTTAACACAGGTTTCTCAGATCGATCCAGCGCAAGTTGTGACAGTTGTAGGTCACGGGGCCCAAAAAGTGGAAGAAGTTTTAGGTCAACGGACGCAATACGTCTTACAAGATAAACAACTAGGCACGGGCCATGCCGTTTTACAGGCAGAACCTATTTTAGGGGCTAAAGACGGCATGACTTTGATCGTCAACGGCGATACCCCTTTATTACAGGCGGCAACCTTTGACCGGCTATTTAAATTTCACGCTGAAAAAAAAGCGCAGGCCACGATTTTGACGGCCACAGCGCCTGACCCCACCGGCTACGGCCGGATTGTCCGCAATAGTTTGGGCAATGTGGAACGGATCGTGGAACAAAAAGACGCGAATTCTGAAGAAGTTGCTATTCAAGAAATCAATACGGGCGTCTATTGTTTTGACAATAAGACCTTGTTTGAAGCGCTACATCACGTTACCAATGATAATGCCCAACATGAATATTATTTAACGGACGTGATTCAAATTATCCGGCAAAGCGGCGGTGTGATCGCAGCTTATAATATCCCGGATTTTGAAGAATCCATGGGGGTCAATGATCGCTTAGCCTTATCAAAAGCTACCGCGGTTATGCAACGACGCATCAATGAAAACCACATGAGAGATGGCGTGACCATTATCGATCCGGCAGCAACTTATATTGATACTGATGTGCAAATCGACAATGATACTGTCGTTGAACCAGGGGTCTTGCTGCAAGGCCATACCAAAATCGGCTCTGGTTGTGTGATTGGCGCGCATTCTAAAATCATCAATTCGACCATTGAAGACAATGTGGTGGTTACTAGTTCCACCATTGAGGATTCTATCATGCACAAAGGCAGCAACATTGGGCCTAACAGTCATTTGCGGCCGCAATCAGACATTGGTGAAGCGGTGCACATTGGGAACTTCTGTGAAATCAAAAAAGCCACCATTGGCCCTAGAACCAAAGTGGGGCATTTAACTTATGTGGGGGATGCGACCTTGGGCAGTGACATTAATGTGGGCTGCGGGGTAGTCTTCGTCAATTATGATGGGGTTAAAAAATTCCATACCACCGTGGGGGACCATGTATTCTTGGGTAGCAATTCAAACGTTATCGCACCAGTGAACATTGCCGATCATTCGTTTATTGCGGCAGGTTCAACGGTCACCAGTGATGTGCCCCAGCACGCCATGGCGATTGCCAGAGCACGTCAGACCAACAAGCTAGATTATTGGCAAAAATTACCTTTGGCAAAAGATAAAGATTGGGAATAGGGCATAAATCAATGGAGGCTAATATGACAACTGAACAAATCAACCCACATGAACTGAAGCTTTTTGCATTAAACTCAAATCATCCCTTAGCACAAAGAATTGCCGAAGCCGTTGGGGTCCCTTTGGGGAAATCCTCAGTCAACCGCTTTAGCGATGGGGAAATTCAAATCAACATCGATGAAAGTATTCGGGGCTGTGATGTCTACTTGATTCAATCCACGTCTCAACCCGTTAATGATAATCTCATGGAATTATTGATCATGATCGATGCTTTGCGGCGTGCTTCAGCTCATACGGTTAATCTGGTCATTCCTTATTATGGCTATGCCCGTCAAGACCGTAAATCTAAGCCAAGAGAACCCATCACGGCTAAATTAGTAGCGAATATGATGCAAAGAGCCGGGGCTGACCGGGTATTGACCATTGATTTACACGCACCTCAAATCCAAGGTTTCTTTGATATTCCCGTGGATCATTTAATGGGCGCCCCATTAATTGCGGATTATTTCTTGAAAAATAATCTGGAAAAAGACGCTGTGGTGGTTTCTCCAGATCACGGTGGGGTCACTCGGGCCCGGCAGTTGGCCAAGTTTTTGAAGACGCCCTTGGCAATCATTGACAAACGTCGGCCCAAGGCCAATGTGGCTGAAATCATGAATATCATCGGCCATGTGGATGGCAAACGCTGTATCATCATCGATGACATGATCGATACCGCTGGCACGATCACCTTGGCTGCCCAAGCCTTAAAAGATGCTGGGGCAACTGAAGTTTATGCCAGCTGTACCCATCCTATTTTATCTGGCCCAGCGATCAAACGGATCACTGACTCAGCTATCTCAAAATTGATCGTTACCGATACGATTCAGCTCCCTGAAGATAAAATAATTGAAAAAATGGTCCAAATTTCTGTGGGTGAATTAATGGCCACGGCGATTCAGCATGTTTACCGAAATGAACCAGTTAGCCCACTGTTCCAAACTAGATTCAAGAGTAAACGTAACTAAAAGATACTTTTACATTGAGTATTTCAAAAATTAAATAATAGCTATTATACAATCCAGTGCTTGTGTGGATTGTATTTTTTTATTTAAATAAATAACTAGAGTAATCTTAAAATATACTCTAGATAATACATGCCAGTTTCGATGAGGAAAACCAAGCAAAAGCAGAGGCAATATGGCTTGCTGACAGCTGGTGTAGGGGGTCACAAGCCGCATTTGAATTCCAAACGTAAGTCAGACGAAAGCAATCAAAATTTCTATTTTCAAATATATAACAGTTGTTTTTCTGTGTATCAACGCATTTTAGACTCATAATTTATGAAAATATTCATGAAAATCCAATTGGTACATACCCTACGATGAAAATATTAATTTCACAATGTAAAATACTTGCAATGAAAGGGGTTTATGAGTAATAATCAATATGGTGATATCCTTAAATCTATATTTCAGTGCCTCGCAATTATTACTTGCTTTAATTACTGGCGTCACAACACTTATCGTTGGGGAATTCACTATAATCTTATTTTATTTTTAGGAGGCGATCCAAATGGTTGGAATCATTCTTGCTAGTCACGGCAAGTTTGCAGAGGGCATTAAGCAATCTGGGGAAATGATTTTTGGCGAACAAGAAAAAGTTGAAACCGTAACTTTTATGCCAAATGAAGGCCCGGATGCTTTAAAAGCTCATCTGGAAGCTGCCATCGCTAAGTTTGATCCTGAAGACGAAGTTCTATTTTTAATCGATCTTTGGGGTGGCTCACCATTTAACCAATCCAATGGCCTGTTTGAAGCACATCAAGACAAATGGGCCATTGTAACGGGACTGAATTTACCAATGCTGATTGAAGCATATGGGTCTCGTTTGACAATGAACTCCGCGCAAGAAATTGCGGCGCATATCGTTGAGGCTGGTCGAGATGGGGTCAAAATCAAACCAGAATCTCTAGAACCAGCAGCCGGAGCAGCGCAACCAGCTGCTGCAGCTGCAGCACCAAGTGCTTTGACTGGGGGCCAACCTGGGAAGATGTCTTATGTCTTAGCCCGGGTAGACTCACGTTTGCTTCATGGCCAAGTTGCGACAGCTTGGACCAAATCAACACAACCAACTCGGATCATTGTTGTTTCAGACAATGTTGCCAAAGATGAGTTGCGTAAGAAATTGATCACACAGGCCGCCCCTCCAGGTGTTAAAGCCCACGTCGTACCGATTGATCAAATGATCAAAATCGCCAAAGACGACCAGCACATGGGTGGCCAAAAAGCATTGCTCTTATTCGAAACCCCTCAAGATGCCTTACGGGCCATTGAGGGTGGCGTGCCATTGAAGGAACTCAACATTGGTTCTATGGCCCATTCAACTGGTAAGGTTCAACCAAACAAGGTTTTGGCCTTTGACCAAAATGACATCGATACTTTTGCGAAATTAAAAGCAAAAGGCGTTACCTTTGACGTTCGTAAAGTGCCAACCGATGCCCATGGCAACATGGATGAAATTTTGAAGAAGGCACAAGATGAGTTGAACAAACAAGGATAATCTTGATTATCGGGAGAAAATGGAGGATTAATAATCATGAATTTAAATATTATTCAAATGATATTAGTCGTTTTGGTTGCATTCCTCGCTGGTATGGAAGGTATTTTGGATGAATTCCATTTCCACCAACCAGTTATTGCGTGTACCTTAATCGGCTTAGTAACCGGGAATTTAGTACCCTGCGTCATCTTAGGTGGGACTTTACAAATGATCGCCTTAGGTTGGGCAAACATTGGCGCCGCTGTTGCGCCTGATGCGGCCTTAGCATCAGTGGCATCTGCAATTATTTTGGTTCTTGGGGGCCAAGGCAAGGCTGGCGTTACCAGCGCCATCGCCATCGCCGTTCCCCTGGCCGTTGCCGGCTTGTTATTGACTATCTTGGCTCGGACAATCGCCACTGCCTTTGTCCATTTGATGGACGCGGCAGCTAAAGAAGGTAACTTTGGTAAAATTGATCTCTGGCAAATGTTAGCTATCGGGATGCAAGGATTACGGATCGCCATTCCAGCTGCCATGATCTTAATCATCGGTGCTGGCTCTGTAAGAGGTATGTTGACTGCTATGCCGACTTGGTTGACTGATGGGTTAGCCGTTGGTGGGGGCATGGTTGTAGCCGTTGGGTACGCCATGGTTATCAACATGATGGCTACGCGAGAAGTTTGGCCATTCTTCGCCATTGGTTTTGTCCTAGCTACTGTCAAAGAAATTACTTTGATCGGGTTAGGTGCCATTGGTTTGGCCCTTGCATTAATTTACTTGGCCTTGTCTAAATCTGGTGGCTCCAGCGACGGTGAAGGTGGTAGTACAACTAACACTGGTGATCCAGTTGGCGACATCATAGATGATTATTAAAAAGGAGGCGAATAAAGATGGCAAACGAAATTAAATTATCAAAGCGTGATCGTCTCCATGTATGGTGGCGTTCAACCTTTATCCAAGGTTCATGGAACTACGAACGTATGCAAAATGGTGGTTGGTGTTATAGCATGATCCCAGCCATCAAGAAGTTATACAAAACTAAAGAAGACCGCTCAGCTGCCTTAACGCGGCACTTGGAATTCTTTAACACCCATCCTTACTTGGCTTCACCTATCCTAGGTGTAACTTTAGCCCTTGAAGAAGAAAGAGCAAATGGCGCACCAATCGATGACGTTGCAATTCAAGGGGTTAAGGTCGGGATGATGGGTCCTTTGGCCGGTATTGGGGATCCAGTATTCTGGTTCACTATCAAACCTATCATTGGGGCCTTGGCAGCATCTATTGCCATGAGTGGTAACATCTTAGGCCCAATTTTGTACTTCGTTTTATGGAACATCATTCGGATGGCCTTCATGTGGTATACGCAGGAATTTGGCTATCAAGCCGGTTCTAAAATCACCGAAGATTTATCCGGGGGCTTATTACAAGATATCACCAAGGGCGCATCCATATTAGGTATGTTCATCCTGGGATCCTTGGTCAACCGGTGGGTCGCAGTGAAGTTCACACCGGTTGTCTCCACCGTTAAGCTAGACAAGGGGGCCTTTATCGACTGGGCCAAATTGCCAAAGGGCTTTGCGGGGGTCAAAGAGGCCTTGATTCAACAAGCGGCTGGTCGTTATTTGACAGCTGACAAGGTCACCACATTACAAGATAACTTGGATCTATTGATTCCAGGTTTAGCTGGCCTATTGCTGACATTCTTCTGTATGTGGCTCTTGAAACGTAAAGTATCACCAATCGTTATTATTTTAGGGTTATTCGTTGTCGGTGTTGTATTCCACGTCATCGGCTTAATGTAACAACTGATTTTAAAGCCTAGGCGAACGCCTAGGCTTTTTTAAAACAAAATGATTTTCATGACCTTTATTCAAGGCCTGAAAAGCCGTATAATAAGGGTATTACAAAAAGGATGGGGGCACACAAACAATGGTCCAGTCAATTAACACCAAGGCCGATTTAGTGGTGAATGCCACTGCCTATCTAGGTTTGCCCGATTATGGGAAAATCATGATTGGGGACAAGGGGTTTGAGTTTTTCAATGACCGGGATGCCTCCCGCTTTGTCCAAATTCCCTGGAACGAAATGAATTATGTGATTGTCTCGATTATTTTAAAGGGTAAATGGATCCCCAGGTATGCCATTCAAACCAAACGCAATGGCACTTATACCTTTGCGTCTAAGGATCCCAAACGCGTATTGCGGGAAATTAGAAAACATATTCCCGCCGATCATATTGTCCGCTCCTTGAGCTTTTTCGATGTGATCAAGCGCGCCATCACCCAACCCCGAAGAAGAAATAAGAACAAATCGAAGAAATCATAAAAATAGCGGTGCTCTCTGACATTTACCTGTCGGATAGCACCGCTTTGTTTTAACATCAATCTTGTTTTTGCTGGGCCTTTAATAAGTCCCGAATTTCTTTTAAGTAGCTTTCTTCAGGCGTAGGTTCTGGTTTGGCTTCAGCTTCGGTTTCTGGTTTAGCGGCTAAGCTGTTGAGCTTGTTCAAGCCCTTGACCAATAAGAAAATGACAAAGGCTATGATCAGAAAGTTAATGATATCGTTGATGAAGTTCCCCACTTTAAACTTGGCCGGCCCGATACTAAAGACTAAGTATGAAAAATTGATTTTACCCACGAACAGACCCAATAAGGGGTTGATCAGGTTTTTAGTCAAGGAAGAGACGATTTGATTAAACGCAGCCCCAATAATAACCGCTACTGCTAAATCAACCACGTTCCCCCGCAAAATAAAGGCTTTGAATTCTTTGAGCATCTGTTTTCCCTCCTCAATAAGTTATCCCAAATAACGCTAAGGCCTAACTTTATTATACGTGTCTGCCGTCGTTCACCCAAGTTTTTGCGGGTTAATTACTTGAAATCCCTTATTGTAAGTTCCGGGAATATCATTTATAGTAGACAATTAGAATAACAGTAGATTTTTAATGGAACCCATAACGGAGGCAAATTATTTGAAAGCATCAATTTATGATTTAACATTTCCCCAATTGACGGACTGGTTGTTAACACACGGCCAAAAGAAATTCCGGGCCAAACAGGTTTGGGAATGGCTTTATCAAAAGCATGTGCAAGCTTTTAACGACATGCATAACTTACCAGCTGACTTGTTAACGGTCTTAACTGACAACTTCACTTTCAGCCCACTGCAACCAGTTGTGACCCAACGGGCGAGTGATGGCACTACCAAATATTTATTCCGTTTAGAAGACGGCTTAATGATTGAAACAGTTTTAATGTATATGGAATATGGCTTATCAGTTTGTGTCACCTCCCAAGTTGGCTGTAACATTGGCTGTACTTTTTGTGCCAGCGGCCTCATCAAGAAACAACGGGATTTAACAGCCGGTGAAATCGTAGCGCAAATCATGCAAGTCCAACACTATTTAGATGACCAAGGTCAAGACGAACGGGTGGGTCACGTGGTCGTCATGGGCATTGGCGAACCTTTTGATAACTTTGACAACGTGATGAATTTCATTGATATCATCAAAGACCAATCTGGTTTAGCCATTGGGGCTCGGCATATTACCGTGTCCACCTCAGGGTTGGCTAACAAGATCCGGGAATTTGCCGACCGGCAAACTCAAGTTAACTTGGCAATCTCTTTACATGCCCCTAACAATGAACTGCGCAGTCGCATTATGCGTATCAACCGTTCTTGGCCGTTGGAAAAACTATTTGATGCCATTCACTATTACATCGATACCACTAACCGGCGGGTGACGTTTGAATACATCATGTTAAATGATGTCAATGATCATGTGAAGGAAGCTAAGGAATTAGTTGAACTCTTAAAGCCTTTGAAACAATTGGCCTATGTGAATCTGATCCCTTATAATCCGGTCACGGAACATCCCCAATATAGCCGCAGCAGCAAAACGTCAATTAGCAAGTTCTACAATACCTTGATGCAAGGTGGCATCAATTGTGTGGTCCGTAAAGAACACGGCACTGATATTGACGCAGCTTGTGGCCAATTACGCAGTAATGAAATGAAGAAAGAAAAAGCCAGCACCAAAGCTTAAGGCCTGACACTGGAGGGGAACTATAATGGCAAGTGCGAAACAACCAAGTGCAATTGATGAAGCCGTTTTTGGTCAAAAGGATCAACAGCTGGACTATAAGACCCGTACCGGGGCTTATATCATTATCCCAGATGCCCAACATTATCGCATGTTACTGGTCACCGCGCCCAATGGGGCTTTGTTACTCCCAGGCGGGGGTATGGAAGCCGGCGAAGATCAAGCCGAGACCTTACAGCGGGAATTACTGGAAGAAGCTGGCTTTAAAGTCAGTAACGTCCGCTATTTAGGTCGGGCCGGGGAATATTTTTATTCCCATTTTCGCCAGCAAGCTTTCTACACCCCGGGTTATTTTTATATTGCCGAAGCCTATGAAAAGGTCAAAGACCCCTTGGAAGACTTTAACAATTTAATTTGGTTGCCCATTCCCCAAGGTATTCAAGCATTAAAACGGCCCACTCATAAATGGGCCGTTAAGCAATGGCTTAAGGAACTCTCTTAAATAAACCCTAGTCCGAGTGAACTGATTTTTCAGGTCACTTGGGCTTTTTTTATTAGGCGTGATTTGATGTTCCCGACCACACACGGTATACTTTTAAGAGAACACGTGTTGTTAAATTCAGTGATGGGGGTCAGTGTCTTGGGAGCAACTGGGAAATTTGAACGTCTATTTTTAAGGTATCAACGGCTGATCATTAATATCAGCTTTATCCTGCTAGCCATTATTTTTGCTTGGCCGATCATGGGTAATCCTAATGTGGTGGCAGCGGGGGATGATAGTTTATTTCATCTATCCCGGATTTATAGCTTAGCCCAAAGCTTGGGGAGCGGGCAGTTCTTACCAGGTTATGATTTCATGGCCTTTCACAGTGTGGGCACGGCCATGAATCTTTTCTACCCTTATGTCACCACGGCATTACCCATTGTTTTATTAAAGTATGTTTTGGGCCATTGGGCCAGCGCCATCGGCCTTTATTATATCGGCATAACCTGCGTAACCTTGGTGGTCACTTACCGGTGTACATTAGCTTTGACCACCAACCGCTTGGCGGCTTTTATCTTTAGCGTGTGCTATAATTTTTCGATTTATCGCATTGATGTGGCTTACCCCCGCTTTGACTTAGGGGAGTTAGTGGTATTTTTAGCCTTGCCATTGGCTTTAATTGGGTTTGAGTTAATGTTACAAAAACATGATTATGACAAATGGACCTGGCTGGTGTTTGGTTTTAGCCTGATGTTATACGCCCATTTATTGTCGGCGCTATTAGTGGCTTTATTGTTAGGACTGCGCCTGGCCTTTGGTTGGCGCCAAGTGACCAAAGACTTAGGGGTAAATTTGTGCAAGGCTTTTATTTGGAGCATCTTGATTGGCAGTTATCAATTGATCACGTTGTTAGAGCAATGTGTGGCCCAACCCCTCCATTCAATTTATACCGGGGGTTTATTGACGATTTTAAAAGACCCGGCCGAATTACTCAGCAATAGTATCAACAATAGTATTTATGTCTACACCATCGGTTTATTGGGAGCGGTAGGCTTGGGGTTGATCGTGACGAACTTTGATAAGCTGACCTATAATGGCGTCAATTATGGCATCTGGGCTTGTTTTGGCATTGGGGCCTTTATCCTCACCAGTAAATTGTTTCCCTGGCGCTATTTGGTTCACACGCCGGCGGCCATTATTCAATATCCCTACCGCTTGAGCTTATTTGCCACTTTCTTCTTGATCATGGTGGGGTCGGTGGTCTTAGCCCAATTGATTGGCAACTACAGTCCCACTAAAATAGTGCCCATGTTGAGCCTGTTGTTATTGATCTTAGTCTTGTTCGCCCGCAGCAATGCTGATGTTTTACATAAAACCAAGCTGGTCCTAGGGCCACGGGCCGCAACCACTTTTCAGCTGCAACATTATAAAGATGGGGGGACGGATGACTACTTACCGCAAAGGGCCAAACATCAATTGCCAAAACTTTGGGCTCGGCGCTTTTATATTAATGATCACGCCACGACTTTTAAAATCAAAGCGGACCCCAGGGCTTTTACCACTACGGTGAAGACGGCTAAGCCCGATACCTTAGTGGACTTGCCGATCTTATATTATGTGGGGGCCAAAATCAGCACGGCAACCGGCAAGCCGCCGGTGACCCCTTTGATTTCCAACCGGGGGACGGTGGCCATTACCTTGCCAAAAGCTGAGGTGCACCGTCTGCAAGTGACCTACCAACCCACGATCAAGCGCCAGATCAGCGCCGCCGTGGCCCTCATCAGCTTGGGGAGCTTTTGTTTACAGGGGCATTTTCCCGCCTTTAAAAAATTTCTAACTTAAAGACAGCGTCGGCTTTAGGCCGGCGTTTTTTTGGCTAAAAAAAGTGCTGACCACGAAAGTCAGCACATGCCGGTTATGATAAAACGTATTGATTGATAGCTTGGGCCACGCCACTGTCATTATTAGAGGCGGTCTGGATAGTGGCGCTGGCTTTCACGGCATCGATGGCATTGGCCATGGCCACCCCCATCCCGGCGTATTGCACCATGGATAAATCATTGCCTTGATCACCAATGGCCATGACTTCGGATTGTTTAAAGCCTAAGAAGGCAGCTAATTCATCTAAAGCTTTGCCCTTGCTGACTTGGCGGTTCATCACTTCCAGGAAGTAAGGGGTGGACTTGACGATATAGTAGTCTTCTTTTAACGTCGCGGGGATCTTGGGTTCAGCCGCAGTGATCAAATCCGGCTCGTCGATCATCATGACTTTGGAAAAATGGGTGTCGGGCGAAAACTCATCTAAGGTGCGGTAGTGTAGCGGCAGATCCACCAAGGCACTTTCGATAACCGTGTACTTGCTGATATCCCGGTTAGGGGTATACATGCGATCTTTATCCTCTGCGTGAATATGCAGATGCAATGTTTGGGCTAATTTGGCAAAGGTTTTAAACGTCTCTAAAGGTACGGTGTGTTCGAGAATGGTCTTGTCAGTGGCGTTTTCTTGGACCAAGGCGCCGTTAAAGGTGATGGTGTAGTGGTCTTCTTCCCACAGTTGCAGTTGGGTCAAGTATTGTTTCAAGCCAGCTAGGGGCCGGCCAGAAGCTAACACGATTTGAACCCCAGCAGCGTCAGCCTTTTGGATGGCCGCAATATTTTCCGGGGTGATTTGTTGATGATCATCTAAGAGGGTCCCATCCATATCGATGGCGACTAATTTGATTTTTGACATATAAAATCCTTTCTGAGGCTAGTGGTTAAATCAAGGCGCCATTTTTAACATGGCTTTGGAATTCTTGGTAAATAGGGGCAAAAATTTGTAGGTCTTTGGGGTGCAACATTTCTCTAGGGAAGTAAAAGCGCCGATCCCCAGTGGTGCGCTCTGATAGGGCATGGACGATGGGGCTGAGGGTGGATAATTCATTTAACGTCCCATCCATTTGCCGGACCTCAATTTGGGGTTTGATCCCCGTATTGTTATTAGCCGGGTCATAAGCATCGTAGGGGAGGTCAAAGCTGTCATTGACCGCGGTGTAATAATTTTTGTCAAAACCCACGGATTCCACTAAGGCCATCATCTTTTCCAGCTTAGGGGCGCTGGCTTTGGTATATTCAATGGACTTGAAGGGCTTGCGGTCTTGAAAGCGCCGGGCTAAATCCCTTAAAATATCATCGGCATTATCCCGCCAATAGGTGAAATAGGTGTTCAACACGCCATCATCTAGACGCAGGTAATCTTCGATACCGAAATTTTGCTCAAAAAAGGGCACTAGCAAGGTTGGGGTCTGAATGTGGTGGCTGCCCTTGTCTTCATAAAGTTTTTTGGCCCGCTGCAATAAATGGGTCAAAATCACTTCCATCCCCCGGGAAACCGGGTGGAAGTAAACTTGCTGGTACATTTGAAAGCGACAAACGATATAATCTTCCACGGCATGCATCCCATTGGCCTGGATCACGATGCCATTTTGATACGGCCGCAGGACCCGCAGGATCCGGGTCACATCAAACAGGCCGTATTTAGTACCGGTATTATAAGCATCCCGTAATAAATAGTCCATGCGATCTGCATCCACTTGGCTGGAGATCATTTGCACCACTTGGGGATTGGGATAAGTCTTTTGGATGACGCTGGCGACTTTTTCGGGGAAATCGGGGGCGATGGCCCGTAGGACTTGGTTGACTTCAGTGGCCGGTGACGTAATGATTTTCACCGTCCAAGCTTCATGGTTGGTATTAAAGATGCGCTCAAAGGTGTGGGAATAAGGGCCATGGCCAATGTCGTGGAGTAAAGCGGCACATAAAGCCACTAGGCGCTCGTTGTCATCCCAAAGGCCATCACCGGGGTGTTGACTGGGATAATTACGCTGGAAATCATCGCAGATCCGCCGGGCAATTTCATAAACCCCTAAAGAATGGGTGAAACGGGTGTGCTCCGCTCCGTGGAAAGTAAAGGCGCTGGTGCCCAGCTGCTTGATGCGGCGCAGGCGTTGAAATTCCCGGGTATCGATCAAATCCATAATGACTTGGTGTTCCACGTGAATATAATTATGCACTGGATCTCGGAAAACTTTTTCCCGAGGTAAGAGTTTGGCTTGATAGGTCATATTTCCTCCTTACTATTTTGGTAAATCTCGTTGATTGCGTTGAACTAGTTGCTGGTGAGCCCGTTCAAAGTAGAGTTGGTATTCTGGTTCCTGGGCAATGTCGGCAAACCGCTTGGTGGTACTTAACAAGCCATTGGCTTCAAAATTGGTGAGCAAGGCGCTTTTTACCTGCGCCACGGTTAGCGGCCGCTGTAGTAAGCTGTCTAAGTTGGCCATCACGTTGGGGTCGATATCTGGAAAATGCCATTTGGTGGGAGTGCCTTGCAGGCCTTGGGTATAAAAGGCTTTTAAAGCGCCACTGCGATAATCTTGATCGCCATTGACACTGAGGTAAAGCATCACGGCCACCCCACCAGCTACCCGGCGTTGGGAAATGCCGCCAAATTTTTGACCGTGAATGCTTAAATCAAACGTCCCTGGACAATAAGAACGGGTGATTTCATAGGCTTCAATGGGATAATCTGGGCTGGCAAAGCTGTCTTTTACCCACTTGACCATCTGGTTATAAGCCACATCAATGCCTTGATCTTTAAATTGGGGTAAGAATAAGGAGACATTTAAAATGCCGGCATCACTGGCCACAGCTAAGCCCCCGGAGTTGCGGACAAAATAATGGTAGTCTTTCTTTGCTAAAGTGGTCAAAGCTGTTTTAAAATAAGGGAGCTTGGTATCCATCATGCCCAAGATGATGGTATCGGTTAAACGCCAAAAATGAATCAGCGGTTGATTAAATTGATCGCTATAGCGTAACATGGCGTTGGTATCGGCAAAACTATTTAAATTGTCGCCAGGCTGATAATCAATATCAGCCACTACAAAGGGATTTTGTTGGTAACGGTGCATTAGCGTTTCCATATTTTTTCCTCACAATACTGACAGTGTATACAATCATTTATTATAGCGTAATTTTAGTTGAATGTTCTAGTGGGCTTTTCAGATGCCTGACAACACTATATAATAGGCTTTAGAAAGGATTGACGTGATGATGGATTTAAAAAGTGCGATTCCAATTGAAATACATTTACAAACTAAGGTGCACCAAGCCGGGGAAACGATGCAACATGTGTTTGATGAACCTGGGCAACTGGTGCAAATTGGGGAGACTTTATATTTCCGTTACGCAGAGATTGATCCTGATACCGGTGCCAGAACACCTGTAATGATCAAAATCATGCCGAACGGGGATGTACAGTTATCCCGCTTATCCAAGCAAGATGGAATCAATTTGAAATTATTTTTCAGTTTGGGGCATAAAATGGTAGCACGTTACCAAACCCCTTATGGCATCATTCCAGTGGAGACCATTACCCCTAAATTACGCTTTAGAATGAAGAATCAGCCCGTTTCTGGCGAGCTTTATATTGAATATCAATTGATTGCGGGCAACGAACCCATTGGGGAATATCAATTACAGTTGATTTTTACCGCGTGAGGGTTTACTATGAAGGGTAGACTGTTGAAGGGACGTGTACTGGTTGGATCTAGATATTTTTAAAGGGCAAGAAAAGTCCGAACTTTCTATGATTGAAGTTGCGCACGCTATTTTAGAACAAAAAGGCGAAACTGTCGCCTTTGCTGATTTAGTAAATGCGATTCAAACCTATTTAGGTAAAAGTGACGTAGAAATTAGAAGTCGGTTATCGACATTTTATACTGACTTGAATATTGACGGCCGCTTTATTTCTTTAGGCGAGAATGTTTGGGGCTTGCGTGAATGGTATCCTTATGACTCTGTGGATGAGGAAGTCAATCATCCTGAAGATGATGAAGGCGCACCCCGGCGCAAACGGCGTAAGAAAGTTAACGCTTTTCTAGCTGATGTTGACGATGATGACGACATCATCGATTATAATGATGACGACCCTGAAGACGACGATTTCGACGACGATGATGATGATGACGACGATGACAATGAAGATTTAGATACATTCAACGCTGATTTAGATGATATCGATGACGCTAATGATGATGAAGACGACGAGCTCCCCGATGGGATCGAAGGGCAGTTGTCTGAATTTAGTGACGACGATGATGCTGATGATGACGGTGAAAATGAAGGCTTCGGCGATGACGAACCCGAAGACGACAAACAAAAATAGTTTAAGCATTTCCCTGTGGGCCTAAGCCCACTTTTTTAATGGCCGGTTTTTAGGGAATAGGCGGGCAGAAGGCATGTTATATAATGCTCGATTTTTTTGCTTGACTATGCCATCCAATTCAGGTACTATACTTTTTGGGCGCTTTACTTCGGTAAAGCCAAATTCGGTTTGCAGGCTCCTTGTTCTTTTTGAATAAGGAGCTTGTTTTGTTATTTTTTGTAGATTCCCCTTAGAAAACGATGAAGGAGTTTTGATATGACCAAGTATATCTTTGTAACCGGCGGTGTTGTTTCATCACTAGGTAAAGGAATTGTAGCAGCTTCACTTGGACGTTTGTTGAAAAATCGCGGTTTAAAGGTAACCATGCAAAAATTTGATCCATACATCAACGTCGATCCTGGGACTATGAATCCCTACCAACACGGGGAAGTGTTTGTAACGGATGATGGCACTGAGACGGATCTTGATCTTGGACATTATGAACGTTTTATTGATAATGATCTGAACAAATACTCTAATGTCACAACTGGTAAAATTTATTCTGAAGTTATCGCAAAAGAACGTCATGGTGAATACTTGGGCGCCACTGTACAAGTTATTCCACATATCACAGATATGATCAAAGAAAAAATTATGCGGGCAGCCACAACGACTGATTCCGATGTCATTATCACCGAAGTTGGCGGAACCGTGGGGGATATTGAATCCTTACCGTTCTTAGAAGCTTTACGGCAAATGAAGTCAGAAGTCGGTGCGGAAAACGTGTTATATATTCACACCACGTTAGTGCCTTATTTACACGCAGCTGGGGAAATGAAAACCAAACCAACCCAACATAGTGTTAAAGAGTTGCGGGGCTTGGGGATTCAACCAAACATTTTGGTCTTACGGACGGAAAAACCAGTATCACAAGAATTGCGCAATAAAATTGCCCTGTTTTGTGATGTGGACCCAGAAGCCGTGATTGAATCTCGGGATGTGAAGACCCTTTATACCATTCCATTGGCTTTACAAGAACAAGGCATGGATCAAATCGTCTGCGATTACTTGCATATCGATGCTCCTAAGGCAGACATGACCCAATGGCGGGCGTTGGAACAAAAAGCGCAAAACTTGCATCATAAGACTAAGATCACGTTAGTGGGCAAGTATGTGGAATTACAAGACGCTTATATCTCCATTACCGAAGCTTTGAAGCACGCGGGCTATCTTTATGATACAGATATCGAATTAAATAAGATTCAAGCTGAAGATGTGAATGAAGCTAACGTTGCAGAATTACTTGGGGATGCCGATGGTATCTTGGTGCCTGGTGGTTTTGGCAACCGGGGACTAGAAGGTAAAATTTCAGCTATCAAGTATGCTCGGGAAAATGATGTGCCATTCTTAGGGATTTGTTTAGGCATGCAAATGGCTTGTGTGGAATTTGCCAGAGACGTGGCAGGTTTGCGCCATGCGGGCTCTACGGAGACCAACCCAGATGTTGAAGATAACGTGATTGATTTAATGGCTGATCAAGAAAACGTTGAAAACATGGGTGGTACGCAACGGCTGGGCTTATATCCTTGTAAGCTCAAACCAGGCAGTGTTGCGGCTAATGCCTATGATGGCCAATCTGTGATCCAAGAACGCCATCGTCATCGTTATGAATTTAATAATAAGTACCGTGACTTACTGGCTTCTAAAGGCCTGGTATTCTCTGGGGTATCACCAGATAACCGGTTGGTGGAAGTTGTGGAAATTCCTGAAAACAAATTCTTCGTGGCTAGTCAGTATCATCCTGAATTTTTATCTCGGCCAAACCGGCCAGAAGGCTTATTCAAAGCCTTCATCGGGGCTGCTTCTGATTTACCCGCTGAAGATTAAACTAGGAATTTGAAACAGGATTTTAACAATTTTTAAGGTAAGTTAAAATTATGATGAGAAATATGAGACCGACGCAACCTGCGTTTTGGTTTAATAGTCATCAGCAAGATTTGAAAGATTAAAAAGGGATTAGGCCAACGATTGGTCTAATCCTTTTTTGTTGAAAATATTGAAATATCACAAACCTTGCCTTGTAATCCCGACGCATTTTCTATATCATTACAAGTAGTGTCAACTGCTTGAGAAACACTTATATAGCAGTGTCACGTTGATGAATATTTTATCTTTAATATAAGGAATAAAAATAAAATGAAAAAAATGATAATTCACGGCGGCCATAAATTACGGGGTGAAGTTGTAATTGGTGGTGCCAAAAACAGTACTGTTGCGCTGATTCCAGCGGCAATTCTTTCCGAGTCTAAGGTCACTTTAGATAGCGTACCCCATATCAAAGATGTCTATAATTTAATGGCTATTTTGGAAGAAATGAACGTCCATTCGGATTTTGATGAAGATACCAATACCTTAGTTTTAGATCCCACTGAGATTAAATTTAAGCCGTTGCCAAACGGTAAGATTAAAAGCTTGCGGGCTTCTTATTACTTTATGGGGGCCTTACTGGGCCGTTTTGGCCATGCTATCGTGGGCATGCCCGGCGGTGATGACATTGGGCCCCGACCAATCGATCAGCACATTAAGGGTTTTGAGTCCCTAGGGGCTTCAGTGAGCAATGAACATGGGGCTATTTTTATAACCGCGCCTAAAGAAGGGCTGCATGGAGCCCGGATTTTCTTAGATATGGTCTCAGTAGGGGCGACGATCAACTTGATTTTAGCTGCCGTCACGGCCAATGGCCAAACCAGTATCGAAAATGCGGCCAAAGAGCCAGAAATTATTGATTTAGCAACTTATCTGAATAACATGGGGGCCAAAGTCCGGGGCGCTGGAACGGACACCATTCGGATTGAGGGCGTGCCTCATTTGTATGCCCGCAATCCCCACACCATCATTCCCGATCGCATCGAGGCGGGGACTTATTTAGCCATGGCAGCGATTTGTGGCGATGGGGTCAACATCAAGAATATTATCAGCGAGCATTTAGATTCTTATTTGGCCAAGTTAGAAGAAATCGGTGTGAATATGGAAGTGGGCGAGGATAGCATATTTGTGTACCCTTCTGGTGAACTACATGCTGTCCAGATCAAAACTGGGCCCTATCCTGGCTTTGCCACAGATTTACAACAGCCTATTACGCCGTTATTATTAAAAGCCCAAGGCGATGGCATCGTGATCGATACCATTTACCCTAAACGGGTCCGCCATGTGCCGGAATTAATTCGCATGGGGGCGGATATCAGCATTGAAAACGATGTGATCATTTTGCACCATGTCAATCACCTACAGGGTGCCGAAGTAACTGCCGATGAAATTCGGGCAGGGGCTTGTTTGATGATTGCCGGCTTAATGGCTGAAGGCACCACCACTATCTCCAAAGTGGAGAACATTTTGCGGGGGTATGATCGGGTGGTCTACAAGCTACAGGCCTTAGGGGCTGACGTAAAAATCATCGACGATCCCGAGTAGCAATTCCTGGGAAATATTTAAAAAGTCATTGTTATTCAATTAAATCCATGCTATCATACTATGATGTGCATGAAGGATATTATATCTCTATTTCAGCAAATGATTTAGGGCAAAGGAGCGAAAACATTATGAAAAAAGGCATTCATCCAGATTATCATCCCGTTGTTTTCTTAGATTCAGCAACAGGCTATAAGTTCGTATCTGGTTCTACGAGAAATTCTAGTGAAACCGTCGATTATGAAGGTAAAGAATATCCATTGATCCGGGTTGAAATTTCTTCTGATTCACACCCATTTTATACTGGGCGTCAGAAATTCACACAAGCCGATGGCCGTGTGGATCGTTTCAACAAGAAATATGGTTTTGCAGACAAAAATGCGAACCCTAACAAAGAAGAAGCTAAATAATTTTTATCTTCTCGTTAATCGCGTTTCAAGGGCAAATTGGGCCTTGGAAACGCGATTTTTTTGTGACTTCAACTTGCACTTTTTAAGGCCAGTATTGTAAGATAAGTTGTTTACTTTAATAAAGAGGGGGATTTTTATGCTCGAGAAAACCGTTTATCGCCAACTCTTTAGCCGCGCCTTTGATCTACCAGTTGACGTGACTTATTGGGACAACAAGACTGAACATTATGGACCGGATCAAAAAGCGGCAGTCACCATTCAAATGAATCAAGAGATTCCTTTAAAGAGTTTAACAGACAAACCCACTTTGGTTTTGGCCGAAGCCTATATGCAAGGCGTGATTGAGGTCACCGGCAGTATTCAAGCTTTGATTGCCTCCGCCTATCGCCAAGCGGGCAGCTTTTTGACGAAAAATTCATTTTTAAAGCACCTGCCAAAAATCTCACATTCTGAAAAAGCCAGTAAAGCCGACGTACAAAGTCATTATGACATCGGTAATGATTTTTATCGGCTGTGGTTAGATAAAACCATGACCTATTCCTGTGCTTATTTTAAACAGGATACGGACACCTTAGAACAAGCTCAAATCAACAAAGACCGCCACATTTTACATAAACTTTATCCCAAATCTGGGGCCAGTTTATTAGACATTGGCTGTGGCTGGGGCACGTTGATCCTTATGGCCGCCAAAGATTTTGGCTTAAAGGCTACTGGCGTGACCTTGAGCCAGGAACAATTTGATTATTGCCAGGCCCAAATTAAACAATACCATTTGGAAGACCAAGTCACGGTATTATTGACGGACTATCGGGAAGTCAAGGATCAATACGACTATGTGACCTCTGTGGGTATGTTTGAACATGTGGGTAAGGAAAACCTTGGCTTGTATTTCAAAGATGTGCAAAAGCTCTTGAAACCCAACGGCCGGGCGTTGATCCACGGTATCACCGGCCAACATGAGGGGGCGGGGGTAGATCCGTTCTTGAATAAGTATATTTTCCCTGGGGGCTATATCCCAAACGTGGGGGAAAATATCCAACATATTATGGATGCCCACTTGCAGATCGATGATTTAGAACCCTTACGCCGGCATTATCAGCGCACCTTGGAATTGTGGTATCAAAACTACCAGGCAGTGATCGATCAAGTGATCGCCAAATACGGCGTCCCGTTTAGTCGCATGTGGTCGTTATATTTACAAGGGGCGGCAGCATCTTTTGAAGCTGGTAACATTGATGTGATTCAATATTTGCTCACCAATGGCCCCAGCGGCACGGGGTTGCCCATGACCAGACACTATATGGACGAAGCCAACGAAATTTAAATTCACACCAAAGTTACGGTATCCCACCGGGCTTTGGTGTTTTTTTGACGTGAACTCGTAAATTTTAGCTGATTTTTAATAGGCATAAGTGGTAAAATGGATTGACTAAGCTTTACATTGTGGGATTTATTCAGTATTGTTGATTTGTGTTGAACATTACCAGTGGAGTTAGAAAAACATGTCTGAAAATTATTTATATGTGCACTTAGAAACTGTGACCAATATGATTTTGTCTTATGGCATTAGTATGGGGGATTTTGTGAACAGTTTTAAACACGTGCCTGAGCACCTGATGTTACTGTCCCCGGTTGATCCTGATGAAATGATTGATCCCCATACCGGCTTTAACGTCATTTCCGGTCGTGAAAACGTCTTGGGTTATTTGTTGAACCCAAAAATTCACGGTAAAAAATGGATCGATTATAAACATACACTTTATCTAGATGAAGTGACCCCCTTAGAGGTATCTGAATTGCTGTATCTTGGACATGCTTATACCCACTTGTCGTCCCCGTTTTATTATAAACTAGCCAATCGCTATGTCTATTTGCAGGTCCCAAATGGCAATGTAAAGACTTATTATCGGCATTTAGATGATTTCTACCGGGTCTTGTCCAATGCCATTGTCCGTTGTTTTGAACAACATCATTTTGAACAGAATTTCTTGTTCCGCCGTAACACCACGAATTTTGTGCCTTTAGACCAAGGGACGATTCAAACCCTGCATCAATTACTGATCGACGGGGTTTTATTCAATTTTATGGCGGCCAAACGGGATGGGGGCTTCTTTCAAGTGCCGTTGTATCAACTGCGGCATCGCTTTAGCGGTGGGGAGGCCGCTTGGTTAGCCGATGATGACATTTTGCTGGGACACTTACGGTATAACCGGGAGACCCAGCATTGGAATGTAACCTTACAAGCTTAATTTTTAAAGGAGAAAGATAAGAATATGCGAATTTATCTGCTTTACGGTGGTCGAAGTGCCGAACATGATATTTCAATTTTAAGTGCGTTTTCCCTGGTTTCCGAGATTTCCTATCAAACTCATGAAGTTGTGCCAGTTTACATAACAAAAAAGGGTGCTTTTATTGCCGGCGCCTTGCTCAAACAACCCCTGCAATCGGAAAAACAGTTGCATTTGATCGCTGCTGACAAAGCCAGTTATCAAGATCCTGACGGCCAATCTACTGGGGTTTTGGCTAATCCTTATGATTTTGACAAAGACAATAGCATTGTCTTTCCAATGCTCCACGGGACCAATGGGGAAGATGGGACGATCCAAGGCTTCTTAGATGTGTTGGATATCCCTTACGTGGGGGATGGCGTTATGGCCTCAGCCACTGGTATGGATAAAATCATCAGCAAACTTGTCTTTCAAGAAGCAGGAATTCCCCAGGTGCCCTTTGAAGGTATTTTATACAATGACTGGGTGGCTGATGCCACGGGCATCTTAAACCGAGTTTCCGGCTCATTATTGCCACCATTGTTCGTCAAGCCAGCCAATGCCGGTTCCAGTATTGGGATCTCCATGATTGCTGCTGAGCAATTAAAGGATACGACTGCTTTAAAAGAGGCCATTCAATTTGCCTTTAAATATGATGATCGGGTCATCGTTGAACAAGGGGTTCCTGATGCTCGGGAAATTGAATTAGCTATTTTAGGCAACAAGGACGTTAATGTTTCAAATCCTGGAGAGATTGGCAAGGATCGCACCTTCTATGATTTCAATGCCAAGTTTGTGGATGGGACCACGAAGCTGATTATCCCTGCACCAGTGGATGCAGATGTGAAAGCCCAGATTCAAGATTATGGGAAGCGGGCTTACATCGCCATTGGGGGGAGTGGCCTAGCACGGGTGGACTTTTTCTTAAGTACCAGCAATGAAGTTTATTTAAATGAAGTTCAAACCATGCCTGGCTTTACCAAGTATTCTATGTACCCTTACTTGTGGCAGGAGATGGGCTTGCGTTATAAGGACTTGATTGATGAACTGATCAACTTGGGCTTAGAACGGTATCAAACCAAGAAGGATATTGAAGCAAATTTCTAGAGAATAAGGAGTTTTATAAACATGAAAATGACCTTAAATGAGGTTGCAAGTGCCGTCCATAGTCAAACAGACTTAGGGGCTTGGGGGACTAGGATCGTAACGAGTGTCACTTTTGATACTCGGCAACTTCAAAGTGGTGGTTTGTTTGTCCCATTGATTGCCCAGCGCGATGGCCACGATTTTGTTGATGCGGCCATTAAAAATGGCGCTGTTGGCAGTTTTTGGCAGGCGGGCCATGCCAATCAACCGGTTGATTTTCCCACGATTGAAGTGGCTGATACCCAGACGGCCTTTATTGAATTGGCCAAATATTATCTGCATAAGGTCAATCCTCGCGTCATTGCCGTCACCGGCAGCAACGGGAAAACCACCACAAAGGACATGATCGCTGCTATTTTGGCGACCCAAAGCAACACCCATAAAACTGTGGCCAATTACAACAATGAAATTGGTGTGCCTTATACCATTTTAGGAATGGATACTAATACGGAAAATTTGGTGTTGGAGATGGGGATGGATCGGCCCGGCCAGCTGCATAAAATGAGTACCATCGCTGAGCCAGACATTGCCGTGATCACCATGATCGGTGAAGCCCACATTGAGTTTTTTGGGACCAGGGACAAAATTGCTGATGCCAAGATGGAAATTGTGGATGGCCTTAAGGCAGATGGCACGTTGATTTATGATGGCGACGAACCCTTATTACGGGAGCGGATCACAGATGAACTGGCCACCAAGACCTTTGGCCAAACAGCAGCTGATGATTTGTTTGCCATGGACGTGGTGCCTGAAAAGACCCAAACCAGTTTTTTGACCAACGAGTGGCCAGATAAAAAGTTTGTCCTACCCCTCATGGGGGGGTATAACGTGAACAATGCCTTGGCGGCGATTGCCGTGGGCCAGCAAATCCATGTACCGGTGAACCAAATGATCACGGCCTTGAAGAATTTTAAAGTCACCGCTGAACGTACGGAGTGGCTTAAAGGCTTTAATGGCTGCGATATTTTAAGTGATGTGTATAATTCTAATCCCACGGCGGTCAAAGAGGTTTTGAAAAACTTTGTAGCTATCCCCACCATCGGGGAACGCAAAGTGGTTTTAGGGGATATGTTGGAACTGGGCCAGCAAAGCCAATTGCTACATGCCCAGTTAGCAGAGGACTTAGATCCGACTGATATTCAAGAGGTCTTCTTGTACGGCAAAGATATCGCCGCCCTTTATGACGCTTTACAAAGTAAGTATTCCGTAGAGCGTTTGCATTACTATGCCTTAGCCGATAAGGATTTAATGATTGAAGATATCAAGGCTAGCCTGGCCCCTGAAGATATGATTTTATTAAAAGCTAGTCATGGCCTTCATTTAGAAGATGTTGTGGCCCACCTGATCTAGTTATTTGCTATTCCTAAAAATATTTGTTATGATATTCTAGTTACGTTATGAAAGAGAACATTTATACTGCAAAACAACGACCCCTTCCAATTAAGCGTGTGTTCGGTGTTTTGTATTGATGTTTAGGCAAAACTCAAGGAGGAACACTATTTGAAATTCGAGGAACTTAATCTCGATCCCGCATTATTGGAAGCTGTTCAGTCAGCAGGGTTTGAAGAAGCAACCCCAATTCAAGCAGGAACGATCCCGCTAGTTATGGCTGGAAAAGATGTTATTGGACAGGCACAAACTGGGACTGGGAAGACGGCTGCATTTGGGTTGTCTATCTTAAACGATTTGGATATGGCCTCAAAAGATATTCAAGCATTGATCATTTCCCCAACACGGGAATTGGCTATCCAAACCCAAGAAGAACTTTACCGCTTAGGACAAGTTAAAAAGACAAGAGTGCAAGTTGTTTATGGTGGCGCTGATATTAGACGTCAAATCCGCGGTATCCAAAACAACAAGCCTCAAGTTATCGTTGGGACACCAGGTCGACTTTTGGATTTAATCAACCGTAAAGCTTTAAAGATCGAACATATCAAGACTTTAGTTTTAGATGAAGCCGATGAAATGTTAGACATGGGCTTTATTGAAGATATCGAAAAGATCTTGACCCACGTGCCTAACGACCATCAAACGCTTTTATTCTCAGCTACTATGCCCGCACCAATTATGCGCATCAGCGAGAAATTTATGAATCATCCTGAAATTGTCAAAATCAAGTCTAAGGAATTAACCTCTGATTTAATCGATCAGTATTATGTCCGGGCTAAAGATTTCGAAAAATTTGATATTATGACCCGTTTATTCGATGTACAAAATCCAGACTTAGCATTGGTTTTTGGTCGGACAAAACGGCGTGTGGACGAATTAGCCAAGGGCTTACAAGCACGGGGTTACCGGGCTGAAGGCATTCATGGTGATTTGACTCAACAAAAACGGATGGCTGTTTTACGCCAATTCAAAAAGGGTGATTTGGATATTTTAGTGGCTACCGATGTGGCTGCCCGGGGCTTAGATATTTCCGGTGTAACTCACGTGTACAACTATGATATTCCCCAAGATCCTGACAGCTATGTGCATCGTATTGGTAGAACTGGCCGTGCCGGTAAGACCGGGATGTCTGTGACTTTTGTGACCAATAATGAGATGAGCTATTTAAAGACCATCGAACAATTGACCAAGAAGCGCATGAAGCCATTAATTCCACCAACCGATCAACAAGCCTTTAAGGGCCAGTTGAAGACGGCCGTTGAAGAAATCAATGATGCCGTTGAAGGTGGCGACTTAGAGCGCTTTGAAGCTACTGCTGAGGATTTATTGGAACAATTCACGCCATTACAACTGGCTTCTGCTTACCTGAAGACGGTCAGCAAAGATGCCACAGATGTGCCTGTTAAGATTACCCCTGAACGGCCATTACCTAACCGTAAAGGCAGTCACAAGCGTAGTTCTTCTCGCAATGGCCATAGCAACTATCGTCATGGCGGCGGCAAGTCCGGCTTTAACAAAGGCAATAAGAAATACGGTGATCGTGATCGCAACCATAGCAAGTCTAACCGTAGCAATAGTGACCATAATCATGAAAGTCACGGCAAACGCGCTAACCGTAAATTTACGATTAGAACCAATGCCTAGTTAGATTTTAAAACGAAGTCCCTGCAGATTTTTGATCTGTGGGGGCTTCGTTTTTTTGGTATGCTGTCTTGTTTTCACCTGGTTTTCAAGCCCAATGTGGTATAATAAAACATATCATATTAGGTTGGAGTTGGCATAATTGATTATAGGAATCGGTGTGGATTTGGCAGAGATTGATCGGATTAAAGCCGCACAAGAAAGCAATGCCGAATTTGCGGCCAAGGTATTAACGACTAAAGAATTAGCAGATTTTCAGAAACTACCCGAAACTGGTCATCGTCGCTATGAATATTTAGCCGGTCGTTTTTCAGCCAAAGAGTCTTATTCAAAGGCATATGGCAGTGGGCTAGGTAAGGTGGCACTACATGATGTGGAGATTTTAAATGATCCAGATACAGGTCGGCCGATCATCACCAAGCATCCCTTTGATGGTCAGGCCTTGATTTCGATTTCTCATGTTACCAATTTAGTGATGACTCAAGTTATTTTACAAAAATAAAAGGAGACGGACAATGGTAGTTGGTAATTTACGTACCGCCCGTGTAATCGTTGATGAACAGGCAATTTATGACAATATTGATGCTGAAGTTAAGCGTTTGGATAAAGGCACCGAGTTATTTGCAGTGGTGAAAGCTGATGCTTATGGCCATGGCATGGTGCCCGTGGCGCGAGTTGCTAAAGCGGCTGGGGCCAGTGGCTTTTGCGTGGCCTTGTTAGATGAAGCTTTGGGCTTACGCCAAGCGAAGTTTACGGAACCTATTTTAGTGTTGGGCATTACCGACCCTGAGTGCAGTGCGCTAGCAGCCAGTGGCCATATCTCCCTTACCGTGGGTTCTAAGGCCTGGTTGGTCCAGGCCAAGGCCGTTATGACTAAAGAGGTCCAATTGCGCCCCTTAGCGGTGCATTTGGCCATTGACAGTGGTATGGGTCGCATTGGCTTCACTGAAATCTCGGAATTTCTGAAAGCCGTCCATTTTATGCAGGAAAATCCCGACTATTTTGAATTCGAAGGGGTCTTCACCCACTTTGCCACCGCTGATGAAGCCGATAACACTTACTTTGACAAACAAGTTACGAAGTTTAATGCTTATGTGGACGCCTTGGCTGATCGGCCCCGGTATGTGCATGTGTCCAATTCAGCCACCAGCCTGTGGCATGCCGCTTGCAATGGCAATTTAGTTCGATTTGGCGTGGCCTTGTATGGCTTGAATCCTTCCGGCCGGGGGATTGAAGACTTACCTTATCCGTTAAAGCCGGCTTTGAGCATTGAAACTGAATTGACTTTTTGTAAGAAAATCCACGCTGGCGATAGTGTCAGCTATGGCGCTACTTATACGGCTGAACAAGATGAATTCATTGGCACGATCCCCATTGGCTATGCCGATGGCTGGCTGCGGCGTCTGCAGGGCTTTCACGTTTTAATCGATGGTCAATTTTGTGAAATGGTGGGCCGCGTTTGCATGGATCAATTTATGGTCCGGCTACCCCAGGCCTATCCCACGGGAACAAAGGTCACATTAGTGGGGCAAAACCAAGATCAAACCATCAGTTTACAAGACGTCGCTGATTATTCAAACACCATTCACTACGAATTAGCCTGTATTTTAACGCCGCGTCTACCAAGGGTTTACCGGCCCTTGACAAAATAATTGACATTTAGGCCTCCTCAAATAACATAATAAGTGTTATGATATTTCTGCAGTAGATTTGTGATTGTGGAGGTATTTGAGATGGAGCAAAAGCAGTTGTTAGTCAAGGTTGATGCCAAACTAACGCAAGAAGTCGAAACTTATTGCAGCATCTATTCGGTGGATGAGCAAGAAGTGATTCAATCGGCCTTAAGTGAGTATCTCGAACAACGGCAAGAAACGATGCGGTCTTTGATAGCCGGATATACAGAAATGGCCAGCATCAATTCTGAAATATGTCAGGAATTTTCCGCTTGTGAATCTGAAGCTTATCTACACACCATTAATTAAGAGGGGGGACAGTGTCCATGGATCTTGTTGTGAAGCGCGGGGATATCTTTTATGCCGATTTATCACCGGTGATCGGTTCAGAACAAGGTGGTCTGCGACCCGTCTTGATTATTCAAAATAATGTAGGTAATCATTTTAGCCCAACTGTGATCGTCGCAGCTATCACGGCTAAAATCCAAAAACCCAAAATGCCCACCCATGTCGGCCTCGTGGCTAAGAAGGATGGTATTGAACGCAATTCCGTGGTGCTTTTGGAGCAGATTCGTACCATCGATAAGCAACGCTTAAAGGATAAGGTGACCCAATTATCCCCGGATAAGATGGCCGAAGTTGACCGTGCGTTGATTGTCAGTTGTGGCCTAGATGCAACTAGTTTGCAATCTAGTCACATACATAAGCAAGAAAATGCCAATCATAAATAATAAATGAACGGAAAAAAAGGATTAACCTCAATTTGCTCTGAAGTTAATCCTTTTTGATTTGGGCTTTAACAATAAGACTTGACTTATCTGGTAAAAGTATCGTTGTCCCGTAAAATTCGGTCATTTTGCAGATCATCAATTTCCACAACGGGGAAGCCTTTCTTTTCTAACCGTTCCACCACTAAATTGACCGTCGCTTCATCCACACCGGCTGGTAAGGTGAACAAAGTCCGCCGAACAAAGTTTTCTTCCTTGGCGTCTAGGGTCATACAACCAGAAATAGACACGTATTTGGCAATGATCTTAGACATTTGGTACAATTCACCTTGTTGGCCTGTGGAGGTCACGGTGAGGACATAACTACTGATGTTGATGTTCCAAGCCTCAGACAATGCCCCTAACAATTGGTTATGTGTTAAAATACCATAGAAGTTGTTATCTTCGTCTAAGACAGTGATATAAGGTAAGTCCTTGATATCAAAGAAGACACGGAAGAAAGGCGACTGGATGTTAATGGTCTTGGTGGCGTTTTTTAATAAATTAGTGACGGGTAAAGTCATATCACCGCCCCGAGATTTATGCCGATAGATATGCATTTTATAAATGTTGCCTCTGAAAAGCCGGCCGGTCTCATCTAAAATAGGGACACAGCGAAAGCCGGATTCTTCTAGGACTTTTAGAGCTTCTTCAAGCGTCGCAGTTTCTGGCACAGTGGTTAAAGATTCTTTACGACGAACTAAAGGTTTAATTAACATAAGGCGAACCTACTTTCTGGATAAATGGAATAATGAGTTATTTGCCTGAACAATCATACCATAGAAACGAACTTTAGTCAGTTTATCTTACAAAATTATTAGGAGCCTAAATACATTATGAGAAATGAAATGATGCACCGACCAGTGATTGATGAAAATATTTTAAATTTTCTACGACACCAACAGCAGCCCTTAACGGGACCATTGAAACAATTTGAAGATGAAGTTCACGCCCAGGGGGTACCAGTGATTCCTCATGAAACTGTCAACTTCTTTAGAGTTTTATTAAGAATCCTTGAGCCCCAGGCAATTTTAGAAATTGGCACCGCTGTCGGCTTTTCTGCCATCATGATGGCTTTGAGTACACCCGATACCACTAAAATCACCACCATTGATCGCTATGATGAAATGATCCAAGCCGCCCAGGCCAATTTTAAACGATTTGAACTTACCCAGCGCATTGAATTGCTACAGGGGGATGCGGTGGATATTTTACCTACCTTAAAACCGACGTATGATTTCATTTTCATGGATAGTGCCAAGTCCAAATATGTGACTTTTTTACCCCGGTGTTTAGAACTCCTATCCAAACGCGGCATCTTATTGATCGATGACATCTTCCAAGGCGGGACGGTCCTACAGCCTTTGAGTACGATTAAACATCGTAATCACGGCATCCACAAAAACTTGAACAAGTTGTTTGCAACTGTTTTTAATGATCCGACTTTAATTTCCAGCGTCCTACCCTTGGGGGATGGTTTGTTGCTGGTTACCAAAAAATAGCATAAAAAAAAGTTTCGAACTTTTAATTGTTCGAAACTTTTTTTATTTGAACTAGTAAACAATGACTGGTGTATTCATGGCCACATCCGCATAGACTTGGCTCATCACGCTAGGTGGGGTATTCACACAGCCATGAGAACCATGGTTCACATACCAAGTGCCACCATATTGAGGCTGCCATGAAGAATCATGCAAGCCCACACCAGTATAATCAATTGGCATCCAGTAGCTAACGGGTGAAGAATAAGGTGTCCCGTCATCGTTGGTACCTTTTAGATCAGTATTTCTAACTTTGTTCCAAACTACGAAGACACCAGATGGGGTATCTTGGCCAGGTTTACCTGTGACCACATCGGTACTGATGACTTGTTTGCCGTCTTTATAGACCCACATGTGTTGGGCAGATTTGCTAACTTCTACGTAAGTATTGCCAATATCTGTGCCCGCATCATTATAACCAAAGCCTTGGGTCAAAGGTTTTCTGGTGAAGTCTTGACCCTTGAGGATCTCAGCGCTTAAAGCGGCAGTTTCGCTGTTGACCTTTAAGCTCCAGCCGTAAGTACCAGCAGGGACTTTAACTTCAGTCCCGGCGGTGGTCTTAAAGTCGCGGGTCTTACCGATGGTGCTGTACTTAGTATTTAAGTCGCTGACATACTGCTTCACGCTAGCTTCATCTAATTGAATCTTGCCATCGTTATAAGTCAGCCAGCTACTAAGCTTCTCACTGGGGATCGTCACCGTATCATTGCCGATTTGATAGGTGGCTTTTAAACCAGCTATTTTTTTGATAGTTGCCAGGTTGCTTTGCAATTTGGCATTATCAGATAGAATTGTTGGTTTGGCATAAGCTGATTTCAGATCAACATCGGTCTTGCCTTCAGAGATGCTGGTTTGAATATCTTGCTTTAATTTTTGCTCATCAATATTGGTTCCATAGACTTCTTTTTTAATGCTAAAGGTATTATCCTTCTTAACGATTGTCGCATTTTCAGTCATGGTCCGATTATCCTTGGTTTTAGCCATGATATCATCATATAATTTCTGAGCTTTGTCCGAACTTAAATTTAACTTGTCCGGGCCTTCTTGACTAACCGGCGCTGCGATAGCAGTTAATGTCCAAGCCCAAGGATTTTGCTTAGCCTTTAACTGTTTGAGTTGGTTGGTGTAGTCGTGGTTGATGTCCAGATCAGAACCAGTAAAGGTCAAGAGGGTCTTATTGGCGTCCTTGACCTGATACTTTTGCGTTTTTAAACGTTGTTGCAAAAGTTGATTGGCTTGATCTGGGGTTTTGCCGGCAATACTGATGCCAGAATAAGTCGTGTGGGGCAAGAAAACATTTTGATAACGAAAGGTCATCAATAAGTAAACCAGTACCACCGCAAACAAACCGGCAATTAAGGCAACGGGTAATTTTTTCTTTATTTTCAAGGAGTTAAGTCCTCCATTCCTATGTGGTTATACAACGTATCATACCACCTAATGACAGCTTTGGCGACTTTTAAGCCATCTATAAAGCCGATATTTGGCTATCTTTATAAATTTATAATAGTCGGCATTTTGATTTAAAAAAAAGAGAACCGGTAAGTACCGATTCTCCTGTTTAGAAACATTTAAGACTATTGACGCGTAGCGATTTCACCTTTGGCAAAAGCATCGTCTAAAATCTTCTTTAATTGTTTCGCAGAAGACTTCATGCTTTCTTCTTCGTGGTCAGTTAAAGGAATTTGTAAGATTTCTTGGATACCATTGCGGTTAATAACGGCAGGAGAACCGATATAAATATCGTTCAAGCCATATTGACCATCCATGTAAACGGATAATGGTAAAACAGCATTTTCATCGTCTAAGATAGCGCGGGTGATCCGAGCTAAGGCAGTGGCGATACCGTAGAAAGTAGCACCCTTTAATTCGATGATCTTATAAGCCGCATCACGAACATCTTCGAACATGCCGACTAATTTATCTTCATCAATTTCTGGATGTGACTTCACGTATTCAGCGATCTTGATACCAGCAATGTTGGCGTGAGACCAAACTGGGAATTCGGTGTCACCATGTTCACCCATGATATAAGCATGGACGGAACGGGCATCAACGTTGACCAATTCAGCGATTGATTGACGGAAACGGGCTGTATCCAAAGAAGTACCAGAGCCAACGACTCTGTTCTTAGGAAAACCAGACATCTTCCAAGTGGCATAAGTCAAAATATCAACTGGGTTAGCAGCAACTAAGAAGATGCCATCAAAACCAGATTCAACGATTGGGTTGACAATGGATGATAAGATCTTCAAGTTTTTGTTAACTAAGTCCAAACGAGTTTCGCCTGGTTTTTGAGGTGCACCGGCTGTGATGACGACAACGTCGGCATCCTTTGCGTCAGAATATTCTGCTGAGTAGATTTCTTTAGGTTGAGTGAATGGTAATGCGTTGGACAAGTCAATTGCATCACCTTTTGTTTTATCTTTGAAAATATCCACGATACCGACTTCTTGGGCGATACCTTGTAATACTAAGGCGTATGCATAACTGGAACCAACAGCACCATCGCCGACAAGAATAACTTTTTGATGGTCCTTTTGTGTTGTAGCTGCCAAAATGATTCATCCTTTCTAGGAAACAAATTTTATCAAAAATAGTATAACACAATTTTCACGATGTCGGGGTATTTTCTGTATCTTTTTCATTTATTTCTTAGAATTCGTGAAAAAGACTGATACAGCAAGTGAAAGAACGTTACCACAGTAAAACTAGACTCGCTCAATAAAGAACAAATTTTGCATAAATATCACTTGCTTCTTGATACCTGACGTTTTGCCTTAAGTGCGGTATCCTGTTAAGGCATAAGTTGAATCTTAAGATAAATAGGGGGGCTATTGATGCGGGTTTTTACAGTGCAACTACCAGCAGTGATGCGGCAATTACAAGGACAAGGTATCGTGTATTCGGTGTTTCAAAAAGCAATTCCCCAGCAACGGCATTGGCATGATTTTAAACGGCCTTATCAATTCATTTACCAAAATTATGCGCAACAAAAGCATTATACGTTTGGTTGGAATCAGGGCCTTTTTTGGGCTTTTGATCGCTTTGATTACTTTAGTGGGGGCTATTATCGGGTCATGGCGGCCAATCGAGCCTCCCGATATTTACTCACATTGGATATACCTGATGAAATATGCCTGGCCTTTAGTAGCGATGCTTGGAATAGTTGTTTGAATCATGGTAACTTATTACAACGTCATGCCCAAAAGCCAGAAGGGTACGACTGGTCTTTAATGTTCGCCACCAATGCTGCCCAAATTATGGCCGCTGATTATCGATTGTTTTATCCTGAGGATGCAGCTGAAAGCGATGAAGCACTTGTGGGCGCTGTCCGAGAAGTTGTGTTTCCGTATATTCGTGAAAAATGGGTTCAAAAAGCAAAACATTTCCGGGGGAAAAGATCGCTTTTTTAAGCAAACATTAGTATTGGTCCTGGGCAGTGATCATTTGAACTCAAATCTCACGCCTCAATGGTAGTTATGGTATACTAAAACAACGCAAGTATCTAAAAAACCACACTAGGCTACCGTTGGCGGTCTGGTGTTTTCGAATTGTGGAGGACTATTTTGAAAATTATTGTTGGCCTGGGCAATCCAGGTAAACGCTATGCCCACACGAAACATAATGTAGGCTTTACCGTCATAGATGAAATCAGTCAAAAATTAGATCAAGCACTGACAAAAAAAGACTTTGAAGCTAAATTCACCAGCTTTCAATATAATGATGAAAAAGTATTTCTGGTCAAACCACTGACCTATATGAACGACTCTGGCCGTGCAGTGGGACCCTTAATGCGCTATTACCACATTGCCCCCAAAGACCTATTAGTCATTCAAGATGACATGGATTTGACCTTGGGCAAACTGCGGCTGCGGGCTAAGGGTTCTTCCGGGGGCCATAATGGGATCAAGAGTATTATCGCGGCTTTGCAGACAGAGTCTTTCAATCGCTTGAAGATTGGGATTCAACATCCTAAGCGCAGCAAAGTGGTGGATTGGGTGTTGACCCCTTTTGATCAAGATGATCAAATTACCATGGCTTCGGCCTTTGATCGGGCCACTGCTGCGGCCATTGCTTGGTTAGAAGGTGCCAGTCAACAAGATATCATGAACCGCTTTAATGGTTGAGTTAGGAGGGTTTTGCTTTTGAACTTAATGGAATTATTTGATCAAAGTGGTCAAATTTCACAAGTAGCTGATAATTTACAGCCAGATTTCCGGCAATTGGTCACTGGCCTAGAAGGCTCAGCCCGGTCAGTTTGGCTGGCGGGGCTTTTTCAAAAGGCCCAACGCAGTATTTTAGTGGTCTTGGCCAATAGTCAGCAATTGGATTATTTAAATAGTGATTTAAGCAGTTTAATTGATGAAGATCAGATCCAAACTTTTCCAGCGGCCGAGGTATTAGCTGCTGAAACTGCGTTTAGTTCACCAGAGTTTCGCTCCCAGCGAGTCATTACCATGAATCGCTTGGTGCAAGATCAGCCTACAATTGTCTTGACTACTTTAGCGGGCATTCAAAAGATTCTCCCAGACCCAGCCACCTTTAAACAATATGCCATTGAAATTGACATGGAATCAACAGTGGATCCCACCGATTTGACCCAAAAACTAGGTGTCATGGGCTATAATCGCCAGAAGCTAGTGGCCTCACCTGGGGAATTTGCCCTGCGGGGAGATATTATTGATATTTTTCCCATCAATGCCAGTTTGCCCATTCGCATTGAGCTGTTTGATACTGACGTGGATAGTCTGCGCAGCTTTGATCCAGAGACCCAACGCAGCATTGAAAAGCTGGATCAAGTGGAAATTCTACCGGCAACCGAGCTGGTCTTGACCAAAGCCCAGTTGACCCAAGCTGGGGACAAACTGCAAGCAGCCTTGGATCAGCGCTTGTTGACTTTAGAACAAGATCCTAAGTTGCAACAAGCCCTTGGCCAACAAGTACAGCATGTGATCGATCTACTGCAAAGTGGGGAGCGCCCAGAGAACTTGGGTTTGTTTATCCATGAATTATTGCCAAAGGTCCATACCTTGCTAGACTTCTTGCAACCTGACGACGTGGTGTTGGTGGATGATTACACCCGCTTACAAGAACAAAACCAGGCGCATATTGCAGAAACTGCCAATTGGCAGACGGACTTATTGGATCATGGCCAAATCATAACGGCCGAAAAACTGGACCAGGATTTTTTGAATCAATTAAAAAAAGATAAACGGCCGCGAATTTACCTATCTTTGTTCCAAAAGGGCATGGGCCGGTTACGTTTAGATAAAATTAGCAATTTAAAAGCCCGGACACCGCAAAAGTTCTTTAGCCAAATGCCCATGATCAAAACAGAAATGGACCGTTGGCGTAAAGATAAAGCTACGGTGGTAGTATTGATTGCTCAGGCGGCCCGTTTGGATAAAGTGGCCAACACTTTTCGGGATTTTGAAATTGACAGTCTCATGACGGGGCCGGAAGGGATTGAACCCCAACGCGTTCAATTGATTCCTGGCGTATTGCAATCCGGCTTTGAACAACCCGACAATAAAGTCGTGGTTTTAACCGAACAAGAGCTATTTAATCAACCTCCCAAGAAAAAAGTCCGCAGCTTGGCCATTGATAATGCTGAGCGGATCAAAAGTTATAATGACCTCAAACCTGGAGATTATGTGGTCCACGTGAATCATGGGATCGGGAAGTTTTTAGGCACCCAGACTATGGCTGTAGATGGGGTGAAACAAGACTACCTATCGATTTTGTATCAAAATAATGCCAAGCTATTTATCCCGGTATCCCAGTTAAACTTAGTCCAAAAATATGTAGCTTCAGAGGGTAAATCACCCCATGTAAATAAATTGGGCGGTACGGAATGGCAGAAGACCAAGCGTAAAGTTGCGGCACGGATCGAAGATATTGCCGATGATTTAATTGAATTGTATGCTCAAAGGGCCGCGGAAAAAGGCTTTGCTTTTTCCCCAGATAATGCTTACCAGCGGGAATTTGAAGCGGCTTTTCCTTATTCTGAGACCCCAGATCAATTGCGCAGTGCCGATGAAATAAAACACGACATGGAATCCAGCCAACCCATGGATCGCTTATTAGTGGGGGATGTGGGTTTTGGGAAGACCGAAGTGGCTTTGCGAGCCGCTTTTAAAGCTGTTCAAGATGGCAAACAAGTAGCTTTCCTAGTACCTACCACCATCTTAGCCCAGCAGCATTATGAAACCATGCTGGCACGATTTGCAGATTTCCCCGTATCTATTGGGGTGTTATCCCGGTTTCAGACCAAAGCCCAAATGACTGAAGACCTTAAAGAACTCAAAAAAGGACAGTTGGATATTGTGGTGGGGACCCACCGCCTGTTATCAAAAGACGTGCAGTTCAAAGATTTAGGGCTTTTGATCGTGGATGAAGAGCAGCGCTTTGGGGTCAAACACAAAGAGCGGATCAAGCAGTTAAAAGCTAATATTGATGTCTTGACCTTAACCGCCACACCAATTCCCAGAACGTTAAATATGTCCATGGTGGGGGTACGGGATTTATCCGTGATTGAAACGCCACCCACCAACCGGTATCCGATCCAAACTTATGTGATGGAACAAAATGCCGGAGCGACCCGCGAAGCCATTTTGCGGGAATTAGAGCGTAACGGTCAAGTCTTTTATTTACACAACCGGGTCAATGATATTGAACAGACCGTCAGTCGCTTGGAGGCCCTGGTGCCGGAAGCCACGATTACTTATGCCCATGGTCAAATGACAGAAAATCAGTTGGAAAATGTTATCATGAGCTTTTTGAATAATGAATTTAATGTGCTGGTGACCACGACGATCATTGAATCAGGGATCGATATGCCAAACGCCAACACCATCATTGTGGAAAATGCGGACCACTATGGCTTATCCCAGTTGTATCAATTGCGGGGCCGAGTGGGCCGTAGCAGTCGGGTGGCTTATGCCTATTTCACTTATCAGCCTGATAAGGTGTTGACTGAGGTCAGTGAAAAGCGGCTGCAGGCCATTAAAGACTTTACGGAACTAGGCTCTGGTTTTAAAATTGCCATGCGGGATTTGTCCATTCGTGGCGCGGGGAATTTGTTAGGTTCTCAACAACACGGCTTTATTGACAGCGTGGGGTATGATATGTACTCGCAAATGCTCTCAGAGGCTGTGGCCAAACGTCGGGGCAAACAGGCACCTAAACGCACGGATAGTGAAATTGAGCTGAAACTAGAAGCATATATTCCGGAGAACTATATTGAAGATGCCCAGCAAAAAATCGAAATGTACAAACGCGTCCGCCAGATCGACAGTTTAGCCGATTTAACGGAAATTCAAGATGATTTGATCGACCGCTTCGGGGATTATCCTGAACAAGTGACCCGCCTATTACAAGTGGCCAAGTTGAAGTTTTTAGCTGACCAAGCGCTGGTAAAACATATTGGTCAAAAAAATCAACGCTTAACAGTGACCATCTCCCAAAGTGGTTTTGAAAAGATCACAGGTGCCGGGGTCTTTGAGGCGTTAGCGAAAACGAAGATGCACGCCACGGTCAGTGATGTGCAAACGGCCGTCGAAGTGGTCTTGATCATCCAACCTAAAATGACCGTTGACGACTGGCTGCCCCAATTAACAGATTTTGTCGCTGACTTAGCCGCCCGGGTGGCGGTTAATGTGGATCAGCCGGCTTAGGAGTATCTATGGCTAAAAATAATGCAAAGAACTTAATGCGTGGGGCATTATTATTGTCGGTGGCATCATTGATTGCAAAAATCCTGAGCGCCGTTTACCGCGTGCCTTTTCAAAATATTGTGGGCAATACCGGCTTTTACGTCTATCAACAGGTCTATCCCATTTATGGTATCGGGATGACCTTGGCGTTATCTGGCTTGCCCAACTTTATTTCCAAATTAGTGGCGGAACAGGAGAGTATGGGTGCCCGCAAGCAAATATTGCGGGCTAGTTTTTGGATCGTGGGGGTTTTTAGCCTCTTGATCTTTTTGGGATTGTTTTTGAATGCCGCGGCCATCGCCCATATGATGGGGGATGGTGGCCTGGTGAGCTTGATTCAGGTAGTGGCCTTCATGTTCTTATTGACCCCCATTTTATCTTGCCTGCGCGGGTATTTTCAAGGCACTTTTGAAATGCGGCCTACCGCGATTTCGCAAGTGGTGGAACAGCTGTTACGGGTGGGGATCATCTTATTGGCAGCAGGGTTGTATGTGCACTTTAAATGGGGCGATTATCAAATGGGTGCAGTCGCCATGAGCGGGGCCTTGGTGGGGGGCTTGGCGGCGGCTTTAGTCATGGTTCCACGGTATCGCCGCGACCCCTTGGCCCAAGTTGCAGCTAGTCAAGCGCCCCTGAATTGGGGGCACTTGATTAAACGCTTTTGGGTAGAAGGCGGCGCCATTAGTTTATTTGCGGCTGCCATGGTGATCATGCAGCTGGTGGATTCTTTCACTGTCACAAAAGGGTTGATGCACAGCGGGTTAGGGGCCACGGTGGCCTTTGACCTCAAGGGGGTCTATGACCGGGCCCAACCTTTGGTCCAGATGGGGTTGGTGGTGACCATGGCCTTTGTGACCGCCCTATTGCCGGCTTTGAGTGCTGCCCGTTTGAATGATAAACCAGTTTTATTTATGAAATTGACCCAGCAATTGACCCATATTGCCCTGGCCCTCTCAGCAGCGGCCACAGTAGGTCTAATGGTATTAATGCCTTGGATCAACCGCCTGCTCTTTGGGGATAGCCAAGGTAGTTTGACCATTGCGATTTATATGATCAGTGTTATTCTAGTGGCCTTGATTAATGTCTTTAGTAGTGTTTTACAAAGTCTAGATCGTTTTAAAATTCCCACCCTGGCGCTGATCCTGGGTTTTGTGGTCAAACTTTTGATCAATCAAAAGCTGACTGAAGTCCTAGGCATCGCTGGTAGTGCCATTGCCACAGTATTAGCCCTTGGTGTGGTTGCTTTATTGATCTTTTTATGTACGCCGGCATATGTGAAACACGCAGTTTTTGCCCGGGGGTTCATTTGGAAGCTGTTGTTGATCGTAGGCGTCATGGGCTTTGTGGTGATCAGCGGTGCGGTGGGGATGCAAAGTTTTATGGCACTGACCCGCAGTAGCGCAGTGGTGATCACCTTGATCAATATGTTAGTGGGCTTGTTAGTTTTTGGGATTTTGTGTGTGGCTTTTAAATTACTCACCTTCAAAGAATGGCTGAGTTTGCCCCTGATGGGTAAGATGTTACGGCGTTGGTTGAATTACCGCGCTCATTTGAAAGGTAGGAAATAATATGCGTTTAGATAAATTTCTAAAAGTTTCACGAATAATTAAAAGACGGCCCGTGGCTAAAGAAATTGCCGATAAGGGTCGGATCTTGATCAATGATAAAGTAGCTAAATCTTCCACAGATGTAGCGGTTGGGGATAAAATTGAGATTCGCTTTGGCAATCGCACGGTGCAATTAGCGGTTAAAAATCTACGGGATTCTACTAAAAAAGAAGATGCCGCTGAGATGTACACTACCTTATCTGAAGAATATACACAAAAAGATAAGTTTATTTAAAGAAATAAGAAAATGTGCCAAAAGCTCACTGTTTGCGCTATACTAAACGTAGTATAGTTTTTTTACGGGAGATTAGGGCTATGTATGAGAAACAACCACCAAAGCAAAAGGTTCAGTCATTAGACAATCAATACATTCAAACCCAAACAGTTAAGCACATTGAAGCGCGCCGGCAAAGTTATGTCAAAAAAGTCCAGCGGCGACGCTTAACTTTGTTGGGCGTTGTTGTGCTGGCAGTGATCTTGGTATTGGGTATTCAAATTTTTAGAGCCCATCAAAATACCAATGCGCTACAGGCACAAACGCAGCAAAGCCAAGCTCAGCTCAAGGAAGTTCGCCGGCAAAATGCGGACTTCAAATTAAAGGTCAATGAATTAAATAATGCAGATTACTTGGAGAAAGTCGTCCGGGAGAAGTATTATTATTCTAAACCTGGCGAGATTATTTTCAGTCTGCCTAGGGATAAACCAAGCAACTAGGGTTGCGCACTTTTTTCAAAATGCTATACTTATTGTTACACAAACTAAGGAGGACTTTTCTGTTTTATGTCGATTGAAGTTGGCGAAAAAGTTAAGGGTAAAGTAACAGGCATCACTAATTTTGGGGCATTTGTCGATCTTGGTGATCACAAAACTGGTTTGGTTCATATCAGTGAGATTTCCGATAATTATGTCAAAGATATTCATGACGTTTTAAGCGTTGGGGATGAAGTTACTGTTAAAGTACTGACCATGAAAGATGGTAAGATCGGCTTGTCTATTCGTAAGGCCGAAGATAATCCTAAGCCAGTTCATGCCCATAATGACCATGGTAATCGCAGCGAACACGCTAATCGCACTGGCGAACATGCCAGCCATAGTCATACCAGTTCTAGTAATAATGGGCCTACTAAAAGTTATAATCGTAGACCAAATAGCAACAGCAACCAGTTTGGCGGTGGCAAAAAAGGTAGCGGTGGCTCAGATTTTGATTCATTGTTGACCGGCTTTCTCAAAGAAAGTGAAGATCGCCTAACATCTCTGAAACGCAATACAGAAGGTAAACGTGGCGGCCGTGGCGGTCGGCGCAGTTAGTTTAGTCATTGTTGTAACTGAATAGATTTTAAAATAGGGGTTGAGGCACGTTGTTGCTGTCAACGCCTTTTTTGTGTGAGGGAGGCCGTTATGAATCAATTGCCAGCAAGTTTTAAACAAAATATTCTGACCCAGCGACTATGGCAAAAAGACCAACGGGTCCTAATCGCGGTTTCCACGGGGGTGGATTCCATGGTTTTATTGGATCTTTGCCGCCACTTACCCGCTGATTTGCGGCCAAAGCTGGGGATTGCCTATGTGGATCATCACCTGCGGGCCCAAAGCCAAGCTGAAACCACATTCATCCAAGCCTTTGCCCAGCAATTACACCTACCCCTTTATGTGGCGGACTGGCCCAAAGTACAGCATCCTAAAGAAGGTATTGAAGCCGCCGCTCGGGCTTTTCGCTATGCTTTTTTTGCCCAGATCATGGCCGAACATAACTATGATAAGGTGTTAACGGCTCACCACGGGGATGATTTAGCGGAGACAATTTTAATGAAGCTAATGCGTTCAGGGGATTTGCCAGCTACTGTTGGACTGCCGGTCAAGCGGCCCTTTGGCAAGTTTGAACTGGTACGGCCCTTGTTAAATTTCAGCAAAGCGCAATTGTATGCTTACGCCAAGGCCCGCCACTTGGTTTATTTTGAAGATGTGACCAATCAGGCCGACACTTATTTGCGTAATCGGCTGCGGCATCAAGTACTGCCTAAATTAAAACAAGAAAATGCGGGGTTGTTAGACCATACCCAATATTTCTCCCAGAGCTTGGCCAGTCTGTTAGCCCTGCAAGCCACACTGATGCCAAAGCTGTGCCAAGATTTAGGGATCCAGGCCACGGCTTGCGGGCTAGTCGGTGCAGTTGGCCGGTTTCAAGACCTAGGGGCCAACGTGCAACTGGCCTATTTGCAAGGGCTGTGGCAGCATTTTTTTAAAGCCATCCCTTTAAAAGCTCAGCAAGCTCAGGGGATGTTACGCTTATTAAATGGTCAAAAACCGCAAGTGACCTTGGATTTGGAGGGGGATTTGGTATTCAAACGGGTCTATGACCGCTTCTTTATTCAAAAAAATCAGACTTTAGCAGTAAGCAATCCTGACCATTTTCAGCTAGAATTAAACCATTGGCAGAGCTTGCCAGATAATTCAACCATTGGTATCTTTGAAATAACCTCTGAGCAAGTGGACCCGGCTGCTGTTTTAACGCAAACAGTGACGCTGAGCCCAGCTGATTTTCCCATCACCGTGCGGCGCCGTCAACCCGGGGATCGCTATCAATTGCCCAATGGTCACCATGGCAAAGTTAAGAAGCTATTGATCGACCGCCATGTCCCCAGTGATAAGCGCGATCAGCTGTGGCTCGTTTTTGCCAAAGACAACTTGATCTGGATCCCAACTTTCCGATTTTTTCAATTGTTTCAAACCACTGAAACTGATAGAATAAAATTCATGTTGTGTTTTAAGCAAAATCGTTAAAGGGGCGTTATCATGCAAGAGGATATTCTCAGAGTTTTGTACTCTGAAGATGAAATCAAAAGCACTGTTTCTCGGCTTGGCTCAGAGATCAGAGCGCACTACCAAGGCAAAAATCCCTTACTCATTGGTGTTTTAAAGGGTGCCATTGTGTTTATGACGGATTTAATGCGGGCCATTGATGACTTCGTTGAAGTCGATTTTATGGACGTTTCAAGTTATGGTAGTGCGGCGGTCAGCTCTGGTGAGGTCAAAATTCTCAAGGATTTGGATACATCAGTTGCTGGTCGTGATATTATAATAGTTGAAGATATTGTAGATAGTGGTCGCACCCTCGACTATTTGATCAAGCTCTTCCAGACCAGAGCGGCGAAATCCATTGCTATTTGTGCCTTAATGGATAAACCTGAAGGCCGGGTTGTTAAGGATATTAAAGCAGATTACGTTGGTTTTAGCGTGCCAGATGCATTTGTTGTGGGCTATGGCTTAGATTTTGCTGAAAAATATCGGAATCTGCCTTATATCGGTATCTTAAAGCCCGAGGTTTACAAACAATAACATCGTCATCCCAATAAGTTTGTGCTATTATGCTCTTAAACGTGGGTTCGATGACCTAAAAATAGGAGGGAATATATGAAGAATAAGAAAAATGGGCTATTTGGGAATAGTCTATTTTACATCTTTATGTTTGTGGTCATTATTGCAATTGTTGGCTGGTTTGTGGGCAACAACAATAGTCAATCACAATCACAAAGTGTTAGCTCATCGCAATTCGTCAAAGATTTGCAGAGTAAAAAGGTGAAGTCTTTTTCCATTCAGCCAGCTAATGGCGTGTACAAAGTGAATGGGGTCTATCAAAAAGCTCAGAAAGTTAAGACTGATAATAGTAGTTTCGGTTTGCTTTCTGGCAAAAGTGATAGCTCTGTGACCCACTTTAATACCACGATTTTAACTTCTGACTCATTGGTGAACCAAGTCAATGCAGTTGCTAAGAAGAATAATGTGGCGATTAATACCAATGAAGAGTCCCAATCTGGGATGTGGATCTCGGTATTGACGATGCTGTTGCCAATGGCCTTCATTGCTATCTTCTTGTATATGATGATGGGTCAAGCCGGTCAAGGTGGCGGCGGCAATGGTCGGGTTATGAATTTTGGCAAGTCCAAAGCAAAACCGCAAGATCCTAAGAAAAACAAGGTTCGTTTTTCCGATGTGGCCGGTGCTGAAGAAGAAAAACAAGAATTGGTGGAAGTTGTTGAGTTCTTAAAGGATCCCCGCAAGTTCGCCTCACTTGGTGCCCGCATACCGGCTGGTGTCTTACTAGAGGGCCCTCCTGGTACTGGTAAAACTTTGCTGGCCCGCGCCGTTGCCGGTGAAGCCGGCGTCCCATTCTTCTCAATTTCTGGTTCAGACTTCGTGGAAATGTTCGTCGGGGTCGGGGCTAGTCGTGTCCGGGATTTGTTTGAAAATGCCAAGAAGAATGCCCCATCCATTATCTTTATTGATGAAATTGATGCCGTTGGGCGTCAACGTGGTGCAGGTCTTGGTGGCGGTCATGATGAACGTGAACAAACCTTGAACCAATTGTTAGTTGAAATGGACGGGTTTACGGGTAACGAAGGCGTCATCGTCATCGCTGCTACCAACCGTTCCGATGTCTTAGATCCAGCCCTTTTGCGGCCAGGTCGTTTTGATCGTAAGATCTTGGTTGGCCGGCCAGATGTTAAGGGCCGTGAAGCCATCTTGAAAGTCCATGCCAAAAACAAACCATTTGCCGACGATGTGGACCTAAAGGAAATTGCCCGCCAAACACCAGGTTTTGTCGGGGCCGATTTGGAAAACTTACTTAACGAAGCTGCTTTAGTGGCGGCGCGGCGAAGTAAGAAGAAGATCGATGCCTCCGATATTGATGAAGCCGAAGATCGGGTGATTGCCGGTCCTGCTAAAAAGGATCGGGTCATTGCACCGAAAGAGCGGACCATGGTGGCATACCACGAAGCGGGTCATGCGATCATTGGGTTGGTCTTAAGTGATTCGAGAGTTGTCCGTAAGGTTACTATCATTCCTCGGGGCCGTGCCGGCGGTTATGCCATCATGTTGCCAAAGGATGATCAATTCCTGTTAACCAAGAAGGAATTGGATGAACAAATTGCTGGGTTACTTGGTGGCCGGACTGCTGAAGAAATTATCTTTGGCGCCGAATCCACAGGGGCCTCTAATGACTTCGAGCAAGCTACACAAATTGCCCGGGGCATGGTCACCCAATATGGGATGAGTCCAAAACTGGGGACAGTTGCCTTAGAAAGCGGCGGCCAACCATTCGTGGGAGCTGAATTTGGGCAAAACCCAGGTTATTCCCAACAAACAGCCACATCAATTGACGATGAAGTTCGTCGGATCATTGATGAAGCCCATGAACGGGCGCGCAATATCATCGAAACGCACCGTGATCAGCATAAAGCCATCGCTGAAGCTTTGTTGAAGTATGAAACTTTGAACGAAAAACAAATCTTAAGCTTGTTCAAGACTGGTAAAATGCCTGAAGGTGAAGATTCCGATGAATTTCCAAGTGAAAGCGCTGGGACCTTTGAAGAAGCTAAGAAATTAGCTGAACGCAAAGATGCTGAAAAGCAAGTCGCTGAAGAAGCTGAAAATGCTGAAGCTAAATCAGATGCTGATACGAAACCAGCAGATGAGACCAAAGCCGATGCCGCTAAAACAGATACGGCTGACCAGCCAACTACTACCAAAACAGCGCCTGACACACCAACTGATGATCAGTCAGCTGAAAAGCCAGCCGAAAATAAAACACCTGATTCAAAAGATCCGGATCATCATGATCCTGCATAAATAAGTTAAAAATAGGACTGAGGCCACCGTTGTTTGAAACAACGGATGATTCAGGCCTATTTTTTTACCAGTTTGTGGTAAAATAACAAAATTGACATAAAGGAGCGACAAAATAAATGAGTGATTATTTAATAAAAGCAATTAGCCAAGATGGGCTCTTACGGGCTTATGCTGTGGATGCTACCCAGTTGGTATCCGAAGCCCAACAGCGTCACGACACTTGGAGTGCCAGTTCGGCTGCTATGGGTCGGACGATGATCGGGACGTTATTGATCAGTTCAGGGATGCTGCAAGGGGATGAAAAACTTACCACCCGAGTCATGGGCGATGGACCGGTGGGGGCTATCGTGGTAGATGGCAATGCCTATGGGGATATTAAAGGTTATATTTCGGAACCCCATGTGAACCTACCGTTAAACTTGGTGGGTAAGATTGATGTGAAACGGGCGGTGGGCACCAATGGCATGCTCAGCGTAACCAAAGACTTGGGTTTAAAGGAACCTTTCACCGGGCAAGTTCCCCTGGTATCCGGTGAATTAGGCGAGGACTTCACTTATTATTTAGCCAAGTCCGAACAGATTCCTTCGGCCGTGGGCTTATCCGTGTTTGTCAATGCAGACAATACCATCGGCGTGGCTGGGGGCTTTATGATCCAAGTTTTACCCAATGCTGATGACCAACAGCTCAGCCAACTTGAAGCCAATCTAAAGGCTTTACCACTGGTTTCCGAATTACTTCGGGCCAAGCAGACCCCAGAAGATATTTTAGCGCTGATTTTAGGGGCAGGGAATGTGAAGGTTCTAGAAAAAATGCCAGTACAATTCAAGTGTAACTGTTCCAAAGCCCATTTTGGGGCGATCATGGCGTCCTTAGGCCAAAGTGAATTACAACAAATGATTGACGAAGACGGCGGCGCTGAAGCGGTCTGCAAGTTCTGCGGCAATAAGTATCAATACAGTGTTGCCGATTTGCAGGCACTCATGGGCCAAGCTGAAAAATAATTTTTGAAATAACAATAGGTTTTATGGTAGCATTATGACTATCAGTGCAAAGTTTCTGACGATTACAGGAGGTCAAAAGTATGGAGTGGAATATTGGTGATGTGACGATACCAAATCAGATCGTCGTTGCGCCAATGGCTGGCATTACCAACGCAGCTTTTCGGATTACCGCCAAGGAATTTGGGGCGGGGCTAGTTGTCTGCGAAATGATCAGCGATCGGGGTATTATGCACCACAACCAAAAAACGATGCATATGTTGTTTGTGGATCCAAAGGAGCACCCGATTAGTATTCAAATCTTTGGGGGCACCAAGGATACGTTGGTTGAGGCGGCGGAATTTATTGATCAAAAAACCAGTGCGGATATCATCGATATCAACATGGGTTGCCCGGTCAACAAAGTGGTTAAAACAGATGCTGGCGCTCACTGGCTTTTGGATCCAGATAAGGTCTATGAAATGGTAGACGCCGTGGTGCGGCATGTGCATAAACCGGTGTCGGTTAAAATGCGTACCGGCTGGGATGCCGATCATATCTTGGCGGTGGAAAATGCTTTAGCTGCACAAGCTGCCGGTGCCAGTGCGCTGGCAATGCACGGCCGGACCCGGAAACAAATGTATACGGGTCATGCCGACTGGGATTTATTGCAAAAAGTAGCGCGTCAACTAACCATTCCCTTTATGGGGAATGGGGATGTGAAGACGCCCCAAGATGCCAAACGCATGTTGGATGTTGTCGGCGCTGATGCGGTCATGGTTGGCCGAGCAGCTTTAGGCAACCCTTGGGTCTTAAAACAGATGTTAGCGTACATTGAAACTGGGGAATTATTGCCAGAGCCTACCCCTAGAGAAAAAATTGCCACGGCTAAATTGCAATTGCAACGCCTAGTAGCACTAAAAGGTGAAAAAGTTGCCGTGCCTGAATTTAGACAACAAGCCGCTTACTATTTGAAGGGGATTCCCCGGGCAGCTAAAACCCGGGCGAAGGTCAATGCGGTAATGACGCAACAAGAAGTGATTGATATTTTAGATGACTTTGTGGATCAAGCTGAAGTGCGACTGGCCGAAAAGGCAGCTCACCAGTTATCCCAAGGTGCTTAGATATAAAATTTTAAAAATGTGTGAATAGGAGTGAAGGTTCATTGGCCAAGAATGAAAACAAAGAGATGAACGATCAATTAAAAGTCCGGCGTGAAAAGCTACAAGAGCTTATCGATGAGGGCGTTGATCCATTTGGTCATCGTTTTGAGAGAACAGATTTAGCAAAGACGTTAAATGATAAATATGGGGCTGAGGATAAAGAAGCCTTAGAAGCCAAACCAATCGAAGTAACCATTGCCGGTCGGATGCAGACCAAACGTGGGAAGGGTAAAGTTGGCTTTGCCGATTTACATGATCGCACGGGTAAGATTCAAATTTACGTGCGTAAAGATACCGTTGGCGAAGAAAACTACCATATTTTCAAACGCTCTGATTTAGGTGACTTTTTGGGTGTAACCGGTGAAGTGATGCGGACAGACACTGGGGAATTGACCGTCAAGGCCACCCATGTGACTTTCTTGTCGAAAGCTTTGCGGCCATTACCGGATAAGTATCATGGCTTAACCAATGTAGAACAAAAATATCGGCAACGTTATTTGGACTTGATTGCCAATCCCGACAGTTTTCAACGCTTCGTCAAACGGACCAAAATTATTAATGCCGTGCGGCAATTTTTAAATGGGGAAGGCTTTATGGAAGTAGAAACCCCTGTATTGCATACCACTGCCGGTGGGGCGACGGCTAAACCTTTTATCACCCATCACAATGCCTTAGACATTGATTTATATTTGCGGATCGCATTGGAACTCCATTTGAAGCGTCTGATCGTCGGCGGGATGGAACGTGTTTATGAAATTGGCCGGGTCTTCAGAAATGAAGGGATCGATACCAAACATAATCCGGAATTTACAGAATTAGAAAGTTATGCCGCTTATTTTGATTTCACCGATGTCATGGTGGAAACTGAAGGCATTTTTAGAGCTGCCGCTAAATCCGTGGATGAAACTGGTATCATCACTTATCAAGGCCAACCCGTTGATTTGAACAAGCCGTTCCATCGGATCCACATGGTTGATGCCATTAAGGCGGTAACTGGTGTGGATTTCTGGCCACAGATGAGCTTAGATGAAGCTCATCAACTTGCGGATGAACATCATGTCCACTACGAAGCTTATTGGCAAGTTGGCCACATCATCAATGCTTTCTTTGATGAGTTTGTAGAAGATACATTAAAAGAACCGACTTTTATCTATGGCCATCCAATTGAAGTGTCACCATTAGCCAAGAAGAGCAAAAAGGATCCACGTTTTGTGGACCGCTTTGAATTATTTATTGCCGGTAACGAATATGCCAATGCCTTTACCGAATTAAATGATCCCATTGACCAACGCCGTCGTTTTGAAGCCCAGGCTGCTGAACGGGTCGCTGGTAACGATGAGGCCCAAGGAATCGATGAAGATTTTGTGGAAGCTTTGGAATACGGTATGCCACCAACAGGCGGATTGGGTATCGGGATCGATCGGTTAGTGATGTTGCTGACCGACGCCCCATCCATTCGGGATGTCTTATTATTCCCAACCATGCGTCCAGAAAAAGATGAAACTGATCCAGAAAAATAGTGATGAACTAAAGCCACTCTGAAAATGGGTGGCTTTTTTGATAGGTGCTTGGTCCAAAATAATTACAAAGGCAGGTGTGGCGAAATTAAGTGGCTTTTCAATAAAAACGGACGAACATTTAACTACCTTGATGAATGTTCGTAAAAAAATCCATATTATGCCTATTATTACCGAAAATCAAATTGCATAATTATAGATTAAGTTCGGAATTATGCAAAAAAATGGGAACAATATTCAGATGAAAAAAAGTTTGATATTTTATTGACAAGCCTAGCTTATCTTGGTATGATTACATAGTTGTCTTGAAGAGATGTGCAATGCATAAATATTCAAAATGCTGAATTCAGTGCTTGACATCGCATTTGACGGCTGGTATGATATATAAGTTGCTGTCGCAGGCCGACGATGAATATTAATTCAAAAAGATGAATTAATATGTTGACATTGACGATGACATCTGATATAATATAAAAGCTGTCTGATGACGGCGACGAAAAGTAGGTCTTTGAAAACTGAACAAAGTTTCGATTTACCAAATGTGCAGGCTTCAACT
>NZ_AZGA01000076.1 GCF_001436375.1 Agrilactobacillus composti DSM 18527 = JCM 14202 | reverse complement strand
GCTTGCATCCTGGGGTTGTAGGACTGGACATTGGAGTTACAAAAATTTGGATTAGCTGAATGACATGGGAAGGTCAGCCACAGCGGGTGAGAGCCCCTTAAGCTAAAATCTAAATTCTCCGTCCAGGATCCTGAGTACGGCCAGACACGTGAAATCTGGTCGGAATCCGGGAGGACCATCTCCCAAGGCTAAATACTACCTAGTGACCGATAGTGAACCAGTAC
>NZ_AZGA01000075.1 GCF_001436375.1 Agrilactobacillus composti DSM 18527 = JCM 14202 | reverse complement strand
GTACTGGTTCACTATCGGTCACTAGGTAGTATTTAGCCTTGGGAGATGGTCCTCCCAGATTCCGACCAGATTTCACGTGTCTGGCCGTACTCAGGATCCTGGACGGAGGATTTGGATTTTAGCGTAAGGGGCTCTCACCCGCTATGGCTGACCTTCCCATGTCATTTTGCTAATCCAAATTTTTGTAACTCCAATGTCCAGTCCTACAACCCCAGGATGCAAGC
>NZ_AZGA01000074.1:17925-37910 GCF_001436375.1 Agrilactobacillus composti DSM 18527 = JCM 14202 | reverse complement strand
GGCGTAACTCAAGGAGTTACGTCTTTTATTTTATTATGAGTGAATAATTCAGGTTTGCTCATAACTATGTTGGTCAATCATTTACCAACACTGTAATTCTACAATAAAAAGCCATATTTGTGAACTCTTTTTAATACATTTTTTTATTTGAAATGATTTTTTAATATTAACAAGAGGACTTGTACGATGGCTAACAGTGATACAGCGCCATTCGTCTGTGCCTGTCTAAGTATTGTTGCGAGAATGTTACGAAAGTGATTGTTTGACGCTTACATGCGTTTACATGATTATTTTTTTATTATTTTTAATCATTATAGAATACGGGTGTTATTTATTTCAGTTTTTGAAATTTAATCGCGATCCCTTTCAATGACCATTTTAACGATTATTAGGCTAATTCGCAAAAAAGCGCCTTTCAGTTTTTCACACTGAAAAGCGCTTTCATTTTTTAGATTAGGTTGAGTTGGGTCCGAATCCAGATCACTAAATATAGCTCAATTGCTAGAATTAAATAACAACGTATGCGTTTATGCGGTGGCTGGTGTTTCAAAGACTTCGGTGACAATTCGTTCCACGTACTTTGCACCCAAGACTTCAGCATATAATGAGACACCGTCTTTAATAAATAATTGAGAGTCTGTAAGTTGCTGCATCGCCCCTTTGACCGTCTCAGCGTCTAAATCTTGTTTGACTTCGGCTAAGACCAGATTTGTCTTCTTGCCTTCGTTGTTGTTAAAGCTCATTTGTAATTGCTTCATTATAATAGTCCTCCTCTTATTCGGCTGATGATGTCACGACGGATTGGCGGGTGACGATTTCACTGTCCCCTAAGGTATCACCGACGCCTAAGCTGGCCAGGGTTTGGCCGATTTGATCCACCAAGGTGGGATCAGGGTCAGCCACCACGTGTTTCAAAGTCCAGACTTTTTGACCATCTTTGTAGTGTTTCCCCAGTAGTGTGTAGTTTAAAGTCGTGCTGTTCCAATTCAAATCCATGTTGTAACCTCCAGGTCTGTTTTTAGTGGTTTTTGTAATGCTTGTCGCTAGCTGACTTGCCTTACATATACTAGTAACACCTGGGGGTGAAATTTTGGCAACTTTGGCTTGCATTTTTTGACAAATGGCGTTATTTTAAGGTTTATAAGGATCCTGAAAAATATTTTCGGAACATGATTTAAGTTTTTTAGGATTTATTTTTGAAATTGGCCAAGAAAGGTTTCTTTTTTTGGAGAATTCGTATATACTTTACTTTGGTATTCGTTACTGAATCGCTCATAATTGCAGAAGTCTCCCGATCGGTAGGGGGGCTTTTTGTTTTCTATTGGGATTTTAAAAGCCGGCTGCTGACAGTTTCCGCTGTCAGGGGCCGGCTTTTTGGGTGGTTAAATCCGACATTGTTAACGTGACTAGCCGGGCACGACCACTTGATCCACAGCTGCCCGTAAGGCTTTGGTGGCACTGGCGGCGTCTTTAGCTTGCATGATGGCGGAGACCACCGCCACGCCGTTGACTTTGGCTGGGGCGATGGCGGCCACGTTGTCGGCCTTTAAGCCGCCAATGGCATACACGGGAATCGGGACCGCTTGTTTAATGGCGCCTAAAGTGGCTACGCTGGTGTGGACGGTTTTTACGTGGGTAGTAGTGGGAAAAATCGCCCCGACCCCTAGATAATCCGCCCCTTGCTCGGCGGCAGTTTGAGCTTGGGCTAAGGTCTTGGCAGTAGCACCGATGATGGCTTCAGGACCCAGGATTTGGCGGGCAATGGCCACAGGCAGATCACTTTGGCCCAGGTGCACCCCGGCAGCAGCTACCGCCTGGGCGATATCCAGGCGGTCATCGATGATCAAGGGTAAGTCATAGCGGTCAGTGATGGCTTTGACTTGTTGGGCCAGTTGGTAGATTTCTAAACTGCTGCCGGTTTTTTGACGGAGCTGCACTAAGCTGACACCGCTTTGGCAGGCCAGCTCAATTTGCTGTAAAAACGCGGCTGGGGTTAAATGGGTTTCATCGGTGACTAAGTATAAGGGGCGGTTATGTAAGTCCATGGTCAGTCCTCCAAATGGCATTGATTTCGTAATGGCCCAATTGTACTGATTCAACGGGCAAAATGAAAGCCTTATTTTTTAAACTTGACAACGGGCATTGAAATCGTTATAAATAAGGATAAGCCAAGTTTGGCTGTTATTAATTGAATAATTCGTCTGGGGTGCCGACATTCGGCTGAGATTATACCCATCGAACCTGATGTAGTTTGTACTGCCGAAGGAAGCGCGAGTGGGTCGTATTGACTTTAAGATGACTGCCAAACCTTCTTTTCGCAACAAAGGAAGGCTTTTTTCTTTGGCTGTGAATCGAAATCTCAAAATGGCCGTTTTGCCAATCATGCCAACCCCCACCCCTTTCTTCGGTGTCTGAAGAAAGGGGTTTTTTGTATGGTGATCGTAAATGGTCAAACAGAAACTGGGATAGTCGGTCAAACTATCACTGAGTTTTTAACCCAGCGCGGGGCGCCATTGGAAAATATCGTGGTGGAGCGTAATGGGGATATTGTCCATCGGGCCGACTTTGATGTCACCTTGGTGGCAGAAAATGACAAGCTGGAATTGATTTCGTTCGTCGGTGGCGGCTAGGAGGTTCATATTTTGAGTGAGACACAACCAGAAATACAAGGTTTGAGTTATGAAGCCGTTTATAACGGTATGAAAGAACGTAACGTCCGTGATTCCACCGCAAAACTGGCGGGAGCCCATGTGACCATCGCTGGGGCTGGGGGCTTGGGGTCGAACATTGCCATTGCCTTGACTAGAATTGGTGTGGGTCATTTGACCTTGATCGACTTTGACACGGTAGAATTGAGCAATCTCAATCGCCAGCAATTCAAATTGAGTCAATTAGACATGCCCAAAGTCACGGCGTTGAAGCAGAATTTACAGGAGTTTAATCCCTTTGTGGCCATTGATACGGTACAGACGAAGGTCACCCATGAGAATGTCCAAGACCTGTTCGCCGGAGCTGACATTATATGTGAGGCCTTTGATAATCCCGCGGCTAAGGCCATGTTACTGGAGGCGGCCACGGAATTTTACCCGGACAAACCTTTGGTGATGGGCACTGGCATGGCGGGGATCCACAGTTCCAACACCATCACCACCAAGCATCCCCGGCCCAACCTATATATCGCCGGTGACGGTACTTCTAAGGGGGCGGAAGGTTTAATGGCCCCCCGGGTGATGATCTGTGCGGGGCATGAAGCCAACATGATTGCCCGCTTGATTTTAGGGGAAACTGAGATTTAAGAGCAGTTTCGTTTTGATGACAAATAAAACAGCTATTGACGTTTTGTTTATAGGAGGATACATACATGACAAATACAGATGCACTAATCATTGGTGGTCACAGCTTCACTTCCCGTTTTATCCTAGGTTCTGGGAAGTACTCATATGATTTAATTGATTCCGCGGTGAACCATGCCGACGCCCAAATTATTACCATGGCCCTGCGCCGGACCAACACCGAGGCAGAAAATATTTTGAACTACATTCCAAAGGACGTCACGATTCTGCCCAATACTTCCGGGTCCACTAACGCTGAGGAAGCCATTCGCACCGCCCGGATTGCTCGGGAACTTAGCGGCAGTGATTTTATTAAACTTGAAGTTGTGCCGGATAAGAAGTATTTGATGCCGGATAACTATGAAACGCTGAAAGCCACCGAGGTGCTAGTGAAAGAAGGCTTCACCGTTTTACCTTACGTGTTGCCTGATTTAAATGTGGCCCGGCAATTGGTAGATGCTGGGGCGGCGACGGTCATGCCGTTAGGGGCACCTATTGGCACCAACAAGGGGCTAGCTACTAAGGATCTAATTCAAATTCTCATTGACGAAATTGACGTGCCCATCATCGTGGATGCTGGTATCGGTCGGCCTAGCCAAGCCGCCGAAGCTATGGAAATGGGCGCCAGTGCCGTGATGGCTAATACCTCTATGGCTACCGCTGGGAACATCCCCTTAATGGCTGAAGCCTTCAAACTAGCCGTGCAAGCCGGCCGCAAAGCTTTCTTGGCTAAACCTGGTCGGGTCATCGAACATGGCGCCGTGGCCTCTTCGCCACTGACCGGCGTCAGTGAAGCCTAGCCATGGCCACTGATAATATCGACCCAACCGCTAGGACATTGCCGGACTTTAACGTAGCTATGGTGCAATTGACCCAGCATTTAGACACGATCAACCGCCTGTCTCCGGATACCGCCGGGCAAAACCGCTTGGTGTATTCCCCCGGCTGGATAGCGGCTCAAGGGCAACTGCTTCAGTGGGGCTTGGACCTAGGTTTGAACGTGACTTTAGATGACTACGGCACGGTTTACCTGGATCTAGTAGGCAGTACCCAGCCAGAGACGATCATTGCCACGGGTTCCCATATGGACACGGTGGTCCAAGGCGGGCCTTTAGATGGGCTGTATGGGGTTCTGGGTGGCCTGCAAGCCCTGATAACCCTCAAGCAAACCCTGGGGCAACCCAAGAAAACGCTGCGGGTGATCGCCTTTAGTGAAGAAGAAGGCAGCCGCTTCCCCACTACCTTTAGTGGTTCCAAGCACTATGCCCGAATTGAAAATACCACGGGTTTAAAGGATAAAGACGGCCTAGATTTTGACAGTGCCCGCACCGCCGCTGTGCAACAACTTACCGGTCCCGGTATTCAGCGAACCCTGCCAAAATTGCCGGCTACCTTCACGGAACTGCACATTGAACAAGGCACAAGACTGGCCGCCGCCCAGGTCCAAATTGGCCTGGTGGCCGCCATCGTGGGGCAACGCCGTTATACGGTAACAGTTACCGGTGTGGCCAACCATGCGGGGACTACTCCCATGGCCCAGCGTCACGATGCCCTGCAGGCCACGGTACAATTCATCAATCGGCTATGCTTATTGGCCCAGTCGGTAAGTCCCGAGCTGACCTTCACCGTGGGGGAATTGGCCCTGACACCCAACACGGTGAACGTCATCCCCGGCAAAGTGGTCTTTAGCGTGGACTGCCGCCATACCAACACGGCTTTACTGGACAATTTCGAGACCCTCATGGCCAATACGGCTGAATTATTCACCGAAACTGACCTGACAATCCATGTCAGTCGCTGGGCCAATATCCCACCGGTGCAATTAGACCAACAACTGCTGGCGCAAAACGCCAACCTGGCGGACCAACTTCAGCTTAAACACTTGCAGCTGGCTTCCGGGGCCGGCCATGACAGTCAGATCATGACCCAAGTCACCCCCACCACCATGATCTTCGTCCCCAGCATCCAGGGCATCAGCCATGCTCCTCAAGAAGCCACGGCTACACCGGACTTATTAGCTGGGGTGCAATTGTTAACGGCTAGTCTGTACCGCCAAGCTTATTGAGGAGGTTCGTTGGATGAGAAAATTAAGTTTAACCAGCCAAATCAGCCTGGGCATGGTGGTAGGTGCCGGGGTGGGATTAGTCTTTGGTCCCCAAATTGCCGGGATCCAGCTCTTAGGCAATATCTTCTTACGCTTGATCCAAATGGCAGTGGTCCTGCTGATTTTCGGTGCCGTCATTGAAGCCATCGGTGGCCTAGCCGCCAAGGATTTGGGCCGCTTAGGGGCCAAAACCGCCGGCTGGTTTTTAGGCCCACCCTGCTGGCCGCCATCTTAGGCCTGGCCATGGGTTACTTGTTAAATCCTGGGGCTGGGCTGCATTTAGCCCAGCTGAGCCATAGTGCCAAAATCGCCAAGGCCCCCAGTGATATCAGCCAAACCATTTTGAACTTCTTCCCCGCCAACATTTTTGACGCCTTGGCCAAGGGCAATGTGATCCAAGTGATCATTTTTGCCATTCTCTTTGGCATCGTGTTAAATCAAGCCAATCGCCACGGGGCCTTCAATTCGATTTTAACGGGAGTCCAACAAGTGAACCAGTTAACGGTGAAGTTAGTCATGCTGGTGATGAAGGCTGCCCCTTTAGGAATTGCCGCCCTCATGGCGTGGGTGACGGCCACCAGCGGTTTGAAAATTATTTTACCCCTGTTGAAGTTTCTCATGGCCTTTGGATTGGGCAGCTTAGTGTTTTTGATGGGCTTGTTTGCCTTTATCAGCTGGTATGCCAAAGTGCCGCTGCGGGGGTTGATCAAGGGGTTCACTCGGATCATTTTGATTGCCTTCACCACCACGTCTTCGGCCATTGCCCTGCCGGTGGAGCTGGATGACGCGCAAGCTCGCCTGGGGGTCAGCCAGTCCATCAGTCAACTGGTACTGCCTTTAGGGATGGCTTTGAACAGTAACGGGCTGGCCATGTATTTGGCTCTGGCCTGCTTCACCTTGACCCAGTTGTACGGGATGTCCTTGACCCTGTTGGCCTTGGTGAAAATCGTGGTGCTGGCGGTAATTGCTTGCCTGGGGACGGTGGTGGTACCTGGTGGGGGCTTAGTGGCCTTGACCATCGTGGTGCCCACCTTGGGCCTGCCCACGGAAAGTATCGCGATTTTAGCGGGGATCGACTGGTTCTCGGGGATGTTCCGCACGGTGTTGAACGTGGTGGGCGACACCACCACCGCCATTGCCATTGCGGCGGATGAAAATGAGTTGAACCGGGCTGTTTATGTCCAGGAACATCCGGCTACAAAGGAATCTTAAAATTTAGTTGCGAATAATAAAAAAAGCCAATTTCCAGACGCGTTAGGCGCTTAGAAATTGGCTTTTTTGCTGGTTACTTTATGGGTACTTGAAAAGTGTTGTTGGTAAATTTGCTGCCTACTGTCCCACTGTTGCCATTGACGTAAGCTGAGAATTCCACTTGGTCGTTGGCTTGGAGGAAGCGGGCGTAGGGATATTTGTTTAAGGAGATGTTGAAGATAAAGGCTTGATCATTGATCATAAAGTTCACGGTGTTATTACTGGCCGCTACCCGGGAAACGGTACCTTTGAATTGCTTCAAGGTGCCGCTTTGGCTGGCGCTGGCGGTGTCGATGCCGGTGCTAAACAGGTCCCGGTATTTGCTGAGGGCTTGTTTGGCATCGGTACCCACGGCCACGGTGTTTTGCGTCCCGTTGCCGGAAGCTAGGAGGTAAACGTAGGACATGAAGGCGCCGTTTTCGTCCACCATGGATACCACCCAAGTGGGTTTGCCATCGATGCGATATAACAGGGGCATGTTAGCTTTCCACTGGGTCTGTTTCATGCGGTTTTCCGCTAAGCTGTTGGCCCGGGTGGGGGTCATGGCTTCGTCGTTTTCCTTGTAATAATGGGTGGCGCCGGTGGCCGCATCCACGTAGGTGTAACCTAACACGGAAGTTTGGCTGCGGTTGACACTGGTCATGGAAGCGAAGTAGTAGATCTTGTTCTTGTATGCAATCGGGGTAATGTTGTCATCCTCCCCTTCCGTTCCCACATCGCTAACGGATTGCATGACGCCAGATTGAGAGCCGCCAAAACCATGGGCATTCCACCAGCCGTTACGGTCACTGCCCCAAGAAGCCAACTGCCAACTAGCTAAAGTGGGATCAATGGCCACGTCTAGCCACTTCGGTTTATTTTTCACGGTGTAGAGCTTGACGACCCCGGTCTTGGCGTCCATGGTGGCTACCCACTTCTTGCCGTAGTTGGGCTTGTTGGTGAGGCCGTAAGCCTTGTACAGGGACACCACGTAATAAGGGCGGCCGGCTTCGTTGACCTCAAGTTGGGGGGCATTGCCATCCATGCGCAGGTTGTGGCCGGAGGTGTAGGCGTACAGGCGCCGCTTGGCATCGTGGGCGAAATAGGCGGACGGGGTGTAATACATGGCCGTGTTCACAAATTTCGGCGAAGCGTCTTTTTTGGTGGCGTCGGTGAGGAAGTAGCCATCCACCTTTTTATAATGTAAGTAGCGGAAGAAAGAACCGTCAAAGTCTAAGGGAGCCACGTAGCTTAAATGGCCGTGATAGAGCTGGGCCCGCAGGTGATCTAGACTATAGACGTTGGAGTTGGGCACATTTGATAAGGAGTTTTGCATTTGATTGCGGATGGTGGTGGTGGAATTGGCCACCGGGATCTCCTTACTCTTGGGACTGATTTCCGGCATAGGTGCGGCCTTGATGTTAGTTTTGGCATTGATCACCACGGTGTTGGCAATGCTTTTGGCATTGACGATGTTTAACAAAGCACTGGCAGCAAAGGTCAGGACCAACAAGCCAATCCCTAAGCCCACAAACTTGGGCAGGCGGCTGGGGACATCTTGGTTGACGAACTGGGCCCGCTGGGTGGGATTGCGCATGGTTTTCACATTGATCTTAGGCAACTCCCCTTGGATGAGGAACAAGGCCCCTAAGGCCGCCATGATGGTAAAGGCGGTGAGGTTCCACAAAATCAAAGTCAGTAGGGTCTGCGGTGGTAATTGCACATAGAAAATAATGCCAAAGACGGCAAATAAGATAATGGCGGTGATGACCAGCCACTTTAAGCGCTTTCGTAATTTGTTTTTAATGAGGACTGCTCCCGCATAAATCAGGGGAATCAAGCCCAGGGCTGTGAAGATAGCCGTGATTTTAATGAATAGTAGAAACAATTCGTCACCCTCCTCGTATAGTTAGTTTTATTATAACAAACCCAGGACTTGACAGGGGGAGATTTTGTTGAGAGAATAAAAACATTGAATCACCACCGGGTGATAGAGGTAGGCTCCAGCGCTTTAGGTCTCGTAGCGCTTTGGGGATACCTCTTTTTTTATTTTAATTTTTGGAGGTTTTTAGTATGACTTGGGTTTATTTAATCATCGCCGGGGCATTTGAAGTGGTGTGGGCTACGACCATGAAACTCAGCCACGGTTTTACGAATTTCTGGTACGCCGCTGCCACAGTGGTGGGCTTGATTTTAAGCGGGGTCTTCTTGGCCCTGGCTGTGAAACATTTGCCAATTAGTTTGGCTTACCCCATTTGGACCGGCATCGGTGCCGTGGGTTCCATCATCGTGGGTGTGGTTTTCTTCAAGGACTCCCTGCCAGCCTTGACCTGGGTCTTCATCGCCATGTTGGTGGTGGGGATCATTGGCATCAAGGTTACCAGTGGGCATTAAAAAGTATGTTAAAGGGCAATCCCGGGTGGTGCTGGGATTGCCCTTTTTACGTGGTCTTGCATGCTTATCCCAATATTGCCAAAAAAAGATGCCTTTAAAAAATTCCAAAGGCATCTTCGCGTAATTTATTTTATATTCGAAATAATAGCTCGTACCAATTCTTCAGGAATCGGCTGGTCAAAGGCAATGTTCAGCCGTTTCTGCCCGGTGGCATAACCCGCTGCTTTAGCGCTTTGCAACTGAGCTGGCGTTAAATCCTCAGAAATTGCCACTGACACATGAGCTTTAAAAGCTGCTAAACTCACATAACGTTTGTCAATCATAAAGAATGGCAAGCCATACTTGATGGTCTCCTGGGCAGCTGGCAAGGTTTGGGCAATGAGTTGCCGCAGATTTTTGAGAATTGGTTGGGCATTGGGCGTTTGGAGTTTGAGATATGCATCAATATCCGTTACTTTTGGGCGCATGGGCATAATTAATCACCTTCGTGTTTTTTCTAGTGCCACCACAACTTAATCAAAGCTTGGGTCCCATCGTTCCCCAGTTTTTTATCTTCCACCAGCACCCGATATAATTCGGCGGCTTGTTCGGTGGCGGGGAGTTGGATCTTCATATCGTCAGCGCTGTCCAGGGCAATGCGCAGGTCTTTTAAGAAATGTTTGGCGAAAAAGCCGGGGGTGTAGTCGTTCTTCAAAATCCGGGGGCCGTAGTTACTTAAGGACCAGTTGGCGGCGGCACCGGAACCCACGGTATTCATGACGGCTTCCAGGTCTAAGCCGGCTTGTTTGGCGTAGACAAACATCTCCACCATCCCCGTCATAGTCCCGGCCACCATGATTTGATTGGCCATTTTCACACGTTGGCCGCTGCCGGCGGGGCCAAAGTAATTGATGTTGCTGCCCATGGCCTCAAAAATGTCCTGGTTGGCCTCAAAATCAGCTTTATCCCCACCTACCATGATGGTGAGATTACCGTTTTTAGCCCCCAGGTCACCGCCGGATACTGGCGCGTCTAGGGCGGTGATGTGGCGATCTTTGGCCGTGGCATAAATGCGTTGGGCAATATCCGGCCGAGTGGTGGTCATATCAATCAGGGTTTGTTGGCTGTGAATGCCTTCAAACACCCCATCTTTGCCAAAGTAGACTTGGTCCACGTCTTTAGGAAAGCCCACGATGGTGATCACCACTTCAGTAGCCTGCGCCACTTCGGCGGGACTGTCCAACCAAGTGGCCCCGGCGGCGATGGCGGCTTTGGCGTGCTCTTTGGTGCGGTTATACACCGTCACCGGAAAACCTGCCTTTAATAAATTCTTGATCATGCCGGTACCCATGACCCCGGTGCCGATAAATCCAATTTTTCTAGCCATACTTGTTTCCTCCTACGCTCAATCTGCCATTAAGGCTTTGTAAATATTATTGGTCAAGGCCCGGGTTTTCTTAGAGCTGGCGTTATATAAATAACGATTGCTCAGTAAAACCAGCCCGGACTTGCCATTTTTCTTTAAGTATACCGTAGCTTCATAACCGGTGACAAAGCCGTGGGAATAAATATGTTTGTCATAATTATAAACCCCACCGCCATAATTGCCCCCAGTGGTGTTGCGCAATGTCGCCAAGGACTTCTTGTCGATGATTTGACCGTCGATCACCGCCTGTTGGAACTTTAATAAGTCCCCGGCCGTGGAGTAAATATTGCCGGTGCCCAGCTCCCGATTATAGCTGATGGGCGTAATGTTGATGGGCTGGGTATAAGCATCCAAATTCCCCTTTTGGCTGTTGTAAGGGACCGTGCGATTGGGCTCTTTGGCAAAATTAGGCATAAAGCCGGTATTTTTCAGACCTAAGGGTTTAAAGACCTGTTCTTTGGCTAAGGCTGCATAGCTCTTCCCGGTGATTTTCTCAATGACGCCCGCTAACAAGACGTAATTCACGGGGGCATATTGCCATTGATTCAATTGATTAGGTTGAAAAATAGCATGGTCCACGGCGAAATTGACGATTTTCGCATCCTTATTGGCGTAAGTCAGCTGTTGGACCCCCATGGATAAGCCAGAATTCATATTCAGCATCTGGCGCAATGTGATTTGATCACTGCCCTGAACCGCCGGGTAATAACGGTTGAGCTTGTCAGACAACTTCACCTTGCCCAATTCAACTTGCTTCATTAACAAAACTGCGGTCAAGGATTTTTGAACAGAGGCCCACTGGAACAGCGAATTATAATCGTTTTTTCGTTTTTTGCTGAAGTCCGCATAGCCAAACCCCTGTTGATACACCGGCTGGCCCTTCTTATACAGCAACGCTGTGCCGGTGAAATGGCTGTCGTTGAGCAGACCTTCGATTTTGGTGCGCTGGGCGGCCGTCAATTTGTCCACGGCTTTGGCCACTCGGGGGTCACTTTGATTGCCAGTGGCTAACTTCGTTTCTTGCTGGGCCAATTCTCGTTTATAATAAGCCCGATTTTTAGCCATTTTTTCGGCCACGATTCGATCCTGGGTGGCCTGATTCCGGGGGACGATGATCATATTGTAATAAATCATACTGCCGATGACCCCCAGGACCATCCCCGTGATCAGACTAATAAGCAATTTGCGACTTAGTTTCATGCATTTCTTCCCCTTGTTGATTTGTAATACTTCCATCATACCACGGGCTTCTGAGTCTGGGGTCGGATTTTTCCTGGCTGCTTTGCCATGTTATAATAGCCCTGTACGAAATTTTAATGGAGGTTTTCCCCTATAATGAAGAAAACAATTATGATGTTGCTGACCAGCGCGGCACTACTATTAGTAGCAGCCGGCTGTAGTAACGGCAACAGTTCTCAGTCTAAGAGTACCAATAACGGGACTTACGACACGGCTCTGGCCAATGGTAAAAAGGCCGTCAGCGACGACCAATTCGCCCAAGCTGAGGCTTACTATAAGACGGCTTCGCAAATCAAGACCAACGATCCAAAATCCAGCGCCTACAACAAACAAGCTAAGGCCCTGGCTGATGCCCAAAAGAACATCACGGATCTGGACTTCAGCAAGGCCTTGGCCAACTTGAAGATCGTCACCAACACGCCTGATGGCTTAAGCGCAATGAACAGCAAGGCTAAGACCTTAACCAATCGGGTCAACACCATCGTGAAGAACCGGAAATCTTTGTCCAAGTTATATGACACGGCGAAAACGGCCTACAGTCAGGGGAATGTGGAACAGGCGGACGCGAATTTATCCCAGTTACTTTCCCAAGACTATATCGGCCAGGATGCTTACGCGGATATCCGCTTGGATGCGTTGACGTTGAAGTCTAACAACAGCGCCAATGCGGCTAAGAGCGGCCAAACCATGTCCCAAGTGCCAGCCACTAGCACCACAGCTTCTAGCAGTTCAACTTCAGCAGCGGCCACCAGCAGTTCCGATGCCCCGGCTGCGGAACAATCTAAAGCTGCCAGTGGTGGTGAATACACCAGCAGCGACAATACCGTGGACGGCAAAGCGGTCACGGCCCAACAAATCCAAACAGCCCGGGATCAATTAAAGTCCCAAGGTGTGGATACGGCAGCTTGGTCCAACCAAGACATCACCCAAGCGATTCAAAATGCCGCTAAAGATGGCCGGACTACGGTCAAAGAAAGCGACATGACTAATTTTAAATAGACTTTGGTGACCTAATGTACTAAACAAATAACCCAATCCCAGGTATTTTCTGAGATTGGGTTATTTTTGTGATGTCATTTTTTGGCTGTGGCTAAGGCTTGTAATACTTGGGCGGTATTGGCAACCCTGGCAATTTTGGGAAATAGCTTAGTGATGAAGGTGTCGTGGAGGGCTGCGTCCCGATCGGCGCAGGCATCAGCCACTAAGATCACCCGATAGCCGTATTGAAAAGCATCTAAGGCTGTGGCGTAGACGCCGTTGGTGGTGACCACGCCGGTTAGAATAATCGTATCAATTTTCCGGCGCCGCAATTGTAGGTCTAAATCCGTACCAAAGAAGGCGCCGGGATTATGTTTGGTGACTCGAATTACATTTTGGGCGGTTTCATCTGCGGCGATGGCCATGGCCAATTGGCCAAAATCCGCTGGATAGTGGCGAACTTGGTGGTCAAAGGGATGGAGATAGCCCATGGTGGCCGCATCTACGTTCACCAAGGTAATTAGCGCGGCGGTGTTTTTGAGGCTAGCGGCAATTTGATTGGCGGCGGTGAGCACTTGTTGGTTGGCGTTGGGTCGCAATTGCCGGGTATTTAGGATACCTTGTTGCAGGTCAATAGCCACCAGGGCGGTTTTACTAAGGGTCAAGTTCAGGTCGAATGTCATGGGATTGCATTATTCCTTCCATATATAAACTGGGCTGGCTTAAATTACTAGGTACCGGTTAAGCGGCCCGTAGTGCTTTGGCGTTCCACACATAATTGATTAAATTTAACAGGATAAAACCAGCGGCCACTAAAAAGACAGTTTGATAGCTGAAGTAAGCTGCTACCGCTGACCCGGCCAAGGGCCCAATGACGGCGCCGATGGACTGCATCATTTGATTGTAGCTGAAAATCCGGCCCGTGGCAGTAGCTGGGGCAAACCGGGACAAAATAATTTGCACACTGGGGGCGAGGGCCGAATCGCTGACCCCTACCAGCAATCTTAAAATGATCACGGCCACGATGCTGGTGGCAAAACCTTGGAGGATGTACAGGGTCAAGGCTAGTAAAATGCCCCCTAGCAAGATGCGATGTTGGCCATACTTGTCCCCTAGCCGACCAAAGATGGGCGCGGTGATGATCATGACGGCGCCGGGGGCTGAGGCCACGATACCGCTGATGATGGTGACTTGGTGGGGATCATGCACCAGCTGGCGGACGTAGAGACTTAAAATCGGCATGATGGATTTATCGGTCAACTGGATGACTAAGGTGACCAAAAGCATGCTGATGATGACTTTTAAGCTGGGCAAATGGGCCAGCAACTTCAGGGAACCAGTTTTAGCGCTGGCTTGGGGGGTAAATTGTTCCTTCACGAAAAATACCGTGAGGATAAAGACCAGCAACATGATGACCCCGGTGATCCAAAAGGTAGCCCGGTAGCTGGTTTGATTCACGATGACCCCACCCACAATGGGTCCCAGCAAGGTGCCGGCCACCATCCCCGTGGAGAGCGTCCCTAGCACCCGGCCGGCATATTTCTTGGGGGTGCTGACGGCCATTAAGGCCACGGAATTGCTGACAAAACCAGAAAACGCCCCTAGCAGTAAACGCAGGCCTAACAGCTGCCAAGTCCGGGTGACAAAACCCATGGCAAAAATCGTGATGGCCATACCCAGACTGGCTCTTAGCAGCATCGGTTTACGGCCCTTGGTGTCCGCTAACTTGCCCCAAAACGGGGAAACGATGGCGGTCATCAAATAGGTGCTGGCAAAAATCAGCCCACTTTGTAAACTCAGTTGAGCCCGGGTAAAATGACCCAGCGTATCAATAAATAACGATAAGAACGGAGAGATCATACTGCCGCCCACGCCGGTCATGAACGTTCCAAACCACAGGATCTTCAAATTGCGCCGCCAAACCGGCCGTTCCTTGACATTAGTATTTGGTGTTGTCATAAAACTGCCTCTTTTCTACTGACAAAATATTAAACTACTATTCGTAGTTTGTCAACTATTCTTGGTAGTTAAATTGAGTGACCTGTGGTAAACTATAGTTAAAAGTTCATCAAAAAATGAGGCAATGCTTATGACAAAACGCGATCTTACCCGGGATAAAATTGTGACCACTTATATTGCTTTGGCCCAGGAGCTGGGGTTAGACAAAGTGACCTTCCCAAGAATTGCGGAACGGCTGGCTATTAAGCCCCCTTCCTTATACAATCATTTTAAAAATTTAACGGATTTGAAAATTCAAACGGCCATCGACCTGCACACCAAGTTGCACGAGCGTTTAATTGAGGCGCTCCTGGGTCAAAGCGGCGGGCCGGCGCTGAAGACCTATGCCCTGGTTTACCGGCAATTTGCCCAGGACTATCAAAGTGTTTATGAATTACTCAACACCATCCCCAACTTCGACAGCCCCGAACTCACCAAAATTGGCCGGCAAAACAACGCCATCATTACTAAAATTCTCCAATCCTTTGACCTGACCGAGCAAGAACTCATCATCAAAAATCGCGCCTTCCGCAGCTTGGTAAATGGCTATATTGTGCTGAACCAGCTAGGTTATTTTCAAAAAGAACGCTTTGACGCCGATGAAAGTTTCGTGCTCATGATCGACGAGTTTATTCAGGCGATTCCTAATGGCAAATGAGCTCCAATGAAAAAAGACCGCAATCCCAGTGATTTCTGGGATTGCGGTCTTTTGATGGGCAGCCGTTTACTGATGAGGTGCTGTTCAGTGGAATATGGGAAAATTTCTGAAGGGTCTCACCATTTTTGAAACGGCTTGGTACTAGCCCAAGATTGTTGGGCCAATCTAGGGCTTTTTGTTGTTAATATTATATTACAATATATTTTAAAAACGGGCAATTTTTAAAACTGGCCCTACAATTTGAGCCTTTAAGCCTTCAAATTAGGGGTAATATCATAGCCAAAATACTTATTGGATAGCTTCTTGATGGTGCCATCTTTGATCATGGCTTTTAATTCTTTGCTGAATTGCTGTTGTAATTTCTTGCCCCGGGCGTCTTTTTTAAATGGCAGGGCCACATCTACGCTCTTGGCTTGGCCTTTGAGGACTTTCCACTTGTAGCCCTTTTCTTTGATCAAGGCATTTAGATTGGTGCGGGTATTGACCACCCCGTCCACATGCCCAGCTAATAAGGCTTGGTAGATGTCATCGCGACCTTCAAAAGTCACCAAATCAATTTTTTTATCGTAATTACGGAGATTGGTCGTGTTATTGGATTCAGCACCACCAGCGACTTTTTTACCTTCTAAATCTTTGAGGGTCTTGTAAGGCGCACTCTTCTTCACGGCCACGGTAGTGTCTTCTTTATTGTAGACGGTGGTGAAGTAGTACTTCTGGGCCCGTTCTGGGGTAATGGCCACGTCGTTGGGGATGGTGTCCACTTTGTCGGTATCTAGCTGGCCGAACAGACCGTCAAAGGAGCCAGTGATCCATTTGGGGGTGTAGCCCAGGCGCTTGGCGGCGGTGTTGGCTACTTCCACGTCAAAGCCTACTAATTTGTTATTGGCTTTGTAGGCGGTGGGAAAACTGGTGCCGGTAGCCGCAAAGGTGACGGTTTTACTGGCGGCTTGAGCCGTTGGGATGGGACTGAATAAAGCTAGGCCAGCCAATAAGCTGGTGAGTAAGGTAATGAGTATTAAACGTTTATTGAGACACTTGGGTTTCATGAAAGGTTTCGCAGCATCATCACAGTTTTTGAGGCATTGTCCTTGATGATTGCATTCGGCCTTCCGGTCGCTGCAATCACCAAAAAAGAGAAATAAAAAAAGCCGTCCTACTAGTAACTTTGCCCGTTGCTTAGGATGGCTTATTCTGTCTTATCACTGGTCACCGTTTCCAAAACGGCTTTGTGCTAGGCTCCGATTGTTGAAGCAATCTGGGTCTTTCTTTATGCTTTTATATTACTATATATCTCAGAAATGTTCAATCATAATGGCAGTTTTTGAGATTTCCTTTGAGGAATAGAAATTTCAATCTAATCCTGCGATTTCCCGAAGTTTTTAGGCTATTTTTAAGTATTAACCTAGCTCAGCTTTAAGTTGGTTCAGATGAGCAATTTTATCATGGCAAATTCTATAATTAATCCGAACAGAAATTAAAAAGCCCAAAGCAATCACTTACAATGGTAGTAGCTAATTCCAACCAATATAGGGAGTGATTACTTTGGGTACATCTACTTTATCACGTTTTCAACGTGGCGCACTAGCACAACTGGTCAATGAGGGGAATAAATCTTACCAAGTAATGGCTGACGCCTTAGGCGTCGCCAAAGCTACGATTAGCTATGAGTTGGACCGGGTTAAACCTTATGATCCAGAATTAGCTCAGCAAGATGCAGATCGCAAAAGGCGGAATTGCGGTCGTCGTTCGATGCTGACGGCAGCATTAGCGACTTTAATTACCAATCACTTACGATTAACCTGGTCACCAGAAACCATTGCGGCCGCTTATAACTTGAGCACTGCGTCAATTTATAATTGGCTTAATCGTGGCTGGCTCCCCTTCAAATTGACTGATCTACCCAATCGGAATGTCCGCCAGCACCGAGTGAGCGAAAATCGTGGGAAATTTACAAGTGGGACTTCCATCGAACAACGGCCAACAACTGTTAATCAAAGGTTAGCTTTTGGTCATTGGGAAGTAGATACGGTGCTTTCTAGTCGAAGTGAGTCACGATCATGTCTGGTTACATTCGTAGAACGTAAGACCCGACTTCTATGGGCCATCAAAGCCCCTAATAGAACGGCTAAGGCTCTAAACACCGCCTTTGGCAAGTTTATGGGGGCCTTCGGTCCCCAAGTAAAATCCATTACTGTTGATCATGGTAAAGAGTTTGCCAATTATCAGGCCTTAGAACAGGATTATCAGATCAAAGTTTATTTTTGCCATCCATATTCACCATGGGAGCGAGGTTCCAATGAATATTTTAATAGACGGTTACGCTGGTTCTTCCCGAAAAAGACCAATTTTAGCCAAGTAACGACTGATGAGATCCTAGCAGCACTTGAACTAATTAATCAACGACCATTAAAAATACATCATCAACAGACTGCCATTGAAAGATTCCGGGCTTGTTCGGATTAAACTTGTAATTTGCCTCATTTAAAAAATCTTTTTGCTGCTGGATTTCGGCAATCCGCTTATCCAAATCAGCGTCTAAATGTTGTAATAATTGAATGCCGGCATCATATTTGGCCAACATCGGTTTGTCATTATGAAATAGTGCTAACATGTCTTTGGTTTCCTGCACGGAGGCTCCAAGTTTTCGCAAATGTAGTAGTTTGTCTAGCTCTGCCAAATCTGTCGGCGAATATACCCGCCGACCCTGCTGATCTCGTTGAATTGGCGGCAACAAGCCTGCCTTTTCGTAAAAACGCAAAGCATCATAAGTTACTTCATACTTTTGGGCAACGGCTTTAATGGTCTTCATGAAAAAATCCACCTCCATTCCTGACATTCATTTGCGCTAGTCTAACACCAGCATGCTATAGTTGTCCATAATCAAACAAAGGGGACTTTAATCATGACAAAAACTGCAACAATCACACTGATTACCGGGGCTAACCGAGGGATGGGTTTGGAAATTGCCGAGGAGTTGGCGCAAAAGGGCCAGCAGGTTATTTTAGGAAGCCGGGACCTGCAAAAGGGTCAAGCGGCGCAAAAGCAATTAGCCGCTGCCAATATTTCTGTGGACGTCTTGCAACTGGACGTGACTGATCCCACTTCTGTCCGGCAAGCGGCTGCGGCAATCACCAACAAATATGGCTATTTATCCATTTTGATTAATAATGCTGGGGCGGTTTTCGATGCCCAGAAAAAGCCTTCCGAAATTTTGCAATCGGCTTTGCGAGCTGATTTTGATTTGAATTATTTTGGGTTGATCGATGTGACGCAGCAGCTGCTGCCTTTGCTGAAAAAAACACCCCAAGCTAAAATCATCAACATTTCCAGCATGATGGGTTCCATTACCAATGCTTTAAATCCGAAATCTGAGGTTTACCGGGCCAGTGCGGTGGGCTATCAGTCTTCTAAGGCCGCGCTAAATATGTATACGGTGCAATTGGCCAAGGAATTGCAACAGGCGGGGCTGCCCATTACGGTGAATGCCATTGACCCAGGGATGGTGGCCACCGAGTTCGGCGGGGTCACCCCTGATCAAGCCAAGGCCATGGGCGCCAAGCCGGTAGATTTTGGTGTAGCCCAAACGGTGGCTTTGGCCACAGACCCTGACAATCAAAGCACGGCGACTTTCACCAACACCCATGGGCCGGTGGCTTGGTAGAATCAGGCTTAGTGCAGCGTTATTTTGAAGGGTCATTTCCCTGGTAATCAGGGCTAATGTTTGGCATGGATGAATATAATATCGGATTCGTTCACGCCTTTTTAGCTGGCCTGGTTAGGCCTTGTTGCAATGGTCCCCTATGCCAAAATACCCTTCACAAAATATTTAACCAGGTTCTTGCGGGTTTCGTCGTAGGCCGGCAAGTCCTGTGGGTCTGTTGGGGTCGGCATATTGGCCAATAGGTCATAAACACTTAAGAAGGCTTTACGTTTCTTCTTGCCCAACTGAGCTTGGTGTAGCTGGGTCACCAGGGTTTTGTTTAGAAATTGGGCCAAGGTCTCCTGGTCGTCACCAGTTTCAGCCTCATAGTAGGCGGTTAAGTCCTCTGCGAGATCAGGGTTGTGCCCTTCCGCCAAAATTGGATTGTCCGCCCCAATCGTCAGCCCAGTGGTCACCAGCTGATCAATAACTTTTGCCGGTTTGGCTTCCCAGTCAATTTGCGACTTCAATTGCTGTTTGACCCGGTCATTTTCCTGGACATAAAGCGCTATAAACAGAGCTTCTTTTGATTTATAAAATTTATAAAACGACCCCACGGCCATGTTGGCACTTTTGGCAATTTCAGCAATATTGGTATGCTTATAGCCTTTTTCTGAAAATATTTTGTAAGCTGCTTGATCCAGAGCTTCTTTTGAGGTTGCCATCGTACTCGCCACTTTCTTCGAATGAATAATATAGATAATTTATTCATGAAAATATCGGAAAGGAGACACGGGATTTCAATCCCGTGAGGAATTTCGATTGAGTTTGAAGAACTCAAATGATTTATAAATATGTGCCTATTTTGAGCACATTTCTTCCTTTGTAGTTGTTGTATAAGTTATAATAACTATAAGAGGAAGGGGTGATTAAAATGCTACTAAGTCTAACGGTCAAAGCTAAACTCAAACTAGATAACGCTGCTGATGCGACTAAGTTTCAGGAAG
>NZ_AZGA01000074.1:17191-17915 GCF_001436375.1 Agrilactobacillus composti DSM 18527 = JCM 14202 | reverse complement strand
CAGTGAACAATATCGCTCAGCCTGCAATCATGTTTCTGAGTACATTTTTAACAATGGTTTTGAATTGAGTGTTCTCAAGATTCACAAAAAGCTTTATCGAGACTTGCGGCAACAGTTTAGGCTGAAATCACAACTGGCCATCTCTGCGATCAAAACAACGGTTGCCCGTTATAAAACTGTTCAGACGCAGCTGCGACGCAAACCCATGGCTTATGCCACCGGGGAAAAAGATAAAAAAGGTAAAGAAATTTATTTAAAAGTTCCCAGAGACCTGCACTGGCTTTGGAAACCGGTCTATTTCCAGCGCCCGCAAGCTGACTTAGTCCGTAATCGAGATTGGTCTATCGTCGCAAACGGTGAAAAGTTGTCCATCAATACGCTTCAAGGTCGGGTGAAAGCTCACTTTGCGTTAAAAAGTGGTTTTGAACAGTATCTGGATGGCACCTGGGAGTTTGGCGGCGCGAAACTAATTAAGTCTGGAACCAATTGGTTTTTACACATTGCAGTTAATAAAGAATTCCCTGAGTTGGCCCGTACTGATATGCAACACGTTGTGGGGCTTGATCGGGGGATCCGGCAATTAGTCACCGCTTATGATGATCAGGGGAAAACAACGTTTTTCAATGGTCAAGCCATCAACCATAAACGGCGCCACTATAAAGCACTGCGGGCCAGTCTGCAAAGACACAATACCAGAAATTCCAAACGGCGTATCCGTCAAATA
>NZ_AZGA01000074.1:0-17181 GCF_001436375.1 Agrilactobacillus composti DSM 18527 = JCM 14202 | reverse complement strand
GCAATAAAGAGAACCGCTGGATGACTGATATCAACCATCAGCTGTCTAAGACACTTATTGCGAAGTACGGACCAAATACCTTGTTTGTTCTAGAAGATCTGGTCAACGTTCGTTTTGCCACGGAAAAGACGGTCAAAGATAACCGCTATGAGAAAGTATCTTGGGCATTTTACCAGCTGGAACAGATGTTGACTTACAAGGTTATCCAGGCAGACGCTGCAGTTATCACGGTTAGTGCGGCTTATACCAGTCAGCACTGTCCTCACTGTGGTGAAATCAAGAAGACGAATCGCAACCACCAACTGCACGCTTACCAATGTTCAAACTGCGGTTACCAGTCCAATGATGACCGGGTAGGTGCCATGAACATTCAATACCTGGGTACCCAGTATGTTGACGGCGTGAAAAAGCCCAAACTCAAAAAGAAAAAAAGTGCGAGCGGGTAAACCTGTTCAATTGCCGGTGAAGTCAATCATCGGACCGCTGGGACCCTTAGATAAGTAAGACCCAGTGGCAAGTAACGCCAACACAGCGCGTGCTTATCACACGCAAACTACGTGGAAGGCCGTAAGGTTGTTAGACCACATAGCGTTAGGCGTAAGTCTAAAGGTATCTATCCAGATACCCTCGCCACTTGGTGGTGAGAGACAAGCTCGGTACTTTAGTGCCGAGAACCATTGACTAGTTTACAAGCCTTTGCCTTTGCCGTCAAATACGCTTATGAGTAGGTGCCAGTCTATTCAAAAATAGGCATTAAAAAGCTATCCTAAAAATCAGGATAGCTTTTTAATGTTGTTTTGGGATTGCAAAAATGATTCCTCCCTGCACCAGTTTTCAAGGCCGCAAGCCCTTCAACAAAAACTCGGTGGTTTCCTTGCTGGCTTTAGCAACATCAAGGGTATCCGTGTCACTGAGAATGACTGGCAAAACATAGCCCATCATGGTGCTGATCATGTAACGGGCAATCCGAGACGGTTCCCAATCCACTAATTGATGTTGTTGCTGATAGTGCTGAATTACTGGAAAAACTCGAGGTAGCACGCGATCGACCTGTTGTTGAAAACCTTCAATAATTTTAGCATTGGCCACCATTTCTTGGGCTAGTATGCGCAACTGTTTGCGGTTATTCAAGGCAAAGCTTAAGCGATCTGCCACGATGGAACGCAGTAAATCGGCAAAGTCGGGATAAGAGGTATTCATCACATCCCCTAAAAACTCCGTGGCGATTCGGGGCAAGACTTGCTGGACAAAGGGGCCCAGAATCGCCGTGAGAATACCTTCTTTGGTTTTAAACTGTTTATAAACGGTGCCCTCAGACACCGCGGCGGCCTGGGCGATATCCTTGGTACTGGTGTGGTCATAACCCTTTTCAGAAAAGAGGGTCAAACTGGCCCGCAGGACTGCCTTCTGTTTAGCGGTTAAGCTGGATTCATCTAAACTTTTCGCAAATAGGGTTTGAACATCATTAATTGCCATTTTTCCACCTCTAAACTTGCCGGTAACGACGCATGGTCACCATATTCAACATTAAGAATAGTACCGCAAAACCCACTAGAATCGTTAAATCAAAACCGATATTCATGAAATTCGCGCCCTTTTGGATCACATTGCTCATGGCGTCGGCGCCATAATACAGGGGCATGATCCGGGCGATGGGTTGCAGCCAATGGGCCATTTGATTGATGGGGATAATGCCGGAGAAGAAAATCTGGGGAATCACCACCACTGGAATAAACTGCACCATTTGAAATTCCGAAGCTGCAAAAGTGGAAATGAACAGGCCCAGGGTCAAGGCTACAAAAGCCAGCAACACATTAATGATCAATAGGTTCCAAATACTGCCCAGGATTTGAATTTTGAATACGAAGATACTATAGAACACAATCAACAAGGTTTGAATCAAGGCGAACAGCCCATAGCCCACTAGATAACCATTGATGATCTCACTGCGTTTCACCGGGGTGGCCAACAGGCGATACAGGGTCCCTGTGGTCCGCTCCTTCAATAACGCGATCCCAGAAATCAAGAAGACGAAGAAGAATACCACAAAGCCCATCATGATGGGCAGTAGCGTGTTAAAAAAGGTGGAATCGGCATTACCGTATAAATAGTGGGTCTTTAGCTTATAATTCGGGACTTTCGGAGCCCCGGCTTGGTTTTGGGCTAAATTGGGATTCCGAGTGGCCGCGGCCAGCGCTTGTTGTAGCTTTTGCAGGGCTTGACCTTGGGCTTTCAAAGTAGTAGCCATAGCTTTCGTCTTTAATTTGACTTGAGCCGCCTGTAAGCTCTGTTTGAGAATGGCGCTCTTGCTTTGGTCACTGTTTTGTAAGGTTAAAGTGAGTTTATCACCCTTTTGAACCAAGACGCCCGCATAATCCTTTTGGCGAATGACCCTTTTAGCGCTAGCTGAATCCGACAATTGATGAATGGTCACGTGGTCATTGTCGATGGCTTTCACCAGGGTTGAATTGACGTTTTGTACCCCCAGGGCGGCGGTTTGGTCGTTGTTGGACTGGAATAAGAAATAAATTAGGGTCAAAATCAACAGGGGCGCCACGAACATGAGGGCTAATGTGCGCTTGTCCCGAAACATTTCTTGCAATACCCGTTTAAATATAGCGATTGTTCTCATCTTGCTGCCTCCCGGCTTTTAAGAATACGGCTTCCACGCTGTCCACATGGAAAGCGGCGATTAAGTGTTTAGGTGTGCCCTGGGCGATGGCCGCGCCGTTTCGGATCATCATCAACTGGTCGGCTTGTTCGGCGTCTTCCATCACGTGGGTGGTGAGTAAAATGGTCTTGCCTTTCGTCGCTAATTGATGCAGTTCCTGCCAAATTTGCTGGCGCAACTCCGGGTCGATGCCCACGGTGGGTTCATCTAAAATCAACAGCTCCGGATCAGATACCAGGGCAATGGCCAAGGACAGCCGGCGCTTCATCCCCCCGGAATAAGCCTGGACCCGGGTATCCAAATCCTGTTGCAAATTGACAACACCGGCAGCGTGGGGTATCTGCTGCTTGAGTTGCCCGGGGGTCAAGCCTTGCATGGCCCCAAAGAAATTCAAATTTTCCCGGCCGGTCAAGGCTTCATAGAGGGCATCGGTTTGGGCCATATAACCAATTTTGGCCAGCAATTGCCGGTTGGGCATGGTTTGCCCCAGCACCGTGACTTGGCCTTGTTGGGGTTTTAACATCCCCATAATGGTACTCACCAGCGTGGTTTTCCCCGCCCCACTGGGTCCAATCAAGGCCAATATTTCGCCACTTTGAATGCTTAAGTTAATATCCCGCAGCACGACGGTTTTACCATAGCCCTGCTGCAAGTTGGACACATGAATTGTCTCTGACATGACGATCACCTCATTTTCGTAAGTGAGTGCTCACTCACTTCACCTTTATTATAATTACTTCTCTTGAAAAAACAAGTCAAAGTTTTGCTTAAATTTCTATCTTTCCCCTATGGCGCCGGTGTATGATATTAGCAGGGCTTCACGGCGTTAGTTTTTAGATCGTCCCGTGAAACGCTTTTTTCGAGGGGGATACATAATGGATAATCGCATTCAAAAACGCAGCTCCAATTTTGAATTGCTGCGTATCGTCAGTATGTTTATTATTATTTTGGGCCATTACGCCCTGGGCACCAACTGGTACTTTGCCACCAATACCATGTTCCTGCGCAAAGAAGCCGTGCAATTCCTATGGGTGGGGGGCCGCATGGGGGTGGTCACCTTCACCTTGATCTCCGGGTACTTCCTGGCCAAAAGCCGCTTCAAATGGCGCAGCCTCTTACATAACTGGGCGGAAGTCCTCTTTTATTCTTGGACCGTATTGATTTTGGTGAAAATTGTGGGAAAGCCGGTCGTCTCACCGGTGGATTTTGTCCGGAATTTATTTCCAGTGACCTTTGGGGTGGCCAATTGGTACGCCACCGCTTATATCATTTTGTACTTCTTATTTCCATTCATTAATCTGGCCTTAAAGCATATGAGTAAGACCCAATACCGCACCTTGTTGGTGGTTTTAGGCATTACTTTGACCATCACGCAGGTATTTATGTTAAGCCCAGCGGCTGGCAGCAATGGTTATGACGCGGTATCTTTGATTTTGATTTACTTGATCGGGGCCTATATTCGCTATTATCCGGAAGACTTCAGTCCTAAAAAACGCTGGTTATATGTGGGCTTATTCTTTCTGGCCGTGATTTTATCGGCTTTATCCCTGCTCTTATTAGACTACATGCAAGCCCACAACCTGCAATATTTAAACAAGACCCTTTATTTCGGTTATTTCATGGATGGCAATAGTCCCTTCCCATTAATAGCCGGCACCTGTTTGTTCCTATTCTTCAAGGATCTGCACATCAAACACAGCACCATCATCAATTCCTTGGCCACCACCATGTATGGGGTCTACCTGCTCCACTCCAACTTCTTCTTAGTCACCCCTTTATGGAACTGGGCCATTCGGGGCACCCAATTCCACCATACCAGCCAAATCCTGCTATACGGTTTAGGAGCCGCCCTAGTGGTCTTATTGGTAGGAGCTGTGGTGGACTATATTCGGCAGTTCTTAATGAAGCCAGTTAATTTAGGCTTGGATAAGTTTGCGGCATATTTGGAGAAAAAGAAGCTGTATGGTTGATGATTTTGGTACGAAATTATTGACGAAAGTGCCTAAAATAGATATTATACCTATATAAAGTAATACTAAAAACCGAGTTGCTGGATACAACTCGGCTACTGTAATAGTATTGCGATATAGGGTTTTAGCCGTTGTTAACGGCTATTTTTTTCGCTCTTTTTTAACCAACCAAAGCCACCCTGATTTTCCCTATTGTTTATACCCCGTATTTCTGATACGATTAAAGAATCTGAAATAACCTTTTTAAAATGGCAATTCTGTCCGATTGATTCGCTTGGTTGGTGGGGTTGCCATCTATCGTCATGTCCTAATCACAACTAGAAGAAAAGTGAGGTACGCCTTGTTAACTGTAACGAATGTCTCCATGTCTTTTTCCGACCGTAAGCTTTATGAAGACGTTGATTTAAAATTCACGCCGGGTAACTGCTACGGTATCATTGGTGCCAACGGGGCTGGCAAGTCCACGTTCTTAAAAATTTTGTCCGGGGAATTGGCCCCAACCACCGGTTCCGTTCATTTAGATCCCCACGAACGCATGAGCAATCTGCGCCAGGATCACTTTGCCTTTGACGACCAGACCGTGTTGAACACCGTGATCCAAGGTTATGAACGCCTGTATGACGTGATGACTGAAAAGGATGCCCTTTATGCCAAACCGGATTTCTCTGAAGCCGATGGCAATAAAGCTGCCAACTTAGAAGCTGAATTCGCGGAAATGGACGGCTGGAATGCTGAATCCGACGCTGCCCAGTTATTGCAATCCATGGGTATTCCTGAAGGTGACCACGAAAAACTAATGGGAGAATTACCCGAAAGCCAAAAAATAAAAGTCTTATTGGCCCAAGCCCTCTTCGGTAATCCTGATGTGTTATTACTGGACGAACCAACCAATGGTCTGGATCCTGAGACCATCATGTGGCTGGAAAACTGGTTAGCCGATTACGACAAAACCGTCTTAGTGGTGAGCCATGACCGGTACTTCTTGAACAAAGTCTGCACCATGATGTGCGACGTGGACTTTGGCAAAATCGAGATGTTCGTGGGCAACTACGACTTCTGGCTAGAATCCAGCAAGTTGGCCCAACAACTACAAGCCAATTCCAACGCTAAAAAAGAAGAGCAGATCAAGCAACTCCAAGAATTCGTGGCCCGCTTCTCCGCCAATGCGTCTAAGTCTAAACAGGCCACGGCCCGTAAGAAACAATTGGAGAAAATTACTTTAGACGATATTAAACCCAGCAGCCGCAAGTACCCCTTCATCAAATTTGAAATGGAACGGCCTTTGGGTAACGACTTACTGCGGGTGGACCATGTGTCTAAAACCGTGGACGGCGTCAAAGTCTTAGATAATGTCAGCTTCACCCTGCGGCCGGAGGACAAAACCGCCATTGTCAGCCGCAATGACGTCACCGCAACGCAATTGATGCGCCTCTTGGCTGGGGAAGATCAACCCGATAGTGGCACCATTTCTTGGGGCGTGACTGCTAACAAAGCTTACATGCCGAAGGACTTGACCCCAGAGTTTACCGATGAATCTTTAGATATCTTGTCCTGGTTGCGGCAATTTGTGAAGAACAAAGAAGAAGATGACAACACCTTCTTACGGGGTTTCTTAGGCCGGATGCTCTTCTCCGGTGAAGAAGTCCTAAAAGCTGTCCCGGTTTTATCCGGGGGTGAAAAAGTCCGCAGTTATTTGGCTAAGCTCATGCTCAGTAAAGCCAATGTTTTATTGCTAGACGACCCTACGAACCACTTAGATATGGAAAGCATCACGGCGTTAAATGATGCCTTGATCGACTTCCCCGGGGCTGTGATTTTCACCAGTCATGACCACCAATTCATCCAAACCATCGCTAACCATATTATTGAAGTTGGCCCACTGGGTGTGGTAGACCGGGCCGATACCCATTATGATGATTTCTTAGATCACAAAGTCGTCAAAGAACAAGTGGCGGCCATTTATCCCCATTAATACCAAGTAGAAAAGCAATGTCAATTCAAAAACGAATCACGTTTTTGAACCGGCATTGCTTTTTTGTTAGTCACGACTTGTCGTGACCGGATTCATTGATTGCTAAAGATTAAAGGCCACCGTTGAAGAGTGAGCCAATTGTATTAACAACGTAAGTTACGATGTTGCCAATACCACCAAGGATGATATTAGGTGCAGTCCCTAATAAAGTAAGTAAACCTGATAACATGAAGATTCCCCCCTTTCATACTACTCCTTAATTATACAACATTTGGCCCAAGCTTTGTACAATAACGTTAATTTGTCAAAAATTACAGGGGTAATTGGCCCACCAACAAGCGGTCCAACATGTCCAAAACGCCACTCTCATTATTATCCAGAGGCGTCACTGGTAGGTCAAATTGGTGCATGGCTTGGGGGGCATTTTTCATCACATAACCGTGTTTCACGTGCTGCAGCATTTCTAAGTCATTGAAATTATCCCCAAAGGCCATGATTTCATCTGGGGTCAAATCCCAGTGCTGTTGTAATTGGTCGATACCATAGGCTTTGTTGACACCCTTGGGGATCACGTCAATACTGCCAAAACCGCTTGGTGTAGCGAAGACGTGCTGGCCGAAGAGTCGGTTGATTTTTTTGGCTTCAGCCATGACTTCCCCTTGGTCAAAGCCTAAGTTTAATTTATAAATGTCATCGCTGACATCCCGCAGGTCATCAACGGCCATCATTTTGGGAATATAATAGCGCACTAACTCACTGTGAATACTGGGGTCATCTTTTCTAGCATAAGCCCCTTGCTTGCCGGACAAGTGAATATGGGCCCCTTCAAATAACGGGTCAGATTCTAAGCGGTCAATCAAGGGTTCTAAAATAGCTGGTTTGATCAGGCTTTGGGCGATGGGTTTTTGGCCGTCCACGATGTTGGCGCCATTTTCAGCCACAAAGGTTTGCAAGGGGGACTTAGCTTCAAAAACATCATGGAGGTGGATCAAGTCATTGCCACTGGCCACGGCAAAATGAATGCCCTGGCGATGCATCTCTTGATATTGTTCGTTGAAGCGGTCTACGTCATAGTGATGTTGGTCGTCAAAAAAAGTGCCATCAATATCAGTTACTACCAAGCGAATACTCAAAATAAAACCTCCGTTATCTTTTGAAAATGGTTACAGTCTTACTTATTATTATGTGGGAAATACACGTTAAAAGCAAATGTCCTATTTTTTCGGCGGCTTGATGGAACTGGGCAAACCGTCGCTGACAAAGGGCTGCTGGAGGTCAAAGGGCACCGGGTCGGTTAGTGTTAAGGTCTGGGGCGTGACGGCACAACCGTAGGCCAAGACGTTTAAGCCTTTAGCTTGGGCCTGTTCAATGGCCAGGGCTAAGGGCTCATAAATCGCCCGGTCAATGGTCATGGCTTTGATGTCGGCCATTTGAATCACAAACAATAAATACCCTAAATAACCTTCAGCCATGGCTTTTTCTAAGGTATGGACGTGTTTCAAGCCCCGGGTGGTGGGGGCGTCGGGAAAGGCGGCGATGCCTTCATTGGCTAAGGTGACGCCTTTCACCTCCAGGAAAAAGGGCCGCTTTAAGTCGTCAAAGCCCATGAAATCGATGCGGGAATCTAAAAATTTGGTCTCAGGCAAAACCGTTTCAATGTACTTGATACCTGGCAATTTGATATAATTACTTTCCAAGCCAGCCTTAACTACCACGTTGGGAGCTTGAGAATCCACGTTGATCCAAATGCGGTCGTATTTTTTGGCGGCCACTAAGTCATATTGGGTCTTGCGCTTGGGGTTGTCACTTTTTACCAGAGAAGTAGTGACTCCGGGTTGCAAAATGGTGGTACGCCCGGTGTTTTTCACGTGAACGGTGACCACTTCCCCGGTGTCTAGCAAAGCACAGTGGGCGATAAAACGGTTGGGTCGATCGATAAATCGGGCTAAATGATGATTTGAATACTCCATGAGATACTCCTTAAGTCCCTGTTTATTTACGGACGTTATGTTTAAAATAGAACTATAAAATAAATGTTAATGTTGTACTTCAATAATGAGGTGTGAAGAAATGAGTAACTTTTTTGGTACGATTCGCAGATATACTTGGCTCAAAAGTTTAATATATGTGCTCTTTGGTCTGTTTGCCCTCTTTGAACCTAATGGGACGCTGAATAGCTTTATCACTGTCATGGCGGCCTTCGTGGGGGTCTTCGGGGTCATCAATTTGGTGGCTGCCCTCAAAGAACGGCACAGTAGTGGTCAATCTAATATTGGCGTAACTTTGGCCGTTTTGCAACTGTTAGCCGCCTTGATGATTTGGGTCTTGGCTAAACCGTTGTTGGCCTTCTTACCCATTATCATGGGTGTGATTTTAGGGGTCAACGGGATTTCCAAGATCATGAGCGCTTTGAATCACAAGCAGTACGTGAATGTTTCCCCACTACCCTTTGTGCTCTATGGCGTGTTGTTAGTCATCGTGGGCGTGGTCTTAGTCTTTAACCCATTCAGTGCCACTTTGTTGGCGGTTAGATTGTTTGGGGTCTTGCTGTTGATCATGGCTGTCATGGATATTATCACTGTTCGTAAGTTTAAAAATCAATAGGTAATTCAGGGCGTCACACCGATCCTCCCCGGTGTGGCGCCTTTTTTTTGTGCCTTTCAAAGAAATTTTCAATCGATGTTGACACGGTGTCACTTTTTAGGTATAGTAGTCCCAATGAGTGACACGGTGTCACCTTTTAAAAAGTGTTCAAGAAAGGAATTTTGGAACCATGCCCAGTACAACCTTCGACAACTTAAAAACTGATAAAAAAAACCTGGTGACCCAGGCCCTGCTCCAGGAATTCTCCAGTTATCCTTTAGCCCAGGCCCAAGTGGCCCGAATCATTAAAACCGCTGGGATTTCCCGGGGGGCCTTTTACAAGTACTTCACAGATATTGAAGATGCTTATCTTTATCTCTATAGCACCGCCATGGGGGAAATTCATCAAAATATCAAGCAAAACCTAAGCACGCCCATGGTGGCCGCTGATTACCTGCATTACACGGAAGCCTTCTTAGACAACGTGGCCAATAATGCTTATCGCCAATTGATTCGACTGCACTTCATGCAAAACGAAGGCCTCTTAAATCGGGTACAACCCCCAGTGGATGTGGCTCGGGTCAAAGACACGCCGGCCAACGCTTGGGCGGCCATGGTCCTCACCCATGAAACCCTGCGCCAAATCCTCATCACCCCTGAATTAAAATCCAGCCTCCTGGCAAAATTGACGGCCAGCCTACAGGCCTTAGAAAGGATCGACGCTTAATGTTCTTAGCTTTAAAGGAAATCAAGCACGAAAAATTACGTTACGGCCTGATCATTGGCATGGTGCTGTTGATCAGCTACTTAGTTTATATCTTGAGCGGGCTAGCTTTTGGCTTAGCCCAGCAAAATACCCAGGGGGTGGAATCCTGGGGCGCCCAGCGCATCGTCTTGGATAAAGATGCCAACACCAGCTTACAACAGTCCCTGTTGACCAAGTCCCAAACGGACAAATTGACTTTATCCAAAAGCGAGAGTTACGTGGGTCAAAGTTCCGTGGTGGCCAAAGGATCTAAGGCCCGCAATATTTCCGCCCAGTTCATCGGCCTGGACACCAAGCAATATATTGCCCAGGATATGAAATTGACCAGTGGCCATCAGGTCAACGGCGCCAATCAAGTGGTGGTGGATAGCCAATTTCAACAAGATGGCTATAAATTAGGGGACACGCTGAAGTTTAATTCCAAGTCCCAGGCCTATACCATTGTGGGCTTTACAGAAAATGCCAAGTTGAATATCGCCCCAATCATTTACGGGAATTTAAGCACTTGGCGGACTTTGAAGAACCTGCCGAACAGCTTTACGGCCAGCGGCATTGTGTCTAAAAACGCCAAGTATACCACCGGCATTACCCAATTGAAGAGCTACGATGTCCATACTTTCATTCAAGCCCTGCCCGGCTATAGTGCCCAAAACACCACTTTCACCTTGATGATCGGCTTTTTGATGGTGATCTCCATTGTGGTCATCGCTGTGTTCTTATACATTTTGACCATTCAAAAACTGCCCAATTACGCGGTGCTGCGGGCCCAGGGGGTACCGGCTAAAACCCTGGTGCAAAACACCATTAGCCAAGCCCTACTTTTGGTCAGCGGCGGTTTAGTCTTGGCCATCGCCTTGACGGCCTTGACCGCCAGCGTCCTGCCCATGGGGGTCCCCATCGGCTTTAACCTGCCGTTACTAGCTGTCATCACCGTGGGGATCATCCTCACCGGGATTTTAGGGGCCATCATCCCCGTGCGCTTAATTTTAAAAGTCGACCCCGTCAGCGTTATCGGTTAACCATAGGAGGTTTCTGAAAATATGTCCGTTATCGAATTAACCAATGTGAACAAATCTTTTGGCGTGGATACCAGCAAAATCGACGTCTTACAAAATATCAATTTCAGCGCCCAAAAAGGCGAAGTCAGCCTCATCGTGGGCCCCTCAGGTTCTGGGAAAAGCACCTTTTTGACCATCGCCGGGGGCCTGCAAACCCCAAGTTCCGGCCAAGTAGTGGTGGAATCTGAGACCATGAGCCAGTTGTCCCCAAAAGCCCGGGATGCCCTGCGCCTGCGGAAAATTGGCTTTATCCTCCAGGCTTATAATTTGGTCCCCTATTTGACCGTGGCCGAACAATTCCAATTTGTGGACCGGATCAAAACGCAGCATAACCTCTCCGCCAGCGATTTGAACGCGTTATTACAGGATTTAGATATCGCCAACTTAGTGAAAAAATACCCCAGCGAATTATCCGGGGGTCAAATGCAGCGGGTGGCCATCGCCCGGGCCTTGTACCCAGACCCAGAAATCATCCTAGCCGATGAACCCACGGCAGCCTTAGACAGTGAGCGGGTAGCCGTGGTGGGCCAATTGTTCCAAGACCTAGCCCGGCAACGGGATAAAGCCTTGGTAGTGGTGATCCACGACATGCGCTTGGAAAAATATGCCGATCATATTTATGAAATTTTGGATGGTCGGATGAAACAAGCCAGTTAGCCCAAATAAAGAGACCAATGATGCTAAATTTCAGCAATCATTGGTCTCTTTTGATGTATTTTATCGAATTTACACCACTTCTTTGGTCAACGTTCGGGAAATAATCGTCCGGACTAAAAAGCTTAGGGCAATGGTGGGTAGTAAAAATAGCGGCCATAAGATGCCCACCAGTAAGTATACGATGCTAAAACCAAACATGATGATGGCGGAATGATACTCCTGCAAGTCGTGTTTGGTGGGGCTTTGGCCTTGGCGCTGCCAGTGGCCCATGACTTGATGGAACAAGATGAATTGTAAGGAATCCACCAAGCATACCACCAGGGCGAAAATCGTGGTGTTAAAGCGGGCCGTTAAATCATTGTTCAACAATGAAGTGGCAAAGGGCATCAAACAGACAAAGCATAAGTAAAACAGATTTAAGATCAATAATTTCGTGGTAGGTTTGGTTAATTTGCTAAAGAGCTCTTGATGGAAAATCCAATATTGGCCAATTACCGCAAAACTGATAAAAAAGGTCAGTATTTCTTCAGGCAGATTACCTAAATGCTGCCAGGATAAATTGCTGGGTGCTTTGATATCCAACACCATGATGGTCAAAACCACCCCGAAAACCCCATCTGAAATAGCGTCTAATCTGGATTTTGAACTATGAAACATAGCTATCCCTCCCAATGAGTTTATTATACGCCTACCAAGGGTATGGGGATAATAGTAATCCTCATGAAAAGGGCCCGGCATCACTGCGATACAGTGCTGCTGGGCTCTTTTTTAAATCGCTTTTTAAAAAGCTAAAGCGATGGCTTCATAAGGCTGTAATTTAATTTGCGCTGGCAGGTTGGTCAGGTCCCGGTTGTAATTGCTGATCAAGGTCTTGGCTTGAGCCACTTGATAAGCCACCGGAACTTCAAAAGTCGTTTCCGTGCCGTAGAAGTTATTTAAAACCAGCAATTGCCGGCCTTGATACAAGCGGACATAGGCATAAACTTGCGCATCCCCTAATTGCACCGGGGCATAATCCCCCAATGAAATAATCGGGTCGGTATGACGCAGATGAATCAATTGTTGGTAATAATCAAAAATTTCCCCATGGTCTAATTCAGCGGCCACGTTGATTTGACCTTGGTCCGTGGGCCGCAGCCATGGGGTCCCCGTGGTAAAGCCGGCATGCTCACTGTCATCCCAGTGCATGGGAGCCCGAGAGTTGTCCCGGGCCTTGGACTGCACGATGGCAAAGGCTTCTGCCGGAGTTTTGCCCTGCTTTAAGAGCCGGGCATAGGCGTTTTTAGCTTCGATATCCACGTAATCCGCCATGGTTTCATAAGCCGGGTCGATCATACCAATTTCCTCACCCTGATAAATATAAGGGGTCCCCCGCAATAAATGCATGGCTGTAGCCAACATGGTGGCCGATTTCACCCGATAAGTCCCGGGGTCGCCAAAGCGATTCAGCGCCCAAGGCTGGTCGTGGTTATTCCAAAATAAAGCGTTCCAGCCCCCACCTTGAACCATCCCCACCTGCCAGTCATTCAGGGTCTTTTTTAACAATTGGAAATCAAAGGGCACTTTAGACCATTTTTCGCCGTGGTCGTAATCCACCTTGAGATGGTGGAAGGTGAACACCATGGTGAGCTCGTGGTTAGCCGGCAGGGTGTAGGCCACGGAATTGGGGATGGTGGTGGAGGACATTTCCCCCACGGTGATGCTGTCAGCATCCTGGCCAAAGCTGGCCCGGTTCATTTCCTGTAAGTATTGTTGCACCACGGGCGTGTCGGTATACATAAATTTGCTGTCGGTGCCAGCAGGGGCATCAGCCAAGTCGGTGGGCTTACCGGTGACATTGATCACGTCAAAGCGGAAGCCTTTAACGCCCTTGGCCCGCCAGAAATTGATCACTTTGAACAATTCTTCCCGGACCACCGGATTATGCCAATCTAGATCCGCTTGGCTGGGGTCATATAAATGCAGATAATATTTGCCGGTATCCCCAAAAGGTGCCCAAGCGGGGCCGCCAAATTTGGAGTCCCAGTTGTTGGGCAGGTCGCCGTTGGGCTTAGGGTCTCTGATGTAGAAAAAATCTTGATACTTTTTATCCCCAGCCAGGGCTTTTTGAAACCAAGTACTGGCGGTGGACACGTGATTTAAAACCATGTCTAGCATGACTTCAATATTTGCCGATTTTAAGGCGGTCACCAACTGGTCAAAGTCGGCCATGGTGCCAAACATGGGATCCACCGCGTAATAGTCGGCAATGTCATAGCCGTTGTCCTTTTGGGGGGACACGAAAAACGGGTTGAACCAAATCATATCGATATGCAGTTTAGCCAGATAAGGGATTTTGGCGATGATACCGGGCAAGTCCCCAATACCATCCCCATTGCTGTCGTAAAAGGACTTGGGATAGATTTGATAAATCACTTTATTTTCAAAATTCATTGATAAGTTTCCTCCAGTTATTGGCCATGATGGTGGCGCCGGGCAAAGTCCACGAACTTAAAGCGGTCCGGTCGGTGCCGGGAAACGGTGTATTGGAAAAAGGTGGTATCGTTCAAATAAGTCAAACTCCGCACCACCACCGCTAAATTGTTATTAGCGCCTAAGCCCAGATAATGGCACATCTTGTCACTCACCGGTTCCACCGTGATGGTCTTGGTGGCATAGGCGATCTCCAGACCCAGGGTTTCTTCAAAATACCGGTATAAAGAATGTTCCGCGACTTTTTCTGGGATATTGGGCACCACGGACTTGAGGATATAATCTTCGTCCACCACAATGGGTTCTTCATTAATGGTCCGCAGTCGCTGCACAAAAGTGACCCGGGGATCTTTGACTTGGGTTTGGTCAATGATGTCTTGGGGCAAAGTCCCCTCCGCTAAGGTCAATACCTTAGTGGTGGCGTGCATTTGCTGGCTTTCATTTAATTCAGAAAAGGTGGTGATTCCAGAAATTGGGAAAGTAAAGCGGGCGGTGTTTAACACCACGGACCCCTTCCCCTTTATTTTTTGAATCAAACCATTATTGGTAAGTTCGGTCAAAGCTTTGCGAATGGTGGCCCGAGATGTCCCATATAATTTGGTCAAGTCCGCTTCACTGGGCAACAATGTCCCTGTAGGATACAGGTCATGTTTAATTTTATCGGTTAAATCCTGGGCAATATTTAAATATTTAACTTGGGTGTCCATCACGAACGCCTCCTTTGACAGTTAAAACGTTTACAAATCGGATTATAGCACACTTGTTTAGACAAGTAAATTAATTAGTTGTAATCATCTAAATCACTTATATAACAGCATTTATAAAAAATAATAGCGATATATTTGACACCTGTACGTATAGGCTATATACTGAACTCATGAAAACGTTTTAGAATTTATAGCCATTATTTTGTAAGCGATTTAACCCAGAATATCAGGAGGACTTATCATGTTTAAATTATTCAAGAAAAACCAACCCGTTGTGGACAATCAAGTGTACGCCCCTGTTAACGGTGAATTGATCGATTTAGCCCAAGTCAGCGACCAAGTTTTTGCTTCCAAAGCCATGGGCGACGGCTTCGGGGTCAAACCTACCGATAATACCATCGTGGCCCCAGTGGCTGGCACTATCACCATGGTGGCCGACACCAAACACGCCGTGGGCATCACCATGGCCAACGGCTTAGAAGTTTTAATTCATATGGGGGTGGATACAGTGGACTTAAAGGGTGCGCCTTTTACCATTAACGTGAAAACTGGCGACCAGGTCACTGGGGGCCAGCCCCTAGCTACCATGGATTTAAAAACCGTGGCGGCAGCTGACTTAGATACTGTGATCATCGTGGTGATCACCAATTCCAACGATAAATTGGCAGAACTTTCTATCAAACCTGGGGAAATTGCAGCTGGTGACGTGGTGGGTACGGCCACTGCCAAGTAAGGAGGAATAAACATGGCTAAAAAAGATTACACCGATTTAGCAAAAACGATTATTACTAACGTTGGGGGCCCGCAAAACGTCAACAGTTTGATCCATTGTATTACCCGCCTACGGTTTTATCTAGAAGATACCGATCAAGCAAAAACTGACGTGTTGAAGAACACGCCGGGGGTCATCGACGTGCGCCAAGCCCAGGGCCAGTACCAAGTCGTTATTGGCAACGCCGTGGCCAATGTGTATGACGCGGTGATTGACCAATTAGGTCCCGGCTTTGCCGACACCAGCGCCACGGAAGAAGCTGTAGTCGCCACCGGGGGCGATGCTGATCCTGACTTGAATTTTTGGGACAAGCTCAAAAATGGCTTCAATAACTTACTAGGGGTCATCACCGGTTCCATGAGCCCAGTCATCGGGGTCTTGGCTGCATCCGGGATCATCAAGGGCTTGTTGGCCCTGTTGACCTTGCCGCAATTAGGGGGATTATTAGACCCTAAGAGTGTCCCTTACTTGACCGTTTCCGCCATGGCCGACGCTGCCTTCTTCTTCCTGCCGGTAATGGTGGGCTTCTCCGCCGCCCGGCGCCTGGGAGGCGACCCGATTATCGCCGCCGTGATTGGGGCTTTTCTGACCTATCCGCAAATGATCACCTGGGGTAAGTCTTTTAAAACCATGTTTGAAATCGGTAGCTTCAACTTCCAATTCCTGAACTATACTTATTCCATTTTCCCAATTATTTTGGCCGCATGGATGGCCAAGAAAATTGAAGATTGGCTCAAAGCCCATCTGCCTAATTACCTGCAAATGATTTTCATCCCGCTAATTACGATTCTAATCGTCTCCACCATCACCTTGATCGTCACCGGGCCAGTGATTCAAGGTATCGCCAACGGTTTAGCCACCTTCATCACTTGGTTGGTCAGCGTTTCTGGCTGGGCTGGCGGTTTGGTCATCGGCGGTTTCTACCAAGTCCTGGTTATCTTCGGCCTACATTGGGGCGTGGTGCCATTGGTGGCCCAACAAATTTCTGGCAATGGGGCCAGCCCACTGAACGCCATCATCAGTACCACCATGGTAGCTCAAGGTGCCGCGGTCTTAGCAGTTGCCATCAAATCCAAGAAAGCCGCTATCAAAGAATTAGGTTTCGCCGCTATGATTTCCGCCTTTTGTGGCGTCACCGAACCCGCTATTTACGGGATCAACCTGCGCTTCCGCAAAGTCTTCGTATCCGGTTTGATTGGTTCCGCCGTGGGTGGTTTCATCACCGGTTTGATGCATGGTAACATGTTTGGCTTCACCGGCGGCCTCATCGGCTTCCCATCCTTCTTCAATCCGAAAAATCCAACCGACTTAAACAGCTTCTGGGCCTTCTTGATTGCCAGTGGCGCCGCTATCCTGGTCAGCTTTATCGTGACTTGGGTCTGGGGCTACAACGACAACATGGCCATGAGTTCTGAAGTGGCTAAAAAAGCTAAACCAGGTCAAGCGGTCAAAGCTTAAGCATGATTCAAAAGTAACGTAAAAATCCTTAGTCCAACCTGAAGTGCCCTACAATTGTTAGACAAGAAGTCTAATGATTGTGGGGTATTTTATAT
>NZ_AZGA01000010.1 GCF_001436375.1 Agrilactobacillus composti DSM 18527 = JCM 14202 | reverse complement strand
GCTAAATTTCAGGAGACCAGTGAACAATATCGCTCAGCCTGCAATCATGTTTCTGAGTATATTTTTAACAATGGTCTTGAATTGAATGTTCTCAAGATTCACAAAAAGCTTTATCGAGACTTGCGACAACACTTTGGACTGAAATCCCAACTGGCCATCTCTGCGATCAAAACAACGGTTGCCCGTTATAAAACTATTCAGACGCAGCTGCGACGCAAACCCATGGCCTATGCCACCGGTAAGAAAGATAAA
>NZ_AZGA01000073.1 GCF_001436375.1 Agrilactobacillus composti DSM 18527 = JCM 14202 | reverse complement strand
TACTGGTGTAGTGGCGGTCGTGCCACAAATCCAGCTCCTGCAGAATTCAATGAATTTATCTTAGCGCAAATTAAAGTCGAGTTTGAACAAAGCAATAGGACTCGTGGTACTCACAGTATGACAACGGCTATCAATGTATGGTTGGAGCGCCAAGGTTTGCCCAAGGTAAATCATAAGCGCGTCTATAGATTGATGCGTCAATCAGGCATGGTATCTGTCATCCGTAAGAAACGGCCTGGTTATCATAAAACCCAAGCAGCCTATATTGCGGAAAACACCTTAAACGGTGATTTTGAACGTAAAGGTATCAATGAGGTATGGGCAACTGATTCAACTTTTGTGACCTATGGTAAGCACAA
>NZ_AZGA01000072.1 GCF_001436375.1 Agrilactobacillus composti DSM 18527 = JCM 14202 | reverse complement strand
GCCTTTTCAGATTCAGCTTGGGTCCCCACATAGAATTTGATCTTAGGTTCCGTCCCAGATGGTCGAATGGCGATCCAAGTGCCATCTTCTAGTTTGTATTTCAACACATTGGAGACGGGCATATCCATGGATTCCACCTTGCCATCGGCATAATAGGCCTTTTGAGCTTCATAATCTTCGGTGACGTTGACATCAACCTTATTGAACGCACTTGGTTTTTCTTCTCTGAAGCGTTCCATTAAGGCTTTCATTTCTTGGCCCCCCTGAATACCAGGGAAGTCTTTAGAGACCGTCTTTTCAGAATAATAGCCGTATTCTTGATACAATTTCTCCAGGCCATCATAAAGGGTCAGGCCCTGGGCTTTGTAATAAGCAGCGACTTCAGATAAGAGCACCGTGGCCTGCATGGCATCTTTATCCCGGACAAATGGTTTGACCAGATAGCCATAACTTTCTTCAAAGCCAAATAGGAATTCATGGTCGCCGGTCTCTTCAAAGTGTTCGATCTGTTCGGCAATAAATTTGAAGCCCGTTTCCACATCGATCATCTTCACGCCATAACTCTCAGCGATCTTCGTGGCTAATTCTGTGGATACGATGGATTTCACCACAGCCCCATTAGCTGGCAGCGTCCCGGCATCTTTTCTGGCTTGTAAGATATAATGCAATAAAATCGAAGCAATTTGATTCCCCGTCAACAGTTGGTAACTGCCATCGGGCTGGCGTACGGCCGTCCCTAGGCGGTCGGCATCGGGATCCGTGGCGATCAGGAC
>NZ_AZGA01000071.1 GCF_001436375.1 Agrilactobacillus composti DSM 18527 = JCM 14202 | reverse complement strand
GCCTATACCTCAAATGAATTTAGAAATTATCTGCGCGACAAATCAAGCGGACAAAGTATGTCCAGGCCCGGGACACCAAGTGATAATGCGGTGATGGAATCATTTTGGGCACAGTTTAAGACTGAGTGGCTGGATCAACGTCCAAAGCGTTTTGAGACCTTAGAAGAGCTGGCAGAATATATTCAAGCGGGTTTGACTTACTTTGCGACAAAACGAAGAACTGTAAAAAATAACGGCCTGACTCCGAAGGAACTTCGG
>NZ_AZGA01000009.1 GCF_001436375.1 Agrilactobacillus composti DSM 18527 = JCM 14202 | reverse complement strand
CTACGGCCTATAGTGGACTTTCACCACCAAGTTATCGCCCATGCCGGGCGCACTTTCACAGAGGCAAATAACTGTAAAAAGTTATTTGTCTTTTTGATTGCTCTAAATTTGTTATAAAATCAGCCTTTTGGTCACGTATTTGTCACATTATTGTGCTAACTTACTATTAATTGCCAATTATTAACCATCAAAAAAACAGAATCTCAGTTAACTTTGAGATTCTGTCTTCTATTCGCCATAATTAGCTTCCCCTAATGAAGGTGACAACCCTTAATCATCTAAGTCATTTTCAATATTTAAACCATACAAATTACTAACAGCTTGGTCTTTATGAGCTTGGTGAACAACAACAATCGCAATTGCACCTTTGCTGCTGACATAATTGGCAAACTGGGCCACTTCTTCGACATAATAAGATAAGCCATCGGAATTCACAATATATTGTTCTTTAACTGGCATACTTTCAAAGAAAACCTTGTTCATACGAATGAAGTCGTCACCCTCATGTAATACCAAAATAACCTTAATCATAACTAGCCTCCAATTATTTAGCTTTCAGCCAATGATGGCCAAGCGCATAAATCATATACCCGATCATCGTTCCCAGTGTGTTGAAGATGACATCATCAATGTCACTGACTCCTGTATATAACAAAAACTGCATAATTTCAATACTGACCGATAAAATAATCCCAGCAAGCGTAATCGTCCAAAACGACCGGTGCTTGGCACTTAAAATTGGCGCACCAATCCCAAAAGGTAAGAACCAAAAAATATTGCCCAAAGAATTGTAAAAAAAGTCTAAAGGTGAACGCCCTTGCGTCAATTTCAAGGTCTGTACCAGTGGTGTTAAGTTAATTTGGGACAGCGGTCGATGTAAGTGCCATTGAATTTGCCAGGGAAAATAAATGCCCCTGAAAACAGTCAAAAATAGTAACATTAAAATATAAACCGTAAAAATCATCACTTTGACTTCCCGCCGCCAATGAATCGGCTTGTGGCGTAGTAGCTGCCAAAGCCAGCGTAAAACCATGAAAATCAATAGATACAAGATGGTTTTATCCAAGCTGTAAAAAATTAATTCTATCAGCGGAAAGTGATTGATCCGTGCTTGATAGTGCGTTTGAACAATTTGAAAAAGCGGCCCTAGAAATATCATTACCCTACCTCTGTATGTTTCATCAAGTTCTTATTCTACCAAACTTGACTGTAAATTTGCAGAGGTTGTTATAAATTTGTTTAGATAAATTCTGTTTTCTAAAATTGTAACCGACTCGACCAAGCGTTATAATATTGAGAGCATTTAACGGTTTTTTGAAAGGATAATATGATGAACAAGACCAATTTCAAAGCCTTTTTGAAAAGTCGCCTCGGCTTTTTTGCTTTATTAGTCGCCTTGATTTGGATGAAATCAATTTTTATTTACTACACTGATTTTTCCTTAGGGCTAACAGATCCATACCAACACCTGATTATGTGGTTGAATCCCATTGGTACTAGCGCTGTTTTGTTAAGCTTAGCGTTATACATAAAAAAACCGCTATTATCTTATATCAGTATGTTTCTGATTTACATTTTACAGTTGGTCATTTTATTTGCCAATGTGATTTATTATCGCCAGGCCACTGATTTCCTAACAATCAACACAATTACCAGTTCCAGCAAAGTCGCTCAGGGCTTAGGTAAGAGCACTTTAAGCTTATTGGCACCGCAAGATATTTTGCTTTGGATCGATGTTATCATTATTTTAATTTTACTTTTTAGAAAAGTTATTCCCATCGATACCAGACGTTTCGGTACCAGAAATGCTTTTATGGTGACTTTAGCCGCTATAACCTTTGCTTTATTCAACTTATTTTTGGCTGAAACCAGTCGCCCGCAACTCTTGACCCGGACTTTTGATCGGAATTACATCGTCAAATATATCGGTCTGGAAAATTTCATGATTTATGATGCCATTCGGACCGCGCAAAATAATCAAGTTCGCGCCAGCAGTGACGGCAGTGAAATGACGGCAGCTTATAATTTTATTCAAAAACAATATGCTGCCCCAAACCCGGCTTATTTTGGCAAAGCCAAGGGTAAAAATGTCATTATCATCCATTTGGAAAGCTTTCAACAGTTCATTATTGATAAAAAAATAGATGGCCAAGAAGTCACGCCATTTTTAAATTCTTTATATCATGATAAATCTACGCTGGCTTTTTCCAACTTCTATCATGAAGTTGGCCAAGGTCGCACCAGTGATGCCGAAACAATGCTTGAAACTGGGTTATTTGGCTTACCTGAAGGCTCTGTATTCACTTCATTAGGCAGTGACAATACCTTTGAAGCTGCCCCGGCTATATTACAGCAAACTGCGGGCTATTCTAGTGCCGTTTTCCATGGCAATACCGGTAGCTTTTGGAATCGTAAAGATGTTTATCGTAATCTGGGCTATAATTACTTCTTTGATGCCTCTTACTACGATACCTCCAAAGATAACGCCATCGGCTATGGTTTAAAAGACAAATTACTGTTTGCGGAGAGCCCCAAATATCTAGAACACATGCAGCAGCCATTTTATACAAAATTCATCACCGTCACTAATCACTTTCCGTTCTCCTTAAGCGACACAGATAGTGATTTTCCTAAGCCTGATACTGGGGATGACATCGTCAATAATTATTTCCGAACCGCGCATTATTTAGATCAGTCCCTCCAGGAATTCTTCCAATACCTGAAAGATAGCGGCCTGTACGATAAAACCATGGTGGTCATTTATGGGGATCACTATGGTCTCAGTAACACGGATAATCTGTCCTTAGCACCGCTATTGGGAAAAAATAGTGCTGATTGGACTTCTTTTGATAATGCCCAACTACAACGTGTCCCATTCATGGTCCACATGCCTGGGCTCAAGGGCGGTATCAACAACACCTATGGTGGTGAAATTGATGTTTTACCAACCTTAATGCACCTATTAGGTGTGAATACCAAACAGTACATGTTTATGGGTACTGATCTACTCTCAAACAAACATAACAGTGTGGTGGCCTTTAGAAACCAAGACTTTGTGACCCCAAATTATACAGTCTTAGGGGGTAAAGGCACCAATGGCACGGTTTATGACAATAAAACTGGGACCGTCAGCCAAGATTTGACTGCTTCCCAGATCAAAACCATCAATGCTGACCAGAAAAATGTCAACCAACGCCTCACCTTCTCGGATAATATCAACAACAAAAACTTATTACGCTTTTACAGTCCACCTGGTTTTACACCGGTCAACCCAGAGAATCAAGATTACGCTAAAAATTGGGCTAACATGATCGATATTGAAAGCCGCCTGGGGAAACGGTCCACCAGTCTATATTCTGAAAATAATGGGACCACCACACATCTTTACCACACCGATGCCCCTGAATTGGCTGATGACCCTTCTCCGATTACGCAACTCCCCCAAAGTGTGTTAGATAATAACAAAACCGCTGATAATGGGGATGCCACAACTAAAAGTAGTGCTAGTTCAGCCAGTAGCAGTTCTGGGCAATAAGTAGCAAAAAGGATTGAATCAACGGATTCAATCCTTTTTGCTGTTATCCTTTAAACATACAGGTGCACTTGGCGACCCTTATAATCAATCAGACCGCCCTCTTTGAGTTTTTTAAGCATTCGTGATAACGTCTCCGGCGTCGTCCCTAAAAAGCTGGATAATGCCTTACGTTGCATGGGTATTTCAAAATCACTACTGCCATTGACGGCCGCTAATTCATTAAAATAGCCCATCAGGCGTTCTTGAATGGAACCACTACTCAATAATGCGGTTTGCTTTTCTAAGGCAGCAATTTTGGCTGCCGACTCAGCCAAGAGCTTCAAACTGATGGCCGGATAGTCCAGCAACAATTGTTCAAAATCAGCTCTGGTGATCACACAAGCCGCGCCAGGGGTTATGGCTTGCGCATAGGTATCATGCATTGTCACCCCAAATAATGCGCCTTCACCTACATAGTCTCCGGTTACCAAAACCCGTAGTAATTGTTCTTTACCGTCCACATTCAACTGATACACTTTGACTTGGCCGCTACGCACAATCACGAGATCTTGGCTGTCAGGATCTAAGAGCATACTGCCCTTTTCAAAATGATGATGGTGAATTAAATCTGAAATTTGTAACAGTTCACTTTGATCCAAATTTGTAAATATCGGCACCAATTCTGCACATACGTGTGTGGTTGCTTTTGTTGTGTCTTGAGTCACCAAACGCACCTCTTTTTTGCTAGTTAATCTTCATCTTCTAACGGAACAGCGTACCCTAAGACCTGTTCAACTTTGTAAATCATATGTTGATTCTGACTTAATAATTGAACCATGGCAATTTCTAAAACAGGGTTAGCTTGTTTTTGAGCCAATTGAACTGCCAACTTAATAAAGCGCTGAGATTTCTTAAAATCCAATACAGTGTCCTTTAACATATCATCAACTGGCCAATATTTATGACTACCAGACTCTTCTAAAAACGTATAATCCTGCATTTCTGCAACAGTCGTTGGCACTAATTCCCCGTTGTCTAACATCTTTTCAGCAACGGTGAAATAACTTTTTTGATTGGCCGCATAAATACTTTGGAAAAGCTCATTATGTGCTGAAGCATACCAGCCATATTGTTCTAACTTAAAACTTTGGAACTTTAAATTGGCTAAAACATGCGTAATCATGGCACCGACTGTTGGCGTATGATGATCCTGTTCACTCTTAGTTTGTTCTTTTTCAAATAAAGTTGCAATTGTCTCTTTATCCATCTTAACCCACCTCGCTTTAAATTTGAACCTGTTTAACTTCATAACCTAACTTTTTCACAATATCACTAAGTTCCTCTGGCGTTACAACCTGACTATCATAACGTACTTTAGCTTTACCAGCATTGAATAAAACCCGAACATCTTGGACGCCTTTAGTTTGTGCTAATGCCCCTTTAATTTTTTTCAAACAACTTGGACAAGTGAGTGCCCCTAATACTAATGTAACATTTGCCATTTTAAATTCCTCCTAAATCATTATTTTCTGTAACTTTAGAAACTTGTGTTGCCGATGTTGTTGCCCGCTTGATGCGCAATAGCCGCATGGCATTGGCAATAACGATTAGAATGCTGGCTTCATGGACAAACATCCCAATGCCCATATCTACGAGCCCAAATAACAATCCACTGAGCAGTATTGCGACGGTTATAACGGCGATACTAATGTTTTGAACCGTATTGGCATGAATGCGACGACTTAATGCAACAGCCCGGCCTAAACTAGTGAAGCTAGACTGTAACAAGGTCATATCGGCAGTCTCCAATGCCACTGCAGCGCCATTACCCATGGCAATGCCTACATTCGCTTGCGCCAAAGCTGGACTATCATTAATGCCGTCTCCTACAAAGGCTACAATATGACCAGCTTGTTGGTATTGCTTGAGCCAAGTCAGTTTATCTTGGGGCAATAAACCACCATGGATCTCATCTAAATCTAAACCCATTGCCATTGTTTCAGCACTAGCTTGATGATCACCAGTTAACATCACCAGATGTTTAATACCCAGATGACGCAATTGTTGTAACGTTTCTGGGACTTCTGGCCGCAGTTGATCATTAATACCTAAGGCCAGAATTAATTGACCTTGACTAGCAATTAATACCAACGTCTGCCCAGCGGCACTCAAATCTTGAATGTTCGCGCTTTGTTGCGGCGTTATGGTTACGTTGTAACGTTGCAGCAGTCTTTGAGAACCTACTAATATCGTGCCATTTTCAATGGCCAACCCAGATCCGGGCACAACTTCTACTTGAGGATCCCCTTTTAACTCAGTAGCTAATTGATACTGCTTTTGCAAATAATTACCCACAGCTTGACTCAAAGGATGATTGCTGTGACGTTCCACATTATAAATTATCTTGAGCATTTTGTTGTCTGGTACTTGATAGGTAATAGCTTTAACAACAGCTGGTTGTCCCATCGTCAGTGTCCCAGTCTTATCAAAAATGAGTGTGTCAGTTTTGGCTAATTTAGCCGTCACTGAGCCACCTTTGATCAAAATACCTTGTTTGGCCGCACTGCCAATACCAGCAACCAAAGCAACGGGTGCACCAATCACTAAAGCCCCTGGACAACCTAGTACCAATAACGTGATCGCTAAATTTAAATTGCCAGTCCAAAGAAAGACGATAATACCCAGTATAAGCACTGCTGGTGTGTAATATTTGGCAAAGTGGTCAATGAAATCCCCGGTAGCCGACTGATTGTCTTGCGCCGACTCAACCAAATCAATAATCTTACCAAAAGTACTTTCTGACCCAACAACTTGCGTTTCAATCTCCAAAAGACCATCTTTCAAAAGCGTGCCCGCATAAACCGAACTACCGACTGCTTTTGAAATATAATTCGCCTCGCCAGTAATGGCCGCTTCAGTAGCATAGCCTTGACCTTTGGTGACTGTACCGTCCACAGGGATCTGGTCACCGGCACTGACTGCCACGATCGTACCAGGTTTTAATTGATCAATTGGCACACTTATCAGCTGACCATCAGTAGCCTTGACATTGGCCGTTGTTGGTGCCAAATCACTAAGTTGTTGAATGGCTCGTCTAGTCTTAGTTAACGTCTTAGCTTGTAGAAAATCACCTAACAGAAATAAGAACGTGACAATCGCCGCTTCATGATAGGCTTGCACAACAAACGCCCCAATAACTGCAATCGTAACCAATAGTTCAATCGAAATTGTTTTATAGCGCAATGCACTGAGCGCTCTGGTGATAACGGGTATCGCCCCAACCACCCCACTCATTATGAGTAACCCTGCACTGATCGATCCCAACAAGTCATTGTGGCTTAAAATTAAACCCAATCCCGTTAAAATACCGGTAAACCACAAAATCTGTTGGTTATATTTATGGTAGAACATTGTAATATGCATCAGCCCTAACCTCCATTTCATCTTTAATTGTAACGGGTCTTCGTATTAAAATAATTGACGAATATCAATTTTTGGCAAAAAAAAACGTTAAGTCCAAAAAATTGAACTTAACGTCACAACTCATTTCTGTTTTGCAGCCCCAGTTGCCTTTTTATCAGCGGTATCTGCATCCTTTGGTTTATCTGGGAAAGTGATGGTAAAAGTCGTCCCCACATCAGGTTTGCTTTGTACTTGAATCGTACCTTTATGTTGTTCCACTAAGGAGTGTACGATTGCTAAGCCCAATCCCGACTCACCATACTTCGTATTTTTACGAGACGGGTCAGCCTTATAGTAACGTTCCCAAATGTTACGAACCTGTTCAGCTGTCATGCCGATGCCTGAATCTTTCACGATAAACATAGTACTTTCAAAGTCTTTCTTAGCTGTGATATCAATCGTACCCTTATCCGTAAATTGAATGGCATTTTGCACGATATTAAACATAATTTGAATAAAGCGGTCATAGTCCGCATAAGTCGTGAGTGTTTCCGGCCCATGAATCACCAAACGATCACCGGCAGTAGCTGCCTTTTTAGTCAATTGCTCCACAATATTATGCAATGCCTTAATCGCATCAAATTCCCGTTCATGCAATGGAATCTGACCGGTCCGAATTTTTTCATAATCTAAGTTCTCATTGACTAAACGAATTAATCGTTTGGTCTCGTTACGCATTAATTCAATACTTTGACCCTTAGACTCTTCAGGAATGGCATCATAAGCTAAGCCTTCCAACAAGCCATTGATCGTTGTCAGTGGCGTGCGCATTTCATGGGCAGCATCTGCCATAAACTGCCGGCGGCGATCTTCTTGGCGTTGAATTTCCACATCAGAAGCCTTTAAAGAATGAATCATCTTATTAAAGTCTACGGCTAATTCATCAATTTCGTCGCGATCTTTACTTTGTAAATGGACATCAAAATTACCTTCGGCCACTTGATGGGCTGCCGTCCGCAGTCGATTGATCCGTGAGACATAGGATCTGGCAATAAAGTAACTTAAAATTAATGCAGCAATGGATGAAATCACCACGGCTATCAATAAATTACGTTTAATCTGATCAATATTAGCCTGCACTTGGGCAACTTTAGAACTGACCATAACTGCGGCAATCATTTGATTATTATAAAACCAAGGGATAATCACAAAGGTCCGTGCCTCGCCCTTGGGTTTAGAATTACCGGTAATTTCCGGTGCATTTTGGTTGGTCTCTTGACGATAACGTTTGCCACTTTGCAATCCTGCCCAAGTAGTCTTATTCAAAGATTCGGGTGCTAAAAAAGAACTGCCGTAGACCCGCTGGTTATCACTATCATAGATCGTAAAATTCACATCTTGGTTCCGAAGCACAAATTCTAAATCTTTCAAAAAGGTTGCTTGTACATCTTTAACCTGGCCGGTTTGGGTATTGACCTGGGTGGCATCCAACTTAAGATTATCCGCATAGCCTTCCAATTGGGTCCAGGTTTGTTGAAAAGCTAAATTTCTTGAGTAACTGAAAACTGTGGCGCTGACGATTAAAATCGTGGTAAAAATAACCACAAAGAAACCCAACATCTGTTGATAAATTAACTTCATATAAACTAAACCTCGGTTGTGCTATCGATACCTGTATCATCAAACTTATAGCCCACACCCCAGACCGTTTGGATCACTTGTGCCCCAACATTATCAATTTTTTGTCGTAATTTTTTAATATGGGCATCAACAGTACGTTCATCTCCAAAATATTCATAATCCCAAACCAACTCTAATAATTTTTCTCGGGAAAAAACTTGTTTAGGGCTATTGGCCAAAGTATGCAATAAGTCGAATTCCTTTGGTGTTAAACCTTCCACTGGTTTACCATCAAAAAAAGCTTCTCTAGTTTTAGTACTTAGCTTAAAGTGTTCTGTGACCACATCAAAATCCGAAGTCGCCTGTGTTTTTTCAGTTTGGTTGCCTTCTTCATCTTCACCAATTTCCGCACGCCGATGAAGGGCCTTTAGACGGGCAATTAAAGTAATTGGGCTAAAGGGTTTGGTCACATAATCATCTGCACCTAACTCTAAACCTAACACTTGATCACTTTCAGAATCTCGAGCCGTTAACATAATTAAAGGCACAGTTTCTGAAACAGCGCGAATTTCTTTGGCAACTTGCATCCCGTCTTTACCAGGCAAATTCAAATCTAAGGTAATAATATCCCAAGATTCTGGGTCAGACTTAAACATTTCGATGCCTTCATCCCCATCATAGGCGAAGTGGGCATCCCACTTCTCCTTTTGAAAAAACATACTCATCATTTCTGAAACGGATTTATTATCTTCAATCATAAGAATTTTCATTTTTTAACTTCCTCACTCTAGATTGTATTGTCAATGATACCTTTGAAGGCCTTACAATGTATTAATTATATTATAACGCGAAAAATCCATCTTCAGAGAAAATTCGCAAAGTGTTAGGTAAAAAATCATGAATTGCTGAGCTATCTATTAAAATTGTACCCTCGTGCAATTCATGATAGCATGATATTAGTAAATAATTTGGAGGTTATTATGAAAAAATATAAAGGCGTTGTCTTTTTTGATTTAGATGGCACATTATTAAATGAACATAAAACAATTGATCCAGATGTGCAAGCTGGCTTAGCCCAACTCAAAGCCAATGGCTATTTACGTGTGATTGCCAGCGGCCGCCATGAAACTGAACTTCGAGAAATTCGCCAAGAAGCTGGGATCAATTCCTTTATCGCCCTAAATGGGAGTTATATTGAATATGACGGCCAGGCCATTTATAAGGCCCAAATTGATAAAGCTGTTGTCAAAGATGTTGTCGCTGTGGCTAAGGAACTTCAAGAAACTGTTGCGTTTTTCTCCGGACACCATACTGGTCGCTTAGGCACCACTGAGATCCTAAAAGAATCCTTTTTATATACGAAAACACCAACACCACCTTTAAACCCGACCTTTTATGAAGACTACCCCGTTTATATGATGTTAATTTTTACAAAAACCAATGATAAACGCTACATGTATCCTTTTGCAGACCAATTAACTTTTTATCGCAATACGCCTTATTCTATTGATACGGTCTTAAAGGATACATCTAAAGCTACAGGCATCAATCGTTTGCTCACCGCCATGAATTTAACCAATGTGCCAACCTATGCTTTTGGAGATGGCAATAATGATTTGCCAATGTTGGGTTTTGTCGACCACCCAATTGCTATGGGTAATGGCTTAGATACGGTTAAAGATCGCGCTGAGTATGTCACAGAAACAAACGAGCGTGGTGGCATTGTGCAAGGTTTAAAGCACTTCAATCTTATTTAATAATCCTCATACTCAAATGGACGTCATGGCAATATTTCAAGTTTGCCGTGACGTCCATTTTTTATTTTTGTAAACACTAGCTATTGCCGAATTTGACCATTGCCTTCAGCAATATATTTCGTCGAAGTTAGCGCTGTTAATCCCATTGGGCCACGGGCATGTAATTTTTGTGTCGAAATGCCAATTTCAGCGCCAAACCCAAACTCAAAACCATCCGTAAAGCGCGTAGATGCATTGACATAAACGACCGCCGCATCAATTTGTTTGGTGAATTGTTGCGAATAGGCATAGTTATTGGTAATAATCGCTTCTGAGTGTTTGGTGTTATAGCGATTAATATGGGCAATCGCTTCATCAAGGTTATCCACTACTTTGATGGCGAGAATATAATCATCATACTCTGTACCCCAGTCAGCTGCTGTGGCCGCTTCAATATCTGGTAAAATTGCCTTCGCCCGTTCATCCCCGCGTAACGTTACATTGTAAGGCGTCAAAGCGGCTTGTAATTGTGGTAAGAAATCAGCTGCAATTTCAGAATTGAGCACTAACTTTTCCATGGCATTGCAGACAGAAGGCCGTTGCGTTTTGGCATTGACAATAATGTCTAAAGCCATTTTAAAATCGGCATCTTCAGCCACATAAATGTGACAATTACCCGCGCCGGTTTCAATAACTGGCACCGTGGCCTTATCCACCACCATATTGATAAATTTGGCACTGCCTCTTGGGATCAACACATCTAAATAGTCGTTTAATTGCATCAGCTCCTGAGCCGTTTCATGCGTTGTATCACTGATCAACTGAACGGCATCAGCTGGTAAACCAACGCTGGTCAGCGCATCTCGTAAGGTATTAGCCAACACAATATTGGTGGCAATAGCTTCTTTGCCACCCCTTAAAATCACTGCATTACCTGACTTGAAAGTCAATGTCGCTGCATCCACGGTCACATTGGGTCTAGCTTCATAAATCATGCCAACAACACCAAGGGGAACGCGAACCTGTTTGATTTGCAGGCCATCTTGGGTCTGCCAGCCACTGGTCACCTGGCCGATGGGATCAGCTAAAGTTGCCACTTGCCGAATACCTGCTGCCATCGCTTGCAAACGTTCAGAGGTTAATAACAATCTATCTAACATGACTTTTTTAACTTGATTAACTTCTGCTTGGGCCATATCTTTTTGATTGGCCGCTAAAATTGCCACTTCATTTGTCGTTAGCCCTTGGGCCATGGCCAATAACGCTTCATTTTTAGTCCGCGTATCTAATTGGCTTAAAACCTGAGCAGCAGTAACGGCTTGTTGGCCAATCGTTTCTAATGATAGTGTTTTCATTAAATTACTCCTTTGTCTTTACAGCACTTTCAGGTGTAAACAAGGTTCCCACTTCTTTACCAGCAATAATATCAAAAATGATTTCCGGATTTTTACCATTAGCTAAAACCATTTTCTTATGGTCCTTCAATATACGTTTGGCCGCATTAATCTTTGTCGCCATCCCGCCAGTCCCCAGAGCAGTTCCGGGACCGCTGGCATAGCTTAGTATCTCCTTATCGATTTGATGCACTTCAGAAAGCAATACAGCTGTTTCATCCTTATGAGGATTACCCGTGTAAAAACCATCAATATCTGATAATACAATGAGTAAATCAGCATCGATAATTTCAGAGACGATGGCAGATAATTCATCATTATCACTGAAATTGGTCTTATGATCCAGTTCATCCACGGACACCGTATCATTTTCATTCACAATTGGGATCACATGACGTCGCATCATGGCATCAAAGGCATTCACCACGTTTTCATGGCTTTCCGGATAAATCATCACATCGCGAGTCAACAACACTTGAGCTACCAACTGCTGATATTCAGCAAACTCCCGGGTATAGATACCAATAAGTTTACTTTGACCAATGGCCGAAATTGCCTGTTGTTCTGGTATTGCCGTGGGTCGTTGGGCCAGATGTAACATCCCAATACCCACACCCATGGCCCCACTAGATACCAAAACGACCTCTATGCCCCGATTACATAAATCAGTCAACACAAAGGCCAGTCTGGAAATGGTGTGTAAATTCAACTTATTGTTCGATCGTACCAAGCTACTGGTACCAACTTTGACTACAACACGCTTAGGATTCAGTCGTCGCAACACTGTCAACTCCGTCTTGAAATATTAAAATTCTTTTATCTTATATAAGGCGATTTTATCAGAGTTGTCTCAGAAAAACAATTATGCGTGCTGATTTAGCCAACCGGGTTACGCACAGCTTTGCCCGTAGCGCCTAAAATAGCATCATTTAAAGCCGTAAAGGCAATATTATGCACCGAATGTTCCGTAAAAAAGGCAATATGCGGTGTGACGATCAAATTAGGCAAACTCAACATTTCTTCTAATTCAGGATTGTTTAACGGCTTATTTTGCCAATCATAATCAAAATATGGCCCTTCTCCGGCCCAAACATCTAAGGCTGCCCCAGCAATCGTCTGATTTTTTAATGCCTGTAATAAAGCTGGCGTATCCACAACACCGCCGCGAGCCGCATTGATCAAATAAGCATTTGGCCGCATTTGCTTTAAAGCAGCTGCATCAATCATATTTTGCGTGGACGTTAATAACGGCACGTGTAAGGTGATCAAATCACAGCTTTTTAAAATACGCTCAAAGGATACATATTGGGCAAACTTTTCCAGCTCAGGATCATGTACCGGATCATCAATTAGGACCTGACATCCCAAGGCATGAAATAGCTTTGCCGAAGCACTGCCAATATGGCCCGCCCCGATGACCCCTATGATAAGTTCGCCTAATTCAGGGGCCATTTTGCCTTGCCAAGTAAAGTCGTGCTTGGCCACCGCGGCATCAAATTCGTTCAGGTGCCGTAACAAGCGCATACTCTGAGCCAAGACATACTCCGCCACCGAGCGGGGAGAATAGACTGGCACATTTGTAATCGTTAGATGATTGGCTTTGGCTGCAGCCAAATCAACAAATTCATAGCCTACCGAGCGAACAGCAATTTGCTTGATCCCAAAACTGGCGATTTTAGCATATACAGCCGCATCCCCAATGGGGACGACTTGTTGAACTGACAACGCATCAAACCCTTGAACTTGATCCACATTGGCAGCCGTCAAGGGTTCTCTGGTCATGGTCAAATCCACTTCATTAATTTTGGCCCATTTTTCTAATTCAATAGATTCCTCATCAAAAACATTCGTTGCTAAAACTTTCATACGATCAGATACGCTCCCTTATTGAGGTAATTTCAAAGTTTGAAAAGCCACGACGGCCTTTTTCAATTCAGGCATGTCCTGCGTCGCTGCAATTCGGATAAAGCCATTCCCAGCAGCACCAAATGCCCGTCCGGGAATCACTAAAACATTTTTTTCTTTTAACAAATAATCACTAAACGCCACATCGTCCAGCCCGCTTTGCCGGATATCCACAAATAAATAAATGCTGCCAGCAGCAGGCTGCACCTTTAAATAAGGCACTTTGGCCAAATTTTCAGCTAAGTAATTTAAGCGGGTTGCAAAAGCCTTTTGTAAGGTGGGCATAAATTCTTGTAAATGGTTTAATGCAAATGTGCCGGCATGCTGTGACGGTGCCACTGGCGTATAACTAACCCCTTCGTTTAATAAGCCCGCGGCATCAATGATCGGCTTGGGTGCCAGCAAATAACCAATTCGAAAACCGGTCATGGCAAAAACCTTTGATAAGGAACCTGTCACAATGGTCCGTTCTGGCGCCAAACTTTCTAAAGGAATAAATTTGTTATCTCCAAACACATAAGGCCAATAAACCTCATCCGCGAAAATGTACAAATCAGCGTCTCGGGCAATCGTAACAATATCTGTCAAAGTTTGTTGATTAAATACCGCGCCGGTTGGGTTACAAGGTGAATTCACAATAATTGCCTTGGTTTTAGCCGTCACTGCAGCTTTTAACTCCGTCAAATTAGGTTGGAATCCATTTTCAGGTTTGGTCTGAACAAAAACCGGTTTACCGCCAAAAGCTTCAACTTCAACTTTATAAGATGTGAAATACGGCTCTAAAATAACCACTTCATCCCCAGGATCAATAATCGCCCCCATGGCAATAAACAGCGCATGGGAAGCACCAGCTGTGGCCCGAACATTGGTCAAGTCGTAATCCAAATTAAAATAATCCTTGTGGAACTTTAACACGGCTTGAAGATAATCCGGATCACCTGCTGAAGCAGTGTAATGGGTGTACCCTTGTTTCATCGCCGTATAAGCTGCATCAATAATCGATCTAGCCGTAGTTTGATCAGGATCCCCAATCGACAAATCTACTACCCCGTGCATCAAGGCAGCCGTTTTACCGATTTCTGCAAGAATATTTGTTTCTGGATTTTGAAATAATTTCGACAATGGTTTGACCAAAATAATGCCTCCTAAAAATTTAATCTAAGACTTGATTTGAAGGCCGACCTAAGTTCATTCGCTTTTCGAAACGACTTAAGATGGCTGATAAGATCAGGGTCAATGCAAAGTAGATAAACGATGTTAAGACTAATGGGCTGAATGGTTTGAAACTGGCCCCTTGAACCACACCAGTTTGGAACATCAATTCACCTACCCCAATGACACTGACGATGGCTGATTCCTTTAACAAGGAAATAAATTCATTCCCTAAAGCCGGCAAGATCGTTCTAACCGCTTGCGGTAAAACAACAAACCGGGTGGTATCTTTGGACGTGATCCCTAAAGAGCGTGCAGCTTCCGTCTGACCGATGGGCACGGAGTTGATCCCGGAACGAATAATTTCTGAAACATAGGCCCCAGAGTTTAATGACAAAGCAATGGCTGCTGATACAAAGGCTGATAAGTCTAAGCCCATAATCTGCGTCCCAAAGTAAATCATGAATACCTGAACCAATAATGGCGTACCCCGGAAATATTCAATATAAATAACCGCAATCCAATGGATCAAGAAATTTTTAGCCCGTTTCATTAAAGCTAGAATAGTTCCTAAAACGGTCCCAAACAAGACCCCTAGAATTGTTAAGGCGATTGTGATTCCGGTCCCCTTAACAAAGTAGCTGCCATATTCTTCAAAGAAACTGGTATTACTAAACATTTGCTTTTGGGCATTTTTGATATAACCGGCTAATAATTTATCTTTTTTAATAGTCGTAATCGACTTATTAACCTGCGCTGTTAAAGCAGGCGCATCTTTAGGTAAAGCCACGGCAGTTTGTTTGGTGGCATTAGCGAATTTGACGCTCTTAACGATACCTAAGGCAGAGTCTTGTTCAACATAAGCATCTGCAACTGGTTTTTCAATAACGATGGCATCAATTTTCTTTTGTTGCAGATTTAAAACCAAATCCGTCATCTTTTGCAAGCTGACTACCTTGGCCCCATTTAATTCATCATGGGCCAATTGTTCTTGTGTGGTTTGTTTTTGAGCGCCAACTTTCACACCATTGAAACTTGACGTGTTGGCAAATTTTTTAACATCATTTTTACGGGTCATCACTGCTTGTTGTACCGTTAAATAAGGTTCTGAAAAAGTGACTTCTTTAGCCCGCTCCGGCGTTTCAGACATCCCCGAAATGATCATGTCAATTTTGCCAGTCTTCAATGCCCCTAATAAAGCGTCAAAGCCCATTTCTTTGATTACCAAATGAACACCCATATCTTTGGCAATTTTCTTGGCAATATCTACATCAAAACCAATAATGGTATCTTGACCATTAACAGTTTTGTGAAATTCATAAGGGGGATAATCGGCAGATAACCCCAGCACCAACGTTCCCTTTTGTTTAATTTTTGTTAAATATGGATCAGTTTTAGCCGTTGCTGCTTGAGCTTGCCCAGCTTGGCCTAAATTGCCCAAGGGCAGTATAGCTCCCAATAATAAACTTAAAACCGCAACAATAATTGCGATTGATTGCCATTTCCTTTTAAACATTTCCCATCATCCTCATAATTATTTAATTTTACCAATTATACATCAGATTAAATAATTATGCACATTCATTCGATTATTTACGATCAGTGAGAATTTTATTGCGTTTTAGACGAATGGCGCGGTGATTAAATAGATCAACAAACTATAGCAAATACTAATCAAAAGTACCAAACTTAACATGATACCTAACAACACATCCAGCTGAATTAAGAAAGCTAACCAATGAAAGTTCAACAAGTAATCTGCCACACTTAACAGCCCAACTAATACCACAATATATGGCAAGCCTAACAATGAACCCGACAAGTCAGCACGACTTAAACCGAAACCAAAAGCCGTTTCCACAAGTATTAATAAAAAAATGAATAAATGTATATTAACTGGCATATTTCGAACTAAATCGCTAATAGCTAAGCCTAGATTGTTAATATCAAATTGTTGGGTCAAACTAAAAATTAAATTAATTAAGTCCGTGAAAGTAGCTGGCAACAATACCCACAGGGCGATTAAAATAACCCCACTGCAGCCGATAATTGGCCCCAGTCCAATGAAGAAATTCCCCATGGCTTGATAAAGTGAGCGTTTATTATACGTATGGGTCACGTGTCCCAGCGTGATATCTTGGCCACTGGGATGCAATTCCATTAATTTCATATCGGTTATTTTGTGTCGAAAAAGTAACGCTAAGCCCGCATGACTTAATTCGTGGATCCACAGCCCTAAAAAGCCAAATACCAAAGCACCCCGAATGCCAAAAGCCGCCCCTAAGCGAATTTTGTCCCGGTCCAATAACCACTGCAGTATTAATGCAAACCCATAAGTTAAGCCAAACAGACCAATGATTGCGAATAAATAGGGTTTAAAGGCCATCTAATGTATCCCCATTTATGCTGCAGCCACAGCTGTTGCTTCTTTTGGTTCTTGGACCAAAGCATCATAAAATGCCGCAATCGTGCCTTGGTAATAGGGATAGACCCAAAAAAGCGGAATCCCCAAACCAATAAAACCTAAAATAAACCAACCAATGAAACTCAAATCTAATAAGAACAATTGCCACTTGTGGCCCTTCATCAAGGCCTTACTGGCACTGATAGTCTGCAAAAAGCTCAAGTCTTCATCATAGCGATCTTTATAGATAAAATAGGTCATGCGATAAGCATAGCTCATGATGATGCCAGGAATAATTAACAGTAAAGTCCATAGCGAAGTGAAAACATTGATCAATAATCCCAATACCAATAAACGGCCAATATATTTCCCGGTAAAACCTTGAAATGCTGATTTAAAGGGATGTTCTGGTACGGCATCTTTTTGGCGGAGCCAGTCTAAGAAAGTAAATTGAATCCCGCTAAACATCAATACCCCAATCAAGTTGGTCACTAACCCACGGCCCATCTGGCCCGTAAATTGCCAAGTCCCGCCATTTAGACTTTGCTGAACATCTTGAACAGAACGGGGCGCATCGTTTAATAACTGATTGCCAGCGTAAACTAAAACTGACATTAAGATAATAACGGCCAACAGAATAATAATTGAAGCTAAGGTCGACAATAAGGCAGGTACAAAAGTCACTTGAACGGCGGTCACCCAGTTGTCTTTAAAAGTCGCTTTAACTTGGCGTTTTAGAGCACCAATTGAAATTTTCATAAAAAGTATCTCCTTCATCTGTTTTATTTACATTGATTTTAACATACGATTTATGAAATGCGTAACGATTCTGTACACTGTGCTACATAAAGCTATTTGATAAAAATGACAACATAAATACCAAAAAAGACCAAAGACATTATCATCTAGCTTGTCTTTGGCCTTAGGAATCAAACATACATATTAAAATTCTTCATAATAGGCTGGATCTTGATCACGAATTCGACCATCTGGCTTAGAAATGGCATTAATCGTTGCCATATCTTCGGTAGATAATTCAAAATCAAAAATATTAAGATTTTGGCGTTGCCGTGCCACATGGGTCGACTTAGGAATTGGCAATACGCCTAATTGTGTCTGCCAACGTAAAATAATTTGACCAGCGGAGCGATGATATTTTTCAGCCAAAGCCACAATTTCAGGGTGTTTCAAAACATTATTGCTAGTGGAACGCCCCAGTGGACTCCACGCTTGCGTCAAAATATGATGTTCCGTATCAAACTTGCGTTGGTCTGCTTGATTAAAGTAAGGATGTAATTCCACTTGATTAATAACGGGCATAACCCCAGTTTCTTTTTCAAGTCGTTCCAAGTGCGCTGGCAAGAAATTCGACACACCAATGGAACGGATCAACCCAAATTTTTGGGCCGCAATCAACGCCTGCCAAGCTTCCACATATAAGTCCGTCTTTGGATTGGGCCAATGAATCAAATATAAATCAAAATAATCTAAGCCGCTGCGGTAAAGTGATTCTTCAATCGTGGCGATGGCATCATCATAATGTTGACGCCGACCAGGCAGCTTAGAGGATACTAAAATCTTTTCCCGGGGGACACTGCTACGAGCAATGGCTTGACCCACGGTACCTTCATTTTCATAATTCACCGCGGTATCTAAAAGACGATACCCCACATCCAACGCTGATGTAATCGCATTTACACCTTGGGCGCCATTTAACTTGTAGGTACCAAAACCAACTTTTGGTACAACTAAACCATCAGATAATGTATAAGTTTCTGTCATCAAAATCATGCTCCTTTATGGTTTTTTTCTTTAGATTTGGCAGTCTCAGCCGTTTGAACTGCCAAGAGCGCTGCTCTTAAATCAGGATCACAGGCATAAAGATACAGGCCCTTACGCCCGCGCTTGAGCAAAACGTTGACTGAATTCATAATAATTTGTGCCTTTGCGCTGGCCAAGTCAGAGATATCATGCCGATTCTTGAAAGCTTCAAAATCCTGATACGCCTCAACTTTTACCACAACACGCTGGGTTTTGGGATCAAAGGTCACGCTAGGCCCCAAAATAACCCCCGCGTAATTCAAATCAAAACCCTGAATAGTATAAATCGACCCGACTTCATGAATCGTGCTGGGCCGCATTGCCCACGGTATATCTGAATCACTAATTTTATCCCAAGGTAATCGCAAAGAACCTGCCGTCACAAACCAATCTTGATTATCTAACTTGTAAGGAAAATCAGCCGTGGCAATCATTCGAGACAGGCCAACTTGTTGATCACGCTTAACCAATTGCTGATAAAGCGGTACCCCATCGGCAAAAATACGGAAGTCAAAATTGGGCATATCTACTTTAGGCAAAATTTGATGGTCATTGGTAAAAGCGTTGATCCATTGAATCATGGTCGGGTTATCTACCCTGAGTTGTTGCCCTAAATTAAAAATTTTATGAGGATAACGATCAATCAAATTTTGCATGGACTGAGGATTCCAATAACTCTTTAACTTTAAAACCTGTTTTAAATCCACCACCAAAATCACTACTTTACTGAGATTAATGATTTCAGCCAACTGATTTTGTTGTTCAAAGCGATTATAACGATCACTTTGGGTCAAGAGTAAATGGGCTTCGTCCACAAATACCACATCAGCTTTTTGGGCCGACTTATGATGCTGGTTGATAAACGTGGTTGGTTTTTGAAAATCTTTTTTGTGTAAATTTGGATTATCCTTGGCCAAGTACTGATAGATTTTCAACATTTCAGGGTGATTGATCAACAAATAATTCTGAGTTTGATAAAACGGTGATATTTTGTCATGGCGACTGACCTGTTGTAAGTTGGTAAATAGTTCACTAATCAAAGCACTTTTACCAGTTCCCGCATCCCCCTTTATTACAAATAAATGCGGTGTTGATTTCTTGAAATTAACAGTTACAAATTCGGTCAGTTGATCTTGAAGTTGCTTTTGCTCTGCGGTTAACTGGGCCTTTGAATCTAATAGAAATGTGCCTTCACTTAGCAACTAAACACCCTCTCTAAACTATGCTAAAGAATCCCAAGCCGGTAATACTGTTGCAGGCTGCGTTAATAACTTCAATGTAGCTGCTGGCACGTACTGCTTATTAACGACAACTTCATAGACGAACTCGTTGAACCAGCCATTATTCATCACAAAGTAGCCCGCTTGGCCATTGTCTTTGCCCCAAGAGTTCTCCACACGCCATTTCGTTGGCTGATCATGGATTAAATCAACCCCGGTTAAAGTCATGGCATGGGAGACTGAAGCTTCATGGTATTGTAAACGCTGGGCTTTGGTCATGGTAGACTTAACGTCAAATAAAGCATCAGTTTCATATAAATGATTGTCTAATAAACCTTCTTTTCGATGCATTTGTTCTAAGACATCATTTCCAAACCAAACTGTTTCACCCGCTTTTAGCTGCGCAATCGTACCCTTTATTAAAATTGGCATGGCAACATTCACGAATTCGATTGGCTTACCACCAACAATATTATTTTGCGATGGTAACGTATACCGTTTGTTCAACGCCTTGTCCGGTGAATTGGTCAAGACGACATAGTCGTCTAAGTTCATCGTAAAATACTTATCCCGAAATTGTTGGGGGGTTAAATTTTCATCAAGATGATACTGCTGGTCATCATCGCGATATTCTAAATCAAAGGTTTGGGTAGGTTCGCCCACGGCAATAACCGTCATCCGATAGATAGCCGCTAACAAAGCTTGTTTTTTGGCAGCTAATGCTGAATCAGTCGCGCCAGTTTGGGCCAATTGCCGTAATTCAATGGCATCATGACGTAATTGTTTATTCAAAGCCGCCGCAAATCCAGCAGTATCATTAGTATTAAAAGTTTCTGGCATGGCATAACTTGGCACCAGACCATATTTTTGAACCAAAGCTGCCGCCATGGCCCATTGCCCACCATCAGAGCCAGGGCCGGCCAAATAAAAAGCAACTTGACGATCATCTACGGGTAAGCCAGCGGTCTCAATCATGTGATCATAAAAGATATTAGCTCGCTCGATCTTATCCCAGAAATAAAGATACGCTTGGGATAATTCAAAGTCTTTGACGTTATAGCGCGTGGCAAAATCGTGCCGCAACGTATTTAATAAAGAAAACAACCAGCAGCGACCACTATGCTTTTGATTGGTCACAGCGCCAGTTTTAACTTCTATAGAGAAAGTCCGATTTAACTTTGCCTTCACATCAGCATTAAAGCTGGCATCCAAGACCCCGGTTCGCACTGCTGCCCGCTTAGCAATTTCATTTTGGGGGGTAAACCCCTGAGAAATTTGGGCAATTGTCTTAAAATCTAATGGTTCCATGAGCCACCTCCTAGTATGCGTCATCACCGTATAGCTTTAATTGTAAGATTTATCAGCTATAATTTCAAAGAAATTATTTAAACGCTGATTTCTAGCAATTAAAAGCACATTTGTTGACTTTTTTTGATAATCATGGATAATAGAATACATAAGCATATATTTATAATTATTATAACAAAAATAAATTAGAGGCTCCTACATGGACACAGGCTGCTGTACAGAAACGTTGCGAAACGCCAATGTATAAGACAGAGATAGTCGAACGAAGGCTAGCTCCCAAGCAGCTAAAGTGTGTACCACTTTTACGACGTGTAGTGCTGAAATTAGAGTAATCTAGTTCAGACGAGCTGTATTTAAAATACGCTCGTTTTTTTTCGTGGGAGGCTCTCTTTGGAATAGGAGGGCATCAATTATGCTTTTAAACACTAACTATCGCCAAATGGCCAACAGTCCAATTCAACAAGTACTAGCCAAATTTAATTCCAGTTTTGGGGGTATCTCCAGCCAAAAAGTCCCCCATCATCGCCAAAAGTATGGCACCAATCAATTGCAACAACACCAGCAAACCACCTGGTTGCAACACTTATCCAAAGCTTTTATCACCCCATTTACAGCTATTTTAGCTTTATTGGGCATTATTGCATTCTTAACCGATTTTCTTTGGGCCGATGCTGGTGCCAAGAGTCTCATAAGTACCATTATTATTAGCGTCATGATTCTTGCCAGTGGAACGATGTCTTTGATCCAAACCATCAGATCTAATCATGCCAGTCAGAAATTACAAACCTATGTCCAGGTTTTCGCCACGGTTGTCCGTGGCGGGCTTCAACAAGAAATTCCCTTACAAGATGTGGTTTGTGGTGATGTGGTCCAACTAGCAGCAGGGGACCTCATTCCGGCAGACCTGCGTCTCATTGAGACCCGGGATCTACACGTGGCGCAAAGTGCCTTGACGGGTGAGAGTTACCCTGTGGTCAAGTACGCCACCACCCACCAACCAGGGGTAGATAGCCTGACTGACTATCAAACCTTAGCTTTTATGGGCAGTAATGTGGTCAGTGGGACCGCTTTGGGGCTAGTCATCGCTACCGGGGAGCAAACCCAATTTGGGACGATCGCCAAAAACACCACCACGCACCCTGGAGTTCAAACCAGTTTTGATCTGGGTATTCATAAAACAGCTTGGCTGTTAATTCGTTTCATGGCCGTTATGGCCCCGGCAGTTTTCTTATTGAATGGTCTGACCAAGGGTAATTGGCTGCAAGCCCTCTTATTTGGTCTTTCCATGGCCGTGGGCTTAACACCGGAAATGTTGCCGGTCATTGTCACCGCCAACTTGCAAAGAGGTGCCTTAAAAATGGCCCAAGAAGGTACCGTTGTTAAAAATATCAATGCTATTCAAAACTTTGGCGCCATGGACATTCTTTGCACCGATAAAACCGGGACGTTAACCCAGGACAAAATTGCCTTAAGTGCCCATTTAGATTCAGCGGGCCGCTCCAGCGAAATGGTCTTACGGTTGGGGTATTTAAACAGTTTTTTTCAAACGGGCCTGGATAATGAAATGGATCAAGCCATCATTGCTGCAGCCCAAACTAAATTAGCTATCAATCCAAAGGACTATACTAAAATTGATGAACTGCCCTTTGACTTTACCCGGCGCAAGCTAAGCACGATCGTTAAGTTGCCGGACCAGACAACGGTTTTGATCACCAAAGGCGCCATTGAAGAAATGCTAACCATTTCTGCCTTTGTGCGAGATGCAGCGGGTAATGATCTGCCCCTCACTGCTGCCAAAAAGCACGAGCTTTTGCAAGCCAGCAAAAAGTTAAATCAACAGGGCTTACGGGTTTTAGGGTTAGGCATCAAGGTTGAGCCAAAACCAGTCACTGGCGATCATTTAAGCGTTCAGGATGAAAGTGATCTGATATTTGTGGGTAGCCTAGCCTTTGCGGATGCGTTAAAACCCAGTGCCACCCGTGCAGTGAAACAGCTGCAACGGCATGGCGTTCAGGTCAAAATAATTACCGGCGATAACGCCCCAGTCACTGCAGCACTTTGGCAAAAAATGGGTCAGCCCCAATCCGACATCATCACCGGGGCTATGTTAGCCGATATGTCTCCTGAACAGATCACTGCCGTCGTTAAAAGCCACGACCTGTTTGTTAAAATCGCCCCAGAGCAAAAACGCCAAATTGTGGCAGCATTGCGAGATAAAGATCACGTGGTGGGCTTTTTGGGGGATGGTATCAATGATGCCAGTGCCATGACTCAAGCCGATGTGGGTGTCTCGGTGGACTCTGCGGTTGCCATTGCGAAGGAATCGGCGGATATTATCCTGCGGCATAAGGACCTGCAGGTTTTAGAACAAGGTGTGCTTTGGGGGCGGCAGACCTTTGGCAATATTATGAAATATATTAAAGCGACTTGTTCTTCAAACTTTGGCAATATGTTTTCAGTCTTACTTGCGGGTGCTTTTCTACCTTTCCTACCCATGCAGCCGCTACAGTTATTGCTTTTGAATCTTATTTATGATCTGTCTTGTCTATCGATCATTTGGGATCGCATGGATTCAGCGTATTTACGCCGACCCAAACGCTGGGAAGCCAAATCCATTGGCCGCTTTATGGCTGCATTTGGTCCTACCAGCTCTATCTTTGATGTGACCACTTACTTGCTGATGTTTTTCCTCATTGGCCCCGCCGTCTTAGGAGGACTCTTCGCCCAACTATCCGGTAGTGCTGGGGTTGAATTTGTTCGTTTGTTTAACACGGGTTGGTTTGTGGAATCCTTGTGGACCCAAACCTTAGTGCTTCATGCCTTACGAACTGAAAAAATTCCCTTTATTCAAAGTCGGGCCAGTTTGAGTATGACCGTCATTACCAGTCTAGCCGTTTGTTTTGGGTCACTCCTGCCTTATACTGGCCTTGGTGCCCAATTAGGGCTAGTTCCCCTGCCCCTTAGCTTTTGGCCGTGGCTGTTGGCAACCTTAGGGCTCTACTTGCTGGTGGTCACGATCACGAAAAAATACTTTATCAAGCAAAATGGCAATTTGTTGTAATAACCCGAACAAATCATGGTTAAATTAGGCACTTCAACCCAAGTACTGGTGTTTTTGTCCGTTCCATGTTATTATATATATTGCACATTTCGGGGGTGTTTATGGCTTCGACATGCGTAGGTGAGCGTGGATCGCGGTTCGTAGGTTACGTCTACGTAAAAACGTTACAGTTAAATATAACTGCTAAAAACGAAAATTCTTACGCTTTAGCTGCCTAAAAGTAGCCTAGCGTGATCCTGCCAACTTCTCCCAAGGGTTGGATTTTGGGTCTCAAATTAATTGGGATTACGTTATTTACCGCCACTTGAAGTAAATAAAAGAGATTAGCAAGTTAGCCATTGTGTGTTAGCCCTGATAGGCGGCGCGTCACTTTGGCGAAATTTTAAATAGTCTAGCTATGATCGTAGAAGTCTGCGTGGCAATGCGTATGGACAGGGGTTCAAATCCCCTCACCTCCACTAATAGCTTTTAAGTCTTACTAGAAACGTCTCAATTACTGTTAAATCAGTGTTTGAGACGTTTTTTATTTTTGGTTGACACACTTGCTTTAAAATCCCCTCTGTTACGCCAACAACTCAGTTTTTTGAAAAGTTTTCTTGGCAGCTTTCCTGAAAATTGATAAGCTAAGACTATCACAGTAATTTATTACTGCGTAATTTTCGGAGGCGCACCTATGGATAAAAATAAAGCAACAAAGTCTTTAAGTTTCTTAGCTATCATTCTATTGATCTTTATCGGTTTAAATATGCGGACGAGCTTAACCATCATCCCACCCATCCTCAGTAATATTCAAAAAAGCCTCAATTTACCGGGGTGGTTCTTAGGCAGTCTGACAACTATTCCCCTTTTGTGCTTTGCGTTAGTATCACCATTTGTCGACCTTTGGCGTCAAAAAATTGGCTTGCTGCGCGTCTTGATTTTAGGTTTAATTTTACTAACCGTTGGCTCCTTTTTAAGAATCTATAGCTTTACCAGTCTCTTGATTGGGACATTACTATTAGGGGCAGGTATCGCTGTACTCAATGTATTGGCGCCAGCCGTGGTGGCCACTTATTTCCCCACTAAAATCGGCTTGATGACCAGTGTGTATTCTTTGGCCATGTCCATTTTTAGTGCTTTATCCGCCGGTTTCAGTGCCCCGCTAGCCGGTAAAATTGGTTGGCAGCCCATGGTCCAATTTCTAGCCATCTTTCCGGCCATCACTTGTTTTATTACGCTGGGTTTAACCCATCAAAAACCCCAACAACAACGGGTCAGAGCCCAAACCGAGCTTGAGCCCATCCGTAATGTCTGGACCATCCCCAGCGCCTGGTTTCTAACGGGCTATATGGGGATTCAATCTTTGTTGTTCTATACGATTTTAACTTGGCTGCCATCAATTATGATGGCCCATGGCATTAGTCAAAATAATGCCAGTTTATTACTGGGGGCTTTCCAACTAGCCGGGGTCCCCATGGCCTTTATCATTCCAAATATCGCCGGCCATCGAACCAAACAAAGCGGGTTGATGCTAGTCACGGCAACCGCCTACGTCTTAGGTTTCATCGTGTTACTATCGCCAGAACTGCCAATTTGGCTGGCAATCTGCAGCTGTATTTTCCTTGGCGTCAGCACTAATTCATCATTTAACTTATCCATGATATTATTTCCTTTGAAAACGGAAAGTCTTGAAGAGACCGTGGCAATTTCTGGGATGGTCCAATCCATGGGCTACTTGATCGCCGCAGCCGGTCCTTTTGCAGCGGGGATGATTTTTAATGGTATTCATAGTTGGAACCTTATCTTGATCCTCTTGATCCTGATGGTTTTGATTCAAACCATCTGTGGTTTATTGGTAGATCGCAAAGCTAAAATTTTCCATTAAAAAAAGCCCTTACTGGGCTAATCCTGTGAATCGGTTTTAAGTCGGCTTTCTAAAATACGTAAATAATGCCGTAGCACCTGTAAGGTCATGAGACAATATGTTAAGGTAAACTCACCAATGAGCAACGCGACGATTGCTAAGATTGACAAGGCTGGTATGCTCAAAGATTGTCCAAAGAAAAATACCAGCACCGCTATAATATCCACTAGCCCATATAAATTATAATGTAAACTGTAATTTGCCAGTTTCACTTTAGTAACGGACCCAGCAGCAATTTCCTTAGCAATATTGCGTTGGTTGGCGGTAAGGGATTGCATCGGGGCATTGGTTAATTGGGTAATTTGCTGATTTAAGTTGATGATTACTTCAGCAGCTTTGCGATCCTTTATGTGGTACATTAAAAAGCCGTGATAGCCTAGCAAAATTAAAAAAATGACTGCATATAAAAGCGGGTTCATAACAACGATATCCTCCAAAATTATAGTTAAACTTTCCCCATCTGTGTTTTGATACGAATTCAGCCTGTTTTAAATGGAACATCCTTTTGAATTATAGCATTGCTGCCTGCAAAAAGGAAAAAAATTCACAAAAGCAAGACCGCTTCAAAATACGTTTTAAAAATTCTTAATTAATTCCTAATAAAAATTTATAGCCTCTTAAGATTTTATTTTAACTTTTCATGATAATTTTAAGGTTGTAATTGTAATTGATACCAGCCCACGTAGCGGAAAATGCGTGGGTTCTTTTTTGTCCCCACAATTAATGACCTTGTTTGGCTAACCACTTGGTGACTTTACGTTTTAATAACGCCTGTACTTGTTCATCGGTGGTATCGAGTTTATACAAAATGGCCAGGGTCACCAACAACACATCCACCAACTCTTCTTGAACATCTGCGATTTGCTTACCTTTATAACCATTGCCTGAGATGGCTTGGGCTGACAAAAAAGCCTGGGCCGCCTCCCCAACTTCTTCAGATAACTTTAAAAATTGTTGCTCTGGTGTTTTAGGTTCTTTGGTTGCGGCCTGTTTGATTTGGGCTAAAATATCGGACATTTTTTTACTCCAATCTACTGACAATAAGGGAGCCAACCCGCATATTCTTGCCTACGGTTAGCTCCCTTAATTGTTTTAATGTCTAATTATGCTGGAAAGCGATTGACTAAGCGATTATATTCATCATTTGAAATTGGTAAGATCGACCCATGTCGTGCCCCGTCGGGAATAGAATAATCACCACGGCCAAGCTTGGTGAAGTTACCACTACTTGGATCACTGGAAACAACTGGTTCATACCCATCGTCCTCATAGTGATCAAGCATTAAGACCCACTCGTTTTTATTGTAAAGTTTATACATCTCGGGGCCTTCAACATAAGCCATTTGATTCAAAAGTGGCGTATTAATCGGCGTACTGTTGACATCACTTAAATTCGGTACAATATCTTCGTAGACATGTTTGTCCGTTTCATTTTTAGTAAAGCGAATATAGTGATCGTTTTGCTGGAAGAGCGTTAAATCAGTAAGACTGGATGAATCCGACGTGAAATACGGTGTTGGCGTCGTATAAGTATCCAAATCTGAAGTTTGTGAAGTCCAAATACCCAACTTAGAATAGTTGTCATCAGGAATAGTCTGCGCCCAATAAATCATATATTTACCGGTATCTGGATCCCAAGTCATTTCTGGTGCCCAAGTACAGCCAACATAAGGGGCACTAATGGTAGACATGTGGTAACCCCAGCCCAAAAGATCTGGACTGTCCATGACTAAAATAGACCGGCTCCAGTTCTCACGGTTTTGGTAGTCCTGCGCAGTGGCAACAATGTCAAAGCCTTGATTATCTTGCCGACGCATGATGTATGGATCCCGAATGGCAAAGTCCGGCATGGGAATAGCCGGTTGCCCATGGTTTAGTTCCGTAAAATGCAGGCCATCTTGACTCACCGCAAAATACAATTGCTGATCATTAGGCCGGTACTTTAAAGATTTAAAATAAACAAATAAGTAGTGATCATACGCCGGTTGGGTATTATTAGCGGCTGCTTGGGCCTGCCCACCAAAGGCTAAACCAATCACGCTGGCTATCGCAATGGCTAAGCAACCCATTAAATACTTTAATTTCTTATTCATCAAAAAGTCTCCCCAAATTAATGACATGATTGTCTCCCAATGCTGCTACGCATCTTGATAATTGACTCATGAAAAGTATATAACAATTTTCGTGAATATTTTCAATAATTCCACTTTGTATCTAAAATGTAAAATACATTGCAAACAGATTAAATTACAAGCAGGTTGTTGAATTAGCACCACGAATTTCAGAAACCTGTTTTTGTAAATTCGCCGCAAATTATTGCCCCGGTTATAACATCAATGCAAGCTCAACTATCAAACTTGTAACATCTATTGTATCTAGAAATTGAAGTCGATAAACTTAAATTATCTTCAAAATAAACCCAACGAGGATCGCTGGATATGGTGAAAAACATCTATAAATTGGCTTTAAGTTTGCTAATCGGCTTAATCTTATTCATCGGTGGCATTAAAATTTGCGACCATTTCACAACGACAGGCACAATCTATTACACGCAAGTCAAGACCAAAGGCGAGCAACATCAAGAAAAAAGCGCTGCTGGCGTGACTTATACTAGTTATCACTACACTTTAAATGGCTATGATCAAAACGGTAAGGCCAAGTCATTGCAATTGACCAGTTTTAAAGCACGTCCACTTAAACAGAATAGCTATTTAAAAGTTACTTATGATAAACAAGGCGGCAATAATACGCAATTTGAAGCACTCAATGTCCACGATGTCCCAGAGAAAGTCCGACTAAAACTAAAGATTGTCAATAAATAAAACGTTTCCCAAATTTTACGATTACTTTAGCAATTCTTCACAAATCAGTCACAATTTTTGCCTATAATTAGATGTGTTGAATGGTTGAGCTTGGCATCAATCTTTCAACCCTCTAAGTGGCCCTACATCGACCTAAGACATAAAACCAAAATGAGCTGTAGGCTTCGGTAACTGGACAATGATCATCATCTTTGATGTAGTCTGAAGCGAATTCGACTTTCGCCAGCTCGATATGTATACCATCGACTCTCGGGATGTTGTTAAATCAGCGTCACGAGATTTTTTTATGATTTATCTAAAATAAAAAAGTCCTTCCCTAACATAACTAGGTCAAAATAGACCGAGAAACGGCACTATCAATGAACGGACTTTAAATATTTTTCTTAGAATTTTTATTCTTTTCCACTATTTTTCTGACGACCTCAAGAAACTTATCATCCTTTTTTTGCTCTTCAGCAGTGAGCTAGCGGTCTTTTTTATAACCTCACCACGCCCATCTTTTGTCTAAAAATGATTGATATTTACCCACTTATCCAACTCCTCTAAAATTTCGTCATCAAAATTAAAAACAAGATGAACACAAAAATCGCGTAATAGGTCAGAAAGCTTAAAATCACACCTACAGGATTGTTCAGATTAAAGCCCAAATTAGGCAAACCAGCTTTATGTACTGGCGTGGTCAGACGGCGAATCAGCCGATGGGCGATGAGATAGCCCAATACCACTAAAATCAGAAAAATAACGCCAATCACAGTTGTTGTCCACAGTACCCAGCTGGGATATATAAAAGTCAACACCACTGTAATCACCGAAATAATCGCCGCAATGATCACACAAGCCTCATAAATTCGTACTTGTGTTAATCCTGTTTGGGGTTGTTTATCAGAATTCTTCACGAAACCCACTTCCCTTGCCCATTAGTTACCTTTATTTTACCATTTTCAAGAAAGTTTTCATAAAAAAATCCCGCATAACGGGATTTCAGATTGAAGACAAACTATACTTTTTCGTTAAAGTTGTAGTTTGTCTTTTT
>NZ_AZGA01000070.1:182766-200741 GCF_001436375.1 Agrilactobacillus composti DSM 18527 = JCM 14202 | reverse complement strand
GGTAGAGCACCTGGTTTGGGACCAGGGGGTCGCAGGTTCGAATCCTGTTTTCCCGACTAATTAAATAATTTATGCGGAAGTAGTTCAGTGGTAGAACATCACCTTGCCATGGTGGGGGTCGCGAGTTCGAATCTCGTCTTCCGCTTTTTTTGTATTTTTATAACCTTATCGGGAAGTAGCTCAGCTTGGTAGAGCACTACGTTCGGGACGTAGGGGTCGCAAGTTCAAATCTTGTTTTCCCGATCAATGCTAAATGATAGGAATCAGCCTAACTAAATGTGCGGGCTGGTTCCTATTTGTTTGCCGGTAGCACAAGGTTTTACCCCCCTTGACGGCCGTGCTAAGATTAAGACTAAGGCAGAGTACTTTTAATTTTCCGAATTTATCGTTATAATACGGGCAGTTATACTAATTACGCCATAAAGCTTGTTTTTATTTGGTGCCCGTGTATAATTAAATAACTATTATAAGTAAGCCCGTTTCTCAGGCATACCCCATTGTTTTTTAACAAAGACAATATTTTAGTTTAAGGTTAATTGGTAACTTTAGGGTAAATTCGGTATAGTTAATAGTATAGGAGTTAAATCAAAGCATGAAAGTGAGGGGTAAACTTGGATAATCTATTTACGCCCAGTGCTAAGAACGTATTAGCGCTTGCGCAGGAACAGGCTAAATTTTTCCATCATCACGCAGTCGGAACGGAACATTTGTTAATGGCACTTGTTTTGGAAAATGATGGCGTTGCTGGTAAGACTTTACGACAACTCACCATCACACCAGATGATGTTAAAGAAGAAATTGAGCGGTTTACGGGTTATGGTTCTTCAAACGCTAATCCGGACGATCAAAAAGAAGCCTATCTGCCATATTCACCAAAAGCAAAGCAAATTTTAACTTTCGCTGGGGATGAAGCTAAACGTCTTGGTGCTATGAAGATTGGTACAGAGCACATTTTACTTGGGTTGTTGCACGAAGATGATGTATTGGCATCACGTATTATCTCTAATCTTGGCTTAAGCTTGTCTAAAACACGGCAAGTGCTATTGAAGAAAATGGGGATTACAGAAGCTAGTGCTAAACGTCGGGTTGCGGCCCCTAAGCGTCGTGCTGACAAACAAGGCACCCCAACTTTGGATTCCTTGGCTCGGGACTTGACCCAATCGGCTGCTGAAGGCCGGATGGATCCAGTTGTTGGTCGGGACAAAGAAGTTAAGCGGGTCATTCAAATTCTAAGTCGGCGGACTAAAAACAATCCAGTCCTCATCGGGGAACCCGGTGTTGGTAAAACAGCGATTGCTGAAGGCCTTGCCCAACGAATCAATGATCATAATGTGCCAAGTGATATGTATAATAAACGTTTGATGATGCTAGATATGGGTTCTTTAGTCGCTGGGACGAAATACCGTGGCGAATTCGAAGACCGTTTAAAGAAAGTAATTGATGAAATTTATCAAGATGGCAATGTCATTTTATTCATTGATGAATTGCATACCTTAATTGGTGCCGGCGGTGCTGAAGGGGCTATTGATGCCTCTAACATTTTGAAACCTGCCTTAGCCCGTGGCGAATTGCAATTGATCGGGGCAACCACCTTAGATGAATATCAAAAGTATATTGAAAGAGATGCCGCTTTGGAACGTCGGTTTGCGACGATTCAAGTTAACGAACCTACCCCTGAAGAAGCAGAACAAATTCTAAAGGGTCTGCGGGGACGTTATGAAGAGCATCATGGTGTGACGATCACCGATGAGGCGTTGCATCAAGCTGTTGTCTTGTCCTCCCGTTACATCACTGGTCGTTTCCTACCAGATAAGGCGATTGACTTGGTAGATGAATCTGCTGCAAAGGTCCGCTTGGATGCTGCTGACAACTTGTCACCAAGTGATAAGCTGCAACAACAATTAGATAGCCTGGTCACTAAGAAGGAAAAGGCTATTGAAAACCAAGACTTTGAAAAAGCCGCCAACTATCGGGAAGACGAAATGGCCTTGAAGGACAAATTGGCTTCAGAATCCGATGCCCAGACAGACGGTATCCGCAAAGATATCAAAGTTACTGGCGAAGATGTGGCCCAAGTTGTTTCTGAATGGACTGGTGTCCCACTGACACAATTGCAAAAGAGTGAAAGTGCCCGCCTGGTCAACTTGGAAAGTATTTTGCACAAACGGGTCGTGGGTCAAGAAGAAGCTATTTCTGCCGTTGCTCGGGCAATTCGTCGGGCTCGCAGTGGCTTGAAAGATCCTAACCGCCCAATTGGTTCCTTCATGTTCTTAGGCCCTACTGGGGTTGGTAAAACCGAATTAGCCAAAGCCTTGGCTGAAGCGATGTTTGGTTCTGAAGACAACATGATCAGAGTGGACATGTCGGAGTACCAAGAACAATATACAACTTCTCGGTTGATCGGGTCACCTCCTGGCTACGTAGGCTATGATGAAGGGGGACAATTAACTGAAAAAGTCCGGAATAAACCTTATTCCGTTGTCCTCTTTGATGAAGTGGAAAAAGCTCATCCAGATATCTTCAATATCTTATTGCAGGTATTAGATGATGGTTACTTGACCGATGCCAAAGGGCGTCGGGTCGACTTCCGCAACACGATTTTAATCTTGACTTCCAACCTTGGGGCAACAGCCTTGCGGGATGAAAAATCCGTGGGCTTTGGTGCTGAAAAGGCTAGCCAAGATTATCCAGCAATGCGCAGTCGGATCATGGAAGAAATGAAACGCTTCTTCCGGCCTGAATTCTTGAACCGGATCGATGAAACTGTTGTTTTCCATCCATTGGATAAAGATGAATTACGGCAAATCGTTAAGATCATGTCCAAGACCGTTATCAAACGTTTGGCTGAGCAAGAAATCAAAGTTAAGATTACCAATGCAGCTTTAGATGCTGTGGCGGCGGCTGGCTTTGATCCTGAATATGGGGCACGGCCAATCCGTCGGGCTATCCAAACGCAAATTGAAGACAAGGTCAGTGAATCCTTATTGACCGGTCAAATCAAGAGCGGTGATAGCATTACGGTAGGTGCTTCTAAGGGTAAGATCACGGTTTCTGTGAAAGAACCTGAAGATAAAAACAAACCTCAAGACAAAGTTAAATCCTAATTGCATTTTAAGGGCGTACCCGAGAAGATCGGGTGCGCTTTTTTAGTGGATTCCCTATTCTTTCTGTCAGTTTCGTGCTATCGTTGATAAGTTATGTTATTTTTGTAGAAGAACTAATTTAGGAGTTGGCCGATAAATGACAGAATTAATCGCGAGTGTGGCGTCCATTGACCAGGCGGAAGCCTTGATGCACGCTGGTGTTGATACCATATATGCTGGAGAAGATTACTTCGGCTTAAGATTACCTCATAGTTTTCAACGGGCGGAACTGACGACTTTGATTGAACGGGTCCACGCTCAGGGTAAACAAATTCAAGTGGCAGTTAATGCCATTTTTCATAATGACCGCATTGTCCACGTGTTGGACTACCTGCAGTTTTTAGCACAACAAAAAGTTGATCGCATCACCATCGGCGATCCCGGGGCTATTCGGATTTTGCACCAAAGCCAACTGGACTTGGATTACTGGTACGATGGCGCTGATTTGGTGACAAATTCCCGGCAGATCAACTTCTGGGCCCAACAGGGGGCCAAGGGCGCAGTTATCGCCAATGAAGTTCCCTACAGAGAGCTAGTAGACTTGGTGCCTAATGTCAAAATTCCTTTGCAAATGTTAGTTTATGGGGCGACAGCTATTCATCAGTCTGGCCGGCCTTTACTGAGTAATTACTTCAATTTTGTTCAAGCACATCAAGACAAGCTGGATCGGGCCAAGGGACTGTTTATTGCCGAACCCCATAAGCCCGATACCCATTATTCGATTTATGAAGATATGAATGGGACCCATGTTTTTGCCAATAATGATGTGGACTTAATGACCCAATTGCCTAAGCTGGCCGCTTTACCAGTGAGTCACTGGTTTTTAGATGGGGTTTTTGCCGACCCAGATAATTTTCCGAAAATTGCCCAGGCCTTTGCCCAGGCTCGGGATTGGTTGGCTAGTCAAAGTTTAACGGCTGCCAAGATAGCCGACCTAGAGAACCTGGTCCAAGCGAATCAACCGGCTAATCGGCAATTAGATACCGGTTTTTTCAAAATTGATCCCAGTGAAGTGAAATAATGAGGTGTAAGATAGATGATAAAAAATAAACCAGAAGTCTTGGCGCCAGCTGGCACCATGGAAAAATTAAAAGTAGCCATTGATTATGGTGCTGACGCCGTTTATATTGGTGGCGATGCTTATGGCTTGCGATCTCGGGCCGGTAATTTCTCATTTGCCGAAATGGCTGAAGGCGCAGCCTATGCCCATGCTCACCAAGCCAAAGTCTATGTGGCCGCGAATATTGTAGCCCATGAAGGGGATATACAAGGGGCTGGGGACTACTTCCGCCAGGTCCGGGATCATCACATTGATGCCGTGATCGTCTCTGATCCATCTTTGATTGAAATTGCCATTACCCAAGCCCCTGGGTTGGCCGTGCATTTGTCCACCCAAGCGTCAGCTACCAATTGGGAAACGTTGAAATTTTGGCAAGATTTAGGGTTAGAGCGGATTGTCTTAGCCCGAGAAGTCGGCCTTGATGAGATCAAAGAAATCCGCAAACATACGGATATTGAGATCGAAGCCTTTATTCATGGGGCGATGTGTATTGGCTATTCAGGTCGGTGTGTATTGTCTAATCATATGGGATTACGGGATGCTAATCGCGGCGGCTGTGCCCAAAATTGCCGCTGGAAATATGACCTATATGAGATGCCAGTCTTAGGGGATAAAACAGAGCTGTTAGGGGAAAACGCTGACGGTAAGGTAGAAGACTTCTCCATGAGTGCCGTGGATATGGCCATGATTGAACATATCCCTGAATTGATCGAGGCTGGTGTCAATAGTTTGAAGATCGAAGGCCGGATGAAGACGGTGCATTACGTGTCGACTGTGTCTAACGTGTATCACAAAGCAGTGAGCGATTATTGTGCGGATCCAGTGAACTATCAATTAGATGAAGCCTTAGTTGATGAATTGTGGAAAGTGGCCCAGCGGGAAATGTCCACGGGCTTTTACTTCAATACGCCCACAGCAGATGATGAGCTGTTTGGTAAGCGGCGCAAGCGGCCGCAATTTAAGTTCATCGGCCAAGTCTTAGCCTATGACGCCCAAGCCCAAGTGGTGACGGTGCAACAACGGAACAATTTTGGCATTGGTGATCAAATCGAGTTCTATGGCCCTAACTTCACCCACTACCATCAAACGGTCACCGAATTGTTTGATGAGGATGACTTAGCCATTGAACGGGCACCTCATGCCATGCAAGTGGTTCACTTCAACTGCCCATACCCCGTGCAAACGGGTGATTTTATTCGGGCTCAAGCTATTGAAAAGCCCGCTCGCGTCCAGCGTTAATGGCCGCATGACCTTGATGAGTCAAGGTGTTGACTTTAAATAAAATTCGTTATATACTGTTAATCGATTCGTAAAACTGTGGTCGTTAAGTAAAGCCGCTGTGATCTATTGTCCATGGCGACTATATAAAAAAACAAAAGTAGTTCAAGTGATTTGTGCTTCTTTTGGTTTTTTTTTGCTTAAAAAGCGTTAATTTTTGAAATCTTAAACAAATCTTAATAATTTGTTTAAGTTTGACGGGCCATGGAATTCAAAGAAAGGGTGAATGATTTGGCAGAACATTTAGTAAATTACGGCAAACACCGCACTCGCAGAAGCTATGCTCGCATTAAAGAAGTATTGCAATTGCCAAATTTGATTGAAATTCAGACAAATTCCTATCAATGGTTTTTGGATGAAGGATTGCGTGAGATGTTTGACGATATCATGCCAATCGATGACTTTGCTGGTAACTTATCGTTAGAATTTGTGGACTATCAGCTATTAGAACCCAAATATACTGTAGAAGAGGCTCGTCAACACGATGCCAACTATTCAGCACCACTACACGTCACCTTGAAATTAACCAACCATGAAACTGGTGAAATTAAGACCCAAGATGTGTTCTTTGGTGACTTCCCATTAATGACTGAACAAGGGACTTTCATTATCAATGGTGCAGAACGGGTTATTGTATCCCAGTTGGTGCGTTCTCCTGGCGTTTACTTCCATTCTGATGTGGATAAAAATAGTCGGACAACTTATGGGACAACGGTTATTCCTAACCGGGGTGCTTGGCTAGAATATGAAACTGATGCTAAGCGGATTGCTTATGTCCGTATTGATCGGACCCGTAAGATCCCTATGAGTGAGTTAGTGCGGGCATTAGGTTTTGGCTCTGATTCTGATATCATCGATATTTTTGGTGAAAATGAATCCTTGATGCTGACCTTGGAAAAAGATGTGCATAAAAATACTGAAGACTCTCGGACTGACGAGGCTTTAAAAGATGTTTATGAACGTTTACGTCCAGGTGAACCTAAGACAGCCGATAGCTCACGTTCTTTGCTATATGCACGTTTCTTTGATCCTAAGCGTTATGATTTAGCTTCTGTTGGTCGTTATAAGATCAATAAGAAGTTAAACTTAAAGACCCGTCTTTTGAACCAAACCCTAGCAGAAACTTTAGCTGATCCAGATACTGGTGAAGTTATTGCCCAAAAGGGTGATTTAGTCGATCGGAAAGTCATGGATAAATTGGCGCCTTATTTGAAACGGGACGATTTCAAGACCTACACTTTCCAACCTTCTGATGAAGGTGTTTTGAAAGATCCAGTGGTTTTACAGATTATCAAAGTCTATTCTAAGGCCAACTTAGATCAAGAAGTTAACTTGATTGGCAATGGTCATATCGACCCTAAAGTGAAACATGTGATCCCAGCTGATATTTTGGCAGCGATGAACTACTTCTTGAACTTACAAGAAGGCATTGGTTCAACGGATGATATTGATCACTTGGGTAACCGGCGGATTCGTTCCGTGGGTGAATTACTCCAAAACCAATTCCGTATCGGTTTATCCAGAATGGAACGGGTCGTTCGGGAAAGAATGTCTATTCAAGATACGTCTACCGTTACCCCACAACAATTGATCAATATTCGCCCAGTTGTAGCTTCCATCAAGGAATTCTTTGGGTCTTCCCAATTGTCACAATTCATGGATCAAACCAACCCATTGGGTGAATTGACCCATAAACGCCGCTTATCTGCCTTGGGCCCTGGTGGTTTGACCAGAGACCGGGCCGGTTATGAAGTCCGGGACGTGCACTATACCCATTACGGCCGGATGTGTCCAATTGAAACCCCAGAAGGTCCTAATATCGGCTTGATCAATAGTTTAGCCAGTTACGCCGTGGTCAATCGCTATGGCTTTATTGAAACCCCTTATCGTCGGGTGGATTGGACCAGCCATAAAGTAACCGACAAAATCGATTACTTAACCGCTGATGAAGAAGATGAATACATCGTCGCCCAAGCCAACTCCCCATTAAATGATGATGGGTCTTTTGAAGACGAACGTGTCTTAGCACGGCATAAAGATGACAACATTGAAATCAGCCCTGAACGGGTGGATTACATGGACGTTTCACCTAAACAAGTAGTTGCCGTAGCCACTGCCTGCATTCCTTTCTTGGAAAACGATGACTCCAACCGGGCCTTGATGGGTGCCAACATGCAACGTCAAGCCGTACCATTGGTCAATCCCCATGCCCCATTAGTTGGGACTGGGATGGAATACATCGCGGCCCATGATTCAGGGACAGCTTTGTTAGCCAAAGAAGCTGGGACGGTTGAATATGTGGATGCCAAAACAGTGCGCATTCGCCGTGAAGACAGTTCATTAGATAAATATACGTTAACCAAATTCCGCCGGTCAAATGCCGGTAAGAGTTATAACCAACGGCCAATTGTCAGCGTGGGCGACCATGTGGACAAGAGTGAGATCATTGCCGATGGGCCAGCCATGGAAAATGGGGAATTAGCTTTAGGCCAAAACCCATTGATTGCCTTCATGACTTGGAACATGTACAACTTTGAAGATGCCGTTGTGTTATCTGAAAAATTAGTTAAAGATGATGTTTATACGTCGATCCATATTGAAGAATATGAATCTGAAGCCCGGGATACCAAATTAGGTCCTGAGGAAATCACCCGTGAAATTCCTAACGTCGGGGAAGATGCCTTGAAGAACCTAGATGAATTTGGGATTATCCGGATTGGGGCTGAAGTCCGTGATGGGGATATCTTAGTTGGGAAAGTAACGCCTAAGGGTGTCACAGAACTTTCTGCAGAAGAACGCTTATTACATGCGATCTTTGGTGAAAAGGCCCGTGAAGTCCGGGATACTTCCTTGCGGGTACCTCATGGCGGCGGCGGTATTATTCAAGATGTGAAAATCTTTACCAGAGAAGCCGGCGACGAATTGTCACCTGGTGTCAACATGATGGTTCGCGTTTATATCACCCAGAAACGTAAGATCCAAGTGGGGGATAAGATGGCCGGCCGTCACGGTAACAAAGGGACAGTATCCATCGTCGTACCTGAAGAAGATATGCCATTCTTACCAGATGGAACACCTGTGGATATTTTATTGAACCCAATGGGTGTGCCTTCTCGGATGAATATCGGACAGGTCTTGGAATTGCATTTAGGGATGGCTGCTAGAAACTTAGGTATCCATGTCTCCACGCCAGTCTTTGATGGGGCCCAAGAAGACGATTTATGGGACACTGTTAAAGAAGCTGGCATGGCTTCTGATGGGAAGTCTGTTTTATATGATGGTCGCACTGGGGAACCATTTGATAACCGGGTTTCCGTTGGGGTCATGTATTACATGAAGTTAGCCCACATGGTTGACGACAAGTTACATGCCCGTTCCATCGGACCTTACTCATTAGTTACGCAACAGCCTTTAGGTGGTAAAGCCCAATTTGGGGGCCAGCGTTTTGGTGAAATGGAAGTTTGGGCCCTTGAAGCTTATGGGGCTGCTTATACGCTGCAAGAAATCCTAACTTACAAATCCGATGACGTGGTTGGTCGCGTGAAGACTTATGAAGCCATTGTCAAAGGGGAACCAATTCCAAAACCTGGTGTCCCAGAATCCTTCCGGGTATTGGTCAAGGAATTACAATCCTTAGGCTTAGACATGAAGGTCTTAGATGCCGACAAACAAGAAATCGAACTTCGTGATATGGATGATGAAGACGATGACGTAGTTAGTGTAGATGCCTTAACGAAATATGCCAAGGAACAAGAAGAAAAGAAAGCTAAGGAAGAAGCTCAAAAGGCTGCTGCCAAAGCTGACAACGACCAAAACAAGTAGAACTGACAATAGGAGGTCGACCATTTGATAGACGTCAATAAATTTGAGAGCATGCAAATCGGTTTAGCGTCTGCTGATAAAATCCGCAGTTGGTCTTATGGCGAAGTTAAAAAGCCAGAAACGATCAACTACCGGACTTTAAAACCAGAAAAAGACGGTTTGTTTGATGAACGCATCTTCGGCCCAACTAAAGACTGGGAATGTGCCTGTGGGAAATACAAGCGGATTCGCTATAAGGGGATCGTCTGTGATCGTTGTGGGGTTGAAGTGACACGTTCTAAAGTTCGTCGGGAACGTATGGGTCACATTGAATTAGCCGCACCTGTATCTCATATTTGGTACTTCAAAGGTATCCCAAGCCGGATGGGTTTGGTTTTGGACATGAGCCCAAGAGCTTTGGAAGAAATCATTTACTTCGCATCTTACGTGGTTATCGATGCTGGTGACACTTCCCTTGAGAAGAAACAATTACTCACCGAAAGAGAATACCGGGATAAATTAGAACAATATGGTCATGCTTTTAACGCCAAAATGGGTGCCGAAGCCATCAAGGAATTACTCCAAGATGTTGATTTGGACAAAGAAGTTAAAGGCTTAAAAGAAGACTTAAAGACCGCCCAAGGCCAAAAACGGATCCGGGCGATCCATCGCTTAGACATTTTGGAAGCTTTCCGCACAGGGGGCAATTTACCAGAATGGATGGTTATGGATTGTATTCCAGTGATTCCGCCTGATTTACGGCCAATGGTCCAACTAGAAGGTGGCCGTTTTGCCACTTCTGATTTAAATGACTTGTACCGCCGGGTGATCAACCGTAATAACCGGTTGAAACGTCTGTTAGATTTGAAAGCACCAAACATCATCGTGCAAAACGAAAAACGGATGTTACAAGAAGCCGTTGACGCTTTGATCGATAATGGTCGCCGGGGCCGCCCAGTTACTGGCCCTGGGAATCGGCCATTGAAATCCTTGTCGCACCTCTTAAAAGGGAAACAAGGTCGTTTCCGCCAAAACTTGTTAGGTAAACGGGTGGATTATTCTGGCCGTTCCGTTATCGATGTGGGCCCAACGTTGAAGTTCTATCAATGTGGCCTGCCTCGGGAAATGGCGTTGGAATTATTCAAACCATTTGTCATGCGGGAATTAGTTAAGCGGGAAATTGCCTCTAACATTAAAAATGCTAAACGCAAAATTGAACGCCAAGATGACGATGTCTGGGATGTCTTAGAAGATGTCATCAAAGAACGTCCCGTTATGTTGAACCGGGCACCTACGTTGCATAGATTAGGGATCCAAGCTTTTGAACCCGTGTTAGTTGATGGGAAATCCATTCGCTTACACCCACTTGCTTGTGAAGCCTATAATGCCGATTTTGATGGGGACCAAATGGCCGTCCACGTGCCATTATCTGACGAAGCCCAAGCTGAAGCGCGGATGCTGATGTTAGCGGCCCATCATATCTTGGCACCAAGAGATGGTAAACCAATCGTTACCCCATCTCAAGACGTTGTGTTAGGGAACTACTACTTGACCCTTGAAGAACGCGATCGTGAAGGTCAAGGCATGATCTTCAAAGATGTGAATGAAGTGGTAATGGCTTATAAGAACGGCGATGTGCATTTGCATACTAGAATTGGCTTGTCCATTGCCGCCATGACTGAAAAGCCATTTAAAGATGACCAACGGGAAAGCATTATGATGACGTCTGTTGGTAAAGCTGTCTTTAACCAAATTTTACCCGCAGACTTCCCATACTTGAATGAACCCACTAACGATAATATCGTCAATGGTGTCCCTGACAAGTATTTCGTTGCCAAAGGCGAAAACATCAATGATAAGATTGCCAATGCCCCATTGATCGATCCATTCAAGAAGGGCTTCTTGAGTGATATTATCGCCCAAGTCTTCAAAGTGTATAAAGTACAACGGACTTCTGAATTGTTGGATGATATGAAAGAATTAGGTTATACCATCTGTACGGACTCCGGCTTAACCGTTGGGGTTGCCGATGTGCCTACCTTACAAGAAAAACCAGCAATTGTTGAAGAAGCTCATAAGAAAGTTGCGACGGTTTCCAAACAATTCCGGCGTGGTTTAATTACCGACGAAGAACGGCATAACCGCGTTATCAGCATTTGGAATGACGCCAAGGATGATATCCAACAAAAACTGATCGACAGTTTCGATTCATCTAACCCAATTTCTATGATGAGTGATTCCGGGGCCCGGGGTAACATTTCAAACTTTACCCAGTTAGCTGGGATGCGTGGTTTGATGGCCGCCCCTAACGGTGGGATGATGGAAGTACCCGTTACTTCAAACTTCCGGGAAGGCTTATCCGTCATGGAAATGTTTATGAGTACCCACGGGGCTCGTAAAGGCATGACTGATACGGCCTTGAAGACCGCCGATTCTGGTTACTTGACCCGGCGTTTGGTTGATGTGGCCCAAGACGTTATCGTCCGTGAAGAAGATTGCGGCACTGATCGCGGCTTAGAAGTCACAGCTATTCGTGATGGTAATGAAATCATCGAACCACTTTACGATCGTTTAGTTGGCCGTTATACCATGAAATCCGTCTTTGATCCTGAAACTGGCGCTAAGATCATTGGCAAAAACGAATTAATGGACGAAGATATTGCCCAAAAAATCGTGAATGCTGGTGTGACCAAGGTTACTATCCGCTCTGTCTTCACATGTAACACCAACCATGGTGTCTGCAAGAAGTGTTACGGTCGTAACTTAGCCATTGGTGAAGAAGTCGAAGTTGGGGAAGCAGTTGGGACTGTGGCTGCCCAATCTATCGGCGAACCTGGTACCCAGTTGACCATGCGTAACTTCCATACCGGCGGTGTTGCCGGCGGCGAAGATATTACCCAAGGGCTACCCCGTATCCAAGAAATCTTCGAAGCGCGTAACCCTAAAGGGCTTGCGACAATCACCGAAGTAACTGGTGAAATTTCAGCCGTTGATGAAAATCCAGCTGAACATACCAGAGAAATTACCGTTGAAGGGACCACTGATACCCGGACTTATAGTGTGCCTTACGTCTCTAACATCATCGTCGCTGAAGGCGATCATGTGGAACGTGGGGACAAGCTGACCGGTGGGTCTGTGGATCCAAAACAATTAATTAAAGTTCGTGATGAAATTGCTACTGAAAACTATGTCTTAGGTGAAGTGCAAAAAGTTTACCGTATGCAAGGTGTGGAAATCAGTGATAAGCATATTGAAGTTATGGTTCGGCAAATGCTCCGGAAGATTCGGGTCTTAGATCCTGGTGATACCGATATCTTGCCTGGGACGTTGTTAGATATCAATGACTTTAGTATTCAAAACCATAAGACCTTGATCGACGGTGGCATTCCTGCCACTGGCCGACCAGTGCTCTTAGGGATCACGAAGGCCTCTCTTGAAACCAATAGTTTCTTATCAGCTGCTTCCTTCCAGGAAACAACTCGTGTCTTGACGGATGCGTCTATTCGCGGTAAGAACGATCCATTAGTTGGTTTGAAGGAAAATGTTATCATTGGTAAGATCATCCCAGCCGGGACCGGTATGCCGAAGTATCGGCATATGGAACCGCAAAGTGTTGGGGCAACGTCTGAAAATGTTTATTCTATTTCAGATTTAGAAAAACAACTCCACGCCGATGAATCCAAAAAAGATGACAAATAAATAGCCATTTAAAGAAGCTGACTGCTGGTTTTTTCCAGTTGCCAGCTTCTTTTTTTAGCGAATTTGCGTCAAAGCTAAACCGATGGTTAAATAGGGAATAAAGGCCAAGGGGGCATTTGGCTCGAAGCGTCCCCTTAAATAATGGGACAGGCAAACCAATAAGCACAGGCCACAGCCAAAAATTAACGTCCATAAAACAACTGCCAGCCCAAATTGAAACCCAATAACACTTAAGACATACACATCGCCTTGGCCTAACCCTTGGGTCACTTTGGCAAATGCCCCTAAACCCACTAACAAGCCCAAGCCTAACAACACGGCTTGGTAAAACGTTGTTAAAGACAACCCAGGGCGCAACCAGTAAGTGGCCACTAAGGGCAACAGCAGCACCGGGTAAATAAATTGGTAACAGTGATCCAGCAAACTTAAACCCAGTAATACTAAAAACCAGGTCATCAGCACGAATCCATTGGGCCAAGTCAAGGGCAAATGGGCTTGCACCAAGGCACATAGCACCAGTCCACTGAGCAGTTCGGCAAGGGGTAAGCCAGGATCAATGGGCGCTTGACAGCAACGGGCCTTGCCCCCAGTTTTTAAAAAACCCAAAATGGGTAACAAATCATGCCAGGCCAGCGTTTGTCCGCAGGTGTCACAGCTTGAGCGGCCTAATAAACTGCGGCCTTGGGGTAAGCGCTGGGCGGCACATCCCATAAAAGAAGCTAAACAAGTCCCCAGTAGTCCTAAACAAAGATAAAACACGTTGATCACCTCAAAAATTTGCTAGTATTCTTAAATTACGCTAAGGGTATCAACCGCAATTAAATTAGAAAGGAGGTTGACACTGATGGGGGATGCTGGTATATTTGTTTAGGTACTTTTCTGTGCAGTGTTAATATTTAATATATATATAACGTGCTGGCTGACAGTGAAGCCATATGCAAATAATTGCTTATTTTTTTGCCTAAAAAAGAACACCTGGATGTGTGGACTTAAATCCCCACCAGGAGACAAAAAACATTCTTGAGGAGGATAATAATGCCTACAGTTAATCAATTAGTACGCAAAGGTCGTAAGAGTCGGACAACTAAATCTGATTCACCTGCTTTGAACTTCGGTTACAACAGTATGAAGAAAGCAATGGTCAAAAATCCAGCACCACAAAAACGTGGTGTCGCAACGCGTGTCGGAACAATGACCCCTAAGAAACCTAACTCAGCTTTACGGAAATATGCCCGTGTGCGCTTGTCTAACTTAATTGAAGTGACAGCTTACATTCCTGGTATTGGCCATAACTTGCAAGAACATAGTGTGGTTTTAATTCGTGGTGGCCGTGTTAAGGATTTACCTGGTGTTCGTTACCATATCGTTCGTGGCGCATTGGATACTGCCGGTGTAACTGACCGTATGCAAGGCCGTTCTAAATATGGGACTAAGAGACCTAAGAAATAAAACACATTCATTTAACATTTTTAGGAGGTTATGACACATGCCAAGAAAAGGGCACATCGCGCAACGCGACGTATTACCAGATCCAATGTACAATTCTAAATTAGTCACTCGTTTGATCAACCATTTGATGGTTGATGGTAAGCGGGGCACTGCATCAACAATTTTATATGATGCATTTGATATCGTTAAAGAAAAAACAGGTAACGATCCCCTTGAAGTTTTCGAACAAGCTATGAAGAACGTTATGCCTGTTCTTGAAGTTAAAGCTCGCCGTATTGGTGGGTCTAACTACCAAGTACCAATCGAAGTTCGCCCTGAACGTCGGACAACATTGGGCTTACGTTGGATCGTTAACTATGCACGTCTTCGTGGCGAACATACAATGGATCAACGTTTGGCTAATGAAGTAATGGATGCAGCCAATAACACTGGTGCAGCTGTTAAGAAACGTGAAGATACACATAAAATGGCTGATGCCAACCGGGCATTCGCACATTATCGCTGGTAAAATTTTTTTTGGAAGCTATTTAAACTCACGGGCAGATTTGATCTGTTGTGGGTTTTTGTATAGAGAGGAGCAAACTGTTTCATGGCAAATACCCGTGAATTCCCATTAGCTAAGACACGTAATATCGGGATCATGGCCCATATCGATGCTGGTAAAACTACGACCACTGAGCGTATTTTATACTACACTGGTAAAATTCATAAAATTGGTGAAACCCACGAAGGGGCTTCACAAATGGACTGGATGGCCCAAGAACAAGAACGTGGTATAACAATCACTTCAGCCGCAACAACTGCCCAATGGAAAGATACGCGTATCAATATCATTGATACCCCAGGGCACGTGGACTTCACAATCGAAGTTGAACGTTCTTTACGGGTCTTAGACGGTGCCATCACTGTCTTAGATGCCCAATCCGGTGTTGAACCCCAAACCGAAAACGTCTGGCGCCAAGCAACCACTTATGGCGTGCCCCGGTTAGTATTCGTTAACAAGATGGACAAAATCGGTGCTGATTTTGACTATTCTGTGTCAACGTTACATGACCGCTTACAAGCTAATGCCCATCCAATTCAAATGCCAATCGGCGCCGAAGATAAATTCGAAGGCGTTATCGATTTAATCGAAATGAAAGCCGATTTGTATGATGAAGATGAATTAGGTACAAAGTGGGATACGGTTGATGTTCCTGATGATTATAAAGAGCAAGCTGAAAAGCGTCGCCAAGAATTAGTTGAAGCTGTCGCTGATGTTGATGATGATATCATGGACAAATACCTTGAAGGCGAAGACATCAGCAATGATGAATTGCGTCAAGCTATTCGTAAAGCAACCATCGATTTGAAATTCTTCCCAGTCCTTGCAGGTTCTGCCTTCAAGAACAAGGGTGTCCAAATGTTGATGGATGCTACTGTTGATTATTTACCATCACCATTAGACGTTCGCCCATATCATGCCACTGATCCTGAAACTGGGGATAAAGTTGAATTGATTGCCGGCGACGATAAAGACTTCGCAGCCTTGGCATTTAAAGTTGCCACTGACCCATTCGTAGGTCGCCTGACTTACATTCGGGTATACACTGGGACTTTGGAAGCCGGTTCTTATGTCTTGAATGCCACAAAGGATTCTCGTGAACGTGTTGGTCGTTTGCTGCAAATGCACGCCAATCACCGTCAAGAAATTCCTGAAGTATTCTCTGGTGATATTGCAGCTGCCATTGGTTTGAAGAATACAACTACTGGTGACTCATTAACATCTGAAGATCATCCTTTGATTTTGGAATCCTTGGAAATTCCTGAACCAGTTATTCAGGTTTCCATCGAACCAAACTCTAAAGAAGATCGTGATAAGTTGGATAACGCTTTGCAAAAACTTGCTGAAGAAGATCCAACCTTCCGTGCTGAAACCAACCCTGAAACTGGCGAAACACTGATCGCCGGCATGGGCGAATTGCATTTGGATATCATGGTTGATCGGATGAAACGTGAATTCAAGGTTGCCGCTAAAGTCGGTGAACCTCAAGTAGCTTACCGTGAAACCTTTACAAAACAAACTTCCGCACAAGGTAAGTTTGTCCGCCAGTCCGGTGGTAAAGGTCAATATGGTGATGTTTGGATTGAATTCACACCTAACGAAGAAGGTAAAGGCTTTGAATTCGAAAACGCCATCGTCGGTGGTGTTGTCCCTCGTGAATATATTCCATCTGTTGAACAAGGTTTGAAAGAATCTATGGCAAATGGTGTCTTAGCTGGTTATCCTTTGATCGACGTTAAGGCTAAACTTTATGATGGGTCTTACCATGAAGTCGATTCCTCTGAAGCGGCCTTTAAAGTTGCAGCCTCTATTGCTTTGCGCAATGCGGCTAAATCTGCTGGTGCCGTCATCTTGGAACCAATCATGAAGGTCGAAGTCGTTGCCCCTGAAGAATATCTTGGGGACGTAATGGGCCAAGTTACTGCTCGGCGTGGTCGTGTAGAAGGTATGGAAGCTCGGGGCAATGCCCAAGTTGTTAATGCCTTTGTACCACTGTCTGAAATGTTTGGTTATGCCACAACCTTGCGTTCTGCAACCCAAGGTCGTGGGACATTTACCATGACATTTGACCATTACTCAGCTGTACCTAAGTCTATTCAAGAAGAAATCATCAAGAAAAATGGCGGCAACGTACCAGCTGCTGATTAATCAACTGATTTTTTCAAAAGGCATCCTACCTGGTAGGGTGCTTTTTTTGTGGAAAAAAAGTGGTGTCAACTGGGGTTGACACCACTTCAAAAGGAAAGTCAATGGTTCTCGGCACTAAAGTACCGAGCTTGTCTCTCACCACCAAGTGGTGAGGGCATCTGATAGATACCTTTAGACTTACGCCTAACGCTATGTGGTCTAACAACCTTCCGGTCTCCCACGTAGTTTGCATGTGATAAGCACGCGCTTGTGTTGGCGTTACTTACTGTTGGGCTTACTTATCTAAGGATCCCAACAGCCCGATGATTGACTTCACCGGCAATTGAACAGGTTTACCCGTTCGCACTTTTTTTCTTTTTGAATTTGGGCTTTTTCACGCCGTCAACATATTGGATACCTAGGTATTGAATGTTCATGGCACCGACACGGTCGTCATTAGACTGGTAACCGCAGTTTGAACATTGATAGGCATGCAGTTGATGCTTGCGATTCGTCTTTTTGATCTCACCACAGTGAGGACAGCGCTGACTGGTATAAGCTGCACTAACCGTGATAACTGCAGCGCCTGCTTGAATAGCCTTGTAGGTCAACATCTGTTCCAGCTGATAAAATGCCCAAGATACTTTCTCATAACGTTTATCTATGACCGTCTTTTCTGTGGCAAAACGAACATTGACCAGATCTTCTAAAACAAACAAGGTATTTGGTCCGTACTTCGCAATAAGTGTCTTAGACAGCTGATGATTGATATCAGTCATCCAGCGGTTCTCTTTATTGCCCATTTGACGGATACGTCGTTTGGAATTTCTGGTATTGTGCCTTTGCAGGCTAGCCCGCAAATTTTTGTAGTGGC
>NZ_AZGA01000070.1:0-182756 GCF_001436375.1 Agrilactobacillus composti DSM 18527 = JCM 14202 | reverse complement strand
AAAAACGTTGTTTTTCCCTGGTCATCATAAGCGGTGACTAATTGCCGGATCCCCCGGTCAAGTCCCACAATGTGTTGCATATCAGTACGGGAACATTCTGAAAATTCTTTAGTGACCGCAATGTGCAAAAACCAATTGGTACCAGACTTAATTAACTTCGCGCCGCCAAATTCCCAAGTGCCATCCAGATATTGTTCAAAGCCAGTTTTTAACACAAAACGAGCTTTTACCCGACCTTGAAGTGTATTGATGGACAACTTTTCACCATCTGCGACGATAGACCAATCTCGATTACGGACTAAGTCAGCTTGCGGGCGTTTGAAACAGATCGGTTTCCAAAGCCAGTGTAGATCTCTGGGGACTATTAGATAAATTTCTTTGCCCTTTTTATCTTTCTTGCCGGTGGGATAAGCCATGGGTTTACGTCGCAATTGCGTCTGAAGCGTTTTATAACGGGCAACCGTCGTTTTGATCGCGGAAATAGCCAATTGTGATTTCAGCCCAAAGCGTTGCCGTAAGTCTGGATAAAGCTTTGTCTGAATTTTGTTAGTATTCAGCTCAAAATCATTGCTAAAGATGTACTCAGAAACATGATTACAGGCTAAGCGATATTGTTCACCGGTCTCCAGAAATTTAGCCGCATCGGTAGCGTTATCTAGTTTGAGTTTAGCTTTAACCGTTAGGCTTAACAGCATTTTTATCACCTACTTTTCTTATAGTTATTATAACTTATATAATAACTATAAGAAAAGAAATGTGCTCAAAATAGGCACATAGTTATAAATCAATTGAGTTCTTCAAACTCAATCGGAATTCCTCACGGGATTTCAATCCCGTGAGGAATTCCGATATTTTCGTGAACTTATTTCTTCTATTATAAATGAACCCTACTGTCAGCGATTGGCAACTGTCTGGGGTACATCTGCCCCCAGGACAGTTTTAAAGTGCTGTAAAGCCCACACATGGCCACTAGGATTGAAGGTGGCAACGCCAGCTTCTGGAATAATCAGGTGGTAGCCTAAATCATAGGCACCAATGGCCGTGTGTAAAATACAAATATCGGTGCAGACACCCACTAATTCGATGGTGGTGATGCCCCGGGCACGCAGGCGTAAATCTAAATCAGTTCCGGTAAAAGCATTATAACGGGTCTTATCTAAAAATAGCACGTGATCGTGGGTTTGGTTGGCCTTAAACCAAGCGCCGGTTTGGCCATACAGTTCGCGGCCCCAAGTATTGGCTAAATTATGGGGTGGGAATAATTTCGTCTCCGGATGGTAGGGGTCATTAGCCACATGCAGATCCGTGGGGAAGAAGACAAACTGACCTTGATCCAAATAAGTTTGGGCGCGCTGAGCAATAAAGGCATCAATGGCCTGGGCCGGCTGGCCGCTGGTTAAACTACCCTTATCAGCTACAAAGTCATTGGTATAATCAATGACCACTAATGCTGTATCTTTTGACATAACGCAGACCTCCATTTTTTAAGTCTTACTTTAGAATCAGATAGTCCAACTGTCAATGTTTTGGATTTCAAGTGAAAATTTAAGTCGATATGAAAAAAAGACTTGTTTTTATGAGCAAATTCAAGTATCATGTTAAAAGTGCTGATTTTAGGAAGACCAGTACGCCCCTTTTTAGAAAAGGGGTTGGCTAAGACGTGGAAGGTTGCGACACGCCCGGATACATTGCCACGGGCGCGCCGGGAATTTTCACAGAGCTAGTCTACTCATGATAATAGACGAAGGAGGTAACACTATGGCAAAGCAAAAAATTCGGATTCGTTTAAAGGCATATGAACACCGTATCTTAGATCAATCTGCGGATAAGATCGTTGAAACGGCACAAAGAACTGGGGCTCAAATCTCAGGTCCAATCCCATTGCCGACTGAAAGAACATTGTATACCGTGATCCGGGCACCACATAAATACAAAGATTCACGGGAACAATTCGAAATGCGTACACATAAACGCTTAATCGATATCATTAACCCAACACCTAAAACTGTTGATGCCTTGATGAAACTTGATTTACCAAGCGGCGTAGATATCGAAATTAAATTATAATTAAAAATACATTATACATGGAGGTGTACTCATGACCAGAAAAGGAATCTTAGGTAAAAAAGTAGGTATGACACAAGTATTCAGCGACAACGGGGAATTAATTCCAGTTACTGTCATTGAAGCCGAACCTAACATTGTCTTGCAACTCAAAACCCCTGAAACAGACGGCTACGAAGCAATTCAACTTGGCTTTGACGACAAACGCGAAATTTTGTCAAACAAACCTGCTAAAGGTCATGCAGCAAAAGCAAACACGACCCCTAAGCGCTTCATTAAAGAAATCAGAGATGTCGCACTAGGGGATTATAAAGTTGGCGACGAAGTTAAAGTCGACACCTTTGAAGTTGGAGATATCGTAGACGTTACAGGTATTTCCAAAGGTCATGGTTTCCAAGGTAACATTAAAAAGAATAACCAATCACGGGGTCCTGAAACCCACGGTTCTCGTTATCATCGTGTCGCAGGTTCAATGGGTGCGATCATTAACCGGGTATTCAAAGGCAAACCATTACCAGGTCGGATGGGTAACAACACCGTTACTATGCAAAATCTTGAAATTGTCAGTGTTAACACTGACAACAATGCTATCTTGATCAAAGGTAACGTACCTGGGTCTAAACACTCATTTGTTACGATCAAGAGCGCAATCAAAACACAGAAATAATTCAGGAAGGAGGCTAATTTATGACAAGCGTAACATTATTTAAACAAGACGGTTCTGAAAACGGCACAGTTGAATTAACAGATGCAATTTTCGGTATCGAACCTAACAACAACGTTGTAACAGATGCAATTTTGATGCAACGCGCTGGCAAACGTCAAGGGACTCATTCAACGAAAAACAGATCTGCTGTTTCCGGTGGTGGTCGTAAACCATGGCGTCAAAAGGGTACAGGTCGTGCCCGTCAAGGTTCCATTCGTTCACCACAATGGCGTGGCGGGGGTATTGTCTTTGGGCCAACACCAAGAGACTACAGCTACCGTTTACCCCGTAAAGTTCGTCGCTTAGCAATTAAGTCTGTATTGTCACAAAAAGTGATCGATGGCGACTTAGTTGTAGTTGATGACTTACAATTAGCAACACCAAAGACCAAAGATTTCACAGCTGTTTTAGGCAACTTGAAATTAGATGGCAAGTTATTGATTGCTTTAGAAGCAGGCAATGACAACGTTGCATTATCAGCTCGTAACATTGAAGGCGTTTCTGTCTTAGCAGCTGATCAATTGAACGTTTTAGACGTTGCTAACACTGATAAATTAGTTTTAACAAAGAAAGCATTAGACAAGATTGAGGAGGTGCTTGCATAATGACAGCTAGAGACATTATTAAGCGCCCCATCGTTACTGAAGCAACGATGAATGCGATGGACGACCACAAATACACATTTGATGTAGCTGTAGACGCCAACAAAGTTGCCGTACGCAAAGCAGTCGAAGAAATCTTCGGCGTTAAAGTTGCCAAGGTTAACATCATGAACGTTCATCCTAAGAAAAAACGTGTGGGTCGCTTCACAGGTTATACTGACAAGCGCCGGAAGGCAATTGTGACATTAACCGCTGATTCAGAACCAATCAAGATTTTCGAAGATTAATCATTTAGGAGGGACGTTCCGTGGGAATTATTAAATACAAACCAACCACAAACGGCCGTCGGAATATGACTGCGTCTGATTTCGCCGAAATCACTAAAAAGACCCCTGAAAAGTCTTTATTAGAATCACAAAGTCATACCGCTGGTCGTAATGCACACGGTCATATTACCGTTCGCCATCGTGGTGGTGGTCATAAGCAAAAGTATCGTATTATCGACTTCAAGCGTTTGAAAGATAACGTCAATGGTCACGTTAAAGCCATTGAATATGATCCAAACAGAACTGCAAACATTGCTTTGATCCATTATGAAGATGGGGTCAAAACCTACATTTTAGCACCTAAAGGCTTAAACGTTGGCGATGTCATCGTTTCTGGTCCAGATGCTGATATCAAGACTGGTAATGCTTTGCCATTAGCAAACATTCCAGTTGGTACTTTAATTCATAATATCGAATTGAAACCTGGTAAAGGTGGTCAATTAGTACGTTCTGCAGGGACTTCAGCACAATTGCTTGGTCGTGAAGGCAAGTACTCATTGGTTCGTTTAGGTTCAGGTGAAGTTCGAATGATCCTTTCCGCTAACCGCGCTACAATCGGTGAAGTTGGGAACGAACAACATGAATTGATTGCCATTGGTAAAGCCGGTCGTAAACGCTGGTTAGGCATTCGCCCAACTGTCCGTGGGTCTGTTATGAACCCTAACGATCACCCACACGGTGGTGGTGAAGGTAAAGCACCAATCGGTCGTCCTTCGCCATTATCACCATGGGGTAAGAAGACACTTGGTAAGAAGACACGTAACGGTAAAGCTAAATCTGAGAAGTTCATCGTTCGTCATCGTACGAAGTAATTTTTGTTTTAGTGAATACACATAAGGAGGTTTCATAATGGGTCGCAGCCTTAAAAAAGGACCATTCGCTGATGCACATCTTTTAAAGAAGATTGATGCCCAAGCAGATCAAGATAAAAAGACAGTAATCCGTACTTGGTCACGTCGTTCTACAATTTTCCCTAGTTTTATTGGTTATACTATCGCTGTTTATGATGGGAGAAAACACGTCCCAGTTTATATTCAAGAAGATATGGTAGGCCATAAATTAGGCGAATTTGTACCAACACGTACTTTCCGTGGTCACGGAACTGATGACAAGAAAACGGCAGCTAAGTAAGAAGGGAGATTTATCAAATGGCAGATCAAGTTCAAGTAACATCCGCTACAGCAACTGCTAAAACGGTCCGCATTGCCCCTCGTAAAGCTCGCCTTGTGATCGATACGATTCGTGGTAGAAGTGTTGCTGAAGCTTTAGCAATCTTGCAATTCACACCACGTGGTGCTTCACCAATCATCACAAAAGTTTTGAAATCAGCTGTTGCTAATGCAGAACATAACTATGATTTAGATGCAGAAAACCTGGTTATCACCAAAGCCTATGTTGACGAAGGCCCAACGTTAAAACGTTTCCGTCCTCGTGCAAAGGGTTCTGCTTCACCAATCAATAAACGCACAAGCCACATCACCGTGGTTGTTGCTGAAAAAGAAGACTAAGGAGGGAATAATTTGGGACAAAAGATTAATCCAATCGGCTTCCGTGTCGGTGTCATTCGCGACTGGGATGCTAAATGGTATGCAGAAAAAGATTTTGCAACTTTTCTTCATGAAGACTTGCGGATCCGTAAATACATCAACAAACGATTGATCGACGCTTCAGTTTCTCAAGTAGAAATCGAACGTGCTGCAAATCGTGTCAATATTTCTATCCACACCGCTAAACCTGGTATGGTCATTGGTAAAGGTGGATCTGAAGTTGAAAACTTACGTAAAGAGTTAAACAACTTAACTGGTCGTAAGGTACACATCAACATCATTGAAATCAAGAAACCTGACTTAGATGCTAAATTAGTCGGTGAAGGCGTTGCCCGTCAACTTGAAGCACGTGTGGCTTTCCGTCGTGCACAAAGACAAGCAATCCAAAGAACAATGCGTGCCGGTGCCAAAGGTATCAAAGTTCAAATCTCTGGTCGTGTCAACGGTGCTGATATTGCCCGTAAAGAATGGCATACAGAAGGTACCGTTCCATTGCACACATTGCGTGCTGATATTGATTATTCTTGGCAAGAAGCTATTACCACTTATGGTAAATTAGGTGTCAAGACTTGGATTTATCGGGGTGAAATTTTACCTGATAAGCCTGCTAACAACAATGCGGAAGGAGGCAAACGATAATGCTTGTACCAAAGCGTGTAAAATACCGTCGTGAATTCCGTGGTAAGATGCGTGGTGCTGCTAAAGGCGGTAAGAACGTTGATTTCGGTGAATATGGTTTGAAAGCTCTTGAATCACACTGGATCACTAACCGTCAAATTGAAGCTGCCCGTATTGCCATGACTAGATATACAAAACGTGGTGGTAAAATCTGGATTCGGATTTTCCCTCATAAATCCTACACTGCTAAAGGTGTTGGGGTACGTATGGGTTCTGGTAAAGGTGCACCTGCAGGATGGGTTGCCCCAGTTAAACGTGAAAAGATCATGTTTGAAATCGCTGGTGTTTCTGAAGAAACAGCCCGCGAAGCATTGCGCTTAGCTTCTAACAAATTGCCAATTCGGACAAAATTTGTTAAGCGCGAGGAAGTAGGTGGCGAATCAGATGAAGGCTAAAGATATTAAAGAATTAACCACTGACGAAATGCTTGCCAAAGAAAAAGAATATAAAGAAGAACTTTTTAATCTACATTTTCAACAAGCTACTGGTCAACTTGAAAATACAGCTCGACTAAAGGCGGTTCGTAAGAACATTGCCCGGATCAAGACTGTCTTAAAGCAACAAGAACTCAATAAGTAAAACCCAGAAAGGAGCGACACAATTTGAGCGAAACAAAACGTAACGAACGTAAAGTCTATCAAGGCCGCGTGGTTTCTGACAAAGCTGACAAGACTATTACTGTAATCGTTGAAACTACAAAAGCACATCCAACATATGGCAAACGTGTCCGTTATTCCAAGAAGTATTATGTTCAAGATGACAACAACGACGCTAAAATTGGCGATATTGTTAAAATCATGGAAACTCGGCCATTGTCCAAACTCAAACGCTTCCGTTTACTGGAAATTGTTGAGAAATCTGTAACGTTGTAATTCTTATAAATGAAGGGAGGCTGTTCAAGTGATTCAACAAGAAAGTCGTTTGAAAGTTGCCGACAACTCCGGTGCCCGTGAAATTTTGACAATCAAAGTTTTAGGTGGTTCTAACCGTAAGTTCGCAGGTATTGGTGATACGATCGTTGCTACTGTTAAACAAGCAACACCAGGTGGCGTTGTCAAAAAAGGTGAAGTTGTTAAAGCCGTTATCGTTCGGACAAGATCTGGTGCCCGTCGTGCTGATGGTTCATACATTCGCTTTGATGAAAATGCAGCTGTTATCATTAACGCTGACAAGAGCCCACGGGGCACACGTATCTTCGGCCCAGTTGCACGTGAATTACGTGACAATGATTTCATGAAGATTGTCTCATTAGCTCCAGAAGTACTTTAATTCGTATAAGCCTTAACAGAGATATGGAGGTGTCAGGTGCATGTACATTAAGACCGGCGATAAAGTCCGCGTGATTAGCGGCAAAGACAAGGGTAAGGAAGGTACTGTAACACAAGTCCTACTTAAACAAGATCGCGTAGTTGTTGAAGGTGTTAACAAAATCAAAAAACATCAAAAACCAAGCAATGCCAACCCTAACGGTGGTATCGTGGACGTTGAAGCTGCAATTCACGTTTCCAACGTACAATTACTAGATCCTAAAGATAACAAACCAACGCGTGTTGGCTCTAAAATTGTGGATGGTAAAAAAGTCCGCGTTGCTAAGCGCTCTGGTGAACAGATCGACTAATCTCGAAAGGAGGACAATAGTTAGATGGAAAATCGTTTAAAAGCAAAATATCAAAAAGAAATTACACCTGCCATGATGGAAAAGTTCAACTATACTTCTGTTATGCAAACACCTAAGATCGAAAAGATCGTTTTGAACATGGGTGTTGGTGATGCCGTATCAAACTCCAAGAACTTGGATCGTGCGGTTGATGAATTAACTTTGATCGCTGGTCAAAAACCATTGATCACGAAAGCTAAAAAGTCCATTGCCGGCTTCCGTTTACGTGAAGGCATGCCAATCGGTGCGAAAGTTACCTTGCGTGGCACACGCATGTGGGACTTTTTAGACAAGTTGATCAATGTTTCCTTGCCAGGCGTTCGGGACTTCCATGGTGTTAGTCCAAAATCGTTTGATGGTCGTGGGAACTACACATTAGGGATCAAGGAACAATTAATCTTCCCTGAAATCGATTATGATCAAGTCGAACGTGTCCGTGGTTTGGATGTCGTTATCGTTACAACTGCTAATACTGACGAAGAAGGCTTAGAACTTCTTAGACAAGTCGGTATGCCATTTGCTAAATAAGGGGGGTTCATATTGGCTAAAAAATCTTTAATCGCAAAGAATAAGAGACCTGCTAAATTTTCAACTCAAGAATATACGCGTTGCGAACGTTGCGGCCGTCCCCATTCTGTTTATCGTAAGTTTAAATTATGCCGTATCTGCCTACGTGAGCTCGCTCATGAAGGTCAAATCCCTGGCATGAGAAAAGCCAGCTGGTAAAATTCCAATAAAGGAGGAAACGCAATATGTCTCTTACTGATCCGATTGCTGATTACTTAACTCGTATCCGTAACGCCAACATGGTTCGACATACTTCTTTAGATGTTCCATCATCTAAAGTCAAAGTTGCCATTTCAGATATTCTGAAACGTGAAGGCTTTATCCGCGATTACGAAGTAATTGAAGATAATAAACAAAACGTCATTCGTATTTTCTTGAAGTATGGTAAGGATAACGAACGCGTTATTACAGGTTTAAAACGTATTTCAAAACCAGGTTTGAGAAGCTACGTCAAAGCTGATGATGTGCCTAAGGTCTTAAACGGCTTAGGCATCGCAGTTATCTCTACTTCTACTGGTATTTTAACAGACAAAGAAGCCCGTCAAAAAGACGTCGGCGGCGAAGTCTTAGCTTATATTTGGTAATTAGAGGAGGTGCAACAACGTGAGTCGTATTGGTTATAAAGTTATCGAGGTCCCTGAAAACGTAACTGTAACAAACAACGGTTCAGACTACACCGTTAAAGGCCCTAAGGGTGCATTAACACGTCACTTTGAACCCGCTATTACAATTACACAAGAAGGCCAAGAAATTAAACTTGATCGTCCGGATGATTCTTATAAAGCATTACATGGTACAATGCGTTCCAACTTGCAAAATATGATCATCGGCGTGACTGAAGGTTATGAAAAGAAGTTAAAATTGATTGGTGTCGGGTACCGTGCGCAATTACAAGGTAAAAAACTTGTCTTAAACGTCGGCTACTCTCATCCAGTTGAAATGACAGCACCTGAAGGTGTTAAGATTGAAGTTCCTTCAAACACTGAAATTAACTTGAGCGGTATTAGTAAACAAGTAATCGGTGAATTTGCGGCAACAATTCGTGGCGTTCGACCACCAGAACCTTACAAAGGTAAAGGTATTCGTTACGTTGATGAATATGTTCGTCGTAAAGAAGGTAAAACAGGTAAGTAATGCAGCATAGCGCTGACTATAAATTTAGAGGTGAACATTTTGATTACTAAACCAGATAAGAATAAAACACGCCAAAAACGTCATATGCGTGTCCGTAACAAAATTTCTGGTACTGCAGAGCGCCCACGTTTGAACGTTTTCCGTTCTAACCAACACATCTACGCGCAATTAATTGATGACGTAGCGGGTGTGACGCTAGTCAGTGCCTCCACGTTAGATAAAGAACTCGATGCTAAAGGTACCAAAACTGAACAAGCCGTAGCTGTTGGTGCTTTGATCGCTAAGCGGGCTGAAGCAAAAGGTTTTAAAGACGTTGTCTTTGATCGGGGCGGCTATTTGTATCATGGTCGTGTTAAAGCTTTAGCAGATGCAGCAAGAGAAAATGGCTTAGAATTCTAATAAAAGGAGGTAACTGTTAAATGGCATCATTTATTGACCCAACACATTTAGATCTTGAAGATCGCGTTGTTTCTATTAACCGTGTAACCAAAGTTGTCAAAGGTGGCCGTCGCTTACGTTTTGCCGCAATTGTTATTGTCGGCGATAAAGCTGGTCATGTTGGCTTTGGTACTGGTAAAGCCCAGGAAGTTCCTGAAGCAATCCGTAAAGCAGCAGATGCAGCCAAGAAGAGCTTGATCGACGTGCCAATGGTTGGCACAACAATCCCTCATGAAGTTATTGGCCAATTCGGTGCAGGCCGTATTATGTTGAAACCTGCCGAAGCTGGTTCTGGTATTGCCGCTGGTGGTCCCGTACGTGCCGTCATGGAATTAGGTGGTGTTGCTGATGTAACAAGTAAATCACTTGGTCGCAATACACCAATCAATGTTATTCGCGCAACTATGGAAGCCTTAAAGGAATTAAAGACTGCTGCTGAGGTTGCAGCACTTCGTGGCGTTTCTGTCGAAAGTTTAGAAGGCTAGGAGGCTAAAACGGATGGCTCAATTAAAGATTACTTTAAGACGCAGTGTGGCTCATCGTATTCCCGAACAACGTAAAGTCGTTAAGGAATTAGGATTAGGTCGCGTTAGTAGTTCCGTCGTAAAACCTGATAATGCTGCTACACGTGGTGCAATTGTTAAAATTGCGCACTTAGTTAGTGTTGAAGTTGTTGAAGGTTAAACAATAGTCTATATCAAGGAGGTGTAACTGCATGAAATTACATGAATTAGAAATTAGTGAAGGTGCCCGTCACAGTCGCAAACGTGTTGGTCGCGGTACTTCTTCTGGTACTGGTAAAACAGCCGGCCGTGGTCAAAAAGGTTTGTTGGCTCGTTCTGGTGGTAAAACACGTCCCGGTTTTGAAGGTGGCCAAATGCCTTTATACAGACGTATGCCAAAACGCGGTTTCAAAAACATCAACCGCAAAGAATACGCAGTCATCAACATTCGTGATTTAAATAAATTCGATGCTGGTACTGAAATCACACCTGCATTCTTAAAAGAAAACGGCGTGATCAAAAATACTAAATCAGGAGTTAAATTACTAGCTAAGGGCGAATTGACAACTAAGTTAGATATCAAAGTTAATCAATTCTCTCAAGCTGCCAAAGAAGCAGTTGAAGCTGCCGGCGGTTCTATTGAGGTGATTTAATTGTTCAAAACGTTGAGAGATGCTTTCAAAGTAAAGGAAATTCGTTCTAAAATTCTCTTTACTTTGGGCATTTTAGTCATTTATGCCCTCGGGTCACAAGTCACTGTGCCAGGTGTAAATGCGAAAGCTTTGACATCGATTGGCCAAACTGGTTTAATTTCCTTTATGGATACAGTCAGTGGTGGTGGTTTAAGCAACTACTCCATTTTCTCCATGGGGGTGTCACCGTACATCACAGCTCAGATCGTCATTCAGTTATTGCAAATGGACATTGTCCCCAAGCTAACTGAATGGAGTAAGCAAGGTGAAGTCGGCCGGCGGAAATCAAATCAGGTTACCCGTTATCTGACGATTGTCTTAGCATTCATTCAATCCATTGGTATTACTGCTGGATTCAACGCTTTGAGTAGCATGGGCTTGGTTAAAAATCCCGGGACAGGTACGTTTGTTGTCATTGGGATCATCTTAACCGGTGGGACCATGTTATTAACTTGGATGGGTGAGCAAATCACCGATCGTGGTTTAGGTAATGGGATTACTATGATTATCTTTGCTGGTATCATTGCCCGCTTGCCTGCTGGCGTGCAGCAGTTATACAAAGATCAAGTTGTCAATGCCGGTGCTGGTAATCAGTGGAAGGGCTGGATTTTCCTAGCCGTATTACTTATCGCTGTGCTCGTGATCATCGCATTTGTAACTTACGTGCAACAAGCAAACCGTAAGATTCCGATTCGTTATACCCGGCGTGTTGTCGGTGGTGGTAGTGAATCATTTCTACCATTGAAAATCAATGTGGCTGGGGTTATCCCAGTAATCTTCGCCAGTTCTTTTATTGTAATGCCTTCAACGATTCTGTTGATTTTCCAACAAAATCACAGTGAAGATCATTGGTTCCAAGTTCTACAAAACGTCTTCAGCATGCAAACAACGACGGGTGCAATTTTATACACGGTGCTAATTATCCTGTTTACGTTCTTCTACGCTTTTGTGCAGGTCAATCCTGAAAAAGTATCTGAGAATTTACAAAAACAAGGCAGTTACATTCCTAGCGTTTGGCCAGGTAAAGCAACTGAAAAATACTTATCACAGATGTTGATGAAATTATCCACTGTCGGATCATTGTTCTTAGGTTTAGTTGCCCTGTTACCACAGTTGGCAACCAACCTTTGGGGTCTACCACAATCCATTGGGTTGGGGGGAACCAGTTTGTTGATCGTTGTGCAAGCAGCGATTGAAATGAACCGCCAATTAAGTGGTTTGTTGATGAAACGTGAATATGTAGGATTTATAAGAGACTGAGGAGAACATAATGAATTTAATTTTAATGGGTTTACCTGGTGCTGGTAAGGGCACGCAAGCCGAAAAAATTGTGGATGAATTTCACATCCAACATATTTCGACTGGGGATATGTTTCGCGAAGCTATTGCTAACAAAACAGAAATTGGTTTGAAAGCAAAAGCTTTTATGGATCAAGGTAACTTAGTACCTGACGACGTAACTGAAGCTATTGTGAAAGCACGCTTGGCCCAAGGGGATACAGCTGATGGCTATATGCTTGATGGTTTTCCTCGGACCATTGCCCAAGCTGAAGCTTTGAATCAGATTACGGCCGATTTAGACAAACCCCTTGATGCTGTCATTAACATAGACGTTGATCCAAAAAAATTGGTTGATCGTCTATCCGGTCGCTACATTTGTAAGAACTGTGGCGCAACTTACCACAAAATTTACAATCCGACGAAGGTTGCAGGGACTTGTGATCGTTGTGGCGGACATGAATTTTTCCAACGTGAAGATGACAAACCTGAAACAGTTAAAAATCGTTTAGACGTCAACATCAAAATGAACACTCCTTTAATTGATTTTTATAAATCAAAAGGTCTATTACACACAGTTAACGGTGATCAAGACATTGATGATGTATTTAAACAAATAACTGGCGTCTTAGCTAAGCTGAACTAACTTTTCAACCAAGCAAGCAGCATCAGTTGCAAATTATTTGTAATATGGTATACTAACTCGGTATGACACGGCGGTGAGTGCTGAGGCTCTCACCATTTTTATGCGTTCAGTTTTGTAAGGGAGGTTTCCACTTGGCTAAGGACGATGTTATTGAAGTTGAAGGTAAAGTAATTGATACTTTGCCCAACGCAATGTTTAAAGTAGAATTAGAAAATGGCGCAACTATTTTGGCACACGTCTCTGGTAAAATTCGGATGCATTACATTCGTATTTTACCTGGGGATCGTGTCACAGTTGAATTGTCACCTTATGACTTGACTAAAGGTAGAATCACTTACCGTTTCAAGTAGTCGTAAGCAGTCGATCTAGATGTACATCTTTATAAAGGAGGATGTCGTATTATGAAAGTAAGACCATCAGTAAAACCAATGTGCGAACATTGTAAAGTAATTAAAAGAAAAGGCCGTGTCATGGTAATTTGTTCTGCAAATCCAAAACACAAACAACGCCAAGGTTAATATTAAATAAATAGGAGGTGCCAATATGGCTCGTATCGCTGGTATTGATTTACCTAAAGATAAGCGTATCGTCATTGCTTTAACTTATATTTTTGGTATTGGTAACACGACTGCACAAAAAATCTTAGCAACTGCTGGTGTATCTGAAGACGTTCGTACAAACGCCTTAACACCTGATCAAGAAGATAAGATTCGTGCCGTTGTCGACAACTACCGTGTTGAAGGTGACTTACGCCGTTCTGTTAATATGGATATCAAACGTCTACAAGAAATTGGTTCTTATCGTGGGATGCGTCATCGTCGGGGTTTACCTGTACGTGGCCAAAACACTAAGAACAATGCCCGGACTCGTAAAGGCCCTAAGGTCTCCATCGCCGGCAAGAAGAAATAACTGAAAAGGGAGGTTAACTAATGGCAACGAAGAAAACAACACGTAAACGCCGTGTTCGTAAAAATATCGAATCTGGCGTTGCGCACATTCACTCAACATTTAATAATACTTTGGTTATGATCACTGATCCCCAAGGCAACGCAATTGCTTGGTCTTCAGCTGGTGCTTTAGGTTTCAAAGGTAGCCGTAAGTCAACACCATTTGCGGCGCAAATGGCTGCTGAATCTGCTGCAAAAGAATCTATGGAACATGGCATGAAGGCTGTAGAAGTTGCTGTCAAAGGACCTGGCTCAGGTCGTGAAGCTGCAATTCGTTCACTTCAAGCTACTGGTTTGGAAGTAACGGCCATTCGTGACGTGACACCTGTACCCCATAATGGTTCTCGTCCACCAAAACGTCGTCGTGTTTAGTTGGGTGCGGTTATAGATTGTCAATATTATTTCTAAACGTAAATCTGATAAGCACTGCTCATTTTGAAAGGGGTACTGACAAGAATGATCGAATTTGAAAAGCCAACGATTGCTAAAGTTGATGAAAGTACAAATTATGGGAAGTTCGTAATTGAGCCTCTTGAACGCGGATATGGGACTACTTTGGGTAATTCATTAAGACGGATTTTACTGTCTTCATTATCTGGCGCAGCAGTTTCTAGCATCCAAATTGACGGTGTACTTCACGAATTTTCGACTATCGATGGCGTTCTTGAAGATGTCACACAGATCATCTTGAATATTAAAAAACTCGCTTTGAAATCTCATAGCGAGGAAGCAAGAACGGTTGAAATTGACGTTGAAGGTCCAGCAAAAGTTACTGCGGGTGATATCATTACCGATAGCGATATTGAAGTATTGAATCCTGAACAATATATTTGTACTGTAGCTGAAGGTGGCCATTTTCACGTTCGTATGATGGTTAAACAAGGTCGTGGGTATGTGCCAGCTGACCAAAACAAAACTGAAGATACCCCTATTGGTGTTTTACCAATTGATTCTATTTTTACCCCAATCGATCGCGTGAATTATCAAGTTGAAAGCACTCGTGTCGGAAAACGCAATGATTTTGACAAACTGACGCTTGACGTTTGGACCAATGGTTCCATTAATCCCCGTGAAGCAATTAGTTTGGCTGCTAAGATTTTAACGGATCATTTAAGCATCTTCGTAAACTTAACTGATGAAGCTAAGAATACCGAAGTTATGGTTGAAAAAGAAGAAACCCATAAGGAAAAGATGCTTGAAATGACAATTGAAGAATTGGACTTGTCTGTCCGTTCGTACAATTGCTTGAAACGTGCCGGAATCAATACAGTGCAGGAATTGACTAACAAGACCGAAGCTGACATGATGAAGGTTCGTAACTTAGGCCGTAAATCCTTAGAAGAAGTTAAAAATAAACTTAGTGATCTAGGTTTATCACTCAAACAAGAAGATTAAATGTAAAAGGAGGGTTAAATAATGGGTTATCGTAAATTAGGCCGTGCTTCTGCACCACGAAAAGCGATGCTACGCGATTTAACTACTGATTTAATTATCAATGAACGTATTGTAACAACTGAAACACGGGCAAAAGAAATTCGTAAGTCTGTCGAAAAGATGATCACTTTAGGCAAACGCGGTGATTTACCTGCACGTCGTCGGGCTGCTGCTTATGTCCGCGATGAAATCGCTGATATCCGTGAAGAAGAAGACAACGTGGTTGTTCAATCCGCTTTACAAAAGTTATTTAGCGATATTGCACCAAGATACACAGACCGTCAAGGCGGTTACACACGTATCATGAAAACACAACCAAGACGCGGTGATGGCGCTCCAATGGCAATTATCGAGTTTGTATAACATTCGCATTTTAATTTAAATTAAAATTGATCATTCCATACGGTGATAGGACGCTACGATGATGGGTCATCCCAAGTCTAGTTCGAACGCATTTCTTTAGAGATGTTTCATCTGCGAATGATTTTTTTGTGCACTTTTTTAAAGAATTCATTTTTTTAGCGATATCCCTTTTTAGAAGCCAGCGTTTTTATGATATGATGAAGCTAAATTCATTTTTGAGGATAATGTCATGAAGAGCATAGAAGTCAAGCATTTAAGCTATCGTTACAGTGCAGATACGGAGCTAGTCTTACAAGATGTCAGCTTCAATGTAGCTGCCGGGCAATGGATCGCCATTGTGGGCCATAACGGTAGTGGTAAAAGTACCTTAACTAAAAATTTAAATGGGTTATTAGCCCCAACTAGCGGCGAAGTCGTGATCAACGGCACAACCTTGACCGAAGATTCAGTCTGGGATATCCGCAAACAAATCGGGATCGTTTTTCAAAACCCTGATAATCAATTTGTGGGGGCAACGGTGGAAGACGATGTGGCCTTTGGGCTGGAAAATCGGCAGATTCCCCATGATGAGATGCATCGGCGGGTAAAAAAGGCTTTAAGTGATGTGGGCATGGCCGATTTTGCCACGAGAGAGCCAGCTCATCTATCCGGGGGCCAAAAGCAACGGGTGGCCTTGGCCGGTATCATTGCCATGCAGCCAGCAATCATCATTTTAGATGAAGCTACCAGCATGCTAGATCCTAAAGGCCGCAGTGACGTGTTAGGCATCGTGCAAGCACTGCAGACTCGGTTGCATGTGACTGTGTTGTCGGTGACCCACGATTTAGAAGAAGCGGCCCTAGCTGACCAAATATTGGTCTTAGATGGGGGGCGCCTCCAAGCCACTGGGACACCCAAGGAAATATTCTCCCAGGTGGACCTGATTCAACGGGCGGGGTTGACCTTGCCTTTTGTGCCCCAATTAACAGAAGATTTAAAAACCTCGGGCATTACACTGCCGGAGACGTATTTGAGTGAAGAGGAGTTGATTTCTGCGTTATGGCAATTACATTCAAAAATGTAGATTATTTTTATGATTTAGGAACTCCCATTGCCACGGCAGGGTTGAAGAATATTTCGTTGACTATCCCCGATAATAGCTATACGGCCATTATTGGCCATACAGGTAGTGGGAAATCAACATTACTCCAACACTTGAATGCGCTTTTAAAACCCAGTCACGGGGAAGTACAAATTGATTCTCGGGTGATCACCGCCGAGACAAATAATAAAAACTTAAAATCCCTCCGTAAAAAAGTCGGGATTGTTTTTCAATTTGCGGAACATCAGTTGTTTGAAGAGACCGTGGGGAAAGATATTGCTTTCGGGCCAATGAATTTTGGGGCGACACAAGCTGAAGCTTTGGAGATTGCCCGAGAAATGTTGACCACGGTGGGCTTAGATGAAAAATACTTCGACGTGTCGCCCTTTGACCTTTCTGGGGGCCAGATGCGTCGGGTAGCCATTGCCGGGGTACTGGCCCTCAAGCCAGATATCTTGGTGTTAGACGAGCCCACAGCCGGCCTAGACCCTAAGAGTCGCCAAGCGATGATGGACCTGTTTTTAGAATTACATGAAAAACGGGGGTTATCTATTATTTTGGTGACCCACCAAATGGATGACGTGGCTGATTTTGCCGAGCACGTCTTCATTTTAGAGCAGGGGCAGTTGATCAAATCTGGCACGCCCCAAGAAATTTTTAACGATTATCAATTTATGCTGGACCATGGCTTGGGATTACCTAAAGCCACCCAGTTTGCGCTGAAAATGCGCCAACAGGGGTTTAAGGTACCTACTTTACCCTTGAAAGAAGCAGAATTGGTTGATCTTATTACAAAACAGTTGACAGAGACGGAGCAGTGAAATGGATAAGCTGATATTAGGTAGATTTGTCCCTGGGGACACATGGATCCATCATATGGACCCCCGCAGTAAAATTTTGATAAGTTTTTACTTTATTGCGATTATCTTTTTGGCCAATAATGTGGCCAGCTATGCGTTGATGATCGCCTTTACCTTGGGTGTGATCTTTTTATCCGGTGTGGATCAAAAGTTCTTTTTCAGGGGTGTGCGACCGCTGTTCTTCTTGATTTTGATTACGGTCTTATTTCAACTGTTCCTGACCCGTGGTGGGCATGTTTATTGGCAGTTTGGGCCCTTTGCTTTGAGCCAATATGGGATCATCAGCAGTATTTATGTATTTTTACGGTTTATGATGATTATTTTAATGTCCACGTTACTAACGTTGACGACGGCACCGTTAATGATTGCCGATGGCATCGAAGCGTTGTTAAATCCGTTAAAGAAGTTACACTTACCCATTGATCAATTAGCCCTGATGATTTCTTTAGCCTTACGTTTTGTCCCCACGTTAATGGATGAAACCATGGCCATCATGAATGCCCAGCGGGCCCGGGGGGTTGATTTTGGAGATGGGGGCTTGATGAAACGAGTCAAAGCCATGGTCCCCGTTTTGATTCCTTTGTTTGTCAATACGTTTTCCCGAGCCGGGGATTTGGCGATTGCCATGGAATCCCGGGGGTATAACGGCGAAACAGAGCGGACCCGTTATCGGGTGTTGCAGTGGCACGCGGTTGATACCATCGCCATTATTGTCATGGTCGTCTTGACCGCTGCTTTAATCTTTGCAAGAAATTAGGAGTTTTTATGACACGTTATAAATTAACTATGGCCTATGATGGCACAGATTTCTCTGGTTTTCAGCGCCAGCCCAATCAGCGCACCGTCCAAGGCGTTTTAGAAAAGGCCCTCTTTAAAATGACCAAGGGGGCCGCCGTAACGGTGCACGGATCCGGCCGGACCGATGCCGGTGTCCATGCCCTGGGCCAAGTGATCCATTTTGATTACCCGGGCAATATTCCCGCTGAGAATATGTTAAAGGCTTTAAATTCTTTAATGCCCCTGGATACGGAAATTTTAAACAGCGCCATCGTACCAGAAACTTTTCATGCCCAATTCAATACCACGGGCAAGCGTTATCTTTATAAAGTGGACCGGGGCTACTACACCAATCCTTTTACCCGGCACTATGCCGGTCATTATCCATACCCCTTAGATTTAGCAAAAATCAAACTGGCCTTAGAAGATGTGAAGGGGACCCATGATTTCACCAGCTTCGCAGCATCTGGTGGGGTAATCAAAAACAAGGTTCGTACGATTTATGATGCGCAGGTTTGGACTGTCCCTGAACAAAATCAAATCCAATTTGAATTTTATGGCAATGGTTTTTTATATAATATGGTGCGGATATTAGTGGCCACCTTATTAGAGATTGGCAACGGCCGCCGGGATGTCCACGATTTTTTACGATTATATGAGGTCAAGGATCGCCAACAGGCCAGAGGGACTGCGCCGGCCAGTGGCCTGTACTTAAAAAAAGTTTACTATGAATCTGAAAATTCCCATTGACTTAGGGGGGGATATTAGATAAACTAGTAAACGGTATTGTTTGCCCCACGATAAGCCCCGGAAACTTACTGGTGTCAAACATCGACTCGAAAAATGGAGGAAATACAACGTGCGTACAACTTATATGGCTAAACCAACTGAAATTGAACGTAAATGGTATGTTGTCGACGCTACAGATATCGCCTTAGGTCGTGTATCTGCTGTCGTTGCATCAATTTTACGCGGTAAAAACAAACCAACTTTCACACCTAACATTGACACAGGTGACAACGTCATCATCATCAATGCTGGCAAAGTAAAGTTGACTGGTCGCAAAGCAACTCATAAATTCTACTATCATCATAGTAATCACCCTGGTGGTTTGAAAACTAAGACTGCCGGCGAATTATTAGCTAACAATCCAGTGCGCTTGGTTGAAAATTCAATCAAGGGTATGTTACCTAAAAATAGCTTGGGTCATCAACAATTCTTGAAGTTACATGTTTATGCAGATGCTGATCACAAACATGAAGCTCAAAAACCTGAAGCATTAGACTTAACAAAGTTAATTTAATTAAGGAGGAATTATAGTGGCTCAAGTATCTTATTCTGGCACTGGTCGTCGTAAAGACTCAGTAGCCCGCGTTCGCCTCGTACCCGGTTCTGGTAAAATTACCATCAACAACCGCGACGTTGTGGATTACATCCCATTTGAAAATTTAATCAATGATATGAAACAACCTTTAGACATTACCGAAACAGCAGGTAGCTATGACATTTTGGTAAATGTTAACGGTGGTGGCTTCTCTGGTCAAGCCGGTGCTATCAGACATGGTATCTCCCGTGCTTTATTAGACGTCGATCCTGATTTCCGTGGACCTTTAAAACGTGCAGGCATGTTAACCCGTGACCCTCGTATGAAGGAACGTAAGAAACCTGGTTTGAAGAAAGCCCGTAAAGCTAGTCAATTTTCAAAACGTTAATATTTTATATATTATCATTCAAAGCACTTCTCCTGTGGGAGAGGTGTTTTTTTGTCTCTTCATATAAAAGTCGGTCAAATAAATAACTAATTTACAACAGGGGCTTGCCTTGGAGTTCGGACGAAGGTTTATAGTCAATCTATGCTGTGAGACAGAAATAAATCGATGCAGCATTCAAACTGAACCATTAAATGGAGGAATTACGATGAACTTATTAATATTAGCCGCTAATGGTCAAATTGCCCGGATCGTTGAATCCCGTATTTTAGATGAAGCTCAATTTGCGGATGTGCACCTAACGCTGGGCTTGCGCAATCCGAATCGTTTGCAAGAACTTGCTACCAATCCCCGGGTGAAATTGTTGGACGTTGATCTGGATAATGCTGATGAAGTGAAACAAGCTATGGTTGGTCAGGATATGGTTTTCACCGCTGTGGTTGACCATGATTCCAATAATACTGCCACTAAAAATGTCATTGCTGCTGCCAAAGCAGCCGGTACCAAACGGATCATTGCTACCAGCTTACTGGGGCTATACGATGAAGTTCCAGGTGAATTTGGCCGTTGGAATCACCAAATGGTTGACAGTGGGTTACCAGCTGCAATTGCGGCCGATAAGCTGTTGGCCGATTCTGGGATCACTTACACCACTTTGCGCCTACCTTGGTTGAATGACCGCCCTGAGGTTAAATATGCCATCACTCATCGCCATGACACCTATATTGGCGTGTCTGGCTCCCGTCGCAGTATTGCGGATGTTGTTTTACGGATCGTGGCAGACCCAAGTTTTGCCGCCAATGATAGTATTGGTATTGCTGACCCTGATACCCAGGGCCAAGATCGGCCAGTTTATTGAGGATCGATTCGTTAAGCAGGATGTGCCGTGATGCGTCAGATAAAATGGAAAATAACTATCGAGGGCTTGCCTTGGTGTGCAGACCAAGGGTTACAATGAATTTGAATTGAATGAAGCCTAAACAAAAAGAAATGGAGTGCTTTATAAAATGCAAACAGTTAAATTAAATAATGGCGTTCAAATGCCGATCCTAGGCTATGGTGTATTTCAAATCACCGATCAACAGGTGGCTGAAACTGCCGTTGTCGATGCCATCGACAGTGGGTATCGTTTGATTGATACCGCTGCTTCTTATGGTAATGAAGCGGCGGTTGGTAAAGGCATCAAGCGCAGTGGGGTGGCCCGCAAAGATTTATTCATCACCACCAAACTTTGGGTGTCGGATACCGGGTATGAAGCGACCAAAAAAGCTTTTAACAAATCCTTGGAACGGCTACAACTGGATTATTTGGATTTATATTTGATTCACCAGCCTTATGGGGATGTTTATGGTTCATGGCGGGCCATGGAAGAATTGTATGAAGCCGGAAAAATTAGAGCCATTGGTGTGTCTAACTTCACGGCTGATCGGCTGATTGATTTGATGCTGAATAATAAGGTGAAACCTGCGTTAAATCAGATAGAAGTCAATCCGTGGATGCAACAAAAAGATGAGGTCGCTTATCTGCAAGCTCATGACGTGCAACCCGAAGCCTGGGCACCTTTTGCAGAAGGTAAACACGACATTTTCAAAAATGACGTGTTAACTAAAATTGGGGCTAACTATGGCAAATCTGTGGGTCAAGTCATTTTGCGCTGGCTGACCCAACGGGGGATCGTTGCGGTTTCAAAATCTTCCCGGAAAGAACGGATGGCCGAAAACATTAACAGTCTTGACTTCAAATTAACCGCTGCTGAAATGCAACAAATTGCGCAACTCGATAAAAAAGAAAGTCAATTTTTTGACCATCGTGATCCAGCTGCGGTTGAAAGAATTTTAAACTTGGTTCGTAAAGTCTAATTCAAAGGGGAGGCAATTATTATGAATATTGATGCTGTTGCTAAAAAATTTGATTTGACTAAAGATACCCTGCGTTACTGGGAACGGTTGGGTTTACTGCCACCCATTGAACGGAATCAAAGCGGCTATCGCACTTATAGTGAGCATGATATGAACTGGGTATTTTATATCAAAGTTCTGCGTAATGCGGGAATGACCATTGAAGCATTGATCGAATTTGTGAAATTGTACCGGGAAGGGGATCAGACGACTGAAGCTCGGAAATTGTTGTTGATTGATCAACGTGAGGAATTATTAAACAAAGTGGCGGCCATTCAAAAGACAGTTAAATATTTGAATTATAAAATTGATCATTTTGAAGACCACACATTGAATTATGAAAAAGAAAAGTTAGCTTATGAGGAGGAAAAAATTAATGAATAAAGTCGTTGTAATTACTGGTGCATCTAGTGGTATTGGCGAAACAACTGCCAAACTTTTAGCCCAAGACGGGGACTTACTGGTTTTAGGCGCCCGGCGTGAAGCTAAATTGCAACAAATCGTCAGTGATATTGAAGCGGCTGGTGGCAAGGCGGTTTATGCCTTGACTGACGTGACCAGTTTAGAGAGCGTCCAAGCATTGGCTAAACTTGCTTTAGACAAGTTTGGTCACATCGATGTATGGATGAATAATGCCGGTTTAATGCCCCATTCTGAATTTATCAAGGGCAAAGTTGCCGACTGGAATCGCATGATCGACGTCAACCTGCGAGGGCTGTTGTATGGGATTGATGCAGCCTTGCCAAGTATGCGGGCTCAAAAATCTGGCCAATTTATCAATGTGGCTTCCGTGGCCGCCCATGCGGTGCATCCCGGTGGCGGTGTTTACAGTGCCACCAAAGCTGGTGTTTTAATGATCAGTGAGGCCTTGCGTCAAGAAGAAGCGGCCGCTAAAAGTAATGTTCGTGTCACCGTGGTTTCCCCAGGTGCGGTGGCAACTGAACTGGTGGACCATGTGACGGATCAAAGCACCAAACAAGCATTGGAAGGTTATTATAAACAAAATGCGATTTCTCCAGAGCGGGTGGCGACTTCAATTAAAGCGGCCATTGATTTGCCGGCGGATGCAGCATTAAATGAAATTATCATTAGACCGACGCAGCAAGAATAGGATGTGACTTTTTGGAAAAAAGACAACTGGGTGCTTTGACGGCAGACGCAATGGGACTAGGTTGCATGGGCATGAGTTTTGCCATGGGGCCTTGCCTGATCAAAAGCAAATGGTCAAGTTATTGCAAGCTGCTGTAGAAAATGGCGAAACCTTTTTTGATACCGCTGAAGTTTATGGCCCCTTTACCAGTGAATCCCTGTTGGGCAAGGCGTTGGCCCCATATAAAGATAAAGTCACCATTGCAACTAAGTGTGGCATTCGAATTGAGAATGGCAAGCAAATTGTGGATGGCAATATTACGGGGATTCAGGAATCTGTAGAAGGGTCACTGCAAAGATTGGGTGTCGACGCCATTGACCTTTATTACCTGCATCGGGTTGATCCTAATGTGCCAATTGAAGACGTGGCTTATAAGATGGGGCAGCTGAAAAAAGCTGGCAAAATTAAGCATTGGGGTTTATCAGAAGCTGGTGTGCAAACGATTCGTAAAGCCCATGGGGTTGAACCCTTAGCAGCCGTGGAGAGTGAATACTCACTTTGGACGCGGGAACCAGAGCAGGAACTATTGCCCACACTTGAATCATTGGGTATCGGCTTTGTCCCGTTTAGTCCCCTGGGCAAGGGCTATCTTACTGGTAAAATCACAGCAGCTACTGAATTTAGCAAGGGGGATGGCCGCAATAATTTACCGCGATTTACGCAACATGCAATTGCAGCCAATCAGCAGTTGATCAAAGTCATTAGTGAGTTTGCCACAGCTAAACAAGCCACACCAGCACAAATTGCGTTGGCTTGGTTATTAGCACAAAAGCCTTGGATCGTCCCAATTCCTGGTACGACTAAATTAAACCGACTTAAAGAAAATCTTGGCGCTCTTAAGGTCAAATTCACCGATACTGAATTAACACAGTTGAATCAATTGTCAAAACAAGTTAAAATCACCGGCAATCGTTATTCAGCAGAATTAGCGAAAAGAGCTGGTCGCTAGCTAACTTTCAAAAATTTGAATAGCATCATTTGAAATACCGTTACGCTATGAACGGTATTTTTTTGTTTTCTATCATTCGATTTAGGCATAACTAGATATTAAATATAGGTATTTTACATTAGTACCCCGCGCCCACATAATAAAACTATGCTAGTTGAACCGCTAAAACCTGGTTCAACGCATCAAATTGATGTGACGTAATATAAGGAGGAATTTTTGATGACGATTCAAAATGAAGTTGTAATTATTACCGGTGCTTCTAGTGGTATTGGGGCAGCAACTGCCAAGCTATTGGCCCAAAAAGGCGCTAAGTTGGTTCTAGGGGCGCGACGAGCAGCTAAACTGACCCAGCTTGTTGCCGACATCACAGCTACAGGCGGCCAAGCCATTTATCAAGTCATGGATGTGACGAAACCGGCTGATAACCAAGCCCTGGTCCAGCTAGCTAAAGACAAATATGGCAGAGTGGATGCGATATTTTTAAACGCGGGTCTGATGCCCAACTCACCATTATCAGCCCTTGAAGTTGATAAATGGCAGGCCATGGTTGATGTGAATTTAAAGGGCGTCTTAAATGGCATTGCCGCCGTATTGCCAGAATTTAAAGCGCAAAAGTTTGGACATGTGATAACTACCAGCTCAGTGGCGGGGCTAAAGGCTTATCCTGGCGGGGCCGTTTACGGCGCAACGAAGTGGGCTGTGCGTGATTTAATGGAAGTCTTACGAATGGAATCGGCCCAAGAAGGCACCCATATTCGCACGGCAACCATTTATCCGGCGGCAATTCAATCAGAGTTACTGCAGACTATTGATGACAAAACAACTCTACAAGGGATGCAACAGGTTTATGAGACCTATCAAATCGCACCTGAACGTGTCGCTAACGTGGTGGCATTTACCATTGATCAACCAGCAGATACCAACATCAGTGAATTAACCATTGGCCCCACGGATCAACCCTGGTAAGTTTAGGCAATTAAAACATTGCTTTGGTTGGAGCGATATTTTTACTTACTGATGCCATATAAATCGGGCTTGCCTTAAAGCCCACTTTAAGGTTTATGCTGATATGACGATGTATTAGAAAAGGGAAGTGAAAGTATGAAGAAAACGTTCTGGACAATAGTGGGGCTGATGGTATTATTGACGATTGGTGAAATTGGTTTGTATCAAAAAAATCAGCTACAAAATAACGTTACCGTGTCAGTACAAGATAAGGCTTGCCGCGTGACACCGGCAGATAGGCCCATCTTAGACAAAGCAATGATTTTACACGGCAGCAATTTGATAAACAAGTGAGGGAAGAGCTTATGACAACCAAAGTAACTTATATAAATGCCAACAGTCCCGAATTTAAAGCTTTAGATACTATTGTTGATAAAAATCAGCAGCTTTTACAAATTTTGAATACGCAGTATCAGACACCAACCAGGATTTTGGCCCAAGTTGGCCAGATCATTGGACAAGTTATTGACCCCAGCGTAACCATCCATTTACCTTTTCGCAGTGACTATGGCCGCCACATTACCCTAGGCAAAAGGGTATTTATCAATAGCAATGCCATGTTTGTGGATTTAGGGGGGATTACCATAGAAGATGATGTATTGATTGGTCCCAATGTCACCATCGTCAGTGTGAATCATGCCCAGGATGCCTTGGATCGTAAAAGTTTATATTTAAATTCGGTGCATATCCAAGCAAATGCTTGGTTAGGGGCCAATACCACGGTTTTACCCGGGGTCACCATCGGCAAAAATGCAATTATCGCCGCCGGAGCTGTGGTTACCCACGATGTCGCACCCAACACAATTGTGGCGGGCGTACCGGCCAGAGTCATTAAGTCGACCTTGAATTAGGTGAGAAGGGGGCAAAGCAATTGCTAATTAAAAAGAGGACCATGTTGCTGCTGGCCCTGCTGGTTAGTATCATCCCCATATTCGGGGGTAAACTGTATATTCAAAAAGCGCAGGCTGCAACCTATGTTCAACAAAATATCCCCACGTTATTTTTCCACGGCTGGGGTGGCAGTTACCATTCTGAGACCCAGATGACGACCGCCGCAAAATCGGCGGGGGTCACGGATACGGTGGTCCGGGCTGATGTGAGTCCTAAGGGGCATGTTCATTTTGTGGGTCAGTTAGCTGCTAATGCTAAAAATCCGATTATTCAGGTGAACTACCAGAATAATCGGAATGGTAATTATTATGAAGACGGCCGCTGGGCCAAAAATGTTATCGTGGCTTTACAAAAACAATACCACTTTCAAAAAATGAATTTAGTGGGGCACTCCATGGGCAATATGGCTATTATGTATTATTTAATGGCCAACACCAATGATCCAACACTACCCACTTTAAACAAACAAGTGGACATTGCCGGTCACTTTAATGGTATTTTAGGGATGAATGATGCGCCTAATCAAATGAAGTTGGCAGCCAATGGGCAACCCATCCACATGGACAAAGATTATCGGGCGCTACTTAAATTGAGAAAGACTTATCCAAAACAAGTCCGGGTTTTGAACATCTATGGGGATAAAAATGATGGTACCCATTCTGATGGGGATGTGAGCAATGCGTCGTCACAATCATTACGGTATCTCATTGCCAAGCGGGCCCAGTCTTATACCGAAAAGAAATTTGTTGGACCCCAGGCCCAACATAGTCGTTTACATGAAAATAAAGCAGTGGATAAGGTTTTGATTCGTTTTTTGTGGCCCCAGTCTTAGGTTAAATCAGATTTAACTTGTTTTAAAAAGGCATTGGCCGCTTCGGAACGGTGCTGTTGTTGCAACCAGATTAGACTGACTTTGCTGCGCAGGGCCGGTTTCAAGGGGATAAATTTTAAATCAGTTTGCTGCGTATTGATGATTCCATCCACACAAAGGGCGTAACCAACTTTGGCGGTTACCAATAAAGAGGCATTGTATAGCAAGTTATAAGTGGCCACGATAGCTGCGGGGTCAAAGGCTTGGCCGGCCCAAGTTTGCAAGATATCGATCACACCGCTTTGCTGGGACATGATCAAAGAAACACCCGACAGATCTTTTGGGGTGATAAAAGCTTGTTGGCCCAGCTTAGAATCTTTTAAGGCCAGAACACCCCATTGACTGGTGGTTGGTAAGGTCACAAAGGCATAGTTGCTTTTATCCACAGGTTCCATGACTAACCCAAAATCAAAAATATTGGTTTGAATTTTAGCATGGATATCATCAGCGTTAGTGCTGGTGATATTTATTTTGATTTGGGGATAAGTTGTTTGTAACTGTTTAATCGTCTGGGCAATCAGCAGCATGTGTTTAGACTCGCCACAGCCAATGGCAATTGAACCAGCTATGTCGGGATTATGATGAATATTGGCAGTGGTCTTATCCGCTAAAGCAACGATTTGAGTCGCTTGGTTGACCAAGTATTGTCCGGCTGCCGTGAGCTTTAAAGGGAGTTGTTGACGGTCAAATAAAGTGACACCCAGTTCTTGTTCTAAATCTTGGAGTTGCCGTGAAATCGTGGGTTGAGACACATGCAGCTGTTGGGCTGCGCGACTGATATTTTGTTCAGCGGCCACCGCTAAAAAATAACGTAAGACACGTATTTCCATGATATAACCTCCATAGTTACAATTTTATTTATAAAAAGGCTTGCCTTAGAGTTTGGACTAAGGTTTAGAATAAAGTTATTCTGTTAAGGATACAGGCTTTAAAAGACAGAATATGATGCAATTCATGAGACAACAATGATTTATTGAAAGTGTGAGAATATGGCCAATGAGAAAGCTTTGATTATTTATTTTTCGGTATCTGGGAACACAAAACGTGCCGCTGAAAAATTACAGCAGCAAACTGGGGCTGATATTTATCGCCTACAACCGGCAACCCCTTACCCTGATGATTACGATGGGGTGATTGCTGTCGGTGAAAAGGAAAAAGACAACAATATTCACCCCGCTATTAAGGGAAAATTACCTAATTTGGCCCAGTATCACAAAGTCTATATTGGTTATCCAATCTGGTGGCAACGCCCGCCAATGCTGATCGACAGTTTGTTTGAGCAATGTGATTTAGCTGGCAAACAAATCGTAGCTTTTGCCACCAGTGCTGAAACACCGCTAGCCGATACCCTTTCAGAAATGAAAAAGCTAGCAAAAACAGCTGGTGCTACACTGGTACCAGCATAAATAGTGTGCCAGTAAACGTGCAAACAGTTAGTAATATTAAAAATATACGGAGGCATTTTATGAAAGCAGCAGTATTTATAGAACCAGGTAAAGTTGAGGTCAAAGAATTAGCCAAACCAACGCTGGAAAAACCCACCGATGCCATTATTCGCATCGTGCGGGCCAGCGTGTGCGGGTCTGATTTATGGTGGTTCCGGGGCATCAGTCACCGTGACGCTAATACCACTGTGGGCCATGAAGCTATTGGCATCATTGAGGCGGTGGGGTCTGAAGTCACCGCGGTCAAACCTGGGGATTTCGTCATTGCCCCGTTTACCCATGGCTGCGGGCATTGTGCGGCTTGTTTAGCCGGGTTTGATGGTGATTGCCTGAATCAAGAACCCGGCATTAATGGGGGTTATCAAGGCCAATATTTACGTTTTCCAAATGCCAACTGGGCTTTGATCAAGATTCCGGGGCACCCCAGTGATTATTCGGATGCCGTTTTAAATTCACTGGTAACCTTGGCCGACGTGATGGCCACCGGGTATCACGCCGCAGCCAGTGCTGAGGTGAAATCAGGCGATACAGTCGTGGTCATGGGGGATGGTGCCGTTGGTCTTTGTGGAGTTATCGCCGCTAAGTTGCGGGGGGCTAAACGGATTATTGCCATGAGTCGCCATGCTGATCGCCAAGCACTAGCCAAAGAATTTGGTGCCACCGATATTGTGGCTGAACGGGGCCAAGCAGCCGTTGACAAAGTCAAGGCTTTGACTGATGGCGTTGGTGTGGATGCTGTTTTGGAATGTGTGGGCACGGCCCAATCCGTGGACACTGCTGTACAAGTTGGCCGCCCCGGCGCCATTGTGGGTCGTGTGGGCGTCCCACAAAAAGCGGAAATGAATACCAATCAATTGTTTTGGCAAAATATCGGCCTGCGTGGTGGTGTGGCCTCAGTCACCACCTATGACAAAACCGTTTTATTAAAGGCAGTTTTAACAGGTCAAATTAATCCTGGGAAAGTCTTTACCCAACGGTTTGACCTCGACCACATTCAAGACGCCTACGATGCTATGGACCAGCGTCTAGCCATTAAATCCTTAGTGGTAATTAGTGACTAGTCAGGATCAAGTGGCGAAACCAGATAAAGACAATTTTGCCTGTGGTCCTTTTGCTTGATTTTTAGAGTCACAACTGCTAGCATAACAAACAATATAGATGGCTGGGGCTACTAGCCAACTTCGGCGTAACTTAGGTTGCGCCGTTTTAAATTTAAACACGCAATAATTTGTTAAATCAGCTGAAGGGAACCGACAAAACATGAAATTAACAGGCAATGAGATCTTGATCACAGGTGGCACATCGGGGATTGGTTTAGCACTAGCTACTAACTTATTAGAAAAGGGCAATCAGGTCGTGGTGCTGGGGCGCCGCCAAGACAAATTAGCCGCAGTTCAGGTTCAGCATCCCAAGTTATTAACCTTTCAGGCCGATGTGGGGCAACCTGAATCTTTGCAGCCACTGTTAACGTGGCTGCCGGCACATTTACCTAAGTTAAACATGGTGATCAATTCCGCCGGGATTATGCAACCTCATGATTTGTTGGATCCCCATTTAACGTTAACGGCCTTAACCGCCGATATTCAAATCAATCTCATGGGCACGATTGCTGTGGATCAATTGCTATTACCCCAATTATTGGCCCAAGAGGAAGCCATGATCGTCAATGTTTCTTCTGGGTTGGCTTACCTCAGCTCCGCACCACATCCCACTTATTCTGCCTCGAAAGCCGGGGTACACATGTTTACATCGGCCTTAAGAGAACAGCTGACTTATGCTGATAAAAATCAGGTTCATGTGCTGGAATTGGTGCCACCATTGGTTTCTGAAACAGGTTTACAAAGTGGCGATTTAGCCGGTTCTTTTGGGAATATGAAACTGGCGGATTTGGTCGAGGTCACGCTCAAGGGGATGGCTCAAAATAAGCCCCGGATCAATGCGGGTGCTGCCAAAATTTTACAAAAAATGGAACAGATCATGCCCAATCAAGCTGAAAAAATGATTGCCAAAGATAGTCTAAAACAATTCTTTCCGGAGGGCTTATAGGTCCGGCATGATTTTTAGGGCGTATGAAGCCCCAATTTGAATAACTAGTGTTACCATAAATGTAGTTACAAAATTGACAGTTATTAGAGGAGTGGGTCAGATGTATGCAGATTTGAATGGCAAAGTTGCCGTTATCACCGGGGGTTCCAAGGGGATTGGTAATGCCATCGCCCAACGGTTTGGGCAAGAACATATGAAAGTTGTCATCAACTATAACAGTGATCCTGAAGGTGCCCAAAAAGTGGCTGACGCGATCTTAGATCAAGGTGGTCAAGGGGCCGTGACAGTGCAAGCTGATGTGGCCACGGAAGCTGGGGTGCAAGCTATCTTAGATGCGGCCCTGACAAACTTCGGGGATTTAGATGTCTGGGTCAACAACGCCGGTATGGAAATCAAAGCACCCACCCACGAACTGACCCTAGCAGACTGGAACAAGGTCATCTCGATCAATGAAACGGGCGTCTTCTTAGGGTCAAAAGCGGCCTTGGCTTATTTTAAAGCCCACAAAAAGCCTGGCAACATTATCAACATGTCTTCTGTTCATGAACAAATTCCTTGGCCGACGTTTGCCAGTTATGCCGCGGCCAAGGGCGCAGTGAAGCTATTCACCCAAACCATTGCCATGGAATATGCCAAGGACGGTATTCGGGTCAATGGCATTGGTCCAGGGGCCATCAACACGCCCATCAATGCGGATAAATTTGCCGACCAGGCCCAATATGATCAAACCGTCGCCATGGTCCCCATGAATCGCATTGGCAAACCGGAAGAAGTCGCGGCCGGGGCAGCTTGGTTGGCGTCTAGTGAATCCAGTTATGTCACGGGGATCACTTTATTTATCGACGGGGGGATGACCTTGTATCCCGCTTTTAAAGATGGCCAAGGCTAAGGAGAGAAACGACCATGACTAGCATCAGTATGATTTTGATCGGGTTATTAGGTATTTTGCACCTAGGGTTTATGTATTTGGAAATGTTTGCCCCCAAAGCCTTGCAAGCCAAGAGCTTTGGCATGCCACTGGCCTTTGTGACCCAACTTAACGCCCAAGTGGCTCTGAAAAATCAAGGTATCTATAACGGGGCTTTGGGTGTGGTTTTGTTGTTGAGTCTCTGGTTACTCAGTGGTAGCGGGCAAATCGCTACCCTGCGCTTACTGGCTGGTTTTGTCATTGTCGTGGGGGTATATGGTGGTGCCACAGTAACTAAAAAAATATATGGTCTACAGGCGTTGCCCGGGGCCTTAGCCTTGATCAGTTTATTTTTTTAAATAAGGTTAGATGCTAAAAATTTAAATAAAACTAAGCGCTAATATATAACACAAAAAAACTGCTGGAGCTATTTTCCGGCAGTTTTTTTAAGGACATAAGGTGAGGTGTGACTTACCTGGTGTTGGGGCGTTATTTGTTCATCAAAACCATAAGTTTCTGAAACCACATATAAGGGCCGTCCCCGGGATTGCATGAAGATACGACCAACGTAATTGCCTAAAATACCCAAGGTGATCAAGATGAAGCCGCCAATCATCAGGCTGAATAACGCAATTTCTACCCCCAGGGTAAAGCCGTTCACCACGCCCACAATCAGACTGGCCAAGGCCCCTAACAACAAGAGCCCCCCTAGCCACTGGGCCAGCTTTAAGGGCACCATTGAAAATGACACTAAGCCATCCGTGGCTAACTTCAACATCTTCCGCAGGGTATATTTGGTTTCACCGGAGGCGCGTTCTTGGCGAACATAATGTACCGTGGTCTGCTTAAAGCCCAGCCAGCTCACCATCCCCCGCAAAAAGGGATCGGTCTCAGGCATTTGATTTAAAACCGTCACCACCCGGCGGTCCATTAAGCGAAAGTCCCCGGTATCTAAGGGCATATGGACGCTAGTGATTTGTCGTAGCAAGCGGTAGAACAAACTAGCCGAAGCCTTCTTGAAAAAGGTTTCGCCTTCTCGCTGCTGACGTTGTCCGGCAACCACGTCATAGCCTTGGTGCCACTTGTCGATCATGGTGGCAATGATGCTAGGTGGGTCTTGCAAATCTGCATCCATGACCACCACTGCCGTACCCTGGGCATAGTGAAGCCCAGCAGAAATGGCTAACTGCTGGCCGAAGTTTCTGGAAAAAGATACTAATCTCACACTGGGATGAGCCAGCGCGTTTTCTTTGAGGATTGTTTCTGTTTGATCGGTTGAGCCGTCGTTAACAAAAATCAATTCATAATGCTCAGGCCGATTTTGACAGTAATCAAGCAGCACATCAATTGTTTTTTGAATCCCCGCTGTTTCATTATAGACTGGCAAGACGATTGAGATGAGTTCTTTGTTCATAAATAAGACCCCGTTTACTTGATTTTCATAAAAATATAAGTTCAAAGTTATAAAATAGTTGCTGATTTAATTGTAACGTACAGACTGATTTTATTGTAGACCAGCACTTAAAATGGGACCACATTTTGTTGCGCAAGGGCAGTGTAAACTAACGAACTTGTAAACCGCTTTTGATTATGAACGATTAGCGGGTAATCGGCTAGTTGGTAATGATAGGTATTTATTATATCAACTTGCTGGCCCGTATTGCCATTATTTGTGATGGTAATACGATATTTGCCCGCATTTAGCGCATGGGAGAGACGATAAACATCGCTATGCTGTTTTAAATCATAAGTTTGCTGTGTTTTGAGATTGGTCAGTTGCACTAAGACCTTAGAATTTTGATGAATCTGCACAGAAAAGTAAGTGGCATTGACGTTTAACACAACTTGTTGGGTGATGGTGCTGCCAGCAGCCATCAGAGTGGGCTTGGCATGGTATTGGGCAGAAAGTTGACTGCGTTGGGCCGCGACCACTTGGGTTTTCGGATCAGTATCAGCTAACCACTTGGACCAACCTATTAAACCCGCGCCGGTGACTAAAAGCAGCATGAGCGGTAATAAGCGTCTGAGCGGCAAGGCTTGCCGGTGCGGTTTCGGCAAGGTTGCAATTTGAAAAAAAAGTAGCGGTAAGATCAATTGACCATAGCGAGCTTCAACTTCCCAAAAAAGAACATGAAAGGCCAGATAGCCTAACGTCGTAAGGACCGCTAACAACGTCACCACATCCCGGGTGTGCTTTAAATTGGGTCGCCATGTCCATAAGCGCCAGCTAGCAGTTAACAAAAGTATCAGCGTGGCAACTTGATAAGTGCGGGCTATCAAAGCATCCAGGAATTGCGCATGGTTTTGATACCAGGCAGGTGCAGCGCGATAGCCACCATTATACCAATCTTGAATGTCAGTGACGTTGAAGAAAACACCTAACTTCAAGGTCCATAGTTTTAATAGTCCAATTGGGCCAAGTTCTTGAAGACGTTTGGGGATGGCTTGTAAATCGTATTGCTGACGGGCTTGTTTATTGGGGAGTTTAACCGCATGTTCAACATCTGAGGTGGAATAAGTGCCTGTCGTGGTTGTATTGGTGCCAACCAACAGCCAGGAGGTGACCGGCAATTCAAAGGTCGCATTGGGTTGGAAATTACTAGCCGTATAGATTAGCTGCTTGGCCGGGAGGCTTAGGGCAAATCCCAAGACAATCAATAATATCGGCGTTAGTAATTTGAAATGATGCCACAATTTCTTACCGAAAATCAGTCCCAATAAAATGACCAGGGCAGGTAGGAGTACAATCAGATTCGGCTTGAGCAATTGGCCTAATAAGACGGCGGTACAAAGCAGCACGCCACTGCCAAAGCGTTGACGTTTAGAACGCCGAGGCCAAAACAATAAGGTTCGTAAAATTACCAGTAAGACGAGCATGGAAGGTAAATCGGAATAAAATACTTGCAGATAATAGGTGTAGGCAAAAGGGGTCATGGTCAAAAAAGCAAGGGTACCCAGTAAAGTTGTATTTCCTTGATGGGTCTGATAAAGCGTATAAAGCACCAGACAGATGAAAGTATCTAATAGCAAGATATTTAAGATAGCTAAGGCGACATTGGTGTTTAACGTCAACCATCGTGCTAAACGCAGCCATAAAGCTAGTAAGTAAGTGATGGGGACATTATTGGGATAACGCCAGAAATAGGTTGTTCGCCAACTGAGTTTGCCTGCTGCCATTTTGTCAGCCTGGGACAAAACACGATAAGGATCATGGAAGATGGTATCTGGCAGAAATGTGAGTATAAGAATTTGCAAGACTAACATCAAGCCTAAAACAAGCACTAGTAGCCATTTGATCTGCTGGCGAGTTAGGCGATTGATACACGGTGCCAGTAAGTACCAAGTCAGCATGATACTACCACTTATTAAGAGAATAGCAGTACTGTCAAGACTAGTATTGAAGTTGATGAGCTTGCTGAGGATACCAAGAATCAAGCCAATTGCCAACAAAATAGGCAACAGCATCGGTTTACGAACTTTAGACATTTTTTAGATCACACCCAACTTTGAGTCCTGCGACTGACGTTCTAATAACTATCTTGAAGCAACTTGTGATAATCTGCAAGGGACGTTTTTTTACATAGGTTTTACAAAAGCTATTATTATTTACTGGCAAGGTGAAATAACTAGGATTTTGAGGGATGTTGTTTGAACAATAGCCGATTTATGATTTGAATCACGAATGCTTCTTGCGGTGTAAAGAGTAGCCAAAAAGCCCCCGCCAAGAGCAGACTACCCATGACATCTGATGGAAAGTGGTCTCGCAAAACGATTCGTGAAGCAGCGACCATTAATAACCAGACGATACCAATTAAGATAGCAGCTAATTTTTTCTCTTGATCCTTGATCAGTGGTAAAACCACCAGCAATAAGGTGCAAACGAAAATTGTGGTACAAAATGTGTGGCCACTGGGGAAACTAAAACCAGTGTCTGGCACGACTTGATGGATTGGCCGGGGCCGTTGCACGATGTATTTAATAATCTCAACGATGCCAGCACCCGCCAATTGAATGGTGCCCACCCACAAGCTGTAGGCGGGACTTCGATAAACCCATAAATAGCCACAAAGTATTGCTGTTAAAACGAAAACCGTGGCCGGGCTGCCTAAAAAGGCAATCACCTTAAAAATCGTTATGTTTAAGGCCGTTGTTGTGGCCAATAGTGCTTGAAGATAGCTGTCCATAACTGTCAACCAGCGGGTTTGCAACATCACATTGATAGCAAGAAACAAGAAGAGGAGCAGTAATGCATGACCAATAAAATAGCGTCGTTTAAGTGTCATTGAATGGCACCCCCTTTTTTACGGAGGGTCATGACGATCACTGGTAGCAGTGAAATGATGACGATGGCAATTAAGATGAGCTCGAAATGTACTTTGATAAAGGCGATATTGCCAAAGAAATAACCCGAACCAAGCGCTAAGGCGACCCAACTGAAGCCGCCACTGATGTTATAGATAATGAAATCGCGATAGTTCATTTGCCCGATGCCGGCTGTAAAGGGGATGAAGGTCCGAATGATCGGGATAAAACGGCCTAAAAAAATGGCCAGTTTACCATGTTGGTTGAAGAAGGTTTGGGAACGTTTTAGATATTGTGGTTTGATGAAGCGATTTAATTTCGAAGTTGTGGTCAAATAATGGCCGAGATGTTTACCAATTTCGAAATTGACGGAATCGCCCCCAACTGCCGCTAGGGTTAATAACAAGAGCAAGAGCCAAATATTTAAAGACTGTTTTGAAAGTGCGGCTAAGGAACCGCATAAGAACAGCAGTGAATCTCCGGGAAGAAAGGGGACCACAACTAGGCCAGTTTCGATAAAAATCAACAAAAATAAGCCGATGTAAATTAAATTGCCATACTGACCGATCAACTGTGGTAGTATCTGATTGATATTTGGAATGAAGGATAAGAGTATTGAAAGTGACATAGGCCAAGCCCCCTGCATAATTTGAATGGATACAGTCGCAGCATGCAAACTGTATCATGGCCTTAGCATAGTTGAAAAAAGTGGCTGCACCTAGCTAGTCAAACTAAAGCTAAATTAAATTTTCAAGTTGTGATGGCTTTAAAAGCTTGCTACAGCGGTCAATTATTCTGAGTTTTTTTCAGAATACCTTATAAATTGCCACAAAAAACAGCGCAAAAGAATTAATCAGTCTTTTGCGCTGTTGTAGTGGGTTGCTGCAGGGTGAGTATAAGCTGGATGATTGTCCCCTGGGGGTGATTGGCGGTGATTTCAAAATGGCCATGGCTCATTTTAGCCAGCTGGTCGGCAATGGCTAGGCCTAACCCGGTGCCTGGCACCGCACCTCGCACATCGGCACTGCGGTAAAAACGTTCGAAAATATGAGCTCTGTCTTTGGAATCAATGCCACGGCCTTGATCGGCGACGGCTAGGCTAACTTGATCAGGCCCAGCTTGTTTCAAAGTAACGTGAATGGTGCTATTTTCAGGCGAGTATTTCGCAGCATTGGTGATTAAATTGTCGACGATCTGGACCAGGGCTGCCGCATTGCCATCAATGAAGATAGCCGGTGCGATAGCGCTGGTGATGGTTTGAACAATGGTGGGATTCAATTGTTGGAGCAGATCGTCTAAGGTGGTACTTAAATTAAAGCGCTGTGTTTGCAGGGGTAATTGATCCGCATGGGAAAGTTGTAACAACTCATCAATGAGTTGTTGCATTTGGCGGGATTCGTCAATAATGTAAGTGACGGATTTGGGAACAATTTCAGGATGTTCTGCGGCGTGGCGTTCAATCAGTTGGGCATGACTTCTGATGGTTGCAATGGGCGTGCGTAATTCATGGGCAGCATTCATCACAAAACTTTTCTGTTGTTCCTGCCGTTGGTGCAATTGGGCAAGCAGGGCATTGAAGCTGGTGGCTAAGTCAGTAACCTCCGTGGGGTATTTAGGGACGGGCAATTGTGTGGCATCAGTATCCGGCTGATCGGCGGTGATAATGGTTTGAGTACTTTGGGAGAGGGTGCGCAGAGAATCTGTCAACTTGTGGGTGAGTCGACGGATATAAAAGGGACTTACGAACAAGGTTAAAATCAGCAACAAAATTGTCACCGTCAGGACGCGGCCTAAAATTGCCATTTGATTTTGGACACTTTGCCAAAGTTCATATTTAATACCCCGAGCGTGAACCATTTGGTGAAAAAATAAGCCTTTGTCGGGACGATAATATAAATTTCGAATGAGCGGCACGGCCACTGGCTTGCTGGCCAGAAGTTTAACCGTGTTGGGGGAATAATAGTGTTTCACTTTGGCATCGGCTCGCATATTGTAAATCGAAATATAACTGGAGCTGGTATCTAAAGTGCTATTTTTACGCCAAGTATCCCAATCATTATCGCTATCGATATCGGTTTTTTTTAAACTAGTCATTGTATGGGCGGAAGTGATAGTGACCTCTTCTAGCAACTGATGGCCAACCGCAATCACAATTAACATACCTAGGGATAGGGTAATGAAGACGACCATGGCCATTAAATGGCGCAACATGATGGCGGCACTGGATTGATTTTTCATTTTCATCAATAAAATCACCTGATTTATAAGGCTGCGACATTGTCAGAAATCATATAGCCAATGCCACGAATGGTATGGATCAACTTTTTTTCGCTTGAGTTGGCATCAATTTTAGCCCGAAGATTGCGAACATAAACATCCAAAATATTAGGTTGGCCATCAAAATCAATGCCCCAAACGGCATCCAACAGGTCATCTCTAGGGCAAGGCTGGTCCTGGTGGGCTAATAAAACTAGGAGTAATTCATATTCCCGCTGGGTCAAAGGAATAATCAGGCCATGGCGTTGGACACGCTTGGTATCGGTGTCCACACTGAGGTCATCAATGTGATAACCCGTGTTAAAGGCGGTATTTTGCTGGCTGTGCCGCAGGGCAACTTCGATCCGGACCAAGAGCTCTTCCATTTCAAAGGGTTTAGTGATGTAGTCATCAGCCCCACCACTGAGGCCGGCTACTTTATCACCGATGTAGTCGCGAGCAGTCAGCATGATTATCGGCACTTGGCTGGTTCTGCGAATACGCCGTAAAACGCCAAAACCATCCAATTTAGGTAACATCCAGTCCAAAATGATTAGTTGAATTTGATTTTGATTGGCTTTGAATTTAGCCAAAGCCTCTAAGCCGTCCTTGGCCCAGATGACCTGCATGTCCTCCAATTCAAATTCGGTTTTGAGTGAATCGGCTAGACCCGGTTCGTCTTCTACGAGTAACAAAGTTGTTTTCAAAAAATCCAGCGTCCTTTCATTTTGGTGTAACAGTCGTTATGTGTCTTGCGGATAGTAGTTGCCGAGAAAATTAGCCATTATAATTACTTTACTTAGTGCATTTATGGTAGCATTTTAGGTAGCGCAATCATAGTGGTTGTTCAAATCATAATTATGACGTTAATGTTTAAAGTCATTTAGCTAAGGAGGCTCACAAAATGCATCAAGATGTTAAAATACTTGCATTAGAACAAGCGAAAATTCATGGGGGGAAACTAGCTGTTGAACCAACAATTGAAGTGAATAATAAACACGATTTGAGTGTGGCTTATACACCAGGTGTCGCGGCTGTTTCTTCAGCTATCGCTGCTGATCCCAAGCTGGCAAGAACCCTAACCATCAAGAAAAACACCGTGGCGGTGGTCAGTGATGGTTCGGCGGTTTTAGGTTTGGGGAACATTGGCCCCGAAGCAGCTATGCCGGTTATGGAAGGCAAAGCCGCTTTGTTCAAACGCTTTGCCAATGTGGATGCTATCCCGATTGTGTTAGATACCCAAGACACGGAGACTATTATTCAAACCGTGAAGGCCATTGCCCCAACATTTGGGGGCATCAATTTAGAAGATATCAGTGCCCCGCGGTGTTTTGAAATTGAACGCCGCTTGATTGAAGAATGTGACATTCCCATCTTTCACGATGACCAACATGGGACCGCAATTGTGGTTTTAGCAGCGGTCTTGAATAGCTTGAAACTCATTGACAAGACCTTGGCATCTGTTCGAATCGTGATCAATGGTGGCGGCTCTGCAGGGCTTTCGGTCGCTAAGAAGTTTTTAGCCGCTGGGGCCAAAAATATTGTGATTGTGGATAAAGTGGGCATTCTCAATGAAAATGACGCCGCCAAGCTCCCGGCCCATCATGCGGCCATTGCTAAAGTGACCAATCGAGAAAAACTAGCCGGCACGCTAGAAGACGCGTTAGTCGATGCAGATATTTTCATCGGCGTTTCGGCACCAGGGGTCTTAAAACCAGCCTGGATCAAAACGATGGCGGCTAAGCCAGTGATTTTTGCCATGGCTAACCCCGTGCCAGAAATTTATCCTGATGAAGCTCTGGCCGCTGGGGCTTATATTGCCGCTACTGGTCGTAGTGACTTTCCTAATCAAATCAACAATGTGCTGGCCTTTCCTGGTATCTTCAGAGGGGCACTGGATGCTCAAGCCACTGATATCACCATTGCAATGCAACTGGCAGCCGCTGCTGGGATTGCTAGTTTGATCCCGGATAATGAGTTGACGCCTACCAATATCATGCCGGATGCCTTCCAACCCGGTGTGGCGAAAGTGGTAGCTCAGGCTGTTGAGGATGCGGTCCATGCCAAAGCTAGTGTGATCCGCAACTAAGGGGATATACTTACCAATCAAGCAATAATTAGGCTTTAAAATGAAAGCGAATTCAGATAATAAAAGATTATCTGGACGCGCTTTTTTTACGGTTAATTGACCAACATGACAAATGTCACAGCTATTTGGTGACAAAGCCAACTACTGCTTGGGCAGAATTTAAGTTAAGATAAAGTCATCATAAAGCTACAGAGAGGTGTTAAATAATGACAGTCATTCAAGCGACCCATTTAAAATTTAATTACGGTAGTAAACAGGTCTTAAAAGATATCGACTTCACGGTTGAAAAGGGCGAGATCATCGGCCTCATCGGTGAAAATGGGGCGGGTAAGTCCACTCTCTTAAATATTTTACTGGGTCTCTTACCGGCCCACGGGGCAGCTACGGTGCTAGATCAAAAACCCGGTACAGCTTTTAACAAAGCCCACCTTGGTTCCATGTTACAAGGGGATATGCGTCTCAGTGGGATTACAGTTTTAGAAATGCTCCAAGAAGCCGCCGCACAATATCCTAAGGCTTTAGATCCCCAGGCAATATTAACGGAGATTGGCTTACAAGCCCAAGGCAATCAGCGCATAACCAGTTTATCCGGGGGCCAATTGCGGCGGGTCACCTTTGGCATGGCGTTAGTTGGTAACCCGGATTTGTTATTTTTAGATGAACCCACCGCGGGGATGGATGCTAAAGCGCGCCAAGATTTTTGGCAGCATATTGAAACCTTACGCCAACAAGGGAAAACCATGATCATTACCAGCCATTATTTAGAAGAAATTCAACAAATTGCTGATCGACTTTTGATCCTACAGGATGGCCGTTTCACTTTTCAAGGCACCCTAGATGAACTGCAAGCCCAGCACCTGGAGACCGTCATTTCATGTCGAACCGAACTGCAGCCTGCGATTTTTAAGGGCCTGCCTGCCGTCACCAATGTCCAACAAACTGGTCTGTTACTAAAAATCCATAGTACGGACGGTGACTTGACCTTAAAGGCCCTAGTTCCTTTACTAGATCAACTGCATCAAATCAGTGTTACCCGCAAATCCCTAGAAGACATCTTCATTCAGATGACTGGAAAGTAGGCTTAATATGAAAACTATACTGAATCAACTGCGCTTTGATGGCAAGCGTCTCATTTTCCGAAATTTATCGTTCTTCTTCTTTTCTATTCTCATGCCCGCAGGTTTTTACGTCCTATTCACCAAAGTGATGATGGTTACCGGATCCAGTACCCAGCAGCAGCAATTTGCCAAGACCTATATGGGCAGTATGATTGTTTATAGCATCTTGATCAGTGCCATTTTCGGGATTGCCTCAATTTTAAAGCGGGATCGGGATCAAGGGTTATTGGTATTCTTGAGTTTGGCCCCCAAAGGCACGTTGCCTTATTATATCTCGGTCTTTATTTGCATCCTGGGAATCAACTTGGGGGCAGTGGTAGTTTTAGGGGCGCTGGCCGTGTTTTTAAATCAGGTGAGCCTCAGTGCCAACCAGTGGCTGAATATCTTTGGTCTGGTGATCTTATGCCAAATTCCGTTATTGCTCATCGGCACCGCTATGTCTTTTATCAAGCGGCAAGAGACCCTCAGCGTGGTCAGCAATTTGGTGACCTTTCCCATGGCGGTGGTCAGCGGCCTTTGGTGGCCCATCAATATGTTGCCCAATTGGCTGCAGACCATTGGCAAGCTCACACCCACGTATTTTGCCAACAACAGCTTGAGTCATGTATTGACCAATGGTAAAGTTGATTTAATGAATGTTGGCGGCGTTTTGGCTTGGTTAGGTTTAGGGGTAGCTTTAGTTATTCTGATGGCCAAACGCACGGCAAGAAAAGGTGTTGTGTTAGATCATGGGTAAACGCTTTGGATGGCTGCACAATTTGCAATGGGCCAGCTATGTCTGGTTGCTCTATTTGCCGTTTTCGATTATGTTGTATTTACCGGTGAAAAGTAACGCCGATATCTTGTGGCTAATACTTTGTGGGGTTTTTTTGGTACTTTACGTGTTAGTTTCAGAAGTTCCTAGCGCACGGCGGCTGACGATTCCCTTGGAGTTGTTATTGACCGGGGCCTTTGCGATTTTTACGTTTAATTTTTATATGATTATTTTTCCCGGTTGGCAGATTTCCTTTATCATTGCCAGTTACCCGAGAAAATATTTCCATTGGTTTGTGGGCACGTACTATGCCCTTGTTGCCATAGCTTTGATTCAATTGGGATTTGTGGCACCCCAAGATTTTGCACATTTTCAAATCGGTATGGTGGGCTTGTTTTTCCCACTGGTATCACCTTTAGTAAGTTATTGGTTCGCCCGTTCTATCGTCCAGCGGCGACAACTCCAACAAACCAACCGCCGTCTGGAGAACTTGGTCCGCCGAGGGGAACGGGAGCGGATTGCCCGGGACTTGCATGACACCTTGGGACAGAGTTTTTCCATGATCACTTTAAAAGCCGAACTGGCCCAGAAGTTATTACAAAAGGCCCCAGATAAGGTCAGTGGAGAATTGCAAGATATTGCCCAGACCAGCCGGGAGAATTTGCAATTAGTTCGAACCATTGTCAATGGTTTGCATGAAGAATCCATTGGGGAAGTCCTATTGACCCAAGCCCAAAACTTAGCCCAAGCCAAAGTGATTCTGTTGACTCAGGGGGAAGAAGCCGCCAGTAATTGGCCCACGGCTGTGCAAAATCGCTTTGGGGCGGTATTGACTGAGGCTATCACCAATATCATTCGCCATGCCAAAGCTCACCAGGCTCAAATTGATTTTTCAGAAACGTCAACCCATTATGAAGTCCAGATATTAGATGACGGCCAGGCCACCAATTTTGTGCGAGCGGGCTCCAACGGCATCAAGGGGATGCAGGCCCGCTTGGCGGAAGTCAAAGGTAATTTTGATATCAGTCATAACCGCCAAGGTACCTTGGTGACCTTGACCATTCCAAAGGAGGTAAATTCGTGATCAGTTTATATTTAGCTGAAGACCAAAGCATGTTAAATTCAGCTTTAACACAAATTCTAAATTTAGAAGATGATTTACAGGTCCTAGGCAGTGCTGAAGACGGTGCCACGGCTTGGACCCAGATTCAAAAACTACAACCGGATGTGGCCATTTTAGATATTGAAATGCCGCAAATGACCGGCCTGGAAGTGGCCAGCCAAATTCAAGCTAGCGCTTTGAAGACCAAGGTGATCATTTTAACCACCTTTGCCCAAAGTACCTATTTTCAGCAAGCGGTGGCCGCGAAAGTGGCTGGTTATTTGTTAAAAGATAGCCCCAGTGATGATTTGATTGCGGTTATCCGCCAAGTCATGACCGGCAAAACTGTTTATGCCCCGGAGTTAGTGGTGAATATGGTATCCGCCGAGCATAACCCTTTGACCGACCGAGAAATGGCGGTATTAGCCGAAGCGGACAGCGGCTTGCCCACCAAACAAATTGCGGCAACTTTATTTTTATCTGAAGGCACCGTGCGGAATTATTTATCAGCCATTTTTAGTAAATTGGGCGTTCACAATCGCCTGGAAGCTATTCAAGTGGCGAAAAAAAATAAGTGGATGCGTTGAAAAAAGCCTAGACCAATTTTTGGCAATCTAGGCTTTTTTCAATGGCTCAAAGTTTCTTTTCAAAGCCCTCCATCGGGGCTAAGGTGTTTTGGTAATTGACTTGGTTAGTGGAATCATCAGTGAAATTCATAACTTGATAAAAGCTGGTTCGCAGGTATGTTTGCATGACGCTGGGAATAGCTAACTCGTCCATGTCTAAGGGACTCATTTGGGTTCTGATGGCACCTAAATCACCGGCTGTTACTTTTTGCACCCATTGGGGTTCTCTTAATAATTCCCGCCCCAGCGCTACTAGCTCAGCCCCATCTGCTAAGACGGCCTGGGCATCAGTTGGCGTGGTGACGGCGCCAATACCAATTAAAGGGACGACACCCTTTGTATGAGCGGCAAATTGGGACAGAAGGGTCTGGTTGTTGGTTTGATCATTTAAAGAAGTTCGTTGATAACTGCCCATGGACAGATGGATATAATCGACTTTAGTTTTGATTTGATCCACGAAGGCCAATGAATCCGCTAGGCGAATCCCAGGTGTTTCGATCTCTTCTGGGGAGATGCGATAACCTAAGGCAAAAGGGCGTGATGTGGCGTTTTCAATGGCCTGGTGAACGGCGTTAATCACAGCCAGGGGGAAGTGCAGCCGCTTTTCAAAGCTACCACCCCAGGCATCCGTCCGTTGATTTGAATTTTCCGAAAAGAATTGTTGGAGCAGGTAAGTATTGGCGCCATGGAGTTCAACGCCGTCAAAGCCAGCGGTAATTGCCCGTTGCGTAGCCGCAGCAAAGTCGGCAATTATACTTTGAATCTCTTCAACACTTAGGGCTCTAGGGGTCTCGGAATCAGCTGGATAGCTGGCAGCAATGGCGCTGGCACTCACGGGTTGAGTACCGCGAAGAATCTGCTGGTTAGTTTTGCGACCCGCGTGGAAAATTTGCAGAATGGCTTTGGTGCCATTTTGATGAATAGCCTGGGCCAGTTGGGTCAAGCCAGGGATCATGTCATCTGAAGCTACAGACAGCTCGCCTTCAAAGCCTTTACCGCTGGCACTGACATTGGCCACGCCAGTGATCACCAGCCCAGGACCGGCGGCACGGGTTTGGTAATAGTGGATTTCATCGCTGGTGACCATGCCATTGTAAAAACTGGTCATGGTGGTCATAGGGGACATAACAATTCTATTTTTGAGAATTAAACCATTTTTAAACGTTAGGGGTTCTAGAAATTGATAGTGGGTCATCAAACATACTTCCTTTCGCAATAGCTAGTTATATCAGACAACATATGTTAGTATAACTGTTACGGTATTGCCCACAAGTACGCACTTTTTGGGAACATAGTTACTAAAAAGTACCTAATGTATTTTAACAAGGAAGAGGAGCGCTTCGTTTTGGAAAAAATCTATCATATCGGTGTCGAAGCAACGCTAGATGTCATTGGCGGTAAGTGGAAACCCATCATTTTATGTCATTTGGGCAAAGGCCCCTTACGGACTGGGGAATTAAAGCGGCGCATCCCCGCCATTACCCAAAAGATGCTGACCCAGCAACTGCGAGAACTAGAAGCAGACAATATTATTATTCGCCAAGTTTATAATCAGGTGCCACCCAAGGTAGAATATTCCCTATCCAATGAAGGCAAAACCCTGCGTCATTTGTTAGTGGCCATGTCAGAGTGGGGCGAAAAGCGCGTGCAACACTTACAGGCCCAAGGGGATAATGTGGCCTTAATTAGTAAAGGTCATGAGGGCTATTTAAACTTTTAACTAGACCAATTTTCATCAATTTGGAACGGCATGAAAGCCTCACCATAGTCTCATAATTTTCTCCTCAAATCCCCCTTGCCTTTGCTGACAAAAGGTGTTATAAATATCAGACAAGATATTAATATGTTTGGGGGTATAGTGATGTTGTTCGCGCAAAGGGCTACAGATTATGAAGTGGTTGGTTTATTTAGAAATAATCTGGGCCAACCTGTCGCTGAGAAGAGAATTTGTCACAATATGTCAAAGAAAGAAGCCAAGATGCAGATGAAAGTTCATCTATTACGGGCTTATTCTGAAACTATTGACTTAGACTCTCCAGTGCAGATTGACGTGCATCCTACCAACAAGTAGGACGCGTACTTGGTTTACTTAAGGTTTAATTCCCTTTATAATAGGATTAGTATGCAAAGGGAGGCAATGAGATGGATAATCAAACTGAAAAAGAACCAGAATTTGCCGTGGGCGACAAGATCACTGTCCGCAAGAGTACAGATGTGCCGGTTTCTTTTAAGGGGACCGTATCTAAGGTATACACGAACTCAGCTATGGTGACCATTGAAGATTTTGATCCATCAGAACGCACAGTTGTGGAAGATTTAAAGTACCGCACAATTGTTAATTTCAAGCATTTGCGAAAATCTGGTAAGTCAAAGAAATCGACAACACCCAAGGATAAAGATAAGAAGTAACCAAAGATTAAGAGTTGAAACGTCTAACAATTAGGTTAGGCGTTTTTTTGTGGTCGTAAAAACCTTGCACAATAGCGATCTATGCGGGCCAAACCCCCAACTAGATGGCTATTTTTTATTAACTTTAAGTAAGTCGTATTGCTTTCACCCCAAAACCTATCATGCTAAACTGACCCTAATTATGAAACTAAGTTAAGGAGGCAAGCGCATGGCTGCACAGACTGCACCAAATAAGCAAAAGCAATATCATTGGCTGATCTTGGTGGCAATTGGGTTATTTTCGTTCATGTCCAACTTGGATGCCAGTATTGTGAATATTGCCATGCCCCAGATTTCTAAGGGGCTGGCCATTCCGGTGAATCAAGCAGAATGGGTCACATCAATTTATTTGATTTTTATGTGTGCGTTGTTGCTATTTTTTGGTCGTTTAGGGGATATGTATGGGAAGACTAGGGTATTTAAGGTGGGGACTTTAGTGTTCATCTTAGGGTCCTTTTTATCTGGTTTAGAGCTGAATTTAGGTTTCTTGTTGTTTGCCCGCATTATTCAAGCCTTTGGGGCTAGCATGACCTTGTCCAATAGTTTTGGGATCGTCACCAGTGCTTTTGAACTCAAGCAACGGGGCCGAGCCATGGGCTTTGTGGGGACCTTTGTGGCATTGGGCAGTGTGGCCGGACCTGCTTTAGGGGGCTTGATCCTAGCCCACTTGACTTGGGGCTATATCTTTTGGGTCAATGTACCGGTGGGCATTATCGCTATCTTGATCAGTTTCATTGTTTTCCCAAAGCAAGATCAAACGAAATCTGAACCTATGGACTGGCCAGGTTTTTTGAGTTTTGCCGGGTTTATCGTGGCTTTGTTCATGGCTATCTTTTTAGGCCAAGAATGGCACTTCAATGACCTGCGCGTGTTAGGACTATTTTTAGCGGCACTTATTTTATTGGGGACCTTTATCATCGTGGAGCGGCGCCACGCGCAACCCTTGGTGGATTTTAAACTATTTAAAAATCAGCCTTTTACCTATGGTATAGTTGCTGCCTTGTTAATTTTTCTATCCAATTTTTTCCCCAATGTTTTGATGCCTTTTTATTTATATAACGCCCGGGGTTTTGCCATCGGGACGGCCGGGTTATTACTGGCGATTTTCCCCATCGTGATGTTGGTGGCCGGGCCCATTGGCGGGTATTTAGCAGATTATTATAATGCCCAATTTGTGACTATTATCGGCTTATCCTTGATTGCGGTATCCCAATTATTATTCACTTTTTTACAAGTGGACACGGCTTTATGGTATTACATCGGAGCCACAGTGATCATGGCGTTAGGTACAGGGCTGTTTCAGTCACCTAATAATGATTTAGTAATGTCTAGTGTGGATAAGACCCAATTAGGGGTGGCGGGCAGTATCAATGCCTTAGCCCGGAATTTGGGCATGGTGTTAGGCGTAGCCTTTGCAACGACGGTATTATTTTGGGGGATGACCTTAGCCGGCGGGTATAAGATCACCACCTATGTCGCCGGGCGACCAGATTTGTTCTTAGCAGGTTCTAGAATTGCGTATATTGTCTCTATGATTTTTTGTTTGCTGGCTGATGGTATCAGCATTGCCCGCTACATTCAGGATAAACGCGCTACGGTTCAAAGTTAATTGGCAATTGTTCTTAAAAATACTGAGTTCTCAAGGTGTGATTTTAGGAGCCAATGTTGACATTTAAGCCGTTGGGGTCGATGATGATTTTAATTTATTTCATCATTATAAATTAAACTACTGACCGTAAAGGTTAGATTGGTGTCTTATATTGTGCATCTTAATTTTTTCAGTAGTACCTTTTCTTCGTTACGTTCTAGAAATTTCCGTAATTTTTGGTTGGGACAATGTCTTTCCGTCATAGGAACCTGGATTCAGCGCACGAGCCAAACGTGGTTGGTTTATCAAATGACTAAATCCGCCTTGTTGGTAGGGGTCGTGACGGCTTGCCAATTTATACCAATCCTTGGTTTGACTTTAATTGCCGGGACATTGATTGATCGTTATCCCAAGCGGACTATTTTGTTGATCACTCAATTTGGTTTTCTCTTGTTGGGCTTGGCCATGACGATACTGGTATTCTCCGGGGTTATTCAATACTGGCAGGTCTTGGTGATTGCCTTGGGGTATGGCACATTGCAAAGTATTGATACGCCAACTCGACAATCCTTTGTAGTGGAACTAGTGGGTCAAAAAGATTTGATGAATGGTATTTCCCTAAATTCGTCCATCTTTAATTTGGCTAAAATTGTTGGTCCGGCTATTGCAGGTATTTTAATTGTAAAGGTAGGGATCGGCTGGTGTTTTTTGATTGATACCGGCAGTTACATTGCGGTTATTCTGGGTCTTTATCATGTGCAAACTATCCAAAAAACAACTACCAGCGTGCGTCATGCTGTCCTGCAAGATATTCACGAAGGGCTTGCATATGTTTGGCACAATGATAATATTCGGATCAGTGCTGAAATGATGTTGATTGTTTGTACGCTTAATTTCAACAACAATGTTATTATTCCCATTTATGCCCAGACAGTTTTGCATCAAGGGGCACAGGGGTATGCCAGCTTGTTATCAGCTACGGGGATTGGGTCATTGATAGCTGCTTTTCTAATGAGTTATCTTGCCCGCTATGGTTTGCGCCGTAGTTTATACTTGCTGGTCACAGCAGGAACGATTGTCGTTCAAATGGCGATGGTTTTTGTCCACAGTTATGGGCTGGCTTGGGGATTGATGGTGGTGATTGGGTTTTGCAATATGATTTTTTTGAATCAGTCCAATGCCTCTTTTCAATTTTCGGTACCTGATGCCTTAAGAGGCCGGATCATGAGTGTCTATGTTTTATTAAATCAAGGCTCGACACCTATTGGGAGTCTGTATGTTGGGGGAATCATGGATTTAACTTCTGGTTTGTTTGGTTTTCCCGCTTGCGGGTTGTTGGCATTGATTTTACTTGTGCCGCTGTTAGTCAGCAATCGGTTCGTGGTGAAAAAGTGGTTGACACACTGATGTAAATATTTTTTGAACAATTTACGACACAAAAAAGTGTCTGAACATTGTTTTTTTTCTAATTTTATCTTAATATAGTGCTTAGTTGCTATTTAATCAAAATATGAGGGACGGTTATATATGGATGAGAAATTAAAGGTTGGTATTATCGGCGCAACAGGCATGGTGGGACAACGTTACATTTCGTTGTTGGAAAACCACCCTTGGTTTGAAGTAACTACGGTCGCTGCAAGCCCCCATAGTGCTGGTAAAACTTACGAAGAAGCTGTCAACGGCCGTTGGCGCATGGATACACCAATTCCAGAAGCTGTTAAGAACTTAACAATTCTAGATGTAAACGACATTGATAAAGTTGCCTCTCAAGTGGATTTCGTCTTTTCTGCGGTCAATATGTCCAAAGATGCTATCAAGAAAATTGAAACAGAATACGCCCAAACGGAAACACCAGTGGTTTCTAACAACAGTGCCCATCGCTGGACGCCAGATGTTCCAATGGTTGTTCCTGAAATCAATCCCGATCACACAGATATCATCAAGTACCAACGGGAACGTTTAGGGACTAAACGGGGTTTCATCGCCGTTAAGCCAAACTGTTCCATCCAAAGCTATACGCCGGCCTTATCTGCTTGGCAACAATTTGAGCCTTATGAAGTTGTTGCCACCACTTACCAAGCCATCTCTGGGGCTGGGAAGACATTTGAAGACTGGCCTGAAATGAAGGGCAATATTATTCCTTACATCAGTGGGGAAGAAGAAAAGTCTGAAAAAGAACCACTGCGGATCTGGGGCAGTATTGACCCTGAAAAGAAGGCCATTGTGCCTGCAACAACGCCAGTCATTACTACCCAGTGTGTACGGGTGCCAATTTTATATGGTCATACAGCTGCTGCATTTGTGAAGTTCAGACAAAACCCAACTAAGCAAGAATTGATCGATGCTTTGACAAGCTATCATGGAATTCCCCAAGAACAGAATTTGCCAAGTGCTCCGAAACAATTCATCCAATATATGACCGAAGACGATCGGCCCCAAGTTCAATTAGATGTTAACTTTGAAAACGGCATGGGTATTTCTATTGGCCGTTTACGAGAAGATACCGTCTATGATTGGAAATTCATCGGCTTGTCGCACAACACGGCCCGTGGTGCCGCTGGTGGGGCAATCTTACTGGCAGAATTGCTTAAAGCGCAAGATTATATTGCTAAGAAATAATTAATCGTCTGTTATTAATTAAAATTAAAAAAGGTCCCGGTGAGAAATCTAAAATTTGATTTCTTACCGGGACCTTTTCAGTGTGATGCGTGATTTTTAACGATTACGCATTATATTTTTCCAGATATTCTCTAAATGGTACCAGATCTTTGGATTCATAAGTCTTATTAAAGGCATCCACGTCGGCTTGACTGTGGGTGGCGGTATCTAAGACTAAGTTTTCAACTGGGATTGGCCGTTCGTCGGCAATCTTCACGTCAATGACGATTGGGCCATCTGGATTTTCAGCTGCTTTGAAGGCAGCCTTTAATTCAGCTAAAGTACGAACGGTGAAGCCCTTAGCGCCTAAGGCTGTGGCAGCAGCACCCCAATCGCCGCCTTGGATATCAACACCGTAATGGCTTTGATGAGTGTCATCTTGTTCGGCCTTGATGAAACCAAAGCTTTCGTTACTCAAGATAACATTGACGATTGGCAGGTTATATTTGACTTCGGTAATAATATCTTGGGAAGCCATCGCCCAACCCCCATCACCACTGATGGTGATAACTTGGCGATCTGGGAAGCTTAATTTAGCAGCTAAGCCAGCTGGTAAGCCGTAACCCATGGTGGCAAACCAACCAGAAGTGGTAAAGGCTTGTTTTGGTGTCATGTCTAAGAAACGCACGGAATCGATGGTGACATTACCCACGTCAGTTGGAAAGAGGGCATCAGGTTTAGCGATGCGGTTGATTTGTTCATAAACTGGTTCAACCCGTAAAGGTGTGCGGTCGTCTTCAGAGAAGCTCTTGACCCATTGCATCCAGTTAGCCCGATCATCTAAAGCAGCCTTGTAAAAGCCAGTGGTGTCTTTCTTGTGGCCCCGTTCAAGGAATAATTCTAAGACGCGCTTGGCATCCCCAAGAATGGACACATCGGTGTGATGGCGTTTGCCAAATTTAGAACTATCAATATCTACTTGGATGAACTTAGCCGCTTGGTTAAAGAAGTAAGCCGCAAATGGGAAGTCACTACCTACAAATAAGATGGTATCGGCATTAGCCATGATGTCATTACCAGGTTTGGTGGCGACCCGGGCCGCTGTGCCCATGTAGGCCGGATTGTCATCTGGAATTAAGCCCTTGGCTAAAACGGTGGAGACAATTGGCAGGGAGTATAATTCAGCGACTTTTTGGGCTTCATCAGAAGCCCCGCGAATACCTTGACCCACATACATCACTGGCCGTTTCGCAGCATCTAATAACTTGATGGCCGCATCAATGTCAGCAACGGCAGGTTCATAATTTGGTTTGCGGTAATTACCAGCAGTAGATTCATAAGTGTCTGGGATGTCCACCCAACCTAGATCCACTGGAATCGTGACCACAGCGACGCCACTTTCTTTATAAGCATGACGAATAGCTTGATCCACCACGTGGGGTAGTTGGGCCGCTGTCATAACAGTCCGGTTATAAACAGCCACATCAGCAAACATCGGATTTTCATTTAATTCTTGGAAGAAGTCAGTATTCATAGCAGGTGCGGCCACTTGCCCAATTAAAGCTAAAACTGGCACGTGATCCATTTTGGCATCGTATAAGCCGTTAAATAGATGGGTGGCCCCGGGACCAGCAGAGCCAAAGGTGACCCCTAATTTGCCCGTTAATTTAGCGTCAGCCGCAGCGGCGATGGCGCCGGTTTCTTCATGTCGGACTTGAATATATTTAATACTGTCCCGTTGGTTAAAGAGTGCATCCATGGTGGAGTTAAAAGAACCCCCCGGAATGCCATAGAGGTGATCGACACCCCAAGATTCCAATACTTTGACCATTGCAATGCCAGATTTAATTGTGTCTGCCATTCTAAAATCCCCCTTTAAAATAAAAATATTCAATAGTTTTCTTACAAAAAGTAAGTTGCCTACATTTAAAAGTATACCGCTTCCATAGAAAGGAAACAAATATTAAGCTCAAAAAAAGTGAAACAATGGGAATTTTCATTATGAAAATAAAATTTTCTAATAAAATTGTTGTACCGCCTCAGATGGTGCCAGCACAACGCCCACGGGCTTCTTTTTACTAATCTAATTATAACATCAAACAAATGAAAACAATAAGTTTCAGAAACTGGCTGTTATGTCAACTGAAAACGTGCTACCATTAGAAATTGATTAATATTTTTTTGGAGGTGTAATATGGAGGTCTTCTTTGGCAGCCTATCCGGCGTGTTGATCATTTTGGTCATGATCGCCGTGGGGTATGTCCTAACCCGAGCAGGATGGTTTGATGATCAAGCCAGTCGGCTAATCGCCCGGTTAGTGACCCAAGTGGCACTACCCTGTTACATGATCGATACGATCATGCGGGACTTTTCTAAGAAACAACTGCAGACATTGTTGCCGGATTTGCGGTTTCCGGTAATCTCCATGATTATTCTGTTTGCCCTATCTTTTGCCGCCGTTCAAGTCTTTCAAATCCGTAAGAGCCGTGTGGGGCTATTTAAATCAATGTTCTTTAACTCCAACACCGTTTTTATTGGCTTACCTGTTAACAAGGCGTTGTTTGGCAATGCCAGTTTACCTTATGTCTTGGTTTATTACATGGCCAATACCTTTTTCTTTTGGACCTTAGGGGTTTATTTGATCAAAAAGGACGGGACTGGAGAAGCCAGCTTTAATTTCTTGACGGCTGTAAAAAAAGTTTTCTCACCGCCATTATTTGGCTTTATTTTAGGGGTTATCTTTGTGCTGTTAGGCTGGCATCTGCCAGTGTTTATCATGTCGGACTTCTATTATATTGGCGCTCTAACGATTCCATTGTCCATGTTCTTCATTGGGATTCAAATCGCCTTGGTGGGGTTGCGGCATTTCAGTTTTTCCAAGGATTCCTTGGGGATTTTACTGGGCCGGTTTATCTTGGCACCAATCATCATGGCTTGTCTGGTTTTACCAACGCACTTACCCGTTTTATTGAAACAAGTTTTCATCATGCAGTCCGCCATGCCGGTAATGACCAATGCGCCGGTTGTCGCTAAGTTATATGGCGCAGATGCTGACTATGCGGCGATCATGGTGACGGAAAGTACGGTCATCAGTATGGCTGTGATTCCGATTTTAATGACACTGATTCAAATGGTTCACTAATTCAACAAAAGAGGTCCTATTGTTTTGCGAAAGACGTTTCTATTCGTTTTGATTTCAACTTTCTTATTTAGTTCCATGGAAATTACTTTAAAATTAGCCGGTAGTGTTTTTAACCCGATTCAACTGAACTTTATCCGCTTCTTGATTGGCGGGCTGGTACTATTGCCCCTAGCCTTACGGTCGATGAAAGCTAATGATTTACATATTGATAGGAAAGCCTTCGCCAGCTTTGCTTTGACTGGCTTGTTATGTGTGATTGTCAGCATGACTTTGTTCCAATTAGCCGTTGTCTATGGCAAAGCCAGCATCGTGGCGGTATTGTTTAGCTCTAATCCTGTATTTGCCCTTTTATTTTCTTACTTAATTTTACATGAAAAACTATCTCGGAGCAGTCTAGTCTCTGTCATCGTTTCCACCATTGGTTTGTTAGTCATTATCAATCCCTTTCATCTCAGCAATGGGGTGGGGATGATCTTAGCGGTATTATCGGCCATCACCTTTGGCTTTTACAGCATTATCTCTCGGAAAGTTTCTAAAAACCGTCACTTCAATGGGGTGACCATGACTTGTTTTACCTTTATCTTGGGTAGTTTAGAATTGGCGCTGTTGATGGGGCTCAGCCATTTACCCATTGTGGCCCAGTTATTTGGTCATAGTAGTTTAGCCAAGGATTTTGTGGCCATTCCTTATTTTGCGGGGATTTCAGCCAGCACCATCTTAATGATCCTCTTCATTGGCATTGGGGTCACGGGGATCGGCTTTGCCACTTACTTCATGGCCATGGAGCGCTCTGATGTATCCACGGCTTCCCTGGTATTCTTCATCAAACCAGCCTTAGCTCCTATTTTAGCCCTCATATTGATCAGTGAATCTATCGTGGCCAATACTTGGGTGGGGATCGTCGTGATTTTACTAGGCTCTGCGGTCAGCTTTTTTGGGCAACGTGCCGACGAGCAAAAGAGTGCCATGGCAACAACTGGTTACTTGCAAACCGTTGAAACGGAAGGGGAAGCTGCCGATATTATTGACGCCGCCCACCGCAAGCAGATCTTAGCCCAATTGGCAGCCAGAAGAGCGGCCTTAGGTCAAAATTTGCAGAACAGCAAATTTCAAAAGCAAACTCATTCCACACCGTATTAAAATTGAATTAGAAACAATTAGCCTATATTATAGCCAATCACTAGTCTTTAAAGACTTAGTGACTGGTTATTTATTTTGGAAAATGGGAATTTAATGACATAAGATTAGCGTTATGGTAGAATAACAACAGTTTTTGTTCCAAAAATAACTATAAAGATGGGAGATACGAATATTGAAACAGTTTAATTTACGACGACTAACATTAATGGCAGTCCTAATGGCCTTACAACTGGTGTTGGGGAGCATGTTTTCGATTCAGTTTTTACTAACTAAAATCTCATTTGGGTTTATTCCCATGGCAATCTGTGCCTATTTATTTGGGTCTTGGGTCACGGCCAATATCTCGGGCTTATCTTATTTGTTGGGGATGCTATTATTTCCAAAATTTGCCTTCTTCTTAGGTTTTGCGGTGACAGCCTGGTTATCCGGTTTTGTCTTTGGCTACTTTTTACACCGCAAACTAAACTTGTGGCGCATTACTGCAGCCACAGCCATCGTGACTTTTATTTTAAACCTCTTCTTGAATAGTTTATGGCTACATATGATGTACACCACGTCTTGGCCAGCTTTGTTTGCCCAACGAGTGCCGCAAGAAATTGTTACATTGATCATTTACGTGGCGGTTTTATGGGTCTTAAACCGGAAGTACTTCACAGATCGCTTGGCTAGTTTGGCGCAGGTTCAAATTTAAAAATTAAAAAAATTCGACTTGTGAGCGCTTTAATGCGCAAAACAGGTCGAATTTTTGATTGGCGCGTATTAGAATACTTGTAGGCCGTCTTGATCCACGGAAAGTTTTAAGAACTGCCCAGAATGGCTTTGGGCTTTGAGCGCTTGGATGATGGCATCGGCTTTTTCCTCAGGACAAACACTGATGATGGCCGGACCCGCACCAGAGATAAAGGTGGCGTATGCCCCATTGGCCTTGGCGATACGCCGTTTGGCCGCCAAATCTGGGACAAATTGATCCCGATAGGCTTCTTGGAGGGTGTCAGCTTCCATCATGGGGCCGGCTAATTGCAAATCACCACTGATCAGTGCGGCAATCATGACATTTGAAATGGCACTGCCAGTGATAGCTTGGTCGTAAGAAATGGTTTCTGGCAGCACGCTACGGCTTTCAAAAGAAGGTAGGCGAACGTCTGGAATATAAGCGACGATGGTCGCCATGGGGAAACGGTGCCGGACGGAATACACATTGCCATCCACTACTGCAGCGGTGACGAAGTTGCCCCGAAAGGCAGGGGCCACGTTGTCAGGATGGCCTTCAATGGCAACGGCGGCGGCAATTTTTTCCTCCATGGTCATATGTAAGTTGCCTAGGCGATTGGCTAATTCAACGCCGGCTACTACGGCAGCAGCACTGCTGCCTAACCCCCGTTCCGTGGGAATTTCAGAGCGGACGATCAAAAGATGGGGTAAAACGTCCGGGGCAGTTTGGCGAATCGTTTGGACTAAAATGTTGGTATAATCAGTGGGGATGCTCTTTTGCAGATTGTGCTGTACCAGCCATTCGACAGTTTCAGCACCAACTTCAATGCTCATATATAAAGATAAAGCTAGGCCGCAGGAATCGATGCCGGCGCCCAGGTTGGCCGTTGTTGCAGGGACTTGAATTTTCATAATAACCTCCGTGACAGAAATATGAATATGTTCTCATTGTATCTCATATTATTATAATAATTCAACTGTGGCTTGCATTTAATTAATATTTAAAGGATGAATAAAATGACCCAATTGGTTTTAATTCGCCACGGCGAAAGTACCGCGAATCGTGATAATGTATACACCGGGTGGTCTGATGTACCTCTGACCACCACGGGGTGCCAGGAAGCCAAAGCCATTGGGGCGAAGCTGGCTACTTTAGGCATTGACTTTAAGGCTTGTCATACTTCGGTATTACAACGGGCCATCATGACCAGCTACTTAGTTTTAGAGCAATTACACTTAAATGACTTACCCCTGTTTAAGACTTGGCGGCTAAATGAACGCCACTATGGGGCTTTGCGGGGATTGAATAAAGATATTACCCGGGAAATATTTGGCAAGCGCCAAGTGGCCCGCTGGCGGCGGGGCTATGCCAGTGTGCCACCCCTGCTGGAAAAGGCCGATAATGACCGCCGCTATGCGAATTTAGATCCTCGAGCTATCCCTAGAGGGGAGAGCCTAAAAATGGCCTCAGCACGCTTACAACCCTATTATCAAGCCAACATCGTTCCCCGGCTAAAGCAAGGAGAAGCGCAATTGGTGGTGGCCCATGGCAGTAGCCTGCGGGCTTTGATCAAATACGTCGAAGCGATTTCTGATACTGACATTGATGGGGTAGAAGTTCAAAATGGCGAAGCCATCATTTATGACTTTGCCAAAGACATGACCTTGAGCGATAAACAACGCCTTTACGACTAAAAAAGCGCCTTAAAACTAGCGAATAGACTAGTTTTAAGGCGCTTTATGGGTTTAAAGGGTATCGCTGCTATTTTCAGGTTTTTGTTTCAAACGTTTTAATTTGACGATAGGAACTTTACCCAAAATCAATGGTACCCGCTCGGTGACCACATCAGCATATTCCAGGCCAAACCAAGTGGCCGGGGAAAGCGTGATTTTTTGTAGGAACAAACGCGCTTGGATAATGGCCTTTTGGTAACTGCCCAGCTCAGTTTCAGGGGACAGCTCTTCTTGTAACATGACAAAAGAGAAGTCACCCACTTCCCGGTCAGGGATCGTGGTATATTGTTGCGGCTGGCGGGGTAGCTCGCCCTTGGCAATCATGTCATTGATGATCTGCCGCAAGAAGATATTGACTTTTTGCTCCACTCTAAACCCTAAGTACAGCTGGACATTGATCATGTAGTCCGTGTCAAAAGTCTCCACAGTGTAACCGGCACTGTAAGGATCATCGGTGACATTCACAGTGACGAACCAATAAATCTGCGCACGTTTTGGCCGTTTGTCCAAGATGGAATACAAAATGGTCTTTTTGATGTAGCGTTCATCATGGACTTTGGTCATATACACTAAATTAGTGGTATACAAGGGGTTGGTAGTATCTTCGGACAAGGCATGGAGCTGATTCTTATAAGCTAATAAGGAAACATCTTCAGTCCGGTAGATATTGTTATAGCGATAGTAGTCGCCCATCTGCCAAATGAACATGATGCTTAAAATCACTAAGCCAATTAAGACCGTGACCCAGCCACCGTGGGCAAATTTGATGATACTAGAGATGAAGAACATGGTTTCCACAGAGCCAAAGAATAATAGAGAACCCAAACTGATAATGGTGGGCACTTTTTTCAGGCGTAGGAATTCGAAGAGTAAAATCGTGGTCATCAACATGGTCATGGTGATGGCTAAGCCATAGGCAGCTTCCATGTGTTCTGAAGTCTGGAAGGTGTAGACGATGGTACAGCACACCAGCCATAAGATGATATTGACCACGGGGATGTACAACTGCCCCCGGGAGTTGGTGGGATAGATCACATGTAAGCGGGGGAGCAAACGCAAGCGAATGCCTTCAGAAACCAAGGTGTAAGATCCGGAAATCAAAGCCTGGGAGGCGATGATGGCGGCTAAGGTGGCAATGATGATGGTGAAGAGTTTTAAAAAGCTAGGCATCATTTCAAAAAATGGGTTGAAGTCGGCGATGTGTTGAAAAGCATTGGTGCCGTTATTTTGATGGATCCAAACGGCTTGGCCAAAATAGTTTAACACCAGACAAAGATTAACGAAGGGCCAACTGCCATAAATGTTGCGCCGACCCACATGGCCCATGTCCGAATACAAGGCTTCTGCCCCGGTGGTGGCTAGGAAAACACTACCTAAGATGAAAATGCCGGCTTTATTTTCCGGGGAGAATAAGATTTTAATGGCATAATAAGGGTTTAAGGCTCTTAGGATCAGCGGATCTTTGACAATACTAAACAAGCCGATGCCGCCGATAAAAGCAAACCAAATGAACATGATTGGTCCAAAGGCCTTACCAATGGACTCGGTCCCAAAACGTTGAATGAAGAACAAGAACGTTAGGATCACGATGGTGACTAAAATAACTTCTGATTGGGAATGTAATAAAATTTTACCGTTTAAAGGGGTGCCCTTCAGGCCTTCAATGGCGGTGGTAACGGTCACTGACGGGGTCAGCATCCCATCGGCCAGCAAAAAGGCACCCCCCACCATGGCCGGGACGATCAGCCAGGCGGCCCGTTTACGGATCAAAGTGTACAAGGCAAAAATACCACCTTCACCGTTGTTATCGGCCCGTAGTGCAATGAGGACGTACTTTAAAGTGGTAATGATCACTAAGGTCCAGAATATTAATGACACTGAACCGGTGATGAACTCATCACTGATTTTACCCATGCCGCCATTTCCGGCAACGATGGACTTCATGACATAAAGCGGTGAGGTCCCAATGTCCCCATAGACGACCCCCAGGGCAATTAACAGGCCAGCTGCGGAAAGCCGCTTGCCTTTGGTGGGCGTTTTAATACGTGTGAACTTATTCATTTTCTTGATCTCCTAGAACGTTGGGTAAACGGATTTTTAGCATGACTTCTAAAGTCAGGAACCATCATAAAATAATTAATCTGACAAGTCAAAAAAAACCGCAAATCCGTTGCGACACAAGTCGTGTCGGAGCAGATTTACGGTTTTGATAAGGCTAGTTTATTAAAGGGCTAAAGCACCCATTGGATCCCAAGGAGCCAAAACTTTAGGTTGGTCATATTCCGTGTTGATGACGTTTAATTGGTCATCTGTTAAATATTTTTTGTTGATGACAACTTGGTAAACAAATTGGTCAAACCAAGCATCACTCATGACGAAGTAACCTTTATGACCGACTTTATCGCCCCAAGAGTTTTCAACTTTCCATTTAGTTGGCTTGCCATCCACTAAGTCCACACCAGTCAAGACCATGGCGTGGGTCATGAGGCTTTCACTATAGTCTAGGCGTTGGGCCTTCGTTAGGGATAGATCCACATCAAACAAATCGTCTAATTGATAAATTTCCGTATCTAAGATACCGGCCTTACGATCACTGCTTTGACCCACATCACTCCCAAACCAAACTGTTTCGCCATTTTGTAATTGTTTCACGGCTAATTGTTTGAAGGTATCAATGTCTAAGTTCATATGACGTACTTGGCGGCCGCCCACCACATTACCTAACATTTCCACGGTGTATAAGTGGTTGTAAGGCTTGTCAGCGGTTGGGGAGTTGATCATGGAGACATAATCGGCCAAGTTCCAGCCTACATATTTCGTAAAGAATTCTTGTGGGGTCACATGGTCTTGATGGTAATTGCCATCGTCATCTTTATATTCCCAATCAAAGTCTTTCACGGGTTCGCCCAAGGCAAAGACCAAGATCCGGTAAACTTCACCGACCATGATTTTACGGGTAGCGGCAATTTGGCTGTCATCGGCACCATCGTTGACTAACTGGCGTAATTTGATGGCATCTTTACGTAATTTAGTATTCAAGACCGTATTTAATTCCCGGGAAGTGGAACTGTTGTAAGTTTCTGGCATGACAGATTTTGGTACGATGCCATATTTTTCGATCAACGCACACAACATATCCCATTGGCCGCCATCTTGTTGGGGGGTAGCCAATAAGAAAGCAACTTTGCGGTCTTCAACGGGCAGACCAGCTGTATTTAAGATATTTTCATAAAAGTAGTTAGATTTTTCTAGTTTATCCCAGAAGTTGGTGTAGTTTTGGGATAATTCAAAACCCTTTAACTTGAATTGGTCTTGTAAGGGATGACGCATGGTGTTTAACGCAGCAAACATCCAGCAACGACCAGATTGTTTTTGGTTCGCAACAGTACCGGTGTTTAACTCAACGGAGAAAACGGGTTCCATTGCGCTTTGGGATTGAATAGATTCACTGCTGGCCAAGATACCATTTTTCATGGTAGTCCGGGCCAAAGCTTCACTTTTAGGTAACTTATGGAATGTATCCGTGAAGTCTTGAAGATTTTCATTAGTGATTGGTTGCGTCATTAAAAGTGCCTCCTAAAGTAGGGTGGTTCAACACCCGATTTTAATAATAGAACAACAAGCATCATTCTAGCTTAAAATCTTGAATTAGTCCAACGGGTTTGGTCACCATAAATGAAGTGTTTCACAAAACTGCTACCCAGGGAATGTGGTATTCTATAAGTATGAAATGAAAGCGTTAATTATGGAAAGGTGGTTCTTGTAATGAGTACGATTCAATACTTTAATAATGATACGATCAATGCTAAGAACAAGGCATTTTCTCGGATGAAAGTTATGGTTGAAACGGCATTTTACGGTCAAAATGTCACACCATTACAAAACGTCAGTGCAATTTATGAACTGGCTAAAGCAAATCCAGATACGATCGTCACCGATATGCCGGTTAAACATACCGATGATCTGGGCTTGCCTAGTGATGCGAAGGTATTAGTTTATAATCATGGTAAAATCGTGGGCCGGACCGCTAAGGCGCGGCGGATTCTCCAAGAGGAGACGGATACCGATGCCACAGCCCTGTTAAACGACTTACAAGAAGCAATTTATCAAGACAATCGGCACCCATTTTGGCGCAGTGATGTTTTGGTGGGGCTGGATAAAAACTTTATGGTCAAAGCTCACGTCTGTATTCCCAAGGGGTATGAACATAATTTATATTCGTATGTCATGAACTTTCAGTTTTTAAATGAAACTTATCAACAGATTTATGATAATAGCAAGCAATATGATGAACCGGACATTTATTTATATGTGGATCCGGACTATCATGATCCTAAATATCCCGATGGTCTCGCATTATTTGACCGAGAACATAACGTGGCGGCCCTTTTGGGGATGCGTTATTTCGGTGAGATGAAGAAGGGGACGTTGACCCTAGCTTGGTCCATCGCCCATCGTCACGGCTATACCGCCTGTCACGGTGGCTTGAAGAGCTTCCATTTTAAAGATCAGGCGGATGCGGTTTTTGCCATGTATGGCTTGTCCGGCTCCGGGAAGTCGACGTTGACCTTGGCCAAACATCAAAATAAATATGACATCACCGTGTTACATGATGACGCCTTCGTGATTTCTCGCGCAGACGGCTCGTCCACGGCCATGGAACCAGCATACTTTGATAAAACCAACGATTATACTGTGGCTGGGGGCGGCTTAGATTATTGTTTGACCGTGATGAACGATGGGGTCACTTTAAATGAACATGGCCAAAAGGTGCTGGTCACCGAAGACCTGAGAAATGGGAACGGGCGGATGGTGAAATCCCGCTATATCACCAAGAATCGGGTGGACTATGAAGCCCAACCCATTAGTGCGCTGTTTTGGATCATGAAGGATAACTCCTTGCCCCCAGTGATGCAAGTCACCAACCCGGTGGCCGCGGCCACCATTGGGCTGACCTTAGCCACCAAGCACTCCACCGCTGAAAACGTGTCTGCTGCCGAGATGCAACAAGTGGTGATCATCCCCTATGCCAATCCATTTAGACTATATCCATTAGTTGAAGATTACCAAGACTTCAAGGCTTTGTTTGAAAAACGCCATGCCCAATGTTATATCTTGAATACCAGTGCTTATTTAGATCAAGATATCCCCAAGGAATTAACCTTGGGAGCGGTGGAAGACATTGTGGATCAAAAAGCGAAGTTCAAACCATTCCTGGATATTCCCGGCTTAAGTTATTTGCCTTACGCCAACTATCCCATTCCTAATGGGGAAGAATATAAACAATTATTGCAGCAACGATTCCAACAACGCCTAGCCTATGTGACCCATCATAATGAGACTAGAAAACATGCGCTGCCAGACGAATGTACGCAATTTTTGACGCAAGTCATTAAGACTCTTAAGTAATGCTTAAAAGACCACAATAATCATGAACAACTTGAATAACTTTATGAGTTCAGCAATTTGCTTTATAATTGAACTCAATAAAGGTTTCAAGTTGTTTTTTTATTTTTTATGGCCTATCTAAGAGAGGATCGCTTATGAAAAAAGATGCATTGTATCATCGTACAGAAAGCGAATACGCTTTTTTATATAAACCAAAAGAATTTGTTGTGCGCATGCGCACGGCTAAAGCTGATGTAGCCCAGGTCACCCTCTATTATGGGGATCCCTTTGACAACCGTCCCCGGAAAAACGGCGCCATAGGTTGGCACTATCGCCGCATTCGCATGAATAAGGGTTTAGAGACCCAAAACCATCAATATTGGGAAATTAAGCTTCGGCCCCAATTTACTAGGATTCAATATGCCTTTCACGTCACTGGTCTAGATGGCAGCCAAACCTATTATGGGGAATTGGGTTGTGTGGATTTCAATGGCGGTGAGATTCAAAACATGGCCAACTACTTCCGCTTGCCTTATTTCCATCAAATCGACATGGCCAAAAGCCCCCAATGGGTGAAGCAAACGGTCTGGTATCAAATTTTTCCAGAGCGTTTTGCCAATGGTGATAAGTCCTTAGACCGGCCGGGTACCTTGCCCTGGGACACCGAAGCCCATCCTGGCCGCCAAGATTATTACGGTGGGGATTTACAGGGGATCATTGACCATTTAGATTATTTACAAGCTTTAGGGATCAATGGCCTTTATTTGACGCCAATCTTTAAGGCAGCCTCTAACCATAAATACGACACAATTGATTATTTAGAAATCGACCCGGACTTTGGAGATAAGCAGACTTTTAAAAAATTAGTGGATGAAGCCCATGCCCGGGGGATGCGGGTGATGCTAGATGCGGTGTTCAACCACATTGGCGATGAGTCCGTCCAGTGGCAAGATGTTTTGCGGCATCAGGAAAAGTCCCGTTTTAAAGATTGGTTCCATATTCGCAAATTCCCAGTGAGTTATGAAGCTACGGCTGATTTTGAAGTGGCCCGTAAATTAAACTATGCTACTTTTGCCTTTACCCCCCACATGCCTAAGTTAAATACTGCCAATCCGGAGGTACAGGATTATTTATTGACGGTGGCAAAGTATTGGATCGAGCAATTTGATATCGATGCTTGGCGCTTGGATGTGGCCGATGAGGTGGATCATCATTTCTGGCGAGCCTTTTCTGAGGCCTGTCATCAGCTGAAACCAGATTTTTATATCTTAGGCGAAGTTTGGCATAATTCCGAGCCTTGGTTAGATGGTTCAGAATTTACCGGGGTCATGAATTATCAATTCACCGGTTTAATCAATCGTAAATTCTTATATCATAATATTAACAATCACAGTTTTACCGAAGGCTTGAACCAACAGCTCATGTCCTATCGGGCCCAAACCAGTGAGATGATGTTCAATGTCTTAGATTCCCATGACACACCGCGGGTTTTGACCTTAGCTAATGGGGATAAGGACGCGGTTAAATCAGCCATGGCGTTTACCTTTTTACAAAAGGGTGTGCCTTGTATCTTTTATGGGGATGAAATTAGCTTAGTGGGGAACCAAGACCCAGATAATCGCCGGCCCATGTGTTGGGATGAAACCAAACAAGATGGGGAAATGTTGGCCTTTATGAAGGCTTTGATTGCCGTGCGGCGCCAATATGCCAACTTCTTGTCAGAAGCGCCCATGGTCTGGGTTGATCCAGAAAACGAACAAATGCTGACCTTGATCCGGGAGGGCCGGACCATTGAATTTGTTTGTTTATTTAATACCAGCGATACCAAGCAAACGATTGCTTTGAAAAATGGCGATCAGGAGATTTTTAGTCGCCGTTTAGATGATATCGATGGCACCGCCCAATTGTTACCTGAGGGGTTTGTGGTGTTGAAGCGTTGGAAAAAATAATTGAGTTTTGAGGTTGTGAATAATGGAGAAGCATACTTTTGAAATTGATCCCTGGCATTTAAGGACCACCGACTTTGCGCCAGACAAACAACAATTACGCTCTAAATTGCTCACCAGCAGCAATGGCTATTTAACGCGGCGGGACTTCTTAGTGACAGACGCTACCCAAAAAGCCAAGGCTGTCAACTATGCCAATGGGTTATTGGGGATGGATCCGGTGGACACCAAGCCGCAATTATTGGCGTTGCCGGACTTTGGCACAGTGGCTATCACCGTCAACCAGACCGCAGTCAGTCTACAGCCGGATAAAGTATCTGACTTTAAGCTGGATTTTGATTTGCGTAATGGGGTGGTAACCAGGGGGTTTACCTACCAAGACCCACAAGCCAAACTGCGCATTGAAACCCAGTACTTTTTAAGCCAAGTCAACAGCCACTGCGGGGTTTTTCAAACCAAAGTGGCTTTGATCACCGGTGAAGCTGGAGTGACCCTTAGCTGTGAATTGCGGGGCAATGGGGCCTTTGATATGAAGGATAAGGGTCAAAATGCCGCGGGCCAATTGTATTTGCAAGGGCAAAAATCAGACCAGGCCTTTAGTGTTTTGTTGGCCAGTGCCATAGATAGTGATACCACATTCACCGCAGATTTGACCCAAGATGCTGTCCATATTGGTCAAACCTACCAGGGCACTTTGACAAAAACAGCTGCGGTGACGTTCACCCGCTGGGTTGCCGTGGCCACTGGGCCAGCCGCCCAATTGGCCCAAATTCAACAAACCGCCAGTCAACAAGTGGCTAAAATTAATGGCCAAGCTTTTAGTGGGTTAGTTGCAGCCGAAAAAGCGGCTTGGGGGAATTTTTGGGATAATGCTGATTGTGTCATCGAGGGGGATCGTCCTGCTCAACAGGGGATCCGCTATAATTTAGCCCAGTTGTTCATGCATCGGCCACTAGTCAATCTTAATTCGTGGAGTGCCGACGGGGCCAGTCGTCTAACTGGCGCTGGTCGGTCGACTTGGGCCAGCGGTTTTGCGGCGGGGAATGCATTTTTAGGACTATTGACGGATTTCAAACCTAATCGCTATATGTTAGATTTATATGAACAATTACCCTTGGCGCAAAAACGCGCCGGGGAGTTGGGCTTGAAGGGTGCTTTTTACCCCCTGACCCAAATTGCCGGGAAAAACTTGCCCCAAGCTTTCCCCCTGGGTTCTGAAAGTATTTATACCAGTGCCCTGGTGGCGTATCGCCTGCGCAACTATATGAATTATTTTAGTGATAAGGCCTTTATGCACCATCAAGGGCTAGAAATTCTGGTGGCCCTAGCTCGTTTTTATGCCAGTCGGGTGGATTATTTACCTGAGGCAAAACGCTATACCTTCCTGGCGGTCAGTGGCCCCAATCAATTTGAAATTAATAGTAATAATAATTGGTTCATCAATACCATGGCCCATTGGACTTTGGATTATGTTTTACAAATGACCAAGCAATTGTCCAAGGCTGAGCTAGCCGCCCTGCAGATCAAGGACCAAGAGCGAACACGGTGGGCGCTTTTAAAAGATAATCTACAATTGCCCGCACCAGACGCCGAGTCCGTGTTGCCCCAAAGCGACAGCTATCGGCCTAAACTGCACCATGATTATTCGGCAATTTTGCCGGTGGCCGGATTGTCTCAAGACCGCTATCAGCGCCTGCCCTATGTGCAACAAGCTGAAGTTTTACTGGGTTTGTTGTTACTAGGGGATGATTTTGACAAGCCAGTGCTGTTAGCCAACTATAATTATTATGATAGTTTGACCCTGCATCGCTCACAAACCTCAGAAAGCATCCACGCTATTTTAGCGGCGCAACTGGACAAAAAAGTTGCCACCACGGATATTTTTAAACGCCAATTACGGTTTGATTTAGATGATACGGCCCCGGCCCAGCTGCATTTGGATACCATGGCGGCCAGCTGGCTCACCTTGGTCCATGGCCTGGCCCGGATTCAAGTGACCAATGGCCAGTTATCCCTGCGGCCGTTTTGTCCCCGGGACTGGCAACGCTACAGTTTTCATTTCAACTTCCAAGGCCGGCTTTTAGAAATCACCGTCACGGCTGAAGTCACTGAAGTCCAGCTGTTAAAGGGCATTCCCTTGACAATCCAACTGGATGGCCACGGGGTCATCATTGAATAAATTCACTTACAAAAAGGCGTAAAAATAAGGGCCGTGATCAAAACCTTGGTTTTGTCACAGCCCTTTGCTGGTTACAAGGCACTAGGCCTTGGGGATTGGATGAAATTATTTATGGGCATGGAGGATCTTGGGACCGTCTTGGGTACCCACGATCACCGTGTCCACGGTATCTAGGAATAAGCCATGTTCTAACACGCCAACTTGTTCACTGAGCCAATTGGCTAATAGGTGGGGATGTTCCACTACCCCTAAGTGCAGGTCGATGATGAAGTTGCCAGAATCGGTGATCACATCATTGCCTTGGTCATCTTTACGGAATTGCGGGTTTAGGTTTTCACTGGCTAGGCGGGCAAAAACCTTTTTACTGCCATAAGGAATAACTTCAATGGGCAGTGGGAAGCGGCCGATTCTGTCCACCAACTTGCTTTCATCCACGATCCAAAGATTGCGGGTGGAAGAAGTGGCCACGATTTTCTCAAAGGCATGGGCAGCACCGCCGCCCTTGATACCGTTAAAGCTTTTATCCACTTCATCAGCGCCATCAATGGTCAGATCCACATGATCCACGTCATCGATACTCTTCATGGTGATGCCCAGATCTTCAGCTTGAATTTCAGTCCGGCGAGAAGTTGAGACGCCGACGATGGTTAAGTTTTCAGCTTTGACCCGTTTGGCTAAGGCCGTGACCATGTGCATCACCGTTGAACCCGTCCCCAGACCCACGATCATGTGGTCTTCGACGAATTCAACGGCAGCTTCTGCGGCCATTTTTTTTAGTTCATCCTGTTTCATTATATGTTCTCCTTTAGGCAGACTATACCCTAAGTTTATCGAAAGTTAAGGCATAGTCAACCGCTTTTACGCAGATAAGCCATAAAAATAGACTGGGGCATTGAAGCGTCCCAGTCTGTGCTGATAATTTAAGGTCTAACCCGATATTCAATGTCTTGATATTCGGGATTCTTTTGAAAAGCGGCTTTAGCATAGGTGCATAATGGTAAGATGGTCTTGTCTTCGGCCCGGGCTTTATCCACCACGGCTTTAATCAGTTGGGCCGCGATGCCTTGGCCCCGCAAGTTACCGTTGACATAGGTATGATTGATAGCAAAGGATTTCTCATCGTTGAATACTTCAAACGTTACTTCGGCTTGTAAATCACCGTTGGCGTCATTTTTATAAAAGCGACCTGGTTCGTAATCAAATTCCATGGTTATGCCCTCCTTAGGATTAATCCTTGCGAATAAAACGAAGTGCGCCACTAGGACAAGTATTGATGATCCGCGTGACGGCATCACTAGATGCGTTGTCGGCTAGAATCCAAGGTTTACGCTGCAAATCAAACACCGGTGCCAAACCCCGAACACAGTTGCCGGAGTGCTGGCATAGGTTGGTATTAAAGAAAACATCAACATGTTCACCAGTATATTTACGATAACCTTGATCTAATAATTGCGCTTCAGTAAAAGTTTGGTTTTCTGTCATATTGAACACCTCTTTAGCATACATTTTTCTTCACAGCAAAATAAATACATTGCTTGTCTCAAATATAACCTACGGGACTATTAAAAGGCAAGTAATGGCTTTTATAAGATAGAATTGTCCTGAAAAAGATGATATGCTAATTCTAGAATATTTTTGGAGGCTACTCGTGAAAAAACGTGGATTTGAAATCGTTGAACGCTATCAACAGCAAAACTTAAACTTGCCAAAACGGCAAACTAAAAACGCCGCCGGGTATGACATTGAGGCGGCTGAAGATTTTATTCTGCCAAGCATTTGGCAATTTAATTTCATTAAAATATTACATGTTTTAAATACAGCTAAAGCAGGTTTGACGCCAGCGCAAACAGCGGCGGCACAACAAGTCTTAAAGCCCTTTTTAGTACCCACCGGCATCAAAGCTTACATGCAGCCCGATGAAGTTTTGATCCTAGCTAATCGTTCCAGCGGCCCTTTAAAACGCCGCTTGATTTTGCCCAATGGGATTGGGGTGATCGATGCGGATTATTATAACAACCCTGATAATGAAGGCGAGATTTATTTTCAGCTCATCAACTACGGGGTGAGTGCTGTGCATATTAAAAAAGGCGAGCGCTTAGGGCAAGGTATTTTCGTGCCATTTTTAAAGAGCGATGATGATCAAGCCGATGGCCAAGCACGGCTTGGGGGCTTTGGTTCTTCTGGCCGTTAGCTGATTTTGAAGTAAAGAAGGAAAAATATGGCCAAAACAAAGACACAATATGTTTGTCAAAATTGTGGGTATATCTCCCCACGCTACTTAGGGCGTTGCCCAGAGTGTGGGGCTTGGAATCAAATGGTTGAAGAAGTGGCGACTGCCCCACAGGTCAAAGCTTTTAACCAAGTCACCGGTACTGTGGCCAAACCCCAAAAACTCACGGATGTGAATATCACCAAAGAACCCCGGGTGAAAACCAAACTTGGCGAGTTCAACCGGGTCTTAGGCGGTGGGGTGGTGTTAGGCTCTTTGGTCCTGATTGGTGGGGATCCTGGTATCGGTAAGTCCACTTTATTGCTGCAGGTTTCCGGTCAACTTCAAGCCACCGGTGGTAAAGTGCTTTACGTCTCCGGGGAAGAAAGTGCTTCGCAAATTAAATTGCGGGCGGATCGGCTCAATGTCAGTGGTGATAATTTATATATTTATCCTGAAAATGATATGGGTAATATTAAACAAACCATTGATGAGATCAAACCGGACTTCTTAGTGATCGACTCCATTCAAACCATGAATGAACCCTCTTTGAATTCGGTGGTGGGCAGTGTGTCTCAAGTTCGGGAAATTACCGCTGAACTCATGCGCATTGCTAAAAGTAAGCAAGTCACCACCTTTATCGTGGGGCATGTTACCAAAGAAGGCAATATCGCCGGGCCCAAAATCCTAGAACACATGGTGGACACCGTGTTGTATTTTGAAGGGGATATGCACCATACTTACCGTATATTACGGTCAGTGAAAAACCGTTTTGGCTCCACTAACGAAATTGGGATCTTTGAAATGCAGGGGGATGGTCTCATTGAAGTGGCCAATCCTTCTGAGGTTTTCTTAGAAGAGCGGCTGCAAAATGCCAATGGGTCAGCGGTGGTAGTGTCCATGGAAGGTACGCGACCGATTTTAGTGGAGATCCAATCTTTGATCACCCCCACCTTGTTTGGCAATGCTAAGCGGACCGCTTCGGGGCTAGATTACAACCGGGTCTCTTTGATCATGGCGGTTCTGGAGAAACGGGCCAACTTGATGTTACAAAATCAAGATGCTTATTTAAAGGCCACTGGTGGTGTGAAACTAAACGAACCTGCCATTGATTTAGCTATGGCTGTCTCCATTGCTTCCAGTTATAAGGACATGGGGGTATTGCCCACCGATTGTTTCATTGGTGAAATTGGTTTGACCGGGGAAGTGCGCCGGGTCAACCGCATCGAGCAGCGGGTCAAAGAAGCGGCTAAACTGGGCTTCAAGCGAGCGTTTGTGCCCAAGAACAATTTAAGTCGCTGGGAACCCCCGAAGGATATTGAAGTGGTGGGGGTCAAAACCTTAGCCCAAACGTTGAAATTGGTATTTTAATTGATGGAAAATTTTGAAAGGTGGTGAAATTTATGAAGAAAATTGTAGTACGTGTTTTATTTGCCCTTGTAGGGGCGGCGATTGGCGTCAACTTATTTCCAATCGTGTGGGCTGTGATGCCCGTGGCACCAGCAATATTTACCATGCCCGTGATTTCTGAAGTGATTCATGCGGCCATTGGCGCAATTATTTTTTATATTATTTCGATATTTGCAGGAGATTGGTTTGTCAAGTTGATCAACCGCGCTGAAAACTATCTCAATAAACAAACGCCAACATATCTATTATTCGGTTCATTGTTTACGATCCTAGGCTTAGTTTTAGCTAATGTTTTATCCATCCCATTTTATCGGATGAACTTGGTGTTGTTAAATCCAACCGTGCCCATTATCTTAATGATCGGGCTAGGTTATTTAGGCTTTAGAGTGGGGACGCTGCGCCGAGAAGATTGGCAGCGTTTGTTCCAATTGCGGCGACGGGATACAGCCGATGCTAGCAAGAGCCGGGATACTGATGGCAAGATTTTAGAACGCCGGGCGGATGATAATTTTCGGAAATATAAAATTTTAGACACCAGTGTTATCATTGATGGTCGGATTTACGATATTGCTAAAACTGGTTTTATTGAAGGCAAGTTATTGGTGCCTGAATTTGTGGTCCATGAATTGCAGCTGATTTCTGACTCCTCAGACAGCTTGAAACGGGCTCGGGGTCGTCGGGGCTTAGACATCTTAAATGAGATGAAAGATGACAAAGAGATCTCCGTGGAAATGTATGACGGTGATTTTGAAAATTTGACTGAAGTCGATACCAAATTGATCAAATTAGCCAAATTGATCGACGGTATTGTGGTGACCAATGACTTCAATTTAAATAAAGTCAGCGAATTCCAAAACGTTCCGGTCCTCAACATCAATCAACTGGCGAATGCTTTGAAACCAGAGATTTTACCTGGGGAAAGCCTCCACGTCATGGTGGTGAAATCAGGGACAGAACGTCAGCAAGGGGTGGCTTATCAAGAAGATGGCACCATGGTGGTCGTCGAAGATGGTCAATATTACATTAATAAAGATATTGATGTCATCGTCACCAGTGCCTTACAAACTTCTGCTGGTCGAATGATCTTTGCCCGGCCTGCCCACCAGCAACGCGGGATCACTAATGCCCACGATGGCGAGGATAAACCAGCTAAGAAAGCTAATTCAAAATAAACTTTTGGCTGGACTGAAATTCGGATTTGATTTGTCTTTTCAGGCAATTGCAGTTAAACTATTTTTTGGAAGTTTTTAAGACATGAAAGAGGTTAGAAATTTGGCAGATTCAAAGATTCGCGTGCGTTATGCCCCAAGTCCAACTGGACATTTGCATATCGGCAACGCCCGCACCGCATTGTTTAATTATTTATTTGCAAGACACAATAATGGTACTTTGGTTTTACGGATCGAAGATACAGATACGAAACGTAATATCGAAGGTGGCGAAAAAAGCCAGATTGATATGTTACATTGGCTGGGCATTGATTGGGATGAAGGACCAGACGTTGGTGGCGACTTTGGGCCTTATCGGCAGTCTGAACGCCGTGATATCTACACACCTTTGATCCAAAAGTTGGTGGATGAAGGCTATGCCTATGAATCTTACAAAACTGAAGCAGAATTAGAAGCACAACGAGAAGGCCAAAAAGCTCGGGGCGAAATGCCCCATTACGTTTATGAATACGAAGGTATGTCTGATGCTGAAAAGTCCCAAGCCATTGCCGACGCCAAGGCTAAGGGCTTACAACCCGTGATTCGTTTCCACGTGCCAACGGATAAGAGCTATGTGTGGGATGATATTGTCAAAGGCAAAATTGACATCGAAGGCAAGACCATCGGTGGGGATTTTGTCATTCAAAAACGTGACGGCATGCCAACCTATAACTTTGCTGTTGTGGTAGACGATCATCTGATGGAAATCACCCATGTGTTACGGGGGGATGATCATATTGCCAACACACCTAAACAATTAATGATCTATGAAGCCTTTGGTTGGACCCCACCTAAGTTTGGCCATATGACCTTGATCATCAACGCGGCTACTGGTAAGAAATTAAGCAAACGGGATGAAAGTGTCCTGCAATTCATCGAACAATATCGGGAATTAGGCTACTTACCAGATGCCATGTTTAACTTCATTACCTTATTAGGCTGGTCACCTAAGGGTGAAGATGAGATCTTTACCAAGAAGCAGTTCATTAAGTTATTTGATGAACATCGCCTTAGCAAGTCGCCGGCTGCCTTTGATCAAAAGAAATTGGAATGGATCAATAATCAATATGTTAAAAAAGCCAATCCAAGTTTGATCTCTGACTTAGCCCTGGAAAACTTGATTGAAGCTAAACGCATTGATGCCACACCAGATACTAAGACCATTGAATGGGTTCGCCAATTGGTGGCATTATTTGCCGATCAAATGAGTTATACGCAACAAATCATCGACTTATCTGAAATCTTCTTCTTAGAACCACCAGCTTTAGACGCTGATGCCATCGCTGAATTATCCACCGATACAGCCCCAACGGTTTTAAAAGCATTCCAAGCTAAAATTGATGCCTTAGAAATCTTTACGGCTAATCGGATTCAAAATATCATTTATGATATTCAACATGAAACAGGTATCCGGGGGCGGAAGTTGTACATGCCAATTCGGATTGCTACTACTAGAGAGATGCACGGGCCGCAATTAGCTGAGTCTGTGGAATTGTTAGGCAAGGCCAAAGTGTTGGCCCACTTAGATGAAACCTTGCAACAAATGAGTACATTTTAATTAACGCCTTGGCGTTGTTTAAAAGCATTTAGGCTCAATGGCCTAAATGTTTTTTTATTGGGCTATCAAGCTATCAGGCGTACTTTAATTTGTTTTTCCGTTGATTTCTAGTAGAATTAAGCTAATTAGAAAAAATGAAGGGGGAATGGTGTTATGTTACGTGTATTCAACACGCTGACCCGCCAAAAAGAAGTATTCAAGTCACAAAAACCAAATGTGGTGCGTATGTATGTCTGTGGGCCCACGGTTTACAATTATATTCACATTGGTAACGCCCGCAGTATCATTGCCTTTGATACCATTCGACGTTACCTAGAATACTTGGGATACAAGGTGGATTATGTGTCCAACTTTACTGATGTGGACGATAAATTGATCAAAGAAGCGAACTTGGAAAAAACCACGGTTTCCCAAGTGGCCCAACGTTATATTGAGGCTTTTAAAGCCGACGGGGCCAAGTTAAATGTGGAACCGGCCACGGTGAATCCCCGGGCTAGCGAAAATATCCCCGAAATCATCACCTTTATTCAGACCCTGATCGATAAGGGTTATGCCTATGCGGTGGACGGAGATGTGTACTACCGGGCCCGCAAGTTTAAAAACTATGGGGAATTGTCCGATCAAAATATTGATGAATTAGAACAAGGGGCCAGTCAGCATATCAACGACACGGAGTTTGCCAAAAAAGAAGACCCCATTGATTTTACCCTCTGGAAAGCAGCGAAACCCCAAGAGATTTTTTGGGACTCGCCTTGGGGCAAAGGCCGTCCCGGTTGGCACATTGAATGCTCCGTGATGTCGATCAAATATTTAGGGGATACTTTAGATATCCATGGCGGGGGTCAAGATTTAGAATTTCCCCATCATGAAAACGAAATTGCCCAAAGTGAAGCGGCTACGGGTAAAAAATTTGCCAATTATTGGCTGCATAACGGCTTTGTGACGATTGGTGCCGATGATGAAAAAATGTCCAAATCTCTGGGGAATTTTGTCACCGTCCATGAATTGGTAAAAACCGTTGCCCCTCAAGTATTGCGCTTTTTAATGGCCACGACCCAATATCGGCGGCCAATTCGATATTCTGAAGAGAATTTAGCCGATGCCAAGGCCAACTTGGCTAAATTGCAAAATGCCCTGACCAATATCAATTATCGTTTCAAAGATGCTATTCCTGGCAGTGATACCGCTGTGGAACAAGCCGTGGCCACCATCAAAGGGGCTTTTGTAGCGGCCATGGATGATGATTTTAATGCCCAAAATGCCATGACGCAGCTTTATGAATTGGTCCGGGTGATGAATACTTATGCCAATGAACCGCAGGCTAAAATTGGCACTTTGGAGTTGCTACAAGGCACTTTTGAAGATTTGACCAATGTGTTTGGCCTAAGTTTTGCGGGCAATTCTTTATTGGATGAAGATGTCGAGGATTTAATCAACCAACGCAACTTAGCCCGCAAGCATAAAGACTTTGCCAGAAGTGATGAGATCCGGGATGAATTAAAAGCAAAGGGCATTCTTTTAGAAGATACTGCCCAAGGAACGAGGTGGCGCCGCGCATGAATCCAGTATTGTTAAATGGCATTGATCTCGCTTATTTAGGGGATGCCGTGTATGAAGTGTTTGTTCGCGAGCACTTGTTAAATAAAGGGATAACCAAACCTAGCCTCTTACAGCGCACCGCAAAGGAATACGTGTCTGCTAAGGCCCAAAGCGCCTTGATTTATTTGATGGCAGATGATGACTTTTTGACCGAAGCGGAGTGGACCATGTTTAAACGCGGTCGAAATGCCAAAAGTTATACGAAAGCCAAGAATACGGATGCCACGACTTATCGGCGTTCCACCGGTTTTGAAGCGGTTTTTGGCTATTTGAAATTAGAACAACAAACGCAACGCATCGATGAATTAGCAAATTGGTGCATTGCCCAAGTGGAAGCGGGGAGAACGCGTGAGCAACAGACAAATAAATGATCGGCGCGATGAGCCAGTGCAGCGAGATGATTTCATCTACGGCCGGCATGCGACGATTTCATTATTGGAAAGCGATCAAAGTGATCGCATTAATAAAATATTTTTACTGGAGAACATTCAGCCTAACTTTGCCCGCCAAGTGGAAACCTTAGCTAAGGCCCAACATTTGATTTTACAACGGGTCCCTAAGGCAAAATTGGACCAATTGACCCCAGAAAATCACCAAGGCATCGTGGTGGCCGTGAGTCCGATTCCTTATGCCCAACTGGCAGATGTTTTGGATAAAGCCAAGTTACAAGAAGAAGCGCCGTTAATTGTGATCTTAGACAATTTGGAAGATCCCCATAATTTAGGGTCGATTTTACGGACCTGTGATGCCATGGGTGTCCATGGGGTCATTATCCCTAAGCGCCGTTCAGCGACTTTGACCGACGTGGTGGCCAAGACCTCCACAGGGGCCATGAATTACGTGCCGGTGGTTCGGGTCACCAACTTAGCCCAAACCATTAAAAAGCTCAAAGACTTAGGCTTTTGGATTTTTGGCACGGCCATGAGTGGCGCCGATTATCGGACTTGGGATGCCAATGGGGCCACGGCTTTGGTGATTGGTAACGAAGGTAAGGGGATTTCCCCAGGTGTCGCCAAGTTGATGGATGCCACTTTAAGCATCCCCATGGTAGGCCACGTCCAAAGTTTAAACGCCAGTGTTGCCGCCGGCGTTTTACTCTACCAGGCGTATAACTCCAGACATAAATTGGAGGAATAAGTATGCGACATGAAATCCTAATTGTAGATGGTTACAACATGATTGGCAATTGGCCGGAACTGGCTAAAATGAAGAAAGAAAATCATTTAAAAGATGCCAGAGATACCCTGTTAGATGTGCTTTCAGAATATAAAAAGTATGAGCCGGATATTCGAATTATTTTAATTTTTGATGCAATGTATGTGCCAGGAATCAAAGAGGATTTCACCCGCTTCAATATTGAGGTCACTTATACCAAAGAAGATCAAACGGCCGATAGTTATATTGAACACTTAGCCGGGGAGTTGAATCAGCCCTTAAATCAAGTCACCGTGGCCACTAGCGATCAAGCCGAACAGTGGACGGTGTTTTCCAGAGGGGCTCTTAGAATCTCGGCGTTTGAATTATATCGCCAGATGAAACGTACCAGAGAAGAAATTCAATCGGATGCTAAGCACTACGATGCCTTTAATCGCCGGAACTCACCTTGGTCTAGACGGCAGATGTTGCTGTTGGAAAAAATCAGAGATAATATTGATCATCATCCTAAAGCCTAATAAATTTTGAACGCCCGTTTTCTTTTTAGTACTGCCGTTCTATGCTACACTTTTAACAAGCCGTTTTACCCAACGGAATGGAGCCGACTATGTTAGATTTCCATCAGGAAAATGAGCTTGTTTTACAGGTAGTTGCGGGTAGTTCTGACGCTTTAGAACGTTTGGTGAATAAGTATCGACCATTGATTCATAACATCATCAATCGTTACCACTTGCATCTTTATGACGCAGATGATTGGATGCAAGAAGCCCGTCTGGAATGTTTATTGACCTGCCGCAAGTTCGATCCTTCTACCGGCTCAAAATTTGGCAGCTTTTATAAATTGCGGTTTCAAAATCATATCCATTCAAAGTTACGTAAGCAGTTTGCTAAGAAGCGCCAAGGGGATATTTATTGTACGTCTTGGGATAAAATGACTGTTGAAGATCAAGAATTGCGGCAAAAGGGATTAGTTTTATTGTCCCGGAACCCAACGGTGATTTTGGCGGATTTTCGCGCTTTTTGCGCCGGCTTATCCCCAGTTGAATCCCAGGCACTACTGTATATCATGGGGCAGAAAACCCCAGCTGAAATTTGGGAAAGCCACAATATTAATTTGATGAGTTTAAAAAATGCCCAACAGCGCGTTCGCCAAAAATTTAAACGATTTTTACAAGAAGAAACTGGCTAAATTATATTTTAAAATTGACTTATCCCCCTGTAACATGCTAAAGTGGACTGTATGTTTATTGCTTCCGTATTTAATTTGGAGGGCTAAGATGCCAGTAAGAAAAGCTGCTCTAGCATGTACCGTCTGCGGGTCGCGGAATTATTCAATTAAAGTTAGTACGACTCGAGAATCACGCTTAGAGGTAAAAAAATTTTGCAAGTATTGTGGTAAGTACACCTTGCATAAAGAAACGAAATAGCAGTGAGTTTGTGTAAAATTAATGACCAAATAGAGGGATTTTATGAAGAGATTTACGAATTTTGTTAAGGGCGTTATTACTGAAATGAAGTTGACCACTTGGCCAACAGCCAAAGAGAATCGCCATGATACCACAACGGTTATCATGACATCCTTAATGTTCGCTATTTTCTTTGGGATCGTAGGCTGGGTCATCACCTTCTTATTGGAACATTTCATTTTAAAATAATCTTAGGATAGGTATTTCCTAAATTATTTGGTATAATGTATTTAGAAAAACTTCCAACTTCTGTGGAGTTTTTTTATTTTGGCTTAAAATTAAAGGAGAAAAATATTAATGGTTGAATCAGCTGAAAAAAATTGGTATGTTTTGCATACTTACTCTGGCTATGAAAATAAAGTAAAGGCTAACTTGGAATCTCGGGCCCACACCATGGGCATGGAAGATTTTATTTTCCGGGTAGTCGTTCCTGAAGAAGAAGAACATGAAATCAAGAACGGTAAGGACAAAGAAATCATGAAAAAGACTTTTCCGGGCTATGTCCTAGTGGAAATGGTCATGACCGATCAATCCTGGTTCGTTGTGCGGAATACCCCTGGGGTCACTGGTTTCGTGGGTAGCCACGGGGCTGGTAGTAAACCAGCACCATTGTTGGATGAAGAGATTCAAAACATCTTACATCAATTAGGGATGAGCAAACGGCATTCAGACATTGACTTTGAAAATGGCGAATCTGTTAAAATTTCTGAAGGGGCTTTTTCTGGTTTAGTTGGGAAAGTCACAGAAGTGGATAATGAAAAATTAAAATTGAAAGTTAATATTGATATGTTTGGCCGTGAGACAAGTGCTGAATTAGACTTTGATCAGGTGGACAAGCTGTAATTAACTTGGCTGGTCGTGATAAATGTGTCGTATTTATTTTACCTTGTGACGTTATTGGGCCTGATTTTTTTAAGTGGCCTGGTGTTCTTTGTGGTGGATTTCACTCGGATGGGGACAGTGCCTTATAAAACCATTCAAAAACAACCAGATATTCGCTATACGAATATCCCTACCATTTTTGTCCACGGCTACCGGGGTAACCGTTATTCCTTTGGCCATATGCTGCAGCGTTTTGAACGCAGCCAAGTCGCTGATAAGGTGGCAGTGGTAAAGGTTTTCGCCGATGGCCGTTTTACTTGGAAGGGCCAATTGGGGGGCGCGTTAAACCCCACGATTCAGGTTCTTTTTAAAAAGGGTACCGCTAATGTTTGGGCTCAGACCGAATGGCTGCATAATTTGTTGGCGTATTTGTATCATGAAGGTATCCCCCGGGTGAACCTGGTGGGCCACTCCATGGGGGCAGTGACGGTGGTGGCTTATTGTGCTCGTTTTGGCAATACGCCCAAACTACCCCAAGTGGCTAAGGTGGTGACCATTGCTGGACCCTTCAATGATTTTGAACTGGGCCGGGATGAACGCGAGATTTTCAGTTACCGCTTGACCCGTAAAGGCCCGGAACATCGGACACCCATTTATCAGTTCCTAAAGGACAATATTGACCGTATCCCCAAGCCCATCGATTTTTTGAACATTGTGGGCAATATTTTACCCAGTACCCGGGTGCAACACGATGGCAGTGTTTCTTCGGATAGTAGCTTTGCTTTGGCCTTCATTTTGCAGGGCACAAAGCATCACTATGCCCAAGCTTTGATGCGCGGCCCCGGAGCCGCCCACAGTTTACTCCATGAAAATGCGTTAGTGGATGAAAATATTGTGGATTTTTTATGGCGCAACGAAAAAGCTCAACCCTAGCGTTCTTTTAGAAGGCCAGGCGTTGAGCTTTTTAAATAGGATGAAGAAAGGTGATTGACATGCCCAAAGCAGTTTTTCATATTGACGAATTAGATAAATGGCCCCACGCCTTGGCTAACGTGCAGAATCTCTGGCAATACGGCCAGGCCCAGCAGCTGACTTACGATGTGGTGGTCCTGGTGAATGGGGCGGCCATTACGGGCTACCTCCAAGCCCAGTTACAAGCTAAGATCGCGATACTGCAACAACAAGGCATTCATTTCCACGCCTGCCAAAATGCCATGGCCAGTCACGATATTACCCCAGATTTCCTACCTGCAGGGGTGCTGGTAGTGCCAGCGGGCGTAGCCGATTTAATTGCTCTACAAGATGCGGGCTACCGTTATATTAAGCCTTAAGGTCATTGGGTATGGCTTATAGTTGGGCGAGCAATTTGAAACAGCCTTGGTTTTCAAACAACGCGGCCAATTGCAATAACCGGCCTTCTTGCCCCTTATTGGCCATGAATTGAATCCCCAGGGGCAACCCCGATTTTTTATCCACATACGTGGGTAAACTAATGGCTGGCTGCCCAGTTAAATTAGCCAATTGGGTAAAGGGCGAGTAGGTTAAACTGTCATAAAAGAAGTCGTAAACCAAATTTTGCCGTTCTTTAGGGCTTAAATTTTCGACTTGGGCAATTTGGGCCTGCAGCAGTGGGGACTGGAATTGGTGCGCCAATGCTGGCGCAGTTTTAGCCGTGGTGGGGGTAAGATAGACGTCATAGTCGTCAAAGAAGGCCACCATGGTGGCTGCCGCTTGGTCCCAACTACTTAACGCCAAACTATATTCGGCTGCTGTGGTGCTTAAACCAGCTTGATAAATGGCCCAGGAGATGGGTTCCATTTGGTCCTTGGTGATGGCTTGCTTGCCTAGGTGCTCAAAGGCCGCCACCATGGCGGCGGTTTCCCCATCATTCATGACAAAATAACTATCCATTAATTGCCGACCATCGAGATTGGGTTTGATTTCGGTGACTGCATAACCTTGGTTTGCCAGCAGGTTGACGGCTTCTAAAACCGCGTTTTTAGCCGCGGCACTGACCGGGGACCCCACGGGGGATTCTGTGGTGAAGGCGACCCTTAAATGGGCTGGTGGGGTGGTCATGGTCTGAAAGTCAGTCGCCGGGATCAGCGGCGTTTGAAATGGGGCTTCGGGCTGTAGGGTTTGGATGCCTTGTAAGAAAGCGGCCGTATCGGCCACATTGGTGGTCAAGGCAAAATTAATAGCGGCCCCTTGCCAACTGCGATATTCCCCCGGTCCCACCGGCACTCGGCCCCGGGTGGGTTTAAGGCCAATCAAGCCCGAAAATGAAGCGGGTATGCGAATGGAGCCGCCCCCATCACTGCCAGTGGCCAAACTGACCATGCCACTGGCTAAGGCACTGGCAGCCCCGCCAGAAGAGCCCCCAGAATAAAAGGCCGGGTTCCAGGGATTTTTGGCCGGGCCATAAATCTGGGCATCGGTGATATTTTTAAAGCCAAATTCAGGGACATTGGTCTGGCCAATGATGATAAAACCCATGGCCTGTAGGCGTTGAACATAGTTGTCCGTGGCTTTGGCAATGGTATCTTGAAATGATTTTGAACCTAAGGTGGCCGGACTACCGGCGATATTTTGCCCCAGGCCTTTGATCAATAATGGCACCCCTAAAAAGGGTTGACCCGTATCTTTGAGCTGGGCCGCTTCTTGTTTAGCAGCCCCATAGCGGGTATGAACCACTGCATTTAATTCAGGGTTCAATTGGGCAATGCGACTTTTAGCCTGTTCAATGAGTTCAATACTGGATACTTGCTGCTGACGAACAGCGTTTGCCAAGGATAAGGCAGATTGCATGAAGACACCTCCAAGAGATTTTGAACTCAGTTTAACATAAATCCCCTTGATTTGGGTTAGGACCCATGGTATATTATTCAAGTATGTTTTCATACGCGTGGGAGGCGAAATTTCTATCGCCATTTATACCACAACACGGACTAAAGGAGGCAATGTCTCGTGGCAAAAAAAGTAGCAAACATCGTTAAATTACAAATTCCCGCTGGTAAAGCAACACCAGCTCCACCAGTAGGTCCAGCATTAGGTCAAGCCGGCATTAATATCATGGGTTTCACCAAAGATTTTAACGCCCGTACAGCTGACCAAGCTGGTATGTTAATTCCAGTAGTCATCACAGTTTATGAGGATCGTTCATTCGACTTCGTAACTAAGACTCCTCCAGCCGCTGTTTTATTGAAAAAAGCCGCTGGTGTTGAACACGGTTCTGGCGAACCTAATACTAAAAAGGTTGCAGAAGTAACTAAGGATCAAGTTCGTCAAATCGCAGAGACAAAACTGCAAGACCTAAACGCTACAGACGTTGAAGCTGCTATGCGCATGGTTGAAGGTACAGCTAGAAGCATGGGCTTCACTGTCAAAGATTAATTGCTTTTAGTATGACGGATTAGCGGTTAAAACCGTGAAATCAAGTGGGAGGGCGTAGACCCTGTGACCACATTTGCAAGGAGGAAAATTTTAATGGCCAAGAGAGGCAAGAAATACATCGAAGCAGCAAAACAGGTTGAAGCTGGCAAAAGCTATCCTGTTGATGAAGCTGTCGATTTAGTAAAGAAAACAAACTATGCTAAGTTTGATGCAACTGTTGAAGTTGCTTACAACTTATCTGTTGATCCAAAACAAGCTGACCAACAAATTCGTGGGGCTTTGGTTTTACCTAATGGTACTGGTAAAACACAAAAAGTCATCGTATTTGCTGAAGGCGATCAAGCTAAACAAGCTGAAGAAGCTGGCGCTGATATCGTCGGTTCTGATGACTTAGTTGAAAAGATCCAAGGCGGCTGGTTAGACTTTGACGTCGCTGTTGCCACACCACCTATGATGGCCAAAGTTGGTCGTTTAGGCCGTGTCTTGGGTCCTAAAGGCTTAATGCCTAACCCTAAGACTGGTACCGTTACAATGGATGTTACCAAAGCCATTAACGATATCAAGTCTGGTCAAGTCACTTATCGTGTTGACAAACAAGGTATCGTCCATGCCCCAATCGGCAAGGTATCCTTTACAGAAGACCAATTGCTTGAAAACTTCCGTAGTTTACAAGATACAATTGTTCGGGCTCGTCCTGCTTCTGCAAAGGGGAACTATATCAAGAGCTTGTCCATCACTTCAACATTTGGCCCTGGTGTCAAAGTTGATATTGCATCATTTTAAATTAAACATTAATTTAGCGTCTATCCACTGGGATAGGCGTTTTTTTGTTGGAACAATTGAGTTAGATGGTGGGCAAGCAGACTCAATATCTGTGAGGATGGCTAGATTGATTGAGCGTTCAGAAATATGTAATATTGATTTACTTTTTGGTATGATAATAGCAAGTACATATAGATTGGAGTAAGACTATGACAAAAGACTATAGTTTAGGCTTAGATATTGGGACAGGCAGTGTGGGTTTCGCTGCCTTAGACACCAATTATCGCTTGTTGCGGGCTAAGGGCAATAATGTTATTGGGGTGCGCTTGTTTACGCCAGCGGAGACTGCTGAAGAACGGCGGGGCTTTCGGACAGCACGGCGACGTTTAAGTCGGCGGCGCTGGCGCCTGGGGGCATTGAACGGGATATTCGCCCCAGAATTAGCTAAGGTGGATCCTAACTTTTTGCATCGGTTAAAGTACGCTTGGGTGCATCCAGCAGATCAACAAAACAAAGGTAAATATTCCGCCGCGCCTTTGTTTAACGATGCTGCGCTGGACCGCCAATTTCATGATGACTATCCCACCATTTATCATTTGCGGCTAAAGTTAATGACGGATACTTCACAACATGATTTAAGAGAAGTTTATTTGGCTATTCATCATATTATCAAGTTCCGGGGGAACTTTCTCAGAGGGGAAGGGCCAATTAATGCCAGCGAAGCCTTTGACATTAATACTTTTATTGACCAAATGACCGCTTTTTATGATCAAGCCTTCCCAGATTTCAAGATTGTGGATCAAGTGGACCAACAAATAATCTTTAAAGGGTTAACGGACATGACGTTGTCCCCTGCAGATCGGGCCAATAAGGCCCTTATGGGGTTTAATAACGCTGCCCAGCAACCTAATAAGAGAATATTTAAGGCTATTTTAAGCGGCCTTGTGGGGAATCAAGTGGACTTAATGGCTATTTTTCAGTTAGATGGGATTCCCAAAGAAGACCAAAAAGAATTTAAATTCAAATTTGTTGACAACGATATCGAAGAGAAGCTGGCGGCTCTCGGGGATAATCCGGCTTTATCTGATGAACAAAACGAATTTTTGACAACGCTTTATGCCGCCTTCAGTGGCTTGACTTTAAAGGGCTTATTGGGGGATGCTACCTCGATTTCAGCTGCTATGGTGGCTCGCTACGCTAGCCATCGCACCGACTGGACCTATATCAAAGACCACGTTTTAACACCGCAGAATAATCGGGAATTGCGTCTGGCTTATGCCGACTTGATGACTGACAACGAAGACGTGCGATTGAAAGCGGGCAAGAAGTTCGCTAAAGCCATTGAGGCAGCTGATATCCCAGCGGCTAAAAAGTCGGAATTTTCACTGAAAATCGACAATAATGAATTCTTACCCCGCCAAAGAACCAAAGCAAATGGTACGATTCCCCACCAACTCCATTTAAACGAGTTGCAGCAAATTATTGAAAATCAGGGGCAATATTATCCCTTCTTAAAAGCCACTTTTGAGCAGGATGGCCATACTTTGAATAAAATTGAAGGTTTGGTGAAGTTTCGCGTCCCTTATTACGTGGGGCCCTTGGTGCCCAAGCACAAGGTGGCGGGGAATAACGCTAATCATTGGATGGTTCCTAAAGAACCTGGCGCCATCACTCCTTGGAACTACACGGAAAAAGTTGATCGGGACAAATCTGGGAATGAATTTATTCGGCGCATGACTGGTACCGATACTTATCTGTTAGGAGAACCCACCTTACCTAAGAATTCTCTGGTCTACCAAGAATTTAATGTGTTACAAGAATTGAATAATCTTCGCATCGAAAAGCGCCGCTTAGATATTGCTGTGAAGCAAGATATTTTTGAACATGTTTTTAAAACCAATAAAACAGTTACAGTCAAACGCATTGAAGAATATTTGACCACAGAATTTGGCAGCCCCGTAACATTGAGTGGCTTTGCTAATGTGAACGAACGCAAATTAAACAGCTCGCTGAGCACCTACCATTATTTTGTGGGGATATTTGGCGCTGAGTTTGTAGATGACCCTAAAAACTTAACACTCTTGGAACAAATTGTGGAATTACAAACGGTTTTTGAGGACCGTAAAGCGTTACAACGTCAATTGAAATTGCGACCAGAGTTGTCAGAAAAGCAGGTCAAACAACTGGCCCGGACGCATTACACTGGTTGGGGTCGACTATCCCAAAAATTATTGACCAGTAAAATCGTTCACGTGGCTTTAGAGGGTGAGCGGGAACCAGGGCAATATTCAATTTTAGAAACATTATATGGCACACAAATGAACTTTATGGAAATTGTGAATGATATGAAGGACCGATATGGGGTCAAGTCTTGGTTGGACCAGGAAAATAGCGGTTCCGAAAATAATCTGAGTTTGAAACAACGGATTTTAGATATGCCTGGGCCGAAGAATATTAAACGGGGTATCAATCAAGCCTTTCATATTATCGATGAAATCACCCGGGCCGTGGGGAACGCCCCCAGCCGGATTTATATCGAGTTTGCCCGGGAAAGCCAACAGTCTAATTTAACCAATGCCCGGGTCAACCGACTGAAACAACTTTATAGCAATCAGGCTCTGAAAAAAGAATTTGCCAAGCTGGCTAGTGAAATAAAAGACCTCACCAAAGAACAATTAAAGGACGATCGGTTGTATCTATATTATCTGCAGCAAGGCAAAGATATGTACACTGAGACTGATATCGATATAACTAAAATTTCCAGTAACTATCAAATTGATCACATTATTCCGCAAGCCTATACGAAAAATAATAGTTTGGATAATCGGGTACTGGTCAATTCAGAGATGAACGCCCGTAAATCAGATTCACCGACATTTTTGCCCAGCCTTATTCAAGAGCGCAAAGCTTGGTGGCGGCAGTTAAGGGACACCGGGTTGATGAGTACCATTAAGTATAATAATCTAACCCGGACATCCGATGATTTTTCCGCTGACCAGAAAGAACGTTTCATTGCTCGGTCTTTGGTAGAAACTCGACAAGTGATCAAAAACGTTGCAACGTTGATTAAAGAGTATTACGACGATTCTCAAGTTGAAGCTCTACCTTCTGAAATCACTGCTGAAATGCGGCGCTATTTGAATGTTCGTAAGAATCGAGATATCAATGATTATCACCATGCCCATGATGCCTTATTATTCGCCACAGCCGGTGAATTTAGCCGTAAGGTGGGTATTATGGAGAAGGGGCGTGTTAGCGACGGGGCTGGGAATATCTACAATCGATATACCAAAGATATTATCCAACGGGCCCGGGCAAAAGCCGGTCAGGATAAGAAAGTTCGACCGTTTACTTTTATTGTGGGGTCAATGGCTAATCCTGACACGAAGTTTCAAACCAATCAAACCACCGGTGAAATTGTCTGGACGCCGGAGGATGTGGCTTATTTACGGAAAGTCATCGATTATAAAAAGATGCTGGTGACTAAAATGACCTTGGACCAAACCGGGACACTCTATAATGAGACCCGCTATGGTAGTGGGGATAAGCACGTGGCAGTTGCGTTAAGTAAAGATAAAGCAGCTGACTTATATGGTGGTTTTGGTTCTCTGAAGCCAGCTTACGCTGCTTTGGTATATTCCAAGAAGAAATTCCGCCTAGTAAATGTACTGCGTCTCTGGTTACCGGAAATTAAAAAGAATGCCAGTGTTCTTGAAAGAAAGGTGCAATCTGTGCTTGGAGATGACAACGCGAAAGTCATTCGCGCCCACGTACCTTGTGGACAATTATTGATTAAAGATGGTGCATTAGTTACGGTCTCCTCAGCTACTGAGTTGCATAATTTCCGACAACTATGGCTACCAAAGGCAGATTATCAAGATATTTCGATTCTGCTTGGGGCGCCGGATAAAGTAACAGCTGAGAATCGACTGCAGGCTGAATCGCACTTTGATGATGTGGATCAGCGGTTTGAAAGTTTGTTGAAGGATGTTATTGATCAAGCACGGCAATACTATCCGTTGAAGACTCATCAAACTAGCTTAGAAAAACTGATTGGTAAAATCGGTAAATTTGATGAGTTGAAATTTGCTCAAAAACAACAAGTATTTAGTAGGTTATTAAGCGCGTTACATGCCAATGCAACTAATAGTGACTTGAAACAGATTGGTTTGTCAACTGCCTGGGGCCGGCTTATTTATCCTAAAGGTGTTTCACTGACTGATGAAGATAAATTAATTAACAGTTCATTTACTGGATTGTTTAATGACGTTATGAGTATCAAAGAATTTCACGATTTTTCAATCAACTAAAAGGTAATTAAAAATCCTATGACCAGATTGCGTGTCATAGGATTTTTGCTTATATGTATGGGCATAAGCCCCACTCTCAAAAAGAGCGCTGTAAACTTGGCCGATGGCCTTGTTTTATTCTGACGCTGTATGTCAGATCAATAGATTCAAGATTGATCTTTGTAGGGGATGAATCCTACAGATTTAGTTTAACATATTGGAGGAGGAAATGAAAATGGCTTTTCGAACGGTGGTAATAACGCAACATTGTAAAATTAACTATCAGCTGAATCATCTTAAAGTGCGGACAGAAGATAATATTGCCCAGATACCGGTTAATGATATTAGTGTGTTATTGATTGCGACGACTCAGGCAGTCATCACTGGCTATTGTATTGCTGAATTGCTTAAGGAAAATGTAAAAGTGATTTTTTGCGATGATCATGGCATTCCTGTGGGGGAGATAAATGGTTATTTTGGTAATAAATTAAGAAATCGTTGTATTGCAAAACAAGTTCACTGGGATAGCAAACGAACGGAATCTTTATGGCAACTGATTGTGCAGCGCAAAATTGAAAACCAAGGTAGTCTCTTATCAGATTTGGCCTTAAATGATACCGGTTTTGCTGAATTACAAGCTACGGTAGCGCCGGGAGATAGCCATAATCGAGAAGCAGTTGCCGCCAAAATGTATTTTCCAAGGTTGTTTGGCGCAACATTCACCCGTCAAGATGGCGCTAATTTGATCAATGCGCATTTAAATTATGGCTATCAGATTTTTATGGCTGCACTGGCCAGAGAAATTCATTCGGCGGGATATCTTACCGAAATTGGCATCCACCATGTGAGTAGTGAAAACGAATTTAATTTGGCTAGTGATTTAATGGAAATTTTTCGGCCGTTGGTGGATAGGCAGGTCTATGAGCAACGAGACAAGCCACTAGAACGGGAACAAAAATTAGCCTTAGTAGATTTATTGAATGATGTGGTTCGAATCAATGGGCATCAATCCACAGTGACAAATGCGATGGGGGAAGTTACAAGACAAGCCCTGGATTATTTATCAGGTAAACGGGTTGAACTACCAGAATGGGTGTTGAAAAATGAGGTATAGAGTGATGAGATTATTAGTGATGTTTGATTTGCCAACTTTAACGCCGACGGATCGACGTAATTATCGCAGTTTTCGCAAGGCATTGATCAATGAAGGCTTCCTGATGATTCAAGAATCAATTTATGTGCGGATTACCACAAATAAGCAGTCGGCTCAATTACTTGAAAATCGCCTGGCCACTATTGCCCCGCCGGCTGGCATTGTTCAAACCTTGATGGTAACTGAAAAGCAGTACAGCTCTATGCGTTTTTTGGTGGGGACGGCGATTGATGATATTCGTAATACGGATGATACTTTGGTGGTCATATGAGAAGTCTGACAATAAATGGCGTGCAAAAGCTAGATTTCTTAGAAGCAGGTATCACTTTTATTCATGTTGCAAATTCTCAATTGCTTTGGGATTTGCAAAGATTCTGGCAAGTAGAGAACGTGGACAATTTTGTGTTTAGTTCGGACGGTAAAATTTTGCATCCATTAAAAGATAGTCTTTTTATCGGTGATTTGGGTAGCAATATTGACTTGAATGATATTTTTAAACGGCAAATTTATAAAATCTTGTTGGCTCATTTGGATGAGCAAAGTTTGCAGCAACTTTATCGATTAGATTCGCAGATCAAGGCTGCTGTAACGGATGTAATTTTTACTGGGAATTTGCCCATTCAATTGAACCAAGATTGGGCCGTTGACCGCTTGATTAAATATCTTGAACCTAGTGTGGATACTGTTAATGTGACAACACCGTATGATATAATTAACTCAGTACTTGAAGTGATGGGGCAATTGAACGACAAACGCTTGCCCATCTTTTCGAACCCAATGAATTATTTAGATTTAGCGCAATTGAGAACCATAGCTGCTGAAGTGATGACTCAGCAACGTTCAATTGTTTTCTTCGAGAAAGCTCGCGATGAATATCTGACATACAAGCTTATGGGGGGCGTGAAGATGATTTATATCGATGCTGATTTCGTGGCCTTTGATGAGAACAGACCCATGATTTAATTGGCAGGATACGAACATTCTTTCCGTTCTGGAAGTATGTCAGATCAATGGATTCAAGAGCTTAAAGTGGTTAACTTGCAAGCTGAAGCACGTTCTGGAAGTATGTCAGATCAATGGATTCAAGAGCACAAAAAATTCGAAAAGGAAACAGCTTAAGGTTCTGGAAGTATGTCAGATCAATGGATTCAAGAGCCTAATCCTTTCTATATGAAAAACCTAATATGTTCTGGAAGTATGTCAGATCAATGGATTCAAGAGCCAGACATCGTGGAATTCAATTCGTCATCCTGTTCTGGAAGTATGTCAGATCAATGGATTCAAGAGCATACTGAAATCCAAGTTGGGAAACCTTACCGTTCTGGAAGTATGTCAGATCAATGGATTCAAGAGCTAAGCAATAAAAATTTTAACTATATCGCCGGTTCTGGAAGTATGTCAGATCAATGGATTCAAGAGCTATATCACAAATTTAGGAGGATACAGATGAGTTCTGGAAGTATGTCAGATCAATGGATTCAAGAGCATATTCAACAGTTATTGGGTCACCGTAGTGGTTCTGGAAGTATGTCAGATCAAGGGATTCATGAACGATTATAAACATTGTCTCCTGATATTCTGGGTTCTGAAAGTATGTCAGATCAATAGATTCAAGTACGTTAACTCAATTCACATATTCTTATATATGGTTCTGGATGTATGTCAAATTAATAACTTTTAGATTTAATATTAACGATTAAAACTAGTTTGACAACCCCTTAATTAGGAGATATAGTTCTATCGTTGCATTCATGCAATTACGCCAGATTATATGTGAGTTTTAGATAAATTTATTTAAAATTTGTCTCCTGATGTTCTGGATATATGTCGGATCAATAGATTCAAAATCGGATGGTTTTATTTAGCGTGGCTTTTGGGCTGCGCTTTTTGTTTGCCGTAGATTTCAATGTACATATTTGTGTATTTATGACTATTTAAGATTAAAATTATGCTATGATAAAAAGAAACGAAGCACCAATCATTGGGAGATGAGGGTTTGAAGAAGCAGCGGGGATGGTTGTTTATCATTGCGTTTATCGGATTATTAAGCGTTTGTTTTACGAAACCAACGCCGGTAAAGGCGTACAGTGATCCATACGTGGATTACCAAGTGCAAGATGACTTGGGGCTGCTGAGCCAATCAGACATTGATCGCATTCACGATATCAATGCGGACTTTTTGAAAGCTAGTTACTTTGATCCTTATAACCAAAATTATCAAATTTTTGTTTATACCTTTGCCAAGAAACCTCAGGAGGGTTTCACCGATATATCCGATCACCTATCCAGCGAATTACCCTACGTTGTGCTGAATGGGGACAGCGATAAGTTATTGACCGGGGAGCTGCCGCTGGATGACACTGGTCGTCATGCTGTGATGAACCCTAAAACCGGGGAAAATTTATTTGGACCCCAGATTATGTTTATTTATGTCTTTCCAACCCATGGTCACTTTGAGATTCGAATCGATTCTAACGGCGCTATTTTTGACTTTCAGGAGTGGTATCTATTTGGCCGGTTATCCAACACGGATACTTCAGCTAGCAATCTGATGAAGTGGGTTGATCGGACCAAGACATTCACCCAAAAGAGTTACATTAACCAGGGGGCTAACTCTGAATACAATTGGGACTTTATTAACAGTGCCAAAAACTGGATGATTTTTGTCTGGATCATTATTATCCTTATCAAGTTCTTGATCCGTAATAAGGATGATAGCTCTTCCGCCGGGCCTGGACCAAACGAACATTACGATGACGGCTTTTTTGAAGGCTATGTTATCGGCCAAATTATGGATAAAAACAACAATAGTAACGGGTTAGGGGGCGGCTTATAATGGGCTTTATCATTAGATTATTCTGTGGGTATTGGCTTATCAAAGGCAGTATTGTGGTGATCTGTGCCTTTGTGGATCAACACTGGACCTATATGGCCGTCCACCATAGCACTTTAGTGGCGATGATCGCCGGTTTCATTGGTATTTGGCTTGAGATGCGCCTGAATGCTTTTGCCCGGCGCAAATGGCCCAAGGTCTTTGCCACCATGTAAATTAACTGAATTCTAAAAAAAGATTGACGCCAACGGCCACCCATGATATGATGAGTCTCGGTTGTTTTATTGCCTAAGACTCAGGTGACATTAATGTCTCAATATCCTGCCGAGGAAACACGTTAAGTAATTTCTCTATGTCTTATGGCATGGAGTTTTTTTATACTCCGATGCCAAAAAATTATACGGAGGTGAAACTCAATTGGCTAATGCACAAGTTATTGCAAAAAAAGCTGCTGCTGTTGATGAATTAGTAGAAAAATTTGGCAAGTCTAAGTCTATCGTCGTTGTCGACTATTTAGGTTTAACTGTTGAACAAGCTACTGAATTACGGGCACAACTACGTGCGGAAGGTGTTGACTTAGAAGTCATCAAAAACACTTACTTGCGTCGTGCTGCTGACAAAGCTGGCTACGAAGGTTTGGATGAAACATTTACTGGACCTACTGCAATTGCCTTTTCTTATGAAGATGTTGTTGCACCTGCACGGATCATCGCTAAATTTGCCAAAGACATCGATGCTTTGGAAATTAAAGGTGGTATGATCGAAGGTAAAGTAGCTTCATTAGAACAAATCGATCAATTATCCAAGTTACCAAGTCGCGAAGGCTTGCTATCTATGTTACTTTCTGTATTACAAGCACCAGTTCGCAACGTGGCTTACGCTGTTAAAGCTATTGCTGACAGCAAAGGCGACGAACCCGCTGCTTAATGATTTAAGATTTTACTAAAAAACTCGGACCTATAAATGGAGGATACAAAACATGGCATTAGATGTAAATGCAATTGTCGATCAATTAAAAGACGCTTCTGTCTTAGAATTAAGCGACTTAGTTAAAGCTATTGAAGAAGAATTTGGTGTTTCTGCTGCAGCTCCAGTTGCTGCTGCAGGTGCTGCTGGCGGCGACGCTGGTGCTGCTGAAAAATCTGAATTCGATGTTGAATTAACAGAAGCAGGTCAAGAAAAAGTTAAAGTTATCAAAGAAGTACGTACAATCACTGAACTTGGCTTGAAAGATGCTAAGGGCTTAGTTGATAGCGCACCTTCAATCATCAAAGAAGGTCTTTCTAAAGATGATGCTGACAAGTTGAAGGAACAATTAGAAGCTGTTGGCGCAACAGTTACTTTGAAATAGTTCATTCATTTGACTTTAAGGAGCTGGAATTTATTTTCCAGCTCCTTTTTTGCATTTACTAACAGTTTTGCAAGGTGGTCAATTCCGTATGGATTCCGCAAATAATCATGTATAATGGAAAGTAACAATTTTGGGGAGGAAAACACTTGTGAAGGCGCTATTTAAAAAAATAATGGCATTCGTGTCAAAACACAAAAATATTCTAAAAGCAATTTTCATTCTTTCGGTCCTGACCTTTGTCATTATCGCCATTGGCCGAATTCTCCAAGGCATTGATCAGCGCAAACTATCCGAGAGCCTCCACAGTCAAAGTCCATTATCGATTTTACTGATGACCGTTTTGGGTTTGATTGCGGTCACGCCCATGCTGAATTACGATTTTGAAATTCAAGATTTCTTACCAGAACGCACTCCCACCAAACAAATTCTCATGGCGGGCTGGACGGTCAATACCTTTAATAACTTGATTGGTTCTGGTGGGGTATTGGGGGCGACGTTACGGGCCAATTTTTATGGCAAGCATGCCACTCGTAAGGAAATTATCTATGCAATCTCTAAGATCGCCTTATTCTTATTGTCGGGTTTGTCGATTTTAAGTATTGTTTCCTTAGTTTTGATCTTTGGATTTAATATTGGCCGAGAATTTAGTAATTACTGGATCTGGTTAGTTGGGGGTTCTTTATACACGCCACTCTTATTAGCCTTTACCCACTTTAGAGAATCAGAGTTTTTTGAGGGTTTAAACCTGCGCAAAGAACTGCGGCTAACCCTAGGCTCCTTTTTTGAATGGGCTTTTGCCGGAGGTTTCTTTTTAGTCATTGGCTATTTCTTGGGCATTCGGGACTTAGCCGCCGTTTTTCCATTGTTCATGATTGCTAACGTGGTTGGGGTCGTTTCCATGGTCCCTGGGGGCTTAGGCAGTTTTGATGCCATGATGCTTCTGGGCTTACCAGCAGCCGGAATCGATAGTAGTGTGGCCGTGGTGTGGTTGTTATTTTATCGGATATTCTATTATCTGATTCCCTTTGCCATCGGAGCTTGCTTTTTCATCCATGATACCGGCGCGAAGTTTAATAAGTACTTAGACGATATCCCCAAGCAATTCCTACAACGCTTGTCCCATACATTTATTGTCTTTTTCTTATATGCCGCAGCTATTATGATGTTACTAGCGGCTACCGTTCCTAACTGGATTCGCACCAGCCGGGTCATCGGCGGACTTTATCCTTATGCCCTAGCCTTTATTGATCGGACCTACAATATTATTGTGGCTTTCATGTTGATTGGGTTAGCCCGAGGGGTAGCCAATCGGGTGAAAAAGGCTTATTGGCCCACAATGATCTTGTTAGTGGTGGCCATCGTCAATGTCTTCTTACGGGACGCCAGCACCACTTTGTTTGTTATTTTCATCCTGGTCCTTTTGGCCATGTTCTTTACCAAGGGGGAACTCTATCGGGACAAATTGGAAATTTCTTGGGGTGGTCGGTTATTTGACAGTACCGTTTATGTCTTGACCTTTATCCTGTATGCCATTGTTGGTTTCATGAATTCGCCGCGAATTCATCACCGTCGGCCAGTGCCGGATGCGTTATTGTTTCCTTCGGAGCGAATTTGGTTCACCGGTTTGATCTTGGTATTTTTAGCGGCCTTGATCTTAGTCTTGATTCAAGAATACTTGAGTCGTGGGGGCAAAGATTTAAATGCCGGCTTTGATGCCAAACGGGTAGCCACGGTCATCGATACCTTTGGGGGCAATGAAGTCAGCCACTTAGCTTATTCACGGGATAAAGCCATTTATTATTACACCGTGGATGGGGAAGATCAATTATTTTTCTTATACCGGAAAAATGCGGATAAACTGATTGTCATGGGTGAACCCGTGGGCAATCAAACTTATCTTCATGAAGCCATTACGGCTTTTATTAAAGATGCGGATCAACAGGACTTACAGATCGTCTTTTATGAAGTTTCGGATAATTTCACCATGATCATGCACGAATATGGGTATGATTTTATCAAGTTTGGCGAAGAGGGCTTTGTGGCCCTGCCTAACTTTAATATCTCCGGTAATAAACATAAGGGCCAGCGGGCGTTGATGAATCGCTTTAAGCGGGAGGGTTATACTTTTGGCATGTTGGAACCGCCATTTTCAGACGAGGATTTCCAGCAGTTAAAAGCCATTTCCGATAGTTGGTTGGCCGGTAAGGCGGAAAAAGGGTTCTCCTTAGGCTTTTTTGACCGGTATTACCTGGAACAAACCCCCATTGCCGTGATTCGAGACAAAGACGGCAAATTGGTAGCTTTTGCCAATTTAATGCCCACCGGCGATCACGAAATCACTAGTATTGATTTGATGCGCCACAGCCAAGAGGCCCCTTCAGGGATCATGGACGAGATCTTTATCAACTTGTTCTATCAAGTCCGTGACGACGGCTACCATTACTTTAATATGGGGATGGCACCTTTAGCGAATGTGGGGATTTACAAGCACGCCTTTTTAGGGGAGCGGGTGGCCCATTTAATTTATCAATATGGCTATCGCTTCTTTAGTTTTGAAGGCCTGCGCTCTTATAAAAATAAGTATGTGACTCGCTGGGTATCCCGCTATATTGTTTACCCTAGAAGCAGTTCCTTAATTTTCACCATGTTGCAGATTTTATTAGTGGTGAACAAGCGCATTGATCCAGCCGATTTCCAATCACCAATTATGAAACCAAGTATGATGTTGAATTTTCACAAACGTGAGGCCCAAAAGCGTGCCGAACAAAAACAAGAATCAAATCGAGGTTAACTATGACAGAGTATTATTATTCCCAAAACCCGGAAGTGGCCAGTGATCAACAACAATTCTCCTTTGAGCTCCTGGGGCACACTTTGAAATTCACCACGGATAACGGCGTTTTTTCCAAGCGGACAGTGGATTACGGTTCAAGAGTGCTCATTGGGACTATTCCAGCACAAAAGCTAGTGGCGGGGCCATTATTAGACCTGGGCTGTGGCTATGGCCCCATTGGGTTAACCCTAGCCGCCCAATTTCCTAAGCGGCAAATTGTGCTGTCAGATGTGAATGAGCGGGCCTTAGCGCTGGCCCAAAAGAATGCCCAAGATAATCAACTTACCAATGTGCAAGTGATTGAATCCGCAGGTTATACTAAGCTGGATCAGCAATTCGCTGGAATCTGGACCAACCCGCCGATTCGCGCTGGCAAACAAGTCGTCAATGATATGTTGACCACGGCCTCGGCCCACTTGGTCCCAGGGGGGCAGTTATTTGCCGTATTACAAAAGAAGCAAGGGGCGCCTAGTGCTAAGAAATTAATGCAGGCTACTTTTGGCAATTGTGACATTATCCAACGGGATAAGGGGTATTACATTTTACGGAGTCAAAATTAGAATACTTTCAAAATTAGCTTTTAAAAACGCTTTTATGATAAACTAGACGAAGATGATTCATCTGGAGGTAGTTTTATGAAGCGTTCAAAAGGCTTTTTTTTGCGAGCTGTAGCGGCTTTAGCCGTGAGCAGCAGTGTAGCTTTTTTGAGTTCAAAACAGTTCTTACAGCAAATTGAAAACACCCACGATAAGTTAAAAGTAAAACAATTCATTAGGGTAAATTTAACTGACAGTCAACGTTTTTTAAACATTGTGGAACAATTATCAACTGAAGATATTCACAAACTTGCGGCTATTTTAACGAAAATGGCTGATTTAAAGGGTGGCAAAAATTTGATCAATACCGCCCATATTAGTGAATTTCAAGCCGCCATCCAAGCAAAATAGGATTGGAGGAGTCCATTATCATCACAGATCCGACAGCAGTGGCTTATTACATGGATCAGGCCATCGCCTGTGCCAAGCAAGCAGCGGCGTTAGATGAAGTCCCCATTGGGGCGATTATTGTGGATCATGGTCAAATTATCGTCCAGGCCTTTAATCACCGGGAACTGGATCAAAGTGCCACGGCCCATGCGGAAATTTTAGCGATTCAACAAGCCTGTGCTGCCAAGGGCTCTTGGCGGTTAACAGGCATGGATTTATTTGTGACGCTAGAACCCTGTGTCATGTGTGCTGGGGCGATCATCAACAGCCGTTTAGATAGCGTGTATTTTGGTGCTTATGATCCTAAGGCTGGCGCGGCGGGCAGTGTGGTAGATGTTTTTAGCCTTGAAAAACTCAACCACCATCCCCAAGTTATCGGCGGTGTGGCCCAAGCCAAGACCGGGGCATTACTGACAGAATTCTTTCGGGAAATCCGCCGGCAAAAAAAGTTACGGGCTAAGGCTAGCAATTCAGCTCAAAATGAGTTATAATTTTTATTGCCGAAAGGCCATGAGACAATGCTTCACTTACGAATCGTGTCAGGTCCGGAAGGAAGCAGCACTAAGTATGTTGAGACATGTGTCTTATGTTTATATAAAATTCAATTGGGACTGATTAAAGCAAGTATTGCCTTCAGTTCCATTTTTTTAATGGTTTTAATTATTTTAAGTGAGTTTGATCAATGGGATCAAGCCCAGCAGATAACTTCAAAAGGGAGCTGAGATTTGTGAGTTATCAAGCCTTATATCGTGTTTGGCGCCCTCAGCGTTTTGATGAGATCGTTGGGCAGCAGATGATTACTAGAACTTTGAAAAACGCCATCGTGGCTAAAAAGACCAGTCATGCTTATTTGTTCGCTGGACCTCGGGGGACTGGGAAGACTTCCATGGCCAAGATTTTTGCCAAGGCTATCAACTGTCCCAATCAAAAAGATGGGGAACCTTGTAATGAATGTGCCACTTGTAAGGCCATTACCGCCGGGACGTTAAATGACGTGATCGAAATTGATGCGGCTTCTAACAATGGCGTGGAAGAAATTCGCAATATTCGGGACAAAGCTAAATATGCGCCCACTTCCGCCCCATACAAGATCTATATCATTGACGAAGTCCACATGTTATCCACCGGTGCTTTTAATGCCTTGTTAAAGACCTTAGAAGAGCCGCCGGCCAATGTGGTGTTCATTTTAGCCACTACGGAGCCCTACAAAATCCCGGCCACGATCATCTCTAGAACCCAGCGCTTTGATTTTAAACGGATCACCGCGCAAGATAGCTATGAACGGATGGCCTATATCTTAAAAACAAAGCAAATTGAGTTTGACCCAGATGCTTTGAAGTTGGTGGCTAAGGCCAGTGAAGGCGGCATGCGGGATGCTTTGAGTATTTTGGATCAGGTCTTGTCTTTTAGTGACAATAAGCTCACTGTGGACAATGTATTAGACGTTACGGGGGATTTAGCCCAGACGCAAATCGATACTTTAATGACCTATATCCAAGCACAAGCCACTGGCAAAGCTTTGGAGATGCTGCAGCAAATCTTGACTGAAGGTAAAGATGAACAACGTTTCATTGAGGATTTGATTAGCTATTGCCGCAATCTTTTAGTTTATGCCAAAGCCCCCACGTTGATTGAACAAGTGGAGCTGACCCAGGTCACCGAAACTTTTAAAAAGTTAAGTCAGGCCTTTATGCCTAATCAGCTCTACCAAATGATCGATATTTTAAACGATGTACAACAACAATTGCGTTATACGAATCATCCAGATATCTACTTAGAGGTATTGTTGATCAAATTGGCGAATGTGCCTAATACCGTCGCACCTAAAGCTGCGCGTGTAGCGGACACTCAGCCTACGTCAACGGCTGCACCAGCTGCCGATAATGGCCCTGAAGCCAAAACAATCGCCAATTTGGAAAATCAGCTGCAGACGCTGCAACAACAAGTCCAAACCTTGACGCAAAACGGCACTGGTCCGGCGAAGCCTAAACGGGCCAGTCAAACGGCCGCGCCTCACAAGGTGAAGGTGAACAAAACAGCAATCTATCCAATTTTGGATTCCGCTACCCGGACTGATTTAAATCGGTATAAAGAGGTTTGGCCAGATTTGATGAACATGCTGTCCATCACCAAACGGGCCGTGATGAATGTATCCCGCCCCGTTGCCGCTAACGACAGTGGGGTAATCGTGGCTTTTGACTATCAGTTATTTTTTGAAAAGGTCATGAACGATGCTGAACTTTTAGGAGAATTAAAAACGGGCTTGAATAAACTCTTGGGTAGCCCCGCCGATATTGTGTTGGTGCCCCAAGAAGATTGGCCGGTGATTCGTAAGGAATACTTGGCCACTGACCGCTTAAAGACAGCCACCAAGGATCAAGATGCGCCAAATGACGTCAAACCAGCAGAAACAAAAGTAACCCAATCACCAGCTGCATCCAAAGCCGTGGCTTTATTTGGCAAAGATGCGGTGGAAATAAAAGAAGACTAAATTATAAAGGAGTTTTTAATAATGCGTGGAATGCCAGGAAATATGGGTAGTATGATGAAACAAATGCAAAAGATGCAAAAGGAAATGGGCAAGGCCCAAGAAGAATTAGCTGTCATGGAATTTACCGGCAGTGCGCCAGATGGCTTGGTCAAAGCCGTTTTTACTGGGGATAAGAAAATGAAGGATCTCCAAATTGACCCCAAAGCCATGGATCCAGATGATCCCGACATGCTGCAAGATTTAGTGATTGCCGCTGTCAATGAAGCCTTGGCTAACGTTGATAAGACCACCGAAGAAAAACTGGGTAAATTTACCAAGGGGATGCCAAGATAATTCTCCTGCGACCTTGGTGAGGAGGACACTATGCAATATCCGGAACCAATTGCGAAATTAATTGATAGCTATATGAAATTACCTGGGATTGGCAGTAAAACCGCGACCCGTTTGGCATTTTATACCATCGACATGCCCAAAGAAGACGTGGGTGATTTTGCCAAAAGTCTCATGGCCGCTAAAAACGACCTGCACTATTGTAGTATCTGTGGGAATATCACCGAAGATGATCCCTGCGATATTTGTCGGGATAAAAATCGCGATCAAAGTACAATTATTGTGGTGGAACAGCCAAAAGATGTTATGGCCCTGGAAAAAATGAATGATTATCATGGCCTCTACCACGTGCTCCATGGGGTTTTATCCCCGATGGAGGGCTTGGGGCCAGATGACATTAATATCAAATCTTTAATCCTGCGGCTACAAAAAACACCCGTTAAAGAAGTGATCGTGGCCACTAATGCCACCCCTGAAGGGGAAGCCACGGCCATGTATATTTCCCGCTTGATCAAACCCGCTGGTATTCGGGTGACCCGGCTAGCCCATGGGTTATCTGTGGGCAGTGACATTGAATACGCCGATGAAATGACCTTATTAAAAGCCGTTGAAGGCCGGCAAGAAATGTGAGGAATAGGTTGTGTTTGGAGCAAAGAAACCAACACTGAGACAACAAGCGGATAATAAGTTGTTGGATTTAGCTTTTTACCTGCGCGAGGGGATTTTATCCTACCAAGAAGCGGATATCTTAGCCGCTAATAAACACGCTGAAGCAGATGTGACGCTTTTATTGCAAAAAGCGAAATATGATTTCGTCTATCGCCAAATCCGGGCTCGTAAAATTAAGAGCCAACGGATATCACCAGATATGTTCTTTTAAGGTGTGGCAATTCAATAGGGTTCTAGCAAAATTGATCTTTTGCTGGAGCCCTATTTTCAACTTCCACGCGGTTTTGATTGAAGCCAATGACATTCTCAAGTAAAATAGACCTAACGCTTAGAATAAGGAAGTTGACTATGTCTGGTATATTTATCACATTTGAAGGTCCCGATGGGGTGGGGAAAACATCGGTATTAAAACAACTCATGCCCCGGTTGCAACAAGCTGCTAGGCGACCAATTTTAGAAACAAGAGAACCCGGTGGCAGTAAAATCGCCGAAGAAATTCGCCAGGTTTTGTTAGATGTCCAAAATACGCAAATGGATCATCGTACCGAAGCCTTATTATTTGCGGCGGCTCGCCGCCAACATCTGGTAGAAGTCGTCAATCCCGCTTTAGCGGCTGATAAAATTGTGGTGTCCGATCGCTTTGTGGATAGCTCCGTGGCTTATCAAGGGGCTGGTCACGAAGTGGGAGAACAGGCAGTTTATGACTTGAATTTATTTGCTACCCAAGGTTTGACGCCGGATTTGACGATTCTATTAGATGCCCCGGTGGCAGTTGGTTTGAAACGTATTCAACAGTTTCGCCAGGACCAAAATGATCGCTTAGATCAAGAAACCTTAGCCTTTCATGAACGGGTGCGGGGAGCTTATTTACACTTGCAAGCCCAATATCCACAACGTATTATTAAAATAGATGCCACAAAGCCCTTAGCTGAAGTGGTGACGAATTGTTTTATCACCATCCAACAGCACTGGCCGCAAGACTTTACGGAGGAGATAGTATGAAATTAATTTTAGCGATTGTCCAAGATAAAGATGCCAATACCTTAAGTAATGAATTTATTAATGTTAATGTACAAGCCACCAAGTTATCCACCACCGGGGGCTTTTTGAAGTCAGGCAATACCACTTTCATCATTGGGGTAGACGATGAACGGGTGGATGAAGTGTTAAAAATCATCAAGGAAACTTCCCATGCCCGGGAACAATTTATGGCACCACCGGTGAACGTAGATGTCACCGGGGATTCGGCCATGTCTTATCCGATTGAGGTACAAGTGGGCGGGGCCACGGTCTTTGTCTTGCCCGTCGAACAATTCCATCGTTTCTAGTCATGAGTTTATTAATTGAAAAATTACAGCCTCGATTAGTGAAACAATTTCAGGGCATCATTCAAAATCAACATTTAGCCCAGGGGTATTTATTTGCTGGGGCACCAGGGACTGGAAAAAAAGAATTAGCCCAGTGGTTGGCGTTGCGCCTGTTTTGTCAAAATCTGCAGGCTGGCAAACCCTGCGGCCAATGTCCGGAGTGTCAGCGGATCATCAGCGGTAATCATCCTGATGTGATCCAGATCGCCCCAGAAAAGCAGACCATTAAAGTCGAAGCGATTCGTTACTTAAAAAATGAATTGTATAAAACCGGGATGGAAGGCGCCAAGCGGGTGTTCATTATTCAAGAGGCTGAAAAAATGTCCGTGAATGCCAGCAATAGTTTATTGAAGTTTCTGGAAGAGCCTGCCAGTGATGCGTTGATCATTTTGACCACCACGGCTAAATCTCAGATCTTACCCACTATTCGTTCCCGGATGCAAATCATTGATTTTCACGGCATCAAAGCCACGGCGGCATTTGAACGCTTTACGGCGCTAGGGATGACCCCCGCAAATGCCCAATTATTGAGCCTCTTGACCCGGGATTATCAACAAGCCCAAACGTGGCTGGTTACGGATAGTTTTAACCAATTGTTAAAGGGCGTTTTACATTGGTTTCATAAAGTTCTGCAAGCTGATTCTGAGGCCTTTGTACTGGTGCAGACCCAAGTTGTGGCCAATGCCAAAAATACCGCTGATCAGCAATTAGCTTTTGAAATGATTATAAATTTTTATGATTTTTTGCTGGTGCTCAGGTATGATAAGAGTAGAACTATTGAAAATTCAGATTTGAACAAGCTGGTGACGGCTGCGATGAATCTGTCGGATCAACAGTTAATGACACAGTTAAGTCTTGTTTTAGATATTCAAAAGCAATTACGTGTCAATGTGAGCTTTGAGAATGTCTTAGAGGCTTTAACGCTGAAAATTTTGGCGGTCTAAAACTTAGAGGTGAAGACAATGGATTTATTTCATATCAGATTCAATGGTGATAGTGCAAACAAATTATGTATTTCAGAACAGCGTTTTAATATAGATGATCAAGTCGTGGTCTTATACGGACACGCCCAAATTTTGGCGCAAGTGACCGCGCTGGTCCAAGCCGACATTGCCCCGGAAGATATTCCGGTAAATGTGTTGAAAATTAAACATTTGGCGACCCCAGCTGATTTGGCCTTAGATGCGGATAATCAAACTGAGGCTGATGCAGCGCTGGCAGTCGCCCAGGAAAAATCCGACAAGCATGACTTAAAGATGAAATTGATCGCTTCAGAGTATTCTTTAGATCGACAGAAATTGATTTTTTATTTCACAGCGGATAAACGCGTGGACTTCCGGGAGTTGGTCCGGGATCTGGCGGCGATTTATAAAACCCGGATCGAATTGCGTCAAATTGGTGTGCGGGATGAAGCCAAGATTTTAGGGGGCATTGGGCCTTGTGGCCGTCAGCTTTGCTGCAGTACATTTTTAGGCGAGTTTGTACCGGTGTCCATTAAAATGGCCAAGGATCAAAACTTATCTTTAAATCCCACTAAAATATCCGGTCTGTGTGGGCGGTTAATGTGTTGTTTACAATATGAGGATGCTGTCTATGAAGCCGCAAAGGCTAAGTTGCCAGACTATGGCGATACTGTCGTCACGGAAGAAGGCCGCGGCCGGGTCGTCGGTTTAAACTTCTTGTCAGATATCGTCAAAGTGCAATTACAAGGCCATACGGTACCCATGGATTATACAAGCGATGAAGTCAAACAGGTGTAATGAATATTTTAATCAAGGGGTGTAATTTTGAAAGATAAAGATCTGTACGATCGACTGCAAGACCTTGAATCTGCTCAAGAACATCAGTTAAATAGTCTCCATGAATTAAAAGAGAGCTTGGAAAATATCCTTGAACAAAATAGCGAATTGAAAATTGAAAACCAACATTTGCGCGCCCATTTGCAAGAATTAGACACCGACACATCGCCTGTTGCAGCCAGTGCAGATAGTCAAAGCGGTGAGAAGACCTTGTCTAAATCCCGGCAAAACTTGGAAAAATTGTATAATGAGGGTTTTCATGTTTGTCGTTATTTTTATGGCTCTCGTCGGGAGAAAAATGATGCCTGTGCTTTTTGTCTCGATGTTATTTTTGGAGAACACGGGGATCATGATCATAGAAAATGAGGATTTTGTCACATGTCAGAGTTAACTTCAGCTTCAACCGGTACGTTATATTTAGTGCCCACCCCAATTGGTAACTTAGCAGATATGACCTTCAGGGCGGTGCAGGTCTTAAAATCAGTGGCTTATATTGCGGCGGAAGACACCCGAAATACGCAAAAGTTATTGAATCATTTTGAGATCACCACTAAACAAATATCTTTTCATGAACATAATACCATGGCCCGCATCCCCCAATTCTTGACCTTGTTAAAAGCGGGGGATGACATTGCCCAGGTTTCGGATGCGGGGATGCCCTCCATTAGTGACCCGGGCAAAGAATTGGTTCAAGCTTGTATTCAAGCTGGTATCAAAGTGACGCCGCTACCTGGGGCCAATGCGGCCCTAACGGCATTGATCGCCTCAGGTTTAACGCCGCAACCCTTTTATTTTTGGGGCTTTTTGCCGCGGAAACCAAAAGCCCAACAAGCAGTCCTGCAACAGCTTAGTACCAATGAGGCCACGACCATGTTTTATGAAAGCCCCTTTCGGCTGTTGAAAACATTGGCCAATATGGCAACCGTTTTTGGGCCTGAACGCCAAGTGGTGCTAGCCCGGGAGTTGACCAAGCGTTATGAAGAGTTTATTCGAGGCACCATTGAACAAGTCAGTGCAACCATGGCCCAGCGGACCATCAAAGGTGAATTTGTGATTTTAGTGGCCGGGGTCAAACCAACGGCGGTGCCCCCTGCGGACTTGACGGATGCTGAAATTCGCCAAGCCGTGGCCGACTTGATCACAGCAGGCAGTAAGCCCAATGCGGCTATTAAAGCCATTGCCCAAGAAACGGCCCGTCAAAAACAAGATATTTACAAAATTTTTCATCAATTGTGATGACCAAATGAGGCGAGTTATGGAACGGCAAATTTTTGAAGTGCATAAGAAAGTGCCATTTTATGAAGTGAATACGTTAAATGAGTGGCATCTTTCCGCCATGTTAAATGGCATGTTAGCGGTGGCTGACGATCAATTAGATGCCACTGGTGCCGGGGATACCATGATGCATGACTTAAACATGGGCTGGGTCATCACCCAGTATCATTTTGATATCAAGCGTTTTCCCGTCAGCAAAGAACCCGTGACCATGACGTCTTGGGCGGATAGTTATAATCAATTCTTTTTCTATCGGGATTATGCCCTGAAAGATGCCCAGGGTGAGGAATTGGTCCACATCAAATCCAGTTGGGTCATGATGAGTTTTGCCACCCGGAAAATGGTGCGGGTCAATCCCGACATTGTTAAAAAGATTCAGGCGCCTCAGGTTCGTGGCGTTAAGAAATTTTTACGCATTCCCCAAAAAGATTATAGCCAAGCGATTCATAAACCTTATCGGGTCCGCTATTTTGATATTGATGCCAATCAACATGTGAATAACGTGCATTATTTTGATTGGATGCTGGATACTTTAGATATGGACTTTTTGACCAAGTATGTCATTGATACCGTGGATATTCGCTATGAACGGGAAATCCACTATGGCAGTGTGCCAGAAAGTTATGTGCTGCAAGAACCAGATCCTGAGGGGACTGGCATCACCACCTTTCATGCCATTAAAACTGGTGATGAATTAAACACCGAGTGTCAGCTCCATTGGCACTTGCGAAAAGCCTAAAAAATCCGCCGTGAAATCAAGTCTGACTTCACGGCGGATTTTTGCGGATTTAAGAGACAGCGTCACTTAAGTAGTGGCGAATTTCGGCTGGGGATTTACCAGCACTGAGGCCCACTAATAACTTGATGCGGGCTTTGGGGCCGTTTAAGCCACGGCAGTAAATGATGCCCATTTTTTCCAATTGGACCCCGCCGCCTTCGTATTCATAAACTGCTTGGGCCACCCCGTTAAAGCAACGGGAGACTAATACCACGGGAATACCCAAGTCCAAGATCTGCCGCAGGGCAGGCAGGGTTTGTGGGGGCATATTGCCGGCCCCTAAGGCTTCTAAAACCAGTCCGTTGGTGTTGGGGTTGGCAATGGCTTCTAGCAGTTGGGCATCCATGCCGGCGTAAGCTTTCACCAGATAGACCCGATCCACCACGTGATCTAAGGCCACATTTTCTTGGGTGATCAATTCTTGGAAGAATTGGACTTTATGTTGCGCCACTAAACCAATGGGGCCAAAGGTGGGGGTTCTAAAGGTGGACACATTGGTGGTATGGGTTTTGGTAACGTAGCGGGCGGTATGGACTTCGTCGTTCATCACCACTAAAACGCCCTTGCCCCGAGATTGGGGGGAAGCTGCCGTCCAAACGGCACTCATGAAGTTATACAGGCCATCAGAGCCAATTTCATTAGATGAACGCATGGCACCAGTCACCACCACGGGGATGGTATCTGGTAAGGTTAGATCTAAGAAATAAGCTGTTTCTTCCAGGGTATCAGTCCCGTGGGTCACTACGACCCCATCAATGCCGGCAGCTTCGGCCTGTAAAATTCGGTCGTGGAGTTGGAGCATGCGCTGCATGGACATGTGGGGGGATGGTAGGTTAAAAATCTCCTCAGAGGTCAGGTTGATTTGATGGTCAAATAATTGATCGTAATTGTCGTCTAATAAGGGATTGCTCTTGTTTAAAGAGACTTCACCAGCTGTATTTTGGGACATAGAGATCGTGCCGCCAGTATGTAGTGCTAGAATTTTTTTCATAAAGTTAAGCTTCCTTTCTCTAGTTATTCTACAGAACAAAACCCAGGCTGCCAACTGCTAAATCCACACAAAGCCCTCATTTTGATGTAAAATATAGATATCACATATTTTATGGAGGCCAAAGTCATGAAGATTGCGTTAATTGCCCACGATGCCAAGAAGGATTTAATCGTTAAGCTGGCCACTGCTTATGAACCGATTTTAAAACAGCATGAATTATATGCTACCGGGACCACCGGTAAACGGATCATGGCAGCGACCGATTTAAAAATCCATCGGATGAAATCTGGGCCCCTGGGTGGGGATCAGCAGATTGGGGCTTTGATCTCAGAGGGGGCCATTGATTTGGTGATCTTCTTAAGAGATCCGCTGACTGCTCAACCCCACGAACCAGATGTCAATGCCTTGATTCGCCTCAGTGATGTCTATGAGATTCCACTGGCCACCAATATTGGTACGGCTGAGATGTTATTGCGGGGGGTAAAAGCTGGCTTTTTAGACTGGCGTAAAATTGTCGATGATATGAAAGAACGACCAATAAACCTTTAACCTTTTAATTAACTGCGATTCGTGATAAATTATGGGGTAACCTTGAAAATAAAGTCTGGATGATTAAGTATATGTATGAATTAGCAATTGATACCTCCAACCGCCCTTTGAGTGTGGCGGTGGTGGATGAAACAACTGTTTTGGCAAGCTTTGAAACCAATCATAAACTCACCCACAGTGAGACGCTGATGCCTGCTGTTGACCAAGTATTAAAGGCCAGTGGGTTAAGTATTGGCGACATAGATCGTTTTGCGGTGGCTATGGGACCGGGGTCTTATACGGGGATTCGCATTGGCGTTACCACTGCTAAGACGCTGGCTTGGACGTTGGCTAAGCCGTTGGTCGGCTTATCTAGTCTCCAAGTTTTAGCTAGCAATGTCACCCCCAGTACCAAACTATTGGTACCCATTATGGATGCCCGGCGGGACAATGTTTTTGCGGGTATTTATCAATGGGCTTTAGGGCAAGAACAGCAATTATTAAATGTTTTACAAGATCAACATTTGGCATTGACCCAATTATTAGCTGAAATCAAGGCTTTAGGGCAACCGGCAATTTTCATGGGGGCGGTGAAACCGTTTCGGCAACAGATTTTTGCGGCATTAGGGCAACAAGCTGAATTTGCCACACCTTTTAACGATTTACCCCATGCTGCCAATTTAGCCATGCTAGCTTGGCAGGCTGATCCAGTGGCAGATATTCATAGTTTTACCCCGAACTATTTGAGAAAGACGGAAGCAGAAGTTAACTGGCTAAAAGATCATGAAGGTGAAGGACATGGGCCTTATGTTCAGGAAGTTTAAATCTTTATTTCGCAGTGATGGCCATGACATTGCCATTGAGTTTGAGGACCAAATGATCCTACTTGATGGCCGTCAGTTTAGTTTAAATCGGGCCAAATATGCGGATATTGACGAAATGTTAGAGCTGGAACGTAGTATTTACGCTGGCGAAACCCCCTGGGATCGCATGGCTTTTTTAAGTGAGTTACGTAAAACCGACTTATCCTTATATTTGGTTTTAAGAGATGGCAGTCGGCTAGTGGGTTTTATTGGCTGCTGGTTTACCAAAAACGAAAGCCACATCACCAATATTGCCATCGCCAGTGCCTATCAAAATCAAGGGATTGGGCGTTTTTTGATGCAATATATGATCAACATGGCGCGTTCCTTTGGCAGCTTTGCCATGACTTTAGAAGTCCGGACCAATAATGATCCCGCTAAGCATTTGTATCACAGCTTAGGCTTTACGGATGGAAAAGTGAAGCGGGGTTATTATGTGATGGACCATGCCGATGCCATGGATATGCGGCTAGATTTAACGGCAGATTTTTCAACACCAGAGGAGAATAATTTTTGAGTTCAACAAGAGAATTAATTTTAGCAATTGAATCAAGTTGTGATGAAACTAGTGTGGCCGTCGTTTTAGATGGCCATATTATTTTGAGTAATATTATTGCCACCCAGATCAATTCCCATAAACGCTTTGGCGGAGTCGTCCCAGAGATTGCCAGCCGCCACCATGTGGAAGCTATCACGATTTGCGCCCAAGAGGCCTTAGAACAGGCTCAAGTAGCCTATTCGGATTTAACAGCTGTGGCCGTCACTTATGGCCCGGGGTTAGTAGGGGCATTATTGATTGGTATTTCGGCGGCTAAAGCAATTGCTTATGCCCACCAATTACCCTTGATCCCCGTGAACCATATGGCTGGGCATATGTATGCGGCCGCTTTTGTGACCGAATTACATTATCCCTTGTTAGCTTTGTTGGTTTCTGGGGGACATACGGAATTGGTCTACATGAAAGCCGCGGGTGAATTCGAAATTGTGGGGGATACCAGAGACGATGCTGTGGGAGAAGCCTATGACAAAGTGGGCCGGGTTTTAGGGGTCCCTTATCCTGCTGGGAAAACCATTGATGAAATGGCCCACCAAGGCCAAGATACCTTTAATTTTCCCAGAGCCATGTTGCAAGAACATAACTTAGACTTTAGTTTTAGTGGTTTAAAGAGTGCCTTTATCAATACGGTGCATCATGCGGATCAAAAGCAAGAAACTTTGAACGCCAATGATTTAGCCGCTAGTTTTCAAGCTAGTTGCACCGATATTTTAGTGGGCAAAACCCTAGAAGCCCTGGCCAAATTTCCCGTGCAACAATTGATTGTCGCTGGCGGCGTGGCGGCTAATTTAGGTCTGCGGGAACAATTAAAGGCCGCTTTAACGGCTAATCAGCTGGACACGGAATTGATCTTCCCACCGCTGCGTTTATGTGGCGATAATGGGGCCATGATTGGCGCAGCTGCCCATGTGATGTTGGCTCGCAAGGAACCCTTTGCTGGCCTAGATTTAAATGCGGATCCTAGTTTGTCCTTTGACTATGGGGAAGCTGTTGAAGTATAAAAATGACAATTTCGTAAAAAAACCATCACATATTCTTCATACTTTTTGGATACTATAATGATGTCAAATAAATACTTCCTCCCAAGACGCATTATTTGACACCTCAATTCAATAAGACTTTTTCATTTTTCTTCCTCCCAGTCGTAGTCGTCCCCCAAGCGGCTATGACCAAAAAAGGCTGAAATCCAATTTCGGATTTCAGCCTTTTTTGTTTGGTTTTTGTTGTCTAGTAGTGCAATTGATAACTGATGGTATGCGTCACGGTTTCATCAGCTGGAATTGTTTCATCCCCAAATTGTGGATTCTTGGTGGTATCGGGTAAGTTTTGGGCTTCTAGGGCAACGCCTAAATAAGGCTTACCTACACCGTTGGTTTTAATAAATTTTTCAGCGGGATTCATGGTATTGGCCGTGTAAACTACTAGGCCATTACGATCAGAAGTCACGTCTATAAAACGGCCATTGGTGGGATCACTTAAAGTGGCGATGGTAGTGTTTGGCGTCACTTTAAATAAATCATCTAAACCTTGGTGCGGGGTGTCTTTCAAAGCGTCAATGGCTTGACCTAAATTGGCACCCTTTTGGAAATCAAAGGCTGTGTTGGCCACATCCAGGAATTTACCAGTAGGGGCGTTAACTGAATCTAATTCAAGATATTGGCTAGCGTTCACTTGCAGGTCATGATCAAAAATATCGTCTTTAGTTCCCAAATTGAAGTAAGTGTGTACGGTGGGGTTAAACAAGGAAGTTTCTGTGGCTGTGCCGGCAAAGGTAATGGTAATGGTATCATCAGCACTTAACGTATAAGTAATGGACACATCTAAATCACCAGGATAACCATCGACGCTTCCTTGTTGCAAGCGGTGGAAGGCGATGGCAGGTTGACCAGCTTGGGTGATGATACTGCCGGACCAGACAGCCTTAGAGAAACCGTGGGGGCCGCCATGTAAAGTCGTGGGACCTTCGTTGGTAGGCAGTTGCACGGTTTTACCATCAATGATCACTTTCCCTTGGCTGATCCGACCGGCAGTCCGGCCTACAGCCATGCACAAGTAAGTGGGACTTTGGGCATAGTCGCGGGCCTTAGGGAAGTTTAAGACCAAGTTATCAAAGCCACCAGCTTTAGTAGGCACTAAGATCTTATAAATCAAAGCACCATAGTTTAAGGTGCTCAGGCTAACGCCGTGGGCATTGGTCAGGGTATATTCAAAGATATCATGACCTTCATAAGTTTCAAACGGGGTGACAGTTGCCGTAATATTTTGTGTCATATGTACAAACCTCCAAATTTTGATTGAAACACAACAAGTAATTGGTACGGACAAAAAATGATGAAACATTAAAAAAGCAGATAAATACTGGCAAATGAAACATTTCCCTTGAAATAAATTTCCTCACAATATAACATAGAAAATGGAAACTTTTGATGGGAACGGTTTTTATTCAAAGAAAATGGATCAATAAATTAATGATGCTTGGGGATTACTATGGAAAAAAAGTATTTAACAGTTAAAGAAAAATTGAAAGACAGTATTCTTTCCGGGACTTACAAGATACACGACAAACTACCAACGGAAACGGAACTCATCGAAAAGTTCAATGTGTCACGTTATACAGTTCGCCGGGCAGTGGGGGAACTTGAAGACGAACATTTCATTTACCGGATCCAAGGTGGTGGCATGTTTGTTCAGGATTGGCATAAAAATTGGACACCTGCTAAAGAACGCAAAATTATTGGGATCATCACCACCCATATTGCCGATTATATCTTTCCAAATATCATTTCCGGGATTGATCGGGTGATTTCTGAGAAGGGGTACTCCTTACTGATCAGCAATACCCACAACAATCACGACAAAGAGCGGAAGAGTTTGATCAGCATGCTGGATTCCCGGGTAGCGGCTTTGATCATTGAACCTACCCAAAGTGCTTTGGAAAATCCCAACATGGATCTATACCACGAAATTGAAGCCAATGAGATACCGACAATTTTCATCAATGCCGTCTACCCAAACTTAAAGTTTCCAGCAATTACCACTGATGATAAGGTGGCGGAGAAAAAACTCATTGAATTTCTATTTGGCTTAGGTCATGAAAGTATCCTGGGCATTTTTCAAGTTGATGATATTCAAGGGATTCATCGGATGAACGGTTTTGTAGAAGCCTACCAAAGTCGACCGGAGATTTCCTTTAAGAGCAATTTGATCATTTATCAATCTGGGGAACCCCTGGCTAATATTTTGGCGAAGATGGACCTCTACTTGAAACTGGCAGATCGCCCTACGGCTATTGCTTGTTACAATGATCAATTAGCCATTGAAGTCATGGATCATTTGAAATCAAAACAGGTCCATATTCCCGGGGATGTGTCCGTTGTGGGCTTTGATGATTATCAAATGTCCCGGTTCATCAATCCTAGTTTAACCACAGTGAGTCATCAAAAAGAAAAAATGGGTGAAGATGCTGGCAAAATGGTTTTAGCCCTACTAGCCAAAGAAAAAGTTTCCTCCATCGAGTACGAAGCTTCTCTGGTGAAACGCCATTCCGCCAAACCAGTTGCTAAATCTTAAGCTAAGTCCTAGTACTGTCGTCAAGTTGAATCTTGGCGACAGTATTTTTTTGCGTTATTTATGCAGTTAAATGATTAAGCGCTTCCTAAACGGTTCAAATTATAAAGTAGTTATGCTAATAAATCAACAGTTCTAAAAAATCAGGTGATAAGTGGCCAAAAATTCATCCTAATATCTTAGAAAATGATGCAAAAGGAACCTAAAAAAAAGCTTTATCGAAAAACTTTTTGTCTGGTTTAGCCTACACGGTACTGGTGTCACAACGTTTTCATAAATCAGTTTTCAAATTGGTACGAATAAATCAAAAAAGTGTTGATTTATTCGAATAAATAAAGTACACTTTACTTGTTCAGGAAACGTGGAAGCGCTTGTAAAAGTTCTTTTACAATTCCGATCCAAATGGCAATTCACAAATTCGTATAGGGAGCGTGTATACATGAGTACTGAAAAGAAAATACCAAGTGGCTTTATTTACTTCTTCGGTTCATTTGGCGGCATTCTTTTTGGGTATGACATCGGGGTCATGACTGGTGCCTTACCATTTCTCCAACATGATTGGAGTTTACAAAATCAAGCCGGCATCGTTGGTTGGATCACTTCGGCCGTAATGTTTGGGGCCATCTTCGGGGGTGCTTTAGCCGGGCAAATGTCCGATAGACTAGGCCGTCGTAAGATGATCTTAATTTCTTCTTTGGTCTTCGCCTTAGGTTCACTGCTGTCCGCAGCATCACCTCATGATGGTCAAATGTATTTAATCATCGTGCGGATGTTCTTAGGGTTAGCTGTCGGGGCTGCCTCAGCCTTAGTACCAGCTTACATGTCAGAAATGTCGCCAGCTCGTTTAAGAGGTCGTCTTTCTGGGATTAACCAAACCATGATTGTATCTGGGATGTTGCTATCATATATCGTTGATTATTTATTAAAAGGTTTACCAGAACAATTAGCTTGGCGCTTAATGTTAGGGCTAGCCGCAGTACCTGCTGTTATCTTATTCTTCGGGGTATTACGCTTACCAGAATCACCACGGTTCTTAGTTAAAACCGGCAAACCTGACGAAGCTCGTAAAGTCTTGACTTACATTCGTAAGGAAGGCGATGTGGATGCCGAATTACGCAGTATTCAAGAATTAGCTTCTGAAGAAACCCAAGCGGCTAAAACCACGTCTTATGCGACTTTGTTCAGTGGTAAATATCGCTACTTAGTCATCGCCGGTGTGGGCGTGGCCGCTTTCCAACAGTTCCAAGGGGCCAACGCGATCTTCTACTATATTCCATTGATCGTTGAAAAAGCTACCGGCAGTTCCGCCAGCAATGCTTTAATGTGGCCCATCATTCAAGGGGTCATCTTAGTCTTAGGTTCCTTGTTGTTCTTAGTCATTGCCGATAAATTCAACCGGCGCACGCTCCTGACTTTAGGGGGCACCGTCATGGCGGCCAGCTTCTTATTGCCAGCTGTCATCAATAAAATCAATCCAAATACCAATCCAATTATGATTGTTGTTTTCTTATCCATCTATGTGGCTTTTTACTCCTTTACTTGGGCACCATTAACTTGGGTCCTAGTTGGGGAAATCTTCCCACTGGCGATTCGGGGCCGGGCCAGCGGTTTGGCATCTTCTTTCAACTGGATCGGATCCTTTGCGGTCGGCCTCTTGTTCCCAATTATGACCGCTGCTATGTCTCAAGAAGCTGTCTTCGCCATCTTCGGGGTTATCTGCTTGCTGGGTGTTTTGTTCATCCGGACACGGGTGCCAGAAACGCGGGGGCATACCTTGGAAGAAATCGAAGAACAAGGTACCAAACATCATCAAAGTGTTGCTGAAGACACCAAAGTTGATTAATTATTGTTAGATTTAACTATTTTCAGGAGGCAAATCAAATGAACACACTTGAGATTTCCAAAGCCATCCAAGCCGGTAATGTTTCCTTGGGTATCGAATTGGGCTCAACGCAAATTAAATCTGTGTTAGTCACAGATGATTTCAGTACCATTGCCTCAGGCAGTTATGTCTGGGAAAACAAATTTGAACAGGGCGTTTGGACTTATCCCATTGAGGAAGTTTGGAACGGTATTCAAACCAGTTATACGCAAATGGCCGCTAATGTCCAAAGTAAGTACCATGAAAACTTAGTCCATATCAGTGCCATTGGGATCAGTGCCATGATGCACGGGTACTTGGCTTTTGATAAATCCGATAAACTGTTGGTGCCATTTAGAACTTGGCGCAACAACATTACCGAAGAAGCTGCGGACAAGTTAACTGATTTGTTTGACTTCAACATTCCCCAACGCTGGACCATCGCTCACTTGTATCAATCGATTTTGAATCAAGAAGCTCATGTGGCTGATCTGGACTTTGTTACCACTTTAGCGGGTTATGTGACTTGGAAACTATCCGGTGAAAAAGTCTTAGGGATCGGGGATGCCTCTGGGGTCTTCCCAATCGACGAAACCACTGGCACTTATCGGGCGGACTTGTTAGACAAATTCAACCAATTGCCAGAAGTGGTCCAATACAATTGGCAAACCACACAACTATTGCCTAAAGTAGAAAAAGCCGGCGTTCAAGCCGGAACTTTGACCGCTGAAGGAGCTAAACTGTTGGATGTTAACGGCAATTTGGCAGCCGGCAGTCTAATGGCACCACCTGAAGGGGATGCCGGTACTGGCATGGTCGGGACCAACAGTGTTCGTAAACGCACTGGGAACATCTCCGTTGGGACCTCGGCTTTTTCCATGGTGGTGTTAGACAAGCCGTTAAAAGCGTTGCATCGGGATATTGATATTGTTACCACCCCAACTGGGGCACCGGTGGCCATGGTGCATACCAATAACTGTTCTTCAGATATCAATGCCTGGGTCGCAATTTTTAAAGAATTTGCTGCCCGCCTAGGGGTTAACTTACCCGCTGATCAGTTGTATCAAACCTTGTTCTTAGAAGCAACCCACGCTGATCCTGATGCTGGGGGCCTGTTGAACTTCAGTTACCTTTCTGGGGAAAACATCACGAAGATCAAGGCTGGCCGCCCATTGTTTGTTCGGACGCCAAATAGCAATTTCAATTTGCCCAACTTTATTCAAACCCAACTCTATGCGGCCTTTGCCCCATTGAAGATCGGCATGGATATCTTGGTCAAAGATGAACACATCAACACGGAAGCTATGATTGCCCAAGGGGGGCTCTTCAAGACCCCTGTCATTGGCCAACAAGTGTTAGCTAATGCCTTAAATATTCCGATCACGGTCATGAATACGGCCAGTGAAGGCGGCCCTTGGGGGATGGCGGTGTTAGCCATCTATGCCAAGCATCACGCTGACAACCAAAACTTGGCGGACTTCTTAGATACAGAAGTCTTCAAAGATCCTGAAAGTATGACCCTCAGCCCTGAACCTGCTGGGGTTGCCGGTTATCAAGAATTTATCAAGAATTACCAAGCAGCTTTGCCAGTTGAGGCTAAAGCTGGCGACGCCATCAACGAGAAAGGATGAACATAAATTGTTAGAAGATTTAAAACAAGAAGTCTATGACGCTAACATGCAATTACCAAAATTGGATCTAGTAACCTTCACCTGGGGGAACGTCTCCGGGATCGACCGGGAAAAGGGCTTGTTCGTCATCAAGCCATCCGGTGTGGATTATGAAGATCTTAAACCCAGCGACATGGTGGTTGTGAACTTAAAGGGTGAAGTGGTTGAGGGGGATATGAATCCTTCCAGTGATACCCCAACCCATACGGTTTTGTATAATGCCTTTCCGAATATTGGCGGTATCGTGCATACCCATTCACCTTGGGCTGTTTCCTTTGCGGAAGCTGGCATTGATGTGCCAGCCCTAGGGACAACCCATGCGGATACGTTCTACGGGGATGTGCCCGTATCTGATGCGTTGACGAAAACTGAGATCGAAGAAGCTTATGAAGAAAATACCGGTAAAGTCATTGTCCGGACCTTCAAAGAACGTCAAATCGATCCAGAAGCTGTCCCAGCTGTTTTAGTGCGGCAACACGGCCCATTTTCATGGGGGGCAACACCAGCCAAAGCGGTTTATAACGCTAAAGTTTTGGAAGTTGTCGCTGAAATGGATTACCACGCTTTACAATTGACCAGAGACGATATTAAAGTACCGCAATATCTGTTGGATAAGCACTACTACCGCAAGCACGGTAAGAATGCTTATTATGGTCAAAATAACCCTAAGTCCCAAGATCACGCTAAATAAATCCTTGCGTATTATGTTTTTAAAAAAATAAATTTATATAAGGAGCGTCAATTATGTTATCAGTTAAAAATTACAAGTTTTGGTTTGTTACAGGTAGTCAATTCTTATATGGTGATGAACAGTTAAAATCAGTTGCTAAAGACGCCGAAGACATTGTTAACAAATTAAACGCTACTGGCAAATTACCTTATGAAGTTGTTTTCAAAGGTGTTATGACCACAGCTGACGGTATTACCCAATTTATGAAAGATGCTAACTATGATGACGAAGTTGCCGGTGTGATCACTTGGATGCATACCTTCTCACCTGCTAAAAACTGGATCCGTGGGACTAAATTATTAGCTAAACCACTATTACACTTAGCCACACAATACTTAAACAAGATCCCTTATGACACCATTGACTTTGATTACATGAACTTAAACCAAAGTGCCCATGGTGACCGGGAATATGGTTATATCAATGCCCGTTTGAACAAACGCAACAAGATCGTTTATGGCTGGTGGGGCGATGCTGAAGTCCAAGATGAAATTGCTAGCTGGGAAAATGTTGCCGTTGCTTATAACGAAAGCTTTGACATCAAGGTCGCTCGTTTTGGTGATAACATGCGTAACGTTGCCGTTACTGAAGGTGACAAAGTTGAAGCGCAAATCAAATTTGGTTGGACTGTTGACTACTATGCGGTTGGCGATTTAGTTGAAGCTGTTAACGCCGTTGATGAAGCTGATATTGACGCGCAATATGCTGATTTGAAAGATAAATATGAATTAGTTCAAGGCGATAACGATGCTGACAAGTACGAACATAGCGTACGTTACCAATTAAGAGAATATTTAGGCATCAAGAACTTCTTAGACAAGGGTAACTACACTGCTTTCACTACTAACTTTGAAGATCTTTGGGGCTTAGAACAATTACCTGGTTTAGCTGCCCAATTGTTAATGCGTGACGGTTATGGCTTCGGGGCTGAAGGTGACTGGAAGACAGCTGCTTTAGGTCGTTTATTGAAAGTCTTGACCCATAACGAAGCAACTGCCTTCATGGAAGACTACACTTTAGACTTACGTAAAGGTCATGAAGCTATCTTAGGCTCACATATGCTAGAAGTTGACCCTACAATTGCCAGCGACAAACCACGGGTTGAAGTTCATCCATTAGACATTGGTGGCAAAGCTGATCCTGCCCGGTTGGTCTTCACTGGTTCTGAAGGTGAAGCTGTTGATGTGACTGTTTCTGATTTCCGTGATGGCTTTAAGATCATCAGCTACCCAGTTGATTGCCACAAACCAGAAGCTGAAACGCCTAACTTGCCAGTTGCTAAACAATTATGGACACCAAAAGCTGGCTTAAAAGCCGGTGCAACTGCTTGGATCCGTAATGGTGGCGGTCACCATACTGTTTTGTCCTTCTCATTAAATGAAGAACAAATCAATGACTTAGCTGAAATGTTCGACGTTAAAAACGTTACGATCGACTAGTCTGATTCTTAATTGAATCCTCTACGCTAAAAAACCCAGTTGAAGCGATGCGGCTTCAGCTGGGTTTTTTGTTCAATTATTAAGCGTTGGGATCGGCGGCTTCTAGGGCCATACTCTTTTCTTCCCATTGATCTTCTAAGGGTGCTAGTTTAGCAGCCAGGGCATCTAATTGGGCTTGTAGGTCTTGCATTTTCGAATAACTAGTGGCCACTTCTGGAGCAGCCATCTGAGTTTGAATCGCTTGGCTTTCTGCGGAGATTTGATCAATTTGTTGTTCCAAGTCGGCGACTTCCCGCTGTAATTTACGGATGGCCTTTTGCTGGGACTTACTATCTTTATAGTCCACTTGGGCCTGACTTAGATTCGCCGTGGCGGTTTTGTCAGGATTGGCGGCGGCAGCTTTTTCGGCCGCTAAAGCGTCGATTTCAGCTTTCTTTTCTAAGTAATAGTCATAGTTCCCTAAGTAAAGCGTGCTGCCTTCAGGTGTGATCTCCGTGATCTCAGTGGCTAAACTATTGATGAAGTAACGATCGTGGGAGACGAATAAGACGGTGCCATCGAAGTTTTTCAGCGCATCTAACAAAACTTCTTTGCTGTCGATATCCAAATGGTTCGTGGGTTCGTCCATGATCAAGAAGTTGTCATGTTCCAAAGCCAGTTTGGTCAGCAATAGCCGGGCTTTTTCACCCCCGGATAACTGGGCCACAATTTTGGCCACATCATCACCGGAGAATAAGAAACTACCAAGGATCGTGCGAATATCTTTTTCTGGCATGGTAGGATGTTCATCCCAAATTTCGTTCAAGACCGTTTTCTCCCGATGAAGATTACGTTGTTCCTGATCGTAGTAACCAATCGAAACATTGGTCCCCAACTGCACGTCGCCTTTTAAGAGGGGAATTTGACCAATAATACTACGCAATAAGGTAGATTTACCCACGCCATTAGGGCCAATGATGGCATGGCGGCGTTGGCGCTTGACGTCTAAATTCACTGGCTGGGCCATGATTTGTTTTGGATCATAGCCAATGGCCGCATTTTGAACCTTCAAGACGTCATTGCCACTTTTCTTTTCTTCACTAAACCGGAAATGAATCGTTTTGTCAGCCGCATCTGGCCGCTCAATGCGATCCATTTTTTCCAATTGTTTCCGACGGCTTTGGGCCATCTTCGTGGTAGAAGCACGAACGATATTTTTATCCACGAAATCCGTCATTTTCTTGATTTCGCCTTGTTGCTTTTCATAAGCTTTCCATTCTAAAGCTACCCGTTTTTCTTTTTCTTCTAGGAACTTGGAATAGTTGCCGGGATAATGGTCTAAGCGATCGCTGTGGATCTCATAGATTTCTTTGGCCACGTGATCTAAGAAATAACGGTCATGGGAAACGACCAATAGGGCACCGGGATAACCTTGCAGATAACCTTCAAGCCATGTGAGGGTATCAATATCTAAGTGGTTGGTAGGTTCGTCAAGAATCAGCAGATCCCGTTTTTCCAGTAATAATTTAGCTAAGGCTAAGCGGGATTTTTCGCCCCCGGAAAGGGTATTGATGGGCTTATCCAAAACGGCTTCTGGAAATTGGAAGCCATGGAGGACACTGCGGATTTCGGCTTCATAACCATAACCATTTTTCTCAGCAAAAGTTATTTGCAATTGATCGAATTGTTTTAGTAAATCTTGGTTGTGGCTATCATTTCCCATTTGGGCTTCTAGAGCCCGCATCTGCTGTTCCATCTTTTGTAAAGGTGCAAAAACCGTTAACATTTCTTCATAAATCGTTCGGTCTGAGGTAAAACCTGTATCCTGGGCTAAATAGCCTAAAGTCATGTCTTTGGGGGTAATAACTTGCCCTTCATCCGGCGGATTGATGCCTGCTAGAATTTTTAGCAAAGTAGATTTACCGGCACCATTGGGGCCAACTAAAGCAGCTCGATCACCAGTTTGAATTTCTAAGTTGAGGTTGTTAAAAATATAGTCACCGGAGAACTCCCGGGCAACCTTTTGTGCTTGTAATATAATCAAAATAATTAACCTTTCTTAAATAATATTGAGAAAAGCCCACCGGGTGGGCCCTAAGCTTTGTTTATCAAATAATTTCACAAATAAATTACATGCTCACAAGATAATTTGTTTGATATTTGCCATTAAATCAAGTATTATACATCTAAACCCAATTTTTAGTTAAATTGTTAATTCACAAACATGAGATCCGAGAGGAGTTAAATATATGTCTGAAATCAAAATCCCCAAGGCAACCGCCAAACGCTTGCCCCTATATTATCGCTACTTAAATTTTTTACATGATGCTGAAAAGAAAAAGGTGTCCTCGACAGAACTTTCCGAGGCAGTGAAGGTGGATAGTGCCACCATCCGCCGGGACTTTTCTTACTTTGGTGCCTTAGGTAAACGGGGTTACGGTTATGATGTGAATGATTTATTGAATTTCTTTAAGAAGACTTTAAATCAAGATCGTTTGACCAATGTGGCTTTAGTAGGTGTGGGGAATTTAGGCCACGCTTTATTGAACTACAACTTCCGGCAAACCAATAGCATCCGCATCAGCGCCGCCTTTGACAGCGATGCTGAAATTACCGGGACAATTCAAAGCGGGGTACCAATTTATCCCATGGCTGAGTTAGTCCAACAGTTAAAGGATCAACAAATCGACATTACCATTTTAACAGTTCCCAACCCTGCAGCTCAAGAAGTCACCAATTTATTAGTCAATGCCGGGGTCCGGGGCATTTTGAACTTTACATCCCTACGTTTGTCTGTACCAGATAATGTGCGGGTTCAAAATGTGGATCTGGCCAATGAATTGCAGACCTTGATCTATTTCTTAGATCACTATGATGCCCAGTTAAAGCCAGCTGAAGATGCAGACAGTGTAACTTTAGACATCAAGGCAGATAACAAGTAAAATTTATCCGTATAAATTAATATAGCAGAAATTCAAAGAGGTTGCTCACAAAAAATTATTTTTGTAGGCAACCTCTTTGTCTTTATGAGCTATCAGCGGGGATTCAATGAATACTTTGGAAAAAAACAATGCCATTCATGATAATATGGGCCAACATTGATGTCCAAATACGGCCAGTATAATTGTATAGGAAACAAAAGAACAAACCAATGACGCTATACATTAAAATATGGCTATCCTGATGGGCAAATGCAAAGATCAAAGCAGAGATGATAGCTGCCCCAATTTTGCCGGTGAAGGGGACTAATTGGCCAAAGATGGTCTTTCGGTAAACAATCTCTTCAATAATGGGTAAGAACACTAAAACACTGACCACATAATAAGGATAGGTCTTCATGGTTTCCAGCAGGGCATTGGTATTTTGGGAGACGGCGGTGATGTGAAAGAGGTTTTGTTCCACAAACACGCTGAGTAGTTGTAAAACAATGGCTACACCGCCGCCAACGATACCCCAGATCAGTATTTTAGGTTTGGTGGTATAAGGATTGGCAGCTTCGATAGCATTGGCCGGTGTCCGCTTGTAAGCTAGCCAGACTAATAACAAGAGGCCTAAGAGGTACCAGACGGTGATCAACAAGAAGTAGCCATTTTTTGGAGAAAGCATGCGACTGAAGAAGTTGGGCATGAACATCATGAATAAATAGATAAATAAGGTGACAGCTGTACTGTTACGGGCTTTCAATTGGATGACTCCTTTAAAATTATTTGGATAAATTACACTAAAAAACTTGCAAAAGGGCCGAAAAATGGTTATTATATTTCTTGTAGTTAGCACTTGGTAATACAGAGTGCTAATAGTGCTAAGTTAAAGCGAAAATATGTATTTGGAGGGATTTCTTGTGTTAAAACCATTAGGTGACCGTGTTATTGTGAAAGTAGAAGAACAAGAAGAAGAGACTGTTGGCGGTATCGTCTTAGCTAACAATGCCAAAGAAAAACCACAAACCGGCAAGATCGTTGCTGTCGGTGAAGGTGCAGTTACTGAAGACGGCAAGCGTATCCCTTTGACTGTCAAAGATGGTCAAGTTGTCATGTTTGACAAATATGCCGGATCTCAAGTGAAATATGATGGTGACGATTACCTTGTATTACACGAAAAAGATTTAATGGCTGTTGTTGACTAGTATAACAATTCCGTTTAAGTAATACAGCATCATTTGCAACAAAAATATTTTAATGAGGTGGATAAATAGATATGGCTAAAGATATTAAGTTCTCCGAAGACGCACGTTCAGCAATGTTACGTGGTGTGGATAAATTAGCAGATACAGTTAAAACAACCTTAGGTCCTAAAGGCCGTAACGTGGTTTTGGAACAATCTTATGGTTCTCCTGAAATCACTAATGATGGGGTTACCATTGCTAAGAGCATTGAATTAGAAGATCACTATGAAAACATGGGTGCTAAATTAGTATCCGAAGTAGCTTCTAAGACCAATGATATTGCTGGTGATGGGACAACGACTGCGACTGTTTTGACCCAAGCCATCGTGCGTGAAGGCTTGAAGAACGTTACAGCCGGTGCCAACCCTGTTGGCATCCGGGCTGGGATCGAAAAAGCAACAGCTGCCGCTGTTGATGCTTTACACAAGAACTCCCACAAAGTTGAAACCAAAGACCAAATCGCCCAAGTTGCCTCTGTTTCTTCTAGCAGCGAAGAAGTCGGCAAATTAGTTGCTGACGCTATGGAAAAAGTTGGTCATGATGGTGTTATTACCATTGAAGAATCTAAAGGGATCCAAACTGAATTAAACGTCGTTGAAGGGATGCAATTTGATCGTGGTTACTTATCCCAATACATGGTCACTGATAACGACAAGATGGAAGCTGACTTGGACAATCCTTATATCTTGATCACCGATAAAAAGATTTCAAACATCCAAGAAATTTTACCATTATTACAAGAAATCGTGCAACAAGGCAAAGCTTTATTGATCATTGCTGACGATGTTGAAGGGGAAGCATTACCAACCTTAGTCTTAAATAAGATTCGGGGCACATTCAACGTTGTTGCCGTTAAAGCACCTGGCTTTGGCGATCGGCGTAAAGCACAATTGGAAGATATTGCCATCTTAACTGGCGGGACTGTCATCACATCTGACTTAGGCTTAGAATTAAAAGATACTAAGTTAGATCAATTAGGTCAAGCTGGCAAAGTTACCATTACCAAAGACGATACAACCATCGTTGAAGGTGCTGGGGCTAAACAAGATATTGAAGATCGGGTTGCTACCATTAAGAAACAAATCGATGATACAACTTCTGACTTTGATCGTGAAAAATTACAAGAACGTTTGGCTAAGTTAGCCGGCGGTGTTGCTGTCATCAATGTTGGTGCCGCAACTGAAACTGAATTAAAGGAACGTAAGTATCGGATCGAAGATGCTTTAAACGCCACTCGGGCAGCCGTTGAAGAAGGTTACGTTGCCGGTGGTGGTACTGCTTTGATGAATGTTGTCTCAGCCGTTGCTGCTTTGAAAGAAGAAGGCGACGTCCAAACTGGGATCAACATCGTCCAACGGGCATTACAAGAACCTGTTCGTCAAATTGCTGAAAATGCCGGTAAAGAAGGCTCTGTCATTGTGGAACACTTAAACAGTGAAAAACCTGAAATTGGGTATAACGCAGCTACTGACAAATGGGAAAACATGATCGATGCTGGTATCATCGATCCTACGAAAGTAACACGCTCTGCTTTACAAAATGCCGCTTCTGTTGCTTCATTGATCTTAACCACTGAAGCAGTTGTAAGTGACATCCCAGAACCTAAGGAAGCTGCACCAGCAGCACCTGCCGGCGGTATGGGCGGCATGATGTAGCCTAAAATTAACAACATTTCTGACAACACGTCGTTTGGGCGTGTTGTTTTTTTGACAATTTTGAAAAAAGATGCAAAAATACCCCTTCAACCGAGTTTTGAATTATAATATTATTAACATAGTAATTTGAACCGCAAACTCTTATAATCAGTAAAACAAGTAAATTTCAAGGAGTGATTTGATGCATTTAATTGAAACACCAATTAAACTAAACGCCAGCTTACACAAGATGATCCCCCGGACGATTTCGTATTTATACGGGAAACAAGCCATTAAGTATTTTAGAACTTATACTTTAGGCCCGTTGCATGTTTTCTTCGTGGACGCTTTTAGCCGCATTGACATCATTATTTTGTCAGATAACCGGCAAGTTAAGGATAAAGAGATCGATTTTGTTTTAGAGAAACTAATGCCCAACGTGGCCAAGGACACGTTAAAGATCAATGACGAAGCCAAGGCTGATGTGGAAAAATTTGCCAAACGCAAGTTGCAATATAAGGATATTGTGGTCATTGAACAGACGGTAAAATGAGAATTTTAGAACATTAATAGCATTTCTGTTTTTAATGTTGTACTATCATATAGATTGCTCTGAAAATCGACTACATTAATTTTTTAAGGGGAAACAGATATGCAACAATTAAAGCGGATTTTTATTGGGCGACCGCTGAAGTCTTCAGAAGAGGGCAACCAAAAGCTGGGTAAGTTAAAAGCTTTGGCCATGCTCAGTTCTGATGCTTTATCATCCGTGGCTTACGGGACTGAACAAATTGTTTTGGTCTTGACCCAATTATCCATTGCCGCGATCTGGTATTCCTTACCGATTGCTGCTTTTGTGTTAATCCTACTTTTGGCATTAACACTGTCGTATCGCCAAATCATCCATGCTTATCCGGGTGGTGGGGGTGCTTATAAGGTCTCCAGTGACAACCTAGGCAAGAACGCTGGCCTAGTTGCTGGGGGCTCTTTATTGATTGACTACATGTTAACGGTATCTGTTAGTGTGTCTGCCGGCGCTGAAGCTATTACATCAGCGGTACCGGCTTTATACGGTCATCAGGTTGGCATTTCCTTAGTCATTATTATCATTTTAATGCTCATGAACCTGCGGGGCATGAGCGAATCGGCCTCATTTTTAATGATTCCAGTCTATTTATTCGTTGGTAGCATTACGCTGATGATTGGCGTGGGCTTGTACAAAATCTTTACTGGGGTTATCCCATTTAAAGCAGCTGCTTCTGTGGGTACAGCCGTACCTGGTATCACCATGGCTTTGATTTTTCGGGCCTTTTCTTCCGGGTCATCTTCGTTAACCGGGGTTGAAGCCATTAGTAACGCAGTGCCATTCTTCAAAAAGCCCCGGGCGCGACATGCTGCCGAAACCCTAGCTATCATGGCTTTGATTTTAGGGGCATTCTTTGCCGGGATCACCTTCTTGAACTATTGGTATGGCATCGTCCCTGAAGCGAAAGTCACGGTCTTGTCCCAAGTGGCTAGTCACACTTTTGGCCATGGTTTCTTATTTTATCTGGTACAGTTTGCCACAGCCTTTATTTTGGCGGTCGCTGCGAATACTGGGTTTTCAGCATTCCCAGTGTTGGCTTACAATTTAGCCCGGGATAAGTTTTTACCCCATAACTATATGGATCGAGGCGATCGACTGGGTTATTCCAATGGTATTTTGACCCTCGCCATTGGCTCAGGGGCGTTGATCGTCTTGTTCAACGGGGTCACGGCTAATTTGATTCCGTTATACGCTGTGGGCGTGTTTATTCCGTTTACCTTATCTCAGTCTGGGATGATCGTGAAATGGTTTAAAGAGCGTCCTAAGGGCTGGTTCGGCAAGTCTGCGGCCAACTTTGTGGGGGCGTTGATTTCTTTTGCCATCCTATTGATTCTATTCATTTATCGGATCAAAGATATCTGGCCGTTCTTCATTATCATGCCGCTGGTTATTTTCATTTTCTATAAGATCCATGATCACTACCATAAAGTAGCCGAACAGTTGCGCTTGGAAGACACCGATGCGGTGTTACACCATTTTGAAGGGGCAACGATCATTGTCTTGATCAGTAACATTACCCAAGTGACGAAAGCGGCTTTAAGCTACGCGGAATCCATTGGGGATTACGTCATTGCCGTGCACGTGTCCACGGATGAAAATCCTGGGAAGGAAAAAGAAATTCAATCTACTTTTAAAGTAGATTTCCCAGATGTCCGCTTTGTAGATGTCCATTCCAATTACCGCTCCATTGCCAAACCCTTGGTGCGCTTTACCCAGGTCATTAGTCGCAATGCTTTGCGGCGAAATTACTCCACGACCGTGTTGATTCCGCAATTTATTCCTAAGAAGCACTGGCAGCAAACCCTGCATAACCAAACTGCACTACGGTTGCGTCAGGCATTTTCCCATAAGGAAAATATTGTGGTGGCCACTTACTCGTACCATTTGAAAAAATAAAAACGTTGAAGCCGGTGCAAATTCAAGTTTTGTACCGGTTTTTTGGATGTGCTAAAATAACATAAAGCTTAAAAAAGGAGCGCGGGTATTTGCGTATATTATTTATTGGTGATGTTGTGGGTCAGTTAGGTTTGAGCCTGATTCAACATTATGTACCAGAATTAAAACGGCAGTTAAAACCGCAAGTAACGATCGTGAACGGGGAAAATATTGCCGATGGCAAGGGGATTACAGAAAAGCTTTATAAGGCCTTGTTACAAGCCGGGACGGATGTGGTGACCTTAGGCAACCACGCCTTTCGTAAACGGGATATCATGGACTTTATTGATGGAGCCAAGAAAATGGTTCGGCCGGCTAATTTTCCGGCCGGCGTGCCCGGACAAGGTTATACCATTGTCAATGTGAATCAAACCAAACTGGCAGTGCTCAACTTGCAAGGTCGCGTTTTTCTAGACGCGATTGATGATCCCTTCACCAAGGCTGATGAAGTATTAGCCGAAATCAAGCAAATCACGCCCTTGGTCTTTGTAGATTTTCACGGGGAAGTCACCAGTGAAAAATTAGCGTTGGCCTATTATTTAGATGGTCAAGTGGCCGCAGTGATCGGCACCCATACCCACGTGCAGACCAATGACGCCCGTATTTTACCTAAGGGCACGGCTTTTTTGACGGATGTGGGGATGACTGGTTCATATGAAGGCATCTTAGGGGTTAAAAAAGAACCCGTGATTCATAACTTCTTGACCAAGCTGCCCGCGCGTTTTGAACCAATTGAGACGGGCGCTGGTCAACTAGGGGCTTGTTATATCGATATTAAAGACGATACCGGTGTGGCGACGAAAATTAAAACGATTCGGATAGATAAAGATTTTCCTTTAGAGGTATAAACACATGGATGAGGACTTAAAAACCCAACTGGCGCAATTGGAGCCGGCGGTCCGCCTTGCTCTAGATAAGTTAAACACTGCGATCGCCAAGGAATCAGTGATCCAAGACTACCAAAAAATTGAAGCCCAGGTGCAACAAAATCAACATCTGCAACAAGTGCAAGCTGATCTGAAAAAAGCCCAGCGGGAAATTGTCACTTATAAGCGTATCGATAAGACCAAAGCCGCCCAAGTGGCCACGGAAAATGCGGACCGCTTGAAACAAACTCTGGAACAAGATCCTTTGACCCTAGCTTATCGGCAAAGTTTAATGGATGCCAATGATATTTTGACTTATATCACCGGGCAATTTGAAACTAAGCTCGCAGCAATTATGGCAAAAGAAGATCATTAGATAAGGAGACTCTGAATGCCACAAAAAACCCAAGATACACCAATGATGCAACAATACCAGGCCATCAAGGATCAATATAAAGATGCGTTCTTGTTTTACCGCATTGGTGATTTTTATGAATTGTTTTACGATGATGCCATCAAAGGTTCACAATTATTAGAATTAACCCTGACGGCCCGGAATAAAAGTGCTACTGATCCCATCCCCATGTGTGGCGTGCCCCATCATGCGGCACAAAACTATGTGGATATTTTAGTGGATAAGGGCTATAAAGTAGCTATCTGTGAACAAATGGAGGATCCCCGAAAAGCCGTGGGCATGGTGAAGCGGGCCGTGATTCAATTGGTCACCCCGGGAACTGTCGTCCAAGAAAAACCGGGTCAAGCTAAAGATAGTAACTTCTTAACCGCTGTTTACGCCCAAGATGGGCAATTTGGCTTTGCCTATACCGATTTAGCCACCGGCGAGATTTTTGTCTCCAAACTGGGGGCTATTAGTAGTGTGATCAACGAATTATTGAGCTTGCGCACCAAAGAAGTGGTGATTCCCACCGACTTGTCGGCGGCGTTCAAAACAGAATTGAATAAGCTGGATATTTTAGTTTCCACCCAAGCTGATGCCCCCGCTACTTCGGAAGTGAGCTTTGTCAGCCAAGGGATTCAAACGCCAGTGGAACTAGCAGTACTAAAGACTTTGGTATTGTATTTGGTCTCCACCCAAAAGCGGGCCTTGGCCCACTTACAAGTGGCGGTGGAATATGAGCCCAGCCAGTTTTTACGGATGGATCACCAAGTCAAAGAAGCTTTAGAACTGAGTCGCTCCTTGCGCACCGGGGAACGTCATGGGACATTGTTATGGCTGTTAGATCGGACTAAAACCGCCATGGGCGGTCGTTTATTAAAACAGTGGTTGGATCGGCCGTTATTAGATCGAACCAAAATTGAACAACGTCAAGCTCGTGTTGGGGCCTTTAGCGCTCATTTTTTTGAACGCAGTACTTTACAAGACGCCTTGACCAAAGTTTATGATTTGGAACGCTTAGCGGGTCGCGTGGCTTTTGGCAGTGTCAATGGTCGGGATCTCTTGCAATTGAAGGGGTCTTTGGCCCAAGTGCCTTTGATCAAGGATATTTTACAACAAATGCAAGATCCTACATTAACAGACTTTCAAAACCAATTAGATGAAGTACCAGAAGTTTATGATCTGATTGACCGGGCCATTCAAGCTGACCCACCCATTTCAGTCACTGAGGGGGGAATTATTCAAGATAATTATAATCAAACCTTAGATGACTATCGGAATGCCATGAATAACAGTAAGCAATGGATTGCCCAACTGGAAAGCCAAGAACGACAGGTCACCGGAATCCACAATTTGCGGATTGGCTTTAACAAAGTTTTTGGTTATTACATTGAAGTGACTAAGGGGAATGTGAAACAGGTACCCGCTGGTCGTTATGAACGTAAGCAGACTTTAACGAACGCGGAACGTTATATCACCCCCGAATTAAAAGAAAAAGAACGCCTGATTTTAGAAGCCCAAGAGAAGTCCACGGCCTTAGAGTACGATTTATTCACCGAAATCAGAGAGCAAATCAAAAAGCAGATCCAGCGCCTGCAGCATTTGGCGGCGGTGATTTCTGAAATTGATGTGCTCCAAGGCTTTTCCGTGGTGGCTGAACAACAGCACTACGTGAAACCCACGTTTACCAGTCATAAAAAGGGTGTGCATATTGAAAATGGGCGCCATCCCGTGGTGGAAAAAGTTCTAGGTGCCCAGCAATATATTGCCAACGGCGTCACCATGGACCAGCATACCGATATTTTATTGATTACCGGCCCCAATATGTCTGGGAAGAGTACTTACATGCGTCAGATGGCATTAACGGTGATCATGGCCCAATTGGGCTCTTTTGTGCCAGCGGATAAATGTGAATTGCCTATTTTTGATCAAATTTTTACCCGGATCGGGGCTGCAGATGACTTGATTTCTGGTAAGAGTACCTTTATGGTAGAAATGATTGAAGCTAATAACGCCTTGGCCCATGCTAGTTCCCAAAGTTTGATTTTATTTGATGAACTGGGGCGGGGGACAGCCACCTATGATGGCATGGCCTTGGCCCAGGCCATCATTGAGTACATTCATGAGCATATCCATGCCAAGACCTTGTTTTCTACCCACTACCATGAACTTACCGGCTTGAGTGACACCTTGGTGAAATTAGCCAATGTCCACGTGGGAGCCACTGAGGAAAATGGCAAGTTGATCTTTATGCATAAAGTTTTACCAGGGCCGGCGGATAAATCCTATGGGATCCACGTGGCTCAATTGGCGGGCTTGCCCCATAGTTTGTTACAGCGGGCTGATCATATTTTAGGTGACTTAGAGGCCCAAGGTGCTAAAACAGTGCCCCAACAAGCTGAGCAACCCACTGCCCCTGAGGCGGCGGCAAAGCCAGCAACCAAAGCACCAGCAACACCAGATGCCGCCCCAGACTTAGTGGCAGAAACCCAACTATCGTTATTCCCAGAGCCGAAAGCAGCCCCAGTGGATGCCAAGGCCCAACAGGTAATTAACGCTTTAAAAAAATTAGATTTAATGGATCAAACCCCAATGGATGCCATGAATAACATTTACCATTGGCAGAAATTATTAAAAAAGAAAGGATAGTGGTGCAGTATGGCAGACATTCACGAACTATCAGAACAATTAAGCAACCAAATTGCCGCTGGGGAAGTTATTGAGCGGCCCGCTTCTGTGGTGAAAGAACTTGTGGAAAATGCCATTGATGCTAAAGCTACCCAAATTGATGTGGGGATTGAAGATGCTGGCTTAAAGACCATGACCATTAGCGATAACGGTCTGGGGATCCCCAAAGCCCAAGTTGCGCTAGCCTTCTTGCCCCATACCACCAGTAAAATCAGCAATCGCGATGATTTATTTCGGGTCAAGTCCCTGGGTTTTCGTGGGGAAGCTTTAGCCAGTATTGCCGCCGTGGCCAAAGTTACCATGCTCACGGCTACCGAGGCTGGTTTAGGGACCCAAATTGAACTGGCCGGTGGTAAAGTCCTGGACCAAAAACGTCAGTCTTCAAGACGGGGGACCTATGTGGCGGTGAAAGATTTATTTTATAATACGCCGGCCCGGTTAAAATACGTGAAGTCCGTGAATACAGAGTTATCCCACATTGCGGACATTATCAATCGCTTGGCCTTAGCCCATCCCAATATTGCGGTTACCTTTGCGAACAATCACAATATTTTATTAAAGACCAGCGGTTCTGGCGATTTGTTGCGAACCATTACGGAAATTTACAGTATTGGCGTGGGCCGTCAGATGATCGAAGTTACGGGCGCTGATTTGGATTTCAAATTAAGCGGTTTTGTATCTTTGCCTAAATTGACCCGAGCTAATCGCAATTTTGTTTCCTTATTCATTAATGGCCGCTATATCAAAAATTATGCGTTGACCCGGGCCCTGATTGCCGGGTATGGCAGTAAATTAATGGTGGGGCGGTATCCGTTAGCTGTTTTAAATTTGACCATGGATCCTTTTTTAGTGGATGTGAATGTGCACCCTACCAAACAAGAAGTCCGCTTGAGTAAAGAAGACGAATTGAGCCAGCTGGTCACCACCAATATCCAACAAGTGCTAGGCGCTCAAAATTTGATCCCTGATGCCGTGGCCAATTTAAACAGCAGGCAGCCCAAAATCAAAAAAGAACAATTGGCCATGCGTTTAGACCAAACCAGTGCGCAATTCTTGCAAGGCCAACACCAACAAGCCCCAGCAAAAGCCCAACCCCAGGTGCCGCCGACGTCCCAGCCTATCCCAGCCAAGCCTGCTGCCCAGATTCAAGAAGCTACTGGGACTAGCTATCAGCGTCAGCCCCAAAATCAAGCTGATAGCTTGGTGCGGCCAGCGGACTTAAATGCCACGCCGATTTTTGAAGATCCAGCTCGCTTGGCGAAGTGGGATCAGCGCTATGGCGCCGAAAAGCCGGTTTTGCCCTTTGGGGATGAAACTGATCAACCAGTGACCAACCTGCGAGATTTAGCCAGTGTCCAAAGTCAACAACCTAGATTTCCCAATTTGACCTATATTGGCCAAATTCATGGCACCTACTTGATTGCGGAAAGTGCCGATGGCTTTTACTTGGTAGATCAGCATGCGGCCCAGGAACGGGTAAATTATGAGAAATATCGCCAAGCCATCGGCGAAGTCAGCCAAGATCAACAAAACTTGTTGGTACCCATTGTCTTGGATTATAATAGCGCTGATTTCTTGGCGATCAAAAATCGTTTGGACATCTTAGCCCAAGTGGGGCTGCATTTGGAGCCTTTTGGCCAGAATAGTTATGTGGTCCACACCCATCCTACTTGGTTTAAAGCAGGTCAAGAAGAAGACACCATTAAGGAAATGGTGGATGAAGTCTTGGCCAATAAACAAATGACCGTGGCGAAGTTTCGAGAAAAAACTGCCATTATGATGAGTTGTAAACGGGCCATTAAGGCCAATCATCATTTAGATTCCCTACAAGCCAAGGCACTTTTGGGCCATTTAGCCCAGGCTGAGAATCCCTTTAATTGCCCCCATGGCCGCCCAGTCCTGGTCCAATTCACTGAAAAAGACTTAGAGCATATGTTTAAACGAATTCAAGATCCCCATCAAAGTTATGGTCAACCTTAAAAAAAAGACGATACGCCGCAAAGGCTATCGTCTTTTTTTAAAAGCTATTTGAAGTGAACGGAGTCCCCGGGAATCATCATGGTGGGAATATAAGTGGTCTGATTTTTCTCAGGCATTTTATGCGCCACACGATTTAATAAATTGGACACGACTTCTAGGCTCCATAGGTTAATATTGGCATCGGCCGTAGTGAGTTTGGGCTCAAAAATCGGATTAGCTGCTTGAATGTTATCAAAACCCACTACACTAATGTCTTGGCCTACCTTTAGGCCCAGTTCTTCAGCAGCCCGATAAACCCCATGGGCCATCACATCATTTAAGCAAAAGAAAAAGTTATATTGTCGGGTGGCCAGTAACTGCTTAGCCGCTTTATAGGCAGGGGCAAAGTCAAAGTGGCCCTGATACAGGTCTGGGGTGATATCGATTTGATAATTCTCTTTAAAGTAGTCCTGGCAGATAGCTAAGCGATTTTGGGCATTATAGGAATCTTCCGGGCCGGTGAAAAAACAAACTTGGCGATGGTCCGACTGGCCGTATAAGCCGCACAAACTGGTGAGGGCCTGGCGGTTATCGATGATGATATTGGCGGCATTGTCCGCTTCCAATTTATTAGCCATCATTACCACAGGAATATTCAAGCCACTGACAGTTTTTTGAAAATAGGCCTTTGAAGCGGTGTAATTAAAGACAATGAGGCCATCAAATAATTGGGCGTTGATCAATTCAGTGCTGTTGTTGGCAATGACCACTAAAGCATAACCACGCTCATGCAACTCCTTATTAATGGCTTCCACCAGGGCGCCATTAAAGATGCTTTCAAAACTGCTGATAAGCATACAGATGATTTTAGATTGCCGGGTCCGCAGGCCTTGGGCAATCTTACTGGGATGGTAGTTCAGATCCTGGGCAATTTTTAAAATTCGAGCGGTGGTATCGGCACTAATTTTACGATTGCCATTCAAAGCATAAGAAACAGTAGCTGGTGAAACGCCGGCTAATTTTGCAATATCGGTTAGGCTTGTGGGTCTGTTCACGATAAACCTCCTTAAAATAAAAACCTATTATTGACCATAACATATTGACAGCGATTACAGGAACGATTATATTAGAGTTGCGTAAGTAAGTTAATCGTTTAACACCCATACTACTCAAGGAAGTGACACTATGGACCAAAATCAGCGTTGGGCCAACGAACTGCTCACAAAAGTCGTAGCGAAATATCGTTGGGTCGCCGCTAAAACAGGGGATAAAATACCCTATACCACGGATAAGGCCGGTAATTTTGATAATCATTCTTTGCTAAGCGGGCCACTGGCCGACCAGAACAATATCAGCTGGTGGACCAACGGCTTTTATCCAGGACTATTGTGGCAGCTTTATACCCTTGAACCAGCGTCAGTGTTTCAAACCAATGCTCAAAACATTGAAATGAAGCTAGCGACAAGTTTACAGCTTTTTGATGGTCTAAGCCATGATGTGGGCTTTATGTTTTTCCCAACTTCAGTGTACCACTATGCCTTGACTGGCGACCAGTTGGCTAAGACGCGAGCTATGCATGCCGCCACTATTTTAGCGGGGCGTTATAACATTGCCGGACACTTCATCAAGGCTTGGAATCCTGAAAATGGCGTTAGCCGTGCTGGCTGGGTCATTATCGATTCGCTAATGAATTTGGAATTGTTGTATTGGGCTAGCGCCCAAAGCCAAGATCCCCGCTTTGCTTTGATTGCCGATGCCCATGCCCATACAGTGGCGAAATACTTTATCCGCGCCAATGGGTCCGTGAAGCATATTTGCCAGTTTGACCCAGCCACTGGGATTTATTTGCAGTCCCTAGGGGGCCAAGGCTATGGCCATGGCTCCGCCTGGACCCGGGGGCAAGCCTGGGCTATTTATGGTTTGACGGCCTGTTATGCGCGGACTGGCACTGACTATTACAGGCAACAGGCGCAAAAAGTAGCCGCCTATGTTTTGAGTCAATTACCTAAAAATTTATTAGTGCCAATTGACTTTAATCAGCCAGCACAACCGGCTTGGATTGATAGTTCAGCGCAAGCTATTTTAGCCAGTGGCTTATTGAGCTTGGCCCAAGTTACCGAGGATACTGATAGCCAGCACTACTATCAGACTGCTGTGGCACTATTAAAAACCTTAGTGGCTCAGTGCAGCGACTTTTCAAAGGCCTGCGATAATCTGATTACCAAAGCCTCGGCCCAATACCATGAACCCAGCCATGAATATCCAATCATCTATGCAGATTACTACTTTGTTGAAGCTCTGTTGAAGTTGACCAAACAAGACTTAGCGGCCCGGATATGGCAAAAGAATTAAAATTATCGTGCTTAACTATAACAAAAAAATGTGAGATTTGAAAGGAAGGTCACTTATGGCTGAAGAAATTAATCGGGAATTACAATTAGATCCCAAAGAATTTGCAAAATTAGTAGCTAGTAATTTGAATTTTGATCCAGATACTGATGTGGAAAAAGTTTCTAAACGCACGATGATGCAATATTTAAGTGCCTATTACTTAGCTAATCAGTTTAATAATTACGAAGATAGTATTTTCAATAAAGGTGATGTGAAAGACTATCCCAGTTACTCTGAAGTGACTGCCTTGATGAATCAAGTTAAATGGCGTAATTAAAAAATAACTAAAAAGCGCATGTGCCAGCTGCTCCTTAGGAACGCTTGGCACGTGCGCTTTTATAGTGCTGTTTTATTTTAGATATTCAATGGCATCTAGATAATAGGTCCCCGTGACAACTTGGAGGGTTATCTGATGGTGACCTTGGGAGAGATTAGCAACTTGTAAATGACAGGCTTTATCTTGGCCAAGATTAGGGCTGAGGGCGTATTGCCAAATCCGGCCATCCATGTAGATATCTAATTGACTGGCATGTAACTGGTGGCCAATCAGATTAAAACCACTACCGTCAAATTCAAACTGGACCTTTGTTTCAGGACCAGCCGTCCCAATGGATAAGGTGCGCTGCCACAATGTATTGCCTAAGCCAACTTGGTGGTCCCAGTTACCGCTGTAGTGAACACTGGGCGCCAAATTGTCCACCCGTTGTGTGCTGATTTGGCCATCAGCTGGTCGAGAGATGGTCAAATTTTGGATTTGCGTTTGGTAATAACCGCAGCCAACCTTGATACGACCGCTATAAGTGGGGTTAGTGGTATCTTGCCAAGTCACTAAAGACTGACCATCTAACTGGGCACTTAAAGTATTGCCCGAGGCGCCAAATTGCAGCAGATGGGCTTTGGTGACATCTAGCAGATCCACATAGCCAAAAGTGACAACTTGCTGGCGGACGATCAATTCATAATAGCCATTGGTATCCAGCTTAAAGACATAAGGGGCACTGGTCAAACGGCCTTTGACGTCAGTCTGTTCCCGCAGGCCAATGCCTAGATAGTTGCCATCCTGGGAGTTTTGTTGGGTGGTGTGGTCAAATTTAAAGGTTAAGGCCACGTTATAATCACACCAACGGTCATCCCCCAAGGTGAAGTTAGGGGCAAAGGAATACTCCCAATCTAAGGCCCGTTGTTGTTCTGTGATCATTTGCTGCAATGCAGGGCCAGTAGTGGTTTGGACAACTTCAAAGGCGCCACCTTGATCCGTGGTATAAAGGGGTGTATTGCCTCTGGCCTTTAAAAAGGCAGGACTGTAGTTGAAGTCATCGGCGTATAAAACTTGGTCGCTTTGGGTCAAAACGCTATTTGAGGTTGAACTTAAGATCTCATGGTAAGCCACTTCAGGATCTTGGCGCCGGTCTAAGGTGGTGAGGGTGGCGATCATATAAGGGGCCACGGTAAAACTAACTTGGCCGCTGACCACCGCGGAGATGGCACTTAATTGCATCAAGTTGGCATCATAAGCTGCCTGGTCTTTGTTGGGACCAGTACTGGTCCAGCAATAAACGGGTTTAGCTGCCGCTGCGGTATTGGTGACGTTTAAAGTATAGGTCCGGGGTTTGGGGCTGTCGTTGACTAAAATCGTCGAAAAATCAGCTTTATCCGGGGACATCAGGGTCATGTAACTGGCAGCCTGAGTATTTTGGCTTAAGTTTTCTGTCCCCAAAACGCCGCTATAACAAGCTGGGGTTAAATAACGCCAAGCTGATTCTGCTGCCCAACCACTTTTGGCAAAATTGGTAAAATGCTTGATGATCTGCAGGCCCACATTGTCCACTTCGAAATAACCAGACCAAGGATGTTGGGCGGTGATCAATTCTTTGTGGCTGTAGTTGACCCCGGGGTAATATGCCGCTACGGCTGGTTGGAACAAGTAAAGACTGCGGCGGGATTTGTAGTAACTTTTCACAACCCGATTGGCCACGTCTAAGCCACTTTGGGTGCCACCAATACCAGTTTTAGCACTGGCCCGAATGCGATATTTCCCACTGGTCATGGGGGCAATGCCTTCGCTGTACCAAACTTCATGGTGGTATTTATCGGCTAATTGGGTATAGGGCTGATCCGGGCCGTCATCGGTATTATAGTGATAACCTACCGCTTGAACCAGTTGTCGTAATTCCGCATCTTGAATCATCCCCGTACCAAAGTTAGTCTCATAGTTTTGATCAGCAGCAATCAGTTTGATCTGATGGTAAGCCTCGATGGGAAAATCGGCGGGGAAGTCGGTGGTATCAGTTTGCAGGCGCTTGGCAAACCACTTGATAAAGCCAAACATGGGATGTTTGGTTTCATTGCGGTCAGGATCCACGTAGTCGATTAAATAACCGTAAGTTTTATAAGCGGCAATAATGGTTTCCTTATACCACTGGTACATGGCTTCAAAGGCCGATTCGGGTACTAGCTGATCGGGATCGGCACTTTTGACTTGGCGCCATTGGGCTTTTAGCCAGCCCGGTTCCCCCCAGCGCAATAGGCCGGTTTTTAATTGGGGTTGAATTTTTTTGGCATCGGCAATCAGTTGATAACCCGCTCCCCGACAAACGTTAGCCGGTTCACTTTGCCGGCGCTTAGTGGCCGGTTCCGTCCCAGAAGAGGTATTGGCATCATCGCCTAATTCGACTTTTAACAGGCGCAACAGGGGATGCTTACCGCCAAATAAAATGGTTAAAATTTGTTGGTAGACGGCAGGGTGGTTGGCTTTATAATCCAATAAGAGCCGGGAAGAATTATTGCAGCTGATATAGCCAAAGCCCTTAAAGGTATTGGCATCTTTGACATCAGTTTTCAATTGACTGCCATCAATGGTGATTTGAGTTTCGTTCATGATTTGGCTCCTTTGGCTTTGTAATCCAAGGGAAGGTCATGCCACCGTTTTTTTAGGTAAAAGGCGGCCGCTTTTGGTTGCCGATCCCGGGTGAACAGACCTTTTTTATTGCCATCAACGCGCATATTGCCTTCAACAGTTTGGAAATCAGCCAAATTCCAAGGCTGTTCGCCGCGGATGAAATCGTAGCTGTCAAAGACCCGATTGAACATTTCTAACAATTCGGTTTGGTATTCTTCACTCCACATTACCGAAGGCAGTTTGTGCAAGCCGGCTTGGGTGTCGCCACCGTATTCCGAAAAGACGATGGGTTTGTCGATATCAGAAGCCGCCCACTGGTCTAGTTCATCTCGTAAGCCAGCTTCACCATCGGAGATCTCATAACCCCATTTATGGTACCAGCCGGGATAGCGGTTGAGTAAGTAAATATCTGGGAATTGCAAGGCATGGGAAGTTTCATAGGTATCATCTTCATTCAAGGTGAAGGTCCGGGGGCGTTTTTGGGGATCCAAGTCCGCCGTAGCCTTGAAGAGTTTCGTGAAGTAAGGCACACATTTTTCAGAAGACGTATCCGGTTCATTGAACAAGCTCCAAGCTAAGACACTAGGATGGTTCTTGTCCCGTTTGATTAAATCTTGGACTTGATCTAAATGATGGTCATATAAGCTATCGATCCAATCACCGTCAAAGAAGTTTTGGTCTAAGCCCCCTAAAAAGCTGGCAGCGGCCATCTTAAAGCCCACGGCTGGGACTTCATCAATAATCAAGATACCAGCTTTGTCGGCCATTTGGTAAGCTTGTTCATCATAAGGATAGTGGGAAGAACGATAAGAGTTGGCCCCGATCCATTTCATCAAGGCTAAATCTCTTGTTTCAACTTTTAAGTCAAAACCCCGGCCGGCAAAGTTACTATCTTCATGACGGCCAAAGCCCCGCAGGTAAACCGATTGACCATTGATGAGGATCTCATGGCCGACAATCGCCACGGTCCGGATGCCAATTTCAGCACTATAAGTGTCAATAGTTGCCCCGTCTTGATGTAATTCAATGACCAATTTGTACAAATAAGCTTGGCCCACCTGCCATAAATGGGCGTTTGCCACCAACAAATCACCAGTTGATCCGTTGCTTTTGGCCACAACAACCCCGTTGGCATCTTCTAAGCGCACGGTGGTATCGGCATTATGATTGGCAGTGACGGTATAGTGTACTGTGGCATCCTCGCCGTCTAAGGCGTAAGTGACACTGTAATCGATCACCCGGGTCTTGGGAACGGCCAACAAGTGGACACTGCGGTTTAACCCAGCGTAGTTATAAAAGTCAAAGAAAGGCTTGGCCATCTTGTGACCATTGCGTAAAGTTGCAGTATCACCTGCGGGTAAACGATCCCGGTGGAGTTCATTGTTTAATTTAACCACTACTAAATTGTCGGCCCCGAAATGGACTGCACGATTGATTTCGGCCGTAAAGGGTAAAAAGCCGCCTTCATGGCTGCGGATCAGTTGCCCATTGACATAGATTTTAGCTCGGTGGGTGGCAGCGTCAAAGCGCAGACCCACTAATTTGTCTTGCCATTCAGTGGGTACAAAGAAATGGCGAGCGTACCAAAAATCACCAACATACTCTCTTGAATCTTTATCCGTGAAGTAGTCGTTGAAGCTAGAAGGCACTGGCATATCTAGGGTATCACTGAGACCTTTAGGCCAGTCCGCTTGTTCACCGATACTTTTTGGATCAAATTTAAATTGCCACAACCCATCTAATGATTCATTGCGGCGGTTGACATTGGCCACCGGATAGAGTAGTTCTTTTTCCATGTTGTAAAACCTCCAAATAAGAATATATATTAACGATTAGTAAAGCGCTTACGTGTCATATTTTACTATTAATAAGGGAACAGTCAACATATTTTTACTTAATTTTACTAAAAATATTTGAATGAGTAACTGTGGGCAATCACTTTTAATAACAAACCTGATAAAAATCCAGAAGCTGTGAAAAAATCACAGGCTAGGGATGCGCTCGAAGAGAAACCGATATCCTCTACTATTTTAACATACTTCTGTAACTATTTGAGCATGCCTTAACTTTAGGAGGTAAATATTTTCGAAAAAAGTTTAGTAAAAATATCAAAAACATATTGCTTTTTTCTAAAACTAAGTATATTATAGCCTTGTAAACGATTACGCAAACGCTTACGCAAGCTTATCACTCATAATCTTTTACTAAATGCAAAATGCTTTAATATTCACAAACAGTTAGCGCCATCATTATTGCCGTTTCATTATCACGTATTAGGAGGGTTTATATCATGAAGCGAAAAGTTAACTGGGGCAACATCGTCGGCTACGGGGCTGCGGACCTGTTTGGCAATGGGGCCTTGGCCGTTGCATCCACTTGGATGTTGTTCTTCTACACAGAATTTGGGGGATTATCACCGGCTTTGGCGGGGTCTATTTTAGCCATCGCCCGGGTCGCCGATTCCTTTATCAGTCCATTGATGGGTTATTTAACCGATCACTTTGGCGCCACTAAAATGGGCCGACGTTTTGGTCGGCGGCGTTTCTTCTTACTGTTAGCCATCCCATTGATGGTGTTATACATCATCATTTGGATTGCCCATATGAATTTCTGGTTCTACTTAGTCACTTACTTATTAATGGAAGCATTCACCGCTCTGGTTATGATTCCATACGAAACGTTAGCTGCTGAAATGACGGATGATTATGATACCAAATCTAAATTATCCAGTTCTAGAATGCTTTGGGCAGCTCTAGCCACATTCTTAGCTTCTTGGTTACCAGGTCGGGTCTTCGCCGTGATGGGCAAGAATAACCCGAATGCTTTCTTAGTCGTTGGTATTTTATTGGCTGTTGTCTTCATCTTAGCGATTACTTTAACTTACTTCTCTACTTTTGAACGGGAAACTGATGGCAGTGATGCTGAAAAAGCTGCAATCATTGCTGAAAGTAAAGTTAAGACCGAAAATCCTTTGAAAACCATGTGGAATATGATCAAAGACATGGGATCTGTTTTCCGAATCAAATCTTATGCTTTGCATCTATTGATTTACTTAACGTCCTTTACTGCTCGGGATATTGTTGGTGCCACTTATGTTTTCTTCGTGGTTTACGCCATGAAGAGCGATGCCGTTACTGCTAGTAACATTTTGACCTTTGGGTCTATTATTGGGATTCCTTGTAACTTGTTATGGCCTAAGATCATGTCTAAATTAGGTCCATCCCGCTTATTGCGGATCATGTATATCTTGATGTTTGGCACCGTCGTCGCCTATGCCTTCTTAGGCTTCTCCCCATTAGTAGGGACTGGGACGGCCGTTGGTTGGTTGTATGCTTTGCAATTAACTTGGGGTGTCTCAAACTCAGGGACTGGTTATGTCCCTTGGACTGTTTATACCTTCATTCCCGATGTTGATGAAATCGTCACTCGGGAACGGCGTGAAGGGGTTTTTGCCGGTATCATGACCTTCGCTCGTAAGACAACTTCTGCCTTAGCACCATTCTTAACTGGGTTAGTATTATCTGCTTGTGGTTTCGTGGAAAACGCGAAAACCCAAACACCTGGGGCCATGCGTGGTTTGATTCTATGGTTATTGATTGGGACTGGGGTCTTGTTATTAGCTGCCTTTATCACGACCTTCTTCTTCAAATTGGACCGGGCCCATCACAAAGTATTACGGGCTGAAATTGACCGTTTGAAAGCTGGGGGCGCTAAAGCTGATGTTGATCCAGCCACTAAATCTGTTGTTGAGCAATTAACAGGTTTCAAATACGATCAACTTTGGGGTAATAACAACGTGGTTCCTAAAGCTGAACGGTCTGCGATCCAACATGCAGAAGCAAAATTATCTGAAAAATAAAGGCGCGCAATTCGCCGCTTAATAAGAAGGTGGCAGGGACAAATGATTTGGCTCGGCTGCCTTTTTTATAGTTTTTTCATAGATATTTACAAAAAGCTTTGTCATAGCTAGGCCAAATGAAGTAATATTTAGGAATAGGTGATAAATCCGTATTATATATAGCAAAGGTGAAACTATGACGACAATTAAAGATATCGCTGAACAAGCGAAAGTATCCATCTCCACCGTATCCAGAATTTTGAGCTTTGATGAAACCCTGTCCGTGACCGATGAAACCAGGCAGCGGGTCTTACAAACCGCTGAAGATCTCCAATATAAACGCCGCTCTAGAAAAGCTAAAAGACGTATCACGGCTAACATTGGCATCGTTCAGTGGCATACCATGAGCCAAGAACTTAACGACTTATATTATATGCAGATTCAAAACGGTGTGGAGAACAAGGCTAATAGCCTAGGCATTGCCACTGAATCCATGACCCTAGATGAAATTTTAGGTCAAGACAGTGTGGCCTTAGACGGTTTGATCATGATCGGTAAATTCGATCGCATTGAAATCCGGGATTTAAAGAAGTTAAAATTACCGATGGTTTTTGTGGGTCAAAATACCCTACCTGAAGGCTTTGATAGTGTCCAAAGTGACTATGAAACCCCAATCAAGACGATTATTGATCATTACCTTAAACACCATATTAAAGATATTGGCATGCTGATCGGTCAAGAACAGACTTCTAAAGAGACCGACATTATCCCAGATCCCCGGTTGGTGACTTTTACGGCCTATTTAAGACAACTCAATTTATTTGAACCTAAATTTGTCTTCAAAGGTGATTATTCCCCAGAGTCAGGTTTTGAGATGATGGATCAAGCCATTAAACAGTTAGGGCCGGACTTGCCCCATGGCTTTATTCTAGGGAGTGATGCCATGGCCGTGGGGGCATTGCGGGCATTATCGCAAGCAGATATTGCCGTCCCTGAACGGGTCAGCATTGTCAGTTTCAACGACGTGGCCATTGCTAAATTTACAACACCGACATTGAGTACGATTCATTCACAAACTGAATTGATGGGCGAGCGGGCGATATCTTTATTGAAAAAGCGGCTTGAAAATCCCAAACGGATTCCGCAATCTAATGTCTACGCTTCCGAATTTATTCGCCGGGAGAGTAGTATTTAAGGAAGGTGTCAAAACTTGGATGCATTAAAGCAACCAACCCATTTACGGGTGAATTTATTAACACAGGCCTACAACGTGGTCCAAGATCCCAAGTTTAGCTGGTGGGTGGAAAGTGAAGCGGCTGATACGTTTCAAACAGCCTATCAGTTGGTCTTTGGAATTTCGGAACAAGCCTTAGCCGCCCATAATTACTTAGCCGTCAGCCCCTGGGAAGCTTCTGGGGAAAATACGGCGGTAACTTATCCGGCTTTAAACGACTTACTCATCGAAAATAAACTTTATTATTGGCAAGTTCGCATTCGGGATAATCATGGCAACACCAGTGAATTGTCCCAACCCAATCACTTCTTAACGGCCATTGATCACTTCACGGCACCGGGAATCTGGGCTCAAAACCAGTCCACGACACCAGATGGCCGGCCGGCTTTAGGGAACTTCGCCTTTTTGCGTAGTCCTGAGTTTAAGTTGCCTAGGGCCAAAATAGACAGTGTTTATATCCGCGTCTTGGCCCGGGGGAACGAAGTGACCTTAGCCCAAAGTTTTGATCTATATGTCAATGGCCACTGTGTGGGGGTGGGTAGTGCTCGGCCCCATGAATACTATGATGACCAAGATCAAACAGCTTATTTTTACCAAACTTTTGAAATCAGTGACCAAGTGCAATCACAAGGTAACCAAATTAGTGTCATTGCCACTGGTGCCAGTAAACTGCGGGCTTTCTTTGCCCAAGTAGTGGCTTTTGAAAGTGATGGTACGCTGGTAGAATTACTGGTCAGTGACGCCAGTTGGCGGGCCTTAGATGGGTCCAGTGCCTTTGGGGATTTTGGCGCTAAAATTGCCAGTCAATATTTTGAAATGCCCCAAGAAAATGTGGATATGAACTTTTATCCCCAGGGCTTTTCAGAACCTGACTTTGCAGATAAGGCTTGGCCAGCGGCTGTCGTCACGGCACCAACGGTTCCCTTAGACGGGGGATTGTTATTACCCTATGGGGCTGAGAACACGCAACGCTTTAAAACGGCTGAGCCCACCAAGGCGGTCACTAAGCTAGCCCCAACCACTTACTTGGTGGATTTGGGCAAAGAGATCATTGGCAGTTTGACGGTGGCGTTAACCAGCCCCGTGGCCCAAAAAGTCAATATCTATGCCGGTGAGCAGCTACAAGCCGATGGCCACGTGCGCCATCATTTAGCCTGTGGTCCAGATTATGTGGAAACTTGGCAGCTGATTGCTGGTGAAAATCAATTTACCACTTTGCAAATGAAGAATTTCCGTTATGTGGAGGTCGTTGGTTTTCACGGTGACTTATCGGTGGACGCCATCAGTGGGTGGGCGGAACGCCAAGCCTTTGATGATCAATTGGGGACTTTTGAGTCTGATCAGCCCCTTTTAAATCAGGAATATGACTTGTCTAAATACACCATCAAAGCCACGAATCAAGACATCTATGTGGATTCCCAGGCCAGAGAACGGCGCGCCTATGAAGGCGACCTATTGGTCAATGCCAACAGCAGCTATGTGATTTCCGATAACTATGCCTTAGCCCGGCATTCAGCTAATTACTTATTGGATAATCCCACTTGGCCAGAGGATTACAAACTGTTTAATGTGGAGATGCTTTGGTATGACTACTTGTATACCGGGGATGCCACGTTATTGGCGGCTCGTTATGATGTCATTAAAGAAAAACTAAAGCGCGGGGCCACTAAGACCGATAATGCCAATGCTTCTTGGCGGCCCGCTAAACAAGCCGATAACTATGATGAAGACCTACATTTAGTAACGAATAACGGCCTGATCGACTGGCCTATCCGTGAGCGGGATGGCTATGTGGAAGGCACTTATAATACCCCATTTAATGCGATTTATGTGGGGATTTATCAAATAATGGCCCAGATTGCCGCTGTGGTTGGACAAAAGGCGGATCAAGCAATTTATGCCAAACGCAGTGCAGATTTAAAAGCGGCCATGATTGCCCGCCTGTATGATCAAAAAGCGGGGAAATTTTATGATTCCTTGCAAGCAGACCTGACACCGAATACCCATTTTTCTCACCATGCTTCAGCCTATGCCCTTTGTTATGGGGTTTATGATTCAAAAGCTATGGCTGATCAACTGGCTGAATTTGTGGCCAATAATGGGGAATTCATCGGTAGTATTTACTTCATTTACTTTATGCTAAGAGGATTATTGAACAGTGGGCATGCCCAGGCTGCTTCAAGATTATTGTTAAATGACGATGATCAAAAAGATGCCAAGACCTTTGCAGCTATTTTGAACCAGCTAAAGGCCACCATCGCTCCAGAAGCTTGGAGTAATTACTACAAACCTAACTTGACCTTGTCCCATCCTTGGGGGGCCACCCCTGGGTTGACCATTGTCCAGGGGATTGCCGGGATCATGCCCCTGGAGCCAGCTTTTAAGCGGTTCAGTGTCCGGGTACAGGCCGGTAAAGTTAAACGATTCACCTTACAAACACCATGTTGTAAGGGCTTAATTAAATTGAACTATCAACGCCTTGATACCATGGCGACGTTGACTTTGACAGCGCCTGCTAATACCACAGCGGTGATCACTTTACCAGACACGGCACAAGCAGTGACGGTGGATGACCAAACCCAAACACCAATAAAAAATACATTGACCGTGACATCAGGTCAACATATCATTCGTTATCAACTTTAAGACAATACAGGAGGATACCAACGTGCAAGCTAAACTTTTTAATGCGCAGATCAAAGACAATCCCTTGCGCAGCAAAGCCGATGTACTGGCTTCTTTACTAGACTTTTTACGACCAGCCATGAAGGTCTTGGCCCAACAAGAACGGGCCGGGCGCTTTAACATTAGTGCCAGTGGTGCGGTTTATATTCAAGATAAAACTGAAATCGAAGGCTTCATGCGCTTACTTTGGGGCTTGGGCCCATTTTTTGCGGATCACCAGCGCATTTTGGCTTATCCAGAATGGTATGAACTAACCATTCATGGCATTTTAGCCGGGACCGACCCAGAATCTAAGGACTATTGGGGCGGTGAGCTTGGCGATTATGATCAGATGTTTGTGGAAATGGGGGCTTTGACGGCTTTCTTGTATGAAACCAAAGCTGATTTTTGGGATCATTTAAGTGGTGTGCAACAGCAGCAAATTTTAGCCTGGCTGGAGCAAGTGAACCATCGGGTCATTCCTAAGACCAACTGGCTGTTTTTCAGAGCTATGGTGAATTCCTTCTTTGTCACCGTAGATGTGGATACCAAGGGTCACCAAGCCTTAATCGATGCTGACTTTGCTATCACCAATGGCCATTACTTAGATCACGGCTGGTCTTATGATGGTTATGAAAACCAAATTGACAACTACATTCCCTTTGCCTATCAGTTCTTTACGCTGGTTTTTGTGGGATTGACTAACTGGGATAATGACCAAACACGGCTTTTAAAAGAGCGGGCCACCGCTTTTATTAAGAGTTATGCCAATTGGTTTGCTGCCGATGGGGCGGCTTTACCTTATGGGCGCAGTTTAGATTATCGCTTTGCCCAAGCTGCTTTTTGGGGCGTTTGTGCCTTTGCCCATATTGACTTGGGGGATTATACCCTAGGCGATATTAAGCATTTATTGCTGAATAATTTACGCTGGTGGTTTAAACAAGATATTTTCACCACGGACGGCTTAATGCCTATCGGTTATGCTTACCCGAATATGAATTTTGCCGAAGGTTATAATGGCCCGGCTTCAGCCTACTGGGCGCTAAAGAGTTATATTTTCTTGGTATTGCCCGATGATGATCCTTTCTGGCAAGCTCAAGAAAGTGATACTTTCAAATTCGAAGCGCTTAAATTACAGCCAGAACCCCGCATGTTGGTGGCCCATAGTCAAACCGGCCTAGAAGTGCAAGCTTTCACCGCCGGTCAGCATTCTCATGAACACGCCCATGGCGCTGCCAAATATGAGAAGTATGTTTACTCCACCACTTTTGGCTTTAGTACGCCTAAAGGGACCACCTTATTAAAGCAAGGGGCCTTTGACAGTACGCTAGCAGTTTCTGAGAGTGATAATTTTTGGCGGACTGTTTTCAAATATGAAGATTATCAACTTCATGAAGACTATATTTACGCAAACTGGCAACCTTGGCCAGATGTGACCATCAAAAACTTTGTGATACCAGCGATGCCTTGGCATGTGCGGATTCATCAAATCCATACCGACCGGACGTTACACCTAGCTGAAGGGAGTTTTGCTGCCCCCCATGAGGGCATTGCTTCTGAAGCAGTTTTACCGACCACTGTTGAGAATGCTGTCTTTTATCAGACGCATGTGGGGATCACGGGTTTAGTGGGGTTATCACCAGAATTAAAGGTTAGTTTAACTGAACCAGAACCCAATACCAGCCTGTATTTCCCTAAAACGAAGCTGCCATTGCAAACAGGTGTCTTAAAACCAGGGGATTATACGCTCATGTCGCTTTATTTAGGGGATCGGGAATTAGAGAGTTTACAAGACGGCCAAGTGGTCGTACCGGCTGTCCAACTAAACCAAAATACATTAGTACTTACCCAACAAGGCAGCCAACGGTCAATTCAATTGGCTGAGTTCTAAGGTATATTTTGCTAGACGGTCCGTCTCAGTTTTGAGGCGGCCGTTTTTTGTATGGGTGGTTTTTTTGGTATATAATTATGTTTCGTGGTAATCAGCTTTCGTGGTACAATAAAACATTGCAGGCTCAAGTATTTTTAAGGAGTTTCAAACAATGTATGAATATTTTGTGGGTCAAATTACCCGGATTGAAACCGGTTATATCGTTTTAGAAACTAATGGGATCGGGTACAAATTATTAGTCGCCAATCCCTATGCTTTTACAGAAAATCAACAAGTGAAAGTTTACGTCTATCAAGCCATTTCTGACAGTGCGCAATTACTGTATGGCTTTGTGGATTTAGATGAAAAACAAGTTTTTGAATTATTGATTGGCGTCACTGGGATTGGTCCTAAAAGTGCCTTAGCTATTTTGGCAGCCAGTAACCATGATGGGTTAATTGGCGCTATCCAACAGGAAAACGTACGTTATTTGACGAAATTCCCGGGGGTAGGTAAAAAAACTGCCCAACAAATCATTATTGATTTAAGGGATAAAGTTACCAAATTGGGGCTTAGTAGTACTGCCACCTTACCGGTCAGTGATGAAATTGAGTTACTGCCGCCAGAAGCCAAAGGCAATCAAAGCCTCAAGGATGCCTTAGCAGCCTTAGGCGCATTAGGATTCAGTCGTCGGGATGTGGCAAAAATTGTCACCCAGCTAGAAGCTTTTGAAGCTCAAAGCACAGATGCCTATTTAAGAGAAGGTTTACGGCTATTGACCAAGTAAGAAGGACAGCAATTAGTTAGAAAGGAGCTTTGCAATGGCTGAAGATGAAGATTTTGACCGTTTGGTAGCCCAGACCACCGATAATCCCCAAGAGGCCATGATTGAAAAATCATTACGGCCCCAAACCTTAAAGGACTATATTGGCCAGCCTAAAATTAAAACGGAATTAGCCGTCTATATTGAAGCTGCCAGCAAGCGAGAAGAGTCTTTGGACCATGTTTTGCTTTATGGGCCGCCAGGTTTAGGGAAAACGACCTTGGCTTTGGTGATTGCCAATGAAATGCAGGTCAACGTGCGCATGACCACTGGGCCGGCAATCGAAAAATCAGGTGATTTGGTGGCCATGCTAGCCGAACTTAAGCCCGGGGATGTCTTGTTCATTGATGAGATTCATCGCCTTCCCAAAGTGGTGGAAGAAGTTTTGTATTCGGCCATGGAAGATTTCTACGTGGATATTATTGTGGGCGATGGTCCTGCCGCGCATCCCGTGCATTTACCTCTGCCACCCTTTACTTTAATTGGGGCTACTACCCGAGCAGGATTGTTATCCGCGCCATTACGGGATCGTTTTGGCATTGTGGAACATATGAATTATTATGACCTAGATGAGTTGGTGACGATCATTAAACGCACGGCGGCTATTTTTGATTTAGCTATTACTGAAGATGGCGCTATTGAAATTGGGCGGCGTTCTCGGGGCACGCCCCGGGTGGCCAATCGTTTATTGAAACGGATCCGCGACTTTGCTCAAGTGGATGGGGTTCAGTCCGTGGATAAGATGATTGCCGCCAAGGCTTTGACACATTTAGAAGTGGATGATGACGGTTTGGATCAAATTGATCGTAAAATTTTGACGGTCATTATCAAATATTATAATGGCGGGCCCGTGGGCTTGAAGACCATTGCTGCGAATGTGGGCGAAGAGGTCCAAACCATTGAAGAAATGTATGAACCTTATCTACTCCAAAGCGGTTTTTTGAAACGTACCCCCAGAGGTCGCATGGTTACGGCTAAAAGTTATACCCATTTAAAAATACCTTTACCAAAGCAACAGTAGACTATCAGGCCATTGGAATGAATGGGCTGTGTTAATTTTATAAATAGAAAGTGGCGTAAAAACAGATGTTAACAACCGAAGATTTTGATTATGAATTACCCCATGAATTAATTGCTCAAACCCCCTTAAAAGAACGGGATGCTTCTAGAATGTTAGTTTTGGATCACAAAACTGGTAAATTAGAAGATAAACATTTCTATGATATTTTAGCGGAATTAAACCCAGGGGATGCAGTGGTCATGAATGACACCCGGGTCATGCCAGCACGGCTTTATGGCCAAAAACCAGATACCGGCGGTCATATGGAAGTGTTGCTGTTGCATAACACTGAAGGGGATAATTGGGAAACGCTGATGAAACCAGCGCGGCATGCCAAAGTGGGAACAGTCATTGAATTCGGTAATGGTTTGTTAAAAGCAACAGTTACTAAAGAACTAGAGCACGGTGGCCGGATGGTGGAATTTCACTATGATGGTATTTTTATGGAAATTTTGGACCAATTAGGCGAAACGCCATTGCCACCTTATATCAAGGCAAAGCTTGATGATCCAGAAATGTATCAAACTGTTTATGCTAAGGAAAGCGGTTCAGCAGCAGCCCCAACAGCCGGTTTACACTGGACGAAGGAATTACTACAAAAGGTCCAAGATAAAGGGGTCAAGTTAGTTTATTTAACCTTACATGTGGGCTTAGGGACTTTCCGGCCAGTGTCTGAGGACAATATTGAAGATCATAAGATGCATTCTGAATTCTATCGCCTCAGTGAAGCTGCCGCCGCTACTTTAAATGATGTCCGGGCCCATGGGGGTCGGATCATCGCCACAGGGACCACCTCTATTCGGACGCTGGAAACAATTGGCACCAAGTTTGACGGGGCCATTCAAGCAGACAGCGGTTGGACGGATATTTTCATCAAACCCGGCTACAAGTGGCGGGTAGTGGATGCTTTTATCACCAATTTCCACTTGCCTAAATCTACCTTAGTGATGTTGGTGGCCGCGTTTACTGGTCGGGAAATGATTTTAAACGCCTATCAACATGCCATTGATGAACGTTATCGCTTCTTTAGCTTTGGCGATGCCATGTTTATTAAATAAGGAATTTTGATTGACTAAATTTTATGGACTTGTTATATTACTTGAATTGATTATCAAATTAAATGAGGAGTTGTTTTATATATGACGGCAGCGATCACTTATCGCCTGATCAAACAAGACAAGCACACTGGTGCCCGTCTAGGTGAAATAACCACGCCCCATGGGACTTTTAAAACACCAATGTTCATGCCTGTTGGTACTTTGGCATCGGTGAAGACCATGGCCCCTGAAGAACTTAAAGATATGGGTGCGGGGATTATCTTGTCCAATACTTATCACTTGTGGCTGCGACCAGGCGAAGAGATCGTCAAGGAAGCTGGCGGCTTACACAAGTTTATGAACTGGGACCGGGGTGTGTTAACTGATTCCGGTGGTTTTCAGGTTTTCTCTTTAGCAGATAGTCGCAATATTACTGAAGAAGGCGTGACCTTTAAGAACCACTTAAATGGCGCTAAAATGTTTTTGTCTCCAGAAAAAGCGTTACAGATCGAAAATGACCTCGGGGCTGATATCATTATGAGTTTAGATGAATGTCCGCCATTTTTTGAGAGTTATGATTACGTTAAAAAATCCGTTGCCCGGACAACACGTTGGGCGGCTCGGGGCTTAGAAGCCCATGCCCATCCAGATACACAAGGGTTGTTTGGCATTGTGCAAGGCGCTGGTTTTGAAGATTTACGGACTCAAAGTGCCAAGGATCTCGTGAGCCTCGATTTTCCAGGCTATTCCATTGGTGGGTTGTCCGTGGGGGAATCTAAGGCTGAAATGAACCGGGTCTTAGATTTTACGACACCGTTATTACCTGAAAACAAACCCCGCTATTTGATGGGGGTTGGTTCCCCAGATGCCTTGATCGATGGCGTTATTCGGGGCATTGATATGTTTGATTGTGTTTTGCCCACCCGGATTGCCCGCAATGGCACGGTGATGACTTCCCAAGGCCGCTTAGTGGTCAAAAACGCCAAGTATGCTAAAGACTTTACGCCGCTGGACCCTAATTGTGATTGTTATGCTTGTCGGAATTACACCCGGGCATACATTCGCCATTTAATCAAAGCCGATGAAATCTTTGGGATTCATTTAACCAGCTATCATAATCTATACTTCCTATTGCACTTGATGCAACAAGTACAACAGGCAATTATGGATGATGATTTGTTGGCTTTCCGCCAGGACTTCTTTGAAACTTATGGCTTCAATAAAGAAAAGGCAAGAAATTTTTAAGTTATAGTAAAGTCCGCTAATTTTTGGTAAGATAATACTAATAAAGAAGAATGAGAGGTTTTGCAATTGAATTTTCTAGCAGCAGGCAGTAGCAGTTGGTCCTTTATTTTAATCCTAGTCGCAATGGGTGTGGTCATGTACTTCAGTATGATCCGGCCACAAAAGAAGCAACAGCAAAAACGTCAAGAAATGATGAACCAAATGAAAAAAGGCGACAAGATCATCACCATTGGTGGGTTACATGGTGTGATCGATACGCTGGATAATGATGCAAAAACGGTCGTTATTGATAGTGATGGTGTTTATTTAACCTTTAATTTATCTGCCATTCGCCAAGTTGAACCCACGACAGCCAACATCCCTGGGGTAACTTCTACACCAGAAGCGAAGGTTGAAGACCAAACGGACAATAAGACTGACGACAAGCCTGATGCAAGTGAAGCTGCAGATGCAAAATCAGCCGAAAATGATCAAAAAGCCGACAAGTAAACCGGGACGCTTTAAGCCCGTTTTTGTTTAAAGGTGAACAGAGTTTGCAAATGACAAGTCTAAGTTAAGCTTTGAAACCCTTGCTAAATAAGGGGAATAAACTGTTATTGAAAATACTACAATAAAATATGTGAAAAGAATCACGAAACTACTTTACAAATATGAGCGACCGTTATACAATACTAATTGTGAAATGAATAACAAAGACATCAAAACCTAAACGGGGGAATTTAAATATGCTTAACGTAGACAAGAAAGACAAAGCGACACAACCTGGTACCGTCAACGTCCAAGAAATGGTGGACGGTTTGGTTAAAGATGCACAAGCCGCATTAAAAATCATGCACGGCTTTGATCAAGAAAAAGTAGATAGTATTGTTCATGAAATGGCCATTGCCGGTTTAAACAAACATATGTATTTGGCTAAATTAGCCGTTGAAGAAACCGGTCGGGGCGTTTACGAAGATAAAGCTGTTAAAAACATGTTCGCCACTGAAGAAATTTGGCACGCCATTAAAGATGATAAAACTGTTGGCGTCATTGAAGACGACCGCGAAAAAGAAATTATTAAGATTGCTGAACCCGTTGGCGTTATTGCTGGGGTAACACCTGTGACCAACCCAACTTCGACGGCGATGTTTAAAGCCATGATCGCAATTAAAACTAGAAATCCGATTATCTTTGCCTTCCATCCCGGCGCTCAAAAGAGCTCAGCAGCTGCCGTAGATATCATTAAGGAAGCTGCTGTGAAGGCTGGCTTACCAGCTGGGGCCTTGAGCTATATTCCAACGCCAAGTATCGATGCTACGAAGACTTTGATGAATCACCCTGGGGTTGCCACTGTATTAGCAACTGGTGGGCCGGGCATGGTTAAATCCGCCTACTCTACCGGGAAACCTGCTTTAGGTGTTGGGCCTGGTAACGTCCCAGCCTTCATTGAAAAGACAGCCGATGTGAAACAAGCTGTTAATGACATTATGTTATCCAAGTCCTTTGACAATGGGATGATCTGTGCGTCTGAACAAGCAGCCATTGTTGAAGCACCAATTTATAAAGCGGTTAAAGAAGAATTTGCTGCCCAAGGGGCTTACATGGTTAAGCCAAGTGAATTACAAAAATTATCTGATACTGTGATTGATCCTGAAAAACACGCCGTTAATCCTAAAATTGTTGGACATTCGGCCATTGAAATTGCTAATTTGGCTGGGATCAAAGTCCCTAAAGGCACCCAAGTCTTAGTAGCTGAAATTGATGGGGTGGGGGATCAGTATCCACTTTCTAGAGAAAAACTATCACCTGTTTTGGCTTTATTAAAAGCTAAAGATGTCCAAGCCGGTTTCAAATTAAGTGAAGCAATGCTTGATTTGGGCGGTGCCGGGCACTCTGCGGTGATCCACACCAGCGCTAACAACAATGATTTAATGGTTGAATTTGGGATCCGGATGCATGCTTGCCGGATCTTAGTGAACTCACCATCTTCTGTTGGGGGTATTGGGGACTTGTACAACAACATGATTCCTTCCTTAACATTAGGTTGTGGCTCTTACGGGCGGAACTCTATTTCTCATAACGTGGGTACTTTTGATCTGTTGAATATCAAGATCGTGGCAAAACGCCGGAACAACATGCAATGGGTAAAGTTACCTCCCAAAATCTATTTTGAAAAAAACGCCATCAACTACCTTGAAAAGATGCAAGACATCAAACGGGCATTCATCGTAGGGGATCATGACATGGAGAAGTTTGGCTATGTCAAAATTATTGAAGACGCCTTGATGAATCGGAAGGAACCTGTCCAATTTGAATCTTTCTTAGATGTAGAACCTGATCCTTCCACGGATACGGTTTATAAAGGCACCGAAATGATGCGGACTTTTAAACCAGATACAGTTATTGCCATTGGTGGTGGTTCTTGTATGGATGCGGCCAAGGGCATGTGGATGTTTTATCAAGCACCTGAATCCTCATTCTTTAAAGCAAAACAAAAATTCTTAGATATTCGGAAACGGACCTACAAGTTCCCTAAATTAGATGATGTTAAATTGATCTGTGTGCCAACGACTTCTGGGACAGGATCTGAAGTGACGCCATTTGCGGTTATCACTGATAGTGAGACTGGGGTTAAATACCCATTGGCCGATTATGCCTTGACACCAGATGTGGCCATTGTGGACTCTCAGTTCATCCAATCAGTACCAAAAACCGTTGTGGCTGATAGTGGCCTAGATGTTTTATGCCACGCCATTGAAAGTTATGTATCTACCATGGCCAGCAACTATACCAAGGGTTTGAGTTTACAAGCCATTCGCTTAGTTTTTGAGAATTTGAAACAAAGTTATGACGGTGATCCAGCGGCCAGAGAACACATGCATGATGCCTCTACCATGGCAGGGATGGCCTTTGCCAATGCTTTATTGGGTATCAACCACTCCATTGCCCACAAACTTGGGGGACAATATCATCTACCCCATGGGCGCATGATCGTCATCACTATGCCACACGTTATTCACTACAATGCCAAGACACCTGAAAAACGGGCTATCTGGGCGAAATACAGTTATTTCCGTGCTGATCAAGATTATGCTGATATTGCCCGCACCATTGGTTTACAAGGGAAGAACAATGCCGAATTAGTCGATGCTTTATGCAATGCCATTGTTGACTTGGCAGAAAGCGTTGGCGTGAAGATGTCCTTGAAGGATCAAGGTATTTCTAAAGCTGATGTTGAAAAAAATGCTGACCAATTGGCTGAATTAGCTTATGAAGATAACTGCACTATCACCAACCCGAAGGAACCATTGATTGCCGATATGGCGCAAATCATTCGTGACGAATGGGCTGGTCCAAAGTCTTCATTTTAAATTATCATCCGACAGTTTGAACTAAAAAAGTGCTAACTAAAAACAAGTAGACGAATTCGCCTGCTTGTTTTTTGCATTCCAACATGCTTATAATGTTTTAGAATCAGATTTCAAGTTATCTATTTTCCGAAAGGGAGGTTCTTTTTTTGCAAAACGTATCTGAGAATCGAGTTTTAATTTATATTTTCGGCGGTTCTGGTGACTTAGCCCACCGGAAACTGTATCCTGCGCTATTTAATCTGTATCGTAAGAATCATATCAAACATAACTTTGCGGTTATTGGCACAGCTCGGCGGGATTGGAGTGACGATTACTATCGCAGCACAATCTTGAAATCATTAGAGGAACTCCCTGGCTCTTTCAACCAAAAGAATTCATTTACCAAACACTTTTACTATCAAGCCCACGATGTGACGGATTCAAAACACTACATCGCGTTAGATAATTTGGGCATTGAGTTGGAGAAGAAATATGAGACCCAAGGCAATCGTATTTTTTATATGGCCATGGCACCCAAGTTCTTCGCCACAATTGCGGAACATTTGAAGTCTCAAAATTTGGTATCCGAAAAAGGTTATAACCGGATCGTGATTGAAAAACCGTTTGGCCGTGATTTTGCCAGTGCCAAGGAATTAAATGATGCCATCAGCGATACCTTTAGTGAAGATCAGATTTATCGGATCGATCATTATTTGGGTAAGGAAATGGTCTTGGGCTTATTGCCGCTGCGCTTTAGCAATCCTTTCTTTGAACAAGTTTGGAATCGGGATTTCATCGATAATATCCAAATTAACTTGAATGAAGAATTAGGGGTTGAAGACCGGGCTGGGTATTATGAAACTGCCGGGGCTTTACGGGATATGGTGCAAAATCATATCATGCAGATTTTAGCCTTGACCACTTTAGGGGCACCGGAAAAAATGTCTGCTGAAGCCCTAAGAGATCAAAAGCAAAAGCTATTTGCCGGCTTGCAAGTCTATAAACCTGAAGAGGTCTCCAAGTATTTTGTCCGGGGTCAATACGGGGCCAGTGACATCCCTGATCACGAGCCAGCTTATCGAGATGAACCAAATGTGGCACCAAATTCCACGATTGAAACCTTTGTGGCCGGTGAAGTTCATATTGATAATGACCAGTGGCGGGGAGTACCAATTTTTATTCGTACCGGTAAACGACTACCCGAAAAGAACAGCCGGATCGATGTGGTCTTTAAACCAAGACAAAACCCCATCTTTAGCCAACCAGACGAACCCAATATTTTGACCATCGAAATTGAACCTGAAGAAGGGGTCGCTTTACAATTCAATGGCAAAAAGATTGGGCAAACCACTGACCCAGCGCGTTATCAATTGACTTACCAACACAGCAAAGCTGAAATAGCCCAAGTTTTAGATGCTTATGAACGGTTGATTTATGATGTGATCTTAGGCGATCACACTAATTTCTCCCATTGGTTAGAGTTAGAGAAGACTTGGAAATTCGTGGATGCGATTCGCCAATATTGGGACAATAATGCCCCAACTGATTTTCCAAACTATAAAAGTGGGACCGCGGGACCCGCTGCTTCGGATTCATTATTGCAACGATCTAATCGGCAATGGATCTATCAACCTGAACCGCGCACGACCCGTTAAAGGGCCAAAGGACGCTTTGAAAACTGTATTACAACAATGTCAAAAAAAGTCGGTATATCCTATTATATCGGCTTTTTATTTGTTATAATATGACTAGCTTCTGTTACTGTTTGTACGGCAAAAGGTTAGACAGGTGAGGATAATGTCTCAGAAAATGTTATTTGAAATGCCGATCCTAAACAACACCCAGCGCAAAATTATTCATGTGGATATGGATGCTTTTTATGCCTCAATCGAAATGTTGCGGCATCCCGAACTGCGGCAGCGACCCGTGATCGTCTCCCATGACCCACGGCAAACCCACGGCAAGGGCGTGGTGACCACTGCCAATTATGTGGCCCGCAGCTTTGGGATTCACTCGGCTATGCCGGCGCAAAAGGCTTTTGAGTTGGCTAAGGATCATCAACCGGTTTTTATTGACCCGGATTTTCCAACTTATCGGCGAATTTCCGACCAAGTTCATGATATCTTTCATGAGGTCACAGATATTGTGGAACCCTTGGCCTTGGATGAGGCGTATCTGGAAGTGACTGAAAATAAATTAGGTTTCAAGCAGGCCATTGACGCGGCCATGTACATTCAAAGTAAAATCTACCGGCAACTGGGGTTAACCTGTTCTACAGGGATCACTTACAACAAATATATCGCCAAACTAGCCTCAGATTACCGCAAGCCCTTTGGCCGAACGGTGGTACTGCCGGAACAAGCGGAGGAATTTTTAAAACGGCTGCCCATTGAAAAATTTCAAGGGGTCGGCAAAAAGACCATTCCTAAGATGCATGACCTCAAGGTGTTTACTGGGGCAGATTTGTATGCACTGTCAGAGTATGATTTGATCCATCATTTTGGCAAGATGGGCCATATTTTGTATCAGCGGGTTCGGGGCATTGACAATCGGCCTGTGGAAGCCGATCGGACCCGTAAATCGGTGGGAAAAGAACGGACGTATAACCCGCCTTTAGATAATCAAGCCGATATTTTGGACCAACTCAAGTTGTTTAGCCAGCAAGTGGCTGATATTTTAGCCAAACGCAATCTCCAAGCAAAAACAGTGGTTTTGAAGATGCGAGATTCAGATTTTGTGACCACGACGAAGCGGATTACGGTGGGGGAGTACATTTACACAGCGGCCGATATTTTAGCGGTGGCCCAGGAACTGTGGACCACCTATGGTAGTTTGAGCCGAGAAATTCGCCTCTTGGGCGTGACCACCACCACATTGTTATCGAAGAGTTACGAAAATATGACATTACCACTAATTTTTTAACAGATATTGAGGGTGTTTCTGTGACAACAAAACATGAACAAATATTGGATTATATTGAAACCGTCCCCATTGGCAATAAGATATCCGTGCGCTCTATTGCCCGGGCGTTAAATGTCAGTGAAGGGACGGCCTATCGGGCCATTAAAACGGCTGAAACTGAAGGCCTAGTCACGACGATTGAACGGGTCGGGACCATGCGGATCGAACAGCGCTTAAAGGGGAAGATTGAAAACCTAACCTTTCGAGAAATCGTTAAAGCGATTGATGGGGAAGTTTATGGGGGCTTTAACGGCTTAGACAAGTTATTGGATAAGTTTGTCATTGGGGCCATGACCCTACAAGCTATGGAGCGCTACATCACACCCAAATCTTTGATGATCATTGGGAACCGAGAAGATGGCCAGCGCCTAGCTATGCAAAATGGGGCGGCGGTCTTGATCACTGGGGGCTTTTCAGCCACCCAAAGTATTATTGATTTATCCAACGAATTGGCGCTGCCAGTGTTGGGGACAACTTACGATACCTTTACGGTTGCCGCAATAATCAACCGGGTTTTGACCAACCAATTAATCAAAAAAGAAATCGTCACCGTGGGGGATATTTATCAACCCCTTGCCCAAGCAGATTACTTATTGAACACGCAATCCGTGAAGGACTACATCCAACTGACTCAAAAAAGGGGTCACTCTAGATTTCCAGTAGTCAATAAACAAATGCGGCTGTTAGGCGTTGTCACTGGTAAAGATGTGTTGGAACGGTCTAATAAGACGCCTTTGGAAAAAATAATGACGAAAGATCCCCTGGTGGTGCGTAAGAACAGCAGTGTGGCCAGTGCCGGTCATTTGATGACTTGGAATAGTTTAGAGATGATTCCGGTGGTGGACAACAAACTTCAGCTAGAGGGGATCGTTTCTCGAAAAGATATTATGGAGACCATGCAAATGGCCCCAAGACAGCCTCAAGTCACCGATACTTTTTATGATCAAATGATTGGCAGCTTACAAGAGACTGATACAGAACTAGATCCCACGCTCAGCGCCCAAGTTCAGGGGGCTTATCGCTTTGAAGTTCAACCACAATTGGTGAATAGTCTAGGGACGATTGCCTTTGGGGTTTTATCCGAGTTAGTGGCAGATAGCTGCCAGCGTTTGTTGAACAATCACTATAAGAAAAACGCCATTGTGGAACAAATGGATCTGCATTATTTAAAATTGATTCAATTGGAAAGTAATTTAACGATTCGACCCCAAATTTTAGATATTGGGCGGCGTTCGGCAAAAATAGATGTGAATGTTTACGTAAATCATGTTATTGTTGCTAAAGCGATTTTAATGTTGCAGTTACTAGAGAGGAATTAATATGACAATCTTTCAGGATATTTTAGCAAAAATCAGTGCCTATCCCACAATTATCATTCATCGCCATGAAAATCCCGATCCGGATGCCATTGGCTCCCAGAGCGGATTGGCCAATGTTATCAAAAATAGTTTCCCTGATAAAAAAGTTTATAAAGTCGGCGGTCCCATTGGCGATTTGGATTGGATCGATACCATGGATACCATTGGGGATGACATTTATCAAGATGCTTTAGTAATTGTTTGTGATACGGCCAACACGCCGCGAATCAGCGACAAACGTTATGATCAAGGGGCTTATCTCATTAAAATCGACCATCACCCCGATGATGACCACTATGGGGATTTGGTTTACGTCAATGATGATGCCTCCAGTACTTCTGAAATTATTACCCAGCTGGTGGATGCCAGTGCGGGAATGTTGAAATTGAATACGACCGCCGCACGTCAACTTTACGCCGGCATCGTGGGGGACACCGGTCGTTTCATGTACCCATCCACCAGTCCGGAAACCTTTAGGATTGCTGCAGAATTAACCAGTTTTGATTTTGCCTTGGACAAAGTGAGCCAACATATGAGTGAGGTTACTTTGGCCCAAGCTAAATTGCAGTCTTTTGTTTATGATCATTTACAAATTGATACTAATGGTACTGGTTTGATGGTGATTTCCCGAGCTTTGTTAAAAGAGATGGGGATCGCCGATGACCAGGTCAATGCAGTGGTATCCACGCCAGGACACTTAAAAGAATGCTTGGCTTGGATTTTAGTGGTGGAACAACTAGATGGGACTTACCGGGTTCATTTCCGCTCCAAGGGACCAGTTATCAACGAATTGGCCAAAGCTCACCGCGGTGGGGGCCATCCCTTGGCCAGTGGCGCCCGCGCTCGGGATTTAGGAGAAGTTACGACAATCTATGAAGCGCTACAACAACTCGTCAGCACGTATAAAGAAAATGAGGTTAAGCATTAATGGCAGCAACTTTTAAACAATTTTCACTTTCATCCAAGATGATTGACGCCTTGGATAAGATTAATTTCACCACCCCGACACCGGTTCAAGAAAAACTGTTACCCCCAGTCTTAAGTGGCCGGGATGTCATTGGTCAGTCACAAACTGGCAGTGGCAAGACCCATACCTTCTTGATCCCAATTTTAGAAAAAATAGACCCGACTCAAGAAGTGGTTCAAGCCGTCATTACCGCGCCCAGCCGGGAATTGGCTACCCAATTACAGGACACCTTTGAAACCTTGATAGCCGCCTATGATCCCCAAATCCGAATTCACAATTATGTGGGGGGCACTGATAAGAAGCGGCAAATCGAAAAGCTCGAAAATCAACAACCCCATATTGTCATTGGCACACCGGGCCGAATTTTAGATTTGGTCAATAGTGCGGCGTTACAAATTCAAACGGCCAAGATTTTCGTGGTGGATGAAGCTGATATGACGCTTGATTTAGGCTTTTTAAAGGACGTGGATCAAATTGCCAGTAAAATGCCAGCACAACTACAAGTTCTGGTATTTTCTGCCACGATTCCACCAAAACTGCAGCCTTTTTTACGGAAATATTTGCATAATCCCCTATTTGAACAAATCAAAGCGACGACCTTAATTCCTAGCACGATCAAAAATCAGTTGTTCTTCACCAAAGGGAAGGATAAAAAACAAATTTTACAAAAATTAGTGACCCTTGGGGAACCTTACTTGGTTTTGATTTTTGCTAACACCAAAGAAAAGGTCGATGAAGTTTATCATTTCTTAAAGGATCAAGGCTTAAATGTGGCCCGGATCCACGGTGGCATTCAAGCACGAGAACGTAAGCGTATCATGAAAGAGATTCATGAACTGAAATATCAATACGTGGTGGCTACTGATTTAGCTGCCCGGGGGATTGATATCGAAGGGGTTTCTGAAGTGGTGAACTATGAGCTGCCAAGAGACCCTGAGTTCTTCATTCATCGGGTAGGTCGTACCGGACGTAATGGCTTAGCTGGAACAGCCTTGACCCTTTATGGTCCTGATGATGAACAAGAAATCGATGATTTGGAGAAGATGGGGGTTGTATTTGCGCCCATCCGTTTGGAAAATGATGAATTAGTGGCCGCGCCTAAGCGTAATCGCCGGGAGCATCGCCAAAAGAAAGCCGCGGATTTAGATCCAAAACTGAAGGGCTTTGTGAAAAAGGCAAAAATCAAGAAAAAGCCTGGTTATAAAAAGAAAATCAAAGAAGCCATTTCACAAGATCAGTTTCAAAAACGTAAGATTGAAAAGCGCCGGATGAAACGGGCTAAGAAGAATCGAGGTAAATAGCCATGGCTAGCCCTAACGCCTTGCAGCTGCCCCAATGGAATCAATTGACTGACGCTGATAAACGTCATCAATTCCAGCAACTGCTGCGTTATTTTGTGAGCCCCTTATTACCCATTAGCCAAATTCGACCCTATCATTATAGGTTTAAGGGCTATCAGTTTAATAGCTATCAAGCCTTTATTGCCGGATTTGATTTTGTGTTTATTCCAGGTGATGCGCAAGTGAAGTTGGGCTTGCGTCCGCAACGGATCCATGATCTCATGGCCACTTTGCCTGATGATGGCGATCAGGTAAGGCGCCAATTATTGACACAACAAACTTTAGATATGGCACCGATGTTAGTGGTTAAAACCCCTGTGGTGTTGAGCCAACAACCCCAAGGCGTGATTGCCATTAAAACAGGGGAATTTTTTGGCGACCCCCTTTTTGCCAAGCGCCGTCAAGGTGACATTCAAAATACGTTGATGCAACTGCAGCAAACCACGTCTGATCCTGATACGCAGCAGCTGCCCAAGCAGATTATTAACCCGTGGAGCATCAGCACGTTGATGGCTGATCAGGCTTATTATCAAGTTACCACCAAACGCCCTGACCAAACCCCAGAGCAATTGAGCCAAGCCCTTTCGCAACAGGGGATGACCTTATTAGATCACTGGGATTACTTGTATTTGCGTAATACCAAGTATCCGCAGATTTTTCCTTGGGGCAATGCCTATCAAACGCCAACTTGGCCCGTGGCCCTAGACACGTATTTTGGCTTGACGTATCCTTTGGGGGTCAATCAAGCTGAGTTATTGACCCAAGGTTTAGTTGGTACCAGTGGTCAAGTTAGTGGCAGCAGACAGGCCTTAAGTTTGTCACCCTATTATTTAAATACGCAAGCAGCGGCAGAATTTACCGCCGCTCAAATTTTTTATCGGCCCATGATTTCAATCGTCTTATCTGATGATTGACTTATGTCCAAGGACTGCTCTATAATAATAAACGATAAAAAGGCCATAAATTTTTAGCGCTCACGTTCAGAAAGGAATCGTTGCTGTGAAGATTCCCGTGATCTAAGGATTTGCTACCTGTGATTAATAAATGAGATAATAAATGATTGAGTGGCTAACGAAGACATCGTTGCAATCAAGGTGGTACCGCGTTTAGGCGTCCTTGAATCGCAAAGGTGTCTTTTTATTCGCTTAGTGCTAATGGAGGCTATTTTTTAATGAAAAAACTGACCAGTGCCCAGACTCGGCAAATGTTTTTAGATTTTTTCAAGAGTAAGGGTCATGATGTGGAACCCAGCGCATCTTTAATTCCCCAAGACGATCCCACGTTACTTTGGATCAACTCTGGGGTAGCGACATTGAAAAAATATTTTGACGGCAGCGTCGTTCCTAAAAACCCTAGGATCACCAATGCCCAAAAGAGTATTCGGACCAATGACATTGAAAATGTGGGTAAAACCGCTCGGCATCATACTTTCTTTGAAATGCTGGGGAACTTTTCAGTGGGGGATTACTTCAAGGAAAGTGCGATTCCTTGGGCCTGGGAATTACTGACTAGCCCAGATTGGTTTGACTTTGAAGGGGACAAATTATATGTCACTGTTTACCCCAAAGATACTGAAGCCCACCGAATTTGGCATGAAGTTGTGGGTGTGCCCGAAGATCATATTTTAGAAGCTGAAGATAACTTCTGGGATATTGGTGAAGGCCCAAGTGGCCCAGACTCTGAAATTTTTTATGATCGGGGTCAAAAATATAATAATTTGCCGGAAGATGATCCAGAAAGTTATCCTGGTGGGGAAAACGAACGTTACTTGGAAATTTGGAATATCGTCTTTTCTGAATTCAACCATTTACCAGATGGTCGTTACGTGGAACAACCCCATAAAAATATTGATACGGGGATGGGCTTGGAGCGGATGGTCTCCATCATCCAAGATGCCCCGACTAACTTTGAAACAGATTTATTCCTACCGCTGATTCACCAAACGGAAGACCTCAGTGCTGCTAAGAAATATGGCGATAACAAAGCTGATGATACGTCCTTTAAGATTATTGCCGATCATGCCCGGGCGGTTACTTTTGCCATTGGGGATGGGGCTTTACCTTCTAACGAAGGTCGGGGCTACGTCTTACGGCGCTTAATTCGGAGAGCCTCTTTAAATGGCCAAAAATTGGGTATCCAGGGTGCTTTCTTGTATCAATTAGTACCAACTGTTGGCAAAATCATGCAAAGCTATTACCCTGATGTTCTCGCCCAAAAAGAGTATATTGCCAAAGTTATTAAATCCGAGGAAGATCGTTTCCAGGAAACTTTAAAAGATGGCTTAGATTTGTTAAATGATTTGATTGCCAGCCTAAAAACTGCAGGTACCAAAGTCATCAGCGGCGCCGATGCCTTTAAGTTATTTGATACCTATGGGTTCCCAGTGGACTTGACCAGTGAATATGCCCACGATGCGGGATTAGATGTGGATCAAGAAGGCTTTAAAGCCGAAATGGCTCAGCAAAAGCAGCGGGCCCGGGCTGCCCGGGGTGACGTGCAATCCATGGGGTCACAGAATAAGTTGTTAATGGATATTAAAGATCCCAGTGAATTTACCGGCTATGTGGAATTGATCGATAACGAAAGTGTGCTAACAGACATTATCGTAGCTGACCAATTACAAGACAGCGTGGCCAGTGGCAAAGCAGAACTGCTCTTTGATGAAACGCCGTTTTATGCAGAAATGGGGGGCCAAGTGGCTGATATTGGGGTGATCAAAAACGACCAAAATGAAGTCGTCGCCCGGGTCACCGATGTTCAGCATGCACCAAATGGGCAACCTTTGCATTTTGTAGACGTTTTAAAACCGTTACAAAAGGGGACGACCTATAGCTTACAGGTCAATGAAACCTTTAGAAAGAAAGTTCGGCGCAACCATACAGCTACCCACTTATTAGACCAAGCCTTACGGGAAGTTTTAGGTGCCCATACGCACCAGGCTGGCTCATTAGTAGAGCCAGATTATCTGCGGTTTGACTTCACCAACTTTGGTCAAGTGACCCCAGAAGAATTGACCCAAATTGAAAGTATCGTCAACGAAAAGATTTGGGCTGAAATTCCAGTGAAAACTGTGGAAACTTCCATGGCTGAAGCTAAAAAAATGGGGGCCATTGCCCTGTTCTCAGAAAAATATGGGGATGTGGTCCGCGTTGTAAATGTGGGCGACTGGTCCATTGAGTTATGTGGGGGAACCCATGTGAACAATACTTCTGAAATCGGGTTGTTCAAGATTCAATCTGAATCGGCAGTCGGTGCCGGTGTACGACGGATCGAAGCGGTAACGTCGCAAGCGGCTTTTGAATATCTTTCAAAACAACAAACCTTATTGCAACAGACGGCGCAAAGCCTAAAGGTTGTCAAGACTGACGAGGTGGTTGACAAAGTTGCGCAATTAAAGGATCAAGTTCGGGATTTGACCAAGGCCAACGATCGCTTAAAGGCTAAGTTTGCCCAGGAACAAGTGAGCGATATCTTCACCAACGTACAAACTGCCGGGGATTATTCAATTATTACCGGGCAATTACAAGTTGATGGCATGAATGCTTTGCGGCAATTGGCAGATCAGTGGAAGCAAAAACAAGCCTCTGATGTGTTAGTATTAGGCACAGCTCAAGGCGATAAAGTTAGCTTGATCGTGGCTGTGGCTGCGGCAACGGTTAAAAAGGGCATTAAAGCTGGCGATTTGATCAAAGCCATTGCGCCGCTGGTTAACGGTGGCGGTGGTGGCCGGCCAGATATGGCCCAAGCCGGCGGCAAGAAGCCCGCAGGCTTACCAGATGCTTTGAAACAGGCCGTTACATGGCTTGCAGCACAATAGTTTTCTCAGAATTAATTGTGCTTTAATTGTAAATCAGTTACAATTATCATTAATGAGCACAAAAATTGGGGGTCATTGGCATGAGTTCTTTAGATGAAACAATGCATTTTAATTTTGGCGATAATAACAACAAAAACGTCAAACAAACGCTAGAAGCGGTCTATCAGGCACTTGAGGAAAAGGGCTATAATCCGATCAATCAGATCGTGGGTTATTTGCTGTCAGGCGATCCGGCCTATATTCCCCGGCATAACGATGCCCGTAACTTGATTCGCAAACATGAACGCGATGAAATTATCGAAGAGTTAGTTCGGAATTATTTGGAGAAAAACCAATAATGCCAAGACTAATGGGACTTGACGTGGGTTCAAAGACTGTCGGCGTATCCGTTTCGGATTTGCTGGGTTGGACTGCCCAAGGCGTTGAAATTATCGCCATTGATGAGGATAAAGCAGAATTTGGTTTGGATCGTGTGGCAGAATTAGCCCAAAAATACGATGTCCAAGGCTTCGTATTAGGTTTGCCCAAAAATATGAACAACACCATTGGCCCCAGGGCGCAAAAGGCGCAAGACTATGGCGAATTGTTAAAAGAGAAGTTTGGGTTGCCCATTGATTTTATTGATGAGCGTTTGACCACGGTCCAAGCAACCCGGATGTTGGTAGAAGAAGCCGATACATCTCGGAAAAAACGTAAAAAAGTTATTGATAAGCTGGCTTCGGTCATGATTTTGCAAAACTATTTAGATAGCAAAGGTAAATTAACCACTCTTTAGCTGAAATTAGAATTGTTTTGACCAAGAATGGTTTATTTAACGGAGGAAAAATATTATGAGTGAACACAAAGATAACCAGCAAAATTCAAAAGACATGAACGATCGCTATGTGACGTTAGTTGATGATCAGGGTAACGAAGAACTTTATCAAGTACTTTTTACTTTTGATTCTGAGGATTATGGCAAGTCTTATGTCTTGTTATACCCGGCCAGTGCCAAAGAAGATGAAGAAGTTGAAATTCAAGCCTTTTCGTTTAAGCCAGATGAAAACGGGGATGTGGCCGAAGGTGACCTGTACCCAATTGAAGATGACGACGAATGGAATATGGTTGAAGAAGTTTTAAATACGTTCATCAATGACGATGGTACGGATTATTAATTAAAGATTTTATTGCACAGTTATTTTTTGAATGGGTCATTTTGTGGTAAAATAACATTCATTAACTGGGCATTATTTAAAGGAGAATCCTCATGAACGAGGAAAAAAGACGCTTTAAGGCTAATATTGATGGGAAAGACTACGTGATTATTGGGCCTGGTAGTGTGGGCCATATGACCGCAGTGACAGAGTTGTTAAACACACAGCTGGCGGAGATCCAAAACTTGTCCCCCAACATTTCTAAGGAAGATGCCGCCATCTTATTAGCTTTTAATGCCATTTCAGATCAAATTAAATACAAATCGGAACTCAATGATTTGAAAAAACAAAATCAGGACCAGTCACAAGATTAGTCTATAGTTGGTGAAGGAAAAGTATGTTGAGCTTCTTAATTATTTTGGTATTGGCCTATGGAATTTATATAGGTGCCCGCCGTGGTTTAATTTTACAAACAATTTATTCAATCAGCTATCTTGTGTTTTTTGGGATTGCTTATTTGATATATCGCGGTCTAGGTAGTAATCTGACACTTTTGATTCCATACCCGTCAGCCACCACAAGTAGTCATTTTGCTTTTTTTGATGCCAGCTTGGGTTTGAAACTCGACACCGCATTTTATGCCGGGTTTGCTTTTCTTTTGATTCTATTGATTGGCTGGCTGATCATGAAATTTGTTGGTCTGTTTTTGGCACCATTACAATTTTATCCCATGAATTACTCCATGAGCGTCTTAGGTGCGATGATTTTAGCGTTTGTTACAAATTATGTGGGGATCTTTTTGATCCTTTATTTGGTGGCGTTGATTCCCGTTGATGGCTTACAGGCTGCTTTAGGGCATTCTTGGGTCAGTACGGGCATGGTCCGTTATTCACCAATATTGACGGATCTGATCACCAAATGGTGGATCGTGACCCCATAAGTGTCTTATGCGAACGCCGAATACGGTGGACTATTTGTGTTGGCTAAATTGATATTTGAAATTATTGACGAAAGTTTGGCAACCTATTGGCTACCAAACTTTTTTGTTTGAAACACAGCAAGTTGGCTCATTTTTAAAGGGAGCATAGCATGAATCAAAAAATATTAGAAACCTTAGAATTTAAACGCATCACAGATCAAATTGCCACCTATGCCCAAACCGCATTAGGTCAGCAAACAATCCAACAATTACAACCAAGCTCTGATTTTCAAACGGTGGCCCAAGCCATCGCTGAATCCGACGATGGGGCGACGATTTATCGCTTAAAGGGTGGGATTCCGTTAAATACCCTGGAAAATATTGGCCCCCACATTAAACGCTTAAAGATTGGCGCCATGTTAAATGGCAAAGAGTTAGCTGATATTTCCCGTTTACTGCGAACCACCAGTGCGATTCATCGTTTTTTCGAAGACTTACAAGCCGATGCTATTGAATTGACCCAAGCCTACGGTATTGCTGATGAATTGACGCTTTTACCGCAGTTATCTCAACGTTTGCGCCAATCCGTAGATGAAGCCGGGGGCATTCAAGATGAAGCCTCCACCGCCTTACGAGGTATTCGCAGCGGCATTCGGCAATTATCTGATCAAATCCGGAGTAAAATGGACGGCTATACCCGCGGCAATCAAGCCAAGTACTTGAGTGAACCCGTGGTTACTATTCGGGATGACCGCTTTGTCATCCCCGTGCGGTCTGAATATCGCAGTCATTTTGGTGGGGTGATCCATGATCAAAGTACCAGTGGCCAGACTGTTTACGTGGAACCTCAAAGTGTCATGGATCTGAATAATCGCTTGCGCCAATTACAAATCGAAGAATCCCAAGAGATTCAACGCATCTTGGCGGAACTGTCTGAAGCTTTGATGCCTTATTTAACTGAAATCACCAATAACGGCCAGGTTTTAGCCCATTTGGACTTTATCAATGCCAAAGCCCGGTTTGCCCACGAAATCAAAGCTACCAAACCAATATTAAGTCCAGATAACCAAGTGAATTTAAAACAAGCCCGACACCCTTTGATCGCCCCGGACAAAATTGTGCCTAATGATATTTATATTGGTCAAGATTTCCAATGTATCGTGGTTACTGGCCCCAATACTGGTGGGAAAACTATTACTTTGAAAACCCTAGGGTTGTTGCAATTGATGGCCCAATCAGGGTTGTTTATTCCCGCTGAAGAAGAAAGTCAAGTTGGGGTCTTCTCAGACATTTCCGCGGATATCGGCGATGAACAGTCCATTGAACAAAATTTAAGTACGTTCTCTGCCCATATGGAAAATATCATTCATATTCTCCAGCACGTGGATGATCACAGCTTGGTCTTGTTAGATGAACTGGGTGCTGGAACAGATCCTCAAGAAGGGGCTTCTTTAGCCATTGCGATTTTAGATTACTTGGGGAATGTGGGCAGTTACGTGGTTGCTTCTACCCACTATCCAGAATTGAAAGTTTACGGCTATGAACGACCACAGACCATCAATGCCAGCATGGAGTTTGATGTGGCTACCTTACAACCCACGTACCGCTTAATGATCGGGGTACCAGGGCGTAGTAATGCCTTTGATATTTCCGCGCGTCTAGGGATGCCTGAATCAATCGTCGCTAGTGCTAAGAATTTATTAAACGAAGAAAGCCAAGATTTAAACAATATGATCTCGGATTTAGAAAGTCAGCGCAAAGCTGCAGAAACTGAGTATCTAGATTTGAGTCAACAATTAAAACAAGCCCAACAGCTCCATGATGACTTGTCTAAGGCTTACCATGATTTCTTTGTGGAACGGGAAAACCAAGAAAACAAGGCTAAAGAAAAGGCCAATGCCATTGTGGCAAAGGCCCAGGAGAAAGCCGACAAAATTATTAGCCAACTCCGGGCAATGAAACTAAGCGGTGCGAGCAATGTGAAAGAAGACCAATTAATTGCGGCCAACACCAGCCTTAAGAATTTAGTGCAAGAACCGACCTTAAAACAAAATAAAGTTTTACGGCGGGAAAAGAAACGCCAAGCATTAAAACCTGGTGATGAAGTGAAAGTAACTTCTTATGGCACACAAGGCACCTTGCTCAAGCAGGTCAACGCCCATGAATGGCAAGTTCAGATGGGTATTTTAAAAATGAATATCGCCACAGATCAATTACAAAAAGTCAATGCACCGGATAAAAAAGAACCAGTGCGCCAGTTTGCTACGGTCTCTAGTAGCGGCAGCCATGTGTCACCCCAATTAGATTTAAGAGGGGAGCGTTATGATGCGGCCATGGCTGATTTAGACCAATATATTGACGGTGCGCTATTGGCCGGCTATCAACAGGTTACGATCGTCCATGGTAAAGGGACTGGGGCCATTCGTAAGGGTGTTCAGGACTATTTGAAAAATAATCGCCGCATCAAGAAATTTAATTATGCCCCAGCGTCTGCTGGCGGTGATGGGGCTACGATTGCGGTGCTCCAGTAAAAATTTACTAATAATTTGTAAGCAAATCCATTGCAATCTACTGTTTTTTTGGTAGAATGGAAATAGAAATATGGAGGTGTCTGCATATGGTTCAAGAAATTACTGACAAGAACTTTGATTCTGAAACAAAAGATGGCGTTGTCTTAACAGACTTCTGGGCAACATGGTGTGGACCATGTCGGATGCAATCCCCAGTTATTGACAAACTCGAGGAAGAAAACGATGACGTGAAGTTCACCAAGATGGACGTTGACGCCAATCCGGCAACACCACAACAGTTTGGTATCATGGCTATCCCAACTTTGATCATCAAAAAAGATGGTGAAGTTGTGGAAAAATTAGTCGGCTATCAATCTAAAGAACAATTAGAAGCAACTTTAGGGAAATATACCGCCCAAGTCGATTAACTTTAATGACTAAATATATTTTTTAATATATGTATATGTGCAAATCCTTGACTCTGAAAATTGATTGTGACAAAATGATGCGTTCGCTTATTTTGCGGAATGACATTATAAGTTAATCAATTTTCAGAGTTTTTTTATGCAGTTTTCTTTTCATTCCTTTGGTCAGACAGGTATAATTAGGACTAAGGATATCTTAGCGCGCGCAACTTACAAATTCGTTCGCAAGATATGATGATTCTGCTATGGCAATTTTATGTAAATTGACTATAATTTACATGTGATTGTTGAAAACAAATAATACTAATGAGTTTTGGAGGTTTTCACAGTGCGGGAAAAGTGGCAGGTTTTTTGGCAAAACGGCATTGTGCGGTTTTGGATGAAATCAATATTTTATTTCATCATTTTAATGATACTCTTGTATCTTTACAGTTACAGTGGTATCAATAACAGCGGGTTTATTTATAATGAATTTTAGATTGGAGGAAATTGCTGATGGCAATTGCCAATATTATTACAACAATTGATCAAAATGCGCAGTCTTTTCCACAGCGTATTTGTTATGAAGATCAAGGTCAAACTTATTCCTATCAGGCATTAAAAGCGACTTCTGACCGGGTAGCAGCTTTTCTGCAGGCCCAGGATTTACCTAAGGGGTCGCCAGTGGTGATTTATGGGGGGCAAACATTTGCGGTCATTGCCACATTTTTAGGAGCCGTTAAGGCGGGTCATGCTTATATTCCAGTAGATACCCATTCTCCTAAGGAACGCTTGATCCAAATCAATGACGTGGCCCATCCTGGTGCCGTCTTAGAAGTTGAAAGCTTACCGGTGACTTTAAAAAATACTGAAGTTATCAGCGCGGCGACTTTAAAGGCCGTGCGTGATGATACCACTGGGCCAACAGCTTATGATACCAGCGTTAGCGTGACCGAAGATGACAATTTTTATATTATCTTTACCTCCGGCACCACTGGGGTGCCTAAGGGGGTACAAATCAGTCACGCTAATTTATTAAGCTATGTGAATTGGACGTTAAGTGACTTTGATCTTTATCCTGGCATTCGGGCATTATCCCAAGCCCCATATTCCTTTGATTTATCTGTGATGGACTTATATCCCACATTAGCTTTGGGTGGGACCTTGGTAGCTTTACCCAAGGAAATTACTGATAATTTCAAAGATTTATTCGCGGCTTTACCTAACCTTAAAGTCAACGAATGGGTATCTACTCCATCTTTTGTAGAGATTTGCCTGTTGGAGCCAAGCTTTGCCCAAGCCAAGTACCCTGATTTAACGCGGTTCTTGTTCTGTGGGGAAGAGTTGACCCAAAAAACGGCCCGGGAACTGCTCAAACGTTTCCCAGATGCGGAAATCTACAACACTTACGGCCCTACAGAGGCCACGGTGGCTGTGACCGCTGTTCAAATCACCCAGGAGACGGTAGAACAATATAGCCGCCTACCGATTGGTCAAGCAAAACCAGATACGTTGATTTATGCTGTAGACGAGCACGATCAAAAAGTTGAAAATAACGTCAATGGTGAATTGATTATCGCCGGGCCGAGTGTTTCTAAAGGCTATTTAAATAATCCTGAAAAAACGGCCAAGGCGTTCTTCACGTTAGATGGGCAGCAAGCTTATCGCTCTGGGGATTTAGGCTTTATTGATGACCAGGGTATGATTTTTTACCGGGGTCGTACCGATTTTCAAATTAAGATGCATGGTTATCGGATCGAATTAGAAGACGTGGATCAAAACTTGCTACAAGTTAGCTACGTTAAACAAGCCAGTACCGTGCCGCGCTACAATGATTTACACAAGGTCACGCAATTGGTGGCTTATGTGGTCCCTAATAAAAATGAGTTTGAGAGTGATATTAAGCTGACCCAGGCTATTAAAGCTGAATTGAGTCAAAATGTCATGGAATATATGGTTCCCCAACGAATCATTTTTAAAGATAACTTGCCACTGACAGCGAATGGTAAAGTTGATCGTAAAACCCTGATTGCTGAGGTCAATAATTCATGATTAACTTACAGCCCTATGAGAATCCGCAGTATTTTTTCTATTTATTAATTGGGTTGTTGCCAATTATTATTGGAATGCTTTATCAAAAGCGTTTCCGTTGGTATGAATCGCTGTTTTCGCTGGTCTTCTTGTTCTTGATTTTCGATGGGTCTAAGATTTCTCAAGGAATTGCCATCATTGGCTATACGGTTTATGAAACCTTGGTGACTTGGTGGTATTGCCATTATCGGACGAAAGAAAATTCTAAGAATAAAACAAGTATCTTTATCTTAGCGGTGTTCTTGGCTATTTTACCGTTGATCTTTGTGAAGTTCACACCACTCTTTGTGGATGGGAAAGCTTCCATATTTGGTTTTTTGGGTATCAGTTATTTGACCTTTAAAGTAGCTGGGATGATCATGGAAATGCGGGATGGCAGTATCAAGGATTTTCATTTGGTCAAATTCTTGCAATTCTTGCTATTCTTTCCTACAATTTCTTCGGGACCAATTGATCGTTATCGGCGCTTTATTAAAGACTATGACCGTGTTCCCACCCAAGAACAGTATCTGGGTTTATTGCAAAAAGGGGTACACAACATTATGTTGGGCTTCTTTTACAAGTTTGTCTTGGGGTATTTCTTCGGGACGGTCTTATTGCCTAACATTGAGCATTTAGCCATGTTGAGTCGCCACAATTTCTTAGGTCTTTCTTGGCCCTTAGTTGGGGTGATGTATACTTATAGCATGTATCTGTTCTTTGACTTCGCGGGTTATTCATTATTTGCCGTGGGTATCAGTTACATGATGGGCATTGAAACACCTATGAACTTTAACAAGCCATTTCTTTCCTGGAATATTAAAGAGTTTTGGAATCGTTGGCACATGACGTTATCCTTCTGGTTTAGAGATTATATCTATATGCGTTTTGTGTTCTTTATGATGAAACACAAGATATTAAAGAGCCGGATTGCTTTAGCTAATTTGGGTTATCTGGTATTATTCCTAGTCATGGGGATTTGGCACGGCGAAACTTGGTTTTATATTACTTATGGGATTTTTCATGCGGTGGTCATGATTTTGACCGATGCGTGGATTCGCTACAAGCGCAAGCACAAAGGCTGGTTCCCATCTAACAAGTTTACCCATGTCATGTCAGTGGTTTTAACATTCCACGTGGTTTGCTTAAGTTTCTTACTTTTCTCAGGTTTCTTAGACCAATTATGGTTTGGTATTAGATAAAAAATAAAAAGGGGTTTTAAATGATGGATGACGTTCGTACAACTGTATTAAATATTTTAACGGATTTAACAGGTTCTGATGAGGTGAAAGAAAACCCTGATATGAATTTATTTGAAAGTGGTTTATTAGATTCCATGGGGACTGTACAATTATTACTGGAATTACAATCACAATTAGGTGTGGACGCACCAGTTTCTGAATTTGACCGCTCTGAATGGGCTACACCAAACAAAATCGTTGCTAAAGTGGAAAGTATGAAATGAAACTGGGGAGAAAACTCTGGCAAATTTTTGGGCCTCTGATTGTTGCTGCGGTCGCAATACTTATTATCATGCTATTGCCAGCGAATTCGCGGCCAGTGTCTAAAGACACCTTATACAAGGCGTCTAATTCCTTATCGGCCAACGTACTTAAGGGTGAAGAACTGAAGAATCAAGCTTTTGACTCAGGCAACTATGTGCCATTTATTGGGTCTTCTGAGCTATCTCGAATTGATCCTTTCCATCCATCAGTGCTTGCCGCAAAATATGATCGGGGGTATACGCCGTTCCTATTAGGGGCACCGGGTACGCAGTCTTTAACACACTTCTTTTCGGTGCAGGGGATGAGTCAATCCCTGAAGCATAAAAAAGCTGTTGTGATTATTTCACCACAGTGGTTTGTCCGACGGGGGGCACGGCCAAACATGTTTGGCTTTTATTATTCACCCCTGCAAGCCACCTCATTTTTAGAGAATGCCAAAGACAACGAAACGGATCGTTATGCCGCTTATCGGTTATTGCAAATGCCATCTGGTAAATCCGACACCGTTGTCCACAGTGCCTTGTTACAAGTTGCTGCGGGCTTACCGTTGACTAATTTCCAAAAATTCTATTTAAAAAATATTAAAGGTAATATTTTGAAGAACCAAGATAATTTCTTTAGCCGTTTCTCAATTCGTGATCGTAATAATGCGATCACCAGTGGGGAAGAACGCTTGCCTTCAGACTATGATTTCACAGTCCTAGATGATTTAGCTACGCAATTAGGGCAAGGGGAAACCAAATCAAACGACTTTGAAATTAAAGACTCATTTTACAAACGCCAGCTCAAGCCGGTGGAAGCTAAGTTACAAAACTCCCAAACCCACTTTAACTACGAGTTTGGACCGGAGTATTCCGACTTCCAATTGTTGTTAAGTGAGTTTAATCGCCTGCATATGAAAGTACTGTTTGTGATCCCACCAGTCAATCAACGCTGGGCCGATTATACAGGCTTGCCAAATACCACCCTGCAAAACTTTGACCGTAAGATCACGTATCAATTACGGTCGCAAGGTTTTAACAACATTCGTGATATGTCAGCCGATGGGGCGCAGGACTACTTTATGCAAGATACCATCCATTTAGGCTGGCGGGGCTGGTTAGATATGGATCAAAGTGTGCGGCCTTTCTTGAAGCATACTACGGTCAAATCAATCCATTATAAGATGGACGATCATTTCTACACTAAGTCATGGCAGCAAGCACCAGCATCTAGTGTGCCGGACTTAATTGCTAATGCTGAAGCAAATCAATAAATACAGTAAAAAAAGACTTACCATTTTTGAAGTGTCCCACAATTGTTAACCAAGAAAGTCTAACGATTGTGGGGCACTTCATTTTTTTGGTAAGTCTTTTTTAAATAGGTCAATCTGGGGTGACGACATCTTTGGGATCGGTTTGAATCGTGATTTTAATTTGGCCAGCGTGTTTTTCAGGGGCACTGATGCCCTCGGCGACAAACCCCAACTGCTGCTGTAATTGCTGGGCGATAAAGCCGGTTTCTAACTGGAAATCAGCTTGGGGATCCACGGCTAAGCGTTGGCTAATTGGCTCACCACTTAGTTCAAATTCATATTGGGTGCCCTTTTGTTTTAACAGGGTAAGATTGCCAAAGCTGACTAAAACGAAAAAGTTTTGAATACCTGCAAGATCTGGTAGGGGCATTTTTTGTGCCAGCTGTTTGCCGGCCCAATATAAGATCGTGTCACTTTCTTTGCCCAGTAGATCTGGCAGTAACAGGTCGCGTAAAATTGTAATACCGGCAAAACTACTGCCTAGGGTGATATCATCTAATTGCGATAGTAATTTTTCAGACAAAATTGTCTCCTCCTGTGAAGCTGATAGTTTCTATTATACTTTTGCTAGCTGTCCTTGACTACTATTGATTTCAAAACTTGAATTTTTTCCGGAAAAAGGCCAAAATAAGTAAAGCACGGCTAGTTTCAATGTCTATAGTTATCTAGATCTCACTAGCCCAACCGTTGTTCACTTGACGGTTAAAAATCGTATTAATCCCCAAGGATTCATACGTAAAGGAGATATTTTTTGATGAATAAACAACCTATTGGTTTATTGGATTCCGGGGTCGGGGGGTTGACGGTTGTCAAAGAAGCCATGCGTCAATTACCCCATGAACAGTTGATATTTATTGGCGATCAAGCCCGCTTACCTTATGGCCCCAGACCCGTGGCCCAAGTGCAGCAATTTACGTGGGAATTGACCCAATTTTTATTGCAAAAACATATTAAAATGTTAGTCTTTGCTTGTAACACCGCTACTGCTGAAGCCCTGCAAGTTATTAAACCTAAGCTTGATATTCCAGTGATTGGTGTCATTTTACCTGGTAGTCGGGCGGCAATCAAGGCCACAAAAACCGGGCGCATTGGCGTTATTGGCACAGAAGGTACCATTAAATCTGGGGCTTATGCCAGAACGATTCAACGCAAAAATAAGCACATTAAGGTGGTCAGTGTCGCGGCGCCTAAATTTGTACCGTTAGTGGAAAGTAACGAATATGAATCCACTGTGGCTAAAAAAGTTGTAGCTGAAACCCTACGACCTTTTAAAAAGCATCAGGTGGATACCTTGGTCATGGGCTGTACCCATTATCCACTGTTACGGCCGATTATTCAAAATGTGATGGGGGACAATGTGACCTTGATTGATTCCGGGGCCGAAACTGTTAGTGAGGTCTCCACATTGTTAGATTACTTTGAGATTGCTAATGATGATCAAAACTATCATCCTAAACATGAATTTTATACCACTGGTTCTGGGCAAATGTTTGATGAGATCGCCAATGATTGGTTGGAATTAACCGACATTCACGCCCAGGAAGTGGATTTAAAAAAAGCACTGCAACTTACATGAATTGAGGGATCAATATGACTGAATTACCAACTGTGGTGGTGGTTGCCACCAAAAATCCCGGCAAAGCCAGAGAATTTAAAGCGCTGTTTGCCAAAGATGGCATTACCGTCAAAACGTTACTAGACTATCCAGAAATTGAAGATGTTTTAGAAACTGGCCATACCTTTGAAGAAAATGCTCGCTTGAAGGCTGATACGATCAGTGCCACGTTGAATCTACCTGTATTGGCAGATGATTCTGGCTTGATGGTGGCTTATTTACATGGCCAACCCGGAGTGCGTTCGGCCCGCTATGCCGGTGATCATAACGACGCTGCTAACAACGCCAAGTTATTGACCGAGTTAGCCGGTGTCCCTGAAGCTAAGCGTAGCGCTAAATTTCAAACTGACCTGGTATTTGCCAAACCCAATGTACCGCAAAAAGATCTCGTGGTCACTGGGCAAGTTGCTGGTCAAATCGCATTATTCCCTCGGGGAGAAAACGGCTTTGGCTATGACTCATTATTTTTGTTGCCGGATTTAAACAAAACTATGGCAGAAATTTCCAGTGCTCAAAAGAATCAACTCAGCCATCGGGCCCAAGCCATGGCTGAATTGGAGAAACAATGGCGACAATGGTATCAAGCGGAGTAAGCCCCGCTTTTTTAATTTAAAACAGGATAGATTGGAAGTGCTTGAGATGAAATACTTAGTTGTCAGCGACAATCATGGCGATCAAGAAATTTTAAAAACCTTATTGGATCATTATAGTGCATCGGTCACCGCTTTTATCCATTGCGGGGATTCGGAGTTGGATTATCATGACCCTTTGGTGGCTCGAATGACGGCTATCGTACAAGGCAATATGGATTTTGACCGGGAATTTCCCATCACCGCTCAGTTACAATTTGGCGCCGACCATATTTTTGTGACCCACGGCCATCACTATGGCGTCAATCTGGGCTTAGATCATTTATTAGCGGTGGCCAAAGAAGCAGGGGCGAATTTTGCATTTTACGGCCATACGCACCAGTTGGCCTGCGAATACACCCAAGGGGTTTTCATGCTCAATCCTGGCTCCATCAGCCAGCCCCGGGGCCAATATGCAAACCTTGGTGGTACCTATGCGTTAGTAGATTCCCAAGCTAAAAAAATAGTTGTCGATTATTATGATCGACAACTGGCAAAAGTACCGGCGTTACATTTTGAATTTAACCGGTGATTATAAAAAGATACCTTTATAAACTGCAATGGCACAGATACCTGCAACAATGGGGGCAACTACGGGAACCCAACCGTAATCCCATTGGGAGGACCCTTTGTGTTTCAGAGGCAGTAGGCTATGTAAAATTCTTGGGCCTAAATCTCTGGCAGGGTTTAAGGCTGGTCCTGTGGGGCCACCTAGTGAAGCGACTAAGGTCATGACCAAAAAGCCAAGGGCTAGATGGGCGGTGCCTAAATTGTCTTTGAAAAATGGGGCTTTTGTGATACCCAAGGCTGAGAAAACTAAAATAAATGTACCAACATATTCAGAGATAAAACCATTTAACTTACTGGTAGTGGCATCAATGGTACAAAACGTCCCCAAGATATGTTCCGGATCTTCGGTGATATCATAATGGGGTTTGTACATGGCCACAACAACACTCTGGCCAACAATGGCACCAATCATTTGTACCAAAATGTAAGGTAAAACTTCTGACCAAGGGAATAACCCGCTGAAGGCTAAGCCTAAGGTAAAGGCTGGATTGATGTGGTTACCTGAAATACTACCGAATAATAGCGCTGGAATCATGACACCACAGCCGTAACCAATGGCGATGATCATCCAACCACCACTGTTACCCTTGGTGCCTTTGAGATCGACGTTGGCCACAGAACCGTTACCTAAAATCACCATGAAAGCAGTTCCAATAAACTCCGCGGCCAGTCGAACACTCAATGAATACATGTGCGTGCCTCCTCTTAAATTAATAGCTTACTCATCTTACCAAATACTTATGCTTTAGTAAATAACAAGTTATCGTTTTAACAAATAAAACCTTTTCAATTTTTAAGGGTCCCGGTTACCCTTTTGCTGAAAATAGTTCGTAATTTTTTCAAAAAGTTGCATTACTTTCTTAACAGAATTCTGTTAAGCTATTTTTAGTGTTAAGAATAAGGAGAATATATGATATCACAAACAATTGAAACCCTATTAATGGAAAACAAGCGTCACTTTTTGATCCCGGCAGCCCAAGTTGCCTCCGTACAAGGCACCAATACGCTGACCCATGCCTTATTAGTATTGACCAAAATGAAGTATAGCCGTATTCCGGTACTGGATGCCAATTCTAAATTTCTAGGGGAATTGACCATGGCTATGGTCACTGAACAAATGTTAGGCTTGGATAAAATCGATTTGCAGCCCCTGGATAAAATCACGATTGCCCAAGTGATGGATACCAATGTGAAGACGGTGGAAAATCCTTATGATTTGGAAGAAATTTTGCATCTACTAGTTGATAATGCTTTCTTACCCGTGGTATCAAAGCATCAGGACTTCGTGGGAATCATTACGCGACGTGAAATGATGAAAAGTTTAAATTATTTAGCCCATAACTTCGATAAAAATGATATTCTAGTAGATAATCATCGAGATTAAAATTTAGTTAAAAATGAGGGAGATTTTTTATGGCTTTAAGTGCACAAGAAATTATTGATTACATTGGCAACGCCAAAAAGCAAACACCAGTGAAGGTTTACATCAAAGGGGTTATGGCTGATTTAGCTGTGCCAGAAACTATCGAATCTTACTTAGAAACTAAAACTGGTGTTTTATTCGGGGATTGGGCCGAAGTTGAACCATTTTTGGCAGCTAATGCGGCTAAAATCACCAGCTCCCATGTGGAAAATAATGCCCGCAATTCAGCAGTGCCATTGGCTGATTTGAAGGCTTATAATGCCCGCATTGAACCTGGGGCTATCATTCGTAACCAAGTGAGCATTGGCGACAATGCCGTCATCATGATGGGGGCCATCATTAACATTGGCGCCATCATTGGCGCCAATACCATGATTGATATGGGCGTGGTCATGGGTGGCCGCGCCACCGTAGGCCAACACTGCCATATTGGGGCCGGGGCCGTTTTAGCTGGTGTCGTTGAACCAGCATCCGCAACGCCAGTTATTATTGAGGACAACGTTTTAGTAGGCGCTAATGCCGTGGTTATTGAAGGGGTCCATGTGGGCGCTGGGGCGGTTGTAGCTGCCGGGGCCATTGTGACCCAAGACGTCGCTGCCAATACGGTAGTTGCCGGCGTACCCGCTAAAGTCATCAAAACCATTGATGCCAAAACTCGCAGTAAAACAGAATTACAAGATGCTTTAAGAAATATCTAAATTTAACTATACTAGCAAGGCTGTTGACGAACTGTTTGTTTTCAGCCTTTTGCTATTTAAGGAGCGACAACATGCTGTCTGATGAAAAACTGATTCAAATTCGCCGGGAATTACACCAAATTCCTGAAATTGGGTTAGAAGAGTTTGAAACCCAAGCGTTATTATTGAAAATCATTAAAAGCTTCCCCCAAGATAATCTGACTATCAAAACGCATGATACTGGTATTTTAGTCCATGTTACCGGTAAAAAGTCAGATTATACCATTGCTTATCGGACGGATATTGATGGCCTGCCAGTGACAGAAGCTACGGGCTTACCCTATGCTTCTAAGCACCCCGGGCGGATGCATGCTTGCGGTCATGATATCCATATGACCGTGGCTTTAGGTTTATTGTCCAGTTTTGCTAGCAAACAGCCTGAGCATAATTTTCTGTTTATTTTTCAACCCGCTGAAGAAAATGCCAGCGGCGGCAAATTACTTTATGAAAGTGGGGCTTTAAATGAATGGCTGCCCGATGAAATTTATGGGCTCCACGATAATCCCCAATTACCCACTGGTGCCATTGGCTGCCGCCTAGGGACACTTTTTGCTGGAACTTGTGAAATCCACATTACCCTCCATGGTAAGTCAGGGCATGCCGCTTATCCGCATTTAGCCAATGATATGGTGGTTGTGGGCGCGGAATTAGTGACGCAACTGCAAACCATCGTCAGCCGTAATGTGGATCCGATTGAAGGTGGCGTGGTAACCCTAGGCCATTTTGAAGCGGGCACAACGATGAATGTGATCGCCGGGACCGCCCAAATTGACGGGACTATTCGGGCCTTGACTCAGAAGATGAATCTCCATATTCAAAAACGGGTTCGAGAAATTGTGGCTGGCCTAGAAGTGATGTATGATTGCAAGGCTGATCTGGACCTACATCAAGGTGGTTATCTACCCGTGGAGAATAATCCAGAATTGACCAAAAACTTCATTGATTTCATGACCAAACAGCCAAACGTGAACTTTATCGAAACACAACCGGCCATGACTGGGGAAGACTTTGGCTTTATGCTGTCTAAAATCAAGGGCACCATGTTTTGGCTGGGGGTAGATAGCCCCTATGCCTTACATTCTGATCACTTAGCTCCCCATGAAGCGGCTATTGGTAAGGGCATTGCTGCGATTGAACCTTTCTTACGTTATCGTGATAAGCAGGTGGGCGCATGACTGAAAATAATACGGAAGTTGCCACTGGTGCGGTGATTTATACCATCGATGCTAAAGGTGCGTTGAAATTTCTACTAGTTAAAAGCAAGGACCGGAACTTTTGGGGATTTGCCAAGGGCCATGTGGAGGCCGGCGAGACTGGCGAGGCGGCTGCAGTTCGAGAAATTAAAGAAGAAACTAACTTAGATGTGACGGTGGATACCACTTTTCATGATAAAATTACTTATCCATTACCTAATGGCAAGACCAAGGTCTCTATTTTTTACATCAGTCAAGTGGCGCCAGATGTGACCACCACCAAACAATTGGCTGAAATTAGCGATATTGAATGGTTTGATTATGATCAAGCCTTGGCCAAACTGAGTTATGATAATCTAAAAGCGGTGTTAATACGCGCTCACCAATACATTCAAGCACAACTTTAAACGACTAAAAATGAGGGTACCCGGCAATAATTGTCAGGTCCCTCATTTTTAATTAGAACTGGGTTTATCTAAGAATAGGGTGGCTAAAATGCCTAAGACAAGCATTAAGCTCAATAAAGCCAGTTGGGGCAAGTCCAACCAGCCGGTCTTTGGTAAATAAGGGGTGATGCCGCTTTGCCATAAAATAATAGCTGCGGCACCCACTACACCTAAAACCCCGTAGTAGACTTGACTTTCATAGTGTTTCAAGAGATAGTGCATTAATTTTGCAATTAAAACTGTACCCACTAAAGCGCCCACCATAAAGGGTAACATTAAGGCCACAGTTTGCAGATCGCCTTGGGCTGCCACCAGATTGCCCTTGAGTAAATGCCGCAATAAGTCCGCGATGGCCCCCACGGCATTGTAAACCGTGCCATATTGGGAAATGACCATTAACATGATCGATCCAGAAATACCCGGGATAATCATTAAAGCCACGGAGAAGCCCCCGGCAAACAGCATTTGCCCAGCATCTTGCCAAGTCTGTAAGGCTTTAATACTAATGTAACTTTCAGCTTGACCGCTGCCCAATTGGGTTAGGCCTAAAATTAAGGCGAAACCCAGCAATGTGATCAAGGGGTACCACCAGGTGAAGGCAATGGCTCGTACCTTCCGCCAGATAAAGGGGATAATGCCTAAGACCAAGCCTAAGAAAAAAGCGTAGGCGGGAATTGGGAAACGCTGGGACAACCAAAGCACGACTTTGGTGGAGAAAAGAATACCCACAATGGCGCCCAGGCCAATGGGGGTCAAGAAGCGGAGTTGTTGTTTGGGACTTTGTCTGAATTGATTGATGGCCTTGATCAAAGGTTCGTAAAGACCAACAATGACGGCAAAAATACTGCCGGACAAACCAGGGATCACTAGCGCAACACCGATGAGAAAACCTTTGATTAAGTTAATGATAGACAATAAAATATCTCCTTATTTAGGGGGTATGTTTAAATTTAAAGCTGATTCGGGCAATTGGAGCCCATCTTTCTTAAAAGCGGCGAGATAAGCCTTTAAGAAGGCACGTTGAATCGTGACGTCATCGCCGTTTAAAGTATACATCTGGACTTGGTAGACTAAATCACCATGCCCTAGATCCGTCAGGCCCAATAGTTCAGGACCTTGTTTGATGGCCGGGTATTTTGGGAGCAGGTGTTTGTTGACCGTTTCAATGAGCTGTTCTAAAGCGGCGATATCGGTATCATTATGGACCCGTAAGTTAATTAAAACTTGACGGTTACCTCGTGATTTGTTGCTAACGATGGTGATATTGCGATTGGGGATGAAGTTTAAGGTGCCATCGATACTGCGCACTTGCGTGGTCCGCAGGCCAATGGCACTAATATTGCCAGTAATCGTGCCGATAGTTACTAAATCACCCACATCAAATTGCTGTTCGATTAAAATAAATAAGCCAGTGACCAGATCGTTGACAAAACCCTGGGCACCTAGGCCAAAAGCTAAGCTTAAAATACCAGCGCCGGCAATTAGGGTGCCCACCGGGACGCCAATGGTGGATAAAATAGCATAAAGGTAAAAGAAGATCAGTAAGTAAGCATAGGCATTATTTAACAGGGAGTGAATCGTACCTACGCGATTTTTAGAATAATTTTCCTTTTGCTGGTATTGGTGAAAGACCCGGTTGATCACCGCCTTACCCACTTTATTTAAGATGAAAAATAAAATGGATAGGGCAATGATAATGACCAGCTTGCCAATGATTTTGCCGAGAATATTCTCCCAGTTAATACCTTGCCATAAGCGCTGGAAAACGTTGGTATTCTTCTGAATAGACGCAATTGAACTTTCTGTCAACGAGGTTTTGGCAGCCAAATATAAAGAATTCATCATATCCTCCAAGACAATCAGTATAGAAATAAGTTTAACATGCAAGCGAGATGAAAGAAAAGCATTTCCAATAATTGTAGTCGTTGCCAATTAATGATATGCTAAAATTATTAATTGAACATTTCGGAGGTTGATGAATGTGTCAGGTAGTGAAATTGCAGCACTAATCGCAGCGATTGCTTTTTTGATTTTAGTTATTTTCCTTGTGGTTTTCTTAACCAAGATCAGCAAGATCATGACGGAACTTCAAAGCAGTGTCAAATTGGTGAACCAAACAGTAGATATTGTCAATAATAAGGCAGAGGTGCTATCGACTCAGGTTGAGGGGCTTTTGGATAAAAGTAACAAGCTATTAGACGACGTCAATGGAAAGGTCAAAGAAATTGACCCCGTCTTTCAAGCTGCTGGAGACTTAGGCGAAAGCCTGCAAGATTTAAATGCCAGTTCTAGAAATCTTGCCAGTCGGGTCACCAATGCCGCTGAGTCTTCAGGTAAATTGGGCATGGTTGCCCGGGGCGTTGGCGCCTTTAGCCGTTTTCGTAGAGCACGTAAACAATAGGTTTGGAATTTGGAGGTAACGTAATATGAGTAAACATGAAGGTCATTTTTTATTAGGTTTCGTACTTGGGGCCACAACTGCTTTTAGTGCCGCATTGTTATTGGCGCCTAAAACTGGTGAGGAAACGCAAGCGAAACTAAGAGATTTAAAAGATAAAATTACCAGTCGGGGCAAAGTTTATTATGATTACGCCAATGATGCAGCTGCTGATGTTAAGGACAGTTCTTCTGAAAAACTGGGTCAATTATTGGATAAAACGTCGGATACATTAAGTGACTTGGATCTCGATCAAAAAGCCGCCCAAGCTAAGGACTCTTTTGACAATGTGACATCTAATTTACGCAACCACTTTGACGCCGCTAATACCCAACTGAACAAGGGGAAAACGGATAAAGAAAACTATGATGATATTGTCATTGATGCCACCGATAATAATGATGCGGCTGCCAATGAGACTGTACAATCGGCTTTTCAAGAAGCCAAAGAAGCTGGCGAAGAAACGCCTAGCGCACCAACAGCACCAAGTGCAGATAAACCAGAATGATTTCAGCAAATAAAAAATCAGCCGTCATGGCTGATTTCAGATTGAAGACAAACTATACTTTTTCGTTAAAGTTGTAGTTTGTCTTTTT
>NZ_AZGA01000069.1 GCF_001436375.1 Agrilactobacillus composti DSM 18527 = JCM 14202 | reverse complement strand
ATGGCGCGGGACAGAATCGAACTGCCGACACATGGAGCTTCAATCCATTGCTCTACCGACTGAGCTACCGAGCCATATAACGGTCCCAACCGGATTTGAACCGGTGATCTCCTGCGTGACAGGCAGGCGTGATAACCCCTACACCATGGGACCAATTGCGGGAGCAGGGTTTGAACCTGCGACCTTCGGGTTATGAGCCCGACGAGCTACCAGACTGCTCCATCCCGCGATAATAAAAA
>NZ_AZGA01000008.1 GCF_001436375.1 Agrilactobacillus composti DSM 18527 = JCM 14202 | reverse complement strand
TACACGTTAAACCGGTTCAATAAGTGCAACTCAAATCATGAATGAATAATTCAGGTTTATTTATCATTGACATCTTTTTTTACATTTGAATTTTAACGAAACTTGTCCAGAAATTCATGCTAGCATCAGGGTATGCAGTATCATATAATTAAAAGAACAGCGAATAACAATTCGAATGCTTAGTTACGGTTAGCATGATGTTAATGATTTTGTGATCAAAATTATGATTTTAGAGAGGGTTGAATACGGAAGGAGTAAAAAATGGCAATTGATAATGGGGGAGCAATCGCACAGAAAGGTTTTAGTTATCAAAATGCGGTAATATCATTAGTGGCCATTCGAAACTATAAGAAGTCCAATTTTCAAATCTATGTTGAGGCAAGAGATGATTTCGAAGTAACCTATGATGCCAATTATCATGCATATATTCAGGTGAAAGGGCTAAGCCGGGTCAGCCTAAATAAATTACTTGCACAATCAAAATCGCAAGCAGGAAACTTGAAACAGTCAATAATCGAAAAGAATCTTAGCAGTGGTGATGATGATTCTAAGTATAAAATTGTAGTTTACAATTTCACAAAGAGTGATTTGAGTGATATGCAAGAACTTGAAACAGATGAGTTGTTTGAAAGAGCTTATTCGTTTTCAGATGATCAAAAGCGGAAAATAGGTAATTCTTGTTCTCGGGCATTATCACTTGTGGTAACAGATTTCAAGACAGATTCTAAAGCAGCAAGCAAGTTCCTAATTGGAGAAATGCAACATCAGAATATCTCGGTGGATAATAAGGCTGATATTGTTCTAAGCGAGCTTTGGCGAATTATCTCTCAAAAGTCCGAGAAAGAAATCGTTACTGAGGCAGACAGGGAATTGAAAAAAATCACTGCGAATGAACTTGTCCCAATTCTACAAAAAGTTAGTGCCTTAGAAAAATTTGATACTGTTCTAAAAAAGTTTGATTTTAACGAGTTCAGAAATGCAAAAATAAAAAAAGAGAAGGCAAAAATACTTTTGCAATATAGTTCAATAAAAAGCGAAGTGGTTTCAGAGATGAAACAGTGTGATTTAGAGAACATTAATGAGACGACATTGGTTACTACCCTCGTCAATTCGGATTTGCTAAGTGGGTTGGATACTGATGCTCAATACGCAATTTGTATTTCAGCATACTGCGATATTTTGGAGGAGGTGTAAAATGAGATTATTTGTTAAAAGTATTTTGATCGTGGATCCTGAGCGTAAAGAAGCAAACAAATATATCTTCGGTGAGCATTCTAATTTGATAATGAGTGAAGGAAATGAAATTGGGAAATCCAGTCTTATAAAATCAATTTATTATACGCTTGGAGCTCCGATTAAGTCGTTTCCAAAGGGATGGGATTATACGAATTTTATCTTTCAGATACAGTGTGATATTGACGGAAGAGCACTGACCATTCAAAGATTTAACCAAGTTTTTACTGTCGAAGTTGCCAATCGTGTACAAAGTTTTGCTAATGAAAAAAATTTTTCAATTTGGATGCAAAAACAAATGCATATGAATCTAAGGTTACAAACAGCAAATTCTGAAAAATTCCATCATGCATACATGAATGCTGTATTGGCACCCTTCTATATCGATCAAGACAAATCTTGGGCAAACTTTTATCAAGATGCATTTGAAAATTTAGCAATGTATAAAGGACAACCGAAACCAATAATTGAATATTATTTAGGTCTTTCCAATGGGAGGCTGCTTGAATTAAACGAGCAGAAAAAAGAACTTCACACCGCCAAAGTAAATCTGGACGGCCAGATTAAACAAATTACTGGTGTTCGGAATTCATACAGCGATGATAAAAATATAGATGTGGTTAGTCCAGAACAATATATTGAACTTCAAGCAGAACTTAACCAATATCTCAAGATTACTGATGAGCTTCAACGAAAGGTTTCAAAACTGGTTAATAGAATCACAAAATCAAAAATGGATTTAGATTCTTATCGCCATGATTATGATGAACTGAGAAAGTTACTTTTGGCTACAGATAACCGTTTTAAAAAAATTGAGTATGAGTGTACATATTGCCATTCAGTATTAACCAGGCAACAATCCCTGACTAGGCTAGAGCTTTCCGATAATGATTTTGAAATTAGGCAGCAAAAGGCACTATTGAATCAGAAGATTATGGATGAAGAATCTAAACTTGCCACTCTTGTTCAATCTGCTGAGAGTTTGAAGAAAGATTTCGAAGATAAGAATGCCAGAATTAGCGAACTTAGAAGTGCAGGTAATATTGATAGATATGTAAGTATCAAAGTATTAACGGAGCTTGCACAATTGGCTGATAAGTATCAGGTTCAGTTATCACATTTGGAGGCCGAAATAAAGCGGATTGCAAAGAGTCAACGTGATGAGAAGAAAACATTAGAGACAATTCACGAGAGTTTAGAGGCGGACTATGAAAAAATAAAAAACGATATATCGGTAGATCTTGGTACCACGGACTTATCGGATCGTCAATTTTTAGACTTCAAAAAAATGAAAGGCGGAGGGACGGCATTAAATAAGTCTTTACTTTGCCTATACTTAATTTATCTCTCTCTTTTATCAAAACATTCAAAAACAATTTTTCCAATGACTATTGATTCTTTTTTAAAGAACGAAATTTCCACTGAGAATGAGAACAGGATGTTCTTGTCTGTTCAGAGGTTCTTTATGTCATTGCATAATCAAACATTTTTTTCTGTTATTAAGCGCAATAAAGGAAAATTGAACATTAGTGATAGTACAGTTATATTTCTTGAGAAACCAATGCTTTCTGGAGATTTGTTTGATCGATTATCTTTAGAATTGATATCTGAAGAATGATGCTAGTATGAGTTCATGGACACGATCTGGTAGAATCTTAAATATGAAAGGATTTTGACAATGAGTCAGACAAGACCTGATTTAACTACTCCAAATTTTCGGACAGAAGCCGCACAGAAATTGGCACAATTATTTCCAGAAATTGTAGCTGATGGACAAATTGATTTTGATGCACTCCAGGAGGCATTGACTCCTGATATCGAGTTAGCTGGTGGTAATGAGAAATATGAGTTTACTTGGCGCGGAAAAAGAGATGCTAAACGAATTGCTGATATGCCAACAGATAAGACAACTCTTGTAGCTGACAAGGAAAAATCAAAAAATTGGGATACGACCCAGAATGTTTATGTTGAAGGGGATAATCTTGAAGTGTTGAGGCTTCTTCAAAAGGCATATTTCAATCAAATCAAGTTGATTTATCTTGATCCTCCCTATAATACGGGGCATGATTTTGTGTATCATGATGATTTCCATGATAGTTATGAAAATTATCTCAGACAAACTAACCAAATTGATGATAATGGTATGGTAACTACAACCAATAAAGAAACAAATGGTCGTTTTCATACAGATTGGTTAAACATGATGTATCCACGGCTTAAATTGGCTAGAAATTTACTGACCGATGACGGAATTATTTTTATATCGATAGACGATAATGAACTGTATAATCTTAGAATCATAATGAATGAAATTTTTGGCGAGATAAATTTTTTGGCAGATATTACCTGGGAAAAGCGATTCACACGTTCTAATAATGCCAGAACTTTTTCATCGGTAATAGATCATATTCTTGTTTACAGAAAAACTATGAGCTTAAGTCATCTACGGGAGCCGCGAAATGAAAAGTCAGATTCCATTTATACGAATCCCGATAATGATCCACGTGGCGTCTGGACAAGTGTTAGTTACGTAAATCCTGCCACGATTGCAGATAGACCCAATCTAGTATACCCATTAACAAACCCAATAACTGGCAAAAGTGTGACACATCCGACAAATGCTTGGAAGTATTCTAAAGAAACATATCAAACACACGTTGCAAACAATCAATTATATTGGGGGAAAAATGGAGAAAATACGTATCCTAGATTAAAGAAATTTCTGTCAGAATCTAACGGTATGGTACCAACAAATCTTTGGAATTACAAAGAGGTTGGGACTACGGATAGTGCTAGCAAAGACTTAAATGCTTTAATGAACGGTAAAGTTTTCGACTTTCCGAAACCTGTGAAGCTAATAGAAAAAATAGTGTCAATTGCAACAAACGATGATGATATCATTCTTGATTTATTCTCAGGATCTGGGACAACAGCTGAAGCAGTAATGCAACAAAATAAAACTAATAATAGTAATCGAAGTTTTATTATGGTTCAGACACCAGAAAAATTGAAGAAGGATACAGTCGCATATAAGAAAGGTTTTAGGACTATTGCAGATATTGCTGAGAAACGAATTGACTTGGCAGGCAAAAGAATGCTTGATAAAGAACCGAATTTGCAAATTGATATTGGATTTAAAGTTTTTTCACTTAGAAAGTCGACACTTAATAAATGGTCAGAGATTCCATCACTTTTTGAAAAACAACTTGAATTATTATCGATTAGTCCATTTACAGAAGAATCAACTGAAGAAGAGCAAGCCTATGAAATTGCAATTAAATTGGGTATCCCATTGAATGTAATTCCTGAGGTTATTGAAAGTACTTATCATTTTAATGCGAAGGGCAAAGAGGTTTTCGTTGTGCTTGGTAATTATGACGATTCATTGTTGTCAACTTTAGAAGCTCAACGTAGCAGTCAATTTGCAACAGTAGTTCTAAAAGAATTTGCAAGAGGCTCAGAAACGAAGTTTAATTTACGGGAGCAGCTAAAACAAAACAATGATTTAAGGAATCATTTCAGATTGAAGACAAAGTAATCTTTTTAGAAGACTTTGTCTTTTTTATTTCGT
>NZ_AZGA01000068.1 GCF_001436375.1 Agrilactobacillus composti DSM 18527 = JCM 14202 | reverse complement strand
CCTAGCTAAAAAACGTTAACCAATTGAATATTTTTTAAAACTGCGCATAACCTCGCGGTTATTTGTCGCACCATTATTCCGGCGTTTTGCAAAAATAATGATAATTTCTGTAATTTCATTTTGGAACGAAGCACTATTCCAGTTTTTATACACGTTAAACCGGTTCAATAAGTGCAACTCAAATCATGAATGAATAATTCAGGGTTTATTACATTTTGGAGAACAGAAATGATTACCATTAATATAATCAAAGGTAGTCATTCATAATCAAATGTCAACATCAAAGTCTCATAGTTAATCGACCTGATTTAGTGGTAAGTTTCTTTTGAATTTTTGAGCACGAAAGAAGACAAACACACATTCGATACGGTATCCTATAGAGTATAGGAGGTGGATCGAATGCCAGTCAAAACTCACAAGATCAGATGCTATCCCAATGCTGAAATGTGCACTATTATCGCCGAGCTGACAGACTATAATCGTTTCTGTTGGAACCAGGGTCTAACAACATGGAATGACATGTATGAAGCGTCTCTCATCATAGGTGACAAGAAAATACGGCCCAGTGAACGCAGCGTGCGCAACGAGTTAGTGTTGAACAAAGCTGACTGGCAGTATCAGCGCTCACCTCGCGTGCTTCAAACTGCTATCCACCGCTTACATCAGGCCTGGCAGAACTTCTTCAACCCCAACATGCCAGATGCCCACAAGCCTAAGTTTCACAGTAAGCGGGACCCAAAGCAAAGTTTTACAACAGATCGGGCAACAGTTCGTGGTAAGTTTCTGAGACTGGACCGCCCCCGTGAAAGCAAGCATCACTTCACTGATATCAGACTGGCTGAGACTTTACGTTTTTCTGGCGCCATCAAAACCGTGACGATAACCAAGCGCGGTGATAAGTTCTACGCCAGCATTGCTGTTTTAGTCGCAGATACCCCACGGCCAGCTTTTTACGAAAGTTGGGATATTGGTGGCATTGATCTCAATGTAGGTCATATTAGCTGGAATGGTGGCAAAGTCAGCACTTTTACACCACGGATGGCCGTGCTGCATCAACGGGTCAAGATCTATCAAAAACGCTTGGCCCGGAAACGGCGAGAGAATCCCAAGCATTTTCGGTCCAAGAACTACCAACGGACCCAGGCTAAGCTGAACCGGGCTTATCAAAAGATTAATGCTTTACAGGATGACCTGATCCACAAGTTCAGCCAGCAAATCACTCAAGCTTATGATGTGCTCTGTTTAGAGGACCTTAACGTTCGCGGCATGAAAATGGCCAAGAACAAGGTCAAAAACCTGCAGCGCAGTCTCTTTCGCCGCCTGCGAACGGCAATCGAGTATAAAGCTGCTTGGCAGCATCAGCACGTGGTGATTGCGGACCGTTTCTTTCCATCCACCCAGCGATGTTCAAACTGTGGTTTCATCAAAACTGCCGACAGTTATGGCGGTAAGATGACCCTTCGAGGCGACAGCATTTACCACGATCATGACACTTATCGCTGTTACGAGTGTGGCATGGTCATGAATCGTGATGAGAATGCCGTCCAAAATTTAATTACTTACGCGGCGGGGCTTCCGCCGGAACGGGAAACCGTTCATTGATGATTCTCCAGTCGGTCACTGTCCCAACTGACTTGTTCAGAAGGGGGAATATCGGCGTTTACGAAATCGACGAAAGACGTAGCTTAACGGTCTAAAATATGAAGTAATACCATAGACCGGATGTGATCACATTTGTATACGTTTTAGAGAGCAGGCTGTTTCATGCAAATTCGGGATTTGGAATATTTTGTAAAATTAGCGGAGCTGAAGAACTTTACCCAGGTGGCCCAGTTCTTTCAAGTGTCCCAGCCCACCATTACCTATGCCATCAAGCGGGTAGAACAAAGTGTCGATGGTAATTTGATCCACCGGGACCAGTCCCATCATTCAGTGGATTTGACCCCGGAAGGCCAGCAATTTGTCATCCACGCCCACAATATTTTAGAGGAGTTGGATTTAGCCATTCAAGAGGTAGCCCAGGATAAAATTCCTAAAATTAAATTAGGCCTGCCACCGATCATTGGCAGCCACTTCTTCCCCCGATTTGTCCCGGCATTAAACCAGGCCAACCTGATTCAAAGCTTAGTCAGTACTTCGGTGGGGTCCCAGGAATTATTGGACTTGTTGCTGGCGGGTAACTTGGACTTGGCGTTCATTGGCGCCAGTCAGCCTTTAGATAGTAGTCGGCTGCATTTGGATTTATTAGCGGCCTATGATTTTAACATCATTGCCAGTTCCGCTAATCCTTTGGGGGACAAATCGGTGGTGGATTACAAGACCTTGGTACGCCAACCCTTTGTGGTTTTCAACGAGAATTTCAGCCATGATAAAGTCTTCGCGGAAATGATCAGCCACCATCGCCACAAACCCCGGGTGATTTATCGGGCCAGTGATGTGAATATTTTAAAAAGCATGGTGGTCCAAAACGCCGGCGTGGCCTTGCTCACTAGCTTGGCTATCGACAGCAGTGACCAGTTGCAGGCTTTAACCTTAAAAGACTATGACCCGCCCAAGTTCAAGGTTTACTTGGCTTATCGCCAGGATTACTTGCTGTCAGAAGTGGAAAAGCAGTTTATTGCAATCGTCAAAGACGCTGGTCAAGTTGACTGACCGCGGGTGAATGGAGGCATTGTCGTGATTAAAATTGAGCCTTATGTATTTACCCCGGACCACTTGGCTCAGCTGGTGGATTTGATCAATTATTGCCAGAATATTGAGGCCGGGTTGGGGATGAAAATGGCCGACCAAGCTGATATTTTTGACATCGAAAACCACTACCAGCGTGCTGGGGGTCAGTTTTGGCTAGCTTTAGATCAAGGGCAAGTAGTGGGCAGTATCGGCTTAATGCCAGTGAATAGCCAGGCGGGTATTTTGAAAAAGTTCTTTACCCTACCGGCTTATCGAGGTGTTCCCCAGCACTTGGGGCGGCCTTTGATGGCGACCCTGTTGACCTTTGCCCAGACCCATGATTTTTCAGAAATCGCCCTGGATACCCCGGGGAGCCAAGTGCGAGCCCACCATTTTTATGAGAAACAAGGCTTTCAGCAGATTGCGGAAGACCAGCTGAAATTCCATTGGGATTTTCCGAAACGGGATTCATTGATTTATCTCAAAGAAATATAGCCCTTAGCTGTAGCCACGTTGACCACCAGCCCAGCTAAAAAAGCAATTCCCAATCGCGGCTGAAAATTCGAGCGTTGATGGGGAATTGCTTTTTTCAATTCAAGGTATCGCCTTTCGCTTCATTCACATAAGTGCTAAAGAGCTGTTGGTAAAGTTTTACGAAATTCAGATACATGTCTTGGTCCACGTACTCGTTGACCTTGTGGGAACTGAGATTGCCGGGGCCAAAGACGATGAAGGGAAAACTAGCTGGTTTGTCTTTTAAGAAGTTGGAAGCATCGGTGCCCCCTGCCGTGGCTTGCAGCGGGATGTCGGCTTTGGCGTAGGGTTTGCCGATGGCTACGGCTAATTGGGCCAGGCGGGAATCCTTGGGGGCCTTTACGGGTTCTAGGGACATCTCCACGGTGAGGCTCAAGCGGGCGCCTTGGTCGTTTTGGGCTTTGAGCAATTGTTGCAACAGGTCAATGACTTGCTGGTTGGTAAAAGCTGGGGTGGCCCGGACGTTGACCAGGGCATAGGCTAAGGCGGGGATGGTGTTGACTTGGTCGCCGGCATGGATCACGGTGGCGTTAAAAATCACTTTGCCCAGGGTGTCATCGGTTTGGGTCAAACTGCGAAATTCCCGGTTGGCGTTGTGTATTACTTCGATCAGCGGGTCAATGGCGTTATATCCCAGTTGGGGCCGGGAACTGTGGGCGGCTTCTCCCTTAGAAGTGATGCGGATATTCAAAGGTCCCTTGTGGGCGTAAGTAATGTTATAGCCAGAGGGTTCGCCGATTAGGAGGGCATCCACATCATCCAGGTAGCCTGCTTGATAAAGTTGGATAGCTCCAGGTTCGCCGATTTCCTCCCCGGCGGTGGCCAGCAGGCGAATGGTGCCTTTTTTCAACAAATGTTGATCTTGAATTTCAATCAGGGCAATGACCATGGCGGCTAAGCCGGACTTCATGTCTGAGGCGCCGCGACCATAGAGCTTACCGGCCTTTTCAGTCAGGGTGAAGGGGTCGGTGGCCCATTGGTCTAATTCCCCGGGAGCCACCACGTCTAGGTGCCCGGATACGGCAAAGATGGGTTTACCGGCGCCGATTTCGGCTACCAAGCTGGCGCGGCCTGGGGATAATTGCACGAGTTTAGCGGCGATGTTGTGTTTAGCTAACAGTTTCTGGAGATATTCGGCCACGGCTTGTTCCTGGTCATTGACCGAGGGAATGGCCACTAAATCCTTTAAAATTTGTAATTGTTCTGCTGTTGTGATAACTGTCATGATCGACCCTCCAATTTATTTAGGAATGTACCAATAACCTTGTTTGTTGTGATTTTTCACGTAATCTTTAAACGTCTTGGACTGATAAGCTTTCTTCACGGCTTTGGCCCAAGGTTTGTTGGCCTCACTCTTATTCACGGTAGCCACCAGGAGATATTGTTTCTGGAGTTTTTCCGTCTTCAAGGCTGATTTGGCAGGGATTTTGGCGTTATAGCTGATACTGCCAGGGATCACGGCGTAATTCACATCTTTGATGGCCCGGGGGATTTGGGCGGAACTCATTTCCACGAACTTCAAGCTATGGGGATTACTTTTAATATCATGTTGGGTCACGTTGCTGGCGGTAGCTTTAGATTTCAAAGTAATCAGCTTGGCTTGGGCTAACAGTTGATAGGCCCGGGATAGGTTGGAGGGGTCGTTGGGGATAGCCACTTTGGCGCCCTTTTTAATGTTTTTCAAAGATTTGCTGGACCCGGGGAAAATCCCAGCCGGTACTGTAGGAATTGGGGTCAAGGCCACAAAGTCCGAGTGCTTTTCTTTGTTAAAGTTCTCTAACCAGGCACTATGTTGTTCCACATTGAGGTCCACATCCCCTTGACTCAAGGCCAAGTCGGCGTGAATCAGATCAGAGAAGGATTGGGTGGTGACGGTATAGCCTTCTTTTTGCAAAATGGGTTTGACCCCATCTAAAAACAGTTGGCTGTAAGGGCCCGGGGATGTCCCTAGGCGGATAGTTTTCCCGCTTTGGGCGGCCTGGGCCGGGATACCGGGTCGTACTAAAACGAGCCCAGCCACCAGGGCGACGGCACTGAGGATCAAGGCGATGGGACGACGAAATTTGCTGTTCATTATGTAACCTCCAAGTATTTTTTTGATGCGTGTTTGCCTAATTTTGGGCAATAAAAAAGCCCCACCCCATGCACATCATGCACAGGGTGGAGCACCACTTTACCACCTGTAATTCCTTGATACCTCGCGATATCAAGCTTCATAAGTACCCGAAATTTTGAATACTTGGCGCAGATAACGGGCGCACCCGAATTCAGCAGCCGCTAGACCGCTAAATTAGCTCCGAGCTCATCTTCATGCCAGTCCCCTAGTCTTCTTCCACCACAACGAAGCTCTCTTTGGTTAGGTTCTCGGCATTACTCTTCTCATCAAAGCTTAATGCTAATTTAACCGTTTTAGGAAAGCTTGTCAAGACGGGGCCGAAATTAATTCGGCAGTAAGAGTTATTCTATTACCTTGTGATTAGGATCTAACCAATTGATTATCAAAACTAACACGATTATCACAACCACCACGAAGAACACCGTATGTAAGGCCGTTAAAATAATCGGATTGATCAAGGCTTGGTGTAAAATCGGGCCCCGATGTTTGGCACTGATGATATTATTCACTTGACCAAAGGTGACGCCGCTGTGTAAGTTGGCCCGGATCATCAGGTTAAAAATAGCCCCGTAAACGCCGGTCATCACGGTTTGCCCTAAGGACCGGCCCAGGGTTAGGACGGAAGTAGCTGACCCCACCATGTTCTCTGGCACCAGATGCTGACTTAAGATGATATTCATACTGATGATGATACCCATCCCCAAACCATTGAGCATGGCAATGACATAAAAAGTCCACACGGGGAAATTGAGTCCGGCAAATAATAGACTCACGTAAATCAATAACAACATCGTGATCAAAGTCAAGGCGATGCGTTTTGGCACGAAACGGGCAATCAGTGGGCCCACTAAAAACGACGCGGCCAACCAGACTACCGAGCTGGAGGTCACCACTAACCCGGCTTCCGTGGCGGACAATCGGTACAAGGACTGGAGCCAAATTGGGAAGTAAATTTGATAGGCCATTAAGACCCCACTTAAAATCGTGGCGGTGATAATTTGAATGGAAAAGGTATGATTGCGAAACATTTTTGGTGAAATCAAAGGATCACTGAAGCGCCGTTCCCGCCGGACCAACAACACAAAACTGATGATGGCGATGACGAACAGACCCAAGGCTAACCAAGTTTGATGGTCTAAAAATTGAATGGCCAACAATAACCCCACCAAGCCCACGGCCAGCCAAGCGATGCCGTACCAATCGGCTTGAATAGATACTTTTTCCGGCGCTTTTTCATGGTACCCAAACCAAACCAATAACAGCACTAAGATGCCCAAGGGTACATTGACGAAGAAGACCCAGTGCCAAGAAAGCTGGTCTACTAAAAAGCCCCCCAATAATGGCCCCACTAGTGCTGACAGGCCCCAGGCTGTATTGTTTAGCGCTAAGATATTGGCCCGTTGCTCAAAGTCAAAATTATCGGCAATGATGGTAAAGGTCAAAGGCATCACTGCCCCGGCCCCAATCCCTTGCAGTGCCCGGGATAAGACCAGCAGGAAAATCGTCGGGGATAAGCCGCTTAAAAAAGACCCCAAGGTAAAGACCAATACCCCCCATAAGAACACCCGGCGGCGCCCGAAGGCATCGGCCAATTTCCCATAAATCGGAGTGGTGATGGCCGTGGTCAATAAATATGCACTCATGATCCAGCTTTGATAAGCCAGGCCATGGAGCTCACTGATAATGGCCGGTAAAGCGGTGGTGACAATGGTCACTTCCACGGAGGTCATAAAGGTCGCAATAAATACAGCCGCCATCACGATCCAACGTTTGTTTTGGGGTGGCGTCTGTGACGTTTGTGCAGTAGACATGCGTTATCATTTCCTTATCTTAAAGTCTGGCAAGCGCTGATATTTAGACGCTTACAACTAAGGATAACACAAAAAGCCGCCCCGATGACGGCTCATCAAGACGACCTTGTGAATTATTTATTTTGTGGCGTGGTCATGGGCACACCAGCGGGGCCGCCGGAAACAGCGTAGAGCATCTGCAGGAACGGTGGTTGGATGCCTAATTCGGCGAGTTCTGCGTAAGAAATGGCGTAGCGAATGGACTTTTCGTCGTTTTGCTGCACTTTTTCCACCCATTGGGGTTCGCGGATGCTTTCATGACCCAAAGCCACGAAGTCAAAGCCGCTGGTTTTAACTTTTTCAGCTTCAGCTGGTGTGGCAATGCCCCCCACCACGATCAGTGGGAAAACCCCGTCGACTTGTTGTTGGATGCGTTTAGTGGTGGCCCTGGTCTCATTGCTATCCCGCATGGAGGTTTGCCACACATCCCCGGTGGAGACGTGGAGGTAGTCTAGGGGTTTGGTCTTTAAAACATCAATGAAGGCCAGTGTGTCTTCAATAGTGATCCCGGGTTGTTCCAGTTCTTCTGGAGAAATCCGGTAGCCTAGAATAAAGGGCTTTTTCGGATATTGTTCGATGATACGCTGAGCTTCATCGATAACTGCCAGTGGAAAGGTCATGCGCTTTTCCAAAGTGCCACCCCAGGCATCGGTCCGGCGGTTGGAATGGGGTGAGAAAAATTGTTGTAATAAGTAAGTGTTGGCGCCGTGGAGTTCCACCCCGTCAAAGCCGGCTTCAATGGCCCGGCGGACAGCCTGACCAAAGTCCTGGATAGTCTGTTCAATTTCGGCCTCACTTAAAGCCCGAGGCACTTCCGCATCGGGGCGTTCAGCGGCTACGGCACTGGCGCTAACGGGTTGTTGGCCCCGCAACACCGCCGAATTGCTCATCCGGCCGGCACTGAAGATTTGAATGATGGCCTTGGTGCCGTTACTTTTAATAGCTTGGGCTAGCCGGCGTAGGCCGGGGATAAAGCGGTCATCGGCAATACTGAGTTCGCCTTCAAAGCCTTTCCCCAAAGGATTCACGTTGGCCACGGCGGTGATAAACATCCCCACACCACCGCTATGTTTGGCATAATAAGCAAGCTCGTCGCTGGTGACGGAGCCATCTTCAAAAGCCATTTGTTCGGTCATTGGGGGAATAACAATGCGATTCTTAACAGTAATCGCTTTATGGGCAAACTCATATGGTTCTAAAAATTCATAGGCCATGTACATACGTCCCTTCTTAGTTGCGGTGAGCATCGTGATACGACTACAATTGTATGCCTTATTTTTCCAACCTGTCAATCGGTGGACCATCATGTTAGTCTTGCAAAAATAAAACGATGTTTCTAAAATAGCCCTTGACCTTCGAGTTGCCTCCAATGATATAACTTCACCATAAAGGAGCTGAGAAAAAATGAATATTCAACAATGTGCCAAAGCCACAGGGTGTAGTAAAGATACGCTGCGCTACTATGACCAAGAAGGGATTTTATCCCCAGAACGAGATGCTAATCAGTATCGTAATTATTCCACAGCAGATGTGACCCGCCTCAATATTATTCAGAATTTAAAATATGCCGGGCTAAGTCTGGTGGAAATCAAAATGATTACCAATTTGATGGATGCGCCTATTACTGAAGCTTGTAAGCAGGACACGATAGCTTTCTTGGCGGATAAACGCCAAATATTTCAAGCTAAAATCCAATTTTATCAAGCGCTAGATAAAATTGCGCAAGCTATTCAAACTGGCGCGGAAACACAAGATTTTGCGAATGTTAAAAATCTAATTCAAAGTATTAGCCAGTTGCCACTGCCTGATTTCGAGGTGCGGTAAGCCTATGAAAACATTGATTGTCTATGCGTATCCTAACCATACTGGCTTCAATCATGCCATTTTAACCACAGTGAAACAGCAGCTTCAACCTGATGCTGACGTTCAAGTGCTAGATCTTTACGCCGAACATTTTAACCCAGTTTTATATTTTGATAAGGCCCACCGGCGCCGTGATCTACAAAATGACCCAGAGACCGCTGCTTATCGGCAACTGATTACTTGGGCCGACCAGCTTATCTTTGTATTTCCGATTTGGTGGTCGGGGATGCCGGCGATTTTAAAGGGGTTTATTGACCGGGTCTTCGCCCTGGGTTTTGCCTACAAATATGAAGGCCGGCGCATGCTGGGTCTATTAGCTGGCAAACGGGCCTGGATTATCACTACCTGTAATTCACCGGTGATTTTCAAGCCTTTTCTAGGGGACTATGGCCATATTTTACAACGGCAAATTCTTAGACTTTGCGGCGTTAAACCAGTAAAACTCAATATCTTGTACAACGCAGAGAAGTGTTCGCTGAAAGCTAGAAATAATTTCTTAAAACGCATTGACCAACAAGCGGCACAACTCACAGAATGAATAATCAGATTATCGTTTGGTATCTCTAGCATTCATAAACTGGGCCACCAATTGACCCATATGGGCGGCGGATTCGGGCATCCCCTCAATTAACCAGCGCTGGGACATATTGATGGCCGCTCCCGCAATAAATTCACTGAAATATTTTTGGTGAACCCGGTCGTTTTGCGGGGCGTCAATAAAATCATGAGTCAATAAATAATTAAAGGCGGTTTGAAAAGCCAAAATCAAGCTCCGTTCTTGGCCCACTTGGAAAATGGTCAACTGCACGCTGCGCATGTTTTGGGCCAGTTGAAAATAGTTGCCGATAAAGGTGGCTGAATCCAGGTTTTCTTGGTGGGGCAAGTGACGCATGTAGTTCACAATGTTCAATAGGCTAGCCTGTTCAATGATATCTTCATAGGACTTAAACTTATGATAATAATAGGTCCGGGAAACCCCCGCCGCCCGGCACAAAGCGCTGACCGAAATGTCCGCCATCTTTTGGGTCTTCAGCGCTGTGATTAGCGCTTCAAAGATAGCCATCAATTTTTGATCTTGAATGTCTTTTGGTGTCATTGTTTACAAATACCCCCATTTCTGTTAACCATTTATTCCCCACTAGCAGTCACCGTGTTAGGCTACGGTTTGTCAATTAACAAATCATACCGAAAAGGTGGCTTTTATTTTGAAATCAAAACAAAAAATTATTATTTTGGCCATGGCCATTGGCATTTTCCTGTGCGTTTTGGATACCACGGTCATGAACATCGCCCTACCGGCCATTCAAACCGGCCTGCACGTGAGTTTAGATGATTTATCTTGGGCGTTAAATATTTATACCATTACTTTTGCTGTTTTTACAATCCCTTTGGGGCGCCTGGCCGATATTTTTGGTCGGCATAAACTTTACATTTTAGGTCTAGGGCTGTTCACCCTGGGGTCCGCCTTATCGGGCTTGGCGCCAAATCTAGCTCTGTTGATTGCTGGGCGGGGTATTCAAAGCCTAGGGGCTGCCACGATTTTCCCAGCGGGGATGACCATTGGTATCAGCGCCACCAGCATGGCTAACCGCACCAAGGTCGTGGCGGTTTTAGGCGTCATGCAAGGCTTGGCCGCTGCCCTGGGACCCACCATTGGGGGCATCATCACCCAATTTCTAGGCTGGCGCTGGGTCTTTATGATCAACGTCCCCGCCTGTCTGGTGATTGCCTTATTGGTGAGTCGGAGCTTAAGTTTCAAACACGAAGCCACCATCGCTGCCAAAATCGATTATCCGGGGATGGTACTGTCCATGGTGACTTTATTCACCTTGACATTAGCCTTGATCAAAGGCAACGACTGGCATTGGAACAGTCCGTTGATTCTTAGTTTGTGCGGATTGAGTTTATTAGCTTTGCTTGGTTTTATTTTGGTGGAGCGCCACAGCCAGCATCCGATGATTCCCTTAGATTTATTCAAAAACCGCCAGTTCACCGGGGCCTCGATTGCCATGATTATTACTGGTATTTTCCTAGTGGCCTTTATGGTCATCATGCCCACCTTCTTTACGAAGATCCAAGGCCATAGCGAGTTGGCGGCGGCTTTGATGATCACGCCCACGTCGGCGATGATTTTCCTATTTTCACCCATCAGTGGCTTTTTAGTGGCAAAATTGGGACCCCGCTTGGTGATTGCCAGTGGCTTTCTAGGCTTGATTGCCGGCTACTTGGTGCTTTACAACATGAACCCTAATAATTATCACCAAGTGGTCTGGGCCTGTCTGTTTATCGGGATGGGTTTTGGCATCATTGCCGGTCCCATTGTGGTACTAGGCGCCGCTGACTTTACTGGGGAATTGTTGACGGCTTCGCAAAGTGTCTTGGGACTGTTTCGCCAAATCGGCTCGGTTTTAGCGGTGGCCATCTTTGTTTCGGCCCTAACAGCCAATCTCAATACCGCTAAAGCTACGGCGACACAAACTGCCAACCAACAGATTGAACAATTGCATATCCCAAGAGCGGCTAAAACAACAATGCAACAACAAACTGATCGGCAAATCAATAATGCCAACAGTCAACCCAGTGGGACGACTACTCCTAAAAAACACGTTTCAGCTACTGAAATCAGTCAACTGATCGAAACGAATTACCAACAGGCCTTGGCTAAAATCGGCAACGCTGCCCTGTTGCCAACTGAGGTCAAAGCTCAGATCCACGCCCGAGTGGCGGCAGGCGTCCAGCGCAAAGTTCGCCAAGAAAATACCAGCATCAACCGCACGGTCAGCACCATCAAAGCTAACACCAAAGCTCAAATCACCCAGGCTTTTATGCGGCCTTACCGCCTGGCCCTGCCCTTTTTAATATTGGCTAGTTTGACTAGCTTGTTATTTTACCGAAAACAAGACTATCTACCGGCTTAATCGAGGCTAATAGTCCCGTTAAAAATTGCGGGCTTTGCTCAAGTCTATTCAAGCGAATTTTCCCAGGGAATCTGCTACAATGTGGTTGTCAAATTAGTCTTTATTTTGGGAACGCGCTTACCTATTTACTTGTAATTACTTCGTTTCGACATTGAGAAAGGAACGGGAGTTATCATGACGGGAACTAGATTAACGGGTAAAGTTGCAATTGTCACCGGCGGATCCATGGGGATTGGCCGGGCAGTCACCGAGCGCTTCGTGGCTGAAGGTGCGGAAGTTATTGTGGCTGATTTAAACGAAGAAACCGGTCGGGATTATATCGACAAACTGGCCAACGCTTATTTCTACCATCTGGATGTGGTGGATGAAACCAATTGGGAAGCGCTATTTAAATGGGCCATTGCTAAATTTGGCAAGGTTGATGTGTTGGTGAACAACGCTGGCATTGATATTATGGCCGATATTGCCCATGCCAAATTATCCGACTGGCAAAAAATCATCGGCATTGATTTGACCGGGACTTTTTTGGGCACCAAACATGCCGTTTTAAACATGACGGGCCAAAAGAGTGGTTCGATCATCAATATGTCCTCCACAGCGGGCTTGGTGGGCAATCCCATGGCCACGGCTTATTCCGCTGCCAAGGGTGGTGTGCGGATGTTAACGAAATCCGCTGCCATTTACGCCGCCCAATATAATATTCGGGTAAATTCCGTGCACCCCGGGGTCACAGCCACGCCACTGGTCAAAAGTATTGACCCGGCCAAAACTAAAAAAGCCCTGGCCAACACGCCCCTGGCCCGCATGGCTGATCCTTCAGAAGTTGCCAACTTGATTCTTTACTTGGCTTCGGATGAATCCGGGTATTCTACTGGTAGTGAATTTGTGGTGGACGGCGGGACCACGGCGCAATAATGGTTTAACGCCACTGTTTATTGAGTCACTTGGGCATAGGTTTGTTCAAATTCTGCTAAAATTTTATTTTCGTAACTCTGAAGCTGCTTCAGAGTTACTTTTTTTTTGGCTTTTTCAGTCAGTAACCCCGCCAATTGTAGGTGGAAAAACTGCCGCAGATAGTCTTCAGCCTGGGGGGTGGTCAGTGCTTGGCTTAAAACGGCTTTGAGAATAGTGTCAATGCCCATCTTTATTTCAAATAGGATAAACTTACTGTCAAAATCCGATTTTAAATAGCCCAAGTGTTGGGCTTGGGTGAGATACGTCGCCACGTGGGTAAAGTATACCGTCAGGGTGTGAGCCAGTTGCGTGGCTAATTGGGGAAAATCACTTTGCAGGTCATTTAAAAAAATATCGGTGGTGGACCCCACCAATAGGGCATAATCTAGCAAAACTTTGCCGAGACTATCTAAGGTCGGTTCCTTGGGGATGGGGTTACTTTTCACAAATTGTAAATGCCGGTCCACCACGGCAGTGACGATGTCGGCTTTGTCCTTGAAGCGCAAATACAGGCTGGCCCGGCTGATGCCCACACTTTTAGCCAGTTGGGTCATGGAAATGTTCTTAAAACCCTTGATTAAAATCACGTGATTTAAAGCGATGGCTAATTCTTTTTTATCGATCATTGCTGTTACCTCCTGGGCAAAGGATACTATATTTTTGATTTTTAGACAATATGTGCTATTATATGTCTAAATAATTAGACGAAGGGGACAGATAAATGTCTAAAAAAATCATTGTAACCGGTGGCACCGGCTTTGTGGCCAGCTGGGTCCTTTACGAATTTTTGAACCAGGGCTATGACGTCGCCACCAGCCTGCGGGACTTGACCAAACAAACCCAGGTATTGGCGGAATTAAAACCGTTATTGACCCCCGCACAGCTCAACCAGCTGACCTTTTTTGAAGCGGACTTAACCAGCGCTGAGAATTGGGCGGCCGCCATGGCCGGGGCCGTTGGGGTGATTCATGTGGCGTCGCCCTTGGGTCATGGGACTGAATCCACCGCCGAAATGGTGGCGATTGCTAAAAATGGGACCTTGAATGTGTTGCAAGCGGCCCATCGCGCGGGGGTCCAACGGGTGGTCATGACCAGCTCCCAAGCCGCTTCCACCCCCACTCGCGACAGCCGGGCTACCTTAGACGAAAGCTTTTGGAGCGACTTAAACAACCCTGATTTAGATCCCTATCGGATTTCTAAGATTGAAGCTGAAAAAGCGGCCTGGCAATTCGCGAAAACTCATGATTTAGCCTTGACCACGATTTTGCCTGGGGCTATTTTTGGTCCGGTGTTATCCCCAAAGAATTTAAGTTCCAATGGGATTTTGTTGCAATTGTTAAAGGGGATGCCACTGATTCCCCAGGTTCCCTTAGAAATCAGCGACGTCCGCAATTTAGCCACCTTGCACCGCTTGGCCTTTGAAAATCCCAAGGCCATTGGTAAACGCTACTTAGCCGCTTCGCAAACCTTGACCATGCCGGAAGTTGCCCAGATATATAAACAGGCTTTCCCAACATTAAAGCTAAAAGTTCGAAAAATGCCCAATTGGTTACCGCCGCTTCTAGCAAAATTTATCCCAGCTATGCGCTCATTGGTGCCCATGTTAAATCGGCAGTACCACCACACGACCCAGGCCGCCGCCACGGACTTGGGTTTGACCCAATATCCCCCTGAGACAACCGTCTTAGATGCGGCTGAGAAATTGCTGGCTTATCACCTGGTATCTTAAGTGCACGCGCTGGGCGTACAGTCAGTTATCAAGGCCAGTTGCGGGGAAATTTTAAACCAACTACTTTGAAAAACACTTGGGACTACTTTTTGGCGTATTTAGAAATAGAACGAATTGAAAGGAAGATTATATGCCAACGCCTAATATCAAAGTAGTTTCTTATCAAGTCCGCCAAGTGATTGCTGATGATTTCGGAGAAACCTTCACCGAAATTGAAACTCGGTATCGCGTGGTGGATGCTGACACCGGTGAAGTGTTAGACGATGCCCAGGGTTACGGCTACACCTCCGCCCAAAAGGCACACCGGGGTTTTGCTTACAAACAGAAACATCATCCCACTGGTCGAAAAAATGCGAACATCAAGCGGCGCAATCAACGTATCCGCGCCTGGCTCAAGACCCATATCGACATTGATTGGGACCAATTTTCCTTGACTTTAGCTAAAGACAACCCGGATTTATCCCCACAGGCCATCCGCCAATTAGCCACCACGCAACTGCAGTTGGCCCTGGCCCAATTGCCAGCTGATGACCAGCCCAAATGGGACCTAAAAACAATGATTACCGCCCTGGGTTTTTAGCGTTGCCACGGCGTTTGAAGCTAGGCTGGTTAGACATTGTAGCTGGAATATCAATTTTTTAGATGTAAATAAAAAAATTATTTTTGCTCATAATATAACTTGTTATTTATCGCTAGTACGCTATACTTAGGGTGTAGTGGTCGTAACCGTTTACAGGAATGTAAACCGCAAATAAGCAACAACCCCATTGGCAACCGGTCGTTACTTTTCTCAATAAATCACGACGTTAATTTTAAAATTTAAATTTTTTTATGAAAGCAGGTAATTTTTTATGGATCGTCTTAAAAACAAAGTCGCTTTAATTACAGGCGGCGTGGCTGGTATTGGCTTAGGAATCGCAAGATGCTTTATCCGTGAAGGTGCCAAAGTGGTGGTCACCGCCGATAAGAACGTGAATGGCGGTAAAAAGGCCGTTGCAGAATTTGGGGATGACAAAGCATTATTCGTCCAAATGAGCGTTAGCCAAGAAGCCGATTGGCAAAAAACCATCGATGCCACCATCGCGAAATTTGGCAAATTAGACATCTTAGTCAACAACGCTGGTGTGGGCGGTAGCGGTACGCCGGTGGATAAGATGAAATTAGAAGACTGGCATAAAACCATTGATATCAACTTAACCGGGACTTTTCTGGGTGAAAAATATGGTATCCAGGCCATGAAAGCCCACAATGATAATAATGGTTCCATCATCAACGTGTCTTCTGTAGCCGGCTTAGTGGGCTTACCCATGAGTCCGGATTATTCTGCCAGTAAAGGTGGTTCGCGCCTGTTGACCCATGCCACGGCCTTGTCTCTGGCTCGGGAAGGCAGCCATATTCGGGTCAACAGTGTTCACCCTGGCTGGGTCGATACTGGTATCATCCCTGATGCCTATAAGGAACAGATCATCAAGACGATTCCAGTGGGCCATTTAGGCAAACCGCAAGATATCGGGGAAATCTGTGTTTATTTAGGTAGTGATGAATCTACCTTCGCGGTTGGCGCCGAATTCGTTGTGGATGGCGGCCAGCGGGCTTAATAACTCCAATTAATCGCCTATTTTTAAAGGACAAAGTCAGTAATTTGGCTTTGTTTTTTTTGCGTCCAGCCTTTTCATTAACCGCTGGCTGCAACTTTCAAAACTGAGTATTTGTCTACAATCTGCAGCACCTATATAAGATAACTTAATGTATTACTACTTGCGGTTCCTAATAAAACTGGTACGCTTAGGTTATTAGAAATAATCATTTACGAATTCTGCTTGGGAGGCTTTTTTATGAAACGTAAGTATCTATTTTCAATTTTGTTACCTCTAATTGCCTTATTTAGTTTATGTGCATCTAATCAGAAGGTCAAAGCTGCAACTTTTAAAAATTATGATCAATTTTATGCCTATGACTCCGTAACCACCATCGATGGAACTTGGGGTGCCAATCTTTTTATTAATAATGACAGCAACAAACAATTTGACAAAATTCTGCCCAAAGATTCTCAGTGGCAGATTTACGGCTACACCAAACGTAAAGATGGCTTTTATTATTGGGCTGGCGGTGACCAATGGATTCAGGCCAATCAAGCTAGGGTACCTGTTGGTAATGAGTCGGATGCCGTTTTGAACGTCGTTGCCAAATTTGGCGAAGATGATAATCCAAAGACTTATTGGATACCTGTTCACATCTTTCCAGAGGCTAAAAATGGCTATCGTGGCGGTTATTGGGGCACAGATTACTGGTGGGTCAGAGATGCAGGCCCTGAATTTGGTTCATACAGAGATTCCTATATCATCTATCCAGATGGCAATACGACAAAACTTAAGATTGGTGATCCCACGGTTGGATGAAGTAGCTTAAGAATATCATTTGACTATCCTGCTTAGGAGGCATTCAAATGAAGCATAAACATCTATTTTTACTGTTGCTGCCCTTGACTATCCTGTTTGGCTTTTTATTGGTTAGTCAGACAGCTAAAGCTGAACCTTATAAAAATTACGATCAATTTTATGATTACAGCGCCGTAGCGACGATCAAGGGTACTTGGGGCGCCAATCTTTTCATTAACAATGACCACAACAAACAATTTGACAAAATTCTGCCCAAAGATTCTCAGTGGCAGATTTACGGCTACACCAAACGTAAAGATGGCTTTTATTATTGGGCTGGCGGTGACCAATGGATTCAGGCCAATCAAGCGATGGTACCCGTCGACAATGCGTCCGATGCCATCTTAAATGCCATTGCCCAATACAAAGACAGTGGTGATCCGGATACTTATTGGGTCCCAATCCATATTGTTGCAGATTATGGCAACGACTATCGCGGCGGTTACTGGGGTACGGATTACTGGTGGGTCAGAGACGAAGGCCCCAGAGCTGCTTCATTCAAACAATCCTTTGTTGTCTATCCAAACGGCAATGCCTTTAAACTCCCGGCCGGGGGGCCATATTAATAAAAGTAGTCTAAGGTCGAGAAACTTGTTTCAATATATTAATTATTAAAAAATAGGTATTCAACTGTGCGTTATCAGCGGTTGAATACCTATTTTTAATGTAACCTGTACTTATGCTTTAATTTAGAAAGTTAACTAGTTTCTCTAGTTTTCAAACCACTTAGTTTTAAGTCAGACCACACTGCCTTAAACTGAATCATTTTGATGTCGTTTCTTTAGATCAGCAATGATCATCGCATACTTGCTTTCTGTAATCGGGTAAAACAACATCAAACCCACCGTAAGTGCGGCCATCGCCACTGGATAAAGAAAAGTTATCCCACGGATTTCCATCAAAGCTTCGCCGGTTTGCTCATGGTTAGGCACATAGCCGACCATTGCCAGCTCAGACTGCAACAATCACCCCTTAATTGTTGCTGTATATGGCATAATTATGAACAGTAAACAGTTATCTTGTGATATTTCTTGGTATCTCATATACTTGCTATGTAGTGGTTAAAGCGTTTTCTAAATCGCAACGAACAAATCTTGTCCCTCATTGACAATCGGTCGTTACTTTCCCAAAAATCGTCACCCAATTTTTAAGAAGGTAGGTAATTTTTTATGGATCGTCTCAAAGATAAAGTTGCTCTAATTACCGGCGGTGTCGCTGGTATCGGCCTGGGCATCGCTAAAAGTTTTGTCAGAGAAGGCGCCAAAGTGGTGGTCACCGCTGATCGTAATATCGAAGGTGGTAAAAAGGCTGTCGCAGAATTCGGTGCGGATAAGGCGTTATTCGTGCAAATGAGTGTCACTAAAGAAGCTGATTGGCAAACTACCATTCAACAAGTTATCGATAAATTTGGCAAATTGGATATTTTAGTCAACAATGCCGGTATTTGGGGCAGTGGTGTGCCCGTGGATAAGATGGATCTAGCGGTTTGGCAAAAAACCATGGATATCAACTTAACTGGGACTTTCCTAGGTGAAAAATATGGCATCCAGGCCATGAAAGCCCACAATGATAATAACGGCTCCATCATTAACATTTCTTCTGTTGCTGGGTTAGTCGGTCTGCCTCTGAGCCCGGATTATTCCGCCAGTAAAGGTGGTACCCGCTTATTGACCCATGCCACAGCCTTGTCCTTGGCCCGGGAAGGCAGCCACATTCGGGTCAACAGTGTTCACCCTGGCTGGGTCGATACTGGTATCATCCCTGATGCCTATAAGGAACAGATCATCAAGACGATTCCAGTGGGCCATTTAGGCAAACCGCAAGATATCGGGGAAATCTGTGTTTATTTAGGTAGTGATGAATCTACCTTCGCGGTTGGCGCCGAATTCGTTGTGGATGGCGGCCAGCGGGCTTAATAACTCCAATTAATCGCCTATTTTTAAAGGACAAAGTCAGTAATTTGGCTTTGTTTTTTTTGCTGGCTTCAACACGCCGTGATTGTGCTATAGTGAGTTCTTGAAGGAAGGGATTTGAAAATGGTTAGAAATGTTAACTTGAAACGACTTATCTATAGCTTGTTGGGCTTATGCGCGGTGCTCCTATTGACGTTGACTGCCCCGCAAACCAGCCACGCTGATGATCAACGACCGACTTTTAGCTTTAAACCCATCAATACCTACAACGACTATGACGCCATGGCCACCGTTGATGGCACTTGGGGGGCTAATGTTTTTGAAGGCAATGACAGTCAAAAAGTCTTCAAGTGGATCCTGCCCCAGGGTTCCCAATGGCAAGTTTATGGTTATACCAAGCGCAGTGACGGATATTATTTTTATGCGGGTCATGACCTTTGGATTCAAGGCACACAGGTCAAAGTACCAGTCAACGATGCAAATGACGCCTTTTTAGATTATGTTATTAAGTATCCAGACAAAGATACCAGCAGTACCGATGAACAGGCCATCTCAAGATTGGCCATGGCTGATCTTCCTCACCTATTAACCGCTTACCATGAGTCAAGTAATTCAGGCTATTGGGGCGAAGACTATTATCATATCTACGAAGGCACACCAGATATTGGCCCAAATGGTACTGGCCTTTATTGGCGAGCTATTGACCTCGGCTATGTTGTCTACCCTGACGGCACCGTACTGCCTGCATCAACTAACCGGATTTAACTCCCAATTATTTTCCCAATTTATCCCTAAATGGGTTATAATAATTAGAATAAACTTAGAAAGTAGGTAGAATTTTGCGAAAAGATTTTAATGAAGTGGTCCAAAAGATTGCGGTATCCGACATTCGGCAATTCGACAACGAAGTCAGCCAAATCCCTGGCATGGTTAAATTAACCTTAGGAGAACCTGATTTCAATACCCCTGAACACGTGAAACAAGCCGCTATCAAGGCGATCAATGACGACCAATCCCATTACACCCCAAACCCTGGGATTCCGGCATTGCGCCAAGCTGCAGCTACATATTACAATGAAAAATTTGATTGGCACTACGAAGCTAAAAACGTAGTCACCACCGTTGGGGCCACGGAAGGTATCGCGGCGGCCTTGCAGGCAATTTTAAATCCCGACGATGTGGTCATCGTACCCACACCAATCTTCCCTATTTACATCCCTGATACGTTCTTAAGTCACGGCAAGGTGGTCTTCATTGATACCAGCGCCGACGGCTTTATCTTGACGCCGGAAAAATTGGCCGCTACTATGGCTGAATATCCCAATGCTAACTTCAAGGCCATCGTCTTGAACTACCCCAACAACCCCACTGGTGTCACTTATAACCACGAGGAATTGGCCGGCTTGGCCAAGGTCATCCAAAAAGAACAATTATGGGTGGTCAGCGACGAAGTTTACGCAGAATTGTCTTACAGTGAACCCCATGAATCCTTGGCCAACTTCATCCCCGACCAGGTCATCGTCATCAATGGCTTATCCAAGTCCCATGCCATGACTGGCTGGCGGGTAGGCTTCATCTTGGCCCCAGATGCTGTGATCGACCAAGTGGTGAAGACCCATCAATATATGGTCACAGCCCCAACCACTTTCGTGCAGTTCGCTGCTTTAGAAGCTTTGACCAATGGGAAAGAAGATAGCCAAGTAATGGCTAAAGAATACATTGAACGGCGGGATTACTTGATCGATGCCTTGAAACCATTAGGCTTTGAAATGGCCCGCCCCGATGGTGCCTTTTATCTCTTCGCGAAAATCCCCGCTAATTGTCCGCAAAATTCTTGGACCTTTGTCCGGGAATTAGCCCAAACTCAAAAATTAGCCCTCATCCCTGGTATTTCCTTTGGTCTAGGTGGCGAAGGTTACGTGCGCATCAGTTATGCGGCCAGTATGGACAACTTGCACAAGGCCGTTGAGCGCTTAAGTGCTTACGTTCAAAGTTATCAATAAACCAATTTAACCAAGCAAGCTGAAATTTAGGCTTGCTTTTTTATTTTGATTAACCTAATCTGTAGATGGAACCAATTAACAAGGCGGTACCAGATCAGGCAATGACCGGGTATAATCAAAGGAAGGGACTGTCAGGTTATGGATTTAATCACTATTTTGGTTTTCTGCGTATTAGGTATTTGTATTGGGCTGTTGGTGGAGACGTACACGTATTGCGTTGAACCCATGTTGCGGCTCCTTAAAAGCCGAGCGACTCACAGTGCTGAAGACGTGGCCAATCGAATGAATGATCATCTACATTATTAATTTTGAGTCACTTTTTGAGGTGACCAAACATATAGCACCGCCAGTTTTAGCACCCGCAAAACACGCCAATTTCGCTTTTAAAAGTTGAATTGGCGTGTTTTTTGGCCTATTTTTAAAGACTGATAAAGCGTATAATGGTTTTGTTAGGAATACCTAATATATTACTTAGAATTTTGAAACAATTACAGAACTTGGAGGTTTTTTATGTATACGCGCGCTGATATTTTGCAACTGGCAAAGAAACAAGCCATTGAATACTTACGAATGACCTTTACCGATTTGACTGGAACTTTAAAGAATGTGGAAATCCCTATTGAATTGTTGGATGAAGCTTTAAACAATCACATCAAAATCGATGGGTCCTCCATTACTGGCTTCACCGCCATTGAAAATTCGGATATGTATCTGCACCCTGATTTAGATTCCTGGACGGTTTATCCCTGGCTGACCCCCGCTGGTAAAACCGCGGCTTTAATTTGTGATGTCTATAATAATGATGGGACGCCCTTTGCTGGGGATCCCCGGGGGGTCTTGAAACATCTAGTGGCCCAACTGGCTGACCTGGGTGATGGGCAATTACAAGTGGGCGCTGAAATGGAATATTTTTTGTTTAAAGCCGACGAAAATGGTAAGCCAACTAAAATTTTAAATGATTCGGGGTCTTATTTTGACGCCTTTCCCAGTGACGCCTGTGAAAGCTGTCGCCGGGACACGGTAAATACCTTGGCAAAAATGGGTTTTCACATCGAAGCCAATCACCATGAGGTCGCCCCCGGGCAATGTGAAATCGATTTTCGCTATGATGACGCGGTGTTAACCGCCGATCGGGTGCAGTTATTAAAACTCACCACCCGTACCATTGCGGAGAAACATGGGCTGTGTGCCACTTTTATGCCCAAACCCATGACTGGGGTGAATGGGTCGGGGATGCATTTAAATATGTCCTTGTTTAAAGACGGGCAAAATCTCTTTGACGATCCTAAAGCCAGTAACGGCCTGTCCAGCACCGCCACCGCCTACTTAGCTGGGGTCTTGGCCCATGCCCAAGGCTTTACGGCCCTCACCAATCCCACCATCAACAGTTTCAAACGCTTAGTTGCTGGCTACGAAGCCCCCACTTATGTGGCCTGGGCCATGGCTAACCGCACCGCTTTGGTCCGGGTCCCTGATGGCCGTGGGGCCGCCACCCGTTTAGAATTGCGCAGTGGTGATACATCGGCCAATCCTTATCTGGCCATGGCAGCAGTTTTAGCGGCCGGGCTCGCTGGCTTACAGCACCAGTTGACCCCACCGGCAAACATTGAAGCCGATATTTTCAAAATGACCCCTGTTCAAAGAAAAGCCCAACACATCACTGAACTGCCCCGCTCTCTGGCCCAAGCCCTGGTCAATTTGCAAAATGACCCCGTGCTTGTTGCCGGCCTAGATGGCATTGTCCCGAAGTTTGTGGCTTATAAACAACGGGAATTAACCGATTATCAAATCAGTGTCACGGATTGGGAAAATAAGACTTATTTCAATGTTTAACCGTTAATACGCAAAATACCCATTTTCAGAAAATTACATTCTGGCAATGGGTATTTTTTTACAAAAAAATGAGACCAGGGTGTACTGGCCTCACTTACTTGCGGATTAAATTTAAATTGTTTAGCGAATAACAAAGACGGAGATTGGTGCGTATTTAGCCATGTAAGCGGCTTGGCTCCCGAAGTGACGGGCAAAACCCTTCTTAGACCGGGAACCGATGATTAACACATCGGCGTCCACATGGGGGATCACATTTTTAACAATGGTTTCCCCGGCTTCCCCTTCATCGATAACAGCGCGAACTTTTTCAATCCCGAAATTCATCGCTAATTTCACATAATCTTGAATATGTTTTTCCAGATCTGAACGTTGACCGTGGACATAGTCTTTGCTGAGTGCTTGATAGATATTCATTTCCTGGGATTCTAAGATTGAGCAGATGATCAAGGTTGCTTGATCTTCTTTAGCCCGATTTAACGCGTAACGAAAGGCTAACTGCGAATCGTCGGAATCATCTACGGCGACTAAAACACGGCTAAAATGTTTTACTTTGCTTGGTTGTGTATCACTCATTGGCTTTATCATTCCCATCCATCATAATTGTTGGTACTTTCAGTATGGCAAAATTCACCGGAAAACTCAATTAATCGCCGAGTTTGGCTGCCTCAAGTTTGTCAGCAGCGACTTTTTCTTCCAGCCGCTTGTTGCCCCGATGTAATTCTATGATCGTCCAAACTAACAGGGCCAAGACAGCGGCAATCAAAATGTAAGCAATGATATCAGCTGTTAGTGTTTGGCTCTTAGTGGGGTTATCCCCGAAGAAGCCTTCGATAGAATCTGGGAGACCCTTCATGTTTAAGAAGGTCAAACTAATAACTGAAACCCAACCAAAGAACTTCACTAAGATATTATTCTTGAAACGCTTACCCATTTCCAGCCGACTGTCAGTGAACATTAACAGCGGTAACATGGAGAATGGTAAGGCGAAAGCCAAGAATACCTGGGAATTGTTCATTAAATTATTTAACGCCTCATGTTGCTGGATTGCGGATTGCCCACTGGTTAGTGCCACACAAATCAAAACAGGGACAACGGAAATCAAACGAGTTACTAAGCGCCGGGCCCATAGTGGCATGCGCATGTGAATGAACCCTTCCATGATAACCTGCCCGGTTAACGTCCCAGTGATGGTGGAGTTTTGGCCTGATGCCAGTAAAGCAACGGCAAACAGGACAGACAATACCCCAGACTTGGCAACACTGATCAAGACGGGGTTGCTTAATGTTGACGTGTTAGACAAGGCATCAAACAAACCAAAGAATGATGGATCTTTGACGGCGCCGGTCTTGAAGACGGCCACACCCATGATCAACAGCAAAGAGTTGACCACAAAGGCAAAGGTCAATTGAATGTTGGAGTCCCAAGTGGTGAACCGGACAGTTTGGGCAACTGATTCTTCGTCATCATGATCGATGGCCCGGGTTTGGGATACGGCAGAGTGTAAGTACAAGTTATGGGGCATAACTGTGGCCCCAATGATTCCTAAAGCCCCGTTTAAAGGCGTCATGCCATTCACAGAATGGGCCCCGGAGAAAGTTTCCCCATTTGGAATCAAGCCCTTGAAAATCCCAGACCAACTAGGGTTAGATAAAGCAACTTGATAAACAAAGACTAACAAAATAACTAAAATTAAACACACAACGATGGCTTCGATTTTACGGAAACCAATTCGCGTTAATAAGAGCAGTAACAAAACATCAAATACGGTAATAAAGACTGCAATAACCAGGGGTATGTGGAATAATAAGTATAGTGCAATAGCTGCCCCAATAACTTCGGCGATATCTGTCGCCATAATAGCAAGTTCTGTCAATATCCAAAGTACAATTCCTAGCGTCTTACCGGTGCGGGCCCGAATCGCCTGCGCCAAGTCCATTCGAGTGACGATGCCGAGCTTAGCTGCCATATATTGCAATAACATGGCAATTAAGCTAGACATCAAGATTACGGACATTAAAAGATATTGAAAATTTTGACCACCGGTGATTGATGTAGACCAATTACCTGGATCCATGTAACCCACGGCTACTAACGCACCTGGGCCAGAGTAGGCAAACAAGGTCCGGAAGAACCCTTTGCCCTTTGGCACCTCTACTGTGCCGTTAATTTCTTCAAGCGAAGGGCCATTGGCATACTCTATAAGCTTATGGCGCTTAGGTTTTTCTTCTGACATGAAACTTTCATCTCCCATTTTTATTGATTCCAGAAAACACTATACACCCTTTCTTAGCTTTAGTAAAATAGTTTTTAAGGCTCGCCTAACTTATTAAAAATAAGTCTTTTCTATTTTCAATCCCATTAAAACTTGCTATGATAACCCTAATTATATTAATGATTTTTCCGGAGGCAGTTATTTTGTATATTTTCCGTAAGAGCCAACCCCGTGATTTAAAAGCTGTTATGGCCATCATTAACGGCGCTAAGTCGTTATTAAATGAACGCCACATTCCCCAATGGCAAAATGGGGATGGTCCCAGTGCGGCCATTATTGCCACCGATATCGCCCAAGGCCGCCATTATGTATTAGTAAAAAATCAGGAAATTTTAGCCATTGGCACTTTGATTGCTGACTTGGATCCAGCTTATGAAGCCATTGATGGCGCTTGGAGTCCTGCCAGCACAAAGCCTTATATGGCCATTCATCGCCTGGCCGTTTTACCCAATACTAAAAATCACGGCATCGCCACTATCATGCTGCAACATTTAATAGACCAATCGCTAAAATTGGGTTTTAAAGATATTCGCATTGATACCCATCGGGCTAATTTAGCCATGCAACACGTTATCGCCAAGACAAATTTCACCTATTGTGGCATCGTACACTTGGCAGTGGCCAACGGCGAGCGGTTGGCCTATCAACAAATTATGGCTTAATTTTTACAAACTTATGATGAGCCTTCGCTATTTGTAAAAGGAGGTTGAAGCCATCATGGATAAACAAGATTTACTCGATCCCAAAGCGGCTTTTGATGTGCATATGCTGGAGTGGATTTTTCACAAGCATGGGACGATTGCCAAATCAGAATTAATCACCAATTTGGATACCACCCCCCGAATGCTGTCGGACCACGTGGCGGCGTTAAACGACAATTTAAAGATTATTTGTGCTGACGACAACATTGAGTTGACGGAAAACCGCACCACGGTAGCCCTGAAGATGAAACCGGAATTAATCCTTGAAGAAATCACCAACCGCATCATCCGTAACTCTTTGGCTTACAAGATTTTATCCTACGTTTTTTGGCACAATAATTTCACCATGCAAAAAATGCAGCAGGACCTATTGATCAGCGAATCCACCTTGTTTCGGGCGATGAATCGTATCAATAACCTGCTGTCAGAATTTCAAATCTCTATCCGGAATAATCGCATCAATGGCAGTGAAATTAATATTCGCCATTTTTACTACAAACTCTATTTGACGCTAAACGCCCGCTCCTTGCGGCTGAACACTTTAGCAGAACCCCATGCTCAACAATTCTTAAAAGACTATGAAGCCTTGGTGGGCAGCCCCCTATCTGAAAAGAACCATACGGCTTTACGCATCTACTGGAACATGGTATTTCAACGGCTTAAAACCAAAGACCTGAAATACGAGTTTGATATTGTGAATATTCAGACTGTCAAAAACAAACCTTTTGGCCGCGAATTGATTCGTATTTTTGAAAAGAATTTTAATTTCTTTTTTCAATCCCAACTCAAGTCCGAAATTTTAGCTTTTATCATTTTTGTATCCTTCGAAAATACCGTTCCCATGGACAGCCCTTTTTTCAAGTTCTTATTTAGTTCGGAGTTTCCTTACATTCGCAATCTCCGTCAGGTGATTTCCGAGGTATTGGACGTCTTAAATGTGAAATTCCATTTTGGTACCCACTATCATTCCCTGCGTTATTCGCTATATCTGGAATTAGGCAGTATCATGTATATCCCTGGGGTCATGGGCAGTCGCTATCAACTGATCTATACAGCCATGCGGGGCGTTTATTGGCGGCCCAACAGTGGTCAGATCTTGTATCGTGATTATTTGATTAAGCGCTTGCAGATGATGAACCCAGTCTTTTCCCAGCCCACAGTAGTCCACTTTCTCGAGGGTTATTTGACGATGATTTTATTAATGCTTTTGAATAATACGGAAAAAACCTTTCAGATTGGCTTTTATGATATTCATGAACCTTCCACCAATTATTATTTAATTCAAGCTTTTAATGCCCAAATTGCGGCTAATTTCAATGTTAATGTCACTCCCTTTATTCGAGATACCCACTATGATTTAGTCTTGACCACCAATACCGCCCATTCGGTCATGGTCAATCGGGCGGTGGCTAGTCCGGACAATGTGATCAAGGTCAAAGACTTTGGAACTCCCAATGACTTCAGTAGCATTTTCGTCGTCTTAGATCGACTGGTCTCCGAATATCTCAAAGAAGGTTTAGATGAATTTATCTGAAGTTTCACTTTGATCGGCGCTGGCGGCGTAACCAGATTGCCCATCCCACAATGACCGCCATGACCCCCAGGATAATCCCAGCGATCCATTTCAACAGGCCACTGGCTTGTTGCACATCTAGCTTGTTGGCTTGCTGGTTAGCCGCTTTAGGGTAAGGAACGCGGCGACCAAAAACTAACAGGCGATGGGAGTTCACCATATAAGGCGTACAGGTCATCAACGTGACCAGATCTTTTTGGGGCTGAATTTGTAATTGCTCCACTTGATCTGGGGTAATGACTTGTTTTTTGAATACTTGATAGGCTAGCTTGTCCCCATTCGTATGGATGTAGAAAAGCTGGCCTTTTTTGACTTTTGGTAAATCAGAAAACAATTTAGCTTCTAACAAGCCCCGATGGGCGGAAATCACGGCGTGGGTATCTTGACCCCCACCAATCTTAGAGGTGCCAGGTAATACCGTGGCTCCTTGTTGTAGTAATAAGTCATTGGTCTTGCCAAAGACTGGCATACTGGCTTTAATGCTGGGTAAATAAAGGGTTCCCACCGTATTTTTCTCGTAATACGACAGCTTTCGAGGTGGTAGTTTGGTAGTGGTTTGTCGAGCTAAGGTATCTTTACCGGGATTATTGCCTTTTTTGGCTAATTTGGCATTGGCTTTTTTGATGGCCGCCCGCCGTTTGGCCATTTCAACAGCATGGGCTTGATCACTTTGGCGCTGATAATAATTGACTAACTGTTGATTCAAACTGCGATTGAGGGCGTCTTTGAAAAAGGGATAACTGAGACCAAAGATACCAGCCAACAATAACAGCACCATAATCCCGTCTAGTATGCGTCGGCGAATTTTCTTGGTGGTTGGCACCGGCCGTTGTCTTGTCCCCATTTTCAACGCCTCCTTTATTTTTATGTAGATCAAGGCTGGCTTGCGCCAGCCTGATTACTTAGGCCCGACGTTTCTTAAAGTACATTAATGCGCCGCCAACACCTAAGACACTGACAACAATTAAGCCAATGATTCCCAAGCCCCCGGTAATAGGTAGGCTGGATTTAGAGCCATTCTCGATTTTTTTCGGTTCCGTTTTCGTCGTGGTGAAACTGTCTTGGGTCACCTTAAATTCAGTTAACGCCCCGTCACCAGTGGGTAAGATATAACCATCCGGCGCTTGGGTTTCTTGGAGGGTATAATCGCCGGTAGCTAAGCCCTGAACACTGAGCTGGCCATCTTTATCAGAGGTATATTCATAAGCATTATCCATGGTTTCTACCCAATCCCATAAATTGGTTTTGTCATCAAAACTGCGGTACAGTTTCTGGCCATCGACCGTCTTATAAACCACAAACTTTGCCCCAGGTAAGACTTTGTCATTATGGGAATCGACTTTTAAGAAGTTATAACCATGGGTAGTCACAATTTCTTTATCAGTTTGGTTGGTAAAATTATTGTTAAAATCCACTCGGTTTTCAATATTGGTATCTAAGTCTGCCTCGGCTTTAATTTTCATTTTGAAATCAACCCGCAGCATTTTGCCAGGATGGGCTAGTAGGACTTCTTTGTCGCCAATTAAATCAAATTTGAAGCCGCCATCATCTGTGGCTGTGGCCGTAGCGTCTAAGGTAGCTACGACGTTATTCCCGTCTAACACCTGAACTTTCAACGTATCTAAGGCGCTTAATAACTGTAATCTGTTATCCGGCGTATCGATCAATTCAAATTGGGTGTAGCTGGTCATATCTAGGGGAATTGGCACTTCAATTTGGAAAGGAATTTCTTGGTTATAGTCAAAATCGGCCTTATCGCCATCAATTTTTTTGTCAACTTCTGGCACATCGTAGTTATAAACTTTGGCAGCGGTTTGCCCATTTTGGGGTTTCCCGGCTAAGTCGTAGTAATCGTAAGTAACAGTTTTGCCATCGACCGTGACCTTGACCATAGTGCCATCTTGGCCCCAGTTCACCATATGGAAGGGATCCACACTGGCGATTTCTCGGAATTGATATTCCCCATTTGGCAAGGCGATATTTTCAATTTGAACCAGCCCTTTGGCATCGGAGGTAAAGACGAATTGCTTAGCCGCATCGTTGGCGAAGACTGGGTGGCCATCTTTATCCAGGCCGGTGTAGTATTCCGTTGTGCCATCCACGCTTCTAGTTAGACTAAAGGTTGCTCCGGCTAATTCCTTGGTTGCCTTGTCGTGATGGGTATAAGCATATTTGGTAAATTCAATATTCTTGGTGGGCATGTAATTTTTTGGATACAAGTGCACGTTTTCCAGGGGCGTGGTGCCGGTGCCGGTAAAAGGCAGGCCAATGATAATTGGCACTGAAGTACTGTCAATGCCGGCTGGTGTTTTGGTTTCGGCAATCAGGTAAACCGCGTTCTTGTTGTTATTGTCAGCAGATTTGGTTGGTAAATCGGTGCTGGTGACCCCGTCGGCATCGGTAGCTTTAAACTTAAAACTCTTTTTATTTTGGTAATCTTCAGGTGCCGTCCCTTGCAGGGCAGTGAAGATTTGATCTGCCGTCCAAGTGGGATGCTGTTTTTTCAAAGCTACGAATAAGTCGGTGACATCGTAGGCCATAAATTCCACATCCGCCAGGGGTTTACCCGGTGCATTAGGTAGGATATTCCCATCGTTGGTGATACTGCCAGCTTCTGTTAACAAACGTTTATGCAGGGTCAAGGTTTGACTGGGTGGGGCCTCAGCGCCTTGGACGACACTGGCTTGAAATAGCCCCATAAATAATGGGAGACACAGCATTAGGGCCATTAAGAACTGGCCAATCTTGCGGTTGGTTGTGGCAATCATGATTATTTCCTCCTCTTATTTTTAACGTTTTGCAGTCTTGACTTTGCGATATACTGCCCAAGCTATTAATAATATCCCCACCAGGATCAGGCCATTTAACATGGCATTCCCCGTTTGAGGTAAAAAACCACCTAATTTAGGACTATCTTTGCCACTGGCTGTCTTCGTGGCCCCGGGGCCGTTGGTACTGCTGGTACCACTGCCACCGCCGCTGATAAGGTCTAGCAGGCTCTTTTTGGCGTTCACCACTTTTTGCGGGGTGCCGGCATAGCTGCTGCTATCGGCGATAAAGGTCACGGGGTTTTCATTTAATTGATAGCCATCTGGCGCTTTGATTTCCCGCAGGCGATAGGTGCCGGCTTCAAGATCTTTGACAGCGAAGTTACCCGCCGCATCACTGGTCAAAACGGTCAGGTCGGCCTTTTGCAACGCCTTGACATCATCAGCCACCGTCACCCAATTATTTTGACCCGCTTTTTGTTGCAAGTACTTACCGTCCGGATTTTCAATGACGAATTGGGCCCCGCTTAATTTTTGGTCGTGGTTATTGACAGCCACCTTTTGGAACTTCTTCCCCACCACATCGGGATTTTCTTTTAAGTTATAAACTAAGGGGACAAATTCATCCCCAATTTCCGGATTCTCTGGTTCCGGTTCCTTTAAAGGCTGGCCGTTAACTAATACCGGCTCTTCCCAGCTTCTGGGGACTTCGACTTTGACCTTTTGGGCGTTGGCATGGATGACATAGCCCGGGATACTGGCCATTTCTTCAAAGTAATAGGTCCCAGAGGCCAATAGGCGCCCTTCCATGGTCACTAACCCGTTTTTCTGGGACGTGAAAACCGTCACCCGCTGATCTTCTAAGGGACTACCCTGTAATTGGGACTGGGGGATCCATTTATTCTGCAGGGCACTTTCATAACTCATATCCAGGTACTGCTTTTCCCCATCAATTTCTTGCCACAAGACGAATTTAGCGCCCTGCAAGGGGATGGCATCACTGTCCGGGGCCTCTAGGGTATTTTTCCCAACCTTTAGGAAATAAGGGTCCCGGGCATACCCAATATTTTTGGGGTAAAGGTGTAGCGTGTCTTTGAAATTTAACCCCGTATCGGGATCAATCACGGGGAAAGTCAATACCATGTAGCGGGCCAGGCGTTCGTAATCGATGTTATCCGTCAAACCCACATCGATCTCACAGATCATGTACTTCGCCGGACGACTGACGCCATCAATGGTTACCGTCTTGGGTAAATCAAAGGCCAATAGTCCATCTTCGGAGTACTGTTGGCCATCACTACCGTTGAAATTCCCGGACTTGGTGACCCCTTGAAAAACAGTTTTGACTTGCCCGTTTTTATCTAGGAGAAAGGCATACTTAGCATCGTTTTTCACAGTATCGTGCCTCGGGTCGGTACGGTCCACCAAGGCTCTTAAATCCTTACGGGCTAAGTGAAGTTTGTTGAAATAAGTGGCCACCATCTTGTCATAACTGAGCCCATCGTTGGCCAATTCATCGTATTTCTCAGTGACGTCAAAGACCACGAAGGTGGCTTTGTTCAGGCCAAAAGTGGTTTGCATGAAGTCACTTTGTGTATCGGTAATGGCTTGGCCGGTGTTTTGAAATTGGTAGTCCTCCGATACATCCAAATCACGAAAGATCCGTTTATGCAACAAGATGTCTTGCGTGTCAGCGGCTTGGGCGGTGTTTGCTGGCAGCCAGGTGGCTAAACCACCCACCAGACAAACCAACACGGCGATTATCTTAGTTATCTTTACAAACATGTCAGCCCCCACCCTTTCTATTTTTGAAATAACGTAATGCTAGATAACAGCCACTCATGATGGCCATGGCTAAAGCCGAAGCCGTGATGATGTGTCGAACCTGTCCACCGGTGACAGGTAGGGCGTGTTTTTCCCGGTTTTCCAAATCAAAGCTGATTTGATTGGCTTGCTCGCCTTTGCCTAAGACCACCTGCAATGACTTCACGGCACCGTGTTCAATTTGAACTTGGCCTTGATCATTGATTTGAATAGTCACTGGTTCACTGAGGCCCAAGTAATTCCCTGGGGTCTTCAATTCCGTGAGGGTATATTGCCCAGGCTTTAAGCCTTCAAACTTAAATTCGCTTAGGGGATGGGCGGCGGTGCTGGTGATAATAACTTCATAATCATCAGGTCCGGTAAGTTTGAAACTGGCCCCGGTGAGTTTGTTGTCATATTCATCCTTTTTAGTGAGCAACAGTTCAAAATCCTTTAAGATATTGTCAAAAATCTTACCTGCAAAATCTGGGGTCACCACCAATTGACCGTCAACATCTTGAATGTCAAAGTCATGATCGGCAATTGCTTGATACCCTGCTGGTCGTTGGGTTTCCTTAAGACGATACTTACCCACCGGTAGATTTTTAAAACTGATGGTGCCGTTTTCAATATCGGTCATCTGATGGGCCACTTGCTCGTATTGATCCGACCCAGGATTCTGGCGATAGAGGGTAAACATGGCTTGTTTGCCAGTGTCGGCCCGGCCACTGAAGTGTTTGGTAAATTCAATCGCCGTGGTGAGCAGTTGATTGGTCACGCCTAATTGACTGCCATGATCCGTACTGGTCGGGTCATAAGCTGGTGGGGCATAGCCGGGCAAACGGTTTTCCGTGACTCGGTAGCTGACGGGCTGGCCGTCAATGACTTTGGGCAGGCCTTGGAAGACGTGGTTCCAATTGGTGGCATCCTTGGCAAAGGTCACCTGCTGATCGGACACATCCACCCAGGGACTATCTGGCCCAACTTGTTGTTGTAATTGCAAGGTCACGTCTTGGCGCAGGTGCCAATGGTTGTCCCGGTCATCCCAGTGTTTTTGCACCGGGATATCCACAGTTTCTGGGACAGTGCCCTTGTTGTTTTGAAACAGGAGTTGTTGGGTTTCGTGTTTGATAATGGGGATTTTGTGGGACTGATTCTCCGGGTAGACATCCCCATTGATGGTGGTTTCAAAGTCTTGCCCATTGGTCTCTTGAACCTGGGCATTAATTTCTTCAGGCAAGTCAATCACAATATGTTGACCATGTTTCAAGGTGAAGGTGGCCACCCCATCTTTAAAGGCCAAGCGATTATTCTCAACATTATGCTGGCCACTGACTTTGAAGGCTGCTGTCAGGGGGCGATCCAGGGTCACTTTAAACTCAAATAACCTGTCTTGGTCGGCGGGGTCTTGACTGCTGACATTTTTAGCCACCCACAGTTGGCCAATGGCTTTGGGGTGATAGGTCCAACTGTGGGTCTCAGCTCTGGAACCTTCGTAAATCTTAGCAATCAGGTTGCCTTCAAAGGCATGGCTGGCCCGCAGGCGTAACGTTGGTGCTAAAATGGCCCCGAAAAATTTGTGCTGCAGATTATAAACCAACTTATTCTCCGGATCATCTTGGACAGGGACAATGTTCCACAAAATCGGATTGCCAGGATAATAGGTTCCCTTGTTTTCCGAGTCCGGCACGATTTCGATGCCGTCCACGAAGACTTTGGTGCGCATGTTGGTTTCTTTCCCAATATTCACCACCCCATTCACCGGGGGACTGGGCAAGACGTTAAAAATCAACTGCTGGGTACTATTGGTCTTAATAATCAGGCCCTTATTTTGAAAGCGATTGGATAAAAAATCCGCCTGGGTGATATTCAAGTAAAATACCCCATTGGGATCCGCATCCACCCCGGTCAAGTCTAATATCACATCCCCGTTGGTCTCTGTCACATAAGGACTGCTGAAAAAGTCCACGGCTTCATGATTTTGATAGCTCTTTGACTGCTCATACAATTGGGCCAGGGTGGCCGTGATAGTAACATAGTCATCATTGATGGCTGCGCCTTGTTGCCTGCCTTTATCATAGTTGTAAATCAGCTGCTTGCCGTTAGGATTGGTAACTCGGCGTTGATTACCATCACCACTCAACACATGATCTAAGCCATAAATCGTGGCCCAGGCTTTCATGTGGCCATTTAAACTATCGCTAAAGGCCCGCACATAAGAGGTGCGTTGCCAGTCTGCGGGCCGATATTCATTCCCAAATTCCGCGTTGGTATTCAAAAAATTCGTGGCCACATTGCCCGCAGTATGGGCATTGCCGTAACTTTGATTAAATTCTTCGGTAAAAATATGAAAGTTAGCGGCTTCCAATAAAGGATTGGCACTGCGATCCGGTAATTTCGGAATAGTGATGTCATTTTTTGATTGTACCGGCGTATCTTGGGCAACTTCTTGGTGGTCTACGCCAATGGCCAGCTCAAAACGTTGAAATATCAGCACACTGAGGCTGAGGACAAATACAAAAATTAACAAGACCTGCATTTTATTCTGCCGCATAATTAGTCCTCCCTTCTCAAAAACTAGCTTTATCCTACAAATCCATCATAAAGAATTGCCGCAATTATTTATAATAATCATAAGTTTTTATAAACAGCACTTGTGAAATCGCCAACAATGCTTGAACTAATAGGCTTTCAAAGTAACCCAAAATCCTAAACGCTATGTTGGATTAAATAACTAGCTCTATTTTTCAATTTTGAGCCAAAAAAAAAGCATTCATGCCAACAACTGGCACAAACACTTCCATGTAAATCCTACTTATTCTTGATAAACCCCAATATCCACCGGTAATACTTCGCCAGCATAGGTAATGCCGTCATTTTCAGTTTGGCCGACTTTCTTGTAGGCCATGGTCACCGTGATATCGGCTTTAAAGGCTACCCCTAAAATGTCGCCGGTATCCGCATGAATGCCACTGGGCATATCCACGGCAAACTTTTCAGCTTGGGCATCATTGAGTTGGGTAATAACTTGGGCCAATTCGCCAGTGATGGGCCGGGATAAGCCGATGCCAAAAATAGCATCGACAATCATGGTAAACTCGGCCAAATTAGGTAACTTATCAAACACCGGAATTTCGTAATAGTTCACAATTTTTAATTGGGTTTTAGTTTGAGCAGAGGCCTTGTCAGGATCGCCCAATAAGACGGCAGTGACGTCATAGCCGGCCAAATACAATAAACGGGTCACGGCCAAGCCGTCGCCACCATTATTCCCGGTGCCACAGACCACTAATATTTTGTGGCCATCAGCGTGTTCTTGAATCACTTCGGCAGTTTTTAAAGCTGCCCGCTCCATCAATACCAGGGATGGTATCCCAATCACCTCAATGGTATGTTGATCACAGGCCGCCATTTGGGCCGCGGTTAATATTTTTTCGTTCATTTCATTCACCTCAAGTTCATTTTAGCCCACCCAACCTGATTTGAAAATGATAATTGTCTGAGAGTTTCTTAACAATCACCTAAAATAGGGACTATAATAGGTATTAGAGTCCAGTCGGATATCTTGAAAACGATTAGGCTATCTAGGAAGGGCTGATTATAGTGATTGATAAACCTGTTTCGACAGATTACCTGGCAATCTCTAAGGCATTATCTGCAGTATTTCCAAAGTATACAAATACAATCTTGTGGCATGAGGACAGTCGTCTGCAAGAACTGGACGTCAGTGGCTACTATGGCCTGCAAATTAACCGCCTCATCAATGACTTACCGGTTACTTTGTTCTTGTACCAAAAACCAATTGATGCCAGCTATGTGCTGACAGATCTGGGGTCGTTGATATTTACCAATGATATTATTGAACCCTTGGCTAAACGCCGGGAATTTCGGAATAATCTGCGTTATGAAGATTATGATATGTTTGCGTCAAATATGGTGCGGACCAAACGCTTCCAGCGCTTATTGGCCAGTTTCAATTTAAGTTTGAGCAACTCTATTGATATTACCCGCCAATTTCATGGCTTAACCGACTTGCCTAAAGCTTTAAAGTCCTTTAACAAATTATTTGATGATCTGAACACTACCGCTGAAGTTTCTGTTCAGGCTTAAACATTCGTACCAGCACAAAAAAGCAATAACGTTTGGAAACGATGGTCGTCGTGTCTAAACGTTATTGCTTTTTCATTTGCGAAAATTGCTGATTTTTAAAGTGCTAACCCCACATAATAGTGAATGATCATGGTAATGATCCCCACAATGACGTTACGAATGATAGCCCGTTTAGGAAAACCATGGCCAACTTTCGCACTCAAAAATCCTGTTAGTGCCACTGAGAAAGTCACTGCTAAAATCGTGCCCGGCCACTTAAAGGCCTCAGGTAAAAGCGTCATGGCGGCTAGTGGAAAAATACCCCCACTGGCTGCGGAAAACATGGAAGAAAAAGCAGCTGCCCAAGGATTCATGTAATGATTCAAGGCTAAATCATACTTGACTTGCACCACTGTAGCTAACGGTTTTTTAGCCATTAAATCCGCCGCAATCGCCTCTGACGTATGATGGGAAACGCCCTTATTAACATAATAAGCAACGACCGCATCGACTTCAGCTTGGAAATTGGTTTTTAATAGGGCTTGTTCTTTAGCAACCACCGCTTTTTCGGTATCCTTTTGGGAACTGACAGAGGCATACTCACCAGCGGCCATGGAAAAGGCACAGGCTAATAAGTCAGCTAACCCCGCAATGAAAATCGTAAAAGCATTGGTCGTGGCAACGGCCACTGAGAACAAAACCCCAACAACGGTTAAGATACCATCGTTGGATCCTAAAACGCCAGCTCTTAGGGTATTAGAGCGCTCTTGAATGGTCATATCTGATTTTTTGCGCGTTGATTTTGCATTAATCATGGTAAGCTCCTCCCCTTATCTGGCAAACAAACTGCCGATGAAGTACGTAATCAACATGGTTAAAGAACCGGAGATCACGTTACGAATCACTGCTTTGACCCGATTGGCATTGCCTAACACAGCAGCAGCATAACCGGTTAAGGACAAAGCGACAATCACTGCAATCACCGTGGCAATGACGCGAATCCCCCGGGGCATCAAGGTGATGGCCACCAAAGGTAAAATAGACCCAGTTGGAAAAGAAATCATGGATGCAATGGCTGCGGCCACAGCACTGGTGTGTTCCTTGGGATCAAAGCCGAAGCGTTCTCTAACCACAGTTTCCAAGGCATCTTTGGTCATCATTTCTTCAACGGCTTTTTTGGCTAATTCAGGTTTTAACCCAGTTTTTAAGTATTTTTTAGTTACAAAGTCAACTTCGTCATCATAATGATCATCCAATAGTTCAAGTTCTTCTTGCACGGCCCGACGTTCCATATCCCGTTGTGAATTCACGGAAACATATTCCCCCATGGCCATAGAGACCGTCCCGGCTAACATCCCGGCAATCCCGGCTAAGAAGATGGCATAACTATTACTTGTGGCCCCGGCAACCCCAATAACGATCCCGGCAATGGAAAGAATCCCATCATTGGCCCCCATCACGGAGGCCCGTAGGACATTAATTTTTTCGGCTAATGAGGATTTTTTGTGTCGGATCAATTTTGAAGCTTTTACTTTCTCCATAGTATCGCCTACTTAGTTTAGAATTATTACAATCTACCTCCACAAACCATTATAGTCGCTAACGATTATTAGGTCAACCTAAACATTATTTTGGTTTAAAGCTTCCACCAGCCAAATCTCGCTTCCTATTTTCATGATAAGCCTAACACTTCTCGTGAAAAAGTGAACATTTATTTTCAGCAATAACGCCGCAACCACAGTCACGGCGCCATAAAAATATTTTATTTATTAAGCCAGCCTAATATTTAGGTTGGGCTGGGGTCGAGTGTTTTGGTCATGTCCACACACTCGACCCCATCTTCGAGATAAGGTTTCGAACTGATTTTGTAACCATTTCTTTGATAGAACCCAATGGCGCTGTGTTCGGCGTGGATCAGAACATGGTACTTCTCAGCAGCAATACTGGCTTGTTCCATTTGGCGTAGTAATTGGGACCCTAAGTGGGCCTGGCGCTGAGTCTTCACCACACAGATGCGAGTGAAGCGGGCGAATTCTTCGGTGAAGAACAGGCGACTGGTGGCCACAGGTTCTTTGCCATCAAAAATCACCACATATTCAGCATTGGGAAATTGGTCGTCTTCAAACTCGTCAGCAATTGCGATACCCCGTTCTAACACGAACACTTGCATGCGTACATACATGCTGGCGGCTTTTTCCCAGGGTAAGTGGCCAAAGAATAAATCCATCAAATCAATCCCTTCTTAAGACGCTTTGATCAAACGGACCCGGGTAACGGTTGGGATCTGCTTGAGTTTGTCTAACAAGTAATATTGCTGATCTTGACTCATATCATTGGCATCTACCATGGTATAGGCAAAGCCATCTTTGGCCCGGTTAGCCAGGTTTTCAATATTGACCCCTTCGCCGGCAATAATGGTAGAGATTTGCCCTAACATGTTGGGCACATTTTTATGAATCAAGGTGAACCGATATTGGCTTTGGAAAGGTGAAATAATGTTGGGCATATTCACTGAGTTTTCAATATTGCCGGTTTCTAAGAAAGTCTGGACTTCTTGGGCGGCAATTCTGGCACAATTGATTTCGGCTTCAACGGTTGACCCGCCAATATGGGGCATCAAGATCACATTATCTTGGCCAATGAGTTCATCAGAACTAAAGTCAGTGATGTATTTGCGCAAAGTCCCCTTTTGCAAAAATTGCACGGCAGCAGCGTTATCCACAATACCTAAGCGGGAGAAGTTTAATAAGACGGCTTTGGGTTTCATGGCTTGGATGACATCCGCATTGATCAAGCCAATGGTTTCTTCGTTCTTCGGCACATGGACCGTGACAAAGTCGGCTTTGGCGATGGCATCTTCTAAGGTGCGAGCCCGTTTGACTTTGTCAGAGATGTGCCAAGCGGCATCAGCGCTTAAATAAGGATCGTAGCCAGTGACCCGCATGCCTAAATCTAACCCAGCGTTGGCTACCAAAGATCCCACGTGGCCTAAACCGATAACGGTCAAGCGTTTGCCCATTAATTCCACCCCATTAAAGGCGGTTTTTTCTTTTTCTGTCCGCAGGGTGATATCTGCGCCGCTGGCAGCTTTTGCTGCCCAGTTGGCGGCGTCAATAATGTTGCGGTTACAAATGATCATGTTGGCAATGATCAATTCTTTGACGGCATTGGCGTTGCCACCAGGTGTATTGAAGGCTACGGTGCCATTTTCCAACGCTTTATCTAAAGGAATATTGTTAAAACCAGCGCCACAACGGGCGATGGCTTTTAAATTTTCTGGGAAAACATGCTCATGTAAATCCACACTGCGAATTAAATAAGCATCGGGGTCAGCACTTTCATTAATGAGATAATCATCGCTAAATTCAGCTAATCCTTGGGGGGCAATGGCATTAAATGTTTTAATATTATACATATTCAAATTCTCCTCTATGATTTTATTGGTGTTGGGCTTCAAAGTCCATTAGGAAATTCACTAGTTTTTCAACGCCGGTAAAAGGCATGGCGTTATAAATGCTGGCCCGCAGACCACCTACGGAGCGGTGACCCTTGAGGTTTAAGAAACCGGCTGCCGTAGCGGCTTGGATCACTTTAGCATCGGTGGCTTTATCGGGGGTCAAGAACGGCACATTCATTAAGGAACGTTGGGCTGGCTTGACGGGGTTGTTAAATAATTTAGAGCTGTCCAAGAAGTTATATAACAACGCCGCTTTTTTTTGATTCAACTGGGCAATGCCAGCTACACCGCCTTGTGTTTCCAGCCACTGTAAAACCAGATTGGCCATATAAATTTGAAAAACTGGTGGGGTATTTAAAGCCGAATCCTTGTTGGCTAAAGCGGTGTAATCCAACATGGCTGGCAGATTTTTAGGATGGTTGGGATCAGTTAACAACTGCTTTTTCAACACCACAATGGTCAATCCTGCTGGGGCTAAATTCTTTTGAGCCCCAGCGTAGATTAAATCAAACTTGGTAAAGTCATATTGCTGCCCTAAGAAATTGGAGGACATATCCGCCACTAATGGGGTGGTGGTTTGGGGCAATTGCTGGTAAGCCGTACCTTCAATGGTATTGTTGGTGGTGATGTGCAGGTAATCATAGGTATCTTTTAACACATCTGGGAATTGCGGAATTTCAGTATAACCGCTGGCCTTGGATGTGGCCACGATATCGGCTTGGACCCCGGGGACTTTGCCCGCTTCTTCAATGGCCCGCACCGACCAATGGCCACTGTCAATGTAAGCGGCCCGGTGATGTTTGGTGGCAATGTTTAAAGGCACCATGGTAAACTGTAATGTCGCCCCACCTTGTAGGAATAAGACATCGTAATCATCCCCTAGGTTCATCAACTGTTTGAGCCGGGCTTTGGTGTCCGCATATAGATCAGTAAATAGTTGGGAGCGATGGGAAATTTCCAAAATACTCATGCCAGAATGATCGTAATCCAGCAATTCCTTTTGAACTTGTTCTAAAACGGGTTTAGGTAACACGGCGGGACCGGCAGCAAAATTGTAAATTGTCATGTTTGTGATGAACCTCCAAATAAGTTGAAAAATAATTTTTTGAGCTAATTAAAAATAAAAAGCACCCACAAGATAGATGTGAGTGCTTCAGGAAATTTCGGAATTGTCTCCCCTGGCCTCACATTGCTCTAGGCCAAGGACACGCGAAATTGGCCTACATCACAAGGATGAAGACCATGAGGATACTATTTGAATATTTTGTTTTCGCGTATAAATTTTTAGCATATTAGAATCCCCTTAGATTTATTAAATTGATATTAACAATAAATAAACAATGTGTCAACCCTTCTCAGAAATCTGCTACAATAAATTCTATACTATCTCCTGGAGGTTTTTCAATGACTGAATTTTATATCGTCCGGCACGGCAAGACTGACGCCAATTTGGCAGGTTTAAAACAAGGGGTGATCAACACGCCCAATACTTATTTAAATGATTTAGGCAAAGCCCAGGCCGAAAAGTTACATCGTGGCTTTGATTTAAGAGGCTTCACGCAAATTTATAGCTCGCCTTTAGTCCGTACCAAACAAACCACGGAAATTTTAAACCAGACCGCTCACTTACCCGTGACCTTTGACCCCCGCTTGTTAGAAATTTCTTACGGGGATTGGGATGGCCAAGTTAACGCCGATTTACAACAACGCTACCCTGAATACTTTGACCACACTATCAATGATGTCCGGCCAGAATATGTCACCATTGCCCATGGGGAGTCCTTTGAGCAAGTTGAAGCCCGGGTACGAGCCTTTACCAAGGCAGTAGCCAAAGCCCACCCAACGGGTAAAATATTGATCGTGACCCATGGCTTTACCGTACGCAGTTTTGCCATCAATGCCACCCAGTCCAGTGGCCTAACAATTTTAGAACCAGAAAACTGCAGTGTCACCAAAATCCTGGTGGACCCCACCAGTGCCAGCGAACATTTGGTATATTACAACCGGCTTTATTAGAACTGGACTTGTTTCAACAAACCCCATCTTGGTACAATGGAGATAGCAACTCTGAAAGCGTCATCAGAATGGAGGTTTTTCAATGAAAAAAGTCTTATGGCTCACGCTCTTAACCACCCTGACCTTAACCCTTGGCGCCTGTGGCAATAACCAAAATACTGCTCCTAAGTCTTCAAGCAGCAGCAGTTCTAAAACCAGCACGGCTCAACAAGTCAGCTCCAGCAGTACGGCCACGGCTACCAATGACACCAACTTTAAAGATGGGGTGCTGACGGTGCCTGAGGCCAAGCTGAAAATCACCAAGACCCAAGTGGCCCACAATAATGAGGACAATGAAGACGGGCTGATTGTTTGGTATACCATCACCAATCAAAGCCAACAAAATATTGAACCAGAGGATATTTTGAAACGCTTGGCTTTCCATCAAAATGATGGCAATGCCAGTTACACCTTAGAAGATGACTTTGACGCGGCTGAAGCCCTTTATAGTGATGAGGCCCAGCAGGATAAGTTTGAAAATGAGGTGGAAGATTTAGCGGATAATGACTTACAACCCGGTAAAACCGTGGAAACTGTAGCCGGGATCGAATTGCGTAATACCAACAATCCCGTCACCGTCATTAATCAAGCCCGGCAAGATCAAACCTTTACTATTAATCTAAAATAAGCCCTATTTAAAAATCGTTAGCCCGTGAAGTGCAATAGAAAAGTTAGACAAGTTTCAATTTAGTTCAAGCTACCATGGCTT
>NZ_AZGA01000067.1 GCF_001436375.1 Agrilactobacillus composti DSM 18527 = JCM 14202 | reverse complement strand
CCTGGGTTGATTGTATAGTTGAGTATCCAGCCATGTTTTTCACAAACTGTCTGGACACTATAGGCAAATACCTGCTTGTGTTCACCCTTATGGAACCATCCACTTTCTGGATCATTGCTGCTAACTTTCTGTTGTATCCTCTTTGGCACCACCTTTCCGGCCCGCAGGGCTTTTTTTCCATGATTCAGCCGATCTATCGTGATCTCCTTTTCTAAATCGGTGTGATAATAAGTGGCGACCTTATCTATGACCGCTTTGTGATATTTTCTGTTATTGGCATT
>NZ_AZGA01000066.1:13438-65243 GCF_001436375.1 Agrilactobacillus composti DSM 18527 = JCM 14202 | reverse complement strand
ATAAAAAGACAAACTACAACTTTAACGAAAAAGTATAGTTTGTCTTCAATCTGAGAAGCAGATTAATAATCTGCTTCTTTTTTGTACTACAATCTAGTCTGGTCGCTAAACTAAGTTGGGATATTTTTGCGCAACAATTTATAATGCTCAATAAAATTCGTTGAGAATAAAAAAACTATCTAGGTGATTAAAAAAGCACAACGTGCTCAACTAGATAGTTTTTTTATAGTTATTGATTTGATATTGCTTGAATGAATATTTATTTTACCGGAAAAATTTATATTTCCGATTCCGAATTTCTACAAATAAGGCTAATAAAACACCAATAATGGTAAATCCAGCATCAATCCAAAATACTTTTAGCACGCTGCTTGCAGTCGAATTAATGACGAAACTAGAAACGAACGGACCAACGAAGTAGGTCAAGGCTGCTGCAAAACTGTAATACCCAGTGACTCGGCCTTTTTCATAAGGGAAGTACTTGGTTAGAACCGAAAGCCCTAATTGCCAAACCCCACCAGCGGCGAAGAAACCGATAATGGCACTGGTAACTTTTGCCAAAGCTGGATTTGGAGCAATACATAAGATGATCAAGAAAATAACAGAAATCAGTGGGTAAAAGATAACGATGTAAATTGGTTTAACTTTGGTAACCATAAATGTATTCACAAAGACAGATATCAATGAGAAGATAGCATACCAAGACATCAATGATTTGGCAGTATTTGCATCTAAGCCCAAAACGGCAGTTCCAAAGTTAGGGATGTACTGAGTATAAACATAGAATGTAAAGGAAATTGTGAAGCCTAGTGCGATTAATGCTAAGCCATCAATCTTCATACTTGGCTTTGGCCGACTGTCATCAACTTCTTCAGTTTTAGCAGTTTCCACTTTTGTGTCTTTGGTCTTTTCGCCCTTACCAGCTTGTGGTGCAAAATGACTGGTTGCAATAAAGATAATATCTAAAATAATAACGGCAGTTAAAATCCAAAGTGTGATTTTAGCATTTGGAATAGCGGCAACGATGAATGGCAGTGCAAACTGTGCCAAGGACATGGCAGCCTTAACCAAGGAATTCATACTAGCCGATTTAGCTGGAAAAGCTTCCGACAGTGCTGGATAACCAGCTGCATCTCCAAAAGAATTCATAAAACCAAGAAACAGTGAAAAAATTGATGCCATGATGATATTTGTACTGAATATTAAGCCAATGAAGAAGATTACTGTACAGCTCATACCCACAATAAAAATAGGTTTTCTGCCGAACTTATCTGAGAAAACACCTGCAAAGAGGATAGTTAAAATACGACCAATCCCCATCATCGAAATGACAGTAGAGATTCCGGCAATATTTGTGTTCCAAGAGTTCTGGAAATAAGAACTGTACTGTGAAATAATGATCTGCGCCATACTTAAAACAGCGTAAGTAATATAAATACCAGCAGCTGTGGGAATATAGCTGTGTTTTTTTGTAGTTTTTAGTGCATTTTCAGCCATCACAAAAAGCCTCCTAAGTTCGAATAGGTGAATAAAAGGGTGCAGCAAATGAGGAGAAAACAAAAAATATTGTTTCCTGACTACCTCAGTTCTGGGGAACTTAAGAGGGATGGAATTCAAACTCATGTTAAAGGGGTCACTAATCAGCTTTATTCTATCAGCTTTTATCAAACATTACAACAAAATAAAAGACTTCGCTTACGTAAAAACTAGGTCAGTTGTCCGATTTTCTTTAAATTATAGGCAGAAATGAACTCAAAGAAATCTTGTGAAAATTTGCTTTGCAATTGATTTTTATTCCGAACAATATAAACAACTCGTGTATTAGAAGGAATATCTAACGGAATTTTAACAAGATCAAACGGTGCTAGAAAAGAGGTATCCGCACAAACGCCAATACCTTGACCGGATGCAACTAGACCGGCAATACCCACTTCATCAATAGAGGTGTCATCTACGCTATCTGCTTTGATCTGACTGGTAACTTCTTCTTGAATGGTTGCACCAATAGGAATATCAGGCGTATAAGTTATTAGGCGTTCATGGGCCAACTGGTTTAATTTGATACGATGATATTTGGTGAATGGATGCGATTTAGGTGTTAAGACGATGATATCCTCTGTGTAAAAAGGTGTGAATTCTAGTTCACTGTAACCCTTCATATAGGAACTAATGCCAATATCATACTTCTCATCTCTAAGCCCATCTAATATGGGAATGGATGCTTTGCTAAAGAGCATAAAATGGATTGTTTCATCAAAATCCTTCTTAAAATCTTGAATGATTCTGGGCAACATGGTACCAAAAGTTGTAGGCAGCCAAGCTACACGAATCGTATTTTCTTGTCGTGAAAATTGTTCATTGGCTGCATTGATACCTTGATCCAATGTATCTAAAGCATCACAGACGGTTTTGTAAATCATTTTGCCATAGTTTGTCAGAATGATTTGACGGCCCTCTTTTCTAAACAATTTGCCATTAAGTTCTTCTTCAAAAGATTTCATAGAGTTACTTAAGCTAGGTTGGCTGATAAAAAGCTTGCTAGCAGCTTTAGTGTATTGCTTTTCTTCAACTAGAACACGAAAATACCGCAACTGGTTTAAATTCATAAAAAACGCGCTCCATCCTAGAATTTCGAATATTAAATTCAAAATCTCAGTCCATTAAAAAAAAGAAAACGCTTCATAAAGCGATTTTGTGAACTAATATTTTCAATAATCACTATCGATATTTTACCACAAAGATGGAAGCGTTAGTACAGCACACAAAAATATTTATAAGTTAAATAGTTAACATTCATTTTTTGAATAGTTGCATTGATAAAAGGTATTTGATTGATTATCAATCCAGGGTTACTGTAATAGTACAGGGATGGGAAAGCGTTTTCTCACTTTGCAAAGGGGAACTAATATAGCTTTGACAAGTTTCAAGAGGAGGCTAAAAAAATAATTTTTTGATTGAACTTACGGTAAGATTGTGAACTTGTTATTTAAATAATTGCGAATATTGATAGAATAATTCTATCAATCGGGTTTTATCAATAAGGAGGACTTATTTATGGTTACAAAAGTTAAGTTAACACCAGGACACAAAATGACTGAAGAACAATTCCAAAATTATTTGATTCAAATCAAAGAATTGGCTGAAGGCCCATTTGATGAAATGCAAAAAGAAGTTGAAGTTACCAATACTTTTCCAAAGGAATTCTTCCAATTAGCAATTGATAACGATTTATATAGATTTGCTTTACCTCTGAAGTATGGCGGTTTTGGTTTAAGCCAGAAACAGATTTTCCAAGTTCAAGAAATGTTTAGTCGGGGACCTGGTGGTATGCGGATGCATTTACATCATGCTGCTGATTTAAACTGGCGCATTATGGATGAATTTGGTTCTGAAGATTTAAAGAAGAAAGTTTTACCTAAAGTTCAAGACAAAGAAATCTATACGAACTTTGCTTTAACTGAAAAAACTGGTGGTACTGGTGCAGATGTACATACAACCGCAATTGAAGACGGCGACTATTACATCTTAAATGGTGAGAAATATTTAATTTCACATACAGATTGCAGTGATGCGACTTACGTTATTGCCGTTACAGATCCAGACAAAGAAGGCGACGATCGTTTGAGTGCTTTCTGGGTACCCGTTGATTTACCAGGTTATGAAATTGTGCCAATGCCTCATATGATGGGCTGTCGTGGTGCTGGTCATGCTGGCTTGAAGTTCACCAATGTTAAAGTGCCTAAAGAATACCTATTAGGCAAACGTGGTGATGGATTGCATGTTGCCATTTCCTCCTTATCTATTTCTAGAGCGCACATTGCGGATAGTAACTTAGGTATGGCTCAACGTATGTTGGAGATGTCTATTGCAAGAGCTAAAGATCGGGTCACATTTGGCAAGCCTTTAGTTAAACGTCAAATGATTCAACAACAAATCGCTGATATGGGTACTGAAATTTTCGCCTTACGGTCTATGCTTTATGATTTAGCTGAGCAATATGATAAGGGCGAAGACATTACTGAAAAAGCAGCTATGTGTAAATTACAGAGTATCAATACTGTCAGAATGGTTTCTGATTATACGTTAGAGACTTTTGGTGGTATCGGGTACTTTGAAGATAATCCTTATGGTCCAGTTGAACGTATGTATAGAGATTGCCGTGCAATGTGGCTTGAAGAAGGTCCACGTTCTGTTCAAAGAGTTACAGCAGCACGTCATTTAATTCAAGATAATGGTGTTATTAAGTAAAGATTAGTAAGTAGTCTTTATGCCGATAGCGGCAATTCGTACTTTGGAATTTAGCTGTTATTGGCATTTTTTGGAGGGACACATAATGGATGGAATTTTAAAAGGGGTCAAAGTCGTCGACTTAACAACATTTTTAGCCGCACCAACTGTTGCCAGAGTCTTAGGCGAATGGGGCGCTGATGTTATCAAAGTAGAATCACCAAAAGGCGATCCCGGTCGTATGCAAGGTTCCGTGTTCAATATGCACTATTCTGACGATGAAAACTTGGGCTTTGATATTTCTAATATGAATAAACGCTTCATCACATTAAACACAAAGACTGATGAAGGCTTAAAAATCATGTATCAATTGTTAGACACGGCAAATGTTTTTCTGACGAATGTGAGATCAAAATCTTTAGCTAAAATGGGCTTAGATTATGACACACTCCATAAAAAATTTCCAAAACTAATTTTTGCCCAGGTTTTAGGTTATGGTGAAAATGGTGATAAACGGGATGCAGCTGGTTTTGATGCAACGTGTTATATGGCTCGTGGTGGTGTTTTAGGAACAACTATGGAAAAAGATGAAACACCAATGAATCCTTCTAATGGTTATGGTGACTTTCAAGTTTCTATGTGTCTAACGGCTGGTATCTGTGGTGCTTTGGTTAAGCAAATGAACCAAGGCGTTGGAGATAAAGTAACGGTGACCCTACATCATGCAGCTTTATTTATGCAAAATGTTGCCATGGTTTCAGCACAATATGGGAATACTTATCCTAAGAGTCGTAAAGAAATTGCCAACCCGTTCAATAATACCTACAAAACTAAGGACGATCGTTGGTTGGTAATGTGCGTGCCAGTTTACGAAAGAGATTACAACAAAGTTATGACTGTCCTAGGTCGTGAAGATTTAATCGATAACCCACGCTATAACAATGTGGACAAAATCAACGCTGAACATCTGAATGCGGAATTTGTTCAAATCATGGGTGAAGCCTTTAAGAAACAGGACTTAGATTATTGGGTCAAAGCTTTTGATAAAAACGATCTGCCATTGGAACCTTGTTACGTACCAACAGAAATCTATTCTGATGAAGAAGCACTAAAAAATGATGAACTCAGAAAGATTAAATGCCCATCTGGCAACGAAAGATTTATTCCAACTAATCCAGTTAAATTTGCTTCTATTGGCAAACCAGAATTGAAAGTTTCTAAACCTCAAGGCTCAGATACTGATGCAATTTTGGAAGAGTTAGGCTACTCGAAACAAGACATTCAAAACTTGAGCGCTGAGGGTGCTGTTGGATTGACCAAACACATCTAGTTGTCAAGGCAGTATAAATAAGAATTGAGGGATTACAATGGCTTTACAATATACAGAAGATCAACAAGAATTTATTAACATGGTTAAGGAATTCGGTGAAACAGAATTAAAGCCACATGTTAAGGATTGGGATGAAGCTGGCAGATGCCCAGAAGGCGCCTTTGACAAGGCTTTTGACATGGGACTGCATATGCTAGAAGTGCCTGAAGAATATGGCGGTATCGGGTTGAACTTCGAAACCACTGCTATGATTTTTGAGGAGTTGGCAAAGTATGATGCAGGTTATGCGATTACTTTGGTTTCCAGTTTTGTTGCCTTAAGATCAGTTATTTTACGTGGTGATAAGAAGCTGGCTAAGTATTTTGCGGATATTATTGCACCAGGTAAATTTGCAGCCTTTTCTTTAAGTGAATCCAATGCAGGTTCCGATGCTGGTGCTGTTGCAGCAACAGCAACTAAGGATGGTAATGAATATGTACTGAATGGTGAAAAGACTTTTGTTACCAACGGAAATCTAGCCAGTATTTATGTAGCAATATTCAGAACTTCAGATGATGGTAACAAAGGTTTGAGTGCCTTTTTAGTCGAAAGGACTAGAGATGGTATCACTGTTGGTCACCATGAAGATAAAATGGGTTTGCGATTATCAGACACCAGCACAGTCAATTTTGATAACGTTCGAATTCCAGCTGATAACTTAATTGGCAATGAAGGTGACGGTTTTAAAGTAGCTTTGAATTCTTTGAATATCTCTAGAGCATTTGTCGCTACTTTAGCAGTTGGTATCATGCAAAGAGCTTTAGATGAATCTGTGAAGTATGCCAAGATGCGGAAGCAATTTGGTCGCCCAATCATTAAATTTCAATCTGTTCAGAATATGTTAGCAGATATGGCTACTGATGTTGAAGCATCACGTCTGATGGTCAATAACACTATGAAAATGATGGATAATGACTTATCTGTCCGTAAAGAAGGCGCCATGACTAAAACATTTGTATCTGATGTGGCCCAAGATGTAACGTCTAATGCAGTTCAAATCTTTGGTGGTTACGGTGTTTCGAAAGAATATCCAGTTGAAAAATTGATGCGGGATGTCAAGGTGTTCCAGATTTTTGAGGGAACCAATGAGATCCAACGTATGACAATTGCTACAGAATTAAATAAAGAATACGAAGAGGATTAGAGCAGGAGGCACACTATGAACATTGTTGTATATATAAAAGCAGTGGTCGATCCTGATAAGGCTAAAAATGACTTGGATCTCGCTAAGGGTACAAAAGAAGATAAACTAGCTTTGATTATCAATCCCTACGATAAGCAAGCCATCGAAGCTGCTTTACAACTAAAAGAGAAATATACTGGCAAGGTTACTGCTGTTTCGTTGGGCAGTGACCTTGCGACTGATAAGATTCTACGTGATGCACTTTCCTTGGGTGTAGATGAAGGTATCCAAATTTCTAATGATGATTTTGAATCTTTGTCTTCATATTCACCTGCTTTAGGGACTGTCTTAGCAAAAGCACCTGTTGATGATGTGGATTATTATATTACAGGTCGTGAAGCCGGGGATGATAATCAGTCCATCACTGGTGCCAGCATTGCTGCAGCATTAGATGTTGATTTTGTCGATAATGTTGATGAAGTTGAGTACAACGATGATGAAACATTAACATTGACATCACGTTGGGACAAAAGTGAATTAAAGGGAACCTATAAGCAAAAACCTTTGGTACTTTCAATTAAAGACACGGCAAATACACCAAGATTGCCAAGCTTCAAGGCTAAAATGCAAGCTAAAAAGGCTACGTTAAAACATTTTAAAGTTTCAGATTTACCTGACATCGATGTAGCCCGGATTAAAGCAATTGCTGATAGAGCAACAACAATCAATCTAGCTAAACCAGAAGTTGCAAGTAAGGAAACCGTTCTCTTTAACTTAAATGATGATGAAAATGCTGTTTCTGAACTAGTTGCTGACTTAAAGAAGCACAGTATTTTATAAAGGAGGGGGAACTTTATTATGGGTCAAGATACAATTTATTTAGTTACTACAACTGGAGATACTGCTGATGTTGAAGCCCTCCAAGCAGTGGCTCAAGCCAATTTTCCAGAGAAACAAACACGATTAGTTGTTTTTGAAAGCAATGCTGATAAAGTGGAAAATTTAAAAACGAAAACGGCTAATACTGTAGATGCAATCGATTTTCTGGCTATCTCAGGATTAGATTATCCAGATCCAAATGTTTTGGGGAAAGCTTTTGTAGCTTACTTTAAAAATGTTGATACGCCATTGATTCTATTGAATTCTAGTCGTTTCAATAATGCGGTTGCTGCTCGAATCGCTGCTGGGTTAACCGCTTCAATTGTGACGGATATTGAGCAACCAACAATTGATGGCACTAACCTGATAGTTTCAAAAAAGGGCTATTCTGGCGAGTTAAAACGTCAAGTTCAATTAGATATGAACGGAGGCATTGTTTTAACAGTTAACCCATTAAAAGATCCGGTTAAGCTACCAACAGATAAAGATACAGTTGTTCAAAATATTGCTTCTGAGGTCGTTGTGACTTTACCGGAAGATGCAACATATACTTTAACAACCAATGATCAGGATCTGAACTTAGATAATGCTGAAGTTGTTGTTGCCGGTGGTCGTGGCTTGAAGAGCGAGGCAGGGTTTAAAGAATTATATCAATTGGGTAAAATAATGAATGCTGCCGTTGGTGCTTCAAGACCTGTTGTAGATTCTGGTTGGGCGGATAGTTCACTTATGATTGGTCAATCGGGGAAGTCTATTAGTCCAAAAGTTTATTTTGCGTTTGGTATTTCTGGAACTGTACAACATACGATAGGTATTGAAAATGCAAAATGCATTGTAGCAATAAACAGTGATAAGGATGCACCAATTTTTAAATTGGCAGATTATGGTATTATTGGCGACGCTAAGGCAGTCATTCAACAGTTAGTCACAAGTAAAGTAAGTAATTAGTTTAGGGATACGAGGTGGTTGCCCATGTCTGGTGAAATAAAAGAAATTAAAAAATCGTTCAAGACACTTTCGGAGGCTTGGGCAAGTCGATGTGAATTATCCCCAACCCATACTTTTTTGATTGAGGATGGTCGTCGGATTACTTATGATGAAATGGACGAATTGACGCGTAAGTTTATCAGATTTTTTGATAAGGTCGGTGTACATGCACGGGATATTGTGGTGATACAATTACCAACCAGTCTTTTATCGATCAAGCTGATTATTACTTGTTTTAAATTGAATGTTGTTGTGATGCCAATTAGTGTTCGCTTGGATACTAAGGAATTTCAAGATATTTTAACCTCAGTGAATCCTAAATTGGTTATCTTATCTAGTAATGTTCTGGCAAACTATTTAACTTCAGGAGGTAATTTTGGCTCTTACGAAGGGTATGTACTGCCAGAATTATGTAAGACTGTGGAAAAAGTACATTATTTCATTAGCAGCCAGCCAAAGCTTACAATGCTGCCACCGGATATTGCGGCTATTTTGGCAACGTCAGGTACAACTGGTACGCCAAAAGGTGTTTTATTATCTCAAGAGAACATTCTCTATAGCGAGACTGGTTTTGTCCATACTTTTGAAATTGATCAGAATGATGTGTTATTACTTTCGCTACCAGTTAACCATGCCATTGGCTTTCATCATGGCATTGTCTCAACGATATTGTCTGGGAGCTGTTGTGTCATCTTAGAAAGTTATGATCCTAAGGCATGTTTACAATTAATCAAGAAATATCATTGTACGTACACATTATCAGTGCCGACAACGGCTTATGACTTATTTCAAGCAACATCAGAAGATGGTTTTTTAGAAAAAATCATTTGTGGTGGCTCACCAATATCCAGGCAGCTATTAAATGAATCTGTACAACGACATGTGCCAATTTACAACGTTTATGGCACAACAGAAAGTGTTCCATTTATTTGTACTACCCCTGCTTATTTCAAAGCAAAACACGGGACCACAGCTGGATTTCCAATCCAGGGAGTTATGGTGAAGCTTTTAGATAAACAAGGTCAAGAAATTAGAGATATGAATCATTCCGGTGAGATTGTTGTCAAGGGACCGATGGTATTTAAAGGATATTTCAATAACCCTACGGCTACTGCTGAAGTTCTATCAAAGGATGGCTGGTTTTATACCGGCGATTTAGCCCACTATAATCAGGACGGTGCTATTAAAGTGGACGGACGGATCAATGACATCATTATGCGTGGTGGTGAAAATATTTCCGCAGTACTCGTAGAAAAGTTTGTCTTAGCTTATCCTAAAATACAACAGGTTGCAGCGATTGGCCTTAAGGATGAACGGCTAGGCGAGCGTATCGGTATTTGTGTCATACCAGTATATCCCAATCAGCCGTTAACATTGAATGAAATTAAGAGTTTCTTGGCAAAAAAAGAAGTTTTAAAAAAGTATTGGCCCGAACGTTTAATTATCTGTGATCGTTTCCCCATGACAGATTCTGGTAAAGTTAGAAAAAAAACACTCAAACAACATTTGGACGCATATATTCGCCCAAACATTAAGCATATAGATATGAGATGATTGACATGGTAATGCCATCAAGAGAATTTAGTATCACAAGGTCCACTGCAACACAACGGCCTTCAGTCATGCGTCATACACCGCAATTCTTTAAGTTGAAAGGCCAAAATCAAGTATTTGCATCTATTTCTGGTTCAGAATTAACACAGTATCCAGACATTGCTGAACCCTTACCAATTATGATGAATGAAAATGATGACGAGCATACACCGAAGTATCAAATTATTGGTGGGTTTAATAATAATTGTGTCGAGGTCACGCTATCTGATGAACTTTTGAATTCAGAAAGTCATCACATTGAGTGGGTCTGTCTGTTAACATTTACAGGGTTTCAATTTAAATATATTGTGCATAATTCAAAGAAAAAATTACTTTTTGCTTTAGCAGATGAGGACGCTTATGCATACTGTGGTAAGGATCCCTGCGAGGAATGTCGCTTTAAATGTAAGAATGGTTTTGCGGTTTATGCAAGTTGGGGAAAAGAAGGTATTTTTGGTCGTGATATTTCGCCATTTACTAGTATTTTCGCTGACAAAAAAGATTAACGAACGTTAATGAACGGAGGCTTTCAAATGGAATCAACAAAACAAATAGACATTCTGGCTCTATTAAAGGATGTATTACCCAAAGAACAATTGCTTTCTGGTGATGAAATATCTGAAGACTATGGTCACGATGAAATGGGTACCTACTTTCACTTACCAGATCTTGTGGTCAAAGCAAAATCTACAGAAGATGTTTCTGCAGTGATGAAAGTGGCTTATGCTCAAAATATCCCTGTCGTTGTACGTGGCGCTGGGACTGGCTTAGTTGGTGGTTCAATTGCCGTGAAGGGCGGTATCTTAATAGACCTTTCAGGTATGAACCAGATCAAAGAACTGGATGAAGATAATTTAACACTAACTGTAGACCCCGGTGTTTTATTGATGGATATTAAGTCATTTACAGAAGAGAAGGGCTTCTTCTATCCACCAGACCCTGGTGAGAAATCTGCAACGATTGGCGGTAATATTTCTACCAATGCAGGTGGAATGCGGGCAATAAAATATGGTGTCACTAGAGATTTTATCCGGGCCTTAACTGTTGTTGCGCCTAATGGTGATGTCATGCATTTAGGTGGTAAAGTAGTGAAGAATAGTTCTGGCTATGATTTGAAGGACTTGGTGATTGGTTCTGAAGGTACATTAGGAATCGTAACAGAAGCCACCTTGAAACTGATTATGTTGCCAACAGTAACTACTAGTTTGTTAATTCCATTTGAAAGTTTTGAGGGTGCTATTAAGAACGTACCAGTAATCTTACGTTCTGGAATTGTACCAACAGCGATGGAATTCTTTGAAAATAATTCCGTTAAATTTTGGGAAATATTTACAAACAAAGTTTTTCCAGAAGACAACCATACTGCATATTTGCTATTATCCTTTGATGGTCAGACGACTGAAGAGGTGGAAGGCGCTTATGAAAAAGTTGCCGAGATTTGTTTAGACAATGGTGCTGAAGATGTCTATGTTTTAGATGATGATGGTCAGCGAGATACTGTTTGGACTGCGCGGGGAGCCTTTTTGGAAGCCATTAAGAATTCTACGACTGAAATGGAAGAAGCCGATGTGGTCGTACCAAGAAGTAAAATTGTGGACTTCATTCAATTTACCCATGACACTTCTAAATCTGAAGCTATTCGGATTCCAGGTTTTGGACATGTGGGCGATGGTAACTTACACTTCTATATTTGTCGAGATGATTTAGATGATCAAACTTGGCAAGCAAAATTGAACACGGTTTTTGATGCAATGTATGCAGAAGGACGCAAACTTGGTGGACAAGTTTCCGGGGAGCATGGCATTGGTATGGCCAAGCGTAAATATTTAAATCTTGCGTTGGAAGACAGTACTTTAAATATGATGCGTGCCATTAAGAAGGCTGTTGATCCAAATAATATCTTGAATCCAGAGAAAGTCATTTAGAACTCGACATTTAAATAAAACACAGGAAATCCTATGTCATTCGTTTACAATGATCGAAATAATAGCATAGGATAATTGTGTTTTATACACTTAATAGAATTGGGGCAAAGCTATGGAAAGATCACAGCGTTTAAAACTGAGCATAAGTCTTTATGTCAACTACTTAGTTCATGGGATGGCCATTGTTATCTTGGCACAGAATATGACAGCGTTAAGTCGCCAATGGGGGACGTCAGCTGCTGGTGTTTCATTTGTTATCTCATCCTTGGGTATTGGCCGGTTAATTGTGCTTTATATTTCTGGCGTACTTTCAGATAAATATGGCCGTAAGCCCTTTGTATTGTTAGGCATATTAACGTATATTCCCTTTTTCATTGGAATTACCTTTAGTCATAATATGTATGTTGCTTATTTATTCGGTATATTAGCGGGGATGGCCAATTCTTTTTTAGATTCTGGCACTTATCCGGCTTTGATGGAACTATATCCCGAGAATCCAACCACAGCGAATATTCTGATAAAAGCATTTGCCTCCATTGGGGAATTGATTTTACCGATTCTTGTGACAATGGTTGAACACTTTGACTGGTGGTTCGGTGTTTCCTTCATGGTTTGTACCATTATTTTTGCTATCAACTTTTTCTTTATCAGTAGAAGTACATTCCCGAAATTAACAACAGTACCAAAACCAAAGAAGGATACTGCTGATGAGGTTGTTAAAGAACCATTATCTTCTAATCAGAAAGTTAACGCTATTGTATTAACAATTTATGGATATATTTCTATGTCTACGTTTTATTTGGTAAGCCAATGGCTCACCAAATATGGCCAGGCCGTTTTAAATATGAATACAGCCCATGCCCGTTATCTAGTCAGCATTTATAGTGTTGGTTCAATCGTAGGCGTATTAGTCTCTGCGTTATTGACCGGTAGATTGCATATGCGCTCAACAAATTTAATGTTGATTAGTACATTTGTTTCATTCATGACCTTGATGGCTATTTCATTCATCTTGACACCTGTTGTTTTAACAGTTGGATCTTTCTTGATTGGATTTTCGGCAGCCGGAGGCGTTATGCAAATCGGTTTAACCATCATGAGTGAATTGTTCCCCCATCGAAAGGGTTTAGTTACAGGAATTTACTATACAGCCGGGAGTATTTCGTCTTTTACCATTCCAATCATTACAGGGTATCTGTTCAAAATCAGTATTCACAGTATCATGGTGTTTGACTGCGTTATAGCCGCGATTGGATTTTTACTTGGTATTATCATATTCTTCAATACCAAGAAACAAGCTATCATTTGATTTAAAGCATCTTGTTTTGACTTGTAAATTGGGCTTCGCAATAATGCTCAATGAAGTTGCGAAAGCGAATCACAGAAGGTATCATGAAGCGATTGTCACGATAAGCGAGATAAATTTGATGCTGAATCGGATTATCCTTTAAGGGTATTAGACGGACCAAACTTTGGTCTAATTGTGGTAAATTCGGAATTAATGCGATGCCATAGCCATATTGTACAAAACCAACAATAGTATGATCTTCTTCAATTTCAGCAATAATATTCGGTTTTACATGGGCATGTTTAAAAATACTGTCTATCAAGGACCGCAGACCACTATTTTTTGAAAAATAAATCATAGGATAGGTGGCTAGCTCTTGAACAGAAACACTTTCCCGATTTGCCAAGGGATGGTCTGGGGCTACTGCCAGCATAATCCGCTGTTTTACCAATGGAATAAATTCTAAACTATTGGTTGATTCTTGCTCGCCGATTTTTGGCATATAAGAAGAGACCACAAGATCATGTTCATCATTAATGAGTTGTTTTAATAAATCACGACTATTACCTTGTGAGAACTCAAAGCTGATGTGCTGATCTTTTTTTTGTGGTTGAAATTGCGTCACAATTTCAGGGATTAATTGTTGCCCCATGGTATACGTGAATCCCAATTTGACATGACCGATATTTGGATCTAGAGATTGGGCTAAAAGTTCTTTACCTCGATCTAGCTCATTGAGCCCTCTAGTAATGAATTGTAAGTAAGTTTTCCCAAGTACTGTCAATTTAATATTACGGCCATCTTTTTCAAATAAGGGCACCCCTAACTCCTTTTCCAGCTTATCAATGGCATAGCTTAGTGTGGGCTGAGAGATACCTAAGTTTTCCGCGGCTTTGGACATGTGCTGAGTACGTGCTAATTCTTTAAAAAATAGCAAATGTTTCAAATTCATTTTCATGACCTCCATTAATAGATATTATCTATTAATATATCTAAAATGTTGTATTTAATCAATAGATTAAACGTGGTAATCTGATTGTGAAATGTTTATTAAATAGTATTATTCAAAAAAATTGGAGGAACTGATAATGACAGAACGAATCGATGGGCATACAATTTTAATTGGGTTAATGGCTTATCCTATCAGGCATTCAATGTCACCAACTATGCATAATAATGCTTTTGCCAAACTCGGCTTGAACTATGCTTATCTTGCTTTTGAAATCACAAATGCGACGCTACCTCAAGCGGTTGATGCCATTCGAACATTAGATATGCGTGGTTCAAATATCTCCATGCCAAACAAACAAAAAGTTATGGACTTACTAGATAAAATTGATCCAGCTGCTGAAATGACCGGTGCCGTGAATACCATTGTCAATGATCATGGTGTATTAACAGGTTACTGTACAGATGGCACCGGATTTATGAAGTCATTAGAAGATGAAAATCTGGATATTCGTGGTGAAAAGATGACTTTAGCGGGCGCTGGTGGTGCTGGCACAGCTATTGCAATTCAAGCCGCTTTAGATGGCGTTAAGGAAATTTCCATCGTTAATAAGAAAGATGCTGAATGGGAAAATGCCAAGCGTAATGTTGAAGTCATTAATAGCAAGACAAAATGTAAAGCAACGCTGTTCGACATTGATGATCAAGCTACTTTCAAGAAGGAAATAGCAGATTCTGCTATTTATTGTGATGCTACTGGTGTTGGCATGAAGCCATTAGAAGACTTGACTCTAGTTAGTGATCCCGGCTGGTTCCGCAAGGATATGATTGTTTTTGATACAGTCTATGCGCCAAGGACTACGAAGTTAATGACTGTTGCGCAAGAAGCTGGCGTACAACATGTCTTTAACGGCTTAGGCATGATGTTAGAACAAGGTGCTGAAGCTTTCAAATTATGGACTGGTGAAAATATGCCAGTGGATTATATTCGTGATTTGTTGTTTTCTGAATAATTTATGAAATCTAATCGGAATCGTTCGATTTGAGAATAGGGGAATAGTGAATTGTCTAAACAAGGTGTTAAAGTTAGAAATATTGTTTTAGGTCAAGGCCGTCCTAAAATCGCCGTGCCTATCACCGGCAAAACCAAAGCAGCAGTTTTACAACAAGCTGAAGAAATTGCTAATGCAAAGCCTGATATTGTTGAATGGCGAATTGATTTCTTTGAAGGTATTACTGATAAGACGGCCTATATTGAAACTGCTAAGGCGTTACGCGCAACTTTAGGCGATTTGGCGTTACTTACAACTTTCAGAACGAAAGGCGAAGGCGGCGAATTGTTGCTCAGTGAAAATGATTATTTTGGAATTTGTAAGACAGTAATCAGTGCACAGCAAACCGATGCCATCGATGTAGAACTGTATCATGATGAAACCCAAATCAAAAGTATTTTACAACAAGCTAAAGTAGCAAATGTGGTTGTGATCATGAGCAATCATGACTTCAACGCCACACCAGCCAAAGCTGAGATTAAAACATGTTTAAAGAAAATGATAGCTTACGGCGCTGATGTCGCAAAAATGGCTGTAATGCCTCAGAATACTGCAGATGTCCTGGAACTACTGGCCGCTACTAATGAAGCGAGCAGTGAATTAACGCAACCTGTGATTACTATGTCTATGGGAAATATTGGTAAAGTTTCTAGAATTTCTGGTGAAGCGTTTGGCTCAGCGCTTACTTTTGCAACAGTTGGCGCTGCTTCTGCACCAGGACAGATTCCAATTCAAAATTTGCGTCAAGATTTAGAAGATTTAAAACTTTAAAGATAACTTCAAAGGGGGAAATAGTAATGACAGATTATCCACATATTTTTCAACCGTTAACTATTAATGGTATGACCGTACGGAACAGAATTATGATGCCCCCAATGGGGTCCAATTTTGCTAATTTCGATGGTTCTATCAATAAGGACCATATCAAATACTATGAACAGCGGGCTAAGGGTGGTACTGGCTTGATCACACTAGAGAATGTCTGTATTGATTATCCTTTAGGCACAAACGGAACGACTCAGTTGCGAATGGATAATGATCAATTCATGCCAGGACTTTGGACGTTTAATGAACGCATGCACGCTTTCGGTGCTAAGACTTCAGTTCAAATCAATCACGCCGGTGCTTCTGCCACCGGACTACGGTTAAACGGATTACAAACCGTTTCTGCATCTGATGTGCCTTCTAAACCAGGGATGCCACATCCAAGACCTCTAAGTATTGAAGAGATTCATCATATTATTAATTGTTATGCGGATGCAGCTAGCAGAGCACAGCGGGCAGGTTTTGACAGTGTTGAAGTTCATGCTGGGCATAGCTATTTGTTAGATCAATTTTTATCCCCACATTATAATCATCGGACCGATGCTTACGGTGGTTCTCCTGAAAAACGAGCCCGCCTCACTAAAGAAGTCTTGGCTGCTGTGCGAGCTGCTGTTGGACCTCGTTTCCCCATCTCAGTTCGTTTTAGTGCCGATGAGTTTATTAACGATGGGAATACATTAGAAGATACATTGCAATTACTAGACTATTTTGCTGATGAAGCTGATATTTTGAACGTTTCTGCTGCAGTTAATCAAACATTACAATATCAAATCGACAAGATGAACTTGGCCGATGGCTGGCGTGCTTATATGGCTAAGGCTGTGAAGCAAAAATTCCCTGATAAAGTGGTTGTAACTTCTGGTAATTTCCGTTCGCCACAAGTTACGGAAAAAGTTTTAGCAGATGGGGATGCTGATTTGATTGCTATGGGTCGGGGCTTATTGGCTGAACCAAATTGGGTCAATAAGGTTGCTGATGGTCAAGAGGCATTGTTGCGTAAATGTATCTCATGCAATATCGGTTGTGCTGATCATCGAATCGCTAAAGGCTTGCCTATCCGGTGTACAGTTAATCCAGATGTTATTAACGAAGATGACTACAAACAAGATCAAATCAAACATCAGGTGAAGTTAGTTGTTATCGGTGGTGGTACCACAGCGTTGGAAGCTGCTTGTTCTGCCGCTGAAATAGGTGCAGACGTGGTGCTATTTGAACAAAAGAATTATTTAGGTGGGTTGGCCCATGAAGTTGCTAAATTACCAGATAAAAAACGGATCGATGATTATGTTATTTATTTGAAGAATCGGGCTTCTTTGCTAGATAATTTGGATATTCATCTTGGAGAAGCTGCAGATATAGCTAAAATTGCAGCTATTCAACCGGATGTAATTTTGAATGCAACAGGTGCTAAACCGCTCTTGCCACCAATCGATGGCTTAAAAGATACAATGGCGTTGAGTGATCGCCACGTTTATGACATCTTTGATTTATTAAAGAATCCAAACAACTTCAAAACCAATAACGAAAATATTTTAGTTATTGGTGGCGGCGCTGTGGGCTTAGATGTGATGGAATTCTTTACGGAGCATCATCAATCTAATATTACCATGGTAGATATGTTACCCGAAATTGGTAAAGAACTGGATTTGATCACCAAAATCGGCATGCAAGAATTACTCAAGAAATATAATGTGAAACAGTATGTTGATACTAAACTAGAAAAAGTAACCAATCAAAATGCCACGGTTACGCACGGCAATAAGACGTTCAATATTGATTTTGACAAAGCGTTTATTTGCTTGGGTATGCGTAGTAATAATGTATTGATGCCTGGATTGACAGAGTATGCTTCAGAAAATAAGGCTTTGTTAGTTAATTTAGGTGACAGTCAACGTGCTCGTCGTATTTACGAAGGTTCTCAAGAAGCTCGGCAAATTATCAATGTTATTCATCGAGCTGATCAACGTAAGAACAATCCACAAATTCATGAAACTTTAGCAACACATTAACAATTGAAAAATGCTCCTACTTTGGAGGACAACGGTGTAATTGAACCTGTTCTTTATAAGCAAGGAGTATTTTTGTCGATTACAATAATGATTGTGAAATTTATTTTCATGGGATTCCAACGTAATTTTAAAAGAATTGAGTTAAAATAAATATTAAGGAATCGCTTACAACAATATTTACCGAGTTCCGTAAAATATCGCAAAGAAGGTTAACCAATGGCATTTTATCAAGAAAAAACAGGTGAGTTTTATGTAGAAGCAAACCAACTGAATCATCTTAATATTTTACATGGTGGGGAGCTATTTAAACATTGTGATGCGGCAATTGGTTTATTGGCTTCTCGATATGCTGGCTCTAGAGTGCTGACGGTTGCAGTTAAGGCCTTTAACTTCAGAAAAATAGCTCTAGTAGGGGAGTTGATCTGCTTTAATGTAACACTGCTTAGCACCTCTAAAAAAACCATGACCTTTTATGCGGAAATTACAGCCCGGACATTTGAAGGTGATTCAAGGGTGATAGGTGAAGCCGTTTTTGTGTTTGTAGCAGTGAATCATGACTTAGAGACGATTAAGATTAAGCCTTTTAAACCTACAGATGATGGGCAAATCGACTATATTCATAAAATTCAAAATCATTTTCATTTGAACTGATTAAACGGCCCATTGACCTATTAATTATTAGTTTGTGATGATATACTTTAAATACCGATTCCTAAATGGTGCTTTTCGATGTTAATCGAGGGATGAGACTGTGTTGTAACATATGTCGTTGGCAGTTGTCAAGTGAATAACTAGACAAATTGTTAGGGTTGAAATGATCATGACTGACATGCTCGCCTCCACGGGTGAATTGTTGATTATGGTTGCCACTATGGTCCCAATGATATTGTAATTAATGACAGACCACGAGACTGTGGGTGAGATAATCAAACGTTAGCACTCAAACGGGCGATAGGATAGGCGGACGTGAACTACGACACTGTTAGTCGAATGTTCATGTCCGATTTCAATTTTTGGAGGATGTGACAATGCAAATAGACACAGGAATCAAAGCATTGTTGACAGCAAGTCAAAAAAAATATACGCATTTTGATTTTCCGGTTCCAGAAATCGAAAAAGAGCGATTGATAAAGGAGCTCCGTTCTGACCTTTTTACACATCATCGATACCTTCCCCTTATTTCATTCAGAATTAAAATAAAGAAGTATAAGGCAAGCGAGCAAAGGGTATTAATTAAAGAACGAAATATCTCTCTCCCATCTCATCATGACACATTAGTATACCGCTTTTTTGGAGCAATTCTGAATCAGCAATATTCTATTTTTGCAAAAGCCCACGGTATTGACGAGGTGGCGGTTGCATATCGCGAGAAGGGTCATGGGTCAAATATTATTGTTGCAAGAGATGTTATTAATACTATTGTTGATAACAAAGAGTCCTGGATAATAAAAGGGGACTTTAAATCATTTTTTGACACGCTTGATCATAAAAAGCTTGAGCAAGAATTGGTTAATATCTTAGGAAATCCCTTAACTCCAGAATGGCGTTCGATGTTAAAAGCAATAACTAAGTATCGTATGATTTCTCAAAGAAGATTACATGCTCAATTAAAAGTTGCAGGGTTACGGATGTCACATCGAAAGTATGGGACAGCTTATGTGAAAGATTTGAAGACCCTTGGGAAACTCATTCGAGATAAAAAAATAAGATTGTCCAGAATTAATCAACGGGGTATACCACAAGGAACTGCTGTAAGTGCAGTGTTAGCAAATGTATATATGGGAACATTTGATCAAATATTATCCAGAAAAGTGTCCAATATGGGTGGGATATATCGTAGATATTCCGATGATTTCGTTGTTGTTCTCCCTAAAGGCAGAATTAATTTTCAATCGGTTATTGAGCTTAAAAAACTAATTATTTCGTTTAGTGTTACGAAATTAGGATTGGAAATCTCATCTGAAAAAACTAAATTGTATGAGTACAGGGGTATCAATAAAGATATTCGAGTTTGGAATGGCAGCAGCTGGGGGAAGATGGCATTCGATTATTTAGGTTTTATTTTTGATGGGTACTCAGTTTCGCTCCGATCGAAAAGTATTTATAAATTCATTTATCGTGGGAAACGAGCAGTAAATGATTTGATTACTCTTGAAACAGACCGTCAACATATATCAAGTAGAGATGATATAGACATGCTTGTTGAGAACTACAAAAAGAAAAGATATAAATATAAAACCGGTATTGAGCATTCTTGGCGTTCAGCATTTCCATACGAACGTAAACGACTTAAGATAAGACTTGAAAATGCAAAACAAATTAAGGATTCAACGCATTACAAATTGCACAAAGCCATAACCATACGATATTTAGCATCTGTACCGAAGAAAGATAGACAGTCTATGCTTGGCTATGCAAAAAAAGCTCAGCAAAAATTTGATGAAATTTCTCATCCATATCATGTTGTTATTTATAGACAGGTAATGCGGCAGATAAAAAGAAATCAAAAAAGACTGGGGAAAAGTCGTGGGAAAAATGTTTAATAATTACGGACAAGTGATGCTGAAAACAATTCATCAATAAATCTATACTTAATCGCCTTTGAATTGGAGAAATCTAAAAATGCCTAAACCACTATCCGAAATGACTTTAGAAGAACTCTGGCAACTGTTCCCAATCTCATTGACTGCACCTCAAAAACAGTGGGCTACTGAATACCGGCAGGAGGCCAATAGGGTTCGCAAAACATTACAAGACTTTGCCGTTGTTAGAATCAGCCATATTGGCAGTACGGCCATCAAGGATATCTGGGCCAAGACGATTGTGGATATTTTAGTTGAAGTGGCTCCTGAGACTAAGTTAGCCGATGTAGCTAAACAACTTACTCAAAATGGCTACATGATCATGTCTGAAGAAGAGACAAGAATCTCTTTAAACAAGGGTTATACCGTTCAGGGTTTTGCCGATGAAGTTTACCATTTGCATCTCAGGTTTGCCAGGGACAATGAGGAATTGTATTTTAGAGATTATTTAAATGAGCACCCGGTGATTGCCAAAAAGTATGAAGACTTAAAAATTAAGTTATGGCATCAATTTGAACATAGCCGCGATGGCTATACCAATGCTAAAGGGGACTTTATTCAAAAATATACCTACCTGGCTAAGGTAAAATATCCAGGTCGGTATGGTAAATGATGTCATCTGGCTGAACTTGTAATTATTGCTGTAATTGGTAACTACCGCAGTTATCTCAAGACCATTTTATGCAGCATCCGCATAGCCACCTGCGGCGTAGGTATATGGCGCAACTTCCGCTCAATGAAGAACTCTATTTGAGAATCACCGCTGGTCCGGAGTATTTCGGCGGCCCGGTCTAGGGCATAGGCGGTTCGTTTGAATTGAATTTTGTGCTGGTTCGAATCTAGCAACAGCCAGTAGGCGCCGGGTTGTTCGGCAAAGGGCATCCCCACGCTACCGGCGTTATAGATGGTCTTTTGCCCGATTTTGAGTTTAAATTGCAGGTGGGTATGACCGCACACCACGATGGGTTCTGGCACCCGACTGAAGAGTTTGGCCACGATTCTGGCATCGGATTTGGGAGTAAAGACATCTGAGTCACTGTAAGGTGTGGCGTGGCAAAATAGGGTATCTCCGATAGATCTTAAGGGGATACTGGCGGTTGGTTTTAGGTTTTCAAGAAAGGCCAGTTGATGTTGGGTCAGTTGTTGTGCCACCCAATACTGCTTGGCCTTGCCCGGGCTTGACAGATTAGTTAGGGGACCGCGTTTGATGCGCTTTGAAGCGGCGACAACTTTCCGATCCCCATTGCCTCGGATAAAAATAACGTTAGAGCTTTTTCGCAAAGCTAACAGGCGGTCTAAGGTTTGCGCCGACATGGGTCCAGAGACAATATCGCCACCAATGACGATGATGTCCGGTTTGACATAGGTTAACTCGGTTAAGACTGCTTCAAGGGCAGGGTAGTTGCCATGGATATCATAAAGTGCAGCGACTTTCATGTTAGGACCTCCTCGTATAGTTAGTTTTAATGGATAAATTGAATTTTAAAAAATAGTCTGACAGGGTACATTCTTAAGCTTACGGTTAAAAGGAAGAATGCCCTGGTCAGACTATTTTTGTGACTTGATTAGTAGAAGTTCCAGCCAACGTCAAAGGTATCGCCGTTTTGATAGACGATGTAGTTGGTGATGGCAACTGGGTTATTATAAGCGTGTTCTTGATAATTCCGGCGGATAATGTAATAGTTCGAGCCCCATTTGCCGCTGAGCAGGGCGTTCCCGGATTGGTCAGCCATATAGCCGAAAACGTAAGGGCCATAGGTGTCGCCGAATTTGATGGCCACGTCTAGACCGGCATCTGCGGCGGAATTGGCGGGTACCCGGACTTGGTTGCCTTGGATCCACTGGTTATTGCCCACATCAAAGTAAAATGCATCGGCACGTTTGGTAAAGCCGAAGACTTGCCATTGGGAGCCTCGAGGCAAGACCCGTTGAAAGACTTTGTTTTGATCATTGCCATTGAATAAATTGGCTCCCCAAGTGCCGTCCGCAGTGGCGACAGTGCTGTAGGCGTAGTAAGTATCCTGTGTTGCGACTTCCGCTTGGGCCGTATTTGGTGTTACTGCTAAGTAGCCGATGCCTAGGGCCAAGCCAGATAATACCGTCAGTAATAGCCGTTTAACGCGCATGATAAATCGACCTCCCAAGGTAGATAAATCCCCAGTTCTGCTTCCAAAGTAAGTGTCAGACTTTCTAATCAACAATAATAAAATGCCTATTACTATATGTTAATGATATCACAAATGGCTGGGTCTCAGCAATATAGAAAACTTCAACGGGCGTTTTTGAGGCAAATCAATCCCAAATGAATTAGTCATGGCATATTGACAATATGTAATCAGGCCGTTACAATAAAATGTAACTAAGTGATTACTTTAAGTCAGGAGTTCATTACTTTGATTAAAAACCGAATAAAGGTCCTTAGAGCAGAAAAAGATTGGACACAGGCGGATTTGGCCAAGAAGGTCGGTATCTCAAGACAGGCGGTTATCTCCATTGAGAAGTATAAATACACGCCGTCTTTAGAACTGGCTTTCAATATTGCCAAGGCATTTGACGTTGAGATTACGGATGTATTTGAACCGGGGGATGAGGCAGAATGACACGAATTATTATCTTCATTGTTACAGTAGCGCTGTTATTTTCATACATATATGGCATAATTTATCGAGAAAAAAAGCGCTCGTACTATGGTGATGACGAGCGCTGGCGAAAAATCGAATTCCGAGCAAGCAAATTTGGATTTACGTTTTTACTAGTACCGTTTGTTCTGATGACATTAGTCGAATTAATAGTGTTACTTATACCTAAATTGAACATTCAGATTTCTTTGGCTAACGCTCTTTCAATTGGCGTCTATACCATTATTATTAGTCAGTTAGTTGAAATGGGGGCCCTACATTTTTTTGATAAGAGGATGTAGTTAGCGGGTAGTTGTTTTCAAACCAAAGGGGGACTAGCAATGTCACAACCACTGTTATTAGCCATCATCATCATTTTGATGATTGCTTATTTTTACAACTTACATTACCGTGCCAAGAAGCAGGTTCAATATAAAAACGATGAGCGCTGGCGAGAAATTGAGCTGCTATCCAGCCGAATCGGCTATAAGTTCTTTCAATATTTGGTTATACTGATTGCCATCGGCATGGTGTACCTAACCTTTATACCATCAGTTAATATTGATATTTCTTTAAGCCGCACGCTTTTCTTGGGTTTTGCGGTCATTATATTGGGCCAGTTGGTGGAAATGGTGGCGTTAAAAGTTTTTGATCATCGCATGTAGGTTGAATAGTGTTTTCATGGCTTAAAGCGGTAAGTAGACTGCTTTGATGATAGTGGCCTACTTGGAATTTAAATCTAGCACTTATTGATTGTATTGAAAAATAAGATACCAAGACAATAGCCCGTATCCCCAATATCATCAAGATACCAGGGGATACGGGCTATTTTGAGACTTTATAGTTTGGTATTGGACCCAGTTCTTAAGAATAAGGCAGGCAATCATTCGCGTGTGAACGAAACACACTAAATATTCAAATGCGGTTTACTGTGGATAATAGGCACCAGTCGCAGTTAAAACCCATTGTGCTTCTGAGCCCAATTTTAGAGCTTGTCTGCCATTAATATAAGTTACGGCGAAGACTTGATAAGTACCACCGTTTTGTAAACAGGAAGCTAGGGTGCCATCGGTGAAAAATAATGGGGTGTTGGGGGATGTTACAAAGATACCCGAAATGGGGGCAGTTTTTGACAGTTGGGATGCTTTGACCCACTGATTGTTGCCTAAATCATAAGCTAAAATATTATTGCATGAATCCTTAGCTACATGGGTGGCGGCCCATTCGTTACAATTTGCATCTAAGGCACCACTTTGGCTTGTGGTTTCAGCATCTTGATAAATAGTTAGGGGACTGTAATTTGAATAAACGGCAGTCCCAGTCTGATTGGGGCTGATGTTTAAATTATTGTTGATTGGCGTACTCGGCTCAATCACGGAGCTACTCACAGTGGTGCTCAAATTGTCGCTTTGATTTGGACCCATATTATTCGTATTTTCTGTAGGTTGTACTGGCGCATTATCAGACTTTTGCGGGGCAGTAGCTGCCTTATCAGCAGTAGCTTGGGGCTGACTGCCGGCATCGATCCAATCGGTAACATCGTCTACGGTATTATCATATGATTCGAGAGCAGATCTGGTTTCTTTCGTAAAAGCGGCTTGCTGTTCGGGTGTATATCCAATCGACATCCCGTGTGCTTTTTCATAATTTATGATTTCAGCATCCGTATAGGTTTTGGCCAGGGCAGGCTGACTGCCACAGTATGACGGTGCTACTAGAACTGACAACAATAATGCAAGACTGATTTTTGACTTTCTTTTCAATTTTCCGCTCCTAATATAACAAATTTTGACTATGCCACTACCCCATAACTAAATACGCCGATTTAAAGGGACATAGATTTATAACTTTTTCATTGTATTAGAACGATTCATTGAATATAAGCGGCAATAATTATTGTTTGTCCACGATTGGCCAATTCTATTCTGGCGCACCATCCCCCCAAGTGTCGTATAATGGATATATCATGAGCATTCAAGGGGGAAACTATGGCTGAATTAACACGCTTTTATAATACTTTCAAACCAAAGCACTACGATATCTACCTGGACATTGACCGGGCAGCGAAGACGATTTCTGGCAAAACCACCATTGCTGGGGTTGCTCAAACTGAAAAAATTGCCATTCATCAAAAGGACTTAGCCATTGCCTCGGTTCAAGCTAACGGGCAGGCCGCGCCTTTCACCACGGACGCCGCTACCGATGCCCTGAATATTGAACTAACGCGGTCTGGATCAGTGATTTTGACCATCAAATACACGGCTAAACTCACCGACAGCATGATGGGGATTTACCCATCTTATTACGAACTCAATGGGCAAAAGCAGCAGATCATTGGCACTCAATTTGAGACCAACTTTGCCCGCCAGGCTTTCCCTTGTGTGGACGAACCTGAGGCCAAGGCCACCTTTGCCTTAGCCATCAAGTTTGACGAACAACCTGGGGAAACGATTTTGAGCAATATGCCGGAAACCCATACCGAAAACGGGGTCCATTATTTTGATACCACGGTACGTATGTCCACTTATCTGGTGGCCTTTGCCTTTGGGGATCTCCAAAGCAAACTGACCACCACCAAGAGTGGCGTCAAAGTGGGGGTCTTTGGCACCAAAGCCCATGATGCCAAGAAATTAGACTTTGCCTTGGATATTGCCAAACGGTCCATTGAATTTTACGAAGATTTCTATCAAACACCGTACCCACTACCCCATTCTTGGCAATTGGCGTTGCCGGACTTTTCCGCCGGCGCTATGGAAAACTGGGGTTTAGTCACCTATCGGGAAGCTTATTTATTGCTAGATCCTGACAATACGGCCCTGGATATGAAACAACTGGTGGCCACGGTGATCGCCCACGAGCTAGCTCACCAATGGTTCGGGGATCTAGTGACCATGAAGTGGTGGGATGATTTGTGGTTAAACGAAAGTTTCGCCAATATGATGGAATATGTGGCCATTGATGCCATTGAACCGGACTGGCACATTTGGGAAATGTTCCAAACTTCTGATGTTCCCGCTGCCTTGCAACGGGACGCCACCGATGGGGTGCAATCTGTCCATGTGCAGGTTGAAAATCCTGCCGAGATCGACTCCTTGTTTGATGCAGCTATTGTTTACGCCAAGGGGGCCCGCATGTTAGTCATGGTTCGGGCTTTAATTGGCGACAAGGCCTTAAGAGCGGGCTTGAAGCAATACTTTGCCACCCATCATTTTGGCAATGCCACTGGGGCGGACTTATGGGCTGCTTTAGGGGAGGCTGCGGGGATGGACGTGGGTGCCATCATGAATTCTTGGCTGGAACAGCCCGGTTATCCCGTGGTCACCGCCGCGGTTATTGATGGCAAGCTCACCTTATCCCAACAACAATTCTTTATTGGGGCCGGTGAAGATGCCGGCCGGCAATGGCAAATCCCATTGAACAGTAACTACGATGCCGCCCCCGCAATTCTAGCGGATCAGCAAGTAGTTCTAGGGGATTACGCCCAACTGCGCCAACAAAATGGCCAACCTTTCCGCCTAAACGTGGGCAATAATTCCCATTTCATTGTGAAATACGATGATACCCTGCTACAAGATATTTTAGCCAATGTCACTGAATTAGATGCCATCACTCAGCTGCAAATTCTCCAGGATTTACGCCTGTTAGCGGATGGCCGCCAAATTTCTTACGGGGCCATCGTGCCACTGCTGCCCCAATTCGCCAACAGTCAAGCACATGTGGTCAATGCGGCCCTTTACAGTGTGGCCGGCAACTTGAAGAAATTCGTGGCACCAAATTCACCAGAAGAGAAACAATTACAAGCTTTCTTTGATCAATTAAGTGCCGCTCAAGTTACCCGCTTGGGCTGGACGCCAAAGGCTGGGGAGTCCAACGACGACCAATTGACCCGGCCCTATGTTTTGAGTGCCGCCTTATACGCGAAAAATGCTAAAGCAGTTGCTGCTGCCCACGACTTATTCCAGGCCAACCGGGACAATCTGGCCACCATATCGGCAGATATTCGGGTCTTAGTTTTGCGCAATGAAGTGAAAAACTTCGGCAGTAGCGCCTTGTTCGACCAATTGTTAGCCGCTTATCGCCAGTCTGCAGATGCCAGTTACAAGCGGACATTCGGGCGGCCTTGACCAGCACTACTGATGGCCAACTGATTGCCCGGTTGATCCAGCACTTTGAAGACGCGGACACCATCAAGCCCCAAGATTTAAGAGGCTGGTTCCGTGGCGTTTTGGCCAATGACGACGGCCAGCAAGCCGCTTGGGACTGGATTCGCCAAGATTGGCAATGGTTAGACGACACGGTGGGTGGCGACATGGAATTCACCACTTACATCACCGTCATCGCCGGCATTTTCCGCACCCCGGCCCGCTTAGCGGAGTTCAAAGCCTTCTTTGAACCTAAAATACCAACTCCTGGTTTGACCAGAGAAATTACCATGGACATCAAGATTATTGAAAGCCGCGTGGCTTTGATTCAAGCTGAAAAGGCCGCCGTGCAGTCCGCGGTAACGGCAGCCATTCAGTAATTTTATTCTAAACAAGTGATAAATAAAGCGTTGAGATGATTGGTTTTGACCCAAGATCCCAGCGCTTTTTGTAAAGTTACTTAACGCCCAAAAGAAAGGAAAAAACACCATGCCATTAATGAAAATTGATATGCTCAAAGGTCGCCCCGAAGCTGAAATCAAACGGATTCTAGATATTTCTTATGCTGTGATGCTCAAGGCTTTCAATGCCCCAGTGGGGGACCGGTATCAAATTGTTACCCAACATGAACCTTACGAGATGCAGATTTTAGATACAGGCCTGGGGTTCGAGCGTACCGACAAAGTTTTGATATTTAGTCTGGTGACCCGGCCAAGAACCACTGAACAAAAACAAGTTTTCTACGCCAATCTGGTGCAGGAACTCCATGATAAATTGGGTTTGCGGCGGGAAGACGTGATGATCAATCTGTCGGTGAATACGGATGAGGACTGGAGCTTTGGCAATGGGGAAGCCCAGTTCTTAACCGGAAAACTTTAAGCATTTGATTCAGGTACAGCCTTGAGGACCCTTCACTGGGGTGGCCAGCAAGGCTGTTTTAATTTCCAATTAAGGCTTGACCTCTAGTCCACTCTAAGGGTTATGGTAGAACTAACTTATAAAAGGGGGTCATTATTTTATGACAGTTACAGATAAAGTCGTTGTGATCACTGGGGCGTCCAGTGGCATTGGTGCCGCTACAGCGAAATTGCTGGTGGAAAAAAGAGCCAAAGTCGTGTTGGGTGCGCGGCGGGAAGACAAGCTTAAAGCCTTGACCGCTACCTTGGGGGCCAACGCCCGCTATCAAGTGACCGATGTGACCAAGCGGGCTGACGTGACCGCTTTGCTACAACTGGCTCTGACGGAATTTGGACGCGTTGATGTGTTATATAACAACGCCGGTGTCATGCCCCAGGGCCCATTACACGATCGGGAATATGCCAAATGGCAACAAATGCTGGACATCAATATCATGGGTGTGTTAAATGGCATTGGCGAAGTTCTGCCAATTATGCGTCAGCAAAAAGATGGCTTGATCATCACCACGGATTCCGTGGCCGGCCATGTGGTTTATCCGGAATCCGCCGTGTATAACGGCACCAAGTATGCGGTGCGGGCTATTATGGAAGGCTTGCGCCAGGAAGAAAAAGAAAATGGCATTCGTTCCACCATTATTTCCCCCGGAGCAGTACGCACGGAATTAGTCCACACCATTGGTAACTCAGCGGTTTCAGCGTCTGTGCAACAATTAATGGACGCGCCAGAAGCTGCTGGGTTAGCGTTAAACCCTGAAGACATCGCCCAAGCGGTGTTATATGCCATCAATCAGCCCAAACATGTGGCGGTCAGTGAAGTCCTCGTGCGGCCAGCCCAACAACAAGTTTGAAGTTTGGTATTCATTAATATGATGGCGTCGTAATTTACTAGCAGCCTACTTTCAAAATTGGTGAGAGAAGGCTGCTTTTTGCATGTCCAGATGGCAGTATATTGGGCGATTGTATAATCATGCACAAAATAATGCTTGCGCTTACATAGATGGGGGTCTATATTAGACATATAGATAAATGTCTATCTGTTAGAGGAGGTGTTTCACATGGATTATCAAAGTTATGTACCCATGCTCAAAGCTATGGCCGATCCCAATCGTTTGAAAATTATTGATTTATTATCCTGCGGTACCTTGTGTGCTTGTGATATTTTGACCCATTTTGAATTTTCCCAACCCACTTTATCCCATCACATGAAAGTCTTGCAACAAGCGGGGATCGTCACAGCTCAAAAAGTGGGCAAGTGGCAGCATTATACCTTGAAACCAGCGTTTGTCATCGCCTTTTTACAGGACACCAAGCAATTGTTGGCCAACGACGCCGATTGCATTTGTCATGACGGCAGCTGCGACAATTGCCAAGATCAGGCGACAAGAAAGGATGTTATTACGAAATGAAAACAGTTGAATTATTTGAGCCAGCCATGTGCTGTGCCACCGGTGTTTGCGGGCCCAGCGTGAACCCAGAATTATTGATGATCACCGGCGCTTTTGAAGCTATGAGCAAGGTTGACGGGGTCCAGGCCACCCGCTATAACCTCAGCAACAATCCTGATACCTTTAGTCAGCGGGCCGATATTTTAGCGGCCATGGCTGATGATACCGAGACGAATTTGCCCATTACCGTGGTGGACGGAGAAATTGTGAAACAGGGTACATATCCCACTTTAGAGGAACTAGGCCACTATACCGGTTTGGTTTTTGTCCCAGCGGACGAGAATAAGGGCTGTTGTGGCGGCAGTGGCTGCTGCTAAGTCATGGAAAGATTGGCGGGAGCCAATTTTTTTAAGTGTTATATATAGATAATCATCTATATATGCAAAGGAGTTTTAAAATGAATACTTACCAACCCTTAAAAGAAGCTTTGACCCATTACTTATTTTTCACCGGCAAGGGCGGCGTGGGTAAGACCACGGTTGCCAGTGCCACAGCTATCCAACTGGCGGATGCCGGCCAACAAGTCATGTTGGTATCCACGGACCCGGCCAGTAATTTACAAGATGTTTTTGAAACGAGCCTGTCCAATCACCCTAAGGCCATCCCTGGGGTCCCTGGCTTATTTGCGGCCAACTTTGATCCGGTCACGGCCGCAGCGGCTTATCGGGAAAGTGTCATCGGCCCTTATCGGGGGATTTTACCGGATTCAGCCCTGCAAAATATGGCGGAACAATTATCCGGGTCTTGTACGGTGGAGATTGCGGCCTTTAATGAATTCACTAATTTCTTAACTGATCCCCAAGTCGCCCAGCGCTTTGATACGATTATTTTTGACACCGCCCCCACCGGCCATGCCTTAAGAATGTTGCAATTACCTGCGGCTTGGGATAATTACTTAGCTGAAAATAGCCATGGGGCCTCTTGTTTAGGTCAGTTGGCCGGGCTAGGTGATAAAAAGGCCAGCTATCAAAAAGCCGTGGCCACGTTAAATGACCCCGACTTAACCACATTGATGATCGTCACCCGGCCCCAAAGTGCCGCCTTGTTAGAGGCTAGCCGGGCTGCTGAGGAATTGGCGGCCATTGGGATGCAGCACCAACAACTGATCATCAATGGCACCTTGATGGACCCTATGGACCCGCCTTCCCAGGCAATTTTTGCCCAACAGCAAAATGATCTGGAAAATATGCCGGCGATCCTGACCACTTTACCTCAATCTGAAATTCCTTTGCGGCCCTATAATGTCACCGGGTTAACCAATTTAAGATTGGTCTTGAAGGCCCAACAGCCCGCCAAGGTCAAAACGCTAGACCGCCAGTCTGAAAATTACCACACCTTAGATGTAATTGTGGCTGATTTGATTAAAACCAACAAGAAAATTATTTTTACCATGGGCAAGGGGGGCGTGGGAAAAACCACCGTTGCCGTGCAAATTGCCCAGAAATTGGCGGCACAGCACAAAACGGTTTGTTTAGCCACTACAGATCCAGCGGACCATCTGAATTTCTTCAAACTCAACGACCCGGCCATTACGGTGCGGCATATTGACGAACCCCAGGTTTTAGCTGCGTATCAGAAGGAAGTTTTAGCTACGGCGAAGCAAACCCTGGGCGCCAACGAGGTGGCTTATATCGCTGAAGATCTGCGGTCGCCTTGTACCCAAGAAATCGCGGTATTCCGGGCATTCGCCGACATTGTGGCCCAAGCCGACAGTGACGTGGTGGTCATCGACACCGCCCCCACTGGGCATACATTACTGTTGTTAGATTCCACTCAAAGCTATGCCAAAGAAGTTCAGCGCAGCACGGGGGCCGTGCCGGCAGCTATTGCCAATTTGTTGCCCCGCTTGCAAGATGCCAGTCAGACAGAAATTATCATGGTCACCTTACCTGAGGCCACGCCGGTTTATGAATCCTTGCGGTTAAACGCCGATCTGAATCGGGCGCATATGGCCCATACTTGGTGGGTCGTTAACCAAAGTCTAGGCGCAACTAAAACCCAGCATCCTTGTCTGCAGGCCCGGGCCCAAAATGAAGGGCAGTGGCTGGCGAAGGTTCAGGCCGTTTCCAATGGACACCTGGCCGTGGAACCCTGGCGCCCAGATTTTGAAACCGCGTTGTTGCAGATTTAAGGCACCCGCGGACCAGTACGAAAGTTAACAAACATAAGCAGGGATTGATTATTGACTTTGGAGGCATTATGCAAGTCTTTTTTGCGATTTTTATATTTTTACTCACGTTACTATTTGTGATTTGGCAGCCTAAGGGCTTATCCATTGGTTGGACGGCCATTGGTGGGGCTGTTTTAGCTTTACTGTTTGGGGTGGTGACCTTTAAAGATGTAGGCACCGTCACGGGGATTGTTTGGAACGCCACCTTGTCCTTTGTGGCCATCATCTTGATTTCTTTGATTTTAGATCAAATCGGCTTCTTCGAATGGGCCGCTTTACATATGGCCCGCTTGGCGAAGGGCAATGGCATTCGAATGTTTGTCCTAATTGCTGTCCTGGGGGCCATTGTGGCCGCTTTATTTGCCAACGATGGGGCGGCTTTGATCCTGACACCCATTGTGTTGGCCATGGTGCGGGCCCTGCATTTTGATGAAAAGCGGGTTTTTCCCTTTATCATTGCCGGTGGGTTTATAGCCGATGCCACTTCGCTGCCCTTAGTGGTCAGCAACTTGGTAAATATTGTATCGGCAGATTTCTTTGGCATTACGTTTTCGGAATATGCTTTGAGGATGTGGCTGCCGGATCTGTTTTCACTGGTGATCAGTGTGACCATTCTTTTCCTTTATTTCTGCAAGGCGTTGCCACGGCATTATGAGATGGCTCATGTGGCTACCCCAAAATCCGCCATCAAAGATCAACGCTTATTCCGCTTTTCTTGGGTGGTCTTAGCAGCGTTATTAGTGGGTTACTTTAGCAGTAGTTTCTTGCATATTCCGGTGTCCTTTATTGCCTTGACAATTGCGGCAATTTTCCTATTCGTGGGGGCCAAAAGTCCCCAGGTCAATGTCCAAGCCGTGGTGAAGGGTGCGCCCTGGAATATTGTGTTCTTTTCAATTGGCATGTACGTGGTGGTCTATGGCCTGCAAAACGTGGGCTTGACCACCTTGCTAGCGGGCTTGATTGCCAAAATTGCCTCGGGGAGTCGTTTCCTGGCCACCATGGGCATGGGCTACTTAGCAGCCTTTTTATCATCAGCCATGAACAATATGCCCACGGTGATGATCAACGCCTTGGCCATTAAAGGCGCCGATGTGTCGGGGCTAATGCACCAGACGCTGGTGTATGCCAATATCATTGGTTCTGATTTAGGGCCTAAAATCACGCCCATCGGTTCTTTGGCCACATTGGTCTGGTTACACGTCCTGGCCCAAAAAGGGGTCAAGATAAAATGGGGCACTTATTTTAAAATTGGGATCACCATTACGATTCCGGTTTTGTTCGTCACCTTGTGTGGCCTTTGGTTATCCTTGAGCGTCTTCGGTTAAACATGTTTTGGAGGTGGCATTATGCCGCAAATTTATTTCTTATGCACGGGTAATTCCTGTCGCAGTCAAATGGCTGAAGGCTTTGCCAAACACTTATTAGGCCCTGACTGGCGGATTGCCAGCGCGGGACTTGAAGCCCAGGGGTTAAATCCCAAGGCTGTTAAAGTGATGGCTGAAAAGGGTATCGATATTTCCCAACAGCGCTCTAAGGTCATTGACTTGGCTTACTTGAACAGCAGTGACTTCGTGGTGACCCTGTGTGGGGATGCCCGGGATCGCTGTCCTGTCGTACCAGCAACCGTTGAAAAAATACATTGGCCGTTACCTGACCCCGCCCAAGCCCAAGGGACGGATGCCGAGGTGTTAACCGTTTTTCGGCAAGTTCGTGACGAGATTGAGCATCGGGTGATTGCTTTAGCTAAGGTGGTCAATTGATGGGGCAGCTTATTAGTATCGCAGTTGCCGTTGCAGCCACTTCATTAGGGCCATTTTTTTGAAGTAGCTGTTTAACTTGGGCATTTGAAAGGCCTTTAATTATTTTGGTTTGCAACGTAGGCACCTCCGTCAAGATAGGCCCAGCAGTTTGAATGAAAGCTGCTGGGCCAATTTGTTGTGGCTTAAAGATAGCGACTCAAACTTGGCTAATCAAATTTGACGTTATCTGGGAAATGGGCCAAGCGTGTACCGTCAGTCCCTAATTCTTCTTCAATGCGCAAAAGTTGGTTGTACTTTTCCACCCGTTCGGAACGGGCAGGGGCACCAGATTTCAATTCAGCGGCATTGGTGGCCACGGTAAAGTCAGCGATAAAGGTATCACCAGTTTCCCCAGAACGATGAGAAATCATCGTGGTGTACCCATTTTTACGAGCCAGGCGAATGGCTTCTAAGGTTTCAGTGACTGTGCCGATTTGATTGAGCTTAATCAAAATACTGTTGGCCATCCCTTGTTCAATGGCTTCACGAATCAATTTAGGATTGGTGCACACCGGATCATCGGCCACGATTTGAATTCGTTGACCATAGGCTTTAGTGAATTTCACGAAGTTGGCCCAATCTTCTTCACCGTAGGGATCTTCGATGGAAATGATTTCGGGGAATTTGTCCAAGAGCTTGTGGTAATAGGCCCCGAGTTCATCGGGGGTGTAGGTTTGACCTTCAAAGTCATAGTTCTTCGTGTCCCGATTATAAAAATAAGAAGCGGCAGCATCAAAGGCGATGGCAATTTCTTTGCCTGGGGTATAACCGGCTTGCACAATGGCATCGTGGAGCATCTGTAAAGCCGCTTCAGAGGATTTCAAATTCGGGGCAAAGCCACCTTCATCCCCCAGACCAGTGGTAAAACCAGCGGCTTCAATAACTTTTTTCAAAGTATGGTAGGTGTTGGTGATTTTTTCAAAACCATCTCGGAAACTAGTGCGTTCAACCGGCGTGATCATAAATTCTTGAATATCAATCCCGTTGTCCGCGTGCTCGCCACCGTTGATGACATTGTGAAAGGTTTGGGGCAATTCTAAATCTGTTCCCCCAAGGTAGCGATAGAGGGGTTGATGCAAGGCATTGGCGGCAGCCCGGGCCGTGGCCATGGACACCCCTAAAATGGCGTTGGCCCCAAGCTTAGCTTTATTGGGCGTGCCATCCAGTTGAATCATTAGTTGATCCACGTGGGCTTGGTTAAAGGGATCGCTGTCATGCAACGCTGCATTGATGCTTGTATTGACATTGTTGACGGCCTTTAAAACCCCCTTGCCCTGTAAGCGACTGCCACCATCACGGAGTTCCACGGCTTCTTTTTCGCCGGTAGAGGCGCCGGAAGGGACCTCAGCCCGACCCCGGGTGCCATCTGAGAGAATAACGTCTGCTTCAACAGTTGGATTGCCCCGTGAATCAAAGATTTCCCGTGCTTTAACTGAGTCAATAAATAATTTCATAAATGTAATACCCCTTTCGTCTTGCAAAAAGAAAAGACGTCTACTGTATAGGGGGTGGCTAAACCCGATTACAGTAGACGTCATCAAATTGTTTGAACAATTATTTTATGGCGAACATCATCGCCTATTAACTTTTACAAGGTGAGTGTACACCTTTGAGGAAAATAGGACAACCCATTTTCTGAAATTTCACAAAGCTTACTTCAAAAATAACACGAGGATAAATTATGCTAATATCTGCATACAATGAAAAAATAGTTATCAATTATAGCAACTTAATCTTGGAAAAAGCTTGACCTTCTAGCTGAGATTGGTACCATCAAATTAGCACTTATTTTAAGATGGGAAGGTTGACCATGACAGATATTTACGATGATCCTGATTTTTTTGACGCCTATAGTCACATGGCCCGTTCTGAGCAAGGCTTAAAAGCAGCCGGGGAATGGCATGAATTACAGCAAGTTTTGCCGGATTTTACCGGTAAGACGGTTTTAGACCTGGGCTGTGGTTATGGTTGGCATTGCCGCTATGCGGCTGAACATGGGGCTAAGCAGGTATTGGGCATTGATTTATCCCACCGGATGATTGCAAAGGCCAAAACCATGACTAAAGCGGCCAATATCACTTACAAAGTGCTATCCATGACGGACATCGATACCTTGCAACAGCAATTTGACGTGATTATCAGCTCCCTAGCCATTCACTACATTGCCGATTACGCCAGTCTGGTCCAAAAAATCGACGCCTGTTTAGCGTCCCAAGGCCATTTTGTCATGTCTGTGGAGCATCCCATTTTTACTGCCCAGGGCCAAGAGCAATGGGTTAGAAATGACGCTGGGAAGATTTTATATTGGCCGGTGGACCGGTACTTTGACGAGTCACTGCGGGAGACGGATTTTTTGAACCATCAAGTGGCCAAGTATCATCGCACCGTCACCACTTATGTGAACACGTTGTTAAAACAAGGCTTAACGCTGACGGCTTTGGTGGAACCCACGCCCACCAAAGCCATGCAACAAGCCAGTCAAGAAATGCGGGATGAATTGCGGCGGCCCATGATGTTGATCGTGGCGGCCGTTAAGCCATAAGGCCAACCTGATTGCACTCGTTTTAAACCAACTATTTGAGGAGGTCCACCTGATGCCAAATGTTTATGAAAACTGTCCCGACTTGCAAAGCCAACACTTCTTATTGCGGCAGACTATCCTGACCGATGCGGCGGACTTGCTACGCGTTTACAGTGATTCGAAAGCCTGGCCGTTATTTAATAGCGATAATTGTGGCGGCGATGATTTCCACTATACCGATCTGGCTAAAATGCAGGCGGTTATTGATTATTGGGGCGAGGAATACCAACAGCAAGGTTTTGTTCGTTGGAGCATCGTTCATACTAGAACAAAGGCTGCGGTAGGCACCGTTGAGCTATTCGGTCGCCAAGCCACGGATTATTTTGACGATACGGCCATTTTGCGCCTGGATTTGCGCAGTGATTATGAACAAGCTGACGTAATCAGCGAAATCATTGCCACTTATTTGCCTTATCTCAAGGCCCTATTTAAAACTAGTAAAGTTGCCACCAAGGCCATTCCAGCGGCTGGGATTCGGCGCCAAGCTTTGCATGAACTCGGCTTTCAACCGACTGCCGAAGTGTTATTGGGTCATGATGGGGTGGCTTATTCGGATTATTATGTCCGGGCTTTAAAGTAGCTAACGGGTGATGATTGTAATTAATTATTTTTTGGGAGATGTCTTATGGGGACCACACGCTTAGAAACAAAACGCTTAATTTTACGCCAACTCACACCGACCGATGCGCCACAAATGTTGCAAAACTGGGCTGCCGATCCGGCTGTCACCAAATATTTAACCTGGCCCGCCTATCAGGACCTGGCCCAGGTAAAGGCCCGCTTGACCCAGCAGGCCCAGCACTATCAAGAACCAGATTTCTTTGATTGGGGGATCGAACTTAAGGCCAGCGGCGAATTAATCGGCACCATTTCCGTGGTCATTGCCTATTTGTTTGCCAGCACCGACGTGAATCGCATTGAAGCTAAACACGACACGGCGAATACATTTTCCGGCAAAGTGATGCAGAAAAGTGGCCTGACCTTTGAAGGGGTACTGCGGCAGCGGGGGCTAAATAACACTGGTTTGGTAGACGAAGCCATGTATGCCATTTTGCGGGCTGAGTTTCAAGCAGCCAGTCACCGGGAATAAACACCAAAAGAGGGCCAAATGTGGCCCTCTTTTTTGCCCTTTAACGCACCGCAATCCCCAGGGTGATGCGGCCCAAGCGGCTGATTCGGGTCATTTTCCAAGCTGGGGACCAGACCACTTCCACGGTGACTTTGCTAATGGGGTCTAATTGCATCAAAGCGGCAATCAAATCCTTGGGCAGGGTATCGGTACAGCCGCAGGCGATTTCGGTGAAGGTGATGACCATGTGACAGTGGCCGGTGGCGTCTAAATCAATTACGTAAATGAGACCAAGATTATAAATATCTAAACCCAATTCGGGATCGTAAACAGTTTGTAATTTGTCAATTAACTGGTCGCTGATGGCGGCGGCTCGGTCATTGATTTGAATGTCATCACGCATATTATCAGTCCTTTTTGAAAAATAGTGTAGTTGTATTCTTTCATACATTCCCGGTATTTTCAAGTGCACAATTTAATTGTGCTGTAATTTTATCTTAAAAACTATGGCATTTACATGAGAATAAGCTTATAATCAAAACCACATGATTATAAGCACTTACTGAAAGGGGTTTATATAATGGCTGATCAACAACCAAAAGATCTTAGAATTCGCAGTCATGTCTACGATGGCATGGTTAAATCACCTAACCGGGCTTTAATGCGGGCCACGGGGATGCAAGACGCTGATTTTAAAAAGCCCATCGTGGGGGTCGTCAGCACTTGGTCAGAAAACACACCTTGTAACATGCACCTGCGGGGTTTTGGGGATATTGCTGAAAAGAGTGTCACGGAAGCTGGGGGTTGGCCGGTACAATTTGGCACGATCACCGTGTCCGATGGGATTGCCATGGGGACCCCAGGGATGCGCTTTTCCCTGCCATCCCGGGATGTAATCGCTGATTCCGTGGAAACCGCCATCCGGGGTCATAACTGTGACGCCTTTGTGGCCATTGGCGGCTGTGATAAAAATATGCCCGGCTCCATGATTGCCATCGCCAACGCCGAAGTCCCGGCCATCTTTGTCTATGGGGGCACCATTGCGCCGGGGAATCTAGACGATAAGGATATCGACCTGGTCTCGGTTTTTGAAGCCGTGGGCCAATGGAATCACCACGACATCTCCGCCGAAGAAGTCCGCAAAATTGAATGCAACGCCTGTCCGGGCCCTGGTGGTTGCGGCGGGATGTACACGGCCAACACCATGGCCTCCGCCATCGAAGCACTGGGTATGAGCCTGCCGGGTTCTGCCTCTCACCCCGCCGCCACGGATGGCAAAAAAGCCGATGTGGCCGCTGCCGGCAAAGCTGTTTTGAATTTACTGAAAAAGGGCATTTATCCTAAAGACATCATGACCCGTGACGCCTTTGAAAATGCCATCACTGTCATCATGGCCCTGGGCGGTTCCACCAACGCCACTTTGCACCTGCTGGCCATGGCCCATGCGGCCAATGTGGACCTGACCTTAGATGACTTTAATACTTTTCAGAAAAAAGTACCCCATTTGGCGGATCTAAAACCCAGTGGCCAGTACGTCTTTCAAGATTTGTATGAAGTTGGCGGCGTGTCTGCCGTGATGAAATACCTAAATGAAAATGGCTTCTTACATGGGGATTGTCTCACGGTGACGGGGAAAACTATCGCCGAAAACTTAGCCGAGGTGCCTAGTCTGACGCCAGGTCAAAAAGTCATTATGCCTTTGGATCATCCCAAACGTAAAGATGGCCCCCTGATTATCTTACACGGTAACTTAGCACCAGAAGGGGCCGTGGCCAAGGTTTCTGGCGTTAAAGTCCGCCATCATGAAGGCCCGGCTAAGGTTTACAACACGGAAGAAGATGCCATTGACGCGGTCTTAGCCGATGAAGTGGTGGACGGGGATGTGGTTGTGGTCCGCTACGTAGGGCCTAAAGGCGGTCCGGGGATGCCGGAAATGTTGTCCCTGTCTGGCATTTTAGTGGGCAAGGGCCAAGGTGAATCCGTTGCCCTCTTGACCGATGGCCGCTTTTCCGGGGGGACTCACGGGTTAGTCGTGGGCCACATTGCCCCTGAAGCCCAAGATGCTGGACCTATTGCCTACTTAAAGACTGGGGATATCGTGGTCATTGATCAAGATACCAAAGAGTTGACCATGAAAGTTTCCGACGCCGAAATTGAGAAACGGCGCCAAGCTACTAAGATTCCACCGCTATATACCCGGGGCGTATTGGGCAAGTATGCCCATATCGTCTCCAGTTCCGCCAAAGGTGCGGTCACGGATTTCTGGCGGGGTGGGGAGAAGTAATTTTTTTGCCAAGTGACACCTAAATTTAAAGCAGATAACCATTGACTGATTGTACGGTTAATGGTTATTTTTTTGCGCCAACGGCTAGTTAGGGTGCAGCCAAATGGGTTGGAAGATTACTAGAAAAAAGGCTGAAAAATCGTTATTTAATATGCTGAAAAATTGTTTGTAAAAATCAACCAATTGAGACTTGAATTTAAGATAAACATTGTGATATATATATAACAATATCAAGTATTTGTAAAGCGCTCTTTTGGCGAAAAAGTCAGAAAGGGATGAGTGATTTTATAATAAATGATGTTATTCCTTGGGGATTATTTTCGGTGTTTTTTTCTTTTGAAAAATGAATGCGAATTGATGTGTTGAATTTGGAGGGATGGCACATGACCAAAAAATGGTATGGGTTTATTGGGGCTCTGGTGACGTTGTTGGCGGTGAGTTTAGGTTTACATACCAACACGAATAAAGTTCAAGCAGCAGTGGGGACCACGACGGCGCCAACGCAATTGTATAATGGCTTTGGTAATAAGGCACAGCCGGCAGACCGGGTGCTTTGGACTGGCTCAGCCTGGCAGTTAAATTGGGGCATCATTTCAAGAAATGGTGAAAAATGGTTTAATGTTGGCGGGAACCAGTACGTAAATGCCAACACTTTAAACGTTGGGGATACCAGTGATATTAAAATTTATGATAATCATGATGAGACGAAAAAAGATGGTACTACCACAACCGGGACAGTCCTGTGGGGAGGTTCAGGATTTTGGGACCTTTTCAATAATGAACCCACTCGAGACGATACAAAAGTCGCAGATTCCACAACGTTAGACCAGAAGTATATTAGTTATAATGGCACAGTTTTTTATCACAGTACTAAGGGTGGCTATTCGTTATCTAGAGACATTGACGTACCAAATCCAGGCGTATTGCCGGTTGTAGATGAGAGAACAGATGATAGTCCAATGGTTATTGTATATTGGCACGCTCGCGCTAATTACTGGTTTGATCCTGCTGATGTCACAAATACGCAACAACTTGGTGGATCTATACCTGGATATGGTTCAGAATGGTTAGCGTTTTCCTACATCCATGTTACTGGCGTGACTTATGCAGAGATTGGCAAAAATCAATGGATTCCGGTCGATGTCAGTTATGGAAAAGAGTATAGAAAAAGTGGTGAAGATTTTTCAGCCGCCTTCAGAGCTCTCCCATCAAAAAATATTGACGTGCCTGAATTTACCAATTTCTTTTGGCCAGAGTATCGCCAGTTTTTAGATGGAGATTGGCGTTAAGTTGTTTGATAAGTAGAATAAATGGTCCACCGCGTGAAGAGATTATCCTTTACGCAGTGGGCTATTTTTCGCGGTATCAGTTAGAGCATCTCCCTAAGCCTGGACAACTTCACCAACTTGTCCATTATTTGGAAGCGCATACATTGTTATAATCGCATTATAAACTAATGAAACTGAGGTGAGTGCTATGAAGAAAATTATCAATGCCGTAGCCGACATCGTACCGGAAATGGTCAGTGGGTTAGTGAAAAGCTATCCCCAATTGGTGGCACAGTTGCCTAATACCCAGGCTATCGGGCGGCGGGATGCGGCTTTTAAAGCCGGGCACCAAGTTGGTTTGGTATCTGGCGGGGGTTCTGGTCATGAACCGCTACACCTAGGCTATGTGGGTTTAGGCATGCTCAGTGCCGCAGTGGCTGGTCAAATTAACACGTCTCCCACACCGGATCAAATTTACGCGGCGATTCGCTATGCGGATCACGGCGCCGGGGTACTGTTGATCGTGAAAAACTATGCCGGGGATGTGATGAATTTCGCCATGGCCCAGGAATTGGCGGAGTATGATGATATCCAAGTCAAAGCCATCACCGTAGACGATGATGTGGCCTTTGATGCCACGGATACCCAAGGCCGCCGGGGTGTGGCTGGCACGATTTTGGTGGAGAAGATTTGTGGCGCTGCCGCTGAAGCTGGGGCAAGCCTAGATGAATTAGCGGCCCTAGGGCAAGCCGTCATTGACCATACCAAGACCATTGGCATTGCCTTGACGGCAGCTACGGTACCTGGGGTAGATCATCCTGGGTTCGAGCTGCAAGCCGATGAGATGGAATATGGGGTGGGTATCCATAACGAACGGGGCTATGCCACCGAAAAAATGGCGCCCTCCGCTACTATTGCCGCCCATCTGGAGGATAAAATTCTAGGCAATTTTGACCTGCAGACCACCGATGAGTTTGCCGTGGTGGTGAATGGTCTGGGGGCCACGCCGTTGATGGAACAGTATGTTTTCGCCAATGATGTCTTGGCCGACCTAGCTAAGCGGGACGTTAAAGTGACCTTCACGAAGGTGGGGAATTTAGTGACGGCCATTGATATGCACGGCGTGTCCTTGACCTTATGTCAGCTGCAGGACAATTGGCACACGCTATTAAACGCCCCGGCAAATACCATTGCCTGGTAAGCCCAGTTTGAAGCCTAAGCCAAAAAATGAAAAAAACTAAAGTAAAGTGGTTAGACAAGGTATAATGCTTTTATGACAAATCGGCAGGAGGTGAATTCGATGAGTTACATCACGCAAAAAAAAGTTGCTATGGTGGTGAAACAAATGCTGATTGCAAAGGACTTCGATACGATTACGGTGACCCAAATCATGCACCAGGCCCAGGTTCGACGGCAGAGTTTCTACGACTATTTCCGCGATAAATACGATGTGCTCACTTGGATTTACAACGATGAAATCAAGGCGGTCCTCAACGACAACCTGGATTATGAGCATTGGACCTTAGTGTTGACCCACACTTTACGTTATTTTCAAAACAATCGGGATTTTTATATTAAAGTTTTTGCGATTCATGATCAAAATGCCCCTGAGGCTGTGATTGCCCAACATATTGAGAGCTTGATTCGCACAGTTTATACGGATATTAGTGCCCAGGCCCACCTCACCACCAGTGACGCCCAAGCGGCCTTTTCCCAGCGGGTGATTGCCATGGGCTTAGTGGCTGAAGTGAAGCGCTGGTTGGTGACGGATACTCAAGCGACCTTAGATCAAGAAATACAATTGCTGCAAAATTATTTGAATGACAGTATTCAAGGCTTGTTGGCCAATCATAGGCAATAAGGCCGGTGACGGACATACTGAAAAATTTGTCCATTATATTTTTGAAAGCGGTGTCTTATGATCGACTTGTAACTAAGAACTGGGTCAACTTCAAAGCAGCAGTACCCAGAGGGGGGATTTCAATGCTTGATGAGACATTACTTTTTAAATGGATGACTGAATTTGATCACCAGATTCAAACCGATAAGGCTTATCTTAGCGGCTTGGACGCGGAAATCGGTGATGGGGATCATGGCGATAACATGGCCCGGGGGATGAGTGCGGTGATGCACACCTTCAAAACACCCAATCAATCTGTGGCTGAACAGCTCAAGGCCATTGCCTTTGCTTTGATCAGCAAAGTGGGCGGGGCAGCTGGCCCGCTTTATGGCTCGGCATTTTTAAGAATGTCTAAGGCCGCTGTGGATACCCAACAATTGGACCAATTGATTCAAATTGGTGCGGATGCCATCGCCGACCGGGGTGGCGCCAATTTTGGGGATAAAACCATGCTAGATGTTTGGGCCTATGTGCCAGCCATGTTGGAACATCATACCCTGTCTTCAGCTGGGTTGGCTCAATTAGCAGCGCACACCAAACCGATGCAGGCTAAAAAGGGCCGGGCTTCTTATCTTGGGGAACGGTCGGTAGGCCATTTAGACCCTGGGGCCGTTTCTTCGCAAGAATTGTTCCAAGCCCTACTTAAAGCCCAAAGTGCCCTAAAAACTAGTCCCAATCAGGCCTTGAAAAACGGGACTGATTAAAAAGTATTAGGAAAAATTGAAAGCGCCCTAAAGGAGTTGACCAAGATGACCATCGGTATTGTATTGGTATCCCATGTGACTGAACTGGCCCAAGGGATTGCCAAGTTGATTCAACAAGTGGCCCCAGACGTCCCCCTGACCGTAGCGGGAGGGACCGCAGATAATGGCGTAGGCACGGATGCGGCCAAGATCACCCAGGCCATTGATGCCAATCCTGGAGATGAATTAATGGTTTTCTACGATTTAGGTAGCGCTAAAATGACCTTGGACCTGGTGGCTGAAATGAGTCCCTGGGTCATTCAGCGCTACGATACGGCCTTTGTTGAAAGCGCTTATTCTGCGGCTGCCCTGGCTCAAGCTGGGGTTGGACGGTCGGAAATTGAAACTCAGTTAAAGCCCTTAATCATCAAATAATAATGGATTTACCATGTCAAATCTGAAAGGAAGTTATATCATGAGTGACGCATTAATGTTTGTTAGTCCAGATAAGTATTTACAAGGTGCTGGGATTTTGGAACAGTCGCAAGGGTATTTACACCAGTTGGGTGAAAAAGTATTGATGATGGCTGATGAAGTTGTTTGGCCAATAGCCGGCGTTGATTTTGCCAGTTATTTGGAGAACAATGGTTTCACAGTTACGCGCGCCGAATTTGGCGGCGAAGCCTATGTAGAAGAAATTACCCGGATCACCAAGATCGCCCGGGATGCTAAAGTGGACATGATCATTGGCCTTGGTGGTGGTAAAACCCTCGATACCAGCAAAGCCATTGCCCAAGCCCTAAATGCTCACTTGGTCATTGCGCCCACAGCGGCTTCTGCCGATGCCCCTACGGCGGGCTTATCTGTGCTCTATACCCCAGACGGTCAATTTGATCAGTACGAATTTTATAGTCGGCACAGTGACTTGGTCTTAGTGGATACCCAAATTATTGCCAATGCCCCCGTGCGCACCTTAGTATCGGGTATTTCTGATGCCATGGCCACCAATATTGAAGCCAAAGCCACGGCTAAAAAACATGGTGTGACCATGGGTGGTGGCCAGGCCACTTTTGCGGGGCGGGCCATTGCCGCTGAGTGTGAACGGGTTTTGTGGGAATACGCTTATGAAGCCGTTGAATCTAACAAAGCCCATGTGGTTACGCCAGCCTTAGAAGCCATCGTGGAAGCCAATACCTTGCTGTCTGGCTTAGGTTTTGAAAATGGTGGGTTGGCCGCCGCCCATGCCATTCATAACGGATTTACAGCGGTTCACGGTGAGATTCACAGCTTGACCCATGGTGAGAAAGTCGCTTTTGGTACCATGGTGGAATTGGTGTTGCAAGGCACACCCCATGCGGAACTGAACAAATATATTGAGTTTTACCTGACCCTAGGCTTGCCCATCACCTTGGAAGCAACGCATTTGGATCAATTATCCGATGCCGATTTGCTTAAGATTGGCGCGTTAGCCACGGCACCAGATGAAACCATGAAAAACATGCCCTTTACGGTGACCCCTGAGATGGTGGTCAACGCCATGAAAGCTGCTTCAGCTTATGCCCATGGTTATGAAAGTAGCCACGAAATTCGCCCAGTATTTGTCAATAAAGCTCTTGCAATGGCGGGGGTAAATCAGTAGGATTAAGAAAAAGGGCCCTCAGCGGTCTTTTTTCGACTGATGATGGTGATTTGGAAAGGATTGGTCCTGATGAAAAAATTAATTAATGATCCAGCGCTGGCCATTGACCAGATGATTCAGGGCATTCAATATGGCCATCCTGAATTACGGCGGTTGGGTGAAGTGAGTGCCCTGGCTAACCCCAACAGCGGCCGCAAAGTCTTGTTGGTCAGCGGCGGAGGCAGTGGCCATGAGCCTCTGGATTTCGGCTATATCGGGCCTGGCCTCCTAGATGTTGCCATCACCGGCCTGATCTTTACACCACCTGATAGCACGGCCATTATCCGGGCCATCACCGCCTTGGATAGTCAACATGATTATTTATTTATCGTGAAAAATTTCCAAGAAGATGTGCAAAACTTCTCCGCGGCAGCCACTTTTTTAAACGCCGATGGTTATAACGTGAAGGTGGTCTTGGTATCTGACGACCAATCCGTGGACCCTAAGACCCTCCAGACCCGAGGTCGGGGTGTGGCGGGAACGGTGTTCATGTTCAAGTTATTAGGCGCCGCTGCCGATAAAGGGGCCACGTTAACGGAATTAGCTGCCCTGGCCAAGGTCATCAACGATAATCTCTATACCCTGGGAGTGGCTTTATCCGGCACCGAAACCCCCGGGGCCCAAGCACCCAGCTTCGTTTTAGCCGACGATGAGGTGGCTTACGGGGTGGGTATCCACGGCGAACCCGGCTATCGCAACGAACCTTTAGAATCTTCCGAGTTATTAGCCCGGGAATTGGTGAATAAAATTCGCATTGCGGCCCAATTTGCCACAGGGCAGAAATTAGCCGTGTTGATCAACGGTCTGGGGGGCTTACCCCTGATGGATCAATATGTCTTCACTAATGATGTGGTCCAGTTGTTAACGCTAGAAGGTCTGGCCCCAACCTTCATTAAAACCGGGACTTACTTAACTTCTTATGGCATGCGGGGGGCTTCCGTGACTGTTCTGCGTTTGCAAGATGATCAATGGTATGACTGGTTGAAACGATCCGTTGGGGGCTATGGTTGGTAGAAATTTAAATACTGTATGTATAACAGCCATCATCCTATGGTAATCGTGGGGTGATGGCTGTTTTTGACTGGCAGATTGTTTAATTGATTAGCTGAAAAAAATGTGTTATATAATAGTTATCTGTATCAGTTAGCAGGTTTGTTTAAGGGGCTGATTTGATATGACAACCGTTAAAACCATTTTATGGCGCTACGTTTTACCAATTGCAGTTATTTTAATCATTATGGTTGCAACCGCTGATGGCCAAATGCCGGTTAGGACATTGGTTTTGACAGCCGTTGTAATGGTTGTTGCGATTTGGCTGCATTACACAATAAGGGATACTTATCGGAAACGTCACAAATAGATATTAGACTGCCTTTGCTTTTAAAAGTAAGGGTAGTTTTTATTTAATGTTAATTCCAGAGATTATTACCCAGCAGCGCCAATATGTCAGGCAAGAAAAGCAAGCCAATCACCTGCCAGATCCCTTTCAGAAATTAAACGGTTGATCAAATTGTCCCAGAATATGGGACTTTTTTTGTGGGGAGGCATTATAACAAGCGTTATTCTGAGTGATCAGCCTTGCGAGCCTGTCCTGTTTCAATTAAGATTGAAGTATCATAGGTCTTAAACAAGGGGAGCCGGAACATGGATTTTGTTCAAGCGTTACAAAGACTTAATTATTCGGATTTAAAGCTACAGGCCCAAGATATCGGTATTTCATTGGCCACCTTAAAACGGATATTGGCCGGGAAAAATATTTCCAAGCAGACGGAAAAGAAGCTGACTGCTTTTCTGAAAACGCATATTCATCATGCTAAGCTTTACATTGATGAAACTTTTCTGGGCAATGCCGGCCATACTAAAAGAATGAATGTATCCTGCGTCTTTGCTACCTCCAGCCATACTTTTAATAATTTTAAAAATACCCTATATCCGTTCGGCTGGCGGCCGGGGGATGAAGTCAAGGCGGCGGGTAAAAATGTGAAGGTTGTCAGCCAGGTTTTGTCGGGCACAGCTACGGATGAATTGAAGGCTTTTTATACCACGGTGGAAACCCAATATCATGAGGTTTCGGAATTGACGTATCTAGCGCCTTATTTGCTGGCGGCTTTAGACGCCATTTCGGTATTAGACTTTGCCAGTATTGATAACTTTGAAATTGTGTTAGATATGCGGCTTGAATTTAATGCTGATAGTTTGGTGGTTGCCGAACAAATCATGCAAGCCTATTTGCCTTTACTGGGCTGTCGAGTGAAACATTTGCAATTGACGGCTAGAAACAGCCGGGAGGTCATTGGGTTACAATATGCGGATTTTGTGGTGAACCTGTCTTCCCGGGCCACTTCCCAACAATTGACCGCTGCTCATATCAGTTATCTACCGGATAAGCCCAATACCCGCAACCAGGAGTTGTTGATTTTGTCCGGTTTATACCAACGGCTATGGCAACATACCGTGGCACCGGAAACCAACGTCCCAGTGGTTGAACCGAAAATGCCTACGAATATTGAATATCTGCTGGACAGCATTCGCGAAGCAGCTTATCAAGAGCGCAACAGTACTGATCGAGAATATTTTGGGAAGTTGAAACAAGCTTTGAAATTATGTGTGGATAAATTGCCCAAGTCCGCCCAAAACCCCATCAACCAAGTCAAAGGTACTGAGTTTATTGACCTGGAAGCTAGAGCCTGCGTGGCCTTACACAATGATTTGGGTATGATCAAATTGAAAAGAACCCATTTCAACAGTATTAAGCGCTTGATTGAATCAAAATAAGGATTCGGTGTACTTGATAAAGTGATTCCGGCAATCCCTCGTGGGTGTATCAAGCTTAGAAAAATGAATAAGTTATCGTGAAGTTCAAGCTGGATAAGGATTCAGCTTGTTTTTTTGGCAATTATTTAGAGGGTGCATATATTGGACAAAGAAAATTTATGATAATTTTGCGATAATCGTATGATAATAGGGGCGTAATTCCCGTAGATTTTGAGGAACAGCGGCGATACACTTTATTCGTGGAAACAAATATACGAGGAGAGATTGCCATGTCAAAAGAATCAGAATTTTGGGATCTATATTATCAGGAGTTTGATAAGTATTGGGATGATTTTAAACAGAGCAGTGAATACGAGCAAGTAATGACCCTATTTTTAGGTCGGAAAACGATGATCAAGACTGCCGTTGAAAACATGCTGAATTTTGTTTTATACGATACACCAAAGCCGATTGATCAATGGAAATTTTCGGATATCAAGCCGGTACGATCAAGCTTTCACTATTTATATCGCAATAAAAGCACTAATAAGAATTATCGCTTGATTGTGACTGATTTAACGGTGGTTCGTTACTGGTTACAATGGTTAACGGAAATTGGGGCACTGCACATCGAGTATCGTTTCATTGAAAATCTCTTTAAAGACGAAATTGCCTTTTACACGCGCTATGATTACTTTAGAGACTATGAAACTTCTTGTGAAGCCGAGGTAAGTTCTAATAAAAGTGCTGAGAAGCGGCGGATAGAGCAGAAGAGTGCTAGGAAAAATGCCCGAAAGCAAAGCGCCAAAACGGGTATGGAAAAAGCTCTAACGGGGCATACGCGAAAAAATTCGAAAAAGATATCAAAGCCGGCGATAATTACTGACAAGGCGGACAGATTAGCAAAGGAAGATAGATTGCTCAATGAGATGGATAGTGAGCTTTTAAAATTAATCAAGGCGTTTGAAAATGATCCCAAATGGCGTATATTTACCCAACAGTTTGAATCAGAATATATTGAAACACTTATCACACGAATTGCGGACAAAATGTCATTCACTTTCCATGAAGATCCAGACCAATGGGATGAAGAAGGGTTTCAAGAAACTTTGAAGTGGCGCTTTGCCTTGGAAATGAACTACTTTTTGGATGAACTGCCAGGCGTCGCCCAAATATTACAGAATTTTCTAACTTTTGAAGGCGAAGTAGGTTATCTTAAGCCAGCCAAGGCCGAAAGTTTAAAGCAAGCTCTGATTAAGATTTTGCCTAAAGTTAAGGCAACCTTATCAGATGAGGCCAATTTTGAATCCGAGAAGCGGTTGGTATTGGGCATGCGTCGTGCGGGCATCGATGAACAGAAGGATTGGGATCTAATGGATCAATTTATCGAGGACTATAATGTTGCTAGGCAAACTGCGCGAGCCGCTGAGGGACGGGCCTTTTTTCCGGAAATAGTGTATATGCCCGCTCTTAAGTATAAAAAACTGGCCCATTCACGTCAGGGTTACTCAAAACAAATAGCCACTAAAGTTCACAACGAAATATTAGCTCGGGCTTGGCAGTTATGGAGTACGCATCAAGAATGGTATCATAAATACAAGCAGGCCCAGATAGTTGATTATATCGTGGATTTAGGCGACTTGATTTACGCGCGATACTTGCAGACGCCAAAGCAGTGGCAACTTAAAGATTTTGCAGGGGTTTTGCCAGATTTTGTTAAACAATTATCGCCAGCAGACGTTGCTGTATTCAAATTAGTTTGGACAACATTGCTTGATACACTGGCAAAAAATGGCAGTTTGGAACCCGCGATTGCTTACGATGTGGCCAGATTAGTGCAAGAGACCAGCGTTATAGGTATCAAACCAACATCAAGCAACATATAAAGTTAAAACTTGTGTCATTTGTTGTGCTAGTCTTGTAATTACCAGCAGCGAATGGCAAATGGTGATGCGGCCATAACGCTGCCATAACGGGCACTAAATCCAGCTCTACAAAACATAGGGCTGGATTTAGTGTATCTATGGGGTTTGTAGGTCGTTATGATGACCGTTCTTTGCTAAATTGAAATGGAGGAGTGAGGGAAAATGGCACTTAAGACGCAACTGAAGAAATATCGGCAGCAATTTGGCTGGACCCAAAAACAACTGGCTGAAAAATTACATGTCTCAGATAAGACAATTTCAAGTTGGGAAAACGGCCGGACTTATCCGGACGTGGGGATGCTGCTGGTCTTGAGTGACGTTTTCCAAATCTCCATTGATCAATTTATCAGGGGGAATGACGTTATGGTAAAGAAAATTGACCGGGATATCAAAGTCAATGATCTCGGCACTAAAGTACCGAGCTTGTCTCTCACCACCAAGTGGCGAGGGTATCTGGATAGATACCTTTAGACTTACGCCTAACGCTATGTGGTCTAACGGCCTTCCGGTCTTCCACGTAGTTTGCGTGTGATAAGCACGCGCTGTGTTGGCGTTACTTACTGCTGGGCCTTACTTATCTAAGGGTCCCAACAGCCCGATGATCGACTTCACCGGCAATTGAACAGGTTTACCCGTTCGCACTTTTTTTCTTATTGAATTTGGGCTTTTTTACGCCAGCGATATATTGAGTACCCAAGTATTGAATGTTCATGGCACCGACGCGATCATCATTGGACTGGTAACCGCAGTTTGAACATTGGTAGGCGTGCAGTTGGTGGTCGCGATTCGTCTTTTTGATCTCACCGCAAGCAGGACAGCGCTGACTGGTATAAGCCGCACTAACCGTGATAACTGCAGCGCCTGCTTGAATAGCCTTGTAAGTCAACATCTGTTCCAGTTGGTAAAATGCCCAAGATACTTTTTCATAACGTTTATCTTTGACCGTCTTTTCCGTGGCAAATCGAACATTAACCAGATCTTCTAAAACAAACAAGGTATTCGGCCCATACTTCGCAACAAGTGTCTTAGATAGCTGATGGTTGAGATCAGTCATCCAGCGGTTCTCTTTATTGCCCATTTGACGGATACGCCGTTTGGAATTTTTGGTATTGTGTCTTTGCAGACTAGCCCGCAGTGCTTTATAGTGACGCCGTTTACGATTGATAGCTTGACCATTGAAAAACGTTGTTTTTCCTTGGTCATCATAGGTAGTGACTAATTGCCGGATTCCCCGGTCAAGTCCTACAACGTGTTGCATATCATTACGGGCCAATTCAGGAAATTCTTTATTAACTGCAATGTGTAAAAACCAATTGGTCCCAGACTTAATCAGTTTTGCGCCGCCAAACTCCCAGGTGCCATCCAGATATTGTTCAAAGCCAGTTTTTAACACAAAACGAGCTTTCACCCGGCCTTGAAGTGTATTGATGGACAACTTTTTACCATCTGCAACGATAGACCAATCCCGGTTACGGACTAAGTCAGCTTGCGGGCGCTGGAAACAGATTGGTTTCCAAAGCCAATGCAGGTCTCTGGGGACTATTAGATAAATCTCTTTACCCTTTTTATCTTTTTTACCGGTGGCATAGTGTATGGGTTTGCGCCGCAGCTGTGTCTGAACTGTTTTATAACGGGCAACCGTCGTTTTGATCGCGGAAATAGCCAATTGTGATTTCGGCCCAAAACGTTGCCGCAAGTTTCGATAAAGCCTTTTGTGAATTTTGAGAACACTCAATTCAAAACCATTGTTAAAAATGTACTCAGC
>NZ_AZGA01000066.1:0-13428 GCF_001436375.1 Agrilactobacillus composti DSM 18527 = JCM 14202 | reverse complement strand
ATTGCAGGCTGAGCGATATTGTTCACTGGTCTCCTGAAATTTAGCGGCATCAGCAGTGTTATCCAGTTTAAGTTTAGCCTTTACCGTTAGACTTAACAGCATTTTAATCACCCCTTAACCTTATAGTTATTATAACTTATACAACAACTACAAAGGAAGAAATGTGCTCAAAATAGGCACATATTTATAAACTGTTTGAGTTCTTCGAACTCAAACGGAATTCCTCACGGGATTTCAATCCCGTGAGGAATTCCGATACTCTCATGAACAAGAATTACCAATATTATCCTAAAATGAAAGATATGCCAGTTCGCTATAATTCGTGGAAAACGCCTTGAGAAAAAGCCTTTTGAGAACCTAGAAATGAATGGATTTCTAGATGGTCTCAGAAGGCTTTTTGTAAGGAGAATGAAGTCAATATGCTTTGAGATGTATTTCCTACCTAGCGTAGCTTCAAGGTCACATCATAATCATGGAAATTAGTCGTATCATTAAAACTAACACCATCATAATGGGCATCCCACTTCAGCCGAATCGACTTAATCGCCTTAGGATCATCCATGGCAGTCAAGAAGAAGACCACGTTGCCAGCTTTAGTGACATCTTTGGCGATATCGCCGTCGAAAGTATCACTTGAATAACTGTCAGCATTAACTTGCTGCCCGTCACTGGTTACCAGCACACCTTGGGTAGGGTACATGGTAATGTCTTGACTGGGGGAAATATTGAAATGAACCACCACCATGCCGCGATAAATTCGATCGTTTTCATCTTCTGAAGTGATTGGTCTAATTTTGAGGACTTTGACCTGATCGATTTTCACATCTGTACCACCCCAGGATAAATCCAGAAAATTCGGTTGATAGGTGGCGCTCTTTAGAACTGTGGCTTCACCGTCGTTAAACTTTACAGCCGTTGTTTTGGTTGACGCTTTAGGTTCACTTAGTGTGGGGGTATTGTGGGTTTGTCGTGTCACATCTGCTGCAGTTGTCGCCGGGATGGCGGTTATTTTTGGAACAACGATAAATAATAGTAAAATAATGGCGGCCACTCCAAACCACCATACTTGCCGAGGTGTGCTTTGGGGGTGATGGGGATAAGTTTGCTGATGCTTAGGCCAGACCGCTTGCTTTTTCATGCTAATTTTCCTCCAGATATGTGTTCAACCTGATTTTGCTTATTTGTTATAAAGGTCACAACACTTCCCAGTAATTGACTGAATAACAGCACTAGCAACCAGGACATTTTGCGACGTCATGTAAAAATAATACTTCGTAAAAGGTTAGCAAACTTTGGCTTTTTTAGTCAAAGGACAATTGGGCGAATATGTCCTGTCAGATTTCAGACGCCACAAAAAAAGCACCAGCCAACGCTGATGCTTCAATTTAGAATTTAATCAGAATGTCGGCGCAGATACCACCACGTGCCCCCGCCACCGATAATTGCGGCTAGGACCATGGCCACATACAAGAGCCATTTATAATTGCCGAAATTAACGGGTTGATTCAAAATTGTACTAATACCAGGTAAGCGAGTGGCAATGCCCAAGACCACATAAAACAACAGCCAGCCAATGAGTAGTTTCGTCCCCAAATCGCGTTTTCTTAGCCTGATCAACAGTGCAATGCCAATCAGTAACAAGATAAATAGGCCAATTAAAATGCCAAGTTCTGGCAGGCGAGTTTTAAAGGGGGTCCGAATGAAAATCGAACCACCGATAAGGGCCGCATAAAGTAAGCCAGCGCCAATACCCAGGCCGATTTTTTGCGGTCGTTTGAATTTAATAAAGGCCAAGGTGCCAAAGACCCACAGGACCACCCAAGCAAGCAAAATGGCGGCCACTGAAATAATTAAAATACGGCCGTAATCAATGGGAGCATTAGGGCGGACTAAATCGGGGATGCTCATAATTAACAACATGAAAATAAATAGTTTCAGATTAAATAAAATAAACGTGCCCGGTTGGCGGGGAATGGCGTCAAGCAGGGCTTTGGCAGTGACAGCCGGTTCATGGCCGAAATAATCCGCCGCGCTTTGACCGTGATTTTGGGCGTCGATCAAATCCTGGAGAATTTCTAAGAGACTTTGTTCCACGACCTGGTCATCTTTAAAAAAGCACGACCGCGAACATAGACAATAATAGCTTCATAATAAGTCCGGTTTTCTGGGGTCAATTGTTGGCGTAATACCAGATTTTGCTGGCTAAAGGCATCAGTTTTCATCGAGGGCCTCCTTTTGCATAAGGGTGGCAACATTATTGGTCAGCGTAGACCACTGGGCGATGAACTCGTCTCTGGCCTGCTTGCCAGCTGCCGTAATAACATAGTATTTGCGCGTGGGGCCATCTGGAGAAGGTTGGCGCTCACTTTTTAAAAGCTGCTTTTTTTCCATGGTGAGTAAAAGTGGGTAAATTGTACCTTTAGGGATATCGGCAAAGCCAAAGGTGCTAAGGGCTTCACTGATGGCGTAACCATAGAGCTTTTGCCGGCTTAACAAGATCAGCAAACAGCCCTGCAAAGTGCCTTTCAATAGTTGGGTATTTAAATCGTTAGCCACAACATCCCCTCCAATCCACTAGTATGTATTACCAATTAGATTATACAATGGCTCAGCTAACTTGTAAAGCAAACTAGTCTGATTTTTCAGACAACTAAATAGCCGACTAATTGTGCGATATTTCGGCGCAATCAAGTCGGCTATGCTAGTGTTATTTTGATAAATTTTGCAACAATAATTTGGCCACTGCGGCGGGTGAAAAAGGATTTTGACCAGTGATCAACTGACCGTCTTGCACGGCAAAAGAACCATAGGCCCGGACTTTTTGAAAATTAGCGCCATGTTCTTTAGCGGCTTGTTCACTCAGGAAAGGGACGACTTTACGCTTGCCGCTGAGACGTTCCTCCATATTGGTAAAGCCGGTGATTTTCTTGTTGGCGATCAGGTATTGGCCGTCATCATCTTTAAGATTCACTAAACCCACGATACCGTGGCATACCGATGTTAAATAACCCCCCTGATGATAAATGGCCAAGCTTAAGCGCTGCAGATCAGGGTTGTCCGGGAAGTCCCACATGACCCCGTGGCCGCCGGTGAAGTAGATGGCGGCATAGTCGGCGGGATTCACGTCTTTGGCCGCCAGGGAATGGGTCAGGGCCCGCTGTTGAAAATCGGGATCATTATAGACCTTCATGATTTCTGGATTGGTATATTTCATACTCCGGGGGTCCAGGGGGACAAAGCCACCCTTGGGACTGACGTAATCCACGTGGATACCCGCAGCTTGCAGTGGCGCCACAAATTCAGTGGCTTCACCCAACCAAAGTCCGGTGGGGTCGGCAGTCTTACCGTAATGGGTCGTATTGGTTAAAACCACTAGTACTTTTTGCATTTATTGTTGCCCGCTTTCTGTCATCACTTGATTGATATCATTTAATAAGGTTTGTAGTTGCTTGATTTGCGGCACCTTTTGGGATAAGAAGTAATAATTTTTAGTGCCCTCATTGCGGACGCTGATCAAACCAATATCTTTGAGAATTTTTAAATGGTGGGAGACGGCTGGGCGGGACAACTTGGTGGCATCGGTCAAGTCGTTGACCCGCAGGCCGACACAGGCTTTATCCTTCATCAGGGCCACTAAAATAGCTTGGCGTTTTTCATCCCCCAGGGCGATCAAAAACTCACTGAGATTGCTAAATTCTTTTTTGATTCGGGTCAAGTCGTGCATGCGTATTACTCCTTTTATTGGTTCATCACTTTAAACCATTAAACCATCATCACTATGAATTGTCAACGATTTAACATGAAGAAATTAATTTGACAAATGACACAGAAATAAATATGATTCAATTAATGGTTTAAACAATTAAACGATAGGAGCACCCATAGATGATACCAAAAACAATGTTAGCTGCAACAATTGATCACTACGGCCAACAGGCCTTGAGTCTGCGGCAAATGCCCATGCCAACAATGCAGCCGGGCGATGTGTTGGTCAAAATTCACGCTGCCAGCCTCAATCCCATTGATTTCAAAACCATGGCTGGGGATTTAAAAATGCTATTACCCTACACCATGCCCTTGATTATCGGCAGTGATTTTGCCGGTGAAATTATCAAAGTTGGTCCTCGAGTCCACCAGTTTCAGGTGGGGGATAAGGTCTATGGTCGGGTTCAAAAAAATCGAATTGGGACCTTTGCCGAATACATTGCTGTGGATCCAGCGGACATCGCCATCATGCCTAAAAATCTCAGTTATGAAACTGCCGCGGCCGTGCCGCTGGTGGGGTTGACTGCCTATCAAGCGTTAACGGATTATATGCATGTCCAAAAGGGCGATAAGCTGCTGGTTCAAGCCGGTTCCGGCGGTATTGGGACCTTTACCTTACAACTGGCTAAAACGCTAGGGGTGTACACCGCAACCACCACCAGTGCTAAAAATGTCGATTTAGTGCGGGAACTTGGGGCAAATGAAGTGATCGATTATCACCAAACCGATTTCACCCAGGTCTTACAAAACTACGATTATGTATTTGACACCTTAGGTGGGGACAATTTAGCCAAAGCTTTTCAAATCCTTAAGCCCGGGGGACAAGTTGTCTCCCTTTCCGGGTTACCGGATCCTGAATTCGCCAAGGATTATGGCTTAAACATTTTCAAACGGCTGGGGCTTTATGTCCTGACCACCAAACTGCGACGGCTGGCCAAGCAGGCCAAAGTGCGCTACCGGTTTTTATTCATGCAACCCAGTGGCCGCCAACTGGCCGCAATCACCCAATTGATCGAGGCGGGTAAAATCAAGCCGGTCATTGATCGGGTGGTGCCCTTTGAAAATAGCCAGGAAGCTCTAGACTATGCCAAATCTGGTCGCGCCCGGGGAAAAATTATCCTTAAAATAACGTAAAAAAAGCGCTGGGGGACTTGAATTAACAAGTGACCAACGTTTTAGAAAAAAAGTGCGATTTAAGAAGCCGCAACTTTTGTGGATTTTTGTTTAAAATTGTACCAGAGAATTAAGCCTAACAGGACCAGGATGACCCAAGTGCTGTGGGCAAAGATGCCTTTGAGTTGGGGACTGCTGCCCTGCAAGAGGTTGGCGAAGAATGGTGAGGTAAAGTTGGCCAAGTTCGTACAGATCATCATCATGGTGGACACGAGATTGGCCTTGGCCACATCGGCGGCCTGGGCGCTTTCCCCAAAAAGCATGGGGATAAAGATTCCGAAGCTAAAGCCCACGGCAAAGGCCCCTAGGGTCGCCAACACCAAATTGGCCACGAAGCCATAACACAGATAACCCACTAACATCAATAGACCGGCCAACAAGAGGACTTGGCGCTGCAGCCAAGTGTATAGGCGGCCATAGACCACCCCGGCGATGATGGTGGCTAAGGACATCAGGCCCACTAAAAGGCTGCCGGTATTGGCAGAACCGATGGCGCTGTCCACCAGATAAGTGGGGATTTTAACCGTGGCGATCATGTAAAACACCATGAGGATGAAGACGATCAGGCCGCAAGCGGCGATTTTGGCCCAATTGGTGGCTTTTGGGGCAACTTGCTGCTGGCTTGTGCCTTTGTTTTCAATGGCAATATCGGGGACATAGCGATGGTAGAACCACAAAATGGGGATAGCCACCGCATAAATCAGAAAGGCCGCCCGCCAGTGAATGAACATTAAGCCGGCCACTAAAATGGACCCGCCCATGGCCCCTAAACCTTGAAAGGAATTTTCCAGGCCTAATAGGCGTTCTTGCTCAGGCCCTTTATATGTAAAGGTAATTAAACTCATGGCCAAGGGATTATACATGCCGATCCCAATCCCCAGCAGGGCTCTAGAGGCCAGTAATAGCCAAATGTTGGGTGCCAGCAGACTGCACAGTGTTGAGATTGTGACCAAAACCAACCCCAACTCCACGGTCTTTTTCGTGCCAATGGCTTTAATGATCCACAACCCCAAGAAAACGAACAGGGCCATGGTAAAAGATGGTAAGGTGGATATCAAATCGATGGTCGTATGGGAAACAGCAGGATAGGCTTTGCTGATGGCTGGGAGTGTCGGTGAGACGATGCCGGGAGTCATGGTTAATAGTGAGATGGACAAAATACCGAGGGCTTCTTTTTTACCTTGGGGATCAGACTGTGTCGGACTATTCATAAACGGCAACGAACCTTTCTATATAAATCTGCCATAAGTATAGCACATATTGGAACGGTCCAATTATTTATTCGAATAAATTTTAAAAGCGACCAGCTCGTGATTGAGTTAGTCGCTTTTAAAATTGTGTGCGGGTATCTAAAGCAAATATGGCAGCTTACATGGCGATTTCCACGGAACCATCCCAATAGGCCTGATATAAATGGGAACGATACTCAGATGCACCCCAGTCGATTGGTGTTTCATCCACCCACATATATTTGTTGCCGTCCCCATAATCCGTCCAAGGTTCGGGATCAACCGTGTTGCCATAAATGTCATAGTTGCTGTTTTCAATATCACCATATTTCGCAACGACGTTTAGGATCGCATCCCAGCGATTGTTAACAGGAATTTTAACTTGATTGGCTTGGACCCATTGATTACCGCCTAGCCAGTAATAATAACCATCATAGCGCCGGGTATAACCAAATGTCCGCCACTGGGAGTTTTTAGGCAATACCCGATCGAATTGTTTATTGCCATCATTGCCGGTGAAGAGATTGGCGCCCCAAATACCATCGACGGTCACCACTGTGTTATAGGCATAAAAGGTATCATTGGTTCGAAAAGCCGCCTGAACTTTATGGTGCTCAGACTGAGGTATCAATAAGGTACCAACCGTTGCCAGTGTAACCGCCGTTAAAATTGCGACAAAAAATTGCTTGAACTTCATGCTAGTGCCCTCCAAAGATATATTAGTTAATAGGCTCAGCAGCATAATGCCGTCAGCAGCAGACGACAAGATACGAATTGAATTTAAACTATTAACATCATAACTATAACGGAAACTGGACAAGATGTTAGGTACAATAACGGCATTTTGTCCCAGTAAATAGGGCTATATGTATGAGAAGATGATAGTTAGTAATTAAAGATAGGAAAGAATATTTTAGGCTGATTGCAAACAAACGATAATGATTACCATTAGCGAGTGATTTCAAAATAATTCCAATAATTTTTAAAAGTTAGGCTTGATTAACATCGCTATTTTCATTATACTTGAGTAGTAAACAATAATTATTATAAATAAGGGGGATTTATCTCATGAACTACATTAATCAAGAATTACCAGAATTTACGGTGAATGCTTACCAAAAAGGTGACACCCATCAAGTGACTAAGCAAGATGTCTTAGGCAAATGGGCCGTTTTCTTCTTCTATCCTGCTGACTTCTCCTTTGTTTGTCCCACAGAATTAGGGGATTTACAAGATCATTACGCTGACTTCCAAAAAGCCAACTGTGAAGTTTACACCGTTTCAGAAGACTCAGAATTTGTACATAAAGCCTGGGCTGAAGCTACGGATACCATCGGTAAGGTGCAATATCCAATGTTAGCTGACCCAGCTGGGAAATTAGCCCGCTTCTTCGATGTCTTAGATGAAGATGCTGGCCAAGCTTTCCGGGGCGTATTCATTATTGACCCTGAAGGTAAGATCAAGTCTTACACCATTAACGACATGGGCATTGGCCGTAACGCTGGTGAAATTGTTCGTACCCTAGAAGCTGCCCAATTTGTAGCTGAACACGGCGACAAAGTTTGCCCAGCTAACTGGCATCCTGGTGAAGAAACCATCACACCAAGCTTAGATCTTGTTGGCAAGATTTAAGTAAAGGGCGTGGTGTAAATGAGCGATACCAAGCAGATTTTTGACATCATTATCGTTGGCGCTGGCCCCGCTGGGTTATCTGCCGGTATTTATGCCGGCCGGGCAACGTTGAACACGTTAGTCTTGGAAGCTGATCAAGTGGGGGGCCAAGTGACCACCACCTCCGTAGTCATGAACTATCCGGCTGCCCCTCAAATCAGTGGGACTAAGTTAATGCAGCAAATGGCCCAACAAGCCGACGATTTTGGCGTGACCATTGCCAACGACACCATCACTGGCCTAGACTTAGCCGGGGATGTGAAGGTACTCCATGGTAAGAAACAAGATTATCGCGCTTATAGTGTGATCTTAGCCACCGGTGCCAAGCCACGGGAGGTTGGTTTCCCCGGGGAAAGCGAATTTCGTGGCAAGGGTATTGCCTATTGTTCTACCTGTGATGGGGAATTATTCAGTGGCTTACAAGTGTTCGTTGTGGGTGGTGGCTATGCTGCTGCTGAAGAGGCCGACTATTTGACCCGTTACGCGCGCCATGTAACGGTGTTATGTCGCGCCGATGCGTTGACTTGTGCCCCGTTAACGGCCGCCAAGGCTTTGAATAATCCTAAAGTTGATATCAAATATCACACAGAAGTGGTTGGCGTCAGTGGGCAAGATTACTTGGAGACAGCAACTTTTAAGGACACGCATACCGGGGCAAAGACCCAATATAAAGTCGCTGATGGGGACATGACTTTTGGCATGTTTATCTACGTAGGTACCAAACCAGCCACAGCCATGTTCAAGGATCAAATTAATTGTAACGCCCAAGGCTATGTCTTAGTGGATGCTGAACAAAAGACCAATGTACCTGGGGTTTACGCCGCAGGGGATGTGGTTGCCAAGGATTTGCGGCAAATTATCACCGCTGCCAGTGATGGGGCCACTGCGGCCACCACTGCTGAGCATTATGTGACGGCTTTGAAGCAAAAACTCAATATTCCGTTACATCCCGTCAAACCAAAACCTAAAGCAGCACCTAAAGATATGGGCCAAAGTACACAAATTTCTGAAGCAAGTGCCCCAGAACCAGCCCATGCCGGGGCTTGGTTCTCCAGTGAAATCAAGCAACAATTACAACCAATTTTTGCCCGGCTAACTGATAATGTGACGCTACAGCTGTTAGATGATAGCTCCACCAAAGCCCAGACATTATTAGGCTTTGCCCAGGAATTCGTAGCCATGGATGAGCATCTCAGTTTAAAGGTTACCAAGCAGTATCCAGAAAATGTTCGGGTACCAGCCATTCAATTGTTAAACGCCCAGGGGCAACCCACTGGTATTCAGTTCAGTGGCATTCCTAGTGGTCATGAATTGAATTCATTAGTATTAGCTATCTATAATTTAGCTGGTCCTGGCCAAGCTGTGGATCCACAATTAAAGCAACGGATTGAACAATTACCACAACTACAGATTGAAATTGGCGTGGCCTTAACCTGCCATTTCTGTCCAGACGTGGTGGCCGCTTGTCAGCACATGGCCGTGATCAATCCGAAAATCAGTGCCGAAATGATCGACTTACAAGAATTTCCGGCTTATCGCAAAGACCACCATATTATGAGCGTCCCAGCAACCCGCATTAACGATGGCGAGACCATCTTCGGTAGTCAAACGCTGGAACAATTAGTGGCCGCTTGCGAAGCCCAGGCCCAAGTTAAAGCCGAAGTTTAACCAATAATTTCAAAGCACATCTGAAAAGAACATCCAGTAAACAGGACAGCCGCTGTTGAATTGGATGTTTTTTTCGTTGCCAATTTACTAATAATATGGCTTAATAAAGATACTTCAAAGAACAAGGAGTCTAGAAATTGTTATACTACTTATGCGCCATTATCACTACTTTCAGTGCTTTAATGAGTTGCGGTTTTGCTGTGGCTGCCCGTAATACAGCGGACACCAACTTCAAAGCACGACGCAATGCCAATTACGTCCTAGCAAGAAGCTTTAGCCTGCTGTTGGGTGCTATTGGGACGCTCTTCTTAGTTAACCGGGGCTATCTGGTGACCATCACGGGCCTACTAATTTTGATACAGGCGCTGGATGGCTATATTGCTCGGCTGGACGGCGGGGTCCGGACTTGGTTACCCAGGGCGCTGGCATTAGGAAATACGTTTATTTTAGTCATCTATTTAGCGGCATAACTTCTGGCAGGGCATCACAACCCACCGGAAGTTTTTTAATTAAATTTGACTTTAATGGCTAAAATAGTTAGTGTACGAACTAGATGATTTTATGGGGAGTTTTGAAATGAACACAGGTTATTTACTGATGAATATTGCCAAACAACTGCGGCATAACTTAAATCAGGCCTTGGCTAGTTTTGATATGACCAGTCAACAGTGGGCCGTTTTGCAACAACTGGTTATGAACCAAGGGGCAACGCAACTGACGGCCAGCCAGTTAGCGGTGCAATTGGATATGGACAAACCCACGTTATCAGGTATTATTGGACGTTTAACTAAGAAGGGGTTATTGACTTTAGCCGCTGATCCCAATGACGGTCGCCGGAAAATTTTGACGCTGACTGCCAATGGTTGGGAGAAAGTAGAAGTTTTCCAAAATATTAGCAACCAAGTTTTAAAACAATGTCTGCAACGGTTAACGACCGCTGAACAAAATGAATTGAACCAACTACTGAATCGCTTAAATGGAGGTTATTAATAATTTGAAACAAATTTTAGTCATCGGAGGGACTGGCAATATAGGTTTTCCTTTGATCAAAACATTAATGCAACAAGCCGATGTGGAGGTGGTTGCCGGGGCGCATCATTTAGCCCAAGATACCACCACACTCTTGGCGAAATTGGGATATTTGGACATTCGCCGTTTTGATTTCTTAGATCCCACCACTTTCCCAGGGGCTTTAAAGGGGATAGATAAGATTTTCTTCGTGCGACCACCCCAATTGGGCAAGCCCAAAACTGATATGCGGCCGTTTTTAACCTATGCCAAGACTCAAAACATCAAGCAAATTGTTTTCGTATCTTTACTGGGGGTGGATAAGAATTCCATGACGCCCCACCATAAAATTGAAAAGATAATTGCAAAACTAGGGCTGCCTTACACCTTTATTCGCCCTAGTTTCTTTATGCAGAATTTAAGCAGTACCCATCTAAAAGATATTCAACAACACCATGATTTATTTATTCCTGGGGGCCAAGCTAAGACTAGCTTTATTGATACCCGGGACATTGGTGCCGTGGCGGCTGCTGCGTTAACGCAGCCCAAGTATATGGGGCAAAAAATCGATATTACTGGTCCAGCTGCTTTAACTTATGACCAGGTGGCAGCCATTATGACCCGAATCCTAGGGGAAAAGATCACCTATAGCCAACCCAGTCTGCTGAAATTTCGCCGGACAGTGATTCAGCGGGGCACGCCCAAAGCCTTCGCCAATGTGATGACCATGCTGTATTTCATTACGCAAATGGGCAATGCCAATGAAGTTAATGGCAACGTGGTGGCGATTTTAGGCCGGGAACCCATCAAATTTGAAACTTTTGTTCAGGATTATCGTGGCGTTTTTTTAGGTAAAAAGGCTAGTTATTAGGCAGATGCTGACATAAAAAACGATAGGCATTTTTGCTTATCGTCAACAAGGCTAATTGGAACTATCTGTATTTAAATGAATAATACTTTGTCCCCAGGTAACATGTGGGTCGTAGCGGTTTAACCGGACAACGGTGCCATCGCCATAGACGACCCAGGCATCCCCCAGGTAAGCTGGGGAAATATTCGCCGTGCTGAGTACAAAGCGATCTTGGAGGATAGTGTAGTTTGAACCATAGTAGTCATTGACATCCGATTCATAGGTATCTAAGTAAATAAAGAGGTCACCCATTCCATTCATAACTCTTAAGACTTCCCGCATGTATGCTTTGCCCCCAACGATATTATTGGGGTCAGTCGTTGCCACAATGTAATCAATATCATGGGTCAAGACGTTCAATTGGGCATCATCCGCACTACTGACCGGGACTTTTACTTGGTCTGCTTGGACCCATTGATCGCCGCCCACATCAAAGTAATAACCATCGGTGCGACGGGTATAGCCATAGATTTGCCATTGGGAATTGACTGGCAGGACCCGGTCAAATTGTTTGTCAGGGGTATTTTGATCAAAGAGATTGGCACCCCACTGGCCGTTGACCGTTGCCACGGATTGATAGGGGTAATAGGTATCCAATGTGTCATACTTTGAATAGAACAAGGGAACGTCCGTGGCAGGGTAAGCCTGAACTGTTTCACTTTTATATAACAGTAAGGGCAGCAAGAGTAATGTTGTCAAAGTGGCTATGAAGGCTTTGAATCGGATTGATTTCATCAAGAGATGCCTAACTTTCTAATTTTAAAATAAGTAAAAACTTAACCTTAGATTAATAAGACTACGTGAATTTTGCAAATAAATTTTCTTTTAGCAGGTGAAAATCCAGGCATTTTACCGCTAATCATGCTATTATTTTGTTAAGTAAGTAACAAATCAGGGCATTCCCTAGGTTTAAGGGAACCTGTTGACTAAATCTGGAAGCGCTTTATAATCAGATATATATAAAATATTTTTTTATATAAAAATTTTTATTTAGTAACGCTGATCGGAACTTCTTGCCGACGAATGGCCACTTTTGGAGTAAATTTGAGACCTAAAAAAGTTGCTGTTATAAAACAGTACATATTAGGATCTCAACGAGGAGGACGCAATGCATAGTATTACAACGAGTGAGACAATCGACGTATTGTCAGAAAAATCTGTGGGAAAGAGTCATTTAGGGCTTGGCAAGCTAATGTTCTTGGGAATCATGGCTGGGGCGTATATCGCCATTGGTTATTTGGCGTTTATCCGGGTATCAGGTAGTACCCCGAAGGAATGGGGCAGTTTTTCAACTTTCCTAGGTGGGTGCTTGTTTATTCCCAATTGGCTTATTAGCTATCACATTTTTGGGTGGGGAGTTAGTCACCGGTAACATGATGGTGATGACTTTCGGTTTTATGAAGCGCAAAGTGTCATTATTCGCAGTTATTAAAAACTGGATCTTGGTATTATTCGCCAACTGTGTTGGTGGGGCTTTAGTAGGTTATTTCTTCGGTCACGTGACTGGTTTGACTGAAGGGGCTTTTGCGGCTAAGACTATCGCCGTGGCCACGGCCAAACTAGCTGATTCACCATTAGCCATGGTGGTATCTGGTGTGGGCTGTAACATTTTAGTTTGTATGGCCATTTTCATCGGGGCGATGAGTAAAGACTTCTTTGGGAAGATTTTTGGGATCTGGTTCCCAATCATGATCTTCGTTGTCTGCGGTTTTCAGCACGTGGTGGCCAACGCCTTTATCCTGGCAGCAGGAGTATTTGCTGGCGCTGGCTTCACAGCAGGACAATTGATCCAGAATATTTTATTAGTCTTCTTAGGCAATGCTATTGGCGGGTCGTTATTCATGGCGGTACCAGTGTACTTTGCCAATCGTCAAGCAAAACCAGCACCAACACCAGCGGCAGAAAAAGTTGAAGACGCTAGTCAACATGCCACAGCTTAACTTTAAAATTTGGCAGATTGCAAGAAATAACTTGAACAAATTTAGTAACGCAGATCACGCAAAA
>NZ_AZGA01000065.1:34834-49238 GCF_001436375.1 Agrilactobacillus composti DSM 18527 = JCM 14202 | reverse complement strand
GATACGGTATCCTATAGAGTATAGGAGGTGGATCGAATGCCAGTCAAAACTCACAAAATCAGATGCTATCCCAATACCGAAATGATCGCGGTCATCACTGAACTGACGGACTACAACCGCTTCTGTTGGAACCAGGGCTTAACGACTTGGAATGACATGTATGAAGCGTCTCTTGTTATGGATGATAAGAAAATACGGCCCAGCGAGCGCAGTGTGCGCAACGAGTTAGTGCAGAACAAAGCTGACTGGCAGTATCAGCGGTCCGCCCGCGTGCTCCAAACCGCTATTCATCGTTTGCATCAAGCCTGGCAAAACTTCTTCAATCCCAACATGCCAGATGCCCGCAAGCCCAAATTTCACAGTAAGCGAGATCCAAAACAGAGTTTCACAACGGACCGGGCAACGGTTAATGGGAAATTCCTGACACTGGATCGGCCTCATGGGACTAAGCATCACTTCACCGACATCAAACTAGCCGAAATTTTACGCTTTTCTGGCACGATCAAAACCGTGACGATAACCAAGCGCGGTAACAAGTTCTACGCCAGTATCGCTGTTTCAGTTGTGGATACGCCACAACCAGCTTTTTACGAAAGTTGGGATATAGCTGGCATCGATCTTAACGTGGGGCGTATTAATTGGAATGATGGCGAAGTCAACACCTTCACGCCACGGATGGCAGTGCTGCATCAACGAGTCAAAGTTTATCAAAAACGTTTAGCCCGGAAACGGCGGGATAATCCCAGACATTTTCGGTCCAAGAACTACCAACGGACCCAGGCAAAGCTGAACCGGACTTATCAAAAGATTAATGCTTTACAGGATGATCTGATCCATAAGTTCAGCCAGCAAATCACCCAAGCTTATGCTGTCCTCTGCTTAGAGGACCTCAACGTTCGCGGCATGAAAATGGCCAAAAACAAGGTCAAAAACCTGCAGCGCAGTCTCTTTCGCCGCCTGCGCACGGCGATCGAGTACAAAGCTGCTTGGCAGCATCAGCATGTGGTGATCGCGGACCGTTTCTTTCCGTCCACCCAGCGCTGTTCAAACTGCGGCTTCATTAAAACCGCCGACAGTTATGGTGGCAAGATGACCCTTCAAGGCGATAGCATCTACCATGATCATGACACTTACCGCTGTTACGAATGTGACATGGTCATGAATCGTGATGAGAACGCAGTTCAAAATTTAATTGCGTATGCGGCGGGGCTTCCGCCGGAACGGGCAACCGTTCATTGATGATTCTCCAGTCGGTCACTGTCCCAACTGACTTGTTCAGGCGGGGGAATATCGGCGTTTACGAAATCGACTACAAATGTAGCTTAACGGTCTAAATATGAAGTAGTGTTATAGACCGGATATGATCACACTTGATTATATTTGTATACGTTTTAGAAAGCAGGATAAATATGTCTGATAAATACATTTTAACCGTTGATGCCGGCACAAAATCCATCCGGGGTATCGTCTTTAATCATCAGGGGGAAATTATTGCCCGGGAAATAAAAGACTTGCCGGCCATCACGCCCCAACCTGGTTGGGTGGAACAAGATCCCGTTTTACTCTTTGATACGGTACAAACAGTGATTGCCGATGCTTTGATCGGTGCCCACATTGAAGCGGACCAAATTGAAGCTTTGGCCATTGCCAACCAACGGGAAACCACCATTATTTGGGATAAGACCACTGGCCAGCCAGTTTATAACGCCATTGGTTGGCGCTCCACCCAATCGAAAGCCATCGTTACCAAACTAGCTCAAACCGCGGATCGTCAGCTGATCCGGCAAAAAACCGGCTTGCGCCTGGACCCCATTTTTTCCGGCAGCAAGATCCGCTTTATTTTAGATCATATCCCCGATGGCCAACAGCGTGCCGAACAGGGAGAATTGCTGTTTGGCACAGTGAATACTTGGCTGGCTTGGCAATTAAGTGACGGGGAAATCTTCACCACGGATTACACCAATGCCAGCCGGACCCTGTTGTTTAACATCAACACCTTGCAATGGGACGAAGAACTGTTGCGTCTATTCAATATCCCGTTACAGATGTTGCCTAAAGCGGTGGCCAATGATCAAATTGTGGGCACCACCAGCAGTCATCAGGTCCTAGCCCAAGGTATTCCCATTGCGGCTATGATCGGCAGCCAACAAGCGGCCTTATTTGGCCAAACTGCCTTTGATCTAGGTATGGTGAAGGCAACCTATGGTACGGGCGGGTTCATCGTCATGAACGCCGGTACCACCCCTAGCTTGTCCATGAACAACCTTTTGACCAGTGTGGGGTATAGTTTCAAGGGGGTCACCAATTACGTCTTAGAGGGGGGTATTTTGACCGCTGGGGACGCAGTGGATTGGTTCGTGGACCAGCTGCACTTCTTGGATAGCTTCCAAGACGCTGAAGTGGCTGCCAAAACGGCCACCAGTGCCGATGAGTTATACTTCGTGCCGGCCTTCAACGGTTTGGCCGCCCCTTATTGGGATCCCGACGTGCGAGGGGCCTTTTTAGGGTTGACCCGGGGATCTGGGCGGGATGACTTGGTCAAAGCCGCCATTCAATCCATTGCCTACCAAACCGAAGACATCCTCACCACCATGGCCCAGGATACCAACTTACCCCTGGCCCAGATTCGCGTGGACGGTGGGGCCTCCAAGAGTGATTACTTGCTGCAGTTTGCCGCGGATATCACCCATATTCCCGTACAACGCTCCCAAAGCCAAGAAACAACCGCCTTGGGTGCGGCCTTTATCGCCGGCTTAAACACCGGCTATTATCAAGACTTTGCCCAGTTGCGCCAGCTGAATACCGGGGGTCAGGTTTTCACCCCCACCACCGATGCCCAGACCCGCAGTCGCCTGATTAGCGGCTGGCACCAGGCCATTGGGGCCGCGGAAACTTTTAAAAACTAAAAAATAAGACGCGCTGCAAAATTGCAGCGCGTCTTTTTATGGCCATCACGGCGCCATTGCGGCAACGTTAGGCTTGTGTTTCTTTATGTTCTTTAACATCAACCAAAGGACAACCGGCGTCATGACAGCCATCACACACGGGTTTGCGATCCTTTTTGAGATAACGTGACCAAATGACGTAGCCAACGGCGCCAAAGATCAACACTGCAAATACAATTGTTGCAAGCATAGTGTTTCCCCCTTAGATTACAGTTGGGCAGTAGATAGACTTTCGGGTGCACTGACCCGTTTTGGTTTATAAACTAAGCCATAAATGACAACAGCTAAGACTGCTAGCGCCACGCCGGTAGCAACGGTAAAGCCGCCACCTTCAAGGCTCCAATGGGCTAATTGATAAATGATAAAGCTGATCACATAAGCCAGGGAGCATTGATAACCCACAGCCGTCATGGTCCACTTAGCGGTGCCGAACTCCCGACGCATAGCGCCAATAGCAGCAAAACAAGGGGCACATAACAAGTTGAAGATCAAGAAAGAATACCCAGCTGCTGGTGTGAAGGCTTGCCGTAATAACGGCCAAATTTGACGGCCATTTTCAGCTAAGTTTTGCGACCGGCTGAATAATACCCCAAAAGTCCCAACAACATTTTCTTTGGCAACTAAGCCAGTAATGGCAGCGACAGTCGCCCGCCAGTTACCCCAGCCTAATGGCACAAAGATTGGGGCAATAAAGCTGCCCATAATGGCTAACATACTATTTTGTTCAGAAACCATTTGGAAAGTGAAGTTGAAATTTGATAATACCCAAACCAAGACACAGCTGGCGAAGATGATCGTCCCCGCCTTTTTGATAAAGGATTTGCTACGTTCCAGCACTTGCCGACTAACGTTCATGAATTGAGGAATGTGATAAGTTGGCAATTCCATGATGAATGGGGCTGGATCGCCGGCAAACAACTTGGTTTTCTTCAAGAAGATACCAGAGCCCACAATGGCCCCGATACCTACGAAGTAAGCTGATGGTGCTACCCAAGAACTAGTTGGGAAGAAGGCCCCAGCCACTAAGGCAATGATAGTTAATTTGGCAGAACAGGGCATGAACGTGGTGATCATGATGGTCATGTGCCGATCCTTTTCGTTTTCAATAGTCCGGCTGGCCATGATACCGGGTACGCCACAGCCTGTAGCAACTAACATGGGAATGAAGGATTTGCCAGATAAACCGAATTTACGGAATAAGCGATCCATGACAAAGGCGATCCGGGCCATGTACCCACAATCTTCCAAAATACCCAAACAGATAAATAACACGATCAATTGCGGTAAGAAGCCAATTACTGACCCTAACCCGCCAATGACCCCGTTTAATAACAGGCCTTGCATCCAAGCGGCCACATGCCAGCTGGCCAGTAACGGCGTAATGGTATTTGGAATCAATTGGCCAAACAAGACATCGTTGACCCAATCCGTCCCCAGTGTGCCGACAGTTTGAATGGAGAGATAATACACCAGCCACATGACGATGGCAAAAATTGGCAACGCCAAGAAACGGTTGGTGACAACTCGGTCGATTTTATCACTGGCACTCAAGGAGAAATCATTCTTCTTGACTACGGCTAAATTTACAATGCGTGTAACCAACGCATAACGTTCATTAATGACGATACTTTCGCTGTCATCATTGAAAATCTTTTCAGCTGTGGCAATGATGTCTTCCACATCTTGGCGTTGATCAGCGGTTAAATTAACTTGTTCGCTGACTTTAATATCCCGTTCAAATAATTTGATAGCAAACCAACGCTTGCGATCTCTTGGGACTAACGGACAGATAATATCTTCAATTTCACTGATGGCGGCTTCAAAACGGGCATCATACCGAGGATAACGGTCAGTGTCTTCTTCCGCATTGGCAGCTTGTACCGTTTTAGCCACGGCTTCTTTTAAGCCTTGCCCCTTTAGGGCACAAATACCCACGACTGGGGCACCCAAGGCGTAGGCCATCTTATCTAAGTTAAATTGTTTATTTTGTCTAGCGACCACATCCATCATGTTCATGGCAACCACAATCGGGATGCCGGTTTCCATGAGTTGAACACTTAAATAAAGGTTGCGTTCCACGTTAGTCGCATCAACAATATCTAAAATGGCATTGGGATGGGCATCAATCAGATAATCCCGAGCCACGATTTCTTCAGGGGTATAAGGTGCCAAGGAATAAATCCCGGGCAGATCTTGCAAGACAATACTCTTGTCTTTTTTTAAGTAGCCGCCTTTTTTCTCGACGGTGACACCAGGCCAGTTCCCAACATATTGACTGGCACCGGTTAGCGCATTAAATGCGGTGGTTTTCCCACTATTGGGATTACCAGCTAGGGCAAATTCCATATTAGTCATGGGTGTCCTCCTCAACTAAAACCAACTGTGCTTCTGACTTGCGTAAACTGAGTTCATAACCACGAATATTGACCTGAATTGGATCACCTAAAGGGGCTACTTTACGCACAAGTACAGAAACTCCTCTAGTAATACCCATATCCATTAAGCGACGTTTGATGGCGCCCTTACCCAAAATGGCGCCGACTCGACCGGTACCCCCAACAGCTAGCTTATCCAGGGATTCCCAGTCAGCGCGAGATCCCTCACGCATGGGCTCTATGTAAACTAAAGCGGCAGTATCTTTATTTAAAGCAACGCGGCTACCACGAACCATAACGATCATGGCATCCTTGGAAGATGAAATAACGTGCAACTCAGCACCTGTAACGAACCCTAGGTCCCTGAGATGTTGATCTTTATCTTGAAGTTTGGGATTATTGGTCACAGAATAAACCATGCCAATTTGACCTTCTGTTAGTGGTATCATAGCCTCATCTCCATCTATATGATGCAATTTGCTAAAATTTTTAATTGAAAACTATTCTCAATTACTATACTAAAGTTATGACATTATCAATGAGAAGTCAATAAGATAATCTTAAAAAAGTAAGAAAAATTTATCATATAGATTGTACACAATCGTTATTTTACCGGGAATCACCAATACTTAGCGCCATCTCATCACGTTCTAACTGTAAGCACATACGTCTTTAATATCTAAGCTGATTTCCTAATCGTTTTCATAGATTGTGAAATTGATAACTTTTCATCAACCTAGCACTTGCCAAAAAATCCTGCTTAAGACTGAGCCGATTTTGGCCACAATGGCTTAATTTGGACATAGGTATCTGTTATTCTAGTATCAAAGTCTGATTGCACTTCAGAAAGGAATAATTTCATATGTTCAAAAAAAAGCTCTCCAAACCACTTAAATATGGCCTAGCCTTGTTGGCCGCTTTGGGTATTGGGCTTTGGCTCACGCCAAAGCCGGCTCAGGCCGCGGCTTTAGACCAGCCCGTGGTTACCTTAGGCACCACCTTGACCCAAGATCAGCAGCAAGGCACTATTAGCACGCTGACGAAAAATCTCAATGACACTAGCAATTACAAGACCATTACAGTCACCGGCGCCACTTTAGTGAAATATTTGAATCCCTCCGGAAGCTCTTTTAGCAACGGCTCCAGCGTTTGGTCCAGTGCTGCGGTGGAAAAAACCAGTAGCGGTTCGGGCATCAATGTAACCATTCTCAATTACAATGGGAAAAACAACATCACCACCATCACCGCCGATCAATACAAAAATGCGGCCCTCACCGCTGGCGTTTCCGATGCGAACATCTACGTTACATCGGCGGTGCCTATCGATGGATCCGGCGCCCTGGCTGGGGTTTACGCCGCCTTTGATCAAAGCGGCAATGGGTTGAATCAACAACAAATCAATGCCGCCCAAGATGAATTAGGTACTTTGAGCGATATCAACCAGGCCAATAAAGGCAAGGATGGCTACTCTGATGCCCAGCTGAATAACGCCGTTACGGGTGCTAAAAGCGATATGGCCAAAGCCGGCACCAACGTTTCTGTGGGTCAAATCACCACCATCGTCAACAATCAACTGACTAAAAATAATATCCAAAACGTGATCAATAATAATCAAAAACAGCAAATCATCAATCTTTTGGTGAAAGTCCGGGATTCCGGTGCTTTGAATTCATCGAACTTTAAAGCCCAGGCCCAAAAATTATCCGATAGCATCGTCGCCGATGCCAAAAATATCTTTAATAAATTTAATACCCAGGAGAACCGCAATTTCTTCCAGAAAATCTGGGATAACGTGGTTAACTTCTTCCATAGTATTTTCGGGTAAACTAAAGGCCGCCCCGTCAGCAAATGACGGGGCGGCCTTTTAGTTACATATTATCCATGGTTTGATTTAACAACTGGTCCACATAAACGTTGCCGCTGTTATCCGCATGGCCCTTGGTCCAGATGAGTTTGAGGTTTTTAAACTGGGGCAAAAGAGCTGCCATGTCTTGCCATAACGCCACATTTTGCGGGGTTGTGCCATCGGCTTTTTTAAAGCCCCGGCGCTGCCAACCGGCGAGCCAGCCCAGGTTGATGCTGTCTAGCACATATTTTGAGTCCAAAACACCCACCAGTAATTCCTGGGCTAAGCCCAAATCCAACAGTCGCTGTAACGCATTGCGTAACGCCGTTATCTCCATGCGGTTATTGGTGGCGCCGAATTCGCCAGCTGAATCGGCCAGTTCTTGACCTCGATATTTGATCAAATAGGCCCAAGCGGCTTTATCATTGCTTTTCACATGCCCGCCGGCGACATTGCCGGTGTTCCGGGAACCCCCATCGGTATAGAAAATAGCTTTAGCGGCCTTTAGGTCCACTGGGGTATTGGTATTGGTTTTGGTTTTGCTTTGATGGTGGGCCCTAGGGGTGGTGTTGCTGGGATCTTTGACGAAGGCTTCTGCACTGGCCTTGTCTAGAAAACTTTTGTATCGCGCTCCGGTATAACCCCGGACTAATTTTTCAGTGGTGGGCCAATCGGTGAAGACCCCCACTTGCCGGCCCCGGGCCACGGCATAATATTTTTGTTTTGCCAAATTAATTAACCTCTACTTTGCTGCATATTTGTTTATAACTTTCATAAGTTTAAAAATTATTTTGAATTAATGACAGGTATGCCAGCCACTTCACTTATATAATAAACTTTGCTGAAATAGCCTAATATTAATAACAAGTTTAGAAAGCGGGTGGTCCCCATGCGGAAAATAAGCTACTCGAAACTATTACAACTGGACCAACAAATCAAAAACCATCCCGGACTGCGCTCAGCCTATTTCATGGGCCCTTATTACAAGCAACCCGGTGCTGGGTATGAGATTGCGCCTGAAGTCTTATGGCACAACGATGTAGAAATGGTTCATGACTTTGAGGCTATTTTACAGAACCCTCTCATTATACACTGGTTATTTGACTCGGTGGGTTTGGATTTTCAAAATCTCCGGTTAGATCCTATTGGCCAGCGTCTATTCTACCGTCGCCAAACTAACTTTTTTGTAGAAGCTGTCTTACTTTTGGTTCAAGACGAAACCATTTTAATCAGTACTCATAATTTTCGCGCCTTACAACACAGTTTAGCCCAGGATTCCGTTAACAATTTTGTCAGCAACTAACTTAAAAAGCCTATTTCATTTCAAAGCTGCCAGCTGGCGGCCCGCAAAACGAAATAAGCTTTTTTATCATTTTATTCAGCGGCTTTAGCAGTCGTTTTCTTCACTGGTTCTTTTCTAGAATTGATATAGCGGATCAAGACCACGATCAGGGCAATGGCCGAAATAGCCGTGGCGATCCAAAAGACGTTGTAAAAGGCCTGGACGAATTTATGCCCCAAACCCGGCGTGATTTGCGTCACCCCAGGTAGCTGGAAGAATAACGCCGAAGAGGCAAAACTGATACCAATGGTCATCCCCAACGTCCGGGCAAAAGAGTTAAAGGATCCCGCGATCCCGGCCAACTTTTTATCCACCATCCCCATGGTCAAAGCATTATTCGGCGACAGGAAGATGGCCATCCCCATGCCGTTTAGCACAATTGGAATAATGATTTTCACCATATTCAAATCCGCTGGGAAGAAAGCATAACCCACTTGAGACACCATCAAAATCACCAACCCAATCACAGTCATAAGCTGACGATTGATTTTATCCGCCAAGACACCGGCAAAAGGTGTGGTGATCAACATCATCACGGATTGCAACATGATGACCAGCCCACTTTCGAAGGGACTCATACCGTTGTAACTTTGCAGGTAAAAGGGCAGTAAAATGTTGGAGATGGAATTCACCAGCATCACTAACATCAACGCAAATATCGAGGTCATGAACCCCCGATTCTTCAACACCTCCGGCGCGATCCAAGGCATGTTGGATTTGTCATCTTGCACAAAGGAATAGATGGTTAACCCCCCGCCTACCACGAAGAAGAGCAAACCGATCCATAATTGACCCCGACCGCTTTGAAAGAAAGAACCACTCAAGAAGAATAAAATGATCCCCACAGTGAACAGATTCTGGCCGGTCCAATTCGCCCCTTTAGTAACTTCTTTGACGTGGGCCCAGGATTCTTTGGGGATGGGTAAAAATTTGAAGCCCAGCCAAAGGACCAAAGCCCCCAAGGGAATATTGATCAAATAAATCCATCGCCAACTGGCCACGGAAATAATGAACCCCCCTATCCCGGGACCGGAAATCGACCCGACGGAAATGAACATGGAAATCATGGCCAAGGCCTCGGCCCGTTTGGCATCAGGGAAGTACTCCGTGACGATACCCATGGAATTAGCCATGATCATCGCCGCCCCAATGGCCTGAATCACCCGGCCAAATAAAATAATTACAAAATTTGGGGCGAACCCGGTAATCCCTGAGCCCACCACAAAGGCGATGCCGCCCGCTAAGAAGACCACATTTTTAGATAAAATATCGCCAATATGGCCAAACATCACCAATAAAATGGCCGTGGTAATTAACCCGATTTGAACGATCCAAGTGGCCATACTACTTGAAATGTTTAATGAAATCGCAATTTTTGGTATTGCTAAATTAGTACTGGAACCTGATAACGATGTGAGAAACGAAAACATGCCTAAGGCAATAATTATTGAAAGACTTTTCCGCCGACTGTCAGCCATCACGATAACCCCCTATCGATCGATTTGCGATATACTTACATCATTTATACCACTTTAACGGAAAAAATTAGAGGATATCGACTTATAAACGGACACTTACAAGTGCTTTGAAAATTAGCTGCCGGGCAATGCCGAATATGAAACCCTCATTACAGCTGCTATACTACCCCACCGATTCTGCTATACTGAAACCTGAATATATTTCAGAAAAGAGTGGACTATGTATCTCGAAACTAAAATGAATCCCAAAAAATGGGCTAGTATTGTCAATATTATCGTTACAAATTATCGATTTCCTGTGATTGCCAACACCAAGTTGTTGATTACGGCTAGCCTTGTTTTAATTTTATCTTTGGGCAGTTTCAAAATTTTTCAGCATCATTGGTCTTGGCCGTCCGTCATCACAATCCTGATTATCATTGTGGTAGCTACAGGAAGTTGGCTTTATTTGGATAACCATTTGAAAAAGGGCCTGAGGCAAGCATTTTTGAAGATGCCCTTCGATCCAATTAGCTATTACCCCTTTACGGCACCGAAGCCCCTTGATACCACCACATCTGATGCTGATAAACAGGATTACGCCGAGGTATTTAATGCTTTCAGCAAATATACCTTGATCCACCCTCTCTATCATAATTATGAGGTACTGCTGGAAACAGATGATGTTTATATCTTCCTCAGCCGTTACAACAATCGCGCGGGCCGATTTATTAGAACTTATGCAGTTACGGTTATCGATAAAACCCCGGAGAATATGGCTTTAATCCAGAGTACCCGCCATTTATTGGCCTTGCTGGCACCGGTTTTAGAGCACTATCGCTACGTCTCAAAACACACCTGAAAGGATTTTTTGATGCTAAAAACATATATGAACGCTGAAAAACAGAAACGCATTGTTAATGATCTAATCAATAATTACAAGTTCCCAAATATTTTGCACCTTCAAATACTGTTGGTTAGTATCGTTTTTATTTTCTGGATTTGGATCTTTCTAACCTCACCAAATCAATCACTGAGCGCAAATATCTATACAGGAATTTTCGCCGTGCCACTTACGTTGGCTGCCTGGTTTCTTTATGGTCATATATTAATGCGTAAGATGCGTCATATTTTTCTGAAAGTACACTTTGACCCAGAGAACTTTTACTTTCTCACAGAACCAAAATCCATTGATGTCGATCAATTAGCGCCAGAAAACAGAAAGTTTGGGACAGCTTTTAATCAGGCTAAAAAGCAAATATTAACCAAACCAGCCGAAAATAATTACGAACTCATGCTGGAAACCGATGAAGTCTACTTCCTATTAAGTCGAGCCAAGCAGCGAAAGGCCATTTTTCGTCAACCTTATATGTTAACTATCATTGACAAGAGTCCAGAAAACATGGCAATTATCAAAAATACAGATAACTTTAGAAAAATGTTAGCGCCGTATTTAGAGAAATACATTCGCGCAAAAACTAAGCTATCTGACGACACTAATTCGCCCAATCGAGGTTAAAGGTTTCAGCAACTAGTAGCTTACAGACTACATATTAAATTCCAATTACATTTCTTCCGGCGCAACAAGTTGTAGCTTGGGTCTGCTATACTTAGTTCAGATTTAATAATTGGGAGGTATACCAAAATGAAGAAATTTCTATTAGGTTTTCTTGCTGCTCTTGGTTTAGGTCTAACATTGACCACTGCTAAACCAGTTCAAGCTGATTCTGTGGCGATTCCCTTTCGAGACAGTGCTTTTTTGAGTTATCCTTATACTGACAAAGACTATCCTGTCTATCTGTTTTCACCAACAGATAGCTATGTTCCTGGACTTTCCGCCTGGAAAGTGACGAATACAATAAAAGTCCAACCCTATTATCCAGCACCCTGGGAAAATGTCATTTATCCTTCGGAACAGGCCTTTGAAGTAGGCCCCAATCTTTGGTTGACAAATATGCAAGCCTTTCTTTTACCAGTTGGGGAAGTGGTCAGCCAGCCTATAAGTAAACCAGAAGACAGCACCGCTTTTGCCAAAATCGAAGCAACCGTTAGTAGCGAAACCCCAGTTGCACTTTGGGCAACACATGATTACAAGACGCCAGTACAATGGGTAGCACCAAATAGCGGATGGCATATTACCCGCTATTACTACTCAGACGATTCTGGTCTTTGGTTCGATCTTGGTTCTAATCAATGGATTCCAGCTTATTATGTTAACAATCAAGTTTATGCTTAATGCTCTTAAATTTCGAAATTCTGATCTGTTTTGAATAATTACTATTGCTAATTTCCGTAAAAAAGGGGTTCTCCATTGCTGGATAACCCCTTTTCGCTTTAATATTGAACGTCACCATTTTGTAAATAGTTTGCAAAGGTATCAATTGAATCATCGTGCTGTCCTGAAATCATCTCTAAACGGCCTAGCGTAAATCTATCAAAATCTGAAGAAAAGGCGGTTGCGACCTTATTATCAAAATTCAAGCATGCCAAATAATCATTGTTTTTGCAAACCATTGGTGATAGATAATTATGGCTGCCAAATGGGTAAGCACAAAAATTAATTTCTGTATTCAGATTACTTATGGCATCTTTATTGTTGTTCCAAGCAGCCCACTGAGGCCAATATTGGCCATCCCCCATTGCCTTATGATGTGCAGTATGATTCCCAGTTTCAAAACCATCCGCAACTAACTGCGTAGCAATATCGGAATTAGCCTGAAGATTATCACCAGCCCAGAAAAACATCCCTGACAATTTACGTTCAGTTAAAATTGAATCAACCTGACGCCAACTTGTATAACCATCATCGAACGTTAATACAGCAACTTTTCCAATACTATTTTGATTAGTTTTAAGAATTTCATACGCTTGAGCCATTGTAATGATGGTATAGCCCAGCTGTGTTAGCCAATCTAACTGTTTTGTGAACTCGTCAAAAAGCATGGTATAGTCACTAACTGTTAAAGTGTTATCCGTAAAATTATGATAGGCCAAAATTGGAACTTGGATAGGATCAGATTTAACATCAAATTGTTCGTTGATGCCAGACCCAGAATCATAATATTCGTGAAAATATCGGGGAAAAAACATGGGATTTCAATTCCGTGAGGAATTCCGATCGAGTTTGAAGAACTCAAACAATTTATAAATATGTGCCTATTTTGAGCACGATTCTTTCTTTGCGGTTGTTATATAAGTTATAATAACTATAAGAGGAAGGGGTGATTAAAATGCTGTTAAGTCTAACGGTCAAAGCTAAACTCAAACTAGATAACGCTACTGATGCTGCCAAATTCCAGGAAACCAGTGAACAATATCGCTCAGCCTGCAACCATGTTGCTGAGTACATTTTTAACAACAATTTTGAGTTGAGTGCTATCAAAATTCAGAAAAAGCTTTATCAAGACTTGCGGCAATGCTTTGGCTTGAAATCACAGTTGGCTATTTCCACGATCAAAACGACGGTTGCCCGTTATAAAACTGTCCAGACGCAACTGCGGCGCAAACCCATGGCCTATGCCACCGGTAAGAAAGATAAAAAAGGCAAAGAAATTTATCTGAAAGTCCCCAGAGATCTGCACTGGCTTTGGAAGCCGGTCTATTTTCAGCGGCCACAAGCTGATTTAGTCCGTAATCGGGATTGGTCTTTCGTCGCAGATGGTGAAAAGTTGTCCATCAATACACTTCAAGGTCGGGTGAAAGCTCGTTTTGTGTTAAAAAGTGGTTTTGAACAGTATCTGGATGGCACCTGGGAGTTTGGTGGTGCGAAGTTAATTAAGTCTGGGACCAATTGGTTTTTACACATTGCAGTCAATAAAGAATTCCCTGAATTGACTCGCACTGATATGCAACACGTTGTGGGGCTTGATCGGGGGATCCGGCAATTAGTCACCACTTATGATGACCAGGGAAAAACAACGTTTTTCAATGGTCAAGCCATTAATCGTAAACGGCGCCACTACAAAGCACTGCGAACTAGTCTGCAAAAACACAATACCAGAAATTCCAAACGCCGTATCCGTCAAATTGGCAATAGAGAGAACCGCTGGATGACTGATATCAACCATCAGCTGTCTAAGACACTTGTTGCGAAGTATGGGCCGAATACCTTGTTTGTTCTAGAAGATCTGGTCAATGTTCGGTTTGCCACGGAAAAGACGGTCAAAGATAAACGCTATGAAAAAATCTCTTGGGCATTTTACCAGCTGGAACAGCTGTTAACTTACAAAGCTATTCAAGCAGGTGCTGCGGTCATTAGTGTTAGTGCGGCTTATACCAGTCAGCGCTGTCCTCACTGCGGTGAGATCAAGAAAACGAATCGCAAGCACCAATTGCATGCCTATCAATGTTCAAACTGCGGGTACCAGTCCAATGACGACCGTGTCGGTGCCATGAATATTCAATTTCTAGGCGCACAGTATGTTGCTGGTGTAAAACAC
>NZ_AZGA01000065.1:0-34793 GCF_001436375.1 Agrilactobacillus composti DSM 18527 = JCM 14202 | reverse complement strand
TCCTTAGATAAGTAAGACCCAGCAGTAAGTAACGCCAACACAGCGCGTGCTTATCAAACGCAAACTACGTGGGAGACCGGAAGGTTGTTAGACCACATAGCGTTAGGCGTAAGTCTAAAGGTATCTATCCAGATGCCCTCGCCACTTGGTGGTGAGAGACAAGCTTGGTACTTTAGTGCCGAGAATCATTGACTGGTTGCTTGCCGCATGATGCATCGCTCCTTGCCTCATATGATGAAGTATTATTTTGATTAGTCTTCAGTTGACCGTCTTCGAGGTCAATCTTTTTGCGACGATATTTTTTAGAATTCAACGCAAGATTGCTGAATACATAGTGATTTGAAATTTTTGTATGTACGTTCGAATAACTTCAGTCTAAACCATGTCAGCTTATTTGTAAATAACTTTTCATAAAACTGTTATCAAGAAGTTGACTTTAAGCGATATAACGCCTATAATAATAACCATAAGAATAAGGAGGGTACGCATCGTGTCCAGCGAAAATAAAATTCCTCAACAAATATTAGTTTCACGTTCTAAACTCGGTTTGACCCAAGGCGAGTTGGCCGAACGGATCGGCGTCTCCAAGCAATCTGTCTCTAACTGGGAAACCGGCTCCAAGACGCCCCGCATGGGTGTTTTACAAAAAATGGCAGACTTATTTAACGTCAGTGTTGGTTATCTAACCGATGGTCAACCGGATGAGGCTGATTCTGAGATCTTACCAATCTACCGCAAATTGACAACAACGCGTCAACATAAGGTTTATGATTTCGCCAACAATCAGTTGATTGAACAAAAGAAACTTGAAGCCCTTACCCAACCTAGACATGCGGTTCGCCCCGCCAAAGACAAAGCTGACCAAGCAGATGCCGATAATCCCGATGCTTTGAAGGAAATCGACTGGTACGGTTACGTTTCTGCGGGTACCGGTGAATTCATGATCGACTTCGGTAAAAAAGATCAAGAACTCCCCGCCAGCCAAATTCCCCGGGAAGCTGATTTTTGTCTAACTGTTAACGGGAATAGTATGGAGCCAGTCTTCAAGGATGGGAGCCTGGTATTTGTCAAACGGCAAGAAGAACTCTCCAACGGGGCCATCGGCGTGGTCATTGTGGACAATGACGCCTTTTTAAAACGCATTTGGTTTGAAACTGACCATGCCCGCTTAGAATCGTTCAATCCCAAGTACCCTGATCGAATCATCAGTGATTTTCAAGATTTCCGCATCGTGGGTAAAGTTGTTTTATAACCCGCTAATTTTCTCCATAAAAATAGCGCTGGCAAACCTGGTTTCAAACAGGTTTGCCGGCGCTTATTTATTTAGGCCGCAGCCTTGCGCTTAGGATATTTAGCCGCAAAGACCACATACCCTAAACAAATCACTTCTAAGACCAAGGTCAATACAAAGACACTCCGGTACCCGGTGACACTGGCGATCATCGCCCCTAACATGGGACCCAGGACACTGCCCATGGCTTGAAATGACTGGGAATAACTGAAGATACGCCCAAAAGCATCCGCCGGCGAATTCAAGGTCATCAAAGTTTGATAAGCCGGAATAACCGCCGCATCTGATAAGCCAAACAAGAATCTTAAGAAAATAAATTGTTTCACATCTTGGAGGAAGATCATGGGTACCAAGACTAAAACTGCGGTAATTAAGCCGATATTTAAAATCTTTTGGGGACCCACGTGGTCAATGACCCGCCCCATTAACGAGGCGGCAATCAAAGTGGCCATCCCCGGGGCTGCTGAAACCACCCCACTGATCAAGGCCACATCCCCACGGCCATGGAGCAATTGCCGAACAAACAAACTGACAATAGGCTGAATGGAGCTAGCTGAAGCCTGCACCACCAAGGTGGTGATAAAAGTCCCGATCAACACACGGGGAGCCGTCAATTGATGGAAAACTTTTTTAATTGGGCGCATGGCAGCCGCCGCAATCGGTTTGAAGTCTTCATGGACAAAGAAAATAGTGGTCAAAAATACCACTAACATTAAAAAGCCAGCAATGAAAAAGGACGCCCGATAACCAAAGCTATCGGCTAAAAAGCCCCCGATCAACGGTCCCAATAAAGTCCCAGTGACCTGGCCCGTGGCTAGCGTTCCCATGGCTTGGCCCTTTTTATCCCGGGGGGATTCGGTGGCGATCATGGCCTGGGCATTGTTGATATACCCAGAAAAGCCCCCCTGAATCCCCCGCAACACGATCAATAACCAGACATTTCTGGTAAAGCCAATGGCAGTGATGGTCACGGCCATGACCCCGGCCGCCCGCAGGCACATCACCCGGCGGCCCTTACGATCAGCAAGGCGCCCCCAAGCCGGGGAAACCACAGCTTTGGCCAAGAAAGTAATGGCAAAGGCCGTCCCGCTTAAAATGTTCAATTGCCAGGGGGTAAATTTACCCAATGTATCAATAAATAATGGTAGAAATGGCATGGTCATGGAGTTCCCAAAGCCGGTGATAAAACAGCCGAACCACAAAACAGCTAAGTTACGCTGCCAGCCACGCCTAAAATAATTTCCTAAAACAGTCCTCATTACGCTCACCTAAATTTCTGTATAAGCATAATCATACCTATTTTTAGGCTTGAAATCAATTGGGCCTAGGCATGGCCTTAAAAAGACCGCCGCGGACACATGAAGTGCCAGCAGCGGTCTTTACTATTTTGTGATGACGTGTGTTCAACTTAGTCCAACAAACCCATTAACGGGGTCGATGGGGTGTTTGCGGGGTTTCCCGCAGATTATTGGTGGTGGTGTCAAAGCCTCGCAGTTGTCCTTTAAATTCGTCCGGGAAGGTTTGCACATCCCCAGAGTCGGTCTTAAAGGCATCGATTTCTTCAGAGAGATGAATGGTATAATCCACGGCCTCACCGTGTTCGCCCATATCCAGCCCCTGAACTTCTTCAGCCTCATCCACCCGCATCCGAACTACCAAACGCAGTCCTAAGATGATCAAGGTCCCCACAATGGACACGATGGCGATGGTGGCAAAGGTGCCGATCAATTGAATCCCAAATAACTTGGCGCCGCCGCCGTAAAAGAGCCCGTTAGTGGTCACCACTGAGTTCACGGACTTGGTGGCAAATAGCCCCACGGCAATACTGCCCACGATCCCAGAGACCCCGTGACACCCAAAGGCATCCAAGGTATCGTCCACACCGACTTTTTCTTTAAAGAAGTTGACCCAGATATAACTGACCACGGTGCACAACAGGCCGATCCAAAAAGCCCCCAACACCGTCACATAACCCGTAGCCGGTGTAATGCCCACCAGGCCACACAAGGTCCCGGTACACACCCCAATCAACGTAGGTTTACCCAAGCGGATAATGTCTAAGACCATCCAAGTAATCATGGCCGACGCCGTGGAAACCGTGGAGGTAATGGCCGCTTGCATAGCCACATTGTCTACCCCCAGGGCAGAACCGGCATTAAAACCATACCAGCCGATCCAAAGAATCGCCGTCCCCAGCAGTACCCAAGGAATGTTATAGTGCTCCTCTTCTTTACCATAATCTAGGCGTTTGCCTAAGAAAATCGACAACATCAAGGCGGTGATCCCCGCGTTGATATGGACCACGGTGCCCCCGGCAAAATCCAAGACCCCTAAACCTGCTAAGAGGCCGTTGGGACTCCAGACCATATGTACCAAAGGATAGTAAATCAAGATAGACCATAAAACAATGAACCACATCAAGAAGTTAAAGCGTAACCGCCCCACCACGGCTCCCACGAACAAAGCTGGCGTAATGATGGCAAACATCATCTGGAACAACATATAAACGCCCGTAGGGATCTTCGTAGCGGTTAATGTGGTCAAATTCAAGCCACTCATGAACCAATGGGATACCGTGCCAATAATGCCGCCGATATTCCCATTAAAGGATAGTTCATACCCAAAAGCCACCCATAACAAAACAGCGATCCCACAAATAAAGAAGACTGAGAACATGGTATTAACCACGTTACGCCGGGACACCAACCCGCCGTAGAAAAAGGCTAAGCCCGGTGTCATAAAAAGCACCAAGATGCTGGAAATCAGGACAAAAGCCGTATTTGCACCACTCATAATCTATTCCTCCATGTGAACTAAGTTTAATATGTTAGCTATATTAACACACGATTAGAAATATACCAATAGTTTTTATTAGGTGTTAGGTCTTGATTTAACAGCGAATAACAGGAGATACCGCTTTTATCAACGCCGACATTTTTTGAAACTTTTTGGGCCCAATTCACACCGTAGGTTAACTATGCTGCCATAACCACGACAATAGCCAAATACCCGCCCAGGGGTTGCAACCCGGTTGAAAATCGCCCTTTGCCCCAATGCCGCTTTGGCCCGGCAGCTAACGCTAGCGCTTTCACGAAATGAAGTCCAGACTTTGGTTGGATGGACAATTGGGTTGCAGTAGCTTAATATACCTATATTACGTGTATCACAAATCGATGCCCCTAATATGTTCTTAACGGTCTAAATTCGAAGCATCACCATGGACTGGATGGTACGCCATTTGGACATATTCAGAAAGCGAATTCAATGCTGGAACTCAAGCATATCAAGAAGTATTACCACGTGGGCGACACGATCACTAAGGCTTTGGACGATGTTTCCGTCTCCTTTCGCCAACAGGAATTCGTCGCCATCCTGGGTCCGTCCGGTTCCGGGAAAACGACCTTATTAAACATGATCGGCGGCCTGGATCGCTATGATTCTGGGGACTTGATCATTGAAGGCAAGTCCACCAAGACATTTAAAGACGCAGACTGGGATGCCTACCGCAATAATTCCATTGGGTTTATTTTCCAAAGCTATAATATTATCGGTCACTTAAGTATTCTGGATAACGTGGAGATGGGGATGACCCTTTCTGGCGTGCCCAAGGCGGAAAAACAGCAACGGGCTGAAGATGCTTTGACCCGAGTCGGTTTGGCGGAACACATGCACAAGCGGCCGAACCAACTTTCCGGGGGCCAAATGCAGCGGGTGGCCATTGCCCGGGCCATCGCCAACGACCCTGAGATCCTCTTGGCCGATGAACCCACGGGGGCCTTGGATTCCGTTACCAGTGAAGAAATCATGCAGCTGATCAAAGACCTGTCTAAAGAACGCTTAGTCATCATGGTCACCCATAACCCCTCACTGGCCAAGGAATATGCCGATCGGATCATTAACTTTGCCGATGGTAAAATTCAAGATGACTCAGCCCCATATGATGAACACGAAGCTGACGACCACTTTACCCTAAAGCGCACCAAGATGAGTTTTTGGACGGCCTTGAAATTATCCTTCACCAATATCAAAACCAAAAAGGGTCGAACCTTCTTGACCATGTTTGCCTCCAGTATCGGGATCATCAGTGTGGCCATCGTGCTAGCCTTGTCCACGGGTTTTCAAACCCAAATTGATAAAACCGAAGGGGAAACGCTAGCCCAGTACCCCATCACCATTGCCCGCCAAGGCCAAGACACCTCCCAACAGCCAGAACAGCAAAAGGGCTTTTCTAAAAGTGATCGGGTCACCGCCAAAACTAGCGCTTCGGATAAGGCCCAACATTTGAACAAAATCGACCAAAACTATTTGAATTACTTAAATGGCTTGGATAAAAAACTGGCTAAAAATATCAGTTATACCTATGCCACCGGGCTCAATTTGGTCCGGGACATCAATGGCCAGTACAAGCCCGTGAAGTTCTCCAACAGCAACCCTGAAAATACCGGAGCGGATCCCAGTGCTATGATGGCCACCCTGGGGGTAGGCGGCTCCGTTTATCCGGTGGATCGTTATGGCAAACAATCCTATCTCAAAACTAACTATAAAGTCCTATCCGGCAGTTATCCCACCGCCGCAACTGACGTGGTCTTAATTGTGAACCGGGACAATACTTTGAATATCAATAGCTTGAAAAACCTGGGCTTTAAGGTCAAAGAAAATCAAAAGTACAACTACAAGGATCTGGTGGGTCAAACCATCAAAGTCGTGGCTAACAACGACTACTATCAACAAGTGCCCACCGGCAACTTCATCCCCAAGACCGACTATAACGACATGGCCAACGCCAAGGACACCAAGACTTTGAAAATCGCCGGTGTCCTGCGGGTCAAGTCTAAGAAGTCCGACGGGATGCTGGCCAGCGGCATCGCTTATTCTGATCGCCTCAGCAGTGCGGTGATTGACCAAAACCAAAATTCCGCCATCGTCAACGCCCAAAAGAATAGTGATACCAACGTGATGACCAACGAAACCTTGACCAGCAGTTCTAAAAAAACGGTCCTGGCTTACTTGGGGGGCGACAAAATCCCCGCGGCCATTCAAATCTATCCCAACAACTTTGACGACAAGGATAAAATCTTGACCTACCTGAAAAAGTACAATAAGGATAAAAGTAAAGCCGACAAGATTATCTACACTGACTTAGCCGGCACCGTCTCCAGTCTCACTGGTGGTTTGATGAGTGCCATCACCTATGTCTTAGTGGCCTTTGCCGGTATTTCCTTAGTCACCAGTATGATCATGATCGCCATCATCACCTATACTTCAGTCTTGGAACGGACCAAGGAAATTGGGGTGTTAAAGGCCTTGGGGGCCCGGAAGAAAGATATCACCCGGGTCTTTGATGCTGAAACAGTTATCCTAGGGGTCGGGGCCGGTATCTTAGGGGTCTTGATCGCTTGGTTAGCCACCTTCCCAATCAATTTGATCCTGGAGAACATCACTGGCCTAGCCAATGTCTCCCACTTGAATCCAATTCATGGGGTGATCTTGATCATAATTTCCACTATTCTCACCGTATTAGGGGGGCATATCCCAGCCCGGATGGCCGCCAAGAAAGACGCCGCCATCGCCCTGCGGACAGAATAACCCTAGCTTTCAAACCCATTTTTCTTTCAATAGCACCAAACAAAAAAGCGTGGTCAAGTTGATCATGCTTTTTTTGCGGTACCATCTAAAAATGCCGGCAGCAAGACGCCACCGGCAGTAAAGTTATTTAAAAATTATTCAGCGCTTAAGTCCACTTCTACGTTGCCAACGATGGCTTTAGAATAAGGACAGATGTTTTCAGTTTCTTTCATAAACCCAATTGTTTCTTCAGGGCTGAGACCATCCACATGGCCAATTAGATGAACTTTGAGTTTGAAATCAGTTTTTGTAGGGCCATTGTATAATTCCACTTCAGCCCGCACTGTCCGATTTAAGTCCCCTTTGCCAGCGGCTTCCAATGGGAAAACCATGGCGCCGTTGAAACAAGCTGAAAAACCAGCGGCAAATAATTGTTCCGGTGTGGTGGTGCCCGGTTTGTCAGACATGGATGTCCGGACATCTAAGGAGCCATTAGGTGCCTTAGATTCGCCTTCACGACCGCCTTCATTGACCATTGTTTTGACTGAAATCTTTTTCATATCTTCATAACTAACTGCCATTATTGATAACCTCCTGAATATTTTTTGTTTACCCTTCTAGTATAGCGTGGGTAAATAGATTGTACAACATTTAATTTTTGAAAATGTATCCGCTTAAACTTCATCTACCGGTACGGCCACGGACAGGGTGCCATGGACCGGGCATAAATCAACACAATCTTGCAAGAACGCACTTTGATCAGTGGGATTTAAATTAGAGTGCATCACCACGTGGTAAGTGATTTCGGTAAATTGATTGTGGATGTTAGGATCGTGTAAGCCGCCCATTTCCAAATTGCCGCTGACCGTGACTTCAAAATCTTGGATCTCAATATGCCGTTTGCCAGCTTGGCCCTTGACGGTGATGGCCAAACAAGAACCCAATGACCCTAAGAGGTATTGCACCGGATTTGGTGCTAAATCGGTCCCTCTAGAAGCAATTGGTTCATCGGTAAGATATTCATGGTTGCCGGTGTTGGTTAACACTTGTTGGCCTTCTGCTAAAAGCTTAGAAGTAACTTTATAAAATGACATTCAAAAACCTCCTAGTTGTCTGTTGGTACCACACAATTAATGCTGATTGTTGTCAAACTGCTCATTCTTCACAAAAGTCACTTTGACATCACAGCCGTAAACATTGGCAAAGCGGGCCAGCGTCTCCAGAGATGGGACACTGGACCCTTTTTCCAAATTAAACACACTGGAATAAGACATCCCCGTTTGTTCGGAAATCTCCGTCCGTTGAAAGGCCCGCTTTTCCCGGTAATTGCGCAGGAACAAGCCCGCCTTTTTGGCAATGGCTTCTCTTTGATCCTTCACCGATGTCACAAAGCCCCCCACTTCATCGCCGGCCACCACGACATGTTCCGCCGCGCTGTCGGCAGGTGTCTCTTCCACCGGTGTTTCTGGAATTTTTAAATCCGGATTTAACTCGGTCAACCGCTGCAACAAATCATTTAATCCTTTGGCAAAAATATTCAATTCTTCCTGGGTAATATCCCTTGGTATAGAAAGCTTAGCCTGGCTTTCGGTGGTTGGTAGTGCTAACTTAAGATTTTTTTCGTTCATTTTCTTATCCCCTACTAAAACAATGATAGACTGACACCAATTTACCAAAGTTTCTATTCTCTACTATAATATAAAATGTATATAACAAAAAAGCAATTATATTCATCTAAAACCGGCAAAATATGTTAAATAAACTATGACATAGTGCCAGGGGTATCTATTTTCTGAAAGGAAGACCTATTTCGTCATAAAAGTAAAACATAAACTGAATTTATCCAAAAATTGTTGGACATTTCAGAAAAATTGTTCGTTTTTGAAATGTTAAACCAGCGCTGAATTCAACTTTACACGGGCGCAAGCCTTGGCGGAGCTTTAAATTGGCACAGACCGATTTACTGAAATCGATTCCTAAACGTTGCTAATCATACCCCGAATGCCGGTCAATCCAACGTGCCAGAATTGGCCTTTGGCAGGACTTGGGGAATGTTTTATAATTATAGTATGCCCGGCGTTTTACTTGTGGCGCTGCCTTAAAAAACGCCCTACACTGGCTTGGAGGAATCAGATGAAAAAGTACACCGGTTACGTATTGGCCCTGCTATTACTGGGGCTTGGTCTAGGCAGTATAGCGCCAACACCTGTTTTGGGGGATGCCCTCAGTGACTTAGATGCCCAAAATCAGGCCATCGCCACCCAACAGAACCAATTAAACGACCAGTTAAATGCCCAGATGGCCGTGGTCAGCAGCCAAACCATTAAAACCAATCAACTACAACAACAATTAAATCAAACCCAACAACAGCTCCACTATAACCAACGGGACTTGACCTTGGCAACTAAGCGCTTAGCCCAACGGCGGCAGGCTGTGAAAAAGCGCCTCAGGGCCATCCAACGCCAAGGCCCCACTCCCAATTTAATCCAGGCTGTGCTCCAGGCCAATTCTTTGACCCAACTGTCCCAAGCAGTCTATGTGATCAAAACCGTGCAACAAGCCGATGACTTGGCCATCCATAACGTCGCCGTCAGTTTGAAAGCCCTTAAGACCACCCAGGCCAATTTATTGACCAAACAAGCCCAATTAGTCGCCCAACAACAACAGTTAGATCAAGCCAAAGCCCAATTACAAACGGACTTGACCCACCTAAAGCAGTTAATGGCCCAAAACCAGACGCAAATGGCCCAACTCACCGCCCAAAAAGAAGCCTTAATTCAACAAATTGAACAGGAGGCTAAAGCCAAGGCCCAAGAACAGGCCCAAGCCCAAGCCGCCGCTGACCAACAACGCAGCAATACGGCGGCCATTTTTTCAGGTAACGGCTTGAATTTGACCCCCAGCGGCCCCACGGCGACTGGCGTAAAAATTTCTTTTTATGACCCAGCTGTTTTAGGCTCCACCATGGGCTATAATGGGGTAGCTGCTAATTTGGCGGTCTATCCCAAGGGCACCAAGTTAAAAATCGTCTTCGCCGATGGCACCACCATCCATCGGGTGGTCAATGACACCGGTACCTTCGTTTATACCAGCCCCAACCAAATTGATGTGGCTTGGCCCAACGCCGCCATCCCCAGCTATGGCATAACCTCCGCCACCGTAACGGTTGAAAGCTAAGACTTTAGCCTGTAGAATGGAAGCTTGAGCATCAAAAATTCATAAATGTCATTTATAATACTTATGAGGTGAATTATATGGCTTATCGTACGCCACCATTTTTGACACCAGCGGCCATCGTTTCTTTGATTTTGTCCGTTTCGGTGATCAACTTTGGTGTCAGTCAAGTTGCACCGGTGAAAACCACACCCAGCAACAATATTTCAAAAACCAGTAGCAGCACCAGCAAATCTAGCAAAGCCCCTGCTGAATCCAATTCTAAATCAAGTGCTTCCAGCCGCTCTGAATCTAAACCTTCAGATGAAAGTTCTAGTGTCAGCTCCCAAAGCAGCAGTGAAAGCAGTCAAAGTCGTTCCAGTGCCAGCAGTTCTAGCAGCAATAACACCACCAACGACAATGACAATGATACCAATGGCAATCAGCAAAATAATACCAGTAAAGACAACAATAATACTGGGACTGGCAATCAAGGCAATACTACGGATAATGGCAATACGAACACCGGCGGCGGCACCACTGGTGGGGATACCACCAATAGCGGTGGCAATACAAACTCCAACGACACCAGCAAAGATAACACCACCACAGGCGGGGCCACGACGCCATCTGGCAACACTACGCCCCAAAATAAAACCACTAATTAAAAACTAGGTGATGACATGTTAACCATTTTAGATACCCTGAATCACTTTTTGGGTTATTTTAATATCAATAACAAACCCCGCAATCAAATTTACACCGTGATTGCGTCCTTAGGTAATTTCTACCTATTATACTTAGCCCTGCACGCTTTTCGCTACCAGTACTATCCCCGGGCTATCCTCTACCTACTCGTCTTCTTAATTTTATTGTACTTCTGCATTTTAAATATCATTTTTTACTTCACCCAAAAAACGGTGAAGTTTGATATTTCTCCTAAAATAGAAAAACTTTTAGGGGGGCCACCAAAAGAAGCCGTAGCCCAACAGCAGGCCCAACAACAAGGTCAGCAGACCCCAGCCACCAAGATCCAAAATGTCCCCACAGCTGGCCTCTTTAATGAAAACAGTTTGGTCCCAGCTACGATCAACATCAGTAGCCAAGAACAAGACAATCTGCGCAGTGTGGTCCAAGAGTTAGAACACCAGGCCCTGTTAGATCATGGCTTTGACCAATTATCGGACTTAGAGATTTCGCAAAAATTACAAAAGAATCAACCTGTGACTAAAATCACGCACCCCACGGCCTTGCCTTTCTTTAACCTGCAAATTCAAGATCAAGATGTGATCATCTTAGCCGGGCTCAATGCCTTGACCGCTAAACCCGTGGGTCATCTGGCTCACGTGGGCTTGTCCAATATTGATGAAGCCATGGCTAATTACAAATTGGCCCTCGCCGACTTGAAAGTTTTCGGCGGCCCGCAAAAAGTCTTGGATCAAGGGGCGATTTCTGAAGTCCCCACCCCTTATAAATTACAGGCTAAAGTTGCCTTTCAACAAAAACAAGCGCCCAAAGCGCCCTAGAATTTATTACACAGCGTTTGCGTAATCGGCATGAACGATTGCCAAACGCTTTTGTTTTGAAAAATCCATGCTTTCATTTTAATCCGGAGGTCAAATCATCATGACATATACCATCGAACCATCCAAACGTCACAAAGATCGAGAAACTTGGGATCAATACTTTATGAAATTGGCCATCAGTGTGGCCCAACGCTCCACTTGTGAGCGGGCCACCGTGGGCAGCGTGTTAGTCCGGGATAAACGTATTATCGCCACGGGCTATAACGGCAGTGTCCTGGGGGAACCCCATTGTGATGACGCCGGCCATTTAATGGATAATGGTCATTGTATCCGCACCGTGCATTCCGAGTTAAATGCGATTTTACAATGTGCCGCCAATGGGGTCCGGACCAAAGGCGCTGCCTTATTTGTGACCCACTTTCCCTGTTTAAACTGCACCAAAGCCTTGATCCAAGCCGGCATTGTGGCCATTAGTTATTGCTACGACTATCACAACGACGCCTATGCCTTAGAGTTGATGCACTCCCATCATATGCAACTTACCAAAATTCCTATTACCAGTTTAAAAAAATGAGGTGCTTTTTAAATGTCCCTTGATTTAGCTGCCCTGCAACAACAGACCCAACTGAACGAACATACCACCCCAACGTTATATTATTCGCCAACAATAGACTCCACCAATACCGCTGCCAAGCGGCGGGTGGCAGCCGGTCAAAAGCCGCCTTTTTTCATCGTGGCTAGTCAACAAACCGCCGGCAAAGGCCGCTTAAATCGCGCCTTTTACTCCCCGGCCGATACCGGGATTTACCTCACCTATACCTTTGTGGGGGACCTGGCCACCTTAAATCCGGGGCTGTTAACCACCAGTGTGGCGGTGATTGCCGCCCAAGCCATCACGAAAATGTTTCACGTGAAACCTCAAATCAAATGGGTCAATGACCTCTATCTGCGGGATAAAAAGATCACCGGCATCCTCTGTGAAACCACGCCCATCAATGCCCAACAAGTGGCGGTCATCGTGGGCATGGGTATCAATTTAAAAACCCCCAACAACTTGGCCCCGGACTTGGCCGCCAAAGTTGGGGGCATCGACGCCCCTGGAGATGTGGTGGCATTGGTGGCGGACTTATTGCAGGCCCTGCCGAAATTAGCCGAAACTTACGCCACGGGTGATTACCTGCCCTATTACCACCAACATGCCTATCTGCAAGGCAAGACCGTGATCTTACAAACCGGGGCCACTAAAGTAAAGGGTGAAGTCGCCGGCATTGCCCCTAACGGTGGTTTGGAATTGCAGACCCCGCAAGGACTTAAGACCTTTGATTCCGGGGAAGTCACTCGGGTTTTATTTGATTTTTAACCAGTTTGTGCAAACGAAATCCCGGTTTAAAGGGACTGATAAGCTAATTTCTCAAAGTATTCAGTTGCTTTTCCCCCAGCTTCATGATACGATACTTACATAAAGTAAGTAAAAAGGGGAGCGTTATTTATGAATACTAATTTAACCGGTTTACATCACTTAACAGCCATTACTTCCAGTGCCCCAAAGATTTTCGACTTCATGACTGAAATTTTAGGTCTACATTTAATTAAAAAAACCGTCAACCAAGACGATGTGAGAACTTATCACTTATACTTCACCGATGACATGGGCACCGCCGGCACAGACATCACGTTCTTTGACTTCCCCGGCATCCCCCAAGCCATCCACGGCACCAACGAATTGAACCGGACTTCTTTTCGCATTCCTAACGACAAAGCCCTAGATTATTGGATCCAGCGCTTTGATCAATACAAAGTCCGCCACGGCGAAATCGACGAACGTTTCGGCGCCAAGATCCTTTACTTCTACGATTTTGACGGCCAAAATTACCAATTGATCTCCGATGAACACAACCAAGGGGTCCCCGGCGGCACGCCTTATCGCTACAGCCCAGTGCCCGCTGAATTTGCCATTGTGGGCTTAGGCCCGGAATACATCACCACCGATGACCCCGACAACCTAGGGGCTGTTTTAGTGGACCTCTTAGAATTTGAAAAAGTCCAAAAAGAGGGCCAATTCACCTTGTATGAACTCCATCAAGGTGGGCACGGCGCCCAAGTGATCGTGGACCATCAACGCTTCTTAAATCAAGCCATGCAAGGCTACGGGGGCGTGCACCATTTGGCTTTTCGAACGGACGATGAAAAGAGCTTGAACTATTGGATCGAACGCATTTCTGGCCGAGGCTTTAAAGATTCCGGCTTTGTGGATCGTTTTTACTTCAAGTCCGAGTACTTCCGGCCAATCCCTGGTCTACTCTTTGAAATCGCCACGGACGGCCCTGGCTTCTTATTAGACGAAACTTACGAAGAAGCCGGCGTCCACTTGGAATTACCACCATTCTTAGAAGGCGACCGGGCTAGCATTGAAGCCAATTTAGTGCCTTTTAATACCGTGCCAAATTCCCCAGAAGCCCACGTGGGTGATAAATAAGTCATTTATATTAACAACAGCCCTGGCAGGTTAGAAAACTCTAACCGCCAGGGCTGTTTTGGCATTAAGAAAATCCTTAAATCTAGCAAGTACCATTGACATGAAAGGATTTTTCCACTATCCTGAAAGTTAAAAAATGATTAAAGGAGTTTGCTATGTCAGTTTGGGAGAAAATGACCCGCAAAGCTAACATCCATCAGTATTTGAAAGAGGATGTTAAGTTTCAAAAGACGCTGAAAGCCAGAGACCTCATGGCCTTAGGGATCGGGGCCGTCATCGGCACTGGTATCTTTATTTTACCAGGTACCGTGGCCGCCACCACCGCCGGGCCCGGCGTCATTTTAAGTTTCTTAGTCGCTGCTATTATTTGTGCCACTGCTGCCATGTGTTACGCCGAATTCGCTTCATCTTTACCAGTAGCCGGCAGTGCTTATTCTTATGGGAACATTATTTTTGGCCAATTTATTGGCTGGGTCATCGGCTGGGCGCTGATCTTGGAATACATGCTAGCTGTGGCCGCCGTATCAGTGGGCTTTTCCGCCTACTTTAGTGCCTTTTTAAAGGGCTTTGGCTTACACCTGCCCCAAGCTATCTCTGGGGCCTTTGACCCTAGCCATGGGACTTATATCAACGTGATCGCCATCCTAGTGGTTTGGGTGATTGCCTGGATGTTATCTAAAGGTATGAAGTCTTCTATGCGCATCAATGATTTCATGGTTATTGTTAAAATTGCTATTATTATTTTATTCGTCGTCGTGGGCTTCTTCTATGTGAAACCTAGCAACTGGTCGCCATTCTTGCCCTTTGGTTCTCGTGGTATCGTCGGCGGGGCAGCCACCGTATTCTTTGCTTATTTGGGCTTTGATGCGGTCTCTGCTTCCGCCCCAGAAGTCAAAGATCCCCAGAGGAACTTACCAGTAGGCATCATTGGCACCTTGATCATTGCCACTATTTTGTACATGGCTGTTTCCACAGTTTTGACCGGGATGGTGCCTTTTACGAAATTAAACGTCGCCGATCCCGTTTCCTTCGCCTTACAGTTAGTGAACTTGAACGGTGTAGCTGGCATTATCTCCGTGGGGGCCATGGCCGGGATGTTTACCATGATGGTCACCATGATTTACAGCAGTTCCCGCTTGGTTTATGCCATTGGCCGGGATGGTCTCTTGCCTAAATTCTTAGGTAATATCAATAAGAATCACTTGCCTAACCACAGTTTAATCACCGTCACCATCATCATTTCCCTGATGGGCGGCTTCATTAACATCGGGCAATTGGCTGAACTAGTTAATATCGGGACCTTGATTGCCTTCTCCTTTGTTTCCATTGGTATTATTCCTTTGCGCAAACGCCATGATATTGAAAATGCCGATGGTTTTAAAGTACCGCTATACCCTGTCTTGCCAGTTATTTCATTAATCCTGTGTCTCGCGTTGATGACCCAACTCCACCTGGAAACTTGGTTAGCCTCCATCGCTTGGTTCGTGGTGGGCTTGATTATTTACCTCACCTACGGGATGAATCATTCTAATATTAAAGTAGACGAAAAATAATCTTAGAACTAAATTTGCTTTATTTAATTTAACATGTTATAGTAATAAACAGTAATTGATGGAACGGATTTTATAAGTTTTTGCTTTATAGATTTCTTTCAAAGGTTACCAGTTGTTTGTTACTCAAGGTTTGTTATTGAAAGGAATTTATACACATGCAAAACGGTACAGTTAAATGGTTTAACGCAGACAAAGGTTTCGGCTTTATTACTACAGACGAAGGCAACGACATTTTCGTTCACTTCTCTGCTATCCAAAGTGACGGTTACAAATCTCTTGATGAAGGTCAAAAAGTATCTTTTGACGTTGAACAAAGCGATCGTGGCCCACAAGCTGCAAACGTTGTTAAACTTTAATTCGTTAAACAACCTTTAAAAAACACAGGTCTTCGGGCCTGTGTTTTTTTGTGCGCTATTCTTTAAATCTTTTAAACAAGACTCAGTTTGATTCGCTTCCCCAGTGCAGTTGCTATCTTACCAAGCGTTTCAAAGCTGGTGTTATCCCCCCGCTCAATACGAGCGACTGTAGACTGTGGGACACCTGCTTTAGCCGCCAAATCGCGCTGTGTTAACCCTGCGGATTCGCGTGCTTGGCTAATTACGATAGCTGCTTCAAGTTTATTTGACTCACGATCAAAATCAGCTTTGAATTCTGGATCTTCAAGACGTGCTTTCAAATCATCATCAAATTTAATGTTTTTGACCATTTTTCTCCTCTTCTTCCATATGCTATCATAAATGTTCTTTCCGATGTCGCCAAAAATAAACCACCCAAGCTGGTATCCCGATCACCAGGTTAGCAACTAAAGGCAAGGCACAAAATAGCCAAATGTCTAACCCCCGATAGCCTTTGACTCCCACAAAGAAAAGCGCTGAGACGACAAAGAGAATTACGCCAGCTAGGGGTAAAACCAGGCGAAAATACAGTGACAAACGCAGATACATCGTTTTTGAATCAATGGGTTTCATCATGTTGGCCTCCTTACGCCAGCCGTTTGGTAAACCCAGTATAAATCAAAAACCCAATAACTTCAGCCGTGAACATCAGTAAGACCATCGGTACTTGGGAATGACTGCCAAACAAGCCCACCAAGGGCGTAGCTAGGCCGCCAATGGCGTTCATGGATAAGCCTAATAAAGCTGAGGCGCCGCCGGCCTTATCCCCCTCGGCATTCATCGCCAGTGAGGTGGCTGTGGTATTTACGATCCCGATGCCAAAGACCATCAACAACAGTCCGATCATCAACACATACATATTTGTCCCCAAAATCAAGCTCAGGCTCAACAGACCAGTGACACTGACGCCAAATAAAATCCCCACTCGCAAAATCCGCTCCTCTGACAAATTCGTCACCAAGCGGCCCACGATATTGCTGCCTAGGACTAGACTGATGCCATTGATGGCGTAAATGAAGCTAAACATCTGCGGGGATAAATGATAAATCTGCTGGAAGACAAAGGAAGACCCGGCGATATACACAAACAAGGCCCCCATGACAAAGCCTTGACCCAGGGCATATTTCATAAAGCCCCCATCTAAGACCAATTCTCCCATCTCCTTAAAGGCATGGCCGGTGCTGCGACTGCGTTTGGCCTTGGGTAGGGTCTCCTTGAGGAAAAATAACACACATAATACCAAAATCACCCCAATAATCCCTAAGATCATAAAAATCCCCTGCCAATTGGTGAAGCGAATGACCAAGCCCCCAAATAAAGGGGCAATGATTGGAAAGACCCCGTTGATGGACATCAAGATGGCCATGAAACGGGCCAAAGACTTTCCGGAAAACTGATCCCGGGCAATGGAACGGGATAACACTTGCCCCGCTGACCCTCCTAGGCCCTGGATAAAGCGTAGGACGATCAAGGTGCTGATCTGGGTCACCCCCACGATCACAAAACTGGTCAAGGCATAAAAGCCCACCCCGATCAATAAAGGCCAGCGACGGCCAAAGCGGTCACTAATGGGCCCCACAAAAACTTGGCCAATGGCTAAGCCCAACAGGCAAGCGGTGATGGACAACTGAGCCAAAGATTGACTGGTATGTAAGTTGGCTTGTAGGTCCGGCAAAGCGGGTAAGTACATATCCATGGATAAGGGGCCAAATGCACTCAAAGTCCCCAATAAAAAAGTTAATAAAAATCGTTTGGCTCTAGCCACGCCGTCTCCTCCTCTAAAAATCTCTAACTTAAATATTATAACAGACGTTACCAAAAAAATTGCAAGTTCGCCTGGGTTGTGCTTAAATAGAACGAATGCAAAATTTGAAGGGAGTCTTTTCACTTGGTCAACTTGTCCGCAACGTTTCAAAATCATACCTTTGCCAATCCTTTAATGAACGCTTCAGGCGTCCATTGTTATACCACCACCCAGCTTGATGAACTCTTAGCTTCTAGTGCTGGTACCTTAGTTACCAAGAGTGCCACCATGGCCTATCGCCAGGGCAATCCCAAGCCCCGTTACCGCAGCCTGGCTTTGGGTAGCATCAACTCCATGGGCTTGCCCAATGAAGGTTTGCCTTATTATTTAGACTATGTCTTAGCTAAGCAAACACAAGCCGATGTCCCCACCTTATTCCTATCCGTGGCCGGCATCAGCATGCAAGAGGATTTAGATATGTTGGCCCAAGTGGATCAAAGCGACTTCAACGGCTTCACGGAATTGAACCTGTCTTGCCCCAATGTCCCTGGCAAACCCCAAGTGGCCTATGATTTTGAAGCCACCGAAAAAATGCTGGATTCAGCCTTCAAGCTGTTCCACAAACCCCTGGGTGTGAAGTTGCCCCCTTACTTTGACCTGGCCCAATTTGACATCGTGGCCAAGATCCTCAACCAATATCCCCTGGCCTACATCAACACCATCAACAGTGTGGGTAACGGCTTATATATTGACGTGGATTCTGAAACCGTTGCGATTAAGCCTAAGGGCGGCTTTGGCGGGTTAGGCGGCGCTTATGTCCTGCCCACCGCTTTAGCCAACGTACATGCCTTCAGACAACGCTTAAATGACAGTATCGCCATTATTGGCACTGGCGGCGTGCAAACCGGGGCTGACGTCTTCGCCCATATCTTAGCTGGGGCTGACCTGGTTCAAGTGGGGACCCAGTTGGCTAAAGATGGCCCGGATGTCTTTGCCCGCTTGACCCAAGAACTCAGTGACGTGATGGCTCAAAAAGATTACCATAACCTGAGTGATTTCAAAAATAACTTAAAAGAACTATAGCCCGTATCTTCCCAAATTCCAACCGGAATTTGGGCTTTTTTTATAAGTATATGTAATCGCTTTCTATAAATATTTTTGAAAATTATGACAATTAATTGGCAAAAAGTACTTGCTTACTTTTTGTAAGTGGTTATAATGGAACTTGTAAATGAAATTCACTTGTTGGAGGTTTTCAAATTGACAATTACGAATGGTTACGAACAAAGCGATCGGGAAGAAAAACTCGATATTATTAACTTAAATGAATTAGAAGCTCAGGCAAAGGCCATTATTCCCCAAGGCGGCTTTGGTTACATCAGCGGCGGCTCTGAAGATGAATGGACTTTAAGAGAAAATACCAACGCCTTTGAGCACGCCCAAATCGTGCCCCGCGCTTTGACGGACATGGACAATCCTGAAACGGATACAACCGTATTTGGTTTAAATTTGAAGACACCCATTATGATGGCCCCTACAGCAGCCCAAGGCTTAGCCCATGCCAAGGGTGAAGTGGACACGGCTAAAGGGGTGGCGGCTGCGGGTGCTTTAATGGCCCAAAGTACTTATTCATCCACCTCCATTGCCGACACCGCCGCAGCTGGTAACGGTGCCCCCCAATTCTTCCAACTTTATATGAGCAAAGACTGGGATTTCAATAATCACTTGTTAGACCAAGCTAAAGCAGCCGGCGTGAAAGCCATCATCTTGACCGTGGATGCCACGATTGATGGCTACCGGGAAGCTGACTTGCGCAATAAGTTCCAATTCCCAATTCCTATGGCTAACTTGACGGAATATTCTGAAGGGGATGGCGCTGGTAAAGGTATCGCCGAAATTTACGCCGCTGCCGCCCAAAAAATCAGTGCGGCTGACGTTAAACGCATTGCCGACTACACCGACCTACCCGTGATCGTCAAGGGTATTGAATCTCCTGAAGACGCCCTATTTGCCATCGGTGCTGGGGCTAAAGGCATCTACGTTTCTAACCACGGTGGTCGGCAATTAAACGGCGGCCCCGCTTCCTTTGACGTGTTAGCCGACGTTGCTAAAGCCGTTGACCACCGGGTACCCATTATCTTTGATAGTGGCGTGCGCCGGGGTTCCCACGTCTTTAAAGCCTTAGCTTCCGGGGCTGATTTAGTCGCCATGGGCCGGCCGGTAATTTACGGGTTAGCTTTAGGCGGTGCCCAAGGTGTGCAATCCGTCTTTGAAGAACTCAACGGTGAATTGAAGATTGACATGCAATTAGCCGGCACTAAGACCATTGAAGACGTTAAGAAAGCAAAACTGTTGCATATTCACTATTAATCTGACGTATTAATTTTTAAATAAAGCCTATAAAAAACGGGATTCAGACCATTTTCAGTCTGAATCCCGTTTTAATTTACTGGCTTAACCTTTAATGATTTTTTGAATCTGATCTAATTCATCTTGAGTGAAGTCTAAGTGCTCAGCAGCTTTGATGTTGTCCACCAAATGCTCGATCTTAGAAGTCCCTAAAATCACGCTGGTCACCACTTGATCCTTTAATAACCAGGCCAAGGACATCTGGGCTAAGGTTTGCTGGCGGCCCTGGGCCAGTTCATTTAATTGCCTTAACTTAGCGGCCACTTTGTCGGTGCCCTCATCAAACAAATACTTATTGGTACGGTGGATTGGGAAGTCTGCCGGGATGCCGGTTAAATAGCGGTCCGACAACAAGCCCTCGGCCACCGGGCCATAAGCAATCACCCCGCCTCCCAGTTCTTTGGCGGCAGTCAATAGCCCCGTGTCAGCGGCTTCTTGATTCAGCATATTATAAGAAAATTGATTCAACACATATGGGACATGGCGCTCCTTCAATAACCCGGCCATTTCTTTCATCTGGGCCGTATTGTAATTAGAAATCCCAATATACAAAGCCTTCCCGCTGCGAACAATCTGGGCCATGGTATCCGCCGTTTCTTCAAAAGCCGTATTAGGGTCTGGTTGATGGGAGTAAAAAATATCCACATAGTCTAACCGCAGGCGCTTTAGACTATGGTCCAGATTAGCAATCAGGGACTTTTTAGAGCCCATGGACCCATAAGGCCCGGGCCACATTTCAAAGCCGGCCTTGGTGGACACCACCAGTTCGTCGCGATAAGGCCGCAAGTCATGATCTAAAATCTGGCCAAAGGTCTCTTCAGCGGTCCCCTTTTCCGGACCGTAGTTATCCGCCAGGTCAAAGTGGAAAATACCCTGGTCAAAGGCTGCTAAAACCGTATCCCGCGAATCTGCTAAGTTCGCGTGGTTCCCAAAGTTATGCCATAACCCTAGTGCAAAAATTGGTAATTGTAAGCCAGTCTTACCCACCCGCCGAATGGGCACGTGGTCATAACGATCTGCTGCTGGGACATAAGTCATGTGAAAACCTCCTAGAATTGAGAATTGATTATATCGTCATTATAACCAATCTAGCCCAAATAAGCATGGAAAGGCCTTCATAATGATGCCGCTTAGTTGGTTGTTACCAAAGACCTGGCATTAATTTAACCACTTCCAAGGCGTTATGGTCGCAACAGCGACCGTTATGGGGGTAAAATAGGGCTATCAATATCATTGGAGGAATGATGCCTATGTTAGATGTAAAAAAATCAATTGAACGCTTGCAGTGGACTGTGGATCATCACTTTTTACACATCCAAGCCCAGCATCCATTCATGCGAGCTTGGGCCGTTCAATTTGAGTTGGCTTATACGGATTTTCGGGTGATTCAAATGGCACTACAGCTTTCTGGCGACGAAAACCATGCGCTATTGGCTGAGTTTGCCAAGGTTTATGAGGGTATCTTCAATTATGAGTATGAATTTGCCGGCAATGGGTTAGACAGTTTTAATCAAAAGTACGGGGATGAAATCGAACAATACCTGCAATTGGTCAAACAGTTCGATGGCATTATTGACCAAATCAAAGTCATCCCCGGTGCAGAGGGTGCCTCTTAGGCATCTTTAGGCGAAAAATTGTGATTTTTTGAGCTATTTATCAAAATTTTTATATTGTAAGCTCCCTAAGAGAAATTTAGCCATTACTTAAAAAACGCTATGAATCTTCAAAAAACACGACCAATTGCACTGGTAACAAGCAGTGATACCAAGCTTTACGAGCTCAAATGCTACTAAAAAACTCTCATGAAATTTAAAGTTTTTTCAGAAACATTGGGAAAGTTATTTCAATGTTTGGAAAATAATGATAAACTAAGAGAGAAATACATTTTATTTGGAGGCTATTATAATGTCTTTAGTACATGGTACAGAAATTCTTGCAGGTGCCCAAAAGGGTCACTATGCAGTCGGCGCATTTAACACGAACAACTTGGAATGGACTCGGGCAATTTTGGCTGCTGCGCAACACACCAATACACCGGTCATCATCCAATCTTCTATGGGTGCTGCAAAGTACATGGGTGGTTATGAATTAGTTCAACACTTAGTTCAAGACACTATCAAATCTATGCACATCACTGTTCCTGTCATCATGCATTTGGATCATGGTAACTTTGAAGCTGCCAAAGCAGCCATTGCTGCTGGTTACAACTCTGTTATGTTTGACGGTCATGATTTAGACTTCCAAGATAACTTAGAGAAGACTAAAGAAATCGTTGCTTTAGCACACGAACGCGGCATTTCCGTTGAAGCTGAAGTTGGTTCTATTGGCGGTGAAGAAGACGGCGTTATCGGTGAAGGTGAATTAGCTGATGTTGAAGAAGCTAAACAATTAGCTGCCACTGGTATCGACTTCTTAGCTGCTGGTATTGGTAACATTCACGGTGTATACCCTGACAACTGGAAAGGTTTACACTTCGATCGTTTGGAAGAATTAAGAGATGCTGTCCCAGTACCATTAGTATTACATGGCGGTTCTGGTATTCCTGTTGAACAAATCCAAAAAGCGATCAGTTTAGGCGTTGCTAAAGTTAACGTTAATACTGAACAACAAATCGCTTGGGCTAAAGAAGTTCGCAAGTACTTCGAAGCTGACAAAGACAAGTTAGAAAAAGGCTTTGATCCTCGTAAAGTCTTAGCACCTGGTACCAAAGCTATCCAAGATACTGTTGAACAACATATCAAGTGGTTTGGTACAAAACCTATTAAATTAGTTCCTGAAGAACTTTAATAGGTCAAACCCGCAATATCAAAGCGGCTGCCTGCAAAACAATGTTTTGTGGGCAGCCGCTTTTTTGAACGCTTTAAGATAGTTTTCGGAAGAACATCGAAATTTGGCGATAACTTTTCAGGTGATGTCTGCGCTTTAGGACATCAATCCTTAAACCCGCTGATAGCAACAGGATCATGCCTAAGCTAGCTGGCCCCAGTAATTGAAAGCCGAATGACTGCACATTACAGATACTGGCAAAGTAAATAATGCCACCTAAAAGCATCACACTAGCCCAGAACTGAAATTGCCGTTTCAACCTGTCTACATTTTTACCCATCATCTCACCTCATCCTTGCCCAAACACCCTTATTATGGCATTGGACTTAATATTTCATTTCATCAAATAGGCATGAATCTTTTTATAGTTGGTAAGCTGATGCGTTCGTTTTAAAGTTTCCAGTTGCACACAGGCCAGCGTCAAACCCACTAAGCTCAACATGCCAAGCACCATGGCACCGACGCCCAACTTAGCCACCAAACAAAGACTGCCTAAAAATAAAATGAGGGTAATGCCCATAGCAGTTGCATTGAGTTTCAACCGTCTTTTATCTTGCCGCGCTATATTGACCCTTTCCTGAGCTGGTATCGCTCCCACCAGTTCTCTGAGATCTACCGCAAAAACTTGGCAAATAATCAACAATGATTCAATATCCGGATAGGTTTTCCCAGTTTCCCAATTTGACACCGTTTGCCGTGAGACATGGATTGCCAAAGCAAAGGCCTCTTGGGTCAAATGATTAGTTTGCCGGACCTGCCGCAAATTCGCTGATATAGTCATTACCTCATCTCCAAGCTTAATATTTTATAGGTACTTTGTCTGTCAAAGTCCTTTTGCAAATTGTTTGATGGCTTAAATTAATAAAAATCCGGTTTATCCTGTTTTTATACCAAGTCTAGCGTCAGCCACAACTGATTGCAATTAGAATCTTGCATCAAACTCACAAAATACCAAAGCAGTCCCTTAATTATTTCCCGGGAAATAATTAAGGGACTTATCGATTCAACCTGGCATTATTTAACATCCTTATTCTCAAGCTGTTTATCCGAATCTTTACGCGCCGTTGTATCTGCTATTACCACTGTATCTACCTTGACTTGACTGGTATCGCCCTGAAGATAGGCCAGAATTTGTGCGACACTTTTTCATATTGGTTTTATGAGTGTTTTTAGTCATCTTAATTTCCTCACTTCTGACTTGTAAGATTGCCGCTAATTTTGAAATATGATAAACTTATTTTACTTCAGATGTTTATTTACGGGAAATATGCCATATTCTATGCCACTTTTCGACTGCATCAATGACATAAGGAGGGGCACTATCATGCTTATTACTGGTATGCGAGTATATAAGTTTTTCGTCATCGTATCTACCCTGATTCTTGGACCTTTACTCATCATTGAAATACTCACTCAGAGTGACAAGTCGCTTATCGTTACTTATTCTCTTGCAATCAGTGCTAACTTAATTTTATATCCCATTATTTCCCGAAATATTACCAAGCAATAAACGGTTCAGTGTAGACTTTATCAAGGTCTATGCTGAGCCGTATTTATTTGGAATATCATCCCATCTTGGAAAATATCAAAATGATACTGCTTTTTCCACCAAAAAAACGGGCTGATTTCCTAGAAATCAACCCGCCAATAGCATAATTGCTAAAACTCTTTAGATAACTCAGCTTGTAACACGTCATACCCGGCGTCAGTTAAGACTTTTTTGATCCCAGCCACGTCGCTACCTTCAATATGGGCTTCAATGACCTGATTATTCGGTTGGCGGTTCACAACTAGGGTTAAAATATTGTAGTTGCTCTTGGCTAAGGCCGTGGCAATCCCGGCTAAGGTCCCCACTTTATCCTTATCTTCAGCGCTGACCACCACCAGGGCCCCGCCCATGGTATAGCCGGAAAGGTTCAAAAAGGCATCAAAGATATCATTGTTGGTGATAATGCCCTTTAAGGTCCCATTTTGATCTAAGACTGGCAAGACACCGATGTTGTAATGGCGCATCTTATAAATGGCATCTTCCAATAACTCATTTTGGGAAATGGTCAGGACACTTTTTTCCATGATGTCCCGGACCGTGGTCTTATTGAGTAAGTAGTTCACTTCATAAACACTCAAACTGGTGGCTTTTGACGGCATAGCCGCCTCAATGATGCCTTGGGTGACCAAGCCCACTAGCCGACCATTATCCACCACTGGCAGGCGGTGAATCTTATGCTCCCGCATTAAATCAATCGCCGCGTTAACGCCAAGGTCTGGCGTCACCGTAATTAAATCTTTGGTCATGAAATCTGCAACACTCATCTTTTAACTCCCCCTTTAACCACCTAAGTAGGCTTTTTTCACTTCCGCATTATTCAATAGCTCTTGGCCAGTCCCGCTCAGCACGATTTTACCCACGGATAAAACATAACCCCGATCGGCGATGGACAAGGCCTTAGCGGCATTTTGTTCGATCAGTAGGACGGTAGTCCCTTGCTTTTTAATAGATTCAATAATATCAAAAATTTCGTTGATGAAAATTGGGGCCAAGCCCATGGAAGGTTCATCCAACAGCAATAACTTCGGTGCGGCCATTAAAGCCCGCCCCATGGCTAACATCTGTTGTTCCCCACCGGATAGGGTAGCCGCGTCTTGGTTCTTCCGTTCCTGCAGAACTGGGAAGCGTTCAAAGACATTGTCGTAGTCTTTTTTCAGTTGGCTCTTGTCTTTTCTTAAAAAGGCCCCCATTTGCAGGTTTTCCAACACGGATAACCCGGCAAAAATATGCCGGCCTTCAGGGACTTGGGAAATACCCCCAGAGACGATTTTTTGGGATTTTTCTTTTTGAATTTCTTTGCCATTATATAAAATCCGGCCAGACTTGGGGCGCATGATACCGGAGATGGTATGCAAAATAGTACTCTTACCAGCCCCATTGGCCCCGATCAAAGAGACGATCTCGCCCTCATTGACGTTGAAGCTGACCCCTTTAACGGCTTGGATGACGCCATAATTGACGAATAAGTCCTCAACTTGTAATAACATTAGACACCGCCTCCTAGATAAGCATCGACCACGGCTTGGTTGGCCTGGATTTCTTGCGGGGTCCCTTCTGCCAACAGTTTACCATATTGCAATACATAAATCCGCTCGGCCACGTTCATGACCAAGGACATATCATGTTCGATCAACAATACCGTAATGCCAAATTCCTGTTGAATTTGGCGAATCGTGGCGGTCAAGGCCGCCGTTTCTTCTGGGTTCATCCCCGCTGCCGGTTCATCTAAGAACAAAATCTTAGGTTTGGTGGCCAGGGCCCGGATAATTTCCAAACGCCGCTGCGCCCCGTAAGGCATGTTGCTGGCAATGGTCTCGGCCATGTCTTCCATGTGGAAAATCGCCAGTAAATCTAACGCTTCTTTACGCAGCCGGTCTTCAACTTTATAAAAACTCGGTAAGCGGAATAGGCTTGAAATAAAGCCTTCCTTGTTCTTACTGGTCATGGAGATCAATACATTATCCAAAACACTCAACCCTTTGAATAAGCGAATATTCTGGAAGGTCCGGGCTAAGCCCATATCGGCAATTTTATAGGGCTTCTTGCCGTTTAAGACCTGCATGCCCTCATTATTCGTCCTAAGGGAAATTGAGCCCGCAGAAGGGACCGTTTGGCCGGTAATCAAGTTAAATAAGGTGGTTTTACCCGCCCCATTGGGTCCAATCAAGGCCACCAGCTCATTGTCATCTAGATGCATATTCACATCAGAGACTGCTGCCAAGCCGCCAAAGTTCTTCGTTAAGTCTTTAACATCTAATAAAACAGCCATTAGGCACCCTCCTTTGCTTTCTTCTTAGTCCGGTTGAACAAGCGCTTGACGGAAAACTCCCAGGTCCCCAACAAGCCCTTAGGCCGGAAAATCATGATCAAAATCAAAGCTAAAGAGTACAAGACCATCCGCAAAGCCCCGAAACCTTGTAAAACCATATCCAAGATCCCTAACAAAGCTGCAGCGGCAAAGGTCCCAGTCATACTACCAATCCCACCCATGACCACGATGATCAAGATGTTAATGGACTCCATGATGCCAAAGTCATTGGGCGCGATGGTCTGAATATAGTTGGCGTGCAGTGCGCCCCCAATGGCGGCGGTCATGCCCCCAAAGACGAAGGCGGCAACTTTAAATTTCGTAGTATTGATCCCCATGGATTCAGCGGCAATTTCATCTTCCCGAACAGACAGGATGGCCCGGCCGTTACGGGAATGAATGAAGTTGACGGTGAAAATCGTGGTGACCACCACTAGGATATAAACCAAGGACCAGTTGGCTAATTGGGGCAAGCCATATAAGCCGGCGGGGCCGTTGGTGATTTTTAAGTTCACTAAAATGATCCGAATAATTTCAGCCGCACCCATGGTGGCGATTGCCAAATAATCCCCTTTTAACCGCAGGGTAGGGATCCCAATGATCAAGGCCACCACCCCGGCTAACAGCATGCCGATGACGGTACCTAACACAAAGCCCCCCTCAGTGGGGATTGCTTGGGTCACCAAAGCCGCAGCATAAGCGCCCAGGGCCATAAATCCGGCATGGCCCAAAGAAAATTGGCCAGAAAAACCGATGATCAAGTTTAAACCAGTGGCTAAGATGATGTTGATCCCAATCAAAACTAAGGTGTTCTCCGCGAATTGATCGATGATGCCCACACCTTCAAAGACATTGATCAAAACCCACCCCAATACAGCAATGGCTAACCAAATCGCGTTATATTTGAGATTTTTCTTCAATGTCTTTCACCTACACTTTCTCACGGGTGGTCTTGCCTAAGATACCGGCAGGCCGAATAATTAAAATCACAATCAAAATGCCGTAAACGGCAGCGTCCCGGAAGGCGGAGAAGCCCATGGCTTGAACGGCCGTTTCCACCAAACCAATGACAAAGCCACCTAAAGCGGCCCCTGGAATCAAACCAATCCCACCTAAAACGGCAGCAACGAAGGCTTTGATACCTGGTGTCATCCCCATCAACGGGTCAATGGAGTTGTAATACAAGCCAATCATGACCCCAGCCGCCCCTGCCAAAGCAGAACCTAAGGCAAAGGTGAAAGAAATCGTATGGTCCACGTTGATCCCAATCAATTGGGCAGCTTCAGGATCCACCGACACGGCCCGCATGGCTTTTCCCATCCGGGTCCGTTTAATAATTAATTGCAATAAGATCATTAACACAATGGAGGTCACCAAAATCAAAACTTGGACATTTGAAATGGAAAGACTCCCTAAATGATAACGGTGCATCACCATGGCCTGGGGGAAATCCCGGGGACTAGAGGAGAACAGATAACTCATGCCATTTTCAAGTAAGAAAGATACCCCAATGGCGGTGATCAAAACAACGATCCGCGGTGAATCCCGCAGGGGACGATAAGCCAAGAATTCCACAATGACCCCAATGATCGCACAAAAGATCATGGATAAAATAAGTGCTGTCCAAAAGCCCACGTGGAAAGTGTTGATCATGTAGTAGCCCCAAAAGGCCCCTAACATGTAAACATCACCATGGGCAAAGTTGATCAACTTGATAATGCCGTAAACCATGGTGTAGCCCAAGGCTAATAGGGCATAGATACTGCCTAATGACAGGCCATTAATGAGCTGTTGTAAAATCTGCACAAGGCTTCACTCCTAACATAATTTTTTTCTTGAAAAAAGCCCAGTCGCATGATTGGACTAGGCTTTGTGGACAATTACCTAATTTATCAGTCGAATTGGCAGAGACAATTAGGGTAAAACAGGTTACTTAACGGCAGTTGCTTCAGCTTCAGAACCATCCATCAACTTGGTAACGATAACTGGTTTTTGTGGGTTATGGTATTTATCCATTGTGATGGTCCCAGTAACACCTTGGAAGTTCTTCAACTTAGCTAAACCTTCAGCAATTTTAACAGAGTTCGTAGATTTTTCGGTTTCGATGGCTTGTTTGATCATGTAAACGGCATCGTAAGACAAAGCATCAAAGGTCCCGGCGTCATCACCGTAAGTATCTTTGTAAAGTTTCAAGTAATCCGCAACTTTATTGTTAGCAGGTGCTTTGGCATCAAAGTGCGTTGTGTAGTAGATATTAGAAGCATTGCTCTTACCGGCAATTGAAACCAACTTAGGATCGGCGAAACCGTCAGCCCCAACGATTGGTTTATCAATGCCCATTTCCCGAGCTTGACGAATGATCAAACCGGCTTCAGAGTAATAGCCGGGTACGAAAATAGCGTCGTAGTTCTTGCTCTTTAACTTGGTCAATAAGGTATTGAAATCCTTGTCGCCGGCTTGGTAATATTCGGTGGTGACAATCTTGCCTTTGTATTCACCCTTAAAGGCTTTGATCAAACCTTGGGCGTAATCAGTAGATTTGTCCCCTAAGATAGCCACGTTCTTTAACTTCATCGTGTTATACACGTATTTCGCTAAAGCTTTCCCTTGGAAACTATCTTCAAAACAAGACCGGAACATGTAAGGTTGCACTTTCCCATTCTTTTGCAGGGTCAGTGAATCTTGCGTGCCTCCTGGTGTGATCAATGGCACTTTGGCCTTCGTCATATTTGGCAAAGCTGCTAAGCCGGCGCCAGATGTAATTGGGCCGATGACAGCGCTGGCTTTAGTTTGCGTGGTCAAGTTAGTGGCAATGGAAGCCGCTGAGGCGTTATCAGACTTGTTGTCTTTAGTGACTAACTTCAACTTCATCTTCTTATCGCCGACTTTAACACCGCCGTCTTTGTTGATCTTAGTGACAGCTAATTTGACACCACGTTGCATTGCGCTCCCGTAGGCTGCTGCTGCCCCAGACAATTCGAAGTTACCACCAATGGTAATCGTATCCCCTGACGCAGAGTTCCCAGATGTACCAGCTTTGTTGGCACAACCTGTAAAGACAGCAGCCAACATCATGGCTGTTGCCGCTAATGTAGCAATCTTCATTTTCTTCATATTCTCACCCATCCCTACGCTTTCTAATGCTTTTCTAATATATTAAAACATTATTATAACTAAATCAAGGAAATTCCTATATAAATATTAAAAAAAGTCTGAAAAACCATTATTAAAACGGTTTCGCAGACTTATTTTGTCTTATCATTGAATACTAATCTTACAATTAGAAGTCAGCACCGACTGCCTTGGCGCAGTTAAAAACAAGCCTTGCCAGCGCCGGTAATACCTGACATGGGACGCCTTAGCTAGAATTTTTTAGGGTGCCGCTTAGCTTTCACGTTATGATAGATGACCGTTAGGAAAATACTGCCAAAAACGATGATGGCAAAAATCAAATTGGGGATCTCGATATCAATGGCGGGGATGGTCAAGAATAACTTGATGGCGATAAAGCCGATCAAGCCATAGGCCATGATCTCCAGTTCCGGAACTTTTTGCATCAGGCGCATGATCACCTGGGCAATCCCCCGCATGGCCAAGATGCCGATAATGCCCCCAATCAAAACAATGACCGGGTTGTTGGAAATCGCCAACGCTGCCAGGACAGAATCAATGGAAAAGACAATATCCATAGCTTCGATGGCCAAAACTACCCGCCAAAATAAGGGCAGCAGGTGTTTTTTACCATCCTGGAAGTCACTGGTGGACTTTTGTTTGACCTTGTCCGGATTATGCCGGTCATAGAAGTACTTGAGGCTTAAATACAGTAAATAAACCGCCCCTAAGACTTTGATGATCCAAAACTTGATCAAAAAGACCCCAATGCCAATGACTAAAAACCGGAAAATATAAGCCCCTAACAGACCATAAAATAAAGACTTCTCCTGTTGGGCCTTGGTGGGTAGGATCTGGGTCTGAGCCGCCAACACAATGGCATTGTCCACGGATAATAAACACTCCATGAGAATCAAGGACAAGATAATCAGCCAATCATCCACCGACGTGATGACAGCCTGCCAGTTGGCTAATTGAAAAAACGGTTGATATAATTCGACGATTGCCTGCATGATTGCAGCCACCTCACAAGTTAAACCGGCCTGGATCAAACTTCAGTCCGGCAAAAAGATTTTTTTGTAAAAAGATTATAACACGAACTTTTCGATGACTTCAGCTACAGCGTCGTGGTTATTGTCGTTTTGGGTGACGTATTGGGCCTGGGCCTTCACGGCATCGATGCCGTTAGCCACACTGACCCCTAGCCCGGCGGCTTTGATCATGGGTAGGTCGTTGCTGTTGTCGCCAATGGCTATGATTTCAGCCGGCTTGATCCCTAGATCGGCGGCTAAGGCCACCACGCCGCGGCCCTTGTCCACCCCAGCCCGGTTAAACTCGATATAACGGTCCGAGGAAAAGGCGGTGGATAAAGGCGTGGTCACTTGTTGGACCACTTGATCTCTTAAGGCGATTCGCTGGGCCATGGTGGGCAATGCCACGATGATTTTCATGACCGGTTCTGTCCCCAGGATGTCAAAGGGCGTATTGTCGGCCATCACTTCAAAATCCACGCCCCGTTGGCTGAGATAGTCCACATCGTATGGCAGGGGATGCCAAATGCGACCGTGTTCTGGGGTATAAACGTGGACCGCGCCACCGCTGGTCATGGTGATGTCATAGATCTGCTTGGCCACGGGTAAATCCAGGGCGTGGTCCGCTATGATGGCGTTATGCTCGTTATCAATGGTCAAAGCGCCGTTAAAAGAAATCGAATAACTATCAGCTACCCCGGCTAACCCCAAGGTTTTCAAATTGTCTTGAAAGGACGTGTAACTGCGCCCGGAATTTGGTACAAAGTAGATGCCCTTAGCCAAAGCGGCTTTAATAGCCCCGATGGTCTTAGGGGTCATAACGCCTGAATCGTCCAATAGTGTTTCATCTAAATCACAGGTAATTAATTTATACATGCTAACCTCCAAAATCATAACTTACCTGTCTATCATACCCAATTATGGGATAGTTGAATACGCTTTTAGATAAAAAGGGGCCACTTTGTCTCAATCAGCACGCTGGCGCCGGATCAAAGTCGCAATTAGGGCCACGCCTAAAATAGGCACCGCCAAGAGATAAACGCCAAAATACAAGGCCAAATTAAAACCCCAGCGACTCAGATCCCCATCCCGGCCATGGCTGTGCCAAGCAGACCCGTACATGATGGTGCCAAAGGATTCCTTTTTCCCATTGAGTTCATAGCCCTGTTGCATGTAAGATTTATTGGTGGTTTTTGGGGGATGGGCCTGGCGAAAGCGCCGGACAATCCCAAAAGCGGCGGGAAATAAAACGACGGCGTGACTGAAATTAAGATAGTCCAATGGCCCCAGGGTCCTTTGAAACTCGCCTGCGCCGTTGACATGACTAAATAAGAAAACGACCCCAAAATAAACACTACTCAAGCAAAGAATTGCCAAATACTTTAGAACTTTCATCCTTCGTGCCCCCTTCATGCTGGAAGAGACATAAAATCAAGTTAGCCAATTAAGTTGTTTTTATCTTACCATGGCTGTCCCCAATCCTAATGGTCAAAAGCTCACTAAAAATTGTGGCCACCATAAAAAAAGCTATTTTGAGACGAACACTGCTCAAAATAACTTCCTATTTATAATTGATAAAATTTAAAGGTCTTGGTAGTCAATCCATTGGTTATCATTACCTAACCGTAAGAAGACCCGGTTGTTGATATTTTTCACAGCAAATACCCGATAGGCCCCCGTTGTAGCGATGGTCCCTTGGGCTTTGCCGGCACCGTTATAAGTCAAAATGCCTTGGAGCACATTGCTTGTGGTGGCAATCGGCAAGACATCCATCCTATAAACCCAGCCCTGACCTTCAATGCTATATGCATGGGCAAGTTTATCGGTATCTAGAACATCGGCTTCAATAGGCCATAAGGTTTTAGTCGGACTTAATGTACCTTGGGCTGTCTCTAATCCCGCGGTCGTATAAGTAGGGATGGCGACACCATCCGTAAACAAACCTAGAAATGCGCCAGCTAGCGGTGCACTACTTTGATATGAGGCGTTTCTATTCTCCCGATCACTGACCCATTGATTGTTCCCCAGGTCAAAAGTTACCGGAAATCCAAAATTATTGACGCCGGTATTGACCACCTGCCACTCACTAATTGAGGGGTCTAAAGTACGTCCAGTAGCTTGCGTTGCAGCAGCATCCGAATAAATTTTCATAGGCGTTTTAAAGGAATCATAATACCTTGTTCCAAAATCTATAGCTTCAATACCCTTACGGCCCAAGTCTAACGGCACCTCAAACGGATAATTGGCGGTAAATTTATCCGCAGGTTTGACCCACTGATCACCGCCTAAATCAATCGCTTCTAGCGTCCCATCACCCGCTTTGATATAGCCAAAAGATTGGTATTGGGGATAGTCTAAGCTAAGCGTCTTCCCCGTTGCCGTAAATTGACCGGTGCTGTCTTTGCTATAAAGCGGCAAATCTTGATAACCGCTGGCAAAGACACCATTGGCTTTGGTCTCAGTGACGCCCTGTCCCGCCGTGCTTGCGGCACCGGCCTGATGAACGCTACCCAAATTGCCCAGTGCTGTCATGCCGAATGCCAACGCTAATAGTAATAGCCATCTAAAATTTCGCTTCATGATCCATAACCTCCCCAACCGTTGTATGTACGCCTCTATCTTAGCACAGCTTTTGCTGAAAAACGCCACTGTCCTTATTATTGCCTAAATCTCTGCAATCTAAACGAGCATGGTACAATAATGATAGATGCTCATTACATTAAGCACATGATATTGTGGATTTGTGGTTTCTCTATTCAATAATTGGGGGCGTTGTTTTGAAAAAGAAAACTATAAGTTTTATTGGGTTAGCTGTTACTGCATTGTTGTTGAGTTTGATGCCAGTACAAACTACTGCGGCCGCCAATAATGACGTGATTTTTACTATTCGGGACTCATCTTTTTTAACATTAACTAGTTCTAAATATCAGGATTTAGTTCAGCACAAATTGGATTCAGCAAATGTTGCTGTTAAAGACTCATTTGTGCCGGGACTTACAGTATGGCAATTTTCCAATTCGTATAGTGGTTACTGGTCCTTACCGAGTGAAGATCCTTGGGGAATTGGTTTTGCGAATAAAATCTACGAAGTTGGTCCAAATTTATTCTTAAGTGTAAAACAGACACTTCAAATTCCGGTTGGAAAGATAACGCGTGATGGCTTAGGTGTGTATAGCGGCTCAAGTGCCCTAGACAATACACCTTGGCAAATCGCTTGGTTTAGCAAGTATACCGCAACCGTTCAAAATGACGGCCCAGTTGCAATATGGCAATCACCGGCCTATCAAACTCCGGTTCAATGGGTTAATCCTGGGGAAAGCTATAATATCAACCAAGCCTATTTCTCATATGACTCTGGCCTTTGGTTTGATATTGGTGCCAACCAATGGATTCCAGCTTTTTATTTAAATGGCAATTTAGGCAATGCTTCTGTTAATAGTTGGTCATAAGTTAATAATTGTATTTTTCGTTGGTGATTTGGAGGATTATTTATGAAGAAGAAAATACTGACTTTTTTAATACTAACCATCTCAGCGTTACTATTTGCACTGCTTCCAGCAAAAACCATTGCATTGGCTGATGATGAAGTTGTGATTCCGGTTCAAGATTCATCCTTTCTGACGTTGAACGAATTTAACTATCAAGGTCTTCTTTCTGGAGAACGGGGTTATTTCAACAGCAACTTGGTCGCTAATTCCTATGTTCCAGGACTATCCGCATGGAAACTATCCAGACTATACACAGGAGGCTGGGCTGGCGGGCAAGCGGATCCTTGGTATAGAACCGCCAGAGAACTATACGAAGTTGGCCCAGATATGTTTCTAACAGACTATCAAGCCATTGTAATTCCTGCTAA
>NZ_AZGA01000007.1 GCF_001436375.1 Agrilactobacillus composti DSM 18527 = JCM 14202 | reverse complement strand
GATCACACCAGAGAAATTTTTGTTTTTCTCTGGTGCTCTCTAAAGGGATAGTATCATTCGGTCAGGGGCTTCATTTTTGGTTATTTATGATACTTCGGAAAGGCGGTGTTCTTGTTGGTAATATCAATAAACTTGGCTTCGCCAGCAACAGCCTCCGCCGCTTCCACGGCTTCTTGCAGCCGGTCTCTGGAACCTTCGGCTAGGCGTAACTTGATCAAATCCTTGGTGGCGTGGAGTAATTCTTCTTCATCGGCCACGGAGTCCTTCAACGGTCTGGGGTTGGTGGTATCCAGCGCCCGGACCACCACTGGTTTTAACGGGCCCATTTGCAACAGCTCTAACACCGTATCGTAATCAATGGCATAGGCGTCAGCTAAGTCTAAGGTTTCCCGAATGCCGGCTTCAGCAGCCATGATACCCACGTTAGTGATCAATTTCAGCTTGGCGCCATTGCCCAGGGGTCCCACATATTTCACAGTGCCAAAGACCTGCAAAATCGGTAGCACTTGATCCACCACGGCTTTATCCCCCGCGGCAATCAAGACCAAAGCCCCTTCCCGGGCATATTTGACCCCACCAATCAACGGCACATCTAAAAGCTGCGTCTTGTCCGGTAGTGCGTCGTGAATGGCGTAAATCTTAGCCGGGTCCAAGGTGGAAGTAACGATCAAGGTGCTGTCCGGTTGTAAGAAATTCACAATACCAGCATGGTTTGACGTCCCTAGGTGCAAATCTAAAACATCATCAGACATAACCGAAGTGATGACCACCTTAGATGCCTTGACCGCAGCCTCTAAGGAAGTAGCCGGTTTAATTTGGGGGTCAGAAAAGCCTGCTAAGCGGTTTTTGTCGGTGTCCCAAATCGTGACAGTGTGGCCGGCTTTAGCTAAATGGGGCACCATTTGGGAGCCCATGTTGCCAATACCAATAAATGTAATATTCATGACGGATTTATCCCCCTTTATAATAGTAAGTTCAGCGATACATATATTGTAAACAAAAAGAGCTAATCTGTATAATGATTAGCTCTAAGGGATAGTTGTTAAGTTTCATCGGTGCTGGTGGTTAAGGTGTTAAATAGCCATTCTGTCGCCAGGTCAAACCACTTGGCCACATGGGGTAAATCTGTACCTGAACGCCAGGCCGTCAAGCTATTGGCCATGGCTAAGCCGTGGGGACCGTGGTCAAAGATGTGTAGTTCTAAGGGAATATTGGCTTTATTTAAAGCCGTGGCATAATATAAACTATTATGAGAAGGGACCATTTCATCATCATCGGTGACCCACATAAATGTGGGGGGATTTTGAGCGGTGACGTGGGTGTCGGCCGCATAAAAAGCTAAGTCATTGGTGATGGCCAAGGCATCGGCTTTAGTTTTAGGAAAGCCCGCATCTAGTCTGATCACGGGATAACCTAAAATCAGCGCGGCGGGTTGGCGGGTGGTCGGTTGACTGTCGCTGGCCTGGGCTAAGAAATCACTAGCCCAATAATCCCCGTAAAGGGCGGCGATATGGCCCCCTACGGAAAAGCCGGCCACCACGATTTGATCGGGATTTAACGCCAATTTTTGGTGGTTTTCAGTTAAATAAGTCATAGCGTGGGCCAAATCCACTAAAGGCGCTGGCATTAAGGGTGCTTTTTCGCTGATGAAGTGGTACCTTAAATAAAAAGCCTGGTAACCCTTGGCAAAAAAAGCCAGCGCCAGTGTTTCAGCCTGATGGTCGGGAATATGCGTATAAGCGCCACCAGGAATAATGATGATGGCCGGATATTGGGTCTGTTTGATTTCAGGATTAGCTTCGTGGAGATAACCCTGTAAAAAAGCCGCTGGTTGACCAGTTTCTGCTTTTAGAGGCAAGGATTCATGAACGCTAAACATACAATTACCACAACCTTTCAATAGTCTATACATATATAGTATACCGTTTAAATACTAATTTAAAAAAGGAATTGAGATTATGATATCAGATACCATCGTCAGTCAGCGCTTATTGCTCCGGGGCTTTAAGGCGACGGATATTGATGATTATTTTGAAATATTAAAGGACCCCCATAATTTGACCACCGCCGGCCAACCTGTACCGGAAAGCAAGCGGCATGCCAATTTAATGCTGCGCCAAGCCATGCAAGACCAAACCCTGGCGGTGGTTTTAAAAAGTGCGGACAAAGTCATTGGCCTGATCGAACAGCGGCCCCACTTTGAGGGGCGTCTGCCACTGCCAGCGCCGGACCAGCTAGAAATTGGTTATATTTTAAATCAGCATTATCGTCGTCAAGGCTATATGTTTGAGGCCCTTTCGCATTTGTTGCGGGCCTTAGCACAACAAAATTTTCAAGCAGTTTGGGCGGCGGCTTTTAGCGATAATCTGGCGTCTCGCGGGCTCTTGGAAAAGCTCGACTTTACTTACCAGCAAACCGTAGATTTGAATTTGCCCTTTGCCGGGTACCAGCAAAAAGAAGATTATTTTGTCTGCAAAATAAAAAGCTAATTGGTGCTAAGTTTCTGAAAGTTCCTATGCTATAATAAACAAGGATACTGAAAAGAAGAAGGGACGCGTTAGTGTTGCAACAAGAATCTATGCTGGTAAAGGCATTTGAAACTCGACTGAAAACGATTGAAGCCGACCCAAACTTAATCGTTTTAACGACGATGGATCAGCCGCAATTAAACGATAAAGATAAAGTGTCGCAGTATATTGTGTATACAAATTTCAAACCTGGGCTCAAAAAACAACAAACCGCTGCAATTTTCGTCTATACGCCATTGGAAAATATCGATCATTATCAAAATAACAAGGTAGATTATCAAAGTGAACTTCTATTTGAGTTTGATCCTTGGGATAAAAAGATTCATATCTCCGTGTTAGAGACCCTAGGGGCCGCTTCTAAATTGGCTTTTTATGATTATCAAAACCATGGGTTAGCCCAAATGGCCTTGCAGGCTTTGATCAAAATCGCTAAGAAACACGAAATTGAAACCATTGACGGTATGCTGTCTTCCTTTGATGGGGATGATTGGGATCGGGTCAATCATTTATTTGGCAAATTCGATTTTGCCACGATTGCTGCGGACAAAACGCGAGGTGTGGCCATTTATCGGCTGCAACTCCAAGGCAGCTAGTCGCATTAAGATTGGCCAGAACGCATGTGTACTAAAACAGAAAAGACGCCTAGGCGCCTTTTTTTGTTTCACAAGCCGTCTGAATGATAACAAAAAGTAAAACAGTTTAGCCCTTATGTACCATAGTGTGTAATCAAAATGTTTTTTAAATTGCCACTTGCAATATAACAGAGAAGTAGTATTATTTGAAACAGATTACAAATGAAGAAAGAGGTCTAGCAATGACTAACAAAAAAGATTACCGTGGTTCCGATGCCATCGTCGATAGCCTGATCAACCATGATGTGAAATATGTATTTGGGATCCCTGGTGCCAAAGTCGACCGCTTATTTGAAGACTTGACCCATGGTGATGATCCTAAAACACCACAATTGATTGTCACCCGACATGAACAAAATGCTGCTTTCATCGCCGCTGGGATTGGCCGGATCACAGGCAAACCAGGGGTTGTTTTGACTACCTCTGGTCCCGGGGCTTCTAATTTAGCCACGGGCTTAGTCACAGCTACGGCTGAAGGGGACCCAGTGTTAGCCATTTCTGGGCAAGTCCAGCGGGCTGATCTGTTACGCTTGACCCACCAAAGTATTCGCAGTGCGGCTTTGTTTGAACCTATCACTAAATATAGTGCTGAAGTGCAACAGCCTGAAAATCTGTCCGAAGTCATTGCCAACGCCTACCAAGAAGCCATCAGTTCCAAACAAGGGGCTAGCTTTGTCAGCGTGCCCCAAGATGTGGTAGATGCGCCAGTGACCACTAAACCGATTGCCCCTTTGAATCGGCCCAAGTTAGGCCCAGCCAGCCCAGCAGAAACGACGATTTTGGCCCAAGAAATCAAAGCAGCCACCTTGCCAGTGATCCTCGTGGGGATGCGGGCATCTTCCCCAGAAGTCACCGAAGCCATCCGCAATATTTTGCGGGTATCTAATATTCCTGTCGTTGAAACGTTCCAAGGCGCCGGGATAATTTCTCGAGAACTAGCTGAAACCAACTTCTACGGTCGGGTGGGCCTATTCCGTAACCAACCAGGGGATCAGTTGTTAAAACGCAGCGATTTGATCATCACTGTGGGGTACGACCCAATTGAATATGAACCGAGAAACTGGAATGCTGAAGGCAACGCCCGCATTATTGTTATCGATGACGCCCCAGCGCAAATTGATCATAATTTTGAACCAGAAAAAGAACTCGTGGGCGATATCGCCCAAACCTTAGACTTTCTGTGGCCTTATTTGCGGGGCTATAAATTAGCTGATAGCTCCCAAAAATATCTAGATACACTCCATGAACAGTTAGAAGAGCGGGATGTCCCCCCAATTCAAGAAGATACTGTGGCCAGTCATCCCTTAAATATTGTGCAGAGTTTACAAAACCATGTCAGCGATGACATGACCGTTACGGTGGATGTGGGCAGTCATTATATTTGGATGGCCCGGCATTTTAGAAGTTATCAACCGCGGCATTTGCTGTTTAGTAACGGGATGCAAACCCTAGGGGTAGCATTGCCTTGGGCAATTGCCGCCGCTTTGTTGAACCCGGATGAAAAAGTCGTTTCCGTCGCCGGGGATGGGGGCTTTTTGTTCTCCAGCCAAGAGCTAGAAACAGCGGTACGCTTAGGCTTAAATATTGTCCAAGTTATTTGGAACGATGGCGGCCATTATGATATGGTGAAGTTCCAAGAAGAAATGAAATATGGTACCAGCGCAGGCGTAGACTTTGGCCCAATCGATTTTGTGAAATACGCTGAAAGTTTTGGCGCCACTGGGTTGCGGGTCAATAAAGCCGCTGACTTGGATAAAGTCATGGATCAAGCGTTTAAGACCCCGGGTGTCGTTGTGGTGGATGTGCCTGTGGACTACTCAGATAACAAAGAGCTGGGCCAATCATTATTGGCAGATCAGTTATAGAAATTGGCAATCAATAACGGGAAAGGCGCGATTGGCTTGGATAAAGAAGATACATTATATCAACATGGGACCTTAGCCTTGTTGGTGCCGGGGTTATTGACCGGGACTTTGACAATTGGCGAGTTACTAGAACATGGCGATTATGGCATTGGCACCTTGCAGGGGTTAGATGGTGAATTGACCCTAGTAGATGGTGTGGGTTATTTAGCCCAAAGTGACGGCAATGTGGTCACGGTAGATCCTAAAGAAACCGTGCCCTTTGCCAACGCCCACTTCCAGCGGGCCACGGATAAACTAGAGCATACTCAGATCACCAAAGCGGCCTTGGAAAAAGAGATCATGCAAAATCATGATTATGAAAACATCTTTTTTGCCATGAAAATCCATGGGGTCTTTTCGTCCGTTCGGACCCGGGTGGTGGCCGGCAATCGCCAACCTCCATTTAAACCCCTGGCCATTGTGGCCCAAAACCAAGAGCTATTCTCTGCTGAAAATGTCACTGGGACCTTGGTGGGTTACTACAGCCCTGAACTGTTTCAAGGGGTGGCCAGTGCGGGTTTTCATGTGCATTTTGTCAGTGATGACCATCAATTTGGCGGGCATATTTTAGACTATGCTTTAACCCAGGGGACCGTTGAATTACAACGGTTTGAAAATTTAGACCTGCACTTGCCGGTCCATGACTCGACTTATCGCAAACATCGCTTTGATTATGATGATATGAGCGCTGTGATTCGCAGTGCTGAAGGTAACGAGTAAGACTTTATACCACTGGAATGTTACGACGTTCTGGTGGTTTTTTGGTATATTTTTAACAATTAAAAAATTGACGCCACCTGTTTTTTAGGATAACCTATTCTAGATTGTTAATCTTAAACTGAGCGGGTTAACTACATTTTTAGGAGGCAAGATTGTGAATTCAAAAAACAGTGACACTGAGGTGCGGCGCGAGCTCAAAACACGCCACCTCTCAATGATTGCCATGGGTGGCAGTATCGGGACTGGTTTATTTGTAGCCAGTGGCTCGGCCATTTCCCAAGCAGGTCCTGGCGGGGCGTTATTAGCCTACGTGGGGATTGGGATCATGGTTTATTTCTTAATGACCAGTTTGGGTGAGATGGCGACTTATATGCCGGTTTCCGGATCTTTTGCCACGTATGCCACACGCTTTGTGGATCCGGCAGTGGGTTTTGCCTTGGGGTGGAACTATTGGTTTAACTGGGCCATCACCTTGGCCGTTGATATCAGCACCACGGCGATTATCGTACGCTTTTGGTTTCCGTCGTGGCCAAGTTGGGCTATCAGCGTGTTCTTTTTGCTCTTGATATTTGCCATCAATATTATTTCCGTCAAATCCTTTGGTGAAACCGAATATTGGTTAGCCTTCATCAAAGTGACCACCGTCATTATCTTCTTAGCCGTGGGCCTTTTGACAATTGTAGGTATTCTTGGGGGGCGTGGCCCAGTTGGTTTGAAGAACTTTACATATAAAGGCGGGCCCTTCATTGGGGGCATGCCCGCGATTTTAAGTGTCTTCGTCGTGGCTGGGTTCTCGTTTCAAGGGACCGAACTGATCGGGATTACCGCCGGAGAATCGGCAACCCCGGAAAAGAGTATTCCCAAGGCCATTAAGCAAGTCTTTTGGCGGATTTTATTATTCTATATTTTGGCTATTTTCGTCATCGCCGCTTTGATTCCTTATACCAGCCCTAAATTATTAGGCTCTAGTGCCTCAGATATTGCCACCAGTCCGTTCACCTTAGTCTTTCAACGGATCGGTTTGGCGGGGGCGGCCAGTGTGATGAACGCGGTTATCTTAACTTCAGTTATTTCTGCGGCTAATTCGGGGATGTATGCTTCAACCCGGATGCTTTGGGCCATGGGTAAAGAAGGCCAGGCTGGTCGAATTTTTGCCAAGACCAGTCGCCGGGGTGTGCCATTGATGGCTTTATTGCTGACTACTTTTGTGGGGGCCTTTACTTTATTGACCAGCATCATGGGGCCTCATGTGTACACATTGTTGGTAGCGGCCAGTGGCTTGACTGGTTTTATTGCTTGGTTGGGGATCGCCATTTCCCATTATCGCTTCCGCAAAGCCTTTCGTTTTCAAGGCCATGAGTTAGACGAGCTAGCCTATAAAGCCAAGTGGTTCCCATTTGGGCCTATTTTAGCCATGTTCTTAAGTATTGTGGTCATCTTAGGGCAGGATATACCGGCCGTGTTACATTTAAATTGGGAGCACTTGGGTATTAGTTACATGTCTATCCCGCTTTTCTTAGTCTTATTCATTTACTATAAAGTCAAATATAAGACCAAGGTTATTCCTTTAGGCGAGGTAGATTTAAGCCCTCACAAAGATGATCCCGATTATGTTGCTAAACAAGCACGGATGAAGCAACAACAGAAGTAGGGAGTGGATTTGGAATGCTTAGAAATAAATATCGCTTATTCTTGATTTTGCTCAACGGCCAAACCAAGGCTAATGCTGTTAACAAGCGCTATTGGACTGAGCGTTACCATATTCGGTTTCAAAAGTATTTGCAGCGGGCTGTTCACCACAAGTTTTTGCGGGTCAGTATGGACCCCATGGACAAATTGTTAAACTTACCCACCAGCCATCTCAAGGAATTGGCCCGTAGTTTTGGCATTGAAGTGGACAATCGGGATGCGGCCCAGTTGCGGCTATCAATTTTTAAAATGTATCAACAGCATCAAAAGCAACACGATTTAAGTCCAAAATTGCAAGCTTGGTTTGAGCGTGAAGTTTACTTGCTCACGCCAAAGGGCAATGATTATGTGGCCAGTGCCCAGCACTTATGGTTCATGCATCAGTTTTATTACCCCGATGTGGTGGATTTAAAGCATTTGCTGCCCCTTTACAAACGCCAACCAGCGCTGCTGGCTTGGCAATATGTGGCCGAATTGTTAGATCGGGGCATTCAAACTGCCCAAGCCCAAGGCAATGTGACCGTGGCCTTGATTTTACAAAAACGCAAGGTGCGCTTATATCGGCAGGTTGCCTGTTACCCCGAGGGCTTAGCTTGTTTACAGCAAGTACTCTTTAATGAATTGGAACACCACATTGTGCCCAATGTGCTGGCTAAAAATACCAAGGGTTATCTGCCAGCAATCAAACATTTGAGCCGTTATGAAATTCAAGAGCTACATTTTTTCTTAGTCCAATTGAATTTGAGCCTAGATGAATTCTTGATGGGATTAAGTCATTTTCTTCAAAGACAAGATATGAAACACAACGTCATGACCCGTATGGAAATGATGCGGGCCGTGATGTTGGCGTACTTAGAAGATTTTAATGGGTTGGCGCAACTTTACGATCACGTCCAAGCCCGCCAAGAATCCCCACAATTAATGTCATAATGGTTAACTAAATTTGAATTTAACGTTATAATTAAGACGAATCTCAGGTTTACATTTTGAGATTCGCCTTTTTTATAATATTAACGTGAAATAAGACTGGTGAGACATTGGCTATGGGAATCTCGGCTGAAAAAAATAAAATTTTCTTTGAAAAAGCAGTTTAAACATGAGATTATAGAATTATATAACAATAATTATTTAGATATATTGCGGTTTTTATTTTCTGAAAGCTATAACCTGTTCGGATCAAGCAGCTTATTGGGATTATGTGGTGATGGGAGTGCCTATTAATCCAGAGCTGACAGACTAAAAAAGAATCTAAGGGGGGACTCAGTATGGAAAAGGTTGATGATTTATTCCTGTCTTTTTCTGATATGGAAAAGTACAATTTATTTGTGAATATCATTGAAATGAAGCAAAAAGAAACCACACCGGAGAAGCTGTTGGATTGCATGGCTGATCGCAAACAACACATTACCGATATCAATATCAAACAAGTGGCTGAATTATTAGGTCGCAGTTATGGTAGTATTTACAACACTTACATGGGCTTGATTAGCGATTTAAATAGCCTGTTGGGTAAAAAAGACGCTGATTTAGAAACACTCTTTAATGTTGAAGCCAATGAATATTATGCTTATTTGACCAAACGCTCTTATCCTTATCAGTTTATCGATACCATTGTTCAGGGCAAAACCACTTCCTTCCACGACTTTTACACCAACCTTGGTAGTAGTAAGGCCACTGTCTTGCGGCATTTAAAGACCATGCGGCACTTTTTAAAAGAGCGGGGCATTCGCATGACTTATGAACCCATGGGCTTGGTTTCTAAAAACGAATTAAGTGTCCGGATCGCGTTGACCAGTTTGTATTGGCGGGCCGGCTCCACTTATACTTGGCCTTTTAAAGACACCAAACGTCAAGATGCCATTAAACTAGTGAAGGGTGCAGCTAAGGACTTTGACTTTGCGGCCCAATCTGAGGGCGTCTTGTCGCTGATGGCGCTATACTTTATGGTGAGTTACTTCAGAATCCGTAAGGGACGTTTAGTCGATCCTAAGAAGTTCCACAGCATCTTGCATTATGCCTTTCCGAATTTATTAAAAGAATACCTTGAGACTTATCCCGCCCCAGAATTGCACTTGGACGATGACCAAATGATGGAAGAGACCAGTGGCCTATTCTTAGTTTATAGTCTGATTCCACTTTATTCTGAGACTAATAAGCAAACTGTGACTAAGTTTTTACAAAAAATTGATTATTATAACCAAGAAATTGCGGACTTTATCAACACGTTTTTGGACAATTTGCCCCTGGAAGAACACGACGCTTTGTCAAAGACGGCCATCGATATGCAGGTGATCAAGGCTAATTTGATCGCGATTTTTATCGGGACAGTTTCCTTTGATAATCCCAAGATGTTCTTGTTTAACACCGACGACCAGGCGGCGCTTAATACCCAACCGCCAACCAACTCAGCACTTTACCGCAGTTTGCGTAATACACTGAGCCATGTGGTGATGTATCCTAAGTTTAGCCAATACAAACCGTTGATCGATGACATGCTGCCGATTTTTTATGCCGTCTTGAAACCTTACTTGGTTTTGTATCGGCCAGAAAGTACGGTGAATGTCTTTATTGCCGTGTTGCCTAGTTTCTTTGATAATTCCCGGTTGGAACAAATGCTGAAGTCCATGGCGTTCGTGAACATTTTGGATGCTTCTGATGATTTGTCGACGGCCGACCTAATGATTTGCTCCAGCATTCGCAGTTTACCAGAAGATATGGCGCCCCAAGCTGCCGTGATGACTTGGCGGACTGGTGCCAGCAGTGATCTATTTGGGCGCTTGTATGGTTTGTTGCGGCAAATTCAACTCAATAAAGAACAAGTTCCCAATATGGCCCACGTAGACCCATCCCATGCACCAGAGTCATAAAAAATAGGCCTGACAAACAGTTCGAAATGTTTGTCAGGCCCTTTTTTATGCGGTGGTTTGTAGCCAATGGATCATCAATAAGACCCAAAGGTTGATGTATTCATTTTTGTTGATTTCATAGATGTCGTCGTACAGTTGAGGCTGCGGCAGTTTTGCGGCGGTGTAGAGGGCCTTCATTTTTTCGCGCAGGTTATGATAGTGGCCAATCGTTGCTTCACCATATAACCAAGGGTAAAGATCAGCCAGCAGTTGGCCTTGACCTTGAGCCTCTAAGGCTTGTTTTAAAGCCTGCGCATCGGTAGCGATTTGGGTTTGCAAGTGGCCATCGTTGATCCGGTTATGATAATTGATGCGCCCGCTGAGATAGTGGTTGGCTTCAAAGGCCAATAGTTCATCCCACACTGCTGCAGTAGTGGTGTCTTTTAGCAGGGCTGTTTCATTAATGAAGGCTGCCGGCAATTGGCTAAAGCCCCCCGGTTCATTGATTGTTTCAGTATGTTCAGTCAATTCTGCTTGAATGGGTTCAGGATATTGCGCCAGTGTCAGATCTTTTTGCTGTAAGTATTGTGTTAAGGTTGAATCTGCTGCCATATAAAACCCTCCCTTTCATGATTGTCTTCATTATAACAAAAATTACTTTTTTAAGATAAAAATTGCCTTGCACCCAGTTGAAAATAACGAACATAATTTTGAATGTTCGCTATTTTTGCAACTGGGTTTATTTTTACCCCGGATATTGACAAATTATGCATAAAAACACATACAATCGATTGAATATTCAATGGCAACAAACTGCTTTGCCTTTTGGGAAAACACGCATTAAAATGTTTGACAGAGGCCGTGGATGCTGGTATAGTATTTCTTGCAGCCAAGATAAGTTGTGGCATGACGAATTAAAAAGTTCAAATAATGTTTGACTTTTGATTTCGATGTGTGTATAGTATATTGAGTTGTCACATGTCTAACGACAATGAATAAATATTCAAAATGTTGAATTTAAACCTTGACATTGAGAATGACAGCTGATATGATATATAAGTTGCTGTCGCAGGTTGACGATGAATATTAATTCAAAAAGATGAATTAATATGTTGACATTGCTGATAACATCTGATATAATTTAAAAGTTGTCCAACGGCAACGATGTAAAAAAGTAGATCTTTGAAAACTGAACAAAGTTTCGATTTACCAAATGTGCAGGCTTCAAC
>NZ_AZGA01000064.1:508-30032 GCF_001436375.1 Agrilactobacillus composti DSM 18527 = JCM 14202 | reverse complement strand
TTACGCCGAGCGTAGTTGGTGGGAAACTGCCTGCGAGGGTAGGTAGTCGCCGCGCTAATTGATAAGTTATACGGAAACCAGTTGGTTTCCGTATTTTTTTCGCTAAAATTAGCTATAATGGAGTATATGACAAAAAAAGGAGGGCCCCAGTGTGATTGAAGAACAATTGGCCAGAGGGGATTTGGCCAATACGAATGAACTATTTGCCGCCTGCTTATTGGCTGGCAAAATCATGGTTGAAAGTGGCTCAGAAATGTATCGGGTGGAAGATACCATGCGTCACATTGCCAGCCACGGCGGTGTCTTAGAGGCACAAATATTTACCACCACCACGGTCATTACCATGGGCACGATCCAAGGGGCAAATAGTCAACTGATTCAAATTCAAAGTCGGACATTAGATTTAGAAAAAGTAGCCCGGGTCAACGCAGCTTCTAGAGCTTATACGGCGGATGCCCTAGATTTAAATCACTTGATTCAGCGCTTGCACCAAATTGACCAACATGCGCCGACTTTTCCCCCTTATCTGCAATTTCTCAGTGCTGGCGTGGTCAGTGCTACGTTGATGATTTTGTTTTCTGGGGAGTATGATTGGTTTGATTTACCCATGGCCTTTTTGATTGGGATGTTGGGTTTTATGGTGAGTTATTACATAGACCGGCTGATCAAGATTAAATTCATCAGTGAGTTCACGGCGGCTTTGGTGATTGGGGCCTTGGCGGTGTGGTCGGTGGGCTTAGGGGTTGGCCATAGTATGAACAATATCATTATTGGGGCAGTGATGCCGCTGGTTCCTGGGGTACCTTTGACCAACGCTTTAAGAGACTTATTAGCGGGTCATTTAATGTCCGGGATGAGTCGTGGGGTGGAAGCTTTGTTAAGTGCTGGCGCCATTGGCACCGGGATCGCTTTGGTGATCCATTTTATTCAGTGAGGTGTGTACATGAACATTTGGGTCGTTTTATTGATACAAAGTAGCTTCAGTTATTTATCTACTCTAACTTTTGCCATTATTTTAAATATTCCCCGGCGCAGTTTGAATACCTGCGCTTGGATCGGTTGTTTGGGCTGGTTGGCTTATTGGACCCTTTGGCAATTAGGCAGCGGTAAATTGATTGCCAACGTGGTGGGGGCTTTTATGATTGGTTTTGTCAGCATTATCATGGCGCCTATTAAGAAAACACCGACGTTGTTGTTTAACATCCCGGCATTGGTCCCTTTAGTGCCCGGTGCCACCGCCTTTGAGGCCGTGCGTTACTTTGCATTGGGTAAGTCTGAAGCGGCCTTTGCTTACCTGTTAACGGTCATTATGGTCATCGGGGCTATTTCCATCGGTTTTATGATTGCCCAAATGCTGGGCCAGTTTTTACACCCAGTGGAACAAAAGAAAATTGACAGAACACCATAAGCGTGTCATACTGGGTACTTGCGATGAGCTGTTACCCGCGAGAGCGGGTGGAGTAGCAGGGCATGCGTTGGACTTATTGGTCTAACACTCAACGGATTTTTGAGCAGTGTCTGTGTCAACGTTGTTGTGGAGCAACCTGACACTACGGCCTGTGGGTCGTACTGCATTGAAATAGCCCTTTAGTCGGGGTTGACCTGACTAAAGGGCTATTTTTTTTTAGTTATTTAGAGCTGCTGTTACGAGAAGCTGGCGTATTAGGGCCACCAGCACCGCCATTAGGGTTATTTGGATTAGCCCCATTTTGATCGCCATTTAAAATGTATTGGCTGATCAATTGAACGATTTGGCGGTTTTGGGGCAGACTGGAGTGTTGGGACTCACTGCCAGTGACGGTGATTTCGGTATAGTGTTTGACGGTATTTTGATAGATATATTTACCAGCTTGCACACTTTGTACCGGCACGATACCATCATCGTTATAATCCTCCGTACCAGCTACTGAATACATGGTCAGATCCTTAGGCAATTTACTTTTTGCTGCAATAAAGTCACTTAACATCTGCGTACGATTTTTCGCTTGTTTTTCACTGAAGTTATACGGCGTGCCGATGGTCATTAAAGTCTTAATGGTCAGGTCGTTGGCGTTGAAATAGTGCTCTAGGTAATAGGTATAGATCAGACCACCATTGGAATGCCCAATACCAGAGAAGTTATTAAAGTGGTATTGGTCCACCAGATAGTTCATAGCCTTATCAAACCAAGAAGCCTGCAGTTTGATATTGTCATAACCGTCTTTGTTATCTTCAAAACCTACTACGATAAAAGGCTGCCGATCCCGGCGATTGATTTTACCGGTGATGCTGAGCTTGCCACTTTTTTTGACAGTGATCTTTAATAAACTATGATCCCGATTATTAGTATTTAATAAACTGATCAGTTCGTCAAATCGGTTTTGCGTAGCACTGCTTCCCGGGACGAAAATAACGGGGGACATCTGGGAATTGTGTACGATACGGGCACTGGTGACTGTTTTTTTCATCCAACCGGCGCTGGGAATGATCATACCAAAAAGTAAGATGGCCGTTAAAGCCAAGGCACCAATCAATTTCAAGGGTCGCTTTAATTTAGTCATGGCTTAACACCTGCTTTAAAGGCTGTTGCAAGGCCAGATCGACATCTTGTTGGCGGATATGTTCCAATAAAACAACAAAGGGGTAATAGACCATGACAGAGACACCAAGGCATAAGAAGCTGACCAATAGGGCCACCACATTGCCATTGGTCCCCAAGTATCCCAATAAAAAGCTGGGGGTGGTGCCAGGGACTTGGTAAACAGCAGGGGGCATCCATTGGAAATTGATGAAGATCCAGGCGATAAACATGGAAATGAGCGGTGAGAGCAAGTAAGGGATGAATAAAATCGGGCTGAACATGATTGGCACCCCTAACAACATGGTATCGTTAATGTTGACTAAGCCGGGAACAATACTAAATTTGGCAACTTGTCTTAAATTTCGATTTTTTGAGATAAGCAGAATACATATAATTAACGCCAAAGTCATACCAGTCCCACCAAAATTACCATAAGTATCATATAAAGTATGCAATGTGACGGGATTGGGCACTGAAAACAAGTTCTTGGTGCTTAAGGCGTGGTTTAGATTGGCGGCCCCCATGGTATTATTCACATTTTGAGCCAAGACATTTAAAGGCCCGGAGATGCCCAATAAGGTCATGAAATTATTCAATACAGTAATGATCACGATTAGAACTGTTCGGTGGGTAAAGTGATTGGGCGACACCAAAACTGCGTCGTACAATAAGCCACTTAAATTTTGTTGTTTAGAAAAACTAAGCAAGAAGCCCAGCAAAGTCATCACTAATAAAATCGTACTAACAGGGAAAATGGCCCGGATGCCCCGATTGGTGAAACTGTTGACATCTGGGGTATATTTGGGCTTATGGTGTTGTAAGTAGCGTTGATTGAGCTTAGCCAGGCCATGATAGCTATAAGCAATCAATACACCGATGACGATGCTCAAGAAGATGTCTTTAAATCCTAAATTATTAAAATTAATTAGATTGTTAAAATTATCCAAAGAAGCCCGCCGCGCATTGAAATTATAATTTAAGAGCATAAATGATAGAAAGCCGCAAATGCCTACGATATGGTCGTCGTCTTTTAACAAACTGGCCAAATACTTCGCCACGAAAAAGACACTCAGTAATGCGATCATATTGATGGTGAGATTGGTAATGGCCGATAGTGGTTGGCGGATCGCGTTGTAGTGGGGCAGCCAGGTGGGAATTTTATAAACACTGGCAAAGAAGCCATCGGGGGTAAAGACTGCTAGATTCAAACTGCGAATAATGGAGCCAATGACCACAAAGGGAAATAAAATGGAGAATGTTTGGCGAATAGCCTCATAAATCTTGATTTTTTTAATACGAATGCTTAAATCCAAACCAAAGGTAATGAGGTGATTGATTTTTGCAATCATAAAATGATCCCCTATCCTGATGACATTTATAATTTAATCGTCAAGCTGCCTAAGCGATTGATCAACTTCATATTTTCGGAATAGTCCACGGGTACAGAGATGATATGGACGCCCTTGGCAGCGTCTAACGCAGATTTCAAGGTAGGCAAGAGGTCTTCAGATTTTTCAATTTGATAACCAATGGCCCCGAAACTGCGGGCTAATTCTACGAAATTTGGATTGTCAAAATCCACTTGAGAATGATGTTTCAAACTCATATCCATCTTCCATTTGATCAAACCATAAGCATTGTCCTGCCAAACTAAGACCACCATGTGAATGTGTTCGCGGACGGCAGTTTCAATTTCTTGGACATTCATCATAAAGCTGCCATCGCCCATCACCGCTAATACCCGACGATCTGGGGCGGCTAATTTGGCCCCAATGGCTCCTGGCAGCGCCCAGCCCATGGTGGACAAGCCGTTATCGATGAGACAGGTATTGGATAGGTAGGTTGGAAATAGCCGGGCCATCCACATCTTCACGGCACCGGTATCCACTAAGACAATATCATCATCTTTCATGGCCGCCCGGGTATCGGCGACAATACGCTGGGGCGTCATGGGAAAGTTGGTGGCGGTACTGTGGGCTTCTAACTCCGTCGTTAACATTTTTTTGATGGGTAGTTTAATTTTAGGAAAATGCATATTTTCCTGGGCCAAAGCATGGGTCAAACGTTCCAAACTCTTGGGAATATTAGCCACAATATTTAAAGTCGTGTTGTAATGGGTATCGGGATCTTCCCGGAACATATTGATGTGTAAAATCTTTTTATCACCGTGAGGATTGATCTTCACCGGATCGAATTGCTGAATGGAAAAGCCCACAGCAATGATCAAATCTGCTTGGTCAAAGGCATAGTTTTCATAATCATGTCGCATAAAGCCAACAACGCCTAAGGCATGGGCATTGCGGTCACTGATGGCACCTTTGGCCATGAAAGTGGTGGCCACGGGGATATTGAAGGTTTCACTAAAAGCTAACAACTGGCTTTCGGCATGTTTTAAAACCACGCCATGGCCCGCCAAGATGATTGGATGTTTCGCACTGGCAATCAGGTCCACGGCTGCCGCGATATCTTCTTGGGTGGGTTCGGTTACGGAAATCGGCGGAATGGGTAGGGGTTGAAGCTCTTCTGGCGCCGTCATTTTCTCAATATCTTGGGGGAGGGCCAAATAAGTGGCCCCGGGCCGGTCCCGCTCAGCTAATGAAAATGCTTTACGGACCATTTCCGGTACAGCTTGGGGGGAGAGGATCATTTGCGACCACTGGGTGATGGGGGCAAACATGCTGACCAGGTCAATGACTTGGTGGGATTCTTTATGGATCCGATTTAACCCTCCTTGGGCGGAAATAGCCACCAAGGGTGTAGAGTTGGTTTGGGCATCGGCGACCCCTAGGGTCAAATTAATGGCCCCCGGGCCCAAGGTTGCGGTACAAACACCGGCATTGTTGGTGAGCCGACCATAAACACTGGCCATAAATGCCGCGCCTTGTTCATGTCGGGTCAATATGAATTCGATACCATCTGCTTTGTCGATGGCATCCACAAAATGAATATTTTCTTCGCCAGGGATGCCAAAAACGTACTGGACCCCTTCATTTTTTAATGTATCTACCATTAATTGGGCAACTGTTTTTTTTGCCATGGCCAAAACTTCCTTTATTTTTTGATGGTCCATAAATATTATCAGGACGCGTTTGGTGCTTATTGCGATTAAAAATATAGACAAAAATACAACAGTCTTAATTAATTCTTAACCTTAGATTTGATATACTAGGAATTAACTAAGGTATTTTCATTAAAGTTAAGATACCTCAGTCCCTCTGTATGATATTTTCCTGCTTTCATTTTAATGGTATTTTAACCGAAAAGATAGTCTATTCTGTATAATGTGCGGGGAGGATTTTAATGAGCAATCATATTGCAGCCAGTGCCGGGCAAATTGCCGACAGTGTTTTGTTGCCCGGCGATCCATTACGGGCTAAGTTTATTGCTGAAAACTATTTAAGTGATGTCCAGTTGTATAATCAGATCCGCAATGAATTAGGCTATACCGGCGTTTATGCCGGCCAGCGGGTTTCCGTGCAGGCCACGGGCATGGGGATGCCTTCTTTGGCTATTTATGCCACCGAATTGATGCAAGACTATGGGGTCAAGCGCCTAATTCGCGTGGGGACAGCTGGTGGGTTGGCCCCGGATTTAAAGCTGCGGGATATCGTGTTGGCCCAAGGGGCAAGTACGGATTCTAGTATGATTCAAAATACCTTTGGCCAAAGTATTAATTTTGCACCCTTGGCAGACTTTGAGCTCTTACATAAAGCGTACGCGCAAGCAACTGCTCAAAAAATTAATGTCCATGTGGGGAATGTTTTAGGACAAGATCGTTTTTATGATGATGAAATTAATTTTCAAAAATTAATTGACTATGGGTTACTGGCTGCTGAAATGGAAACACCAGCCTTGTATTTGTTAGCGGCCAAATATCATTGTCAGGCCTTAACCATTTTGACCATTAGCAATCATATCATCACTGGGGCCAGTACGACCCCGGCAGAACGGGAGACGACTTTTGGCACAATGGCGGGTTTAGCATTAGATACGTTAACAAAATAACACTAAATTATGACCGAAAAAGCTTTAAAATATGACTTAATTCTTAAGAATGTGTTAAAATGGTTATGAATTCGTTAAGAACTTACAATTTCTTTAAGATTTACACTTACGAATAATACTTGTTGTTGGGGAGGATAATTAATGACACATAAAAGAGCACTTTTGACAGTTTCCGCAGGTATTGCCGGTTTGGCAGGTGTTGCTTTAGCTACTGCAGGGCAAACAGATACTGCACAAGCTGCGACACAAACCGCAACAATCACTTATAAAGATGGTGGGACCACTGTGTGGGGCACCACTGATTACACGCAACCGAAGAGCTATGTTTCTTATCAACAACAAGTTGATGTCTATGGCTCTAAGACGGTGGGGAGTACCACTTGGTATTTAGTTGGTGACAACGCTTGGATTCCCGCTGAATATGTAAGCTTGAACAATCAAGCGGTGGAACAAGCCCCTAAACCCGTTGAGGTTGCCCCATCTAATGATCAACAAACACAAAATACCACCAATACACAGACACCACAGACACCAACCAATACACAAACACCGGCAACTGACCAAAGTGCTGGCACGACGGATCAAACTAAGGCACAACAAGTGATCGCCTTAGCAGAGCAACAGATTGGCAAACCTTATGTTTGGGGCGGCAAAGGCCCGGCAAACTTTGATTGCTCGGGATTAATGCAGTATGTCTTTAAAAATGCCGCTAACGTTGATGTGGGTGGCTGGACAGTTCCCCAAGAATCAGCTGGCACGCAAATTGCTGTCAACCAAGCTCAACCTGGGGATATGCTATTCTGGGGTGATAAGGGAAGTACTTATCACGTGGCTTTATACATTGGCAATGGCCAATATATTAACGCCCCAGTGCCTGGGAAGAACGTTGAAATCGATTCGATTTCACCTTACTTTGCCCCAAGTTTTGCCGTTCGGGTTTTGTAATATTAAAAATAATTACCATTCAAAAAAACAGCGCAATGACCTACAAATTAAGTTGTAAGTTATTGCGCTGTTTGTGTCTGCAAAAAGCGACTCACCAGTTCAAAGTGATGAGCTAATAATAGTTTTTTCACGGTACCAAAACCAGGATTTTTATCAACTTCAAAATGGGTCAGCAGCGTTTTTAACGCGGGCGTTAAGCTGTTTGCCCGGGGATAGTGGGCTACAAAGCCCCGAAGCTTTGCCAGGGCATCTAAAAATTTTTCTTTTTGATGGCCCATGCCGCCATCGTCAAAGGAGACAAAGTGGCGTAAGTTTAAGGTTCCCATATCTGTCAGCAGCATCAAGTGCAAGACTTGCCGACGTTGAGGCGCCCCATATTCCGAATAATAACTGCCCATGATAGAGAAATCTCCACAACCCACAGCCTGAGGATACAGCTGGCCTACAGTCAGTAAGGTTGAAAAGCTGGTTTCCGGCTCAACTAAATACACGTCAAAATCAGCTTGGTAGTCAAAGGGGTCATTATAGGTCACCGTGGGTAAACCCAAGGGGCCCACTAAAGCGCGAAAGCGGGCTTCATCCGGGATCAACAAGCGCTTTGGGGCCAGCTGAACCAGTTGGGCCAGGTGGCTGGCTAAATAGTGATAATTGGCGCAAATCAGGCCGTAGTTTGGACTTTGTATCAGGGATTTTGGCGTAAGCGTGGGGTCAAAATATTGAAACTGCCAAAAATTGGGATGGTTTAAAATGCTGGGCTTTAGGGGATGGGCCTTGACGGTCAACAGGGCATAATCCCCTACCACCGGATTGGTGATGAAGCCCAAGGGCCGCAGGTTTAACCACAGGCTTATATTTTTATTGAGACTGCTGATATCTTTCACCGGTTCAATGATGGGAAAGAGGTGCTCGGTCAAGGCCGGCACTTGGGTCACGGTCTGCAGGGCCAGCAGGTCGTATTGGCGTCCCCGTAAAATGGGATAATAATCATAAGACATCGCTTAATTGCCCCCTGGTAATTGAAGCGGCTGGTGGGTTTTTAGCGCCCAGACTTGCTGCAATAATTTGATATTTTCGGCTTTTAAAGCGGCGATTTCTTCAGCTTGGGCACTTTGGGCTTGGTCCAAGCTATCCGCTAAAAAGCGCTGATAACTGTTGTGGGCTAAGGTATCCAGGCGGCCTTGATCCCGGCGCTTGCTCAGTTCCGTGAGCAGTTGTTGGGTATTGTAGTTTTTCAAGCCATTGGTCAGACGCTTGGCTTTGTCCACTTCCCGATTTAAACTCCGGAGAAAATGTTGGGCTAATTGGGTTTCATCTAAGCCTAGGGTTTGTTTAGGGGCTTTTTTATAGATTGTCAAGGTCCCCGGTACTGGCAGACGTCGGGTTTGCCGCAGTTCAGGGGCATAATAGTCAAAAACCAAAATGCCAATATTGTCTGGCACTTCAGCCAGCACTTGGTCTAACAAATGGCTGGGGAAGACAAAGTAATTATAGTGGCCCACAAAGGATAACTTGGCCTTGGAGTGAAAGTCATTTTTCGTGACCTTCAGTTCAAAACAAGTGTAGGCTTGCTCACTATCTTGACTTAGCGTGTCCACGATACCTAGATCGTCAGGGAGTTTGACTTCTTCCACCACCACTTGATTTAAAGCCCGGCAGTAATAATAAAGGGTGTGTTCCATATCTAAGGTTTCAATTGTTTTCATTGCTTAAATTTAAGACTCCTTTGTAGGATTCAGGGCGAATTTATGGATGGCAGCCGCTAAACCCCCGGTATCGTTGGTACCGGTGACATGATCCGCCTGGGCTTTAGCAATCGCTGTGCCGTTACCCATGGCCACCGCCGTGCCGGCAAAGGCAAACATGGCCAAGTCGTTGCCCGCATCCCCCACGGCCATCACAGCTGATGCTGGCAGGGCCAGGTTTTCAGCCAGTTGAGCCAGGGCAAAGCCTTTGTCCACACCTGGAGCCATGACTTCTAAGAAGTTTGTTCCAGCCCGAATCACGGAAAATTCTTGGGTAAAGGTTGCCATGACCGCTGGTTCAACCCTATCCAGTAAGGATTTATCCCCCACAAAAACGCCCTTGGCGATGGCGAAATCCTCCGGCAGTTCAGCGGGTTGGCGGACTAAAATGCCCGCTCGGTTTTCCACGGCTTGGACCGCGGTGATGAAATCAATATTGCGGTCGGCGGTATAAATGGTACTGTGTTCATCCAAAACGTTAAAGGGGATGTGGTGGGCTTGGGCAAATGCCGTGAGCTGGGTATAAACGGCTTTTGGTAACAATTGTTTCACGAGGATTTCACCGTTGACCTGGGCCACCACTGCCCCATTGTAGGTCACCACGTATTGATCCGGGCCATAGATACCTAGCTGGGTCAAATAAGGCTGGACCCCTGCTAAAGGCCGCCCCGAGCACAAAACGATTTTGATCCCCTGGGCCAGGGCTTTTTGAATGGCGTTCACCGTGCTGGGCAGGATTTGGTGGTGGGTGGTAAGTAAGGTGTCGTCGATATCAATGGCAATCAGTTGAATTGTCATAATGTCCTCCTGTCGATAGTCATCTAACCAGAATTAGGCCGGTTCGTGATCGGCCTTAGCAGGCTGTTGCCAAAAGGTCGTCACGGCTTGTTGCAATTCACCCGGATTATGGATCACTTGAATTTGGGCAGGCCAATGGGCGGGGAAATATTGTTGGTAGCTGGGGTTTAAAAAACGCTGATCCAGCAATAAGACAATGCCCCGGTCGTTGACTTGGCGAATCAAGCGGCCGGCAGCTTGGAGCACGTGGTTCATCCCCGGGAGTTGGTAGGCATAGGCAAAGCCTTGGTGATTTTTGGCATCAAAATATTGTTGCAGGGTATTTTTTTCTAAGGATAAACCCGGCAGCCCCACCGTGACCACCGCCACGCCAATCAAGCGCTGGCCCACCAGGTCGATGCCTTCAGAAAAGATCCCCCCTAAGATGGCAAAGCCCACGAGGGTTTTCGCGGGGGCGTCTTGAAAGGCCCCTAAAAAAGCCTGGCGGGCCGCTTCGGGCATGTTGCTTTGCTGTTCAATGGTGGCCACTTGGGGATGGGCAGCCTTAAAATCGGCGGCTACTTGCTGCAAGAGGGCATAAGAGGGACAAAATACCAGATAATTACCGGTCTGGCCGCTGATCAGGGTGTGGATTCCCGCGACGATTTTAGGCAAATTCTGTTGGCGGGCTTGATAAGTGGTTTTAATATAGGTGGGAATTAAAATACGCTGGTGGGCCACTGGAAATGGCGAGGCCAGGCGGTACACCAGACTTTCCGTGTTCCCGAAGACTTCTTGATAATAGGGCATAGGCGACAAAGTCGCGGAAAATAACACGCTGGCCTTGCCCTTAGCTAGGGATTCGGCCACGTGCTCGGCGGGATCAAAGCACAGTAACTTCACCACATTGGGGGTTCCTGGGCTGATTTCCGTGGCAAAGGTGTCATCATAATAATCATAGATTCGGGTGAAGCGAATGGCCCCTAAATAGAAGTTCAACACCGCTTTAGCCAAGAGGGTGTCCCCTTGTTCCTTTAGCCAGTCATGGGCCCGTTCAATAAAGCGCCCTAAGGCATCCACCAAGTCCAAAGGTGGATCAGGTTGGGTGAGGGGCTGCTTTTGATTCACGGTCAAGGTCGTAAAGGCGTCCAGGATTTGATTAAGGCTCTTTTGCAATTTCTTATCCAGTTTTTTTAAGTGGGGCAGGGCCGCTAACTCTGCTAAGATGGGCGCGATCTCCCCATCCGTGAGGGCGGTGGAATACATACTCCGGGCTCGCTCCACCAGGTTATGGGCTTCGTCCACCAAAAAGACACTATCCGGGGCCTTATCGGCAAAGAAACGCTGTAAATAAACCAGGGGATCAAAGAGATAGTTATAATCACAAATCACCACATCACAAAATAGGCTGGCATCTAAGGCAAATTCAAAGGGACATAATTGGTGTTGCCGGGCATACTGTTCAATGGTGGGCCGATCCAATTGGTTTTCATGGTCTAATATATCCTTGAGGCCGGTTTTGCGGCGGTCAAAATACCCCTTGGCAAAGGGACAGTGTTCTGGGGTACAGATCCGTTCATCCATAAAACAAATTTTATCCTTGGCGGTCAAGGTGACGGCTTTTAGTTGGGCCCCTTTAGTCGCCATTTTCACCAAGGCTTTTTCCGCCACGTGGCGGGTACTTTGTTTGGCGGTGAGGTAAAAAATCCGGTTGATTTCTGATTCCCCCATGGCCTTAACCGTGGGAAACAGAGTAGCCATGGTTTTGCCGGTACCCGTGGGAGCTTCCACCAACAGGGTCTGATTTGTGAGGATGGTTTTGTAGACACTGGTGGCTAAACTGCGCTGCTGATTGCGAAAGGCCGGGAAGGGAAATTTTAACTGTTGGGCAGCCTGTTGCCGCTTAGCTTGCCAGTTGGCTTCAAAGACCAGCCAGCCGGCGTAATCTGCAATGATCGGCAGGGCAAAGGCTTCTAATTCCGCGCGGGTATAGGTCTGCTGGGTGCGGGTGATATCTTTATCTAAAGTTTGATAATAAGTAAGCTGTAGGGTGATGCTGTCTAAATCCGGGTGGGTGGCTAGGAAAAGATAGCCGTAAAACTTCACCTGGCCCCAATATAAGGCTAAGGTCCCCGGCTCTAATTGGGCAAACAATGTCTCGGATGTTTTGATTTCATCAATGGTATAGGCCTTGGTTTTAGCATCTCGGAAGATGCCATCCGCCCGGCCGTCGATGGTGATTTCCGTGCCATTGCTGAGAGTATAGGGCAGTTGCAGCCGGACTTCTTTGTCATAATTTTTCGGAGCACGTTTTTGCAGCATTTGATGAATTCGGGTGCCTTCTAAAGCGGAATGCTCCGAGCTAGTGGTCCGCTGGTCAATGCTACCGGACTTTAATTCAAATTCCACGATGGTCCGGACACCGATTAATTTTTTAGCCATGGTTATTGTTCCTCCACAGGGGCTATTATAACAGATGACTGTAGGGTAAAACGTTATCTTTGTGAAATCTGTTTGATGAAAGCTGGCCAGTACGTTATGATGGATTTGATTGTAATCAAATAAAATTAGGAGCTTGATGATGGATATAAAAGTACAGGATTTTGTGGATCGTATTGAAGCCAATACCTACACCCACTTTGAAGCAACTAAAAGCGACGCGGTCGCCAACAAAGACGGGATTGAAGCCCTGTTAACACCCGCTTTAGCAGCGATCAGTGAAGCCGTGGCCACCGGACATTTGGCCCAAGCCAAGCTAGTCCTCACCGGTAAAGCCAACGTGGTCTATCGCTTGGAGACCGGCGTGGTGAATCTGCCCTTTGAAAATACTAAAAAAGTCTTTCAGTTTTATGACCTCGAAGAAACGGTGCCGGTGCGGATTTATCTCATCACTGAAGCCGAAGACTTGAACGCTTCCGGATTTCGCATTGATGAAATGGGGACCGCTGATGACCTGATGACCAATGAGGCCGCAGTGGCGGCTAAAATCAACGCCCAGGCCAGTGAACAGTGGACCTATGTCAATGCCCACTTAGGGGAAGTCGCTGCGGCTAAAGAAAAAGCTGCCGCTGCCTTTAAAGCTAAACAAGCCGCTGCTAAGAAAACCCCGGCTAAAAAGACCACGGCCAAACGGACTACCACGCGGCGCAAGGCCACGGCCCGTAAGGCGACCACAGCCGCTAAGAAAACCACGACGGCTGCTGCCAAACGCACCACCACGGCCAAGAAACCAACCACAGCAGCGACCAAACGTAGCACTGCTGCTAAGAAGACCACCACAACGCGGCGGACCACAGCCGCTAAAAAATCAACTAACTAATTAGGGGAGCCGAGGAAATTGCTAAATGATGTATTGTTATTAGCAGCTACCGGCTTCATTGCCGGGGTGTTGGGTGCTATTTTAGGCATCGGTGGTGGCATGATCGTCACCCCCGTGTTGACATTGGCCATGGGGGTCAATATCAAATATGCCATTGGGGCCAGTATCATCGCAGTCATTGCCACCAGTTCTGGGGCCACGATTGCTTATCTTAAGGATGAAATGTTGAATTTGAGAGTGGCCATGTTTTTAGAAATCGCCACCTCCATTGGGGCGATTATCGGGGCATTACTCACCGGGGTGGCCCCCACTAGTTTTTTGTTCGTTTTGTTCGGCGCTTTATTGGTATTTTCCAGTTGGAATATGATCCGCAAGCTCCGGGGAAAAAGTGACAGTGTGGTGAACATGCAAGATGACGACCTGTCCAAAAGATTGAAACTAGATGGCGTCTATTACGACAAGGCCGTGGACAAAGAAGTGCCTTATCACGTTAAAAACGTTCCTGGAGGCTTTTCCATGATGTTCGGCGCTGGCTTTGCCAGTGGTCTGTTAGGGATTGGCTCTGGGGCCTTTAAGGTCATTGCCATGGATACGATCATGGGGATGCCCCTAAAACCTTCTAGTGCTACCAGTAATTTGATGATGGGGGTCACGGCGGCAGCCAGTGCTACGGTTTATTTCTTCAATGGTTCCATCAAGCCAGAAATTGCCGCCCCCTTGGCTTTAGGTATCTTAGTGGGGGCCACCTTAGGCTCACGCTTGATGCAACACTTACGGGCTAGAGTGATCCGCATGATCTTCATTCCCATTATTTTATACATGGGCGTCCAAATGGTCTTACAAGGATTTGGGGTGAAAATTGGATGAAACAGTCTAATGAAACCAAAGCCAAAGAAATGCATGACGTGGAAATCCTTATTGGCCAAATTTTACGAATTGGGGTCATTATCTCAGCCCTAGTGATTTTATTCGGCTTAATTTTATTGATGATCACCCAAACCAGCGGCTATCCCGGCAATGTATTTCCAGATAAGCCCAGCGTGATTTTACAAGGGGTCATTGCCTTAAAACCCTTTGCGGTGATGATGTTTGGCATCTTCTTGTTGATTCTCACCCCCGTTTTGCGGGTGGTGGTGTCTATTTACGCCTTTGCCAAAGAGGCCGATTATCTCTACGTGGTGATCACCACCATTGTTTTGATCATTTTGGCCATTTCCATGGTGGTAGGATATTTTGGCAGATAAAAGTTAGTGATAAAAATACGCCCCATGAAGTTCAGGTTCAACCTGAACTTCATGGGGCGTATTTCAATAGTTATGCTTTATTTGTGTAAACCAATATTGTAATCATCATCGCTCATGGCTTCCACATGGCCTAATAAATAGCCATTCCCTACTTGGGAGAAGAAGTCATGGTTGGCTGTCCCAGTGGATAGGCCGTTCATCACGATAGGGTTCACATCATCGGCGGTATCGGGGAACAGGGGATTTTGACCCAAGTTCATCAAAGCTTTGTTGGCATTGTAACGCAAGAAGGTCTTAACTTCTTCCGTCCAACCAATATCGCCGTATAACATATCGGTGTATTTTTCTTCATTGTCATACAATTTGTATAACAAATCGTACATCCATTCTTGGAGTTTTTCTTGTTGATCTTCCGGTAATTCATTGAAGCCTAATTGGAATTTATAGCCAATATAAGTCCCGTGGACGGATTCGTCCCGGATGATCAATTTAATAATTTCGGCTACATTGGCCAACTTGTTATTGCCCAAATAATACAATGGCGTATAAAAACCTGAATAAAACAAGAAGGTTTCCAAGAACACACTGGCGATTTTCTTTTCCAGTGGGGTGCCGTTTTGATAGATATCGTTGACGATTTCGGCTTTCTTTTGCAGGAATTCATTGCTATTGGTCCAGTCAAAGATTTCATCGATTTCTTCAGACGTATTCAACGTACTGAAGATAGAAGAATAACTTTTGGCGTGGACGGATTCCATAAATTGGATATTGTTGAACACGGCCATTTCTTGGGGTGTGCGAATATCTTTGCGCAGTTGGTCGATGCCATCCTGGGATTGCAGGGTATCTAATAGGGTCAAGCCACCAAAGACGTGGCCCACCACGGTTTTTTCTTGGGGACTGAGGGTGCGCCAGTCATCTAAGTCATTGGATAAAGGGATCCGGGTATCTAACCAGAATTGTTCCGTCAGTTTTTCCCAGGTGGATTTATCGATTTGATCTTCGATGGCGTTCCAGTTAATTGCTTTATAATAGGTTTTATCTGCCAATTTTTATTCGAACCTTTCTTTTTTAAAACGGGGCGTTAAATAATGCAGCTTTCACAGTCATTGCTGCCGACTTCTTGGGAGTTATCCGTGAAGGTGCGGACGTAGTAAATGGATTTGATACCTTGATAATAAGCGTAGTTGCGCAGAATGCTTAAGTCCCGGGTGGTTTGTTCGGGTTCATGTTTCCATTCGTATAAGCCCTCTGGCAAGGTTGCCCGTAGGAATAAGGTCAAACTCATACCTTGATCCACATGGGCTTGGGCAGCGGCATAAACGTCGATAACTTTGCGCATATCCGTATCATAAGCGGACTTGTAATAAGGCAAGGTACCATTATCTAGCAATGGCGCTGGGAAGTAGAGTTTCCCGTTTTTCTTTTCAGTCCGTTCTTCCACCAAACGGGTGATAGGGTGCAAGCTGGCAGAAGTATCATTGATGTAAGAAATAGAGCCAGTTGGGGCAACGGCTAAACGGTTTTGATGATACAAACCATCTTTTTGAACGGCCATTTGTAAGATAGCCCAGTCGCTTTCTTCAGGGATGAAGACATCTGCAAACAAGGCTTGAACCTTAGGTGATTTAGGGGCAAAAGATTTTTCGGTATATTTCTTGAAGTAAGTGCCATCGGCATATTTGGACTTGTCGAAATTATGGAAAGTTTCATGGCGTTCTTTAGCAATTTGATTGCTTTCAACCAAGGTCCAGTAGTTGAGCAACATGAAATAAGTGCTGGTGAGTTCCAAGGAATCTTCAGAGCCATATTCAATGTGGTTCTTAGCCAAGAAGGTATGCAACCCCATGGCCCCTAGCCCAATGGAGTGGCTCAAACTATTGCCGTGGGCCACGGTTGGGACTGCATCAATGTTGGATTCATCAGTGATGAAAGTCAATGCCCGGGTCATGGCCCGAACGGATTTACCGAAGTCAGGGCTAGCCATCAAGTTCAAGATGTTCGTGGAACCCAGGTTACAAGACACATCGGTGCCCATTTTAACAAATTCTTGTTTGTCATTTAATAAAGCTGGGGTTTGGACTTGTTGAATTTCAGAACATAGGTTACTCATGATGATCTTGCCATCAATGGGGTTAGCCCGGTTGGTGGTGTCGATATTCAAGATATAAGGGTAGCCGGATTCTTGTTGCAGTTTGCTGATTTCATTTTCCAAATCCCGGGCCTTGATCTTATATTTCTTGATCTTAGGATTTTGCACCATATTGTCGTATTCTTTGGTGATATCCACATAAGAGAAAGGCACACCATAGATTCGTTCCACAGAATAAGGGCTAAATAAGTACATGTCTTCATTGTTGCGGACCAATTCATAATACTTATCAGGGACGATGACCCCTAGGGATAAAGTTTTGACCCGGATCTTTTCGTCGGCATTTTCCTTTTTAGCGGATAAGAAGTTGATGATATCTGGGTGGAAGACGTTTAAATAAACGGCCCCAGCGCCTTGGCGTTGGCCCAATTGATTGCTGTAGCTGAAACTATCCTCTAGTAACTTCATAACCGGTAAAACACCACTAGAAGCACCTTCGATGCCCTTAATTGGGGCACCGGCTTCCCGCAGGTTGGACAAGGTGATCCCCACACCGCCACCGATGCGAGATAACTGCAAAGCGCTGTTGATACCCCGGCCAATGCTGTTCATGTCATCGGTCATTTGGATCAAGAAACAAGAGACGAATTCCCCCCGACGTTTGCGTCCCGCATTTAAAAAAGAAGGGGTGGCAGGTTGGTAACGTTGGTGGATCATTTCATCCGCCAAGTCTAAGGCTAAAGCTTCATCTCCATTGGCGAAGTACAAAGCGTTAGCCATGACCCGGTCTTCAAAGGATTCTAAGTATTCTTCCCCATTATCAGTCTTTAAAGCATATTGGTTATAAAATTTATAAGCCGCCATAAAGGACTTGAAAGTGAAGTCTTGGTCAGCCAAATAATCATGGATCTGATTTAAGAATTCATCCGAATATTTGGACAAAAAGCCAGTTTCATAATAATCATTGGCCTCTAAGTAGTCTAATTTGGCCTTGAGGCTAGCAAAGCGTTTGGTGTTGGGTTCAACGTTTTCTTTGAGAAAAGCCGCTAAAGCCTCTTTATCTTTATTTAAAGGAATTTTACCGTCCACGGGCCGGTTCAATTCGTTGTTTAATTTAAAATAGGACACATCACTAATATTGATTTCTTTTAAACTCATGTGCACGCACCACTTTCTAATATATTGCAGACAATCTAACGTTAAAACTGAAAAAAAATAGATGACGTCATCAGATATGTCGTCATCATTGCAAGATCTAACTTACACAGACCCAGATTAGCCCACCAAAACCTTTAAGTCGCTAGGCCGGAAACCAATGATAGGGCTTTGTTCCTTAGCCATCACGACGGGCACACTTCTAAAGCCCTGTTCTTTTAAATAATCTACATATTGGGGGTCTTCATTAATATTTCTTTCTTCATAAGCCACTTGGTGCTCACTCAAATAACGTTTGGTCATCTTGCATTGCATACAGCCGTTTTTAGTATAAATAACAACATTTTTCATATATATTACCTCCGAATAACGCGGTGTGTGGCACCATTTGGCTTGAAAATACCTGCTCGCGTTCGTATTGATTACAAGATTTATAATAGCATGCTCAGGGGATAAACACAATATATAGTGTCTGATTTTTAAAAAATATCTAAATAAGGGATAAATCACAGGACTTACAAAAAGTCAATGAAAAAATGGCCTATGAAAGCGTATGATGTACTTGTGATAAAATTTACAAGAATGGAAGTGCAGCACATATGAAAGCAATTGTGATTGATGATCCTGGTGGGCCTGAACAATTAAAGTTAAAAGACGTGCCCACGCCTACCGTTAAACCCGGTTGGAGTTTGGTACAGATCAAAGGCTTTGGCATCAACCGTTCCGAAATTTTTACCCGCTTGGGGTATTCCCCGGTGACCTTTCCCCGGATTTTAGGGATCGAGGGGGTAGGGGTGATTGCCCAAACCACCGATGCCAGTAGATTACCCGTAGGACAAAAAGTCGTGAGTTTGATGCACGGCATGGGCCGGGCCTTTGACGGCAGCTATGCCGAATATGCCCTGTTGCCCAACGCCAGCATTTATCCCGTCAATACCCAGTTGTCTTGGCCAGAACTGGCAGCGGTGCCTGAAACCTACTATACCGCCTATGGGTCTTTGTTGAACCTGAAGATTCAACAAGCCAAGACCCTATTGGTCAGAGGCGGTACCAGCGGCGTGGGGGTAGCGGCTATGCAATTAGCCCAAGCGCTGGTACCTGGCCTGCAAGTCACCGGCAGCACCCGTCAGCCCGAGAAATTTGCCATTATGCAACGCGCAGGCTTTCAGGACACCGTGTTAGATGACCACCGGCACTTGCAGACAACGGCCAAGTTTGACGCCATTTTAGAGCTGGTGGGCCCAGATACCCTGATGGATTCTTTGACCCATTTGCAGGTGGGGGGTTATGCTTGTTTCACCGGCGAATTAAGCGGCATGGATGATGCCCGCTGGACCATTGCCGATTTTGACCCCTTCGGCATTCCCGCTGGGGCCTATTTGACCCATTTCAGTTCTGAGGCGGCTAATGCCCAGGCTATCAATGACTTGCTGCAGTTGATCGAAACTCACCATATCAACGTGCAGCCGGTACAAGTTTTTGACTTGGCCCATACCGCAGCTGCCCAAGGGGCGTTGGATCAAAAGACTAGCTTTGGTAAAGTAGTCGTTATCAATTCGTAAAGTTTCAAATTAAACAGGCGTTGTCCCCTTAAAAATAAGGGAACAGCGCCTGTTTAACTGGCTAGGCTTGGGCTTTGGCTGCTAGAAAGCGCCAAACACTGGGGCCATCTAAGTAACCTAAAATTTGGCCATTTTGGGTAATGGCTAATTGTTGCTGGGCCGCTAAGTGGGCATAACAGGCCGCAAGCGGCGTATCTCCGGTAACTGTTACGATGGGCAAATTCGGATAGGGCTGGCTTTGGCCGAAGTCGGCCAACAAAAGCCGACGGATGTAAATGTTGTCGGTTTTCCGGGCTTCGCTGCCTTTGAATAGGGTTTGTACGTAAGGGTCACTGGGCCGTCGGACAAGGTCATCCGGCGTGCCCAACTGTAAAATCCGGCCGTCCTTCACCACGCCAATACGCTGGCCCATTTTTAAAGCTTCATTCATATCGTGGGTCACAAACAAAATCGTGGTATGGAAGCGGTGATGAATGGCCAGGGTCAAATCCTGCAGCTGTTCCCGGGAGACTGGATCTAAGGCACTGAAGGGTTCATCCATCAAAATCAGTGCTGGCCGGCCCAAGAAAGCCCGAATGATACCTACCCGTTGTTGTTCCCCGCCAGATAATTCACTGGGGTATTGGCTCAGATAGGCCAAGGGCAGTTGGGCCGCCGCCATGAGTGTTTGGATGAGCTGCTGGGTTTGTTTTTTCGGTTGATGTTTGATTTCTGGTAACAAGGTCAGATTTTGGCCAATGGTCATGTTAGGGAATAGGGAGATCTGTTGCAGCACATAGCCCATGTTCAGGCGAATTTGGCGCAAATTTGTGGCGTTGAGGGCTAACCCATTGACGGTGATATGACCATTAGTTGGTTGTACCAAGCCGCTGACGGTTCGCAAAATCGTGGTTTTGCCCCCGCCGGATTCCCCCACTAAGACTAAAATCTCATGGGGCGCCACTTTTAAAGATAAATCTGAAATGGCGGCTTGGCCGTCAAAATTCACTGAAATATGAGTTAAGTTAATGACATCTGCCATCCAATCACTTCCTTAATAGCCCATGGGCTTGTAAATAGGTTTTGGCAACTTTAGCGGCACTGATTTTTTCAACGGTGACCTGGTAATTCAGGGTCTGCATGTCCGCCGCCGTAATTTTGCCGGCTAAGCGATTCAACTGTCCAACGATTGTCGGGTGTTGTTTGGCAAAGGCCTGGGTCATTAAAGGGGCGCCTTGGTAAATGGGGAAAAATTGTTGGTTGTCTGCTAGGGTGACCAAATGATACTGGCGAATTTGGGCATCGGTGGCATAGCCATCCGTGAGTTGCACTTGCCCCGCTGCCAGCGCCTGATAGCGCAGGTCGGGGTCCAGGTCAGTATTGTGCAAGGTTAGCTGGTATTTTTTCGCCAAGCCCAAATAACCATCTTGGCGATTCATGAATTCCAAATCAAAACCACTGTGCACTGGGGGCTGTACCTGTTGCAAATCACTGATGGTGCGCAATTGGTGGGCTTTGGCAAAGGCTTTGGTGGTGACCAGGGTATAGGTGTTGTTATAGGCCATGGGTTTTAAGTAGGCCAATTGGGCCTTTTGGGCTAACTGGTGCCGGGCTAGTTGGTAAATGGCCCCAGCGGACTTATTGTCCAATTGCTGGGCTGACTGGGGCAGGAGATCTTCTAAAACCGTACCGGTGAACTCCGGATAAATATCGATTTGCTTATTTTTCAAGGCGGAAAACAGAAAACTGGTTTTGCCAAAATTTGGTTTTAAAGTGACCTGGACGTTTTTATCTTGGGCCAAGATCAAATCTTGGTACATATTGATCAAAATTTCAGGTTCTGACCCCATTTTACCGGCAATGACGATTTTTTCGGGTTGGGTGGCACTGTAAATTTTAGGGGCAGCTAGGCCGACCCCTAACAAAACCAGCGCGCCCCCAGTGGCCACCAACATCCCCTTGGCCTTCAAGCGCCCAAACTGGGTGATGATCCAACTAAAGCCCACTGCCAGCAAGGCGGAGCCCACCGCGCCAATGAGGGTGAGGCTACTGTCGTTGCGGTCGATGCCTAGTAAAATAAAGGTCCCCAAACCCCCTGCGCCAATTAAAGCGGCTAAGGTAGCGGTACCAATGATCAAGACCGTGGCAGTTTTGACCCCGGTTAAAATATTGGCCTTGGCCAAGGGCAATTCAATGCGGTGCAGGCGTTGCCATTTGGTTAGGCCAAAAACTTCAGCGGCTTCTTCAAGGTTAGGATCAATGGTGGTCAAGGCGGTGTATGTATTGCTATAGATGGGCAGAATCCCATATAACACCAAGGCAATAATCGCCGGGGTACTGCCGATCCCCACCAGGGGGATCAAAATCCCTAATACCGCCAAGGAAGGAATGGTCTGCAAAATCGAGGTAACACTCAAGGCCACATTGGCAAACTTGGGATGATTTCTAGCAAAGACTGCCAGGGGAATGGCAATAATAATCGCTAAAATCAAGGCAATCAGGGTTAGATAAATATGTTGGCCCAAGGCGTTGAAAAACTTCGCATTGGCCGTGAAAAAATGGCTAAATCCAGTGCTGGACAACAATACCACCTCCGTATCAAGGGTCAAATAAAAGACTAGCCACCATTATACAACTGAATGGGTACAACACAAATTCAATTTTTTTGAGCCAACGATACTGCATTTTTACAATAGCGGTTTACAATTAAGCTAGCACCATTAAATATGAAAGGGTGATTGGAATTGAACAAGCATTACGATGTGATTATTTTTGGCGCCGGCCCGGGAGGCACCGCCGCAGCTTATGGGGTAGCCCATAAAAAGTCGGTGTTGGTCATTGAAAATGACTTATTTGGCGGGACCTGTCCTAACCGGGGCTGTGATCCTAAGAAAATGTTGTATTCCGCTGTTCAAGCCAAGGTTCGGGCCACTAATCTACAAGGCAGTGGCTTAAAGGGGGTCCCCACCATTGATTGGCCGGACTTGATGGCCTTTAAACGCCAGTACACCCGCCAAATCCCCAAGGAAACCGAAAACGGTCTGCAACAAGCCGGGATTGCCACCTATCATGGCCAAGTTCACTTTTTAGATGAACAACACGTGCAACTGGCGGATAAGACCATCATCAGCGGGGATGACTTTATTTTAGCCACGGGACGGCGGCCCCGCTTATTGGACATCCCCGGCCAAGAATACCTCAAAACCAGCACCGATTTCTTAGATTTAGATGCTTTACCCAAACGCATGACCTTCGTGGGAGCGGGTTTAGTGACCATGGAGTTGGCCAATATTGCCAATCAAGCCGGGGTGGCAGTGGACATTTTACACCATAACGACCAGCCCCTGAAAGAATGGCCCACGCCCCTGGTGACCCAATTGGTGGAAAGCATGGCCAGCGCCGGGATTCACTTTCACTTTAACACCAATCTGACGGCCATCACCAAACAGGCAGGTGGTTATCAATTGACCACGGACCAAGGTATCTTGTCTTCAGATTATGTGGTGGCTGCCGTGGGGCGGATCGCCAATACCGAAGCCCTGAAATTGGAAAATTGTGGGGTGACCGTGACCAAACGGGGCATTGCTGTGGATGATCACCTACAAACCAGCACCCCCCATATCTATGCCTTAGGGGATGTTATGGCTAAACCCCAACCGAAATTGACCCCAGTGGCTGCCTATGAAGGCCAGTATTTAGCCCAGCTATTGACCGGGCAAAACACCGAGGCCATCGATTATCCCGTCATTCCTCAAATTCTCTTTGGCACCGCTGAAGTCAGCCAGGTGGGGGTGACCTATCAAACTGCGGAAAACCATCCCAAAGCCTACCAAATCAGCACCTTAGATCTGACCCATTGGTACACCTATAACCGCCTCAAAGATCCCCTGGCCCAAGCTGTGATCATTCGGGCCACGGCCACCCAACAAGTGGTGGGTTTTGCGGCCTTCACCACCGCCGGCGAGCAGCTGTTGAATCTGTTCAGCTTAATCATGAACTTGAAACTATCCAACACCCAAATTCAAGAAATGATCTTTGCTTATCCCACGGCAGCTAGTGATTTGACCTATTTAATGTAGATAAAGCCAAAAAAACAGCATCAGCTTACGAGCTGGTGCCGTTTAGATTAAAGCCTATTTGTTAGAAAAAGCATAGCTGGGCCGCTTACTGGCAATGGTGTCAGCTAGGATTTCACTTAAGCGGTGGATGCCAGTTTGGATGTCAGCTAGACTTGGATTGGTGAAGTTCAACCGGGCTTGGTTATGCACGGCCTTAGAAGGGTACAGGTTCTTAGCTGGGACGTAAGACACATGCCCTTCTGGCAACATGCGATCCGTTAACAGTTGGCCTAAGTCGATGTTGTCAGGGACAGTGAGCCAGATGAAGAAGCCACCGGTTGGTTTGGTATAAGTGACCCCAGCGGGTAATTCCCGTTGTAAGCATTGCAACATGAAGGTCATTTTTTCTTGGTAAACCTTGTTGATGCTTTGAATATGCGCATCTAAGTTGTTGGTATCTAGGTAAGTGTTGACCCCTTGCATGATCAAGTTAGGGGTCTCCACATCTAGGCCAGCTTTTAAAGCCACGATGTCTTGGAATAACTCAGCATCAGCGTTCAACCAGCCCAAACGCAGGCCAGGGGCTAAAATTTTGGAGAAACTACCTAGGCTAATGACCCGACCTTCGGTATCCATACTGCGCAAAGTTGGTAATAAGTGGCCATTGTAGCACAATTCCCGGTAAGGGGAGTCTTCTAAGATGATGAAGTTATAGCGGTTGGCTAGTTCAAGCAAAGCTTGGCGTTTAGCTAAAGACATCACGGCACCCGTGGGATTTTGGTAATCGGGGATGGTATAGACTAATTTCACGTCATGTTGCAACAAGACTTTTTGCAATTGGGTGATGTTCATGCCATCAGGTTCCATGTTAACTTCATGATAAGTAGGTTCGTAAGCATCGAAGTTAGCCAAGGCCCCGATATAAGTAGGGGCTTCCACCACCAAGCCATCGCCTTTATTTAAAACCAAGCGAGCCACTAAGTCGATGCCTTGTTGGGCCCCTTGGGTCAACATGAGTTCAGCGGTTTTTGTAGGTGTGCCTTGTTTGGTCAAGCGGTCAGCCAGTTTTTCCCTTAAAGGTAACAAGCCTAAGCTATCATGGTATTGTAAAGTTTCACCATTATCATTGTCGAAAACTTGATCAAAAGCTTGTTTCAAAGCCGCCTTGGGAAAAGAGCCGGTATCCGGTAGCCCCGCCGCGAAACTGATCAACTCGGTTTGGCCATTGGCAAAAATATTACCCAAACCGGATTGGGCAGTTCTTTGAACGCGACTTGCTAATCTTTTCTTTGACATATTATCCACACTCCTGAAAAAGTTTTTTGATTTGTTCTTTGATTTCTTAGTGATTATGATATACTGGTTTTCATAAACAGTAAAATTCAACTTTTTCATAATTACATGAAGAAAATTCACAATACAGTAAGGACGGGTTTTATGGCTAGTTTTTCTTATGAAGTTTTCACAACTGTTGTTAAAAAAAAGACGTTTTTTGCGGCGGCGAAGGTCTTAAATGTGACCCCCAGTGCCGTGAGCCATTCTATCAATCAATTGGAAAAGGATCTGGGCTTTCCCATTTTCATTCGCCACCGGACCGGGGTGCAATTAACGGCCGATGGCCAGCGAATCTTGCCCATTGTCCAACAAATCTTAAATACCGAAAATCGCCTGGTCCAAGAAGCCAATGATATCAAGGGCTTGAATGCAGGTTTAGTGCGCATTGGGGCCTTTAGCAGTGTGTGTATCAATTGGTTGCCAGATATCATTCGCAGTTTCCATAAGCAATATCCGCAAATCGAAATTCAATTGATTCAAGGTACGTTTAACGATATCGCCGAACAGGTCCGTATTGGCAGTATTGACATTGGCTTTTCTTCGTTACCAGTGTCGGATCAACTGTTAGTGACCCCATTGATCAAAGATCCCATTTATTGCATTACCCCTAAGGAATTTCAGCCGGAAAATGGCAAGTTCGTCACCGATAGCGACATTGGCAAGCGTAACTTCATCTTGCAACAAGGCGACTATGATAAAGATACCAAACAAGCCTTAGACCGATATAACGTCACACCTAATTCCATTTCGTATTCCATTGATGACCAATCTATCCTTTCAATGGTAGAAAGTGGCCTGGGCCTGGGGATTTTGCCCAAATTAGCCCTGCAGAAGTTGACCGGGGCGGTGAACCACTACCCATTTTCAGAAGCCTTTAATCGCACGCTGTGTTTAATTGTCAATAAAATCCAGGCCCAATCCCCAGCAACTCGGCATATGTTAGAAGAAATCCATACTTATTTACAAAACCGGTATGGGGCGGAATTTCTGGATTAATTGACTAACACGGTTTCCAATATAGGCCTGAAACATGTATAATATGGCTAGTCATACAAAGATGGGAGTATTATTATGTCTGCTTGGAATTTCATTGGCATTTTGGCTTGGTTGATTGTGCTGGCCTGGTTGATTTTTACAATACTGAACACCCGCAAACGGCATTTGAAGATGATCATCAAGGATCATAAGAAATTCACGTGGCGTAATCTGTGCTTGGATATTGTGGAAGTTGTCGTATTTTTGGCCATGGCTATTTTTATGGTCCAAACCACCTTTTTACGGGTGCCTAATCTAAAGGATAGCAGCCAAGTTAAACTCAGCTATCAATATAAACCCCTGGTTTTAAAAACCGATGGGGCCCAAGGGTATTACGTTGAAGTGCAAAATGGTAATGGGAAAAAACCCGTCCAATATTTCACATATTGGGTAGAAGGTGCTCGCTATGAAGTCAACTCTAATCACGCCCGGGTGGCCACGGGAGGCGATCCTTTGGCCGTCAATGGGGCGGGTTTACCTTGGCCGAAGAAGGTCATTAAACAAGTGAGCCGGGATATGCCCGCTTTTGTGGCCCAACTATCCGGCACTTATCGGCCAACGTTTATCAATGGCTTGGGGATGCACGTGGGCAATTCTGCTGAAGATTATTACCTCATCAGCGTGCCTTCTGAAATCTTCGTCAACAATAAAGACAAGGATCAAGAACAATAAACAATTTAACGAGAGTGGTGCAGTTTTTTGAGTAAGTTTATGAAACAGATTGCAAAAATACTGGGTATTTTCATTGTGGCCTTTGTCATTTTAGGCGGTGCCTATAAAGCCACTAAAATGGTGAAACAACACTTTGAACGGCAGCGGATTGCCCAGATGTATACGACCATTACCAAGACTGGGAAATTACGGATTGGTAAAAATCGCTATATTTATCTCACGGACTATGGCCGCAGTCGTTTGCAATCTAATTTGACCTTTAAGAGTACTAAACAGAAGAAACATGTCCCCGCCACCGCGTATGTGGTGGATAATTCTCGGCAGGTGACTTATGATTACGTCAACAAAACCACGTTGCCAAAGCCTTTGACCAAGGGGACCGTCATTAATTTAACCGCACCCTTTGGCCTATCACATGGGCCGAAGTTTCGTTTAGATCTTTTGGCCGGCACTGATAATTTGGTCCGTTATCCAGATATCAACATCAGTTTGCCAGAGAAACATAACAAGCGTAGTTTGAAGTTGAATGTGATCGTGGGTTATAACGTCAGCAAAAAAGGGGAGTTACTCCAAGATGCGCCGAAGTTAGCGCCTTTTGCCGGCCAAACCGTGCCTTTTGAAATTCAAAACCAAGGCATGCGTACGGGTAAGTTCAAGAAGAACGACTTTAAGAAACTGGCCAAAGCCCCTAACTTAGACCTGCCAGCCAGCTGGCTGAAGGCCCACCCTAATAGTTTGCAGGTTAATTTTGAAACCTTGCGTTCAGCTACCAAACCAACGTTGCGCTATCAAGCCACCATTGATGGCAAGAAAGTGACGATTAATCCAACGATTAAATTAGTGAAGACCCGGTCATATGAAAAAGATTGGCAGGCCACTTTTAAACCTAGTGCCCAAGTATTAGCTCAGTTGAACCAATCCAAGTCTAAACGCTTGAAGGTCACAGCGGCTTACTATGGCACTTACGTGGATGCTTATTATTACCCAGGTAATTCTTTATCAGGTGTTTATACTTATCGTAAATAAACTGAAATACACTTTAAACGCACTGCCAGTGACGTTTAAAGTGTATTTTTATGGACATTTAGGTATAATGATGCATGTAATTATGCTGTGTCAAAAGGAGAACACATGGAGAAAAAATTAACCTTACGCAACCGTATTTTTGTGGGAACCATGTTATTCGGGATGTTCTTTGGAGCGGGAAATTTAATTTTTCCCGTCTTCATGGGCCAGCAAGCCGGGCGCAATGTCTGGCCGGCCATCATTGGTTTTTTGGTCACTGGGATCGGGCTGCCTTTATTAGGGGTGGCCGCCATTGGCATAAGCCGCAGTGAAGGGGTCTTTGATTTAGCCAAGCATGTGGGCAAAATCTACGCCTATTTCTTCACAATCCTGCTGTATTTGATCATTGGGCCATTTTTCGCATTGCCCCGGTTGGCCACCACCTCGTATCAAATTGGGATTGCGCCTTTTGTGGGCCAACACCAACAAGTTTTAGCCTTGGCCATTTTCAGTGTGGTTTTTTATGTATTGGCCTGGTGGTTTTGTCGTAAACCCAGCAACATCATGGTTTACGTGGGTAAATTCCTGACCCCGCTATTTTTATTATTCCTAGTTATTTTTATCTTAGTGGCCCTGTTCAGACCCATGGGGGGCTTAAACCATGGCGTCCAAACTGCTTATAAGAGTGTGCCTTTCATCAGTGGGTTCACCGAAGGGTATAACACCATGGATGCCTTAGCCGCCTTAGCCTTTGGCATCACGGTGGTTAATGTTATTCGGGGCCTGGGGGTCAAGGACCCTAAGGCCATTGCCAAGGATACCTTGAGTTCAGGGGTCTTGAGCATTGTGTTAATGGGTATTATTTATACTTTGATGACCATCGTGGGGACCATGAGCTTGGCCAAATTCCCACTGGCGGCCAACGGGGGTGTGATTCTGGCCCAAACCGCCAATTATTACTTCCATAGTTTAGGCAGTATTTTATTAGCGGCTATTGTCATCTTAGCCTGCTTGAAGACGGCCATTGGCTTGATCACGTCCTTTGGGGAAACCTTTAAGGAACTATTCCCCAGCTGGTCTTATCAAGTCATTATCATTGTGGCTAGCTTGTTGCCCATGATTTTTGCCAATGTGGGCTTGACCCAGATCATCGCTTATTCTATGCCGGTATTGTTCTTTATTTATCCTTTAGCCATGACTTTGATCATTGCCGGTATTTTGGCGCCGCTGATGCATATCACCAATCCTTGGTTCTATCGCTTACCGGTGATTTTCACTATTATCCCGGCGATTTTAGATGGGCTGCAAAATGCCCCCAAGGCCATTGCCCAAAGCGGTGGGGTGACCAGGTTGTTACAGATCCGGGACATCTTGCCTTTGGCAACTTATGGTTTGTCTTGGGTCTTGCCAGCAGTCATCGCTTTTATCATTGGTTTCATCGTCAGCCGCAACAAAAAGTCAGCTGCCGTTTAAAAAAACACTTGCAACCCTTGGGCTGCAGGTGTTTTTTTAAAGTGCGCCCGGCATGGGCGATGACTTGATGGTGAAAGTCCATTATAGACCGTAGTAGTCGGAACTATTAGATGAGGACAAGGGTGTCCGCCGCGAGGCGGAATCTGAAGGAAGTCTAAAGCAAAGTGCTGAACCAATGAATAAGAAGTGGCTATAAGGCTGTTTACAGTGGATAAGGTTGCTTTACAAACTGAAGTCCAATACTACTCGAAACTGTACGCAGTAAAGTCAATGGTTGCATGGCACGAAAGTTATCGTTCTTACCCGGGGAGGTCTGTATCATACGTTCCCGACAAGAGAAACGGAAAGTTTCACAGGAACAAACTAGGCAGTGATGTCTAGCTGAATGATACAGAAGTCAGCCGAGGCCATAGTAGTTGCCAATGGCAACGAAGGGCTGAACAATAATAATTCTCACTAAAATTGGAGGTGGAAGTCGTGCGAAAATTGCAGAAAACAGAAATCAAAGCTGACCGCCGGGGGAAGATAAGTCTGGAAGACCAAAGGCAACTCGGGGCGCATAGTGT
>NZ_AZGA01000064.1:0-498 GCF_001436375.1 Agrilactobacillus composti DSM 18527 = JCM 14202 | reverse complement strand
AGTCGAGAATGGCGTTTCATTTCAAGATTTAGTTCTATCCCGAGATAATCTGAATCATGCCTACAAGCAAGTAGTCAGCAACAAAGGTGTAGCTGGCATCGACGGCTTGACCGTTGACGAGCTATTACCCTATTTGAAGGAACATCGCGACGAATTGATAGCCTCACTGCGTGATGGCAGTTATAAGCCATTGCCAGTCAAACGAGTTGAAATACCAAAACCAGATGGGTCAAAGCGTAAGCTTGGAATCCCAACTGTGGTCGATCGACTTGTTCAGCAAGCTGTCGCTCAAGTGATGTCGCCAAGGTTTGAAAGGATATTCTCGGATAACAGTTTTGACTTTCGACCGAATCGAAGCGCTCATGACGCCATCAAACGGGTCACAGTGCTGTATGACCAAGGTTATCATTATGTGATTGACCTAGATTTAAAGTCATATTTTGATACGGTCGACCATGACCTACTGATGAAGTTTATCAACCAATATATTAAAGACCC
>NZ_AZGA01000063.1 GCF_001436375.1 Agrilactobacillus composti DSM 18527 = JCM 14202 | reverse complement strand
CGAACGAAATAAAAAAGACAAAGTCTTCTAAAAAGATTACTTTGTCTTCAATCTGAGCCGCCAATAAATGGCGGCTTTTTTAGGTTTTATTGATAAATGACTTTAAATTCTTCACATACCACTAACATGTCCATGGTAAAGGGCTTATTGATCGCCTCTAATTCAGCAGCAAAAAACTTCTCATGACCTTTGCGCCAATAGGCTAGGGATAAGTCCCCTTCGCCTTCTTTGCGGGCATGTTCAGCACTGACTTGGGCAAAAGTTGTCTTATAAACCTTGGTGGTTTCAATAACACATACAGGCAATTGAGACCCATTTAAAATAATACTTAAATCGCCAACTTTTGGTAAGGGCTCATTGGTTAGACCATACAAAATGTAATTGGAGGTGGTGGCGGTTTTTTGACCAGACAAAACTAAATCCGCCAGTTCATCCGCCAATTGGGCGTTATCACCAAAGGACCAAGCTTGAAAATGTTCCGGGGCTTTGGGATTAATTTCTTGGTATTTATACCAAAATTGCTCTATCATATTTCGCTGCATAATTTTTCTCCAATAAATTAAATGTTTTTTCTAGTATAGCACAATGCCTCAATCACTCCGAAGCCAGTAATAATTTTTTCAGCTGATCTGGCGCAGAAATTTGATAGACTGGGGAAATCTTGGTACGATTAGGCAGAAAATTAGGATTAAACCAGACCGTATCCACCTTGGCGTTGACGCCGCCTAAGATATCTGACGTCAATGAGTCGCCAATAACGATTGTTTTTTTGGCGTCAAATTTAGGAATATGATTAAAGACATAATCAAAAAAGGCTTTCTTAGGTTTTTGATGACCAATTTCTTCAGAAATAAATACGTCATCAAAGTAGCCCGCAATCTCCGCAGCCCCTAGCCGCTCCCGCTGGGTTTGAGCGATCCCATTGGTCACCGCAAAAATTCGATAAGCCTTACTTAGATCCCGCAACATCCCCAGGGCCCCCGGCAGTAGCTGATGCCCAGCTGCCAAAGCTTTGCGATAAATTTGGCCAGGATTTTGGCCATGGAGCGGCAGGCCCATTTTCTTAAAGAACAATGGAAACCGGGCCAATAATAACTCATCTCTGGTAATCTCGCTGCGCTCATACATCTGCCATAACTGTTGGTTAAAATGATGGTAACGTTGCCGCAAAGTGGGTGTTAGGGGAATTTTCAAATCTTGAAATAACTGACTTAGGGCTAACTGCTCGGACATTTGAAAATCAAAAATTGTATCATCTAGGTCAAATAGCAAAAATTTATATCTCAACATAATCCCTCGATCTCATCTATTTTTGATGGGCACATGGCTTTCGTGTGCACCAAAAGCCTTATGCTACAAGGTTTAGTTTAGCATATCTCCTGAAACTTTTGAACTAATGGTACATTCGTGTTTCAAAATGTTATATAATGAAATCCGTATGAAAAAAGGTGGGAAGCATTTTGAATAAACCACAGCAATGGTGGCAGAAAATCAAAGGCTTTTTCAAACGAATCGGAAACTTCTTTACTTATGACGTAAATCCTGAAAAACAAGAGTTGGCCACAGAGCAACCCCCTAAACCGGGGAAGGATGCTTCTTGGTACCAGCGCTTTATTTTCTATTTTAATGTGACAATCGGCTCAATTAAAACTTTGCTTCTAATTGTGATCAGTGCTGCCATCATCTTCTTCAGCTTAGTAGTAGGTGTTGGTTTAGGCTATTTTGCCTCATTGGCCAATCAAGAAGATGTCCCAAGTTATCAGAGCATGAAAAACCAAATTGAGGACTCCAACGAATCAGCGGCTTTTTATTTCGCCCATAACGACAAACTTGGTAACCTCACCACAGACTTAATCCGCACTCCCGTCAAAAGTAATGAAATCTCTCCGTATTTGAAAAAGGCTATTGTTGCGACAGAAGACGAGTATTTCTATCAACATCACGGCGTTGTGCCCAAGGCAATCTCCCGGGCAATGATTTCTGACATAACCGGTGTGGGTACCCAAACCGGGGGATCAACATTGACCCAACAGTTGGTTAAAATGAAAATTCTCTCTTCAGAAACAACGTTTAAACGTAAAGCAATTGAAATCCTCCTGGCCGTACGCCTGGATAACTACTTCACCAAATCCCAGATTTTAACCGACTATCTCAATGCCGCTACTTTTGGCCGCAACAACAAAGGCCAAAACGTGGGTGGTGTGGAGCAAGCAGCCCTGGGTTATTTTGGCAAGCATGCCAAAGATCTGACGCTGGCTGAATCAGCCTTTATTGCCGGCCTCCCCCAAAGTCCCAGTGTCTATACTCCTTACACCCAAAGCGGGAGTTTAAAAAAAGACGTTTCTGCGGGCTTAGATCGTAAGAACACCGTTTTATTTCGAATGTATCGACATAACGACATCACCAAGGCCCAATATAATGCGGCCAAGAAAGTTGACCTGGTCAGTGAATTCCAAGCAAAAGCCACCCCAGAAAAGGAAAATCGGGGCTACGGTTATGTTTACAATTTAGTCACCGTTGAAGCGCGGGATATTTTAATCGACCAGCTCATCAAAGATGATGGCAAAAATGTCACCAAAGTTCGCAACAGCAAGGAAGATTATAATACTTACTGGAATCAAGCGGACCAATTGTTACGGCAAAAGGGCTACCGGGTATACAGCACCTTAGATCGTAATATTTATGATAAGATGCAAACGGCAGCTAAACAGTACGCCCCTTATTTGGGTCAATCGCGGACTTCAACGGTCACTGACCCAGTGACCCAACAACCCACAAACTTTACCGAATATGTTCAAAACGGTACCGTCTTATTGGACAATCAAACCGGTTCAGTCTTAGGTTTTGTAGGGGGTCGAGATTTTAACAAGTTCCAATTAAATCACGCTTTTGACACCAAACGCTCACCGGGATCTTCTATTAAGCCCATGTTAGTTTATGGCCCAGCAGTTGATAACAAGTTAATCAATACGCAATCTCAGATTGCTGACTTCCCGGTCAGCTTCAGTGGTTACTTCCCAACTGATTTTGGCCAACAGGTTCAAAATCGCTTTATTTCCGCCAGCGAAGCCTTGGCTGAATCTTATAATATCCCAGCTGTCAACATCTATAATGCCCTGGGTAAAGGGAAAGCCACCAAGACTTACATGGAAAAGATGGGGATCCGCCTCAGCAACAAGGAATATAGTGAATTGGGCTTAGCCTTAGGGGGTACCAAAGATGGCTTAACTGTTTTACAGCAGGCTAGTGCCTTTTCTACCTTCTCCAATGGCGGCGAACATGTAACACCCCATGTGATTCAAAAAATCACTGATCCTTCTGGTAAAGTCTTATACAAAGCCCCAGAAACTAAAAAGAAGGTCTTCTCCAAAGCGACGACTTATATCATGCAGCAAATGCTGTCTGGTGTTGTCCAACAAGGGACCGCTTCTAGTTTGAATAATGGTCAAATTCCTTTTTCCACTAAAAACATTATTGGGAAGACCGGGACTTCCAACGATTACCGGGATATTTGGTTTATTGGCTCCACCCCAGGTATTACCATGGCTTCTTGGATTGGTTATGATAACTTCTATGGTCATAATTACAACTTAGATGAATCCGCCAGTGATAGTAACTTGACTTACTGGGCCAATATTTTGGCAAGTGTTTATCGAACTGATCCTAGTATCTTTAAACTCAGCCAAAAGATGACCAAACCTGATGACGTCAAAGAAGCCAATGTCTTGGCCAGTACCGGGACATTACCAGGATCTGTGGATTACGAGGGTTCTGCCGCTCGGGTCAACAGTGGCGCCAAAGTCAAAGCTTACTACAACGACAGTGATGCTAAAGCAGTCAGTTATAAGTTTGGGATTGGCGGCAGTGATAAAAACTATCGCTTATTCTGGCAAAACTACTTTGGCCAAAGCAACGACTATGCCGTCACGTCCACTTACACGGGTAAGACGGTCCGTAGCAAGTCCGCCGAAGTCGAAGATCGTTACTACTATAGCAACGGCTCCTATGGTACTTATGGCAGCTTTGGCACTGGCACTTATAGCGGCTATAGCCAAGGCAACTACAGTGGCAACACCACGACCCGTAGTACCACTGGCAATGGGACCGCCGCCAATAACAACCAACTTTACAACCAATACGGTACTAACCAATACAACCCTTCTAATTATGGGGGCAGCACGACTTATAACACCTATGGCACCACAGGTACCGGAACAACTGGTAATACCAGGACCACTACTAACGGTTATTAAAGTCTTTAAAAGCAGATGACTGAATCGCAGTCATCTGCTTTTTGGCAATTATTTGATAAAGTCTAAAACTGCTTGGTTGATCACGTTGGCAAAGAAACGAGCATCAATATGTTGGCCCCCACGCAATTTTAAAATATCATGGGTGATGCCCACAGCTTGCAACTTAGTAGCCAGCAATTGGGCTTGTTCAAAAGGTACCCAATCATCAGCATCCCCTTGCAGCAATAAGGTGCTAGGCACACCAGCCTTGACATAATTCACGGGACTGGCCTGCTGCAGAGCCGTCGCATCAAATTGCATTTGCCCCACTAAAAAGTTCATCGGGGCAAGGTAATCAAACTGCTGGGCTGGGGTTAAATATTGTAATTGTTGCGCTGCTAAAGCCGCTAAGTCGGTGGGCGCATAATAGGCCACCACATTCTTGATTGGGGTACTGGAACCTAGGGGCTGTTGATTGAGTTGGTTTTGCCCCATGGTATAGGCACTAACTAAGGCCACTTGGCCACCAGCTGAATCCCCCATCAAGGTCACCTGCTGCATGTCCAAGTGGTAAGTGGCCTGCTGGGTGGCTAAGTACGCCAATGCTTGACGGACATCTTGTACCTGAGCAGGAAAAGCCGCTTCAGACCCCATATGATAATCTATGCTGGCCACCACAAAACCAGCCCGAGCTAAAAATACCAGCTCCGGTAGATAAGATGCGCGATCCATCATCTGCCAACTGCCCCCAGACAACCAGAGTACCACCGGATGGGTTGCTTCTTGGGCGTAGTCAAAAGGCAAAAGTAGATCCAATTGCCAATCCCGTCTAGTTTGGTTGAACCAGTATGGGGTATTTTGATAGGTTAGATTGGGAATTAACGTCACGCGTTGGTGCTGCTGGACGGGTATATTAAAAAACTGCATATATAATGACCTCCATGACTTACTTGAATGGTTATCCGTTGACTTAACATATTTTGTTGCGTAAACTGAATTTATCAATTTTTACGACACGTTTTATTTTCAATACTTGGGAGGTATTATGATGGCAAAAATTAACGCAGCTAGTGAAATTCGACCCGGTGCGAATCGTTACGTCACCGGCCAACATGTCTTAGAAAACTTACCAGCTTACTTAGCTGACTTTGGCAATTGCACGATTGTCACCGGTGAACAATCCTTCAAGATTTTCACTGAATTCTACGGTCAAACCCCTGCACTTCCCCTTTATCGCTATGATGGCACGGCCAGCGACGAAAATGCCCAAGCCCTGGCCGATGAGATTCGCCAAACCGATACCATTATTGGCATTGGTGGTGGGCGCTTATTAGACACGGCTAAAAATACTGCTGAGCGCTTAAAGGCCAACTTCATTGCCATTCCCACATTGATTTCTAACTGTGCGCCCTACACGCCAATTGGGGCCATCTACCACCCTGATCATACTTTTAAACGGGTGGCTTATTTTAAAAATGCGCCTAGTTTAACTTTGGTTGATTGGGATCTCCTGTTGCATACGCCTAAAGACTATTTGATTGCTGGTATCGGCGATACTTTAGCCAAGTGGTATGAGATTGAGGCTTTGACCAGAAATCTCTCAGAAGCTCAAAAAACCGGCTTCATTCGCATCGGGATCGCCACGGCCAAAGAGATCCTCACCATTCTCTTAGCTGACGCCGATCAAGCTTTGCAAGATTTAGCCCGGCAAACAGTTAGCCCGGCTTTTGGTAAAATTGCTGACAGCGTGGTGGGAATCGCCGGCACCGTCGGCGGTTTTGCCGCTGAATATGGCCGCATGGCCGGGGCCCACGCCGTGCATAATGGTCTATCCCATATTCCGGCTACCCACGAAATTCTACATGGCGCTAAAGTGGCTTATGGTATTTTAGTCCAACTGGCTTATACCCAAGATTTTGCTGAAATCAAACAATTACAGCCATTTTATGCCAAAATTGGTCTCCCCACTCATTTGGCCCAGTTACATGTCACCGTCGCTGATGACCAAGATGCCCTTTTTGAAGCCGCCCAAGAAGCGGCCAGTGATCATGAAAGTTTCCGCCTCATCGACCCTGATATTACCACCCAAGGTGTTTTAGATGCCATACAGGCGGTGGAAAAAATTTAACTAAACTGAAAAAACTGCCTTTAGAAATCATCACAACTTCTAAAGACAGTTTTTTTAATTGTTAACCCTTAGTAGAGCCCCGTTCAACCATGTCATAGGGCAGTAAAATCGTCTTTTCTTCGATTTCTTCTTTGTTCATCATCTTGGTCAATAACCGCATAGCCACCGCACCAATATCATATAAAGGTTGGCTGATGGACGTCATCTTAGGCCGCACGATATCGGTTAAGATCGTGTTGTTGCTGGTGATCAATTGGAATTCGTCGGGCACTTTAATGCCATGATCCAACATGCCATTCATTACCCCAACAGCTAATTCATCATCGATCACATAAGCCGCCGTCGCACCAGCTGCCGTCAATTGGGACCATAAAGCTTCCCCAGCCTTATAACTATAGTCAGTTTCAAAAACCAAACTTTCATCATAGGGCAATTGATTGGCTTTTAAAGCATCTTTATAACCCTGTAAGCGATATTGGCTATTGATCGGATAAGACAAGCTCCCGCTGATAAAAGCGATTTTTTGATTGCCATCTTTGATCAATTTATCTACCACAAATTTAGAGGCTTCCCGATAGTCAATATTCACACTACCCACTTGCGCGTCTGGATCAATAGTACCCGCTAAGACCACTGGCGTCTTTGACCGGGAAAACTTAGCCCGGACCTCATCAGATAAAGTATGGCCCATATAAATCAAGCCGTCCACTTGCTTAGCTAACAGGTTATTTAAGACTTGCACTTCTTTTTGGCCACTTTCATCAGAATTAGCCAAAATAATATTATACTTATACATCGTCGCCACGTCATCGATCCCCCGGGCTAGCGATGAAAAGTAAATATTGGTCACATCAGGGATAATGACCCCAACTGTCGTGGTTTTCTTGCTGGCTAAGCCCCGGGCAACAGCATTGGGACGATAATCTAACTCCTCAATCACTTTTAAAACCCGTTGGCGTGTAGCTGGTTTCACATTGGGATTGCCATTGACAACCCGAGATACTGTGGCCATGGAGACATTAGCCTCTCTGGCAACATCGTAGATGGTGATGGTTTGTTTATCCATGAAAAAATTTCCTCCAATATATTTTTAATATTACCGTTTTCAATTATCAAAATATAATTTAACATTGTTAAACCAAAAATGCAAGCGTTTTTATGAAACTTTCATGAAAGTTTTGCAACTTAACAGCTAAGTGTTTTTTGAAAACAGGTCCGGCTAAGCATGCTATAATTATTTTCAAAGATAGAAAGGTCGTTGACAAATGGATAATTTAGACAAGTTAAGACAATGGACACAAGAACAGCACTTAGATGTGACTTATGTAAGTGATCCGATAAATATTAATTACTACACCCACTTCTTAAGCGATCCCCACGAGCGTACCTTGGGTTTATTTGTGTTCCCAGATCATGATCCCTTTATTTTTGCCCCAGCACTAGAAGTTGAATCCGTGAAGGCTGTGGGTTGGCCTTATGAGGTATTTGGTTATTTAGACCACGAAAATGCTTATGAAATGATCGCTGATTTGATCAAAGCCCGCGTGAAAAATCCGATGAATTGGGCAATTGAAAAAGAACAGCTACAAGTCAGCCGCTATGAAGCCTTGATCAACTACTTCCCAGAAGCAGTATTTAATGTGAATGCCACTGACTTTATTGAACATCAGCGGTTATATAAGACCCCTGCTGAAATTGAATTGATGCTAGCTGCCGGCCGCGAAGCTGACGAAGCCTTCAAAGTGGGTTTTAAGGCTGTTTCTAGTGAACGCACTGAACAACAAGTCGTCGCTGAAATCGAGTACCATATGATGGCCCAAGGCGTCATGCACATGAGTTTCGATACCATTGTGCAAAGTGGTGCCAATGCCGCCAATCCCCATGGTGCTCCCCTGCCCGACAAAATCAAACCCAATGCTTTAGTCTTGTTTGATCTGGGCACTGATCATCAAGGTTACATGAGTGACGCTTCGCGAACGATTGCTTACGGCAAAATCGACGCCAAGTCCCAAGATATTTATAACGTCTGCTTAGAGGCCCAATTGGCGGCCATGGCTGCCGCAAAACCAGGTATTACCGCCGCGCAACTAGATAAAGTCGCCCGGGATATTATTACAAAAGCCGGTTATGGCGATTACTTCATCCATCGGCTCGGTCACGGCTTAGGCACGTCCGTCCATGAATTCCCCTCAATCATGGCGGGCAATAACATGGTCTTAGAACCAGGCATGTGTTTTTCAATTGAACCAGGTATTTACATTCCAGAAGTTGCTGGTGTCCGCATCGAAGACTGTGTGCACATCACAGCTAATGGTTGTGAGCCTTTTACCCATACGCCGAAAACCTTACAAACTTTACCGTTGTAAGCAATTGCGCACAAAAAAATCAGCCATGACGGCTGATTTCAGATTGAAGACAAAGTAATCTTTTTAGAAGACTTTGTCTTTTTTATTTCG
>NZ_AZGA01000062.1:622-32716 GCF_001436375.1 Agrilactobacillus composti DSM 18527 = JCM 14202 | reverse complement strand
TTAGCCAACGGCAAAGTGGTGCAGACTAAAACGGTGAACGCCGCCAGTCAATGGCAATATAGTTTCACCAACTTGCCTAAGACCGACCAGGGTAAAGCCATTACTTACACCATCAGTGAAGCTCCTGTGGCTAATTACACGACAAAAATTAATGGTTATAATATCACCAACACCCATGTGAGTCAGCCAGCCACCACCACGGTCAGCGGCCAAAAGACTTGGTCAGATACCAACAATCAAGCCGGCCAGCGCCCAGACAGTATCAAAGTTAATCTGTTAGCCAATGGCAAAGTGGTGCAAACCAAGACGGTGACTGCCACCAATCAATGGCAGTATCATTTCACGAATTTACCGAAGACCGACGATCAGGGCAAGGCCATTGTGTATACGGTCAGTGAAGATCCCGTGACCAATTACGCCACTAAAATTAACGGTTACAATATCACCAATACCTTTGTGACCACGCCACCTACCAAACCCACGACCACCACGGTAGCTGGGCATAAAACTTGGATCGACGGGGCTGATCAATTTCAGCAGCGTCCCACGAGTATTCAAGTCAATTTACTAGCCAACGGGCAAGTGGTGCAAACTAAGACGGTGACTGCTCAAAATAATTGGCAATACGAATTTACCAATTTGCCTAAGGTGGACCAAGCAGGACAGACAATTGCCTATACTATTAGTGAAAACTATGTGCCCTATTATCAAACGGATATTAATGGTTACAATATCACCAACACCTATATCCTGGTGCCACCCACTAAACCGATAACCGCTACGGTTTCCGGGAACAAGATTTGGCAGGACCAGGGTAATGCCGCCAACCAACGGCCAGATGCTATTACCATCCATTTGTTGGCTAATGGCCGCGTTATAAAAAGCAAACAAGTCACGGCTGCGGACAATTGGCACTATGAATTCAGCAATTTACCGCTGAAACAGGGCAATCAGACCATTGTTTATACGGTCTCAGAAGATAAAGTGCCCCATTATACTAGCCAAGTCGACGGGTCTGATGTGATCAACACTTATGTACCCACAACCCCAGTTCAACCTAGCCAACCCCAGGTGCCACAAAAACCAGACGTGCCGCAACAACCTGATGTACCCACAACACCCACTGATCCTAATCAGCCGCTGTTACCCATCACCCCTAGTGATCCGCAACCAGGCACAGCGACTACACCAGGTGCATCAACGACAACCGGCACCGTCCCCACAGAATCTAAGCATCATCTGATTCCTGTGAGCACTGAGACCATCACCGGATCCAGCAAGCAATTATTGCCCCAGACCGGTGAAGACCACAGTTGGTCCAAGGGCCTATCGATTTTAGGCTTTGTCTTGTTGTTCAGTGCATTAGGCATCGTGAGTTATAAGAAATTAAAAGTGAAATAAAGCAAGCGAGTGGCGACCCAGTGATTATATTGGATCGCCATTTTTGTAGGCTAAATTTTTGCACATTACTGGACTTTAGCGTAGTATCATGGGAACAATCATCATTTTTGGAACAATACAATGAGGCTACAGCAAAGGATAAGGATAGCCATGATCGATAAAACTGAACAGGTCCTGACGGAAATTTATAATTTGATGCTAAATCCGGCAACCCGAGACTGGGAACGCCAATTATTGACCGCTGCAAAAACCGCTATTGAAGCTGGCGGTAATTTTGACGTTGAAATTGATAAATTAGAATACGATTTGCGGCCCTTGGCGCTACGCCACAATTTGACCCCCGATGTGACGGATTTTTATGTGGGGCTCACCGACGCCACTTACACAGCGCCCCAGTTTGACGTGACCCAACACCAACAAGCTGATCTGCCTTACCAGGAACGGGCGATCTTTGCCGGGGGCTGTTTTTGGTGTATGGTGGAACCCTTTGAAACTTACCCGGGCATCGTGTCCGTCTTATCTGGCTATACCGGCGGCCATACCGATAATCCCACTTATGAACAGGTGGTGTTGCAGTATACCGGCCATGTGGAGGCCATTGAAGTGATTTTTGATACCCGCCGTGTCAGTTATCAGCAGTTAGTGGATCTTTATTGGGACTTAACGGACCCCACGGATGAATTGGGGCAAATTAGCGATCGGGGCAATAATTATCGCCCGGTTATTTTCGTGAGCAATGACACTCAGCGCCAAATCGCCACGGCCTCCAAACAGAAATTAGCGGCGTCGGGGCGCTATCAAAAACCCATCGTCACCGCCATAGAACCCGCCAGCCACTTTTGGCCCGCTGAGAATTTTCATCAACAATTCTATCAAAAAAATCCCCAGCGCTATAAACGCATCAAACGGGCCCGCCAACAATACCTCGCCTTCCAGCGCTTGGAAAACGGGGTGCGGCGGGGTGTGCGGCGCATCGTGGGGAAATAGAACAAGTTTAGTTAGCGTTAGACAACAAAAAACGCCAACCAGCCTGGACTGATTAGCGTTAAATGATATAACTAGTTTTTCAGCCAGCAGGGATGCTGGCTATTTTTCTGCTCAAGATTTATTTTCAGCTAACCATTGGGGGATGCGCGCTTCATAGATGGCCAGCAGTTGTTCTTGTTCCACAAATTTCTCGGAGAGCTGGATCACGTTGAGTTCCTGTTGATAAATGGCGTTTTGAACGGTAAGGGCCCGGGTGCGCTTGGGGTCTGGTTTGCCCATGAGCGCCACCCACTTGGCCACGTCCACGGGCCGTTGCAGGGCGGTGACCACGTCAATAGGGGTGCGTTGTAATTGGGTGAAGAAGTGGTCAGCCATTTGAATGCCCCGACTGTCTAAGTCGCCAATGTAGGTAAAGGCGACCCCCCGTTGTTCTAGATTTTGAATCAATTGAACATAGGCAGGATTGAAGTCATTGCCGGATTGGACGATAAGGGGCCAGGTGGGATGGCGTTGATGTAACAAGGCAAAAACCCCGTTGTTTTCAATGACCACCGCCTGCTTGGTGGCTAGAGGAAAAGTCAGCATGGCATCAATTTGCCAAGGGTTCAAGGTGATAGGTTGGGGCAGGTCTGTTTGGAAGATATTAGCACTGGTAAAGGCCATGCCGATCAATTTGGCCGTCAGTTCATTGATTTCTTTTTGGGCAAAACAATGGGTGATGACCCAACGGTAGTACTCAAATAAATCGGGATCGGCTTTGGCATCCGTGAGGCTGTGGGCGGTTAAGCCCAAGGTCACTGCCTGTTGGCCCCGGGGTGGCAGGGCTTCCCCCGCCGCAATTTGAGCAAACAGGGGCTCTAAAGTGGCTGCCTGGGCCGGCAGGGGCTTGCCGGTGTTGGTGCGGTAAGCTTGTTGGTACGGGCTCATGATGGTACCTCTTGTTGCCAAATCAAGGCCGGTTCCACGCGATTTTGATGGAACAACCCGTCATCTTGTTGCTGGGGCGCCAGCACCGTGTAGGCGATGTTGGCCACCCCATCGGCGAGAATTTTGTTTTGAGCCCCGTTGGGCATGGTGGCAATGAAACAAAAGCCAAAGCGGGCAATGGTGTTCACAAAAGATTTAGCGGTTTCGGGGTCTAATTTATCGGCGAATTCATCAAACATCACCAAATAAGGGGTATCTGCCAGCGTTGCTTGCCGCAGGACCATCTTCGGCACCAATAAGAGGGGCAAGACCATGGCCTGGGCTTTTTCAGCCCCAGAGCCCCCAGATTGGACGAACTTGTTATCCACAGCTTCATAGTTATCCTCAGCACTTTGCCGCCGCTTGATCAAGACGTTGAAATCTGACCACTGGCGGGTATCTAACAAAGCCCGGGCCGCGGCTTGAAAATCCCCCTCATCATCGGCGACATCGGCGTCATTGGCCAGTTTTTCCAGGCGCTTTTTGATTTCAGCTAGCAAAGCCGGCCGTTGTTCCAGCTGGGGATCTCGGGCCTCGGCAATGACTTCTGGGGTAACGGTAGCCGGGGTTAAAGCGACTTTTAATTTAATACTATTATTGTCACCAGCCCCTTGCACCAGCATGTCATTATAAGCGTCAATGGCTTGATATTGGGCAGTGATCAGTTGGGTGGCCGCCCCTAAATAAGTGGTCTGGGCAAAGTCATTGCCCTGTTCCAATTGGGTCAAGGCCTGTTCGACCCCAGTGCGGTCGGCAGCTAAAATGGCCTGGGCGGCATGGAGGTCAAAGGCCACCACCGTTAAATCATTTTTTTCGATGGCATGTTGTTGGCGCATGGCGCTGGCGATGGCCGGCTGATCCCGGTCTTCAAATAAAACGTCCAAAGCATCCCGATCCACCCCATCCCGGTTATTATTATGAATTAAATGACTGATACGATTGCTGACTTGGGCATAACTATTGCCCCGCACTTTAGCCCGATGGGTGGTGACGAAGGTAATCGTCGCGTCAATATCAGCTAAGGTGACATCATCTGGACAATAAGGCGCTAAAGTTGTCAGGGGTTCTAAGATAGCTTGGCGCAATTGCTGCAACGTAGCGGCGTGCTGGTCACTGGCGGTGGCCGCCGCTTGAGCCCGGCCTTCTGCCATGCTCTTTTGTTGGGTGGCCTCCCGCTCAGCTTGGGTTAAATCTTGGTGTTCTTTGGCCACCTGGGCCAATTGGTCGTCAATGGTGGGGTCAATGACTAAGTTAGCCAATTTTTCATTGGCCGCGGCAATGGCGGCAGTGACCTGGTCAACCTCGAAATCCGGGTCAAGGTTTAAGCTGTTTTGGATAGCTTGAATTTGTTGGGCGGTATTGCCCGCAGCCTGGTCCAGGTTGGCTTGTTCTTGGTCTAGCCCTTCTATTTGGGCGATGATTTGCGCAAATTCTTTTTGAAAGCCCGTTAAAGTGGCCACTAAATCCTCTCGGGTCAAGGCGGCTCTTAAATCTGGGTGCTCATCCAGCAGTTGCGCCTGTTGGTCAGCTAAGGCTTGATATTGGGCATTCATCTTAGCAGCACCCTGGGTATGGATGGTTTGGTTGTCCTGTTGCAGGGCGGGGCGAGCGCGGCCTAATAAGGGACCGGGCAGGTGCTGGTCGATACTGGTTGCCATTTGGCCCTGCATATCTTGGACAATGGCCACGTCTTCGCTGAGACTGGCCATGGTGTCGGCCAAATGGTGATAGTCATTGAGTTGTTGTTTTAACTGGCGTAAATAAACTCGGATTTGGCGGGCCACCTCAGTGGGGTTTATCTGGGCGATGGCCGAAGCAAATTCGGTCAGGTGGGCCGCCTGGGTACTGATTTGGGCTTGTAGGGGACTGAGCTGGTGGCGTTGTAATTGGTCTTGTTGCACGGCTAAATCGTTTTGTTGGTCTTGCAGTTCTTGTTGCTTGGCCGTTAAGGTAGTCAGCTGATCCTGATAATACTGATAGGTCTGCAGCCGTTTGGTCTCAGTGTCAATTTGGGTTTGATAGAGAGCTCTTTGTTGCCGGATACTCTTTTGTTGAATTTGTGCATCCCGCAACTGATCTAGGTGGGCTTGGTTGTTTTGAATGTTTTCCTGTAACAATTTGATTTGGTCCGCGTATTTAGTCACCTTTTGTTGGGCCTGAGCCGCATCGATTTGAGCCTGTTCATAGGCAGCATGGGTATCGCTATACCGGGATAGAATTAATTCATTGAGATGATTCAGATTCCCCCAAAAAATAGTATTTTGAAGTTTTTGCAAACGGTCTTGGCCATGCTTCAAACGGTCTAAAAGCCCTAAGTTACGGTTGACTTCCCGTTGGCTGTTGGCCACAGCTTGAATCACTTGGTCATCAATACCTTCTTGGGCATTTTGCAGGGCAGCTTTAATGGGAGAAAATTTCGCATTCCCCGAGGTTAAAATCGGCGACGCTAATAAGCGATAAACATTGGCTAACTTGCCTAGGGTCTCACCATTGCTGAAGCCATAGATACGACTGGCCACAAAGTCCCGGTAATCTAGCGCGGACTCAAAAAGATGCAAGTCCGCCCCCAAATCCCCATTGGCCTTTAAAAAGGCAGCTTTATCTAAGCACGCCCCGGTGCTATCGGTTGTTTGTAAATTTAGCTGCCTGCTGGGATCGTCACTGATGACCACGAACCACCAGGTGGGTTTGCGAGTATCCCCGGTGGCACGGTGGGCGCCAATACCTAAGATGACCTGGCGCTTGCTGGCGGCCAGGCGCATATACGTATAGCCGGTGCGCACCTTCATGGCCCCCGGTCCCCACCCCAGCAGCATACTTTCAAAGGTCCGGGTGTCCCGGGCGCTATTGCGGGTCGTAGCACTTTGGGAAATTTTGTCAGTGCCCTTGGCCGCATTAAAGGAAGGGGTGGCGATGGCCCCGTCGATGAGCATGGGGAAGAAACAATTGGCCAAGGTGGTCTTACCCACGGCGTTTTCCCCAATGATTGTCAAATTGCCGTTTTTAGAAGCGGGCATGTCTAAATGGGCGTACTTATTAAACTGACGCAGGTGGTAACTAACCGGCGTCAGTTGCTGGGAATCGGTCATGATGAGGCACCTTCTTTGGGTTTAGTTTGCACGGCAAAGCGTTGAACCAACGGGGTGGGGCTGACGAAATGAGGGTCAATTTGAATTAAGGCATTTTCCAATAAGGCGCTACGAACGTCGGTGACGCTGATGGTCTTTTTAGGATAAAGTTGCGCTGCAATTTCATGGATCCGTTGATTCAGGTCCTTTTCCGGTAGCCCGGCCCCCAGCGAATGGGCCACCGCCAAAGCTACGATGTAAGGCATGGCAGCACTTTGTTGGTGCTGGGTATCTAACAACAAGGCATAGTCGCTGCCGCACTCCAACACAAAGCGCTTTAACTCGCCCCACTGCTTGGCAATAGCCTGTTTATTGGCCACCAATATGGGCCAAAGGGCGGGCGTGGTGGTGGGACTCATGAAGCGTTCTAAGAGTAAAGTGCGATTGACCTGCTGAATCAGGGACAATTTCGGGGTATTTTGTTCGGCAATCAAGGCGTCCACCAGGCACTTAGCCACGGCATTAAAATCTGGGCTCACATCCCAATACTCGGTGACAAATTCTGTTTGGTCTGGGGTAGGGCCATCAATGCGATCAGGGGTCAGCAAGTTTAATCGTTCCACGAAAAGTTGGGTAATGCGCCGGTAAATGATTTTTTCATCTAGATTCACCACTTCACTGCGCACCTGGCGCACGATTTTTTCCGTGGTGACTAAGCGAGTGGTTTCAGCGGTTTGCAGATTGGGTTCGTTGATGATGGCCTTGAGGGTGGCTAATAAAATATGGACATCATCAGCCGCCAGTTGACTGGGGCCTAGTAAAAATAATAAATTTTCCTGATAATTATCCGGGCCCATCCCTACTAAGTCCTTCAGATAACGGGTGATTTTGCGTTGCACCCTGGGCCGTTTTAAGGCATTGATCGCCGCAACCGTGGCATTGGTCATATCCGGTGTAGGCGTACTGGTGAAAATCGTATGGTCAAACAAAGTATTGATAATTAGGCGCTCACTATTTTGTAACTCAGCCATCAGGCACTTCCTTTCTACACAAAATCAATGGTAAACCCACTGGGTAAAATCGCCTTAAACGTCTCATTTTGGCAGTGGAGGGCAATGGGACCCGTGTCAGTTAGGGCGGTGACTTGGCGCACGGGGCGGCCAAAGGGGGCAAAGCTGGCATAAGAGCTATAACCGGTGGCGGCATAAAGGCGCAAAACTTCATCCCGAGCCGCCGTTGTTTCAAAGTTTAAATCCGCATCCACCACGCCATGGTCAGCGGTTTGCATCACCAACTGTTGAAATTCCGCCAAAGCCGCCTGTTCAGCTGTATCTTGATAGTGGTCCTCCGCAATTTTCGGATTATCCGCGGCCGTGGCCACTTCCCGAGTGGTGACGGTGGGGGTATAAGTCACAGGCCCCATGGTGCTGGCATCCAGTAAATCTTCAGGGTCTTCCGTATCCCGGTCTGCGGGCAAATGCCGGGGCAGATTGGTATAGACGGTCAGGGTTTGATACCGGGTTAGCAGCTGATCGATTTGGGCGGTTAAAGCTTTCACATCCACAGCTTGACTGCGCACGTGCTCGTATTCTTGGCTCAGGACTTGCACCGCTTCTAAAATCGTTTGAAAGACCAAGTAAAGTGAATCCAAACTGCTGTCGATGGCGCTGGTACTGGGATCCACGCTCAAAGCTAACTTGGCCAATTGGCGATTGACGTAATCTTTAGTCCGATTGAAGCGGGTCAATAACTTGGCTTTATCCTGGACCGCGCTGGCCGTATCCAAGTCATCACTACCTTGCTGGGAGCGGGCCACGTGGTCGGCAAAGCTATCCCCATAAGCCATGGCCTTAATGCGGGGACCTTGGGTTAACATCATGTTAAAGGCGGGGATGGCCTTGTCATAGACCATACTTTGCAGATGTTTCGCCGCCGCGCCCCCGTGATTAAAGGCGATATCGTTAGCCAACTCATTTAAGTCATCGTCTAATTTGTGCATACCGTTCATCACATCATCGTAGGCACTGACCATATTTTGAAAGTCATTAAATAACGCTGTATCCCGGGTACTGATGTCGGCTTTAGAAAGTTTCACCACCAAATCGCAGTATTCCTGAATACGATTGGTGTTGGCCGTGATGGTACTCTCCGCATCTAAGACCCGCTGCATCATTTTTACGTACTCAATGCCGCTGCTGGTGATGCGGTACACGTAAGAAGTCCGCACATGATAAGCACCATTTTGGGTCCGGGCCCGAATTTTACGAGAAGCCGCCTCAATGAGTTTGGCTTGATCACTGAGCACCGTCAGCACGGCCTTTAAGACATTGTCGGAAATGGGCTGCTCGTCGTTGTCGCTATCCAAGTACTCGGCATTGTAGCGCTGGGTCAAATAGTCCAGGGTAATGGGCTCCCGGTTACTGCCATCGTGGTACAAAATCGTTAGAATGTTCCAGCCGGCCAGGGGATGATTCTTGTTCAAGCCCAGATTGCTGGCCAGTAATAAGTCCTTCAACGGTTTTGCTAATGAAACAGCCATGACGCCCACATCCTTTCGGTAATAGATGCCCTTATTATACAAGAATATCTGGGGATAAACTATTGGCACCAGTTGACTGGCATCTCGCTTGAATGGTTGAAAAAGCGGCCAATATAAAAAACTACGCCAAGGAAAGCTAGTTTGACGTAGTTTCTATTTGAAACTTATTTGTTGGGACCAGCAGAAAACCTGCAGGAAAGAATTGCGACAACTAAATTGAGTGATCACCGCTTCTACTCATCGTTACGCCACTTTACTTGTTGTTACTTCGCTTTACTCTAATTGGCTCAACAGAGCCTTTTTATCGGTAGATACGTTACTTTGCTCAGAGTTACTCCGTTTTACTCGTTATTACTCCTTTTTTATGTTAATCAATTTCGATAAAGCCGCTAGACATCAGTGGCACCAATCGGTGAGGTTACTAAATATAAAGACCTACGCCAAGGAAAGTTAGTTTGATGTAGGTTTTTACAAGAGGTTTATTTGTCAGAATCAGCAGAAAACCTGCAGAAAAAAGTTGCTATAAATGCTGATACAACGCCGATCTTAATCGAAAACAATGAGAAACCAGCAGAAAGCCTGCAGAAAAAATCATTGTAATGATATTGCTGCAATCTAGTTTGAGCAGTGCATGATAATAGGCAAATGAAAAAACTGCTGCCAAGAATGACCAGCAGTGAGTTACAAATTTTCAATTAAACAAACGGGCGACCTTGCGCTAACCATAAGCCAAAGATGCCAACGACTAGACAGCAAATAAATACTGTCCAAAGCAGGCCTTTGTTTAGCTTTTGCTGCTGTTTTCTAGCAAAGGCAATTTCAATAAAAGCAATCAAGGCTAGGGCCAAGATGATTTTGATGACACTGCCCACGGGATTGTATTGCCAAACCCGTAATAATAAAATAATGCCGCTGACAATCGATACCAAATACAGCACCCGTGCAGTCATTGCCCAAGGCATCAGCTTTTCCGGCTTACCCAGTAACCCAATTGCCACCACGATTGCCAAGATGATCCAGGCAATTAAATGAAGCCATAACCATACCATAACTATTCCCCCTTGGGGTCTATTCTAGCACGCACGGGGACATTCAAGTGGGTAGCGGCCTATTGATTCAAAAATTCATCAAAAACAGTTTGATAAATTTGAATAAAATTCAGAAACATTTGCTTATTAAGATGCTCATTGACTTGATGCACCGTGGTATTGCCGGGGCCAAGGATAATGAAAGGGAAACTTGCTGGCTTATCCTTGGTGAGGTTTGAGGCATCGGTCACGGCGGTGATTGGGGCAACGGGCACGTCATCAGGGGTGTAGCGGCCAACTACTGATCGGCTGATTTGGACTAGGGTATTGTTTTGATCCACAGCAACTGGGGGTTCGCTCATATAAATGTCCATTTTAATTTGGGCGCCGTTTTCGTTATAGCGTTGAATTAATTCGGTCAAGCGTTGCTGAACCATATCATTGGTAAATTCAGGTACGGTTCGAATATTGACCTGGGCACTGGCCTGATCGGGTATGGAGTTAACTTGATTGCCACCGGTGAAAACAGTGGTGTTAAAGGTTAAAGGCCCCATACTGCTACTTTTGAAAGTCGGTTCCCGGAAGAATTGATTGGCCTCGTTTAACAGGGCCATTAAAGGATCAATGGCATTGTAACCCTTATCCGGCATGGAGCTATGGGCGGCTTGGCCTTGGGAGGTGAATTGAATGTCCATGGAGCCTTTTTGCGCATAACCAATCTGATAACCGTTGGGTTCGCCAATGATTAAACCAGCGACATCTTTCATATAACCCTGTTCATAAAAAGCCGCGGAGCCTGCTTCGCCGACTTCTTCGCCCATGGTGGCTAAAAGGCGAATGGTACCTTTTTTAGGCAAACCTTGTTTTTTCAATTCAATCATGGCAATTACTAAAGCTACTAAGCCGCCCTTCATATCCACAGCGCCCCGGCCGTAAAGTTCGCCGTTATCTTCAGTGAGCTTGAAAGGATCAAATTGCCAGGCGGTCGGTTCACCGGCTTCCACCACGTCCATATGGCCGGAGAGGGCCAGTACTGGCTGCCCTGAGCCAATTTCAGCGACTAAATTGCCCCGGTCGCCCTCAATGGGAATAACTTTGCTCTCAATATCAAAAGAAGTGAATAATTGCTGTAGGTAAGCGGCCACGGCTTTTTCATGATCATTGACGGATTGAATGGCGACCACGTCACTCAAAATTTTGATGGCTGTTTCAGAATTGATTGCTGTCATTTTAAAAATCTCCTTTTAACCCTATTATAGCAGTGATCTGTATATTGGCTGGGTACAAAAAAACTGCCGGTCTAATAAGACTGACAGTCAACTGACGTATAGATAGAAACAAAGGGCTAGCTCAATTAAGCTAGCCCTGCACACAATAAACCAATGATTAGCAGAGCCGCTCATTAACGAACGGTCATTATCCGCTCTTTCCGTAAGTTAAATTTATAACCCCTGCGAAGTAATGTCAACGGATAGATATTTAGAGATTTAGCAACTTTTTATAGGTGGCAAAGAAATGCTGTAAAGCTTGAACGACCTATTTTCGAGACTAGCAGCATTTGACTTTTATGATAGATAGGCTTAAGATGATTTTAGATAATAAATTGACCATTGGTCATAAGCTGGCTACACGTCTAAATTTTAGTGGCTCCAAATGATGTCAATTTATTTTTTTGTTGCAAAATTGACCGCTGGTCAAAAATAAATAGAGGTGTTTAAAATGGGCAATGCCATGACTACCAATCAAAAGCTTGAAAAATCTGCACAAATTGCGCAAGCGGCTTTGCAGCTATTTAAAGAACGTGCCTTTGACGAGATTACAATGGCTCAAATTGCTAAAAGAGCTGGTGTGGCCAAAGGAACGTTGTTTAATTATTACCAAAGTAAAGAGAATATTTTTATGAATTTATTGTTGACTGGCTATCAAACCTATTTTTCAGAGCTAGCTAGGCGAGTTAAACAGCTAGGGCAGTTGTCTTTGCCGGACTTTAAACGATTAATGTTACAAGAGACCACTACCTTAATTGAGGATCATGCCGTTTTACTACGCTTAAATGCCTTACGGGGCCCTATTTTAGAGCGAAAGGCAGATAAAGCGCAAACCATCGTGGGGCGGCAGAAATTATATGATATTAGCCAACAATTAAGCCAAGATATTGCCCAGCGGGTGGATTGCTTATCAACTGAGACAATCAATCATTTATTTGTGACGCAAAGTGCCATTATCAGCGGGCTCATGAATTTATCCGGTTTGGAACAATTCGATCACGAGCAAATACCAGTGGGTCTTTTCGACTTTCAAGTGGCGGTGGAACCAGAAGCACGCCAGATTTTTGGTTTATATATGACCGGGTTATTCAAAGAACAGAAAGCAGATGACTAATAATGAAACAAGCCAATATTCGTAATTTTTCAATTATTGCCCATATTGATCATGGTAAATCCACGTTGGCAGACCAGATTATGGCGCAAACCCACACGATTACACCGCGAGAAAGTAAAGCACAGTTACTGGATGATATGGCCGTGGAACAAGCCCACGGCATCACCGTAAAATCAAGAACAGTTCGTAATTATTACACGGCTGACGATGGTCAGCACTATGAGTATAATTTTATTGACACGCCCGGTCATGTGGATTTTTCGTATGAAGTAGCCAAAAGTTTGGCGGCCAGTGATGGGGCGATTTTATTAGTGGATGCGACCCAAGGTGTTCAGGCCCAGACGGTGGCCAACTTTCGAATTGCCAAACAAAATGGGCTGGTCATCATCCCGGTCATTAACAAAATTGATAGTGCAGCGGCCGATATACCCCGGACAACGGCGCAAATCAAGCAGTTGGATCCTGCCTTAGAAAAGGCCACGATACTGAAAATATCTGCCAAAACCGGCGAAGGCGTCCATGATGTTTTAGAGGCTATCAAAGCAGTCATCCCCGCCCCAGACGGCCATAAGACCGCCCCCCTTAAAGCACTGGTTTTTGATTATCAGTATAATGCCTATAAAGGTATCATCGCGTATGTACGCATCATTGATGGGCAGCTCAAAAGAGATGATGCGGCGTTATTAATGGCCAAAAATACAAAGCTTTCAGTGAGTGAGTTGGGTCATTTTGCGCCGAATATGGTACCAGAAGCAAGTTTAACTGTAGGGGATGTGGGCTACGTGGTCACTGGGTTGAAAGATCCCCAAGCTGTCCGGGTAGGGGATACGTTGACGCTTATCAACCAGCCTGCAAAGTTGGCCTTGGCGGGCTATCAGCCGGCTAAAGCCATGGTATTTGCGGGTTTTTATCCTAAAGATGGCAATTACAGTGATTTAAAGGCAGCCATTGAAAAGCTAGCTTTAAATGATGCCGCCTTTCAGTTTAAACCAGAAAATTCTGAGGCTTTGGGTGCCGGTTTTCGCTGTGGTTTTCTGGGGATGTTACATCTCCAAATCATTCGCGAGCGCCTGCAAAAAGAATATGATTTGGATGTGCTAACAACCGCACCCAATGTGACTTACCAGGTTTATTTGAAGGGGACGTCTGAGCCGATGATTGTGACCAATCCAATCAAATATCCGGACTTTGCAACGATTGATCACGTGGCCGAACCCTTTGTGAAGGCTGAAATAACAACGCCAAGTGAGCTGTTAAACGACGTTATGAAACTGGCTGAACAGCATAAAGGCACGCTGCTAGATATGAATAACCAGGCTGATTTAGTCGTGTTGACTTATAAAATGCCGATTTCTGAAATTGCCTATGACTTCTTTAATCAGCTAAAATCCATTTCCCATGGCTATGCCACCCTAGATACCAGCCCTTTGGATTACGAAGTCGCCGATCTAGTGAAGATAGAAGTTGATATTAATTATGCCCCAGTGGATGCGTTAGCCTTTGTGGCCCATCGTCAAGACGCCCCCAGATTAACCCAAGCCTTAGTTAAAAAATTAAAATATACCGTTCCTAGAAAATTATATGCCATGCCAGTTCAAGCGATTGTCGAAGGTAAAGCCATCGCCCGGGTTGACGTACCACCTCTGCGGAAAAATGCCGCGGTTGCCGGTGGTAAGAAGAGTGTATCCAAAAAGCAAGCTTTATTGCGCCGCCAAAGTATGAATAAACGCCAAGCTGCCAAAAATACGATCGTCTTGCCCCAAGAAGTATTCAATGCGGTGTTAGAATTAGATCTATAAAACACAAATACCCAATCCCAAAAAATTTATAATGGGATTGGGTATTTTACTGTTACCTCACAAAATCATGTCGTTAAGAAATTGGGAAAATCCAGGTCAATTCAAGCAGATATTCGCCAATTAATGAATGTGTGTTATGATGTATTTTTAACCAACAAAAAAACCAGTCATAACGGCGTTTTAAGCAGCGTTATAACTGGCTAATAGTCAAATGATGGGTGGTCAGGGGATCGAACCCTGGACCCACGGATTAAGAGTCCGTTGCTCTGCCAGCTGAGCTAACCACCCAAGTCATTACTTGACGACTTAAATATATTATCATGGTTTTGCACTTGACGCAACACTAAATTTGAAAAAAATTTACAAAAACTTCACAATCGGATTTTTACATCTGGGCGTTTTTGTAATAAAGCTACAGATTAGCTATAATGAATTATGGTCACAGCCAAGGAGGATATTATATAATGGCTAAAAAAATATTGGTCGTCGATGACGAAAAACCAATCTCTGATATCGTAAAATTTAATTTAGAAAAAGAAGGCTATGACGTAGTCACAGCCTATGATGGTGAAGAAGCAGTTGAAAAAGTAAATTCAGAGAATCCAGATTTGATTCTCTTAGATCTAATGTTACCTAAAATTGATGGCTTGGAGGTCGCCCGGGAGGTCCGTAAAGATCACGACACCCCGATTATCATGGTTACCGCTAAGGATTCAGAAATTGATAAGGTCTTGGGTTTGGAATTAGGCGCTGATGATTATGTCACCAAGCCATTTTCCAACCGGGAACTGGTGGCCCGGGTCAAGGCCAACTTGCGCCGGCAAGTCAGTAATGCCAACGCCCAAACCACGGATGGTGAAGCGGAGAACAATGAAATTACCGTGGGCGATTTGATCATTGAACCAGATGCTTATATGGTGACCAAGCGGGAAGAAAAAATTGAGTTGACCCATCGGGAGTTTGAATTGCTCTTTTATTTGGCGCGACATATTGGCCAAGTCATGACTCGAGAGCACTTGTTACAAACAGTTTGGGGTTATGATTATTTCGGTGATGTCCGCACGGTGGATGTCACCGTACGACGCTTGCGAGAAAAAATTGAAGATGATCCCAGTCATCCTGAATGGCTGGTAACCCGGCGTGGTGTGGGGTATTATCTCCACAATCCCGACACGGATTAGTGGCATCATTCAAGTAAAAGTGATGAAGGACAGTAGATGAATAAGAAGATACATTTTTTTCAATCAATCCATTTTAAAATTGCCATGGCGTTCGTAATGCTGCTGTTGATTACTTTAGAAATCATCGGGGCTTACTTCGTCAAAAATTTGGAACAGCAAAATATCCAGTCCTTTGAAGATTCCATTCAAATCGCGCCTTATGTGGACAACCAACTGGCGGCTGAATTGCTGAAGACTGATGAAAATACCGCTAATAAGAGTATTAAAAGTATCATTGCGTCAGATATTAATAACAGCGCCATCACGGAGTTTCAAGTCATTGATAGCAAAGGGATCATTCGCGGTACCAGTAATGTGAATAATCAAAATGTCATTGGCCACCGCACCACCAGTGCCCAAGTGAAGCAAGTGTTGTTCAATGGGCGTAAGCAAACTCGGATCTCTTATGACAATAACCAAGGCAGCTACTATGTGTCGATTTTACCCATCATTAACCCCAGCAGTGATAATAATGCCACGGTCGGGGTGATGTATATCCGGGCCAGCATGGAGGGTGTCTATAAGAACTTAAACACCATCACCGTCATTTTCTTGACGGGGTCATTAGTAGCCGGGGTCTTGGGGACGATCATTGCCATATTTATTTCCCGGGCAATAACGCGGCCAATCGATGAAATGAAGAAACAAGCGATTCGCATGGCCCAAGGGGATTACTCTGGGCAAGTGCGGATTTATGGTCAAGATGAATTGGGCCAGTTGGCTGTTGCCGTCAACAACCTCTCGGTGCGGGTGGAAGAGGCCCAAGAAGCCTCTGAAGCCGAGCGCAGGCGTCTGGATAGTGTCTTGGCAAACATGACCGATGGGGTCATTGCCACAGATCGCCGGGGGAACATTATCATTTTGAATGATATGGCCTCTGAGTTTTTGGGGATGGACAGCAAGGATGCCATTGGCAAGTCTATTTTGACCGTCTTAAATATTGAAAATGAATATAGTTTTCGGGACCTGCTAGAAGATGACCAGCAAAGTATGATGCTGGACTTTTCGGAGCGCAGTGATCACGATTTGATTTTGCATACCACTTTTTCACTGATTCAAAGAGAAACAGGCTTTATCAGTGGTTTAGTTTGTGTGCTCCACGATGTCACTGAACAGCAAAAAATCGATGCGGACCGCCGGGAGTTTGTATCCAATGTCTCCCATGAATTGCGGACGCCATTGACCAGTATGCGTAGTTACATCGAAGCCTTAAACGATGGGGCTTGGCAAGATCCTAAGGTGGCCCCAGAGTTCTTAAAGGTGACCCAAGAAGAAACCGACCGGATGATTCGGATGGTTTCGGATCTGCTGAGTTTATCGCGGATGGATCAAGGGACTGCCAAAATGGATCTGGAATTCGTCAACATGAACGAATTTTTCAATTTCATTTTGGATCGGTTTGATATGATGCTCAAAAGTGACGCTGGGGATGCCAGCAACATGCCCCATAAACCGGAGAAAAATAAGCATTATGTCATCAAACGGGAATTTACCAACCAAGATTTCTGGGTGGAAATTGATACCGATAAAATGACCCAAGTGCTGGATAACATTATGAACAATGCCATCAAGTATTCCCCCGATGGTGGGACCATTACTTGTCGCATGATTGAAATGCATCATAATTTGATCATCAGCATTTCTGACCAAGGCCTGGGGATCCCTAGAAAAGATATCAATAAGATCTTTGATCGGTTCTATCGGGTGGATAAAGCCCGTTCCCGGAAACAAGGGGGGACTGGCCTTGGGTTGGCAATTTCTAAAGAAGTTATTTTGGCCCACCACGGGCGGATTTGGGCAGATAGCGTGGAAAACAAAGGCTCGACCTTCTATATTTCACTACCCTATCATGACTATAAGGAGAGTGACGACGAATGGGCATAAAACTCTCAGATATTTTCCTCAAAGCGGGGTTGATTATCGCCGTTACCATCAGTGTGATCTTATCCTTTCTCATCTGGACGAATAACGCCCGTTATGAACGTAATCCAGATACCAAAGTCAGTACTGCCCAAGAACAAAGCAAGACCGATAAGGAATTGGCCGATGTTTATCTGCCTACGCGGATCTTGCAAAAGAATCAACAGCAACAATATATGGTCTATAATCGCCGAGATAGCCCAATTATGGCCTTTCAAAAGCGTTTCAAGACCTGGCAGTTAACCGGTAGTATCACGGCTAAAAATTACAATAACGGGGATTATTTAAACCAGATCAATGCCCCTGAACAAGTGCAGCTGACCTATCCTGGCGTTATTACCTGGCGTTTATTCAAACAAATGTACAAATTAACTGAAAAGAAGGCCACAGCTGACTTTAGTTTTAACCGGATCATTTTGAAAAATAACGATAATAAAACCGTTTATCTGACCAATGATAACAATCAAGTGGTGCATAAAGTCCCCGTGGCGAATAATCGGGGCAAGCAATTACGGGCCCTTTTAAAAAATGCCGATATGCGCTTGCCGGTGGAAGAAAGAGTTATGAACAACAAATTGACCCTTTATTACACCAAACCTGTTAAGATCACCCCTTATAGTTATCTGATTTCCCGGGAAAATATCAACACCTATATTTCCACATTGTTGGCCGATAAAGGTGATTCCAGTATTGAAGCTCGGGAAAGTGGGTCGGTGACCACCTATTACCGGGGTATTTTCAAGAAGTTATCGGCGGACTCCTCTAATGATCAGATCCAATATGAGGACTATACCGATACGGTGACCGTCAGTTCCACCACCCAGCTGTTGCGCAATAGCTTCAGCCGGCTGGTGAATGTGGGGAATTCGTTGGCCAATGTGCGCTATTTCAGCAGTGTGCCTAAAACCCAAGTGGTGACTTATCTCAACTATGTGGAAGGCTTCCCGATTTATCAACAAAGTGATTTTGGGGCGGCGTCTATTCAGTTGACCCCTAGCGGCCAAGTGCTGCGCTTCTCCAGTCGTACCTTGCAAGTACCGGTGCCGGCTGAAAATCAGGACAATACTTTGCCGGCAACGCAAGATGTTTTAAACCAGTTAGCAGCCAACAACGTTGATTTAGCAACGATCAAGGATATTCAGTTGGGGTATCATTGGACCCAAAGCAGTGCCAACCAACAAGTCATTGATCTAAAACCGACCTATTATGTTTTTATCAATAATACATGGAAAGATTATCGAGACCTTTTGGCTCAGTAAGGTGGTGGGGAAACTTTGGATTTTAAACGCTTAGAAATTATTTTAATGGCGGTCTTTGTGGCCCTGGACATCTTTTTGTTTGTCTCTTATCATCAAAATCAAAACGTCTTTTTTTCCAGTAATGTGACCCAAAGTGGCACGGATTCCATTCGCCAAGATATGAAAGAAGACAATATCTCCGTGGATAAATTGTCCAATGATACGCAAACCGGCTATTATTTAGCCAGTCGGCCCAATAATAGTTTGTTAAATAACGCCTATCGCTTATCCGGACAAAACGCCAGTGTCAGTGATGGGGAATTGACTAGTCGCTTTTACGAACCCGTTGAATTCAAGAAAGGCAAGGCTGTCAGTACGGCCAAAGCGCTTTTGAAAGAACGCAATCGGGTGCTATATGGCAGTCAATATACCTATGCGGCGGAGTTATCCACCAGTGGGCAAATTGTGTTTGTGCAAAAACATAATGATCAGGCGGTTTTTGACAGTAAAGCCCGGTTGGAATTTGAAATTGATGACGGGACGATCACCGGCTATACCCAGCGTTATATCAATAATTTCATTGTCTTACGGGAAAAGAACACCGTGATCAGTGCCAAAGAAGCGGTGGACAATATTTACATGAGTTCAGAAATTCCTACAAACTCCACAATCATTTGGACCAAATTAGCCTATTATGGTTTCTTAGATGCCAAGGGCAGTACGATTTATATTCCAACTTGGTATATTGGGATTCGGGACAATAGCAGCAAAAATGTCACCCAAAAACAGGTAAATGGCTTCACCGGGACAATTTTGAAGAATAAGAGTTCGGAGTCCACCTTTAATGTGACGGAATAATGTGCAAGGGATTTCAGATGTGTTATATTGGCTGTAATGTAATCGAGGAAGGGACTTTAGTTTGATGGATGATCATAATTCAGATTTGCGCATCAGTGTCTTAGCCAGCAGCAGTTCTGGCAATACCACCTACATTGAGACACCTAAACGCAAAATGTTGGTGGATGCGGGTTTGTCTGGCAAGAAGATTGCCGCGTTAATGGACAGTATTGGCCGTTCTTTGGCGGATGTGGATACGTTGTTAGTGACCCATGAGCATACGGATCATATCAAAGGCGTGGGGGTCTTGGCCCGGCGGTACGGGATGGACGTTTACGCCAATGCTAAGACTTGGCAAGCCATGGGACCAAAGATTGGCAAAGTGCCGAATGAACAAAAGCATATTTTTGAGATGGGTAAAGCGTTATCCTTTGATGACTTAGATGTGGAAAGCTTCGGCGTTTCCCACGATGCCATTGCACCGCAATTTTATGAATTTCATCATAACGGCCGTTCTTTTGTGATTTTGACGGACACCGGCTATGTGTCTGAACAAGTGGCTGGGGTGATCAAAAACGCCAATGGCTACTTGTTTGAGTGTAACCACGATGTGGAAATGCTGCGGGCGGGTTGGTACCCTTGGCCATTGAAACAACGTATCTTAGGGGACAAAGGCCATTTGTCCAATGAAGATGGGGGCAATGCGCTCATGGATGTCATTGGCAATGCCACCAAGCGGATTTACTTGGGCCATTTAAGCCAGGAAAATAATGTGAAGGAATTAGCCCACTTAACCATTGCCCAAATGTTAGAGGCCAATGATTTTGGTGTGGACCATGACTTTAAGTTACTAGATACCGATCCAGCCGTGGCCGATCCGTTAGTTTCTATCTAATAAATTTCCAGTTGAAAGTTGTGTCTTGGGCACGGCTTTTTTTGTGACCGAAAGTACCTCCGACTTTGGACTGATTTATTTTTAGACAAGCTTTTTTCATACAAATTTCATATCATTTTGCTATTATATAACCATTGAAAGTTGTCTAAATTCTTTACGTAAGGGTGAGAATACATTATGAATAACAATAATAATGAACCCCGCAAGTCCAGTGGCTTGTGGAAAACAGCTATCGTGGCTGTGGTCTCAGCAGTTATCGGTGGTGGTGTCGCTTATGGGGGTTTTTCGCTGGCCAATCGTAATAACGGCCAAAGTACTGACACAGCCTTGACCACCCAGTCTAAGACCAGTGGGAGTACCAAAGTCAGCAATGTGACGGTGAATGCCAGTACCCAGATGACCAAAGCTTTTGATAAGAATAAAGCGGCGGTGGTCTCCGTCATCAATCTGCAAAAGCAAAATAGCAACTCTAGTTCGGATGATCCTTTTAGCAGTCTCTTTGGCAGCGGCAGCAGTGGGCGTTCTTCAAAGGGTAGCAGTGATAGCAGTAGCAGTGATTCCTTAGCGGAGTATAGCGAAGGGTCGGGCTTGATTTATTCGAAGTCTGACGGCAAAGCTTATATCGTCACCAACAACCACGTGGTTTCGGGATCCGATTCTTTGCAAGTCATCATGAGTGATGGCACGAAGTTGACCGCGAAATTAGTGGGGACCGATGAATTGACCGACTTGGCTGTCTTGAGTATCGATGCTTCTAAAGTTAGCAGTGTGGCTACTTTTGGTAACTCCGATAGCATCAACCCTGGGGAACCCGTCATTGCCATTGGCTCGCCTTTAGGCAGTGAATATGCCACTTCTGTGACTGAAGGTATCATTTCTGCTAAAAGCCGGACCATGCCGGTGACCGATGAAAGTACCGGCCAAGAAACTGGGACGGCGACGGTTATCCAAACCGATGCGGCCATCAACCCAGGGAATTCCGGGGGCCCATTGGTCAATTCCGCCGGCCAAGTCATTGGGATCAATTCCATGAAATTAGCTCAAAGTAATGATGGGACCAGTGTAGAAGGGATGGGCTTTGCCATTCCAAGTAATGAAGTTGTTAAGATCATCAATCAACTGGTTCAAAACGGGAAAGTTACCCGGCCAGCTTTAGGCGTTTCAGTGGTGGACTTGACCCAAGTCTCCGCTGCCCAACAAAGCTCCATTTTGAAATTACCAGATAGTGTGAAGAATGGGGCTGTGGTTACCACGGTCAGCAGCGGGTCAGCTGCCGCCAACGCCGGTTTGAAGAAGTATGATGTAATCACGGCACTAGGGGATACGAGCATTGAATCTATTGCCCAGTTACACACAACCCTTTATAACTACAACGTTGGGGATAAAGTCCAAGTCACTTATTACCGGGATGGTAAAAAAGCCACCACGACGGTAACCTTGGATAAAGCCAGCGACACGCAAACGGGTAGCACCGATCGTTCCAACGCCAACGCTAATGGTTAGGTAATGATGATTTTGTAATCACAGTCATTGAACTGAGTCTGAATTAATCAGGCTCAGTTTTTTGAGTTGGGGAAAAATCCGTTTCGTCAAGCGAACGTATGCATTTTGTTGTGAGTCCCGAAGATAAAACTGATTAAAACAACGATTTCACTAAAAAATACGAATGATTATTTGAAAATAGTAGTTAATTTTCCGATTTATAATTGTCAAGTGTTTTTGCGGCTGTGCATATTAGCAACTACGACCTGTGGATAAGTCTGTGGATGATGTGTATAACAAGGATTTTTATCCCCGGAAGTTATCCACATGTTTGGGGATAGCCTGTGGATGAAGTGATTTATTATTTGGAAATACCGACGCAACCCCCTGGTACTGAGGCTTTTGTAATTGGTTACTTCAAGACATCGAACATTTAAAATTTTGTGGACAAGTCCACTCTTCAGGAAATAATTAAATTTTTTTAATCCTATATTTGGGGGTTCGAAAATAAGTTGCCCCTATATTTTGACAGAGTTATCAACGACATGTGCATAAGTTGGTGGATAACATGTTACTAGCTGGGGATTCATTTTGGGGCCAAGTCTGCTAGAATGGACTAATGTGTAAGGAGGACGTGGCAATTGAACATTAAAATTATGGCAGTGGGTAAATTAAAAGAGAAATATTTTAAACAAGGTATTGCGGAATACGCGAAGCGTTTAGGGGCTTTTGCCAAATTTGAAATCATTGAAGTTCCCGATGAAAAAGCACCGGAATCTTTGAGCCCCGCACAAATGGCCCAGGTCAAAGACAAAGAAGGCCAACGTCTGTTGGCGAAGATTAAACCCAAGGAATACCTATTTGCCTTGGCCATTGAAGGGCAACAGCGCAGTTCCGAAGCCTTTGCCAAGGAAATCAATGACTTGACCACTTATGGTCATAGTGATATTACTTTTGTGATTGGCGGTTCCTTGGGCTTATCCCCAGCGGTGTTAAAACGGGCCGACACGACCTTGTCCTTTGGCAAGTTGACCATGCCCCATCAGTTGATGCGCTTGGTATTGACCGAACAAATTTATCGGGCCTTTATGATCAATAATGGGTCACCTTATCATAAGTAAAGAGGCGGTTTGATGATTTTTATCGTATTTGGACTATTAGCAGGTTTTGGCTTACCGATTCAAACAGCCATCAACACCCGTTTGAAAGGTGGGGTGCGTTCACCGTTTATCGCCTCCACCATTTCCTTTGGGGTAGGGACACTTTTCTTGATCTTTTTAGCACTCGTCACTCGACCGGCTATCACACCCTTAAACTTAGCCACCACACCTTGGTGGTTATGGCTAGGGGGCTTTTTAGGGGCCATTTACCTCACGGGTAACGTGTTATTATTACCCCGCATTGGCAGTTTTCAAACCGTGCTAATGCCTATTATTGGCCAAGTGCTCATGAGCATGGTCATTGATAATTTCGGACTGTTTTATAGTAAGCATATCCCCATGAGTTTATTACGCTTAGTCGGAGCAATGTTTGTGGTACTGGGGGCTTGGTTGATCGTGTATGTCCCAGCTCGTAAAGGCAATTTCAAAACCCCGGCGGCTGCGGCCAAGGGTTTATGGCTGTGGCGCCTTTTGGGGTTGACCACCGGGGCTTTGAGTGCCTCCCAAACCGCCATCAACGGCCATTTGGGGGTCATGTTAGGGGCACCTTTAATTGCCAGCATCATTTCCTTTGCCGTTGGCCTGGTGGTTTTATGTTTGGTCGTGCTAGGTTTTAACTTTAAGATATTGCGGCAGCTCAAGGCAGTCGATTTAAAGGCTTTACCCTGGTGGGCTTGGATCGGCGGAGCCATTGGATCCATGTTTGTCTTTGGCAATATTTTGATTGTCCCCAGCCTAGGCACTGGGTTAGCCATTGTCATCGTGTTAGCCGGTCAACTCTTGGGCAGTTTAGTCCTGGAAAAATATGGCTTCTTAAATGTGGCTAAGCACGTGATCCAGCGGAATGCTTGGATCGGTTTAGCCATTATTCTCTTAGGTATTTGTCTGGTGAAATTTTTTTAACGCAAAAAGTAAAAGCTTAGGGTTGACAAATTATGAAAGCCCTATTATGATGTATTTATGAAATCGATTCCACATCGCTCAAAACTAATTGGAAGCAGGTGACTTGATGGCCACGATATCTGAAATTGCTAAGCGGGCTGGGGTGGGTACTACCACGGTATCCCGTTACTTGAATCATCATCCTTATATCTCCGCTGAGAAAAAGGCCAAAATTGAAGCGGCCATCAAGGCCCTGGATTACACCCCCAGTGCCATTGCCACTCAGTTGCGCCATCAAACTACCAATAATATCGGCGTGTTAGTATCTCGCATCACCAATCCCTTTTTCACCGCTTTATTTGATGCCTTGGAACGCCAACTGCATAACTATGGCTACCAGGTGATGGTGATGCAGACTTATGATGATGAGCATTCTGAACGGGCTTTCTTGAATCAAATTAAAAACAAACAAATGGACGGCTTGATCTTAGCTTCTGTGGAAAATGCTACCTCCGTGTTACAGGTGGCCCAAGAATTTCCCAAGCGCATTGTCTTACTCAATGAGAACATTGCCGATCCCAATATTCGGGCCATCGTGTTAAATCACTATCAAGCCACCTTGGATGGCTTGAATTACCTCTATGCCAAAGGCTGTCGCCGGATTGCTTATGCCACTGGCGGCGACTTTTCCCAAAAGGGCCATGGACAAGAACGTAATAATGCTTATCGAGACTTTTTAGCCCAACAGCACTTACCAGAAAATCCGGACTGGATTTTCCAACAGCAGCACACCATCGCTGACGGCCAACAATTGGCCCGGCAATTACAGGCCTTACCCAAAGACCGACGACCCGACGCCATTTTCACTAATTCCGATGAAATTGCCATGGGCCTCATCGGGGCCTTGATGAAAGCTGGCATTCGCGTGCCAGCAGACATGGCAGTGATGGGATATGATGACCAACCCATGGCCGCTTATCTAGAAGTGCCGTTGACCACTATTCATCAACCCATTGAAGAAATGGCCCAAGCTGCGGTTTATCAGCTGTTGACTTGTTTAGGCCAGACCTTAACTGATCCCAAACCAGACTTAACTTTAAAATTAGTGCCTAGAAGTTCGGCCTAATTTTTTAACCACTATGGAATCGATACCATATAAATTCACACACGCAACCAAGTCCTCAGCAAAAAGGAGTCTATCAGCAAGATGCAAAATTTAATCGATCAGCCTAAAGTCGCTTTAACCGGCCCCAAGTATTGGTGGCAAAAAGAAGTCTTTTACCAAATTTACCCCGCTTCTTTCAAGGATAGTAACAATGACGGCATCGGCGACATCCCCGGCATTATTGAAAAATTACCTTACTTGAAAAACCTGGGCATCACCGCCATTTGGTTATCCCCAATTTACCAATCGCCTATGGTGGATAATGGCTATGACATTTCCGATTATCAAGCCATTAATCCCAGTTTTGGGACCATGGCGGACTTTGATACTTTGATGGCCAAAGCCAAAGCGTTAGATATCAAGATCATCATGGATTTGGTGATCAACCATACCTCCGATCAACATCGCTGGTTTCAAGCAGCCTTAAAGGATCCCAACTCACCTTACCGGGATTACTACATCTTCAAGCCCGGTGTTAACGGCGGGCCCCCCAACAATTGGCGCTCCAACTTTGGCAAGGGGTCTTCTTGGACTGAAGTTCCCGGGGAAGCTAATATGTACTATCATCACGTCTTTTCCCCGCAACAGCCAGATTTGAACTGGGAAAATCCTAAATTACGCCAGACGATTTATCACATGATCAACTGGTGGCTGGATAAAGGTTTAGCCGGTTTTCGCATCGATGCCATTACTTTTATCAAAAAAGATCAAGATTTTGCGGCCATCACCCCTGATGGTCAGGATGGGTTAGGGAAGGTGAAGCGCAAAACCGAGAATCGCCCCGGCCTGGATGCCTTTTTAACGGAACTCAAACAAGCCACCTTTCAAAAACACGATGCCGTGACGGTGGGGGAAGCTTCCGGGGTGCAATATGACCAATTACCCCAATTTATCGGGAAAAAAGGTTACTTTTCCATGATTTTTGACTTTCATTACGCTGACATCGATGTGGCCTCTGGGTCAGAATGGTACAAACGCATTGATTGGACGGTGCCAGAATTCAAGGCCTTACTCTTCAAAAGCCAACTGGCCATTCAAGCCACGGGCTGGGGCGCTAATTTCTTAGAAAACCACGATCAGCCCCGGAGTATTTCCAAATACATCCGCGATCCTAAGTATCAAAATACCATTGGCGCCAAAGCCCTGGCCACGTTATACTTCTGTTTGCGGGGCACGCCATTTATCTATCAAGGCCAAGAAATCGGCATGGTGAACGCCTTGCGCCAAGACATCAATGCCTTCAACGATGTTTCCAGTCATGATAATTACCAACGGGCCATCGCTGAGGGCTACGGGGCCAAGGTCGCCTTGGCCTGTGTCAACCAACGTTCCCGGGACAACAGCCGCACCCCGTTTCAGTGGTCAGCCGGGGTCAATGCCGGGTTTAACCAAGGCCACCAACCTTGGCTGGGTTTGGCACAAAATTGGCAACAGCTCAATTACCAGACGGAAAAAGACGATCCGGCTTCAACTTTCAACTTTTATCGGCAACTCATTGCATTGCGCAATCATTCCCAATTCAGCGCCGACTTGATCTACGGGGCCATTGCACCGCTGACAGCCCCAGATGATGTTGTGGCTTATCGCCGGGGGGACAGCTTACAAGTCTATGTGAACTTATCATCAGACCAGCAAACCCTGAACGTGACACCAAAAGCCCTGATTTTAAACAATTACGACACATTAATTCAAACTGACCAGACAATTGAACTTAAACCCTATCAAGCAATCCTTATTGAGGTGGATGAACATGGCAACTAATTATGAAGCAATGGCTAAAGCAATTTTAGCCCAAGTTGGACCCGATAATGTGACATCTTTGACCCACTGCCAAACGCGCCTGCGTTTTGTGGTGAAAGATCGCAGCAAAATTGACGACAAAGCCATTGAAAAAATTGCCGATGTCAAAGGCGTTTTCTACGGCTCTGGCCAATACCAAGTGATCATTGGTACCGGCGTGGTGAACAAGGTCTATGATGCCATTGACCAATTACATGAAGTGAATGCCATTTATGGCAAGGACGACGATGATGCGGCGGATACGGGTAATAATAACGAATCCGGTGCCAAAGAATCTTGGGTGAAGCGGGCCATGGCCATGCTGTCAGGGATTTTCGTCCCCATCATCCCCGTCATTGCTGCCACTGGGCTGTTCTTAGGGCTAAAGAGTGCCTTCACCAGTCCCCAAGTGTTGAAGTTATTTGGCGCCGTGCCATCCGATATTCCCGCTAGCTTGACCCAAGTCACTTCCGTGTTGACCGATACCGTCTTTGCCTTTTTGCCGGCTTTGATCGTCTGGTCCACCTTTAGATACTTCAAAGGCACGCCCATCATCGGGATCGTCATTGGTTTAATGTTGGTTTCGCCAATTTTGCCCAATGCTTATTCCGTGGCTGGGGGCACCGTAAAAGCCATTCACTTATTTGGCTTTATTCCCATCGTGGGGAGCCAAGGTTCTGTGTTGACTGCCTTAGTGGCCGGTTTTATTGGGGCTAAATTGGAACGCTTCTACCGGCGCCATATGCCTGATGTCATGGAACAAATTCTCACGCCATTTCTCACTATGCTCACCACCTTCATCATCATGATCCTAGGGGTGGGTCCTGTGGTCCACTGGATTGAACTAGGTATGGTCACGGGCGTGAAAGCTTTGATTGGTTTGCCATTTGGGCTGGGTGGTTTCTTAGTGGGGGCCGCGTATCCATTGATGGTCTTGATCGGGATTCACCAAACCATGATCATGATCGAAACCTCGCTATTAGCTAACACCGGCTTTAACCCCTTGATCACCTTAGAAGCCATGTATGGTTTTGCTAACTTAGGGGTAGCGCTGGCCATCATTATCCGGGCCAAATCCAACAAAGCTAAGGCAACCTCCATTGGGGCCTTCATGTCCCAGTTATTCGGGGTTTCCGAACCCACCTTGTTTGGGGTTTTGATTCGCTATAACTTTAAGCCATTAATTATAACCGTTTTAACCTCCGGCGTGGGGGCAGCATTCTTGAGCATCTTCCATGTCCAGGCCAATTCCTATGGCCTCGCCGTCTTGCCATCATACTTAATGTATATTTACAACGGCCACGCCTTGATTTTCTACACCATTATCTCCATTTTGACTGTGGTTGTGGCCTTCTTAGCCACCAGCGCCTTTGCCATTCCTAAAGAAATTTTGATACCTGATGTGGATGATAATGCGGTCAACGCCGTGGTCACCACCAAAGTCCAGGATGATGAAGTTTACAGTCCCGTAGCCGGTACCACCGTGGCTTTAGATCAAGTGCCAGACCCCGTTTTTGCCTCCGGCATGATGGGCAACGGTTTAGGGATTCAAACCGATAATCCCGGTGTCACCAATATCTATGCCCCTCAAGCTGGAAAAATGAGCATTGTCGCGGACACGGGCCATGCTTATGGCTTGATCACCGATGCGGGGATGGAAATTTTGATTCATATCGGTATTGATACCGTATCCTTAAAAGGGGCACCCTTTGAGGTGAAGGTCAAAGCCGGTGACACCGTGAAACAAGGTCAGCTGTTGGGGACTTTTGACAAGGCGGCTATTGTTGCGGCCAAGTTAGACCCCACGGTATTAGTGATCATCACCAATTCCAAGGATTATAAGCAAGTTGAACCCGTCTCTGACCAAACCGTCACCCCAGGGTCGGCTATCATCGCCTTGCAAAAAGAAGCTGTGACCATGGATCAAGTTAGCCCGGTGACCAGTAAGTAATACCCACTTAAGCTAACCTAGCGTTGTGGTCATGGATAGCGGATAATAGCTGTCCTGAATAAGGCAAAATGAAAAGCATAAAATCTAGCGCGTTCTTGCGGCTAGATTTTATGCTTTTTTAATAGTTTATTTTGGGCTAAGTTGCTGGCTGGTAACCCCACTTTTGGCCGGGTTAACCGCTGGCTTTTGCCGCAGCAACCGCAGGGCATTTAAGGTAACCAAGACAGCTGCCCCGGAGTCGCTTAACACCGCGGCCCACAGCGGCAGCCAACCTGGGAAAATCAACACGAAGGCCAAGAGTTTGATCGCCAAAGCAAAAGCCACGTTTTGTTTCACAATCCCCATGGCTTGCCGGCTTAAGCGAATCATAAAGGGTAGTTTCTCTAAGTTGTCGGCCATTAAGACAATATCGGCAGTTTCAATGGCCGTATCCGTACCGGCCCCGCCCATGGCGATACCCACATCGGCTAAAGCTAAAGCAGGGGCATCATTGATGCCATCCCCCACCATGGCCACGGTTTGGCCCTTTTGCTGCAGGGCCGCAATGGCTTGGACCTTTTGATCTGGCAGTAAGTTAGCGGCCACCGTGGTGATGCCCGCATCCTGGGCAATTTTGGCGGCAGCCCCTGGATTGTCCCCGGTGAGCATCACGGTTTCTTTGATGCCGACGTTGGCCAATTGGGCAATGGCTTGTTTAGAAGTAGGGCGAATCCCGTCAGCCACCGCTACCAGGCCCAGGAGTTTTGTGGCAGTGCCTAGCAAAACAATGGTCTGGCCGCTGGCTTGCAGGGATTGCAACTGGTCTAAATTAGCCTTGGTAAATAAAGTTGGGTCAAACAAAGCTGCAGTGCCCGCCAAGTAAGTGGTGCCGGCCAGGCTAGCCTGAATACCTTTCCCCGGGATATTTTGGAAATTTGTGACGGCCGGGATGGCCAAATCTTGGGCTTGCGCGGCTTGGGTAATGGCTTGGCCAATGGGATGGGTGGTGTTGGCTTCTAAAGCCGCCAAGGTTTGTACCAGGGTTTGTTCATTGGTGGCAAAGGGATAAACACCGCTGACGGCCGGTTGACCGGCGGTGATGGTCCCGGTCTTATCAAAGGCCACCGCCGTCAAAGCGCCGGCTTTTTCTAAGAAATTGCCGCCCTTGATCAAAACGCCATTTTTAGCGGCGCGACCAATGGCCGAAACGATGGCCACCGGGGTTGAAATGATCAAAGCACAAGGACAAGCCACTACTAGGAGCTCTAAGCCCCGATAAAACCAAGTGGCAAAAGCCGCTTGGAAGAATAACGGTGGGATCACCATGGTCAACAGGGCCAAGGCAAAGACGATGGGGGTATAGACCTTGGCGAAGCGATCGATGAAGGCTTCAGCCGGGGCTTTTTGGGCTTGGGCATCTTCCACCATGGCAATGATCCGGGCAATGGTGGAATCGCTGCTGAGGTGGGTAACTTTAACCGTTAGAGCACCTTCTTGGTTAATGGTGCCGGCAAAAACTTCATCATCAACTTGCTTCACCACCGGATTAGCTTCCCCAGTGATGGGCGCTTGGTTCACTGAAGAGGCCCCTTGAACCACAAGGCCATCCAAGGGGATTTTAGCCCCCGCTTGAATTTGTAATATATCAGCGACGCGGACACTGGACACAGCCCGCTGGATAAACTCATTGCCCACTTGAACCAAGGCGGTATCTGGCGTCAGGTCCAGTAGGCCCTTGATGGAATGCCGGGTTTTTTCAACGGCTTTATTTTGCAACAGGGTACCGATGGCAAACAAGAAGACCACTAAAGCCCCTTCTTGCCACTCGCCGATCAAGGCGGCCCCTAAAGCAGCGGCCACCATCAAGACGTTCATGTCTAAGGCCTTACTCTTCAGCGCATAAAAAGCGCTGCGTAAAGGTTGCCAACCGCTGACCACCATGGACGCAGCGAATGCCACCGGGGCTAGGGCTGGTAGCCACATTAAGCCCAAGTAACCCAGGGCTAAGAATATGCCGGCAAGCAGCACGGTTTGGGTATGTTTCGCTAATTTTGGCGGCTGTTTTTCACTTGAGGGCGTGCCCACAACGGTGCCACCATAACCGATTTTGGCCAGCTCAGCTTGGATGGCCACCACTGGATTGGTATGGGTAATAGCCATGGATCCGGTGGCAAAGTTCACGGTGACCGCTTGTACATCCGGCAAGCTACCTAAATGTTTTTCAATAGTCTGGGCACAACCGCCACAATCCATGCCAGTGATTTTAAAGGTATCTTGGGCGCCAGTTGTTTTAGAATCGGCAGCCAGTTGATACCCTAATTGGGCCACAGTTTTGGAGATAGATTGCAGTGCTTGGGGGTCGGCTACTACCACTGACATTTTACCGGTACTGAAATTGACTTTAGCCCTTTGAATGCCCGGTAATTTCGCAACGGCCTTTTCAAGGGTCAGGGCACAATTGCCACAATCCATGCCAGTGACTTGATAGGTTTTTTCCATGGTGGTTTCAGCAGTAGCGCTTTTGGCTTCAGTTTCAGCCTCATCTTCGTCATCACAACAGGCGTCATCGTCACAGCAATCATCATGTTCTGCTACTGTAGTTGATTCACCAGCACAGCAAGCGTCGTGGCACTCAGTTGCCTTAGTTTTACCATGGCAGTCATCATCACAACAGTCATCATGTTCTACGACTGCTTTGGTTTCACCGGTACAACAAGCGTCGTGGCATTCAGTGGTTGTGGCTTCATCAGTACAACAATCATCCTGGCAAGCTGGGACAGCCACTAGTTTGGTAGGCGTGGCGTCATTATGTAAAGCAGTGGTGGTTGATTTATTGGACATGGTCATCAGCTCCTTAGCTGTTTTTTGAATTAATTTGAAATTAGGCTAAGCCATGTGATGGTGGCAGACCACGTTGTCCGCTTCATCCCAGTGGAAATCACCAATGGCATCGTTTAATAAGTCTAGTAATTGGCTGATTTTAGGCGAGGTCAGGCGGTAGTAACAGTATTTACCGTCGATTCTTTTCTCGATCAAGCCACACTCCCGCAAGCAACTTAGATGTTGGGAAACGGCTGATTGAGAAGCGTCAACAGCATCAACTAAAGCGCTGACATTTTGTTCACCGGTTTTTAAGGCCATTAAGATGCCGTAACGGATGGGATTTGAGAAGCCATGGACCAATTTCAGTTGTAATGTGTACGTATTCACGATATCACCTCGATTTCAGTTTACTGGAAAGCACTCATATTAGCAATACCTAATATGACAAAAATTATGGGGAACTAAAAAAATGATTGCCCCGAATGTTTGGGACAATCATTTGAAAGTGCGCCCGGCATGGGCGATAACTTGGTGGTGAAAGTCCACTATAGGCCGTAGTAGTCGGAACTATTAGCTGAGGACAAGGGTGTCCA
>NZ_AZGA01000062.1:0-560 GCF_001436375.1 Agrilactobacillus composti DSM 18527 = JCM 14202 | reverse complement strand
AATGAACAAGAAGTGGCTATAAGGCTGTTTGCAGTGGATAAGGTTGCTTTACAAACCGAAGTCCAATACTACTCGAAACTGTACGCAGTAAAGCCAATGGTTGCATGGCACGAAAGTTATCGTCCTTACCCGGGGAGGTCTGTATCATACGTTCCCGACAAGAGAAACGGAAAGTTTCACAGGAACAAACTAGGCAGCGATGTCTAGCTGAATGATACAGAAGTCAGCCGAGGCCATAGTAGTTGCCAATGGTAATGAAGGGCTGAACAATAATAATTCTCACTAAAATTGGAGGTGGAAGTCGTGCGAAAATTGCAGAAAACAGAAATCAAAGCTGACCGCCGGGGGAAGATAGGTCTGGAAGACCAAAGGCAACCCGGGGCGCATAGTACGACTTCCGGTGAAGGTAAAGTCGAGAATGGCGTTTCATTTCAAGATTTAGTTCTATCCCGAGATAATCTGAACCAAGCCTACAAACAAGTAGTCAGCAACAAAGGTGCAGCTGGTATCGACGGCCTGACCGTCGACGAGCTACTACCCTATTTGAAGGAGCATCGTGA
>NZ_AZGA01000061.1 GCF_001436375.1 Agrilactobacillus composti DSM 18527 = JCM 14202 | reverse complement strand
GCTAATCCAAATTTTTGTAACTCCAATGTCCAGTCCTACAACCCCAGGATGCAAGCATCCTGGTTTGGGCTGTTCCCCGTTCGCTCGCCGCTACTTAGGGAATCGAATTTTCTTTTTGTTCCTGCAGCTACTTAGATGTTTCAGTTCACCGCGTTTACCTGTTATATGCTATGTATTCACATATAACTGACTATCGATTAGGATAGCCGGGTTCCCCCATTCGGAAATCTCCGGATCAAAGCTTACTTACAGCTCCCCGAAGCATATCGTTGTTAGTCACGTCCTTCATCGGCTCCTAGTGCCAAGGCATCCACCGTGCGCCCTTTTTAACTTGACCTAAAGCCTTAGGCTTAGGTTATTTAAAACCTGGCAATTTTGATACACAGTTTTTGATTCTCGGTTATAGATATTTCATGATATGTGGTTTTCAAAGAACAAAGT
>NZ_AZGA01000060.1 GCF_001436375.1 Agrilactobacillus composti DSM 18527 = JCM 14202 | reverse complement strand
GGGAGGACCATCTCCCAAGGCTAAATACTACCTAGTGACCGATAGTGAACCAGTACCGTGAGGGAAAGGTGAAAAGCACCCCGGAAGGGGAGTGAAACAGTTCCTGAAACCGTGTGCCTACAAGTAGTCAGAGCTCGTTAATGAGTAATGGCGTGCCTTTTGTAGAATGAACCGGCGAGTTACCTTTACATGCGTGGTTAAGTCAGAAAAGATGGAGCCGCAGCGAAAGCGAGTCTGAATAGGGCGTTTAGTATGTAGAGATAGACCCGAAACCAAGTGACCTACCCATGACCAGGTTGAAGGTGCGGTAAAACGCACTGGAGGACCGAACCCACTTATGTTGAAAAATGAGGGGATGAGTTGTGGGTAGCGGTGAAATTCCAAACGAACTTGGAGATAGCTGGTTCTCTCCGAAATAGCTTTAGGGCTAGCCTTGATGTAAGGATCACGGAGGTAGAGCACTGTTTGAACTAGGGGCCCGTCTTGGGTTACTGAATTCAGATAAACTCCGAATGCCGTTGATCTATCATCAGGAGTCAGACTGCGAGTGATAAGATCCGTAGTCGAAAGGGGAACAGCCCAGATCACCAGTTAAGGTCCCTAAATCTATGCTAAGTGGAAAAGGATGTGGAACTGCGTAGACAACTAGGATGTTGGCTCAGAAGCAGCCATCATTTAAAGAGTGCGTAATAGCTCACTAGTCGAGTGGTCCTGCGCCGAAAATGTACCGGGGCTAAGCATAGTACCGAAACTGTGGATGGACACTTATGTGTCCGTGGTAGGAGAGCGTTCTAAGTGCGGCGAAGCCAGATCGTGAGGACTGGTGGAGCGCTTAGAAGTGAGAATGCCGGTATGAGTAGCGAAAGACAGGTGAGAATCCTGTCCACCGTATGACTAAGGTTTCCTGGGGAAGGCTCGTCCGCCCAGGGTTAGTCGGGAGCTAAGATGAGGCCGAAAGGCGTAATCGATGACAAGCAGGTGGAAATTCCTGCACTGGTTTAGTTCGTTATGAGTGATGGAGGGACGCAGGAGGCTAAGGAAAGCATGCCGCTGGATGTGCATGCCCAAGCAACAAGTCTGAGTAGGAGTCAAATGCTTCTATTCTTAAGGACAAGTTGTGATGGGGAGCGAAATTTAAGTAGCGAAGTTCCTGATGTCACACTGCCAAGAAAAGCTTCTAGCCAGAACTGAACCACCCGTACCGCAAACCGACACAGGTAGTCGAGGAGAGTATCCTAAGGTGTGCGAGAGAACTATCGTTAAGGAACTCGGCAAAATGACCCCGTAACTTCGGGAGAAGGGGTGCTGGCCGCAAGGCCAGCCGCAGTGAAAAGGCCCAAACAACTGTTTATCAAAAACACAGGTCTCTGCTAAATCGAAAGATGACGTATAGGGGCTGACGCCTGCCCGGTGCTGGAAGGTTAAGAGGATCAGTTAGCGTAAGCGAAGCTGAGAATTGAAGCCCCAGTAAACGGCGGCCGTAACTATAACGGTCCTAAGGTAGCGAAATTCCTTGTCGGGTAAGTTCCGACCCGCACGAAAGGCGTAATGATTTGGGCACTGTCTCAACGATAGACTCGGTGAAATTATACTACCCGTGAAGATGCGGGTTACCCGCGACAGGACGGAAAGACCCCATGGAGCTTTACTGTAGCTTGATATTGCGTGTTTGTACAGCATGTACAGGATAGGTAGGAGCCGTTGAAGGCGGAACGCTAGTTTCGCTGGAGGCATTGGTGGGATACTACCCTTGCTGCATGAACACTCTAACCCGCGCCACTTAGCGTGGCGGGAGACAGTGTCTGGCAGGCAGTTTGACTGGGGCGGTCGCCTCCTAAAGAGTAACGGAGGCGCTCAAAGGTTCCCTCAGAATGGTTGGAAATCATTCGCAGAGTGTAAAGGTAGAAGGGAGCTTGACTGCGAGACAGACAGGTCGAGCAGGTACGAAAGTAGGACTTAGTGATCCGGTGGTTCCGCATGGAAGGGCCATCGCTCAACGGATAAAAGCTACCCTGGGGATAACAGGCTTATCTCCCCCAAGAGTCCACATCGACGGGGAGGTTTGGCACCTCGATGTCGGCTCATCGCATCCTGGGGCTGTAGTCGGTCCCAAGGGTTGGGCTGTTCGCCCATTAAAGCGGTACGCGAGCTGGGTTCAGAACGTCGTGAGACAGTTCGGTCCCTATCCGTCGCGGGCGCAGGAAATTTGAGAGGAGCTGTCCTTAGTACGAGAGGACCGGGATGGACATACCGCTGGTGTACCAGTTGTACCGCCAGGTGCAGAGCTGGGTAGCTATGTATGGCAGGGATAAGCGCTGAAAGCATCTAAGTGTGAAGCCCCCCTCGAGATGAAATTTCCCATTCAGTTAATGAAGTAAGACCCCTGAGAGATGATCAGGTAGATAGGCTAGGCGTGGAAGTGCTGCGAGGCATGGAGCGGACTAGTACTAATCGGTCGAGGACTTGACCAAATGATGATACACAAGATTTGAAATTATAGATGATCATGATATGTGGTTTTGAGAGCACAAAGT
>NZ_AZGA01000006.1 GCF_001436375.1 Agrilactobacillus composti DSM 18527 = JCM 14202 | reverse complement strand
TCACACCAGAGAAATTTTTGTTTTTCTCTGGTGCTCTCTAAAGGGATAGTATCACAATCAACCCAGAATTTCTTTAGGCTGAAAGTAGATGTGGCTTTTTAGATTTTAAGACCCACTGGCGACACTTTTTTGTAGGCGCTGAGCTTGTTTTTGGGCGGTGTTTAAGTTCACGTTCATGATCTCAATTTGTTGATAAACCGCACCATAGTACTGATTCAAACGATTCTCCTGGGCGTCTAATTCCGTGGCGCTGGTACTGGTGTCGGGATTACTCAGCAGGTTGTAGTAAGTGGCTTCATTTTGGGTCATTTCTGTCAAAAAGTTGGCAAAGGTCCGCTGATCTAAAGCTGATAGGTGTAAACTTTGAATTAAGCTATTCATCAATTCCTTGGGCATATCTGGCAGGTCTTGATTAGAGATCTTGGTCAGCGTGGTTTGATCCATTTTTAGGTCATTTTGGGTATCTTTAAAACTGGTAAAGGCATCTTTACGTTTGGTGACTGCCTGGTAAGTTTTAGAGGTTGTCACATTTAATAGATTTTGTTTAGGATACTTTTTCTGTTCTTTGGGAAAGCGAGCTTGACTGGCTTCCATTTGGTTTTTGATCACATTTAAATTTTTTTTCTGGGCTTTAATATCTTTGAGGACGGTCTTGCTGTTTTCCAGCAGTTGGTCCTTGGCCCCCTGCTTGGTACTGCAAGCGCTTAGGGTGACTAAGGCCACCAATAGCATAAAAAATAATGTGAATTTTGCATGTTTTGAATTTTTTAGCATAAGCAACGCCCCATTTTTTTTGGATATATTAATCATAACTTAATCGGCAGTCAGTTGCCAATGAAACGCTGTTTACAACTGGGCAGCTGGCTGACGATAATTGGAGGAATTAGTTTGCGTATTGGTCTTAGAACCATCAAAACTGCCGTGGGTGCAGCTGTTGCCATCTTGCTGGCCTATTATTTAAATCTAGAATATTGGTCGGCTGCCGGCATCATTACGATTTTGAGTGTCCAAAATACCACCAAATCTTCCTTTCGCTTGGTATTTTTTAGAATTATTTCCACGGCCATCGCTTTTTTGATCGCTATTATTAGTTTTCGCATCATTGGCTATAACGCCATTGCCTTTGGGGTGTTTTTACTGCTGTTTATTCCCGTGGCCGATACCTTTAATCTCCAAGACGGCATCGTCTTAAGTTCAGTGTTGGTGACCCATTTTCTCATGCAGCACAGTACTTCCATGTATTGGATCATCAATGAATCTTTATTGATGGTCATTGGGGCTGGGGTGGCCGTGATCGCCAATTTGTTCATGCCGAACCTGGAAGACCGGATCTCCACCTATCAAACTGCCGTGGAAACCAGCATGAAAGGCATACTAGAGGGGATGAGCGCCCAATTGACCACCACTGTTTCAGAAACTGAAAAGGCCGAATTGTTTAAGCAAAACTGGGAAATTTTAAGTGACTTAAAAATTGCCCTAAATGATGGCATGGCTTGGACAGCCCGTCATAATGAAAATCAGCTGTTGTCTGAAAACGATTATTACAAGGCTTACTTTGAAATGCGCAACAACCAATATGAACTCCTGCGGCAAATGCAAACCAGCTTAGAGCGTATACCCGGGCCCATTGACCAGGGTAAAAAAATTGCCACGGCCATGGATCAAACCGCCGATACCCTGGCTGAAAGTAACTCGGCTGAGGACCTGGTGAAAAATGTGGAAGATTTACAAAAAGAATTCCAGAAAAGCGCTTTACCCAAGGACCGCGTAGAGTTCGAAACCCGTGCGCAACTGTACTACTTGCTCAATAATTTTCATCAATTCCTACGTTTAAAGAATACTTTCTATACAATTGTGGCCAGCCAGAACTAAAAACCCGAACTTTCTTTTTACTTGTCTTCTAAAAAAACCTGTGGTACTATAAAAATGTACTTTTTGAATGGCTATGGTTCGATTGTTTCAAAGACTTTCTTCCATATGTACCAAACAAGAATGCACAATTATATATATTTTCGAGGAGGAAATGCTCTTATGGAACATGGAACTGTAAAATGGTTTAACGCTGAAAAAGGTTATGGCTTTATCACTCGTGAAGACGGTAGCGATGTATTCGTACATTTCTCTGCAATCCAAGGTGACGGCTACAAGACACTTGAAGAAGGTCAAAGTGTTACTTTTGACATCGAAGAAAGCGACCGCGGCCCTCAAGCTGTTAACGTTGTAAAAGACTAATTTTAAATTAAAATTAATCGGAGCTCAGGTAAAATTACCTGAGCTCTTTTTGTATTCTGAAATGAATTATTGATCCCAAATCAACCCTTACAAGAATTAATCTTGTATAATAGATATATAATAACTGTAATTTTTTTGGGAAGGTGAATATAATGGCATATACAGATTTAGCAATGATCGCACAAGATGTGATTTTAGAAAAATATGGTGATACGCAAAGATTCAGCACGGCTATTTTAGGCGGCGACAGTCACCTGATAGCCGATTGGGTGAGCGGTGATATTCAGTTGTCCGGGAAACAATTACAAGAGATCCGGAAATTATTTACCGATTATGAATGGATGTTGTGCCAAAAAGCAATTTTTCAAGCCCAAACAATTCCTGAATTAGATAATAAAGCCGCTTATATTTACAACCAGGCCAAAAAGCACGTGGCCCAGCACTGGGTCAAGGCAGATAATTGTAAGAGTGCCTTTAAAGATGAGCTCGTGTTAAAACGCCCCGTGATCCATTTACGCTTGACCTTGAATTATGATTTATGGGGCTTCAACGATGTGTTAGACTTTATTGTACCGGCTCGTATTCAGCGGGCCATTGAGACCCAAGAATTAGATCTATTGACCTGGGCAGATAACTTACAAGTTAGCGATCGCTCAGCGAAATAGCAGTCCATTATAAATTAGGTAGGTATCTTTTGACTAAAAGAAGAAAAAGTTCAACTAGACGTAAAACCCAGGCCAGCAGTGGTTTGGTTCCCATTATCATCACCTTAGCGATTTTGGCCATTGGGATTTTTGGCGTAATCAAGGGCTTGGCCTATCGGGGTGATCAAATTCGCCAGGCGGCCATTGATTCCTCCATTGCAGCCCAAGATGAAGAAGCTAAGAAAAAGCAGGCCTTTATTGACAGCATTGCCCCCTATGCCCAAACCCTGCATGCCCAATACCAAGTGCTGCCCAGCATCACCATTGCCCAGGCTATTTTAGAAAGCAATTGGGGTACCAGTCGCTTGGCCGCAGACTATAAGAATTTATTTGGGGTGAAGGGCACCGACCCAGCCAACAGCCAAGTTTTAGAAACCCAAGAATACACCAACGGTTCTTGGCAGACCGTCAAGGCCCGCTTTCGGGTCTATCCCAGCTTTGATGCGTCTTTATTAGACCATGCCCAGCTGCTGGCTCAAGGGACGTCTTGGAATCCCAATCAGTACCAGCACGTCTTACAAGCTGGCAATTACCAAGACGCCGCTCAGGCTTTACAGACGGATGGTTATGCCACCGATCCGGCATACGCCCAAAAAATTATTAATATTGTTGAAAAATATCGTTTAACGCGTTATGACCGCTAAAGACGCTTCTGTTTGCGAAAGGAAGATGTTGCGATGCCAGAAAAATATGTGCCTGAAATTATGACAGATCTGCGCGCTGGCTTGGTTAAGATCCCCCGGGTCATTGCCCGGGTCAGCGGCATTAAGATCTTTAAAAAGAAGATTCGTTCCGTGATTTTCACCACCGACATTGCCATTATTAAAAACACCAATGCCGATGCGGTGATTGCCGTTTACCCTTTCACGCCCCATCCCACTATCATGCAGGCCATCAGCATGGTGGCAGATGTGCCGGTGTTTTCCGGGATTGGCGGCGGGACCACCCAGGGCCAGCGGGCCGAAATGATGGCTGTGTTTGCCGAAGCCCAGGGGGCTTTGGGCGTGGTGGTCAACGCCCCCACACCGCTAGAAACGATTCGCGATATTGATATGGTGGTGGATATCCCGATTATCGCCACAGTGGTCCATGATCAAACTGATGTGACCGCCTTGTTAGCTGCCGGGGTACAAATTTTGAATGTTTCCGGGGGCAGTGACACCGCCGCAATTGTGAGAAAGATTAGAAATGAATTTCCCCGGGTCCCAATTATGGCCACCGGCGGTAAAAATGACGCCCAAATTTTGGCCACCATCGCCGCTGGTGCAAACGCCATCACCTATACGCCCCCAACAAATGGCGAATTATTTGCCAAAAAAATGGCCCAGTATCGGGAAGCAGAACGACTAAAACACGAAGGTTAGATTTCAATGAAATTGCGGCTCACCGGTTGAGTACGCAATTTTTTTATGGTAATCTTTATTTTAATCTTAATTCGCATTTTACATCGATTATATTAAAAGAAACTGGTATAATTTAAATCATCGCCTTAAATACGAATATTGATCATAACGCAGGTTTCAAGAAAGGAAGTTCATTTTGAAGATTTTAGAAGAGCGCATATTAAAGGACGGCCAAGTGCTGGGTAAAGACGTGTTAAAGGTGGATAATTTCTTGAATCATCAAGTTGATCCCATGCTGATGCAACAGATAGGCCAGGAGTTTCACCGTTTATTCAAAGACCAACCCATCACCAAAGTTTTGACGGTGGAATCTTCGGGGATCGCCCCGGCTATCTTCACTGGTTTGGCTTTTAATGTGCCGGTGATCTTTGCGCGCAAGCATAAAAGCCTGACCCTAAAAGACGAACTATATACTTCTACAGTCTATTCATATACAAAGAAAGTCAGTAATCATATTTCTATTTCTAAAAAGTTCCTTAAAGCAGACGATGTTTGTTTAGTCATTGATGACTTCTTAGCCAACGGCCAAGCGGTGGAAGGCTTAATGGACATCGTCGGCCAAGCCGGCGCCAAATTAGCCGGTGTGGGTATTGTGATCGAAAAGACCTTCCAAAAGGGCCGGCACTTAATGGACGAAAAGGGGATCCGCGTTGAATCCTTAGCCCGGATCAAAGCCTTTGAAGACGGCAAAGTTATTTTTCTAGATGACCAGGAGGCAACAACCCATGCAGTCCACTAAATCACCAGTCACACCGCTCCCAGTTTCTAACATCAAAGCGGCTGTTTTAGGCCTGCAACATTTATTGGCTATGTATTCTGGGTCGGTGTTAGTGCCGCTATTGATTGGTGGGGCGCTGCACTTTAGCGCCTTACAAATGACTTATTTAGTTTCCATTGATATTTTCATGTGTGGGTTAGCCACTTTTTTTCAATTACGCAGTAATCGTTTCATGGGCATCGGCCTGCCGGTAGTGTTAGGCTGTGCCGTTCAGGCCGTGGAACCTTTGAAGATGATTGGGGCCCGGTATTCTATTGGGGCCATGTATGGTTCGATCATCGCCGCCGGGATCTTTGTGGTCTTGATCGCCGGTTGGTTTTCGAAAATCAAAGCCTTATTTCCCCCACTTGTCACCGGGACCTTGATCACGGTCATTGGTTTGACCTTGATCCCCGTGGCCTTTCAAAATCTGGGCGGTGGTGATACTAAAGCCGCTAGTTTTGGGTCGTTGACCAATATTGGCGTGGGCTTTTTAACCGTCGTGATTATTTTGGCCATCAGTTTTTGGGGTCGGGGTTTTTTCCGTTCCATTGCCGTGTTGGTGGGCTTAGTCGTCGGGACCTTTGTGGCTTCTGGCTTTGGCATGGTTTCTTTAAAACCAGTTATAGAAGCTAGTTGGTTCCACTTTCCCCAATTTTTTTACTTTGGGGTCCCCAAGTTTGAATGGTCGTCTATTGTGACCATGATCTTGATTTCCATGGTTTCTATGGTGGAATCCACCGGGGTTTACTTTGCCTTGGGCGATATTACCAAACGTAAATTAACGAGTGATGATTTAAAGCGCGGTTATCGGGCGGAAGGCTTGGCCATTATCTTTGGCGGTTTGTTTAACACCTTTCCTTACACCACGTTCTCGCAAAATGTGGGCTTGGTGCAATTATCCGGGATCAAGACCCGCAAACCTATTTATTTTGCAGCCGGCTTCTTAGTATTACTGGGGTTGTTACCCAAAGTTGGGGCCATGGCTACGATTATTCCGGCGCCAGTACTGGGGGGCGCTATGTTAGTCATGTTTGGCATGGTGGCCGTCCAAGGGATTCGCATGTTACAAAATGTCAATTTCCAAAGTGACAAGAATTTATTAGTCGTTGCTGTGGCCATTGGGTTGGGCTTAGGGGTCACCGTCCAACCAGGAATTTATCAATTCTTACCGAAAACAGCGCAGTTGCTCTTTGGCAACGGCATCGTCATGGCCAGTTTATCAGCGGTCTTGTTGAACCTGATTTTCAATGGGTTGGGCACTGTGGATGAAGAAGATACTGGCTTAAACGAGGCAGATTGACGCCTCAGCTTAAAGAATTCTTTGGCACTGGGGGACTTCATGTGGTAGGGTTATTGCATAAACATACTTCATAAAAGGCAGGAACATGCAAATGGCTTTTATCTATCCAATGCAAACAATCGGTATCATCGGTGGGGGCATGCAAAGCTACCACTTGGCGCTAGCTGCGAAAACCATGGGTTTTAACGTGGCTTTATTAGCGGGGCAACAAGAACCCGTTTTGAACATCGTGGATTTCCCCGCAGTGGGGAATTTAGATGATCCTAAGGAAATCTTGGATTTCACGGCGGGGTTAAGTGCGCTGATTTATCAAGATGAACACATTAATACGGACATTTTAGAAGCACTTTCTGAGCAAACTTACTTGCCCCAGGGGACGGACATTTTAGCCATCACCCAGGACCGGTATTTGGAGAAGACGTTCTTAGATGACTTAAATGTGAACATTGCCCCTTATATGACGGTGGTCAACCAAGCTGACGTTTTAGATGGGTTAGAGTCCATCGGCTACCCAGCCGTGATCAAACCTATTCAAAAGGGCTTGGCCCACAACCGCCAACAAGTGCTTTATTGGCGGCGGGATGCGGATTACAGCGCCCAATTTTTAAATGCAGGTTCGGCTATTTTAGAGTCTTGGATCCCAGCGGATCAAGAATTCCTATTAATGGCCGTGAAGGATCAGGATAAAAATGTACAATTGCTACCCTTGATTGAAATATACTACGATAGTCATCAATTGATTGCTGCCTTAGTTACCCCACAGATATCTGCAGATGCGGCGGCAGAAATGCAGCGGATCACTAAAAAAATCGCCGAAAACATCGATTATTGCGGCGTTTTTGGGGTTTCCTTTTTAATGACTGCTTCTGGGAATTTGTACACCCAACGGATTTTCCCTGGTCTGCATGTGGCAGCGGATATTTACCAACAAGTCACGGGGATTTCCCAATACGAGTTGCAGTTGCGGGCGTTATTAGGTTGGCCGATGCCAACGGTGCAAGCCAAGACCAACGGGGCGATGTTGATGATTTTGAAACAAATCGCCGATGAGAGTTATACCCAAATTAAAATTAAGCCCCAGTGGCAATTTAATTATTATCCGGTGGCGGCCAATTCAGATGCCACGCCGATTGGCCAGATTTTTGTCACTGATGATTCTAAAACCAGTTTATTGAACCATATTAACGCCACTGAATTGTGGCATTTATAAGGAAATACGGACACTGACAATAAAAGGAGCGTAACTGAAATGATTCCACGTTATGTACGGCCTGAGATGGGTGCAATTTGGACTGATGAAAACAAGTATAAAGCTTGGCTTGAAGTGGAGATTTTAGCTGATGAAGCTTGGGCAAAGCTGGGGGAAATCCCCGAAGCTGATGTCAAGGCAATTCGGGCCAAGGCCACCTTTGATGTGGCTGAAATCAAGCGGCTAGAAGCCATTACCCATCATGATGTGGTGGCTTTCACCCGGACGGTTTCTGAAAGTTTAGGGGCTGAGAAGAAATGGATCCACTTTGGCCTTACTTCCACCGACGTGGTGGATACGGCTTATGGTTATTTGTTAAAACAAGCCAATGACATTATTCGGCAAGACATCGATCATTTCTTAGCGGTGATCGCTAAAAAGGCTGAGGCATACAAATTCACCCCAATGATGGGCCGTACCCATGGGGTTCACGCCGAACCCACCACCTTTGGTTTAGTTTTAGCCAACTGGTATGCGGAAATGAAGCGCAACAAAGAACGCTTTGAACATGCAGCCAAGGGTGTAGAAGCCGGTAAAATCAGTGGGGCCGTGGGTACTTTTGCCAATATTCCCCCAGAAGTTGAAGCCTATGTCACCGAACACTTAGGCACCCGGGCCCAAGATATCTCCACGCAAGTCTTGCCTAGAGACCTCCATGCCGAATACGTGCAAACCATGGCCTTGATTGCCACGTCCATTGAACGCTTCGCTTTAGAAGTGCGGCATTTACAACGGACCGAAGTCCGAGAAGCTGAAGAATATTTCGCCGCCGGGCAAAAGGGATCCTCGGCAATGCCTCACAAGCGCAATCCTATCGGTTCTGAGAACGTTACTGGCTTAGCTCGGGTTATTAGAGGTTATGCGGTAACTGCCCTGGAGGACGTGCCATTATGGCATGAACGCGATATCTCCCATAGTTCCGCTGAACGGGTCATTTTACCAGATAGCACCGAATTGTTAGATTATATCTTGCATCGCTTCAGCCATATCTTAGAGACATTAACGGTCTTTCCAGACAAGATGCTCCAAGATATGGGCATCACCCATGGCTTGATTTATTCCCAACGGGTCTTATTAAAGCTGGTGGATAAAGGCGGCTTGAGTCGCGAAGCAGCTTATGATTTGGTCCAACCTAAAACCGCCCAAGCTTGGGATGAACAAAAGGATTTCCGCCAATTATTAGAGGCTGATCCCAAAGTTACTGCCGTTTTGACCAAAGCGGATTTAGATGATGCCTTTGATTATCATTGGCATTTGAAGAATATCGACTTGATCTTCAAACGGGTGGGCTTGGATTAATCTGGGGAACATGTGAAATGATCCTCGGGAAAAAATTATTTTATAAATTTAAAAAGTGAACAGCAATTGTTTTAGAGGCTATCTCTAAAACAATTGCTGTTTTTTTTGACCTGAATAAAAATGCACAATTTTGACAAAACTAGGGTCGATATATTAGAATACTCCTTAGAAAATCTAATGATTATTTAATGATTTGAGATGATGTTATGAATGCTTACCACTATCATTACGTGCCCATGGGCGAGTCGGCTTTAGACCTGGTGTTGCCCAATAAAATAGATGTGGGACAAAATCAACTGATCCAGACCGTGGGCCAACAATTACTGGCCCAAAAAATAGCCGGGGTGACCGCGATTATTCCGGCCTACCATACGTTGACGGTGAACTTCGTGGCCAGTTTGGTCACCTATGGCCAACTCACCCAGGTGCTGGATCGCCTGATTGCCGCTTTTGATCCTCAACAAGCGGCGGCCAATAGTCGGGTCTTAGCCATTCCCGTGTGTTATGATGGGGAATTTGGCCCGGATTTAGCCGCGGTGGCCGCTTATGGCCATTTATCCGTGGCCGATTTGATTCAAATGCACACCCAAACGAAATATTTCATTTATATGATGGGCTTTTTACCCGGTTTTGCTTATATGGGGACGGTTCCCAAACAAATCGCCATGCCCCGCTTGGATAAACCTCGAGCCCGCTTAGAGCCGGGCAGTGTGGGCATTGCCGGGGCCCAAACGGGGATGTATCCTGTGGCTTCGCCTGGGGGCTGGCGCCTATTGGGCCGCACGCCGTTACAATTATTCAATGCCCAACATCCCCAATTGCGCTATCAAGCCGGGGACTATATCCAATTTACCGCGATTTCAAAAACCGACTATCGGCGGATTCAAGCGCTGGATCTGGCGGGAAAGTATCAAATCAAACAAACCATATTAGGAGATGCATAACGTGGCAACCATTGAGGTGCTCAACAGCGGCTTTGCGGCCACCGTCCAAGATTTAGGCCGTTATCAATACCAGAGTGCTGGTTTTCCCGTCTCGGGGGCCATGGACCAGGCAAGCTTAAAGCTGGCGAATTTGTTGGTGAATAATGATGCCAATGCCGCAGCTTTGGAATTTATCTTAGCGGGCCCCACGTTACAATTTCAGGCGCCCACTTTTATCGCCATCACCGGGGCAGCTTCTAGCCCCAGCTTAAATGGGCAACCCATTGCTTTGAACCAGGCTATTGCTATTCAAGCTGGCGATCAGGTGCAGTTTGCGCCCATGGCCACGGGCCGATATGGCTATTTGGCCGTGGCTAACGGGGGCTTGCAGGTGCCCATGGTCTTAGGCAGCCGGGCCACCACCTTGAAGATTCAATTAGGGGGGCTGTTCGGGCGAACGCTGGCCGTGGGGGATGCCTTACCCTTTGAGCCTTGTTATGTGCTGCCTAGTTTGGCCCATCGTCATGCCCCTGTGCCGGCGGTGAAAGCCCCAGGGCACATTCGGGTGTTAAAGGGGCCGCAGTGGGATTTATTTACCCCGGCCGCCCAAAGCCAATTTCTGCAGCAAACTTACCAAATTTCCCAACAAGCTGACCGCATGGGTTATCAATTACAGGGTGAGCCCTTGCCCGTGCCTACTGAAAACTTGATTTCTGAGGGGACTGTCCTGGGGAATATCCAAATTACCCGTAATGGCCAGCCCATTGTTTTGTTAGCGGACCGGCAAACCGCCGGAGGTTATCCCATGATTGCCACGGTGATCGGGGCAGATTTGGCCAGTTTTGTGCAAATGTCTGCCGGTGAAGATTTTCAGTTTGAACTAACGGCTTTAAACACGGCCCGGGCCTTATTAGCCGCCCAACAACAGGTACTAACGACTTTAGCGGCCAGTTTTGCAGCTCAGAAATATCAAGCACCAGTGGGGCCGGCCCGCACCGGTGCCCAAAAATTAGCACAAATTATCACACATAGGGGATGACATTGGTGAAAAAAGTATTAATTGCCAATCGGGGTGAAATTGCCCTGCGGATTATTCGGGCCTGTCGCCTGTTACATTTAAAAACCGTGGCCGTGTACGCCACGGCTGATAAATTTGCTTTGCATGTGGGCTTAGCCGATGAGGCCGTTTGCATTGGCAGTGCCAGTCCCGAGGCCAGTTATTTGAATCAACGCAATATCGTGGCGGCCGCTTTAGGCACCCATTGTGATGCTGTGCACCCTGGCTATGGTTTTTTATCGGAGAATGCCAGCTTTGCCAAGCTTTGTGAAGCCAACCAGTTGAAATTCATTGGCCCCAGTGCCAAAGTCATTGCCCTCATGGGAGAAAAGGCCCAAGCCCGGGCCACCATGGTCGCCGCTGGGGTCCCCGTGGCCCCAGGCAGTGACGGGGATTTTACGGCGGTGGCTGTGGGGCAAACTTGGGCCGACCGCATTGGCTATCCCGTCATGCTCAAAGCCAGTGCCGGCGGTGGCGGCAAGGGGATGCGGGTCATCACCAACGCCGCTGACTTCCCGGAGGCCTTTAACTTAGCCCAAGGTGAAGCCCAAAATGCCTTTGGGGATGGGCATATGTATTTGGAAAAATATTTGACTCATCCTAGACACATTGAAGTTCAAATTTTAGCGGATCAAGCTGGCCACACTATCGCCGTGGGCGATCGGGATTGCACCATTCAACACCATCATCAAAAGGTGTTAGAAGAAGCCCCAGCAGTGATCGTGGATGAACCCACCCGGGCTAAAATGCACCGCGTTGCCGTTCAAGCCGCTGCCAGCATTCACTACGAAGGCGCGGGGACGGTGGAGTTTTTGTACGACGGGCCAAATCAGTTTTACTTCATGGAAATGAATACCCGGATTCAAGTAGAACACCCCGTCACCGAATTGACCAGCCACACGGATTTAGTGGCCGCCCAGCTGAAAATTGCCCAGGGCAAGCCCTTGACGTTGACCACCCCCCAAGCCCCGGCTAATTTTGCCTTAGAGTGCCGGATCACGGCCAACACCGCCGGCACCATCACGGCCTTACATTTACCCGATGGCCATGGGATTCGCACGGATACGGCCCTTTATCAGGGTTATCAAGTACCCCCTTATTATGATGCCATGATTGCCAAAATCATCGCTTACGGCCCGGATCGGCCGACGGTGATTCGCCAGATGCAAAGCGCCATTGACGAGACGGTCATCGCGGGTATCAGCACTAACTTAGACTTTTTAATGCAATTATTACAAGAATCTAAATTCTTAGACAACACCACCGATATCAACTGGGTGGATCACTTGGTTGAACCGGCGCCCACTGCTTGAAAGGAAGATGCGTTATGACTGTAGATGTTGCTAGTTTAAGTCCGGTGGCTTTGCGGCATTTGATTCGCCAGGGGAAATTTACCCAGCCCACCAGTGGTTTGGCAGCGGGTTATACCCAGGCAAACTTGGTGATTTTGCCCCGGGATTTGGCTTATGATTTTTTGCTGTTTACCCAGCGCAACCCTAGACCCTGTCCGGTGTTAGAGATCAGCGATGTGGGCAGCCGCACCCTGCACCAATTCGCCCAGGATGTGGATCTGGCTAATGATTTTCCCAAGTATCGCCTTTATCGCCACGGAAAAATGACAAAAGAAGTCACCAGTGTGGCGGATGTGTGGCAAGCAGATTTCGTCAGCTTCATCATTGGCTGCAGTTTTTCCTTTGAAGCCGAACTCCTGGCCGCGGGCATTGAGGTGCGCAATATCACCGAAAAGGTGAACGTCCCTATGTACAATACCAATATTCCCCTGGTGCCCGCGGGGAAATTCCAGGGCCATATGGTGGTCAGTATGCGGCCCATTGCCCAACAAGATGTGCCTAAAGCCGTCCAAGTCACTGCAGCCATGCCTAAAGTTCACGGGGCCCCCATTCAAATTGGTCAACCAGCCACCATTGGCATCACTGACCTAGCTCACCCAGATTATGGGGATGCGGTGACCATCAAACCTGGGGAAGTGCCGGTGTTTTGGCCTTGTGGGGTGACCCCGCAAAACGCCATCATGCAGGTCAAACCCGACTTTGTCATCACCCATGCCCCAGGGCATATGTTGGTGACCGACGTATTAAACGCCACTTTGAAGTATTCGTAACAGGCTTAGAACGGAGGAATTAATGTGACGACGATTGATTTAAATTCTGATCTAGGGGAAAGCTACGGCCGTTATACCTTAGGCAAAGATGCGGAAATTATTAAATTAGTGACCTCGGTGAATGTAGCTTGTGGCTTTCATGCCGGGGATCCCGATGTCATGGCTAAAACCGTGGCGGAAGCTAACGCTGCTGGGGTAGCCGTGGGGGCCCATCCTGGCTACCACGACCTGCAGGATTTTGGCCGGCGCTACATGGCCTTGCCCCCAGCAGAAGTGCAACACATGATTACCTATCAAGTGGGGGCCTTACAAGCCTTTTTAGGGGCCGGTCATCACCTGCACCATGTGAAACCCCATGGGGCTTTGTATAACGCCGCGGCCAAGGATCATGACCTAGCCCTGGCCATTTGTCGGGGGATTCAAGTGGTGGATCCCACCATTCCTATTTATGGCCTGGCCCACAGCCAACTGATTGTGGCGGCCAAAGAAGTGGGCTTGCCCTATGCCCAAGAAGTCTTTGGGGACCGGAATTACTTAGCCGATGGCTCTCTAGTGCCTAGAAGCCAAGCCAACGCCGTGATCACTGACCCCGAAGTGATTGCCAAACGCACCGTGGCCATGATTCAAAATCAAGCGGTCACCGCCATTGATGGCTCAACGGTGGCCTTGACCACCGATACGGTGTGTGTCCATGGGGACAATCAAGCCGCCTTAGCCATCGTGGCTCGGCTGGTACAGGAGCTACAAACCGACCACGTGGGCTTAAAGGCATTTTAAATTGACACAGCATAGACAAGGAGGCCGTTTTGAATGGCAAAAGAAAGTAAAGATTTAACCCAACCAACGGGTTTAGAGACCGATGCCAAGGCCGCTGCTAAGAAACATTCTGCCCGCAGTATTGCCATGGGTGCCGCTTTTCTAATGGCCATGGCGGCTGTGGGCCCGGGATTTTTGACCCAAACGGCCATGTTTACCGGCCAAATGGGGGCGAACTTTGGCTTCGCCATTTTGATCTGTATCATCGTGGATATTGTGGTCCAGATGAACATTTGGCGCATCATCGTGGTCAGCGGTAAGCGGGCCCAAGTCATCGCCAATGATATTTTCCCTGGTTTAGGCTACGTGCTGTCCTTTTTAGTGGCCGTCGGGGGCTTATTCTTTAACATTGGGAACGTGGGTGGTGCCGGCTTAGGTTTAAACGTGTTATTTGGCATCAGCCCTGAAAACGGGGCGGTTATCGCCGCCTGCTTAGCCATCGCCGTGTTCGTGGTGAAAAACGCCCTGACCGTCATGGATCGCACCGTGCAAGTTTTGGCGGTGGTGAAAGTCGCGATTTTGGTGTACATCATGTCCGTCATGGCTGTCCCTTATCAATCCGCCATCACCCACACTTTCATGCCCACGTCCATTAATTTCTACGCCATTGTCACCATTGTTGGAGGCACCGTAGGCGGATACATTTCCTTTGCCGGGGGCCATCGCTTAATTGAAGGTGGCTTGAAGGGGAAAGAAAATATCAAGTACGTGAATGAAGGGGCTTTGACCGGTATCGGCATCGCCTCCGTAATTCGGGTGTTGCTATTCTTAGCGGGCCTGTCTGTGGTAGTTTTAGGCCACAAGTTAGACCCAGCCAACCCAGCGGCTTCGATTTTTCAATTTGCGGCGGGTAATTTTGGCTATAAGTTCTTCGGCCTATTGCTGTTTGCCGCGGGGATGACCTCCACGCTGGGGTCGACCTTCACCTCCACGTCATTTTTGGATTATGCCGTCAGCACCAAACAACAGCATAATTATGAAAAATATCGGCGCTGGTTGGTCATTGGTTTCATCGTAGTGTCCACGGCCATCTTTTATTTCATCGGCAGTCCCGCCAAGGTATTAGTCTTTGTGGGGGCCTTAAATGGTTTCATTTTACCAATCGCCTTGGCGATCCTATTGCTGGCCGCCCGGAATAAAAAAATCATCGGTGATTACAAACATCCCAAAATTTTGATTTACACCGGTTGGTTGGTAGTAGCCTTCATGGCCTTTGCCAGTTTGGAAACCTTTATCGGGTTGTTTAAATAAAGACATTAAAATAAGACCGCAACTGATACCCCGCCGTTTTTGGCAGGGCGACAGGTGCGGTCTTTTTTTTGGTGGTCGGCATTCAAGGCGTTGGGCCAGCATTGAAAAACTTAGCTAAGCCTTGATTAACCAGCTGGTAGGCGGGTAGTTTCAGTTGAATCTGAATTTCATCAATATGATTTGAAATGGTATCGTACAAAATCAATTGCTGGGTAAATTGGACCCCGAACATGCCAATGGTGTTATAGACACAGTCTAGGATTTGCACCTCTTCAAAACTTAATCCTGGGGTATCTTTGGGCAAGTGGGTCAAACTGATCACGAAAAGATCTGAGCGCAATTCAGTGCGAATTCGAGCGGGATCGATGTGGCGGATGGTTAAATGGTTCTGCAAAGTTAGGGCGATGTAGTTTTTATCAGACATTTAATGGCCACCTTTCAAAATGGTTAGATATTACCAATACTTATATTAGTAGAGTGTTATTGATTTATCATTTTTAAGCCAGGCTGTATAATAAATGTATCAGAAATTACTCAATTTTTCAGTCAAGTGGGTGGTTTTATGAAAAATTACAAGCTGAATTTAGGATTTATCTGTTGTATCAGCGCGTTACTGGCCTTTGCCTTAGCAACGAACCAGCGCTTGTTAACCACTAGTGCCCTGACTTCGGCCCAACTAACGTATGTGACCGACCATCAAGTTCTTTTTAACAGCATAACCCTCAGCATCGGGTTGTTGCTGCCTCTAGGGACGATAGTGATCACTGCGGGGATCACTTGGCTATTGGCCCTGTTCTTTTTCCAAACAGCCTATTTTAGCCCAATCTTTAGCCGGGCGATTCAAGTCTATTGGCTGGTAGTTCTGCTAAATGGCATTAAATTAGGCATGCTATTCGCATTTGGCCGCGTTATTTCCTTCTCCTTGGCCGGTTTTGTCAGTGGGCCTTGGCAAGTGGCCATATTGAGTGTATTGAGTTTAGATACCATTGTTTATATCGGCTTTTTAACCCAGCAAGTAACCAAGTTGTATTCAGCCCAGGGGCAGGCCAAAGTACGCCGCTTTGCCCTGGCAAATATCAGCTTTTATCTTATTATTTCGATAGCTTTTAAAGTCGTTTTCAGAGCGTAACTGCAGCAAATTGAGGGATATGATAGTGATTGGACACCGGTCAACCCCATCTAAGGGCTGATGGCTGGAGGTGGATCGTGGCAAGACTATGGCGGATTTTACCCACAGAAATAAAAATTATGATGCGCTCTGGTGGCGGCTTTTTACCAGGGACGTTTGCGGCCCTATTGGCGCTGGCTTATGGCGCTTTTTTGGCTTTGTATTGGTATGTCTTTGTGGCTAATTTACAAGACTTACATTTGAATTCCCAACAAATATTCAACGTCAAAGTACTCTTTTTCGCAATGTATCTGCTATTCATTGGTGAAGCGGTGATGTCCTATGTGTCGATTGACAATGAAGGTGCCATATTCGAACATAATCAAGTTATTCGTAACTTTATTCAAACGAAAATCCAGCTGAAGTATTTAATCTCAACACTTTTTGTCTTTGCCAATACGCTATTATTGATAATTATCTTCGGGCTGACAAATGGGGGTGCAGGGTTATTGAAATTTGGTATCTGCTTATTGCCACTATCTGTTGTATTATCAATCATGTTTGTCTTTGCCACCATTGTTTTTCCCAACTTCGATTGGATTGAAAATACGGAAATACCCACACGAAAAAGCTATGCACTAGCCGCTACAGTTTCGTCTATTTTTGTCAGTGCCGCTTATGGGTTAGCTCAGATAAAAAACTTTCGCAGTTTTATCAGTGTTAGCCTGCTGCTTTTAGGTCTAGCGCTGTTACTAGCTTTTCTGTTGCTGAAGGTCAGTCCCACGATAGTCGGCAATAAGGTGTTGTTAAACAAAGTGCAAACCAAAGTGAAAAAGAAAGCTGCTGATTGAGTAGATATACCTGCTAAGGGGGAGACGGATATGGCAAAATTATGGCGGATTTTACCCACAGAGCTCAAAATTGTGCTGAACTCAAGGGGCAGTTATAAACCTGGGACCTTTGCCGGCATCGTCGCACTTGGTTACGGGTCTTTCCTCGTGTCATATTGGTATACTTTTGTGCTAAATCGCCAACAGATTCATGGTAGCGATGTCCAACTTTTCTATATCAAAGTAGCCTTTTTTGCAATGTTTTTGTTCCTTAGCAGTGAGTTTATCATAACTTGCGTGGCAATTGACAACGAGGGCACCATCATGTTGCATCAACAGCAGATCCACAATTTTATTAAAACTAAGATTTTAGTTAAATACTTGATTGCGGCAATTTTAATGTTTACAGAGACCGTTGTACTGATCATCACTTACGCCATCTTTAACGGTGGCGCGCAATTATTAGATTTTGTAATCTGTATTGTACCCCTGACTTGTGTGCTATCAGTAATGACGGTTTTTTCAACCATTGTCTTCCCTAATTTTTATTGGATTGATTTTAGCGAAATGCCAACCCGGAAAAGTTACCATTTGGAATCGACATCTTCATTATTTGTAGTAGTTGCGATGGTTGTGGCCTTTTTGCCGCAGCAATATTTACGCATCACCGTGGGTTTGTTTTTTTGGGTTATTGCACTAGTTTTGGCTTATGGCTTAATCAAAGTCAGCCCAGTGATCTTAGCCAAGAAACTCTACCTCAATGTTCCCCACAAACCAAAGAAAGGTGGACGAAAACATGTTACAGATCAATGATTTAACAGTGCTTTATGACGGTGTAGCTGCGATTCAAAATGTGACTTTCACCTTAGCATCCGGGCATATCTATGCGCTGCTAGGGAAGAATGGGTCGGGGAAAACGACACTAATGGAAGCGATGATGACCATGTTGCAGCCTAGCAGTGGGACCATGCGATTCAATGATCAACCGGTAACGGGAGATATAGCCCATCAATACTTTGGTTATATGGAAACCAAACCATTTTTCTACGAATATTTGACCGTTCTTGAGTTCTTGCAATATATCCGCGATATTCGAGAATTGCCCCGGACGGATACCCAGATTTTGAACTACTTGGCCACAGTCAATCTTGACGGCAAAAAAGATGCCTTGATTTCCACTTTGTCCGGCGGTATGCGCCAGCGCCTGAGTTTTGTGGTGGCTACCTTGCACCAGCCAGCGGTACTGTTATTAGATGAACCTTTTTCCGGGCAAGATCCGGATGAAACCCTGAAGTTGCAGCAATTGATAACGGCCATGGCCCAGAATACGGCGATTTTAATCTCCACCCATGTGTTTGCTTTGATTGATAAAATCGCCACGGATGTGATTTTTTTGACAGATGGGACCATTCAAGAAATTCAGGATGTGGCCGAAAATCCTTGGGACCTGGCCACCTATGAAGCACATTTTGCCGCGAATAATCAGGACACCACTAAGGACTAGGCACAGACCGCCGCACCAGTAGAGGACTGATAAAAATGAAGAAGATTTATATTGCCAGTTATTTCTACTTCAAACAGAAAATACACTATTATCAAGTGATTGGCCGGTCTGTTTCCTTGGCACTCTTGGTGGTGGGCGGCGGCCTGATTGTTGCCTTTTTGTTGGGTTTACTGCTTGGCCGGGGTATGCGCACAAATCAAGGTTTACAAATTGCCACGAATTTAGGGATAGCTGGCATGGCGATCACGCTGTCCAGTATTTCGAATGCCTATACCAATTTAGAAAAAGCCCAGGATAAAAAATTTGCGTATATGTATCGCTTTTCAAATCTGGCCTTTGTTTTAACTAAAGAAGCCACGGTGGGAGCGGCTTTAAACGGGTACACCTTTGGGTTAAGCTATGGCTTTTTGATCGCGGCCATGCCGTATAACTTCATTGGAAATACCTTGATATTTCTAGGAACACTGCTGGTGGGCCTGTATCTAAAGGCCTGTAGCTTGTTAGCCTTTAAAGCCCTAAGCCAGCGAATCGGTGCCACGGTGACGGAAATGCTTACATTAGGAATTAGCTATCTGGTGCTTGGTATATTTGTATTACAGCGCTTTCATTTTAATGGCTTAGCATTAGCTATTGTAGCCAGTGTCTTATTCTTAGCTGTGGTTGTGGCATTAGGTTTTACCACCAAGCTCTTAGCTAAATCGGGGTATTTCCTGGCCTTTCAGTAAATACTGAACAGCATAAAAACAGTTAATCCACTGTGCCTGGTTGCCAGCGTTGATTAACTGTTCCAGAGTTAAAGTAAGGATTATATAAATCGCGTCATTTTCAAGATGAAAAATATATTGATTAATACCAAATATAGGGTCAGCACCGGTTTATATTTGGTCATGAGTGTTTTTCTGAAAATCAAGACGGCCATGCTTATGACGTATAGGCCAACGTAAAGTATGGACACGTTACCACCACCTTGTTATCCAGCTTAGCAAAATTGACAACGAACTGAAAGGGAACAGGGCCAATCAATTGATAACCTTTAGTTTGTTCAAGCCAACAGCTATTTAGCTCAGCATTGGGGTACCAAGTTGCCCAGATACTGGGCTTTTTTAGGGCGCACTTCCCCTAGGGGTGATGGTGAAAATCCCCTGTAAGTTTGTTATAATGAAGGGTACTTTTCAACTCAGAAAGGAATGGACTATGGATACGGATTTATTAGCAAAATTAAATGACAAACAAAAAGAGGCCGTCCAAACCACGGAGGGACCTTTGTTGATTATGGCCGGCGCCGGTAGTGGTAAGACCCGTGTTCTCACACACCGGGTGGCCTATTTGATCGAAGAAAAAGGTGTGACGCCCTGGCATATTTTGGCCATCACCTTTACCAATAAAGCGGCCAAGGAAATGAAAGAACGGGTGGGCCAATTATTGGACCAAGAAGATGCCGAAGCCGTTTGGGTATCCACGTTCCATGCGTTATGTGTCCGGATTTTACGCCGGGAAAGTGAAAAAATCGGCTACAGCCGCTCCTTTACCATCGCCGATCCTTCTGAACAATTAACCTTAGTGAAACAAATTTTACGGCGTCTCAATATAGATCCCAAGCAATTTGATCCTAGAAGTATCTTAAATAATATCAGCAACGCCAAAAACGAATTGATCACCCCTGAAGACTATCATGCCGAGACTTTATTTGAAGAAGTGGTCCAAAAGGTTTACAGCCAATATCAACGGAGTTTACAAGCAGACCAAGCCATGGATTTTGATGACTTGATCATGTTGACCATTCAATTGTTCCAAGCTGACCGGCCAACCTTGAGCTTTTACCAAAATAAGTTCCAATATATCCATGTGGATGAGTATCAGGATACCAATGAAGCTCAATACATGCTGGTGAAGATGCTGGCGGCTCAATACCACAACTTATGCGTGGTGGGGGATGCGGACCAGAGTATTTATGGTTGGCGGGGTGCCAACATGAATAACATCTTGAACTTTGAAAAAGATTATACCGATGCCAAAACTGTGATGCTGGAACAAAATTACCGCTCCACCAAGCATATTTTAAAGGCGGCTAACGACGTGATTCAAAACAACCAAGTTCGTAAGCCTAAGAACCTTTGGACGGATAATCAAGAAGGCCCTAAAATCACTTATTACCGGGGCCAAAGTGAACAAGATGAATCCTTATACGTAATCAACCAGATCCAACAACAAATGACCGAAGCCCACTATCACTACGGAGACTTTGCGATTTTGTACCGGACCAATGCCCAATCTCGGGTGATTGAAGAAAATCTCATCAAGGCCAACGTCCCTTATAAAATTGTCGGCGGTCATAAGTTCTACGACCGGCGGGAAATTAAAGATGTGCTGGCCTATTTGCGCCTGATTGCCAATCCTAAAGATGACATGAGCTTTAACCGAGTGATCAATGTACCTAAGCGGGGCATTGGCCCGGGCACCCTTGAAAAACTACGAGATTTTGCCGACGAACAAAATGCGTCGCTGTTAGAAGCTTGTTTGAATATCGACACCTCAAACATTGGCGGCCGGGCCCGGGGCAACTTGGGGGACTTTGGCAATATCATCTATGACCTGCGCCAACAAGTGGCTAATTTAAGTCTGACGGATTTGACCCAGGCTATGTTGGACAAGACTGGTTATTTGGAGGCTTTGAAGAAGCAAAATAACTTGGAAGCCAACACCCGGATTGAAAATATTGAAGAATTACTCTCCGTGACCCAAAAATTTGATGAAACTTATGAACCCGAAAATGAAGACAGTGACAAGTTCGTGGATTTCTTAGCAGACTTAGCCCTAGTCTCTGATCAAGATGATTTAGAAGAAGCCAGTGAAGTTACCTTGATGACCCTCCATGCAGCCAAGGGCTTGGAATTCCCCGTGGTATTTTTGATCGGGATGGAAGAAGGTATCTTCCCCTTGGCCCGGGCAGCCCAAGACGAGGACCAATTGGAAGAAGAACGGCGCTTGGCCTATGTGGGCATTACCCGCGCCCAAAAGAAACTGTATTTGACCAATGCCTACGCCCGGGTCTTGTACGGCCGGACCCAAAGTAACCCGGCTTCTCGCTTTATTTCAGAAATCGATGATGATCAAATCGATTACGCCAATCAAAATGTCGCCGCCATTCCCTTTAGAAAACGCAGTGGCAACAGTCGCGCAGACAATCAATTCCAACGGGCCACCGCGGGGACTTACAGCCAAGCCCGAGCCGCGGGACCTGTGGCCAAAACCAGTGGGGCTGGCAAAGAAAGCTGGCAAGCTGGGGATAAAGTGACCCATAAGAAGTGGGGCACTGGGACCGTGGTGAAGGTCAGTGGCAGTGGTGAAAATGCGGAATTAGACATTGCCTTTAAAGCAGAGGGCGTCAAGCGGCTGTTAGCCGCCTTTGCCCCCATTGAAAAAGTCCATGAGTAAAGAAGCAGGTGATTAGATGACCCTTGAAAAACCCGTTAGTGCCTATAGTGCCACGGAAGCCAGTGAAAAAGCCAAGGAATTGCGGCAAACTTTAAGCAAATACAGCGCCGCTTACTATACCAAAGATGCCCCTTTAGTGGAAGACAGCACCTATGATGCCTTATACCGGGATCTCCAAGATCTGGAGGGGGCTTTTCCAGATATCATTACCCCGGATTCCCCCACCCAAAAAGTCGGAGGCGACGTGTTACCGGGCTTTACCAAAGTGACCCACAGCATTCCCATGTTATCCATGGGAGATGTGTTTTCCTTCGATGAATTACGAGAATGGGATACCCGGCTGCGGGGGAATACCGACGCAGAAGTGGCTTACAGCACTGAGTTAAAAATTGATGGTTTGGCCATTGATTTAGTTTATGAAAAGGGGCAGTTCGTCCTGGGCTCTACCCGGGGAGATGGGAATATTGGCGAGGATATCACCAAGAACCTATTGACCGTGGCGGGTATTCCCAAAACCTTAAAAGAACCCTTGAATATTGAAGTTCGGGGGGAATGTTACATGCCAAAAGCCGCCTTTGAAGCGTTAAATCAAAAGCGGGAATTGGCGGGGCAACCCGTTTTTGCCAATCCCCGAAATGCGGCGGCCGGCAGTTTGCGTCAGTTGGACACCCAGGTGACTAAATCCCGGCAATTAGCGGTGTTTATGTATTTCATTACCAAACCGGACACCTTGACGGTCACCACCCAGACCCAGGCTTTGGCCACTTTGGCCGACCTGGGCTTTGCGGTGAATCCCAACAGTCGCCTGTGTGCCACGGTGGATGATGTGATTGCTTATATTGAAGAGAAGACCCCGTTGCGGGATAATTTAGCCTACGGTATTGACGGGGTGGTTTTAAAGGTCAATGATTTGGCCTTACAACAACAATTGGGCAATACCGTTAAAGTCCCCCGCTGGGAAATTGCTTACAAGTTCCCACCGGAAGAAGCCCATACCGTTGTGCGAGATATTGAATGGACCGTGGGCCGCACCGGCGTGGTTACCCCCACGGCAGTGATGGATCCAGTGCAATTAGCCGGCACCACGGTGGCCCGGGCGACCCTGCACAATGTGGACATGCTCCAAGATAAGGATATTCGCATTGGCGACACCGTGGCCTTATACAAAGCTGGGGATATTATCCCAGAAGTCAGTACCGTGATTTTAGCCAAACGGCCTAAAGATTCGCAAAAATATGTGATTCCCACCAAGTGTCCATCCTGTGGCTCTGAACTGGTCCATTTGGAAGACGAAGTGGCTCTGCGCTGTATCAATCCCATGTGCCCGGCCCAAGTCAAAGAGGGCTTGACCCACTTTGCCAGTCGCAATGCCATGAACATTGACGGCCTGGGCCCTAGAGTGATCGCCCAATTGTATGATAAAAAGTTGATCCATGACGCGGCGGATCTCTACCGGTTGACCGCCGCCGATTTAGCCCAACTTGACAAATTCAAAGAAAAGTCTATTAATAACTTGTTAGGTGCCTTGGATCGTTCCCGGCAAAATTCTTTGGAACGGTTATTGTTTGGCTTAGGCATTCGCCATGTGGGGGCCAAAGCTGCCCATATTTTAGCCCAGCATTATGGGGATATCTGGCACTTAGCTAAAGCGGACGCTGAAGATATGACCACCATTGATAATGTGGGCCAAATTATGGCGGACAGTGTGGTGACTTATTTTGACAATGATGGCGTGCAGGCCTTGATTCAAGAGTTTGCCGACGTTGGGGTCAATTTAAGCTTCATTGATACCAGCGTGGCGGCAACCACTAACAGTTATTTCAATGGTAAAACGGTGGTACTTACCGGGAAATTGCAGGATTATACCCGGCCGGCCTTGACCCAGCAACTGACCGACCTGGGGGCCCACGTTACCAGTTCGGTGTCTAAAAAGACCGATGTGTTAATTGCCGGTGAGGCTGCTGGTAGCAAACTGACCAAGGCCCAAAACCTTGGCATTACCATCATCAACGAACAAGCATTAGATCAATATTTGGCAGCAACTGAGTAGCATTCAGGAGGATCATTTTGAAACGTACAAAATTAGTTTTAGCCCTGGCGGCTTTATTGGTACTGGCTGGCTGTGGGAACTTAAAGGGTTCTGGCACCGGCACCACCGCTAATACCGCCAACAGTAAAGGTGTCCAGACCACTGGGCAAACCGGTGAGGATAACTACACCGGCGTCATTGAAAATGGCCGTTATAAGACCAGTGCTGCCCGGGGGTTGACCGTGACCCAAACCGATAATATGTTAAATGTCCAAAGTATTGAGACTGGTTTGACCAATTTATCCAAGACCGAATTTCCCACGGATAAGTACTTACTCCAAGAAGGCCAATACTTGAAGAAGTCCACACTCTTGGTGCAATCCTCTGATAACAGTACGCCGTCCACCGGTTGGTTGGCTCGGAAGTCCAAGGAAAATCCCGAGGGGTTAAATCCAGAAGATAATAATAAAAAGGAACCCAACACCCGAAATCCCCTGTACTTACAACAAATCGTGGAACAGGATTATGTGAGTCAAACCAACAATAAAAGTTTAACATTGGGTGGTGTCAGCATTGCCCTGGGGATGAACAGTGTGGATTATTACCAAAAGGAAACATACGGTGCTGAATTTAAGACCGAAATTTCCGATGCCCAGTTACTGGAACAGGGTAAGCAGATGGCCAATACGGTTTTGGCCCGCCTGCGGCAACGGGCGGATTTAAAGAATGTGCCCATTATTATTGGTATTTATAAACAAGCCCCTAAGGATAGCTTAGTGGGTGGGACTTTTGTGGCCACCTCTACCAATAAAGGGGGCAGTCAAAAAGTCGCTAAGTGGACGACCGTGAATCAGAAGAACCAGGTTTTACCAACGATCAATGATGAAAAAGCGGTCAATTCTGGGGACAGTGATGCTTTTTCCAACTTTAAGACCCAGATTCAAAGCTTCTTCCCGAACCTCTCCGGGGTCGTGGCCCAAGCTCATTATGATAACAACCAGTTGACGGGGATGAATATCACTGTGAATACGCAATTTTATGGGGAAACGGAAATCACTAGTTTCACCCAATACATTGCCCAAGCGGCGGGTCGTTATTTGCCAAGGAACGTGCCGATCAATATCAACATTATGTCCACCCAAGGCATGCAAGCCTATGTGGCCCGGAGTCGTGGTGGCAAAGACTTTTCAACGCACGTTTTCGGTTCCTATTAGTTATAAAACTTAGCCCCCAGTTTAATGGGGCTATGGTACAATATATGAGTTAATAATTGGTTATCTAAGAATTTAGCAAGAAAGAGGAGAGAGTCGCCAATGATTTCAAAGGAACAAGTTACTCACGTTGCTGATTTAGCGCGCTTAGAATTTGATGAGGCGCAATTAAATAATTTTACAACGCAATTAGACAAAATTGTGGACTTCGTGGATCAATTAAATGAAGTCGATACCACCGGCATCGAACCCACGACCCATGTGACCAGTGCCGTGAATGTCTTTAGAGACGATGTACCGCAAAAAGGCGAAGGTCGGGCGGCCTTATTGAAGAATGTGCCAGAAGAACGGGACGGCTTGATTCGCGTGCCGGCAATTATCGACAAAGAGGAGGACTAGTTGGTGGATTATTTTAACGAAGATATTACCAGCCTACATGACAAACTTGTTCGTAAAGAGATTTCCGTTCGACAATTAGTCGAAGCAACTTATGACTACATTGACAAAACTGAAGGTAAGGTCAATGCTTTCATCACTTTGAATAAGGAAGCTGCTTTAAAACAAGCCGATGCCTTAGACGAAAAGGGCGTTGACCCAGATAACTTATTAAGTGGGATTCCTTTAGGTATCAAAGACAATATCGTGACCAAAGGCTTGAAAACAACTGCTGCCAGCCACATTTTGGACAATTTCATGCCGGTTTATAACGCCACAGTCATGGATAAATTAGACGCCTTAGATACCATCACCGTTGGGAAGACCAACATGGATGAATTCGCCATGGGTGGGTCTACAGAAACCAGTTACTTCGGCAAGACCCATAACCCTTGGAACTTGGATAAAGTACCTGGGGGCTCTTCAGGTGGCTCCGCAGCCGCAGTCGCTGCTGGGGAAGTCATCGCTGCTTTAGGGACAGATACCGGGGGTTCCATCCGCCAACCTGCCGCTTTCAATGGGATCTTTGGGATCAAACCTACATACGGTCGAGTTTCCCGGTGGGGCTTGATGGCCTTTGGATCTAGTTTGGATCAAATTGGGGTCATGTCGCGGACTATTAAAGACAGTGCTTTGGTCTTAAATGCCATTAGTGGCCATGATGAACACGATGGCACCAGTGCAGCTGCTGATGTGCCAGACTTTACCGCTGCTTTAAACCAAGATATTAAGGGTTTAAAGATTGCTGTACCTAAGGAATATATGGATGAGGGTGTGGATGACGACGTGGTCAGCGCTATTAAAGCGGCCATTGCTACCTTTGAAAAATTAGGGGCTACCGTTGAAGAAGTCACGTTACCTTATACCAAATATGCTGTACCCGCTTATTACATCATTGCCTCTTCTGAAGCGTCTTCTAACTTGCAACGTTATGATGGTATTCGTTATGGCTTCCGGGCTAAAGATGTGAACTCTTTGAAGAGTGTTTATGTCCGTTCCCGTTCTGAAGGGTTTGGCGATGAAGTTAAACGTCGGATCATGTTAGGGTCCTTCTCTTTATCCGCCGGTTATTATGACGCTTACTTCAAGAAAGCTGCCCAAGTGCGGACTTTAGTGAAGCGAGACTTTGACCAATTATTTGAAAAATATGACCTGGTGCTAGGCCCAACCGCCCCAACGTCAGCCTTTGGTTTGGGTGAAAAGATCACAGATCCCGTCACCATGTACTTAAATGATATTTTGACGATTCCCGCCAACTTAGCTGGGATTCCAGCCGCCTCTGTACCTGCTGGTTTCTCCAAAGATGGCTTACCAATCGGTGTGCAATTGATGGCTAAGGCTTTAGATGAAGCTACCATCTTCAAAGCAGCCGATGCCTTTGAACGGCATACTGATTTCCACAACCAAGTTCCAGCATTTAAAGGAGGTCAAAATTAATGAATTTTGAAACAACAATTGGTCTTGAAGTCCATGTTGAGTTAAAGACAAAGACAAAAATGTTTAGTCCATCGCCCGTTGAATTTGGGGATGAACCCAATACCAATACCAACGTCATTGATTTTGGTTTCCCGGGCGTTTTGCCAAAGGTCAACAAGCAAGCTTACCGCTACGGCATCATGGTGGCGTTGGCGCTAAACGCCAATGTCACCAAAGATACCCACTTTGACCGGAAAAACTACTTCTATCCAGATAATCCTAAAGCCTATCAAATTACCCAATTTGAAAAACCTTTAGGTACCGATGGCTGGGTTGAAATTGAAGTTGACGGCCAAAAGAAGAAAATCGGGATCGCCGAACTCCACGTGGAAGAAGATGCTGGGAAGAATACCCATTCTGAAGACGGCTATTCTTATGTGGATTTAAACCGGCAGGGGACACCTTTGATTGAAATTGTCTCCAAGCCAGATATTGCTTCCCCAGACGAAGCTTATGCTTATTTGGAAAAATTACGGCAAATCGTGCAATTTACCGGGGCTTCTGACGTGAAGATGGAAGAAGGTTCCATGCGGGTGGACACCAATATCTCCATTCGCCCCATTGGCCAAAGCGAATATGGGACAAAGACGGAATTAAAGAACTTGAACTCCTTTAACTTCGTCCGCCAAGGCTTGGCCTATGAAGAAAAACGGCAATCTCGAATCTTGATGTCTGGGGGCAGCATTCGCCAAGAAACCCGACGTTATGATGATGCCACTGGCCAAACTTATTTGATGCGGGTCAAGGAAGGGTCTGACGATTATCGTTATTTCCCAGAACCTGATATTCCCCCATTCCATCTTAGCGATGACTGGATCAATGAAATCAAAGCCAGCATTCCTGAAATGCCGGACAAACGCCGGGATCGCTATGTGAATGACTTTGGCCTACCTGAATATGATGCCCAAGTTATCACCAATACCAAGGAAATGTCTGATTTCTTTGACGCTGCCGTGAATCACAACGCTGATCCGAAGCAGGTTTCCAACTGGCTGATGGGTGAAGTAAATGCTTATTTGAACGAAAATAAAGTGGACTTACCCCAAACCAAATTGACTCCTGAGAACTTGGCGGCCATGATCAACTTGATCAAAGATGGCACCATTAGTTCTAAGATTGCCAAGAAGGTCTTTCAAGAAACCATCACTAACGGCACCGAACCTAAAAAGTACGTTGAAGATAAGGGTATGGTACAATTATCTGATCCGGCGAAGTTAACGCCAATTGTGGACGGTATCTTAGACAGCAACCAACAATCGATTGATGATTTCAAGAACGGTAAAGACCGGGCCGTTGGTTTCTTGATTGGTCAAATCATGAAACAAACCCGGGGCAAAGCCAATCCGAAAGTGGTCAATCAAATTTTAATGACTGAATTAAAGAAACGTTAATCTAAAAATTATCTCGAGGAGGAGAATAGCATGCGCGTCCGGGCAAGATTAATTTATAATCCCACGGCAGGCCATGAAACACTGTTACGCAGTGTGGGCCAAATTTTGAATATTCTTGAGAAGGCTGGCTACGAAGCCAGTGCCTATCAAACCACCAGAGAGCCTGAATCAGCCGCCAAGGAAGCCCAACGTGTTGCTAAAGAGGGATTTGGATTGATCGTGGCCGCTGGTGGGGATGGCACGATCAATGAAGTGGTCAATGGCATCGCTGGTTTGAAGAAGCGGCCTAAAATGGCCATCATTCCCGCTGGCACCACCAATGACTATGCCCGCGCCTTGAAGATTCCTCGGGAAGACCCCGTCGAAGCCGCTAAAATCATTTTAAAGCATCAATCTGTTAAAATGGACGTGGGTAAAGCTAACGATAAGTACTTTATCAACATCGCCGGCGGGGGCTTCATGACTGAATTGACCTATGAAGTACCTTCGCAATTTAAGTCGATTTTAGGTTACTTGGCCTATGTCTTAAAAGGTGCGGAAATGCTGCCCCGGATGCGGGCCACCCAGATGCATTTGGAATACGACCAGGGGGTTTATGATGGGCCGGCTTCCATGTTTTTCCTCGCCATGACCAATTCCGTTGGCGGCATGGAATCCCTGGTACCTGATGCGTCTTTAGATGATGGGTATTTCTCTTTGATTGTGGTGAAAACCTCTAACTTGGGGGAAATGCTCAAGTTGATGGCCTTGGTTTTAAACGGGGGGCGCCATATAGATAATGACAATATTATCTATGTGAAGACCCGCAAGCTTTATGCCAAATCCAAGGGCGGTCAGCGGATGATGATCAATTTGGATGGGGAATACGGTGGCGATGCACCGATGCGCTTTGTGAATTTAAAGCAGCATATTGAGTTTTTTGCCGATGTGGACGCGATTCCCAATGCGGCCATCACCTATGATATGCCCGCAGCGCTAAACGCCCCTGAAACATCTGACCCAGTGACACCTAAAATAGATGCGGCCCATACCTTAGAGGCGCCAAAGGACGCTGAAAAGTCGGCGGCTGAATCTGAGGATAAATGATAAATCACGGTCCAAAAGTAAGTTGACAGCTTGCCTTTTGGGCCGTTTTCTTATATGATGGAGCACGACTAAGAAAAAGAGGTATTCGATGAAAGTAAAAATGCAAGCACCAATTACTAAAAATGAGAAAAAAGAGCTGACTATCCAAGACTTATCCTATGATGGCTTAGGGGTGGCTAAAGTTGAGGGCTATCCTATTTTTGTGGACAATGCCTTACCTGGGGAAACTGTAGAAGCTTTGATTACCAAAGTAGGGAAGAGCTTTGGCTTTGCCAAAACTACCCGGATCATTACCGCCAGTGCTGATCGGGTGGAGGTCAAAGACCGCCAATATACCCAAACCGGCATTGCCCCCCTGCAACATTTGGCTTACGGGGCCCAATTACGTTTCAAACAACAACAAATCGAAAATTTGTATGCCAAAGCTAAATTAGATATTGCGGTAAAACCCACATTGGGGATGACTGATCCCACCCATTATCGCAATAAAGCTTCTGTGCCGGTGCGCTTAATCAACGGCAAAGCTACCATTGGCTTCTTCCGCAAGCACAGCCATGATTTGGTACCCATGACGGATTTCTTCATTCAAGATCGTAAAATTGATGCGGCTTTGGCCACTTTGCAAGACATCGTGCGCCGGTTGCAAATTGAACCTTATAATGAATTCAAACACAGTGGCGTGTTACGGAATATCATGGTTCGTCGGGGTTATTACACCAATGAATTGATGGTTGTTTTTGTGACCCGTTCTGAAAAAATCGCGTCTAAGAAGACCTTGGTGGAAATGATCACCGAAGAAATTCCCGATGTGGTCAGTGTGATTCAAAATATCAACCCCACCAAGGGGAATGCTATTTTAGGCAAGACCGATAAATTATTGTATGGCAACGCCCAATTGCGGGATGAAGTATTAGGTTTGAAATTCGATATTTCCGCCCAATCTTTCTACCAAGTCAACCCCCAACAAACCCAAGTTCTCTATCAAACGGCCATTGACGCCGCCGATTTAACGGGCGACGAAACCGTCATCGATGCCTATTCTGGGATTGGGACCATCGGGTTGTCCATGGCCGAACACGTTAAAAGTGTGCAGGGCGTGGAAATGGTGGAAACCGCTGTAAAAGATGCCAATCACAACGCTAAGTTAAATAACACTACCAACGCCAAGTTCGTCACTGGCAAGGCCGAAGTCGTTATGCCAAAATGGCAAGAAGAAGGTTTAAGTGCCGACATCGTGGTGGTAGATCCACCCCGTAAAGGCTTGACCCCGGAATTTATCAACGCAGTGGGCAAAGTTGGCCCTAGCAAAGTGATTTATATCAGTTGTAACCCAGCCACCTTGGCCCGGGACTTACAATTGTTCCAAGAACTGGGTTACAGTGCTAAAAGTACCCAACCCGTGGACATGTTCCCTATGACCACGCATATTGAAAGTGTGACGGCTTTGACCAAGGATTAAGCGTTGGTCTTGGTGTTGCTGAAAAAGGGCTTCCAATTATAAGATTCAACGCAAAACTGTTATGACACAGCTTTGCGTTGAGTCTTTTTTTGATTTGCTAAGTTTGATGTTTGGCAACAAACCCCACCACATTCGAGTATGCCCTAAGGCTAGGAAGGTAGCGGCTGGCATGATATAGTATAATAGATTGATTATTAAAGCTGACCATGGGACTGGCTGGGGCGGATGTACTACTGGGCCAAAGCAACTGGTAAAATCAGCAACGGAGGAAACGTAAAATGATTGAAACGATTATAACGGCCATTATTCTCTATGCTTCAACTGCGATTGATTTGTTAGTTATTTTAATGCTGATTTTCTCAAAGTACCGTTCCGCCAAACAACGCCAGCAAATTTATATTGGCCAGTTTTTAGGGTCGGGTATCTTAATTTTAGCCAGTTTATTTTTTGCCTTTATTCTTCATTATGTGCCGGCCAAATGGTTGTTGGGCTTTCTGGGTTTGATACCAATTGCCTTTGGAATCAAGTACCTGGTTAGCGACGAAGATGAAGCGGCTGAAGCCGATGAGACAATTAAAGCCCGGCAAAATAAGAATTTAATTGGTACCGTGGCCTTGATCACGATTGCGTCGTGTGGGGCGGACAATATTGGTCTGTTTGTGCCTTACTTTGTCTCATTAACCACGGGCCCATTGATAGTTACCTTGATTATTTTTACAATTTGTATTTACTTCTTAGTTTTGCTGGGGGACAAGTTCTCACAAATGGCCCCAGTCAAGAAATTCCTGGACCGTTTTGGCAATTGGATCATGGCCATTATTTACATCGGTTTAGGGATTATGATCATCCTGGAAAGTGGGACCATTGGTCATGTATTGCGCCTGTTTTAAGATGATTTTGCTTAAGAATATGCATGATTAGTGGTTTAATAGGGTTAGTTAGTTTTTATCTCAACTTGAACATATCATATTGAGAATGGAGGAATTAGCATGGCAGAACATAAAGTGATTCGTTTTTATGCGGAATTGAAATATTTTGAGCCTAAAATTTGGCGGCGTTTTGAGATCAATGGGGAAAAGACGCTGGCGGAATTAGGATACACGGTGATGGCCATGTTTGAAATGGCCGGGGAGCACTTATTTAACATTAAGGCCTTGGCCCAAGAAAATATCCGGACTGAATTATCCACCAGTTTTAGCGAAGACCAAATTCAGAAATTCATGGCTGGACAAAAAAATGCCGCTTTATTTAAAGATACCGTCTATGAATTGCCTAATGTGGATGACGATCGGCCCATAGGCGGTCCGATTATTTATAAGGATGCTACTGCCACAAAACTAAATCAGGTGGCCACTAATATCGGGGCTAAGTTTCTAATGACCTATGATTTTGGGGACGGTTGGGAGATTGAGCTGAAAATCGAAAGTATCGATAAGCGGGAGGTTTCTCTAACAACTTTGCCGAAGGTTTTAGAAGGCAAAGGCTATGGCATCATCGAAGATGTGGGTGGTCCTGGTGGCCTGGCAGCCATGGCCGCCGCTTTTAAGAAGGGCAGTGGCGATGATTACGACCAATTTTCGGAATGGTTAGGGGAACCGGATTTTGATTTGTCCCAGTTTGATTTGGTAACCACCAATGAATACTTAAGAGATGAGCTGCGCCAGTTGAAAAAAGGCTACGAGCAGTGATCAATCAATTTAACGATTGTCTAGACAATCGTTATTTTTTTGCATTCAATTATGGTGATGAGTCTTGATATCACCCGACAAAATTCATATTTAAATCATACTTTGCTGTTATTATAATCAAAAATTGCAAAGGATGACGAACCCTGATGTATAAGAAGACGATTGCATTATTGGTCACGCTTTGTGTTACTTGCGCCATCATCATTGATGGCTATCTGTTATTTTTTAAGAAACCCAACTCGACAACGACTGCGACAACAGCGGCCAAACCGGCTGCTAAAACGACAACGACGACCAGTGGTGCCAGTTCAGCTAGCGCAGGCAACAGCCAAATCAAGGATGGCACCTATACCGGGAGAGCCACCAGTACCCAGTGGGGGGATGTTCAAGTGCAAATTGTGGTGCGTACGGGTAAAATCGCGACGATAAATGTACTAGAACAGCCCAGCGGCAGCCGCTCCGATCGGATCAATGCCCAGGCCTTACCGGTTTATAAAAAAGAAGCTCTATCTGCCCAAAGCGCCAAGATCCAACAAATTTCTGGGGCCACTGAAACCTATAAAGGCTTTACCGGGTCACTGCAGTCAGCCATTACCAAAGCGGAGGTTTAGCTTATGATTGAAGTGAAAGCCCAGGTCCTAGCGGCCATGAATTTACCTTTTACTATTAGTATTGCCAGCATTGACCCCCAGGTGAGTCAGCAATATTTGACCACTAGCACACCTTTGATTCAAGGATTATTACAACGGATTGAACAGACCTATTCGCCCTTTATCAAAACCTCTCAGGTCAGTCGCTATCGCCAGGGTAAGCCGGCAATTTTGGTCACAGAACCGGAGTTTCAACAGCTTTATGCAGCCACGCAACAGGCCCAAAAAGTCACTGGCAGCTTTTTCGACCCCTTTTTTGACGGGGCTTATAATCCCACCGGCTATGTGAAAGGCTGGGCGATTGCCCAGATTTTTAAGCAGTATTTACAACCCTTGTTGGCCGATCCCCAAGTCATGGCCGTGGGGGTCAATGGTGGTGGTGATCTGCAATTGGCCAGCAAAGACCCGGCTCAGTTCACTTGGCACGTGGGGGTGGAGCAACCGGCAGATTTACAGCAATTATTGGCCAGTTATGCCTTGGCCAATGGGGCCATGGCCACGTCGAGTACCAGTAAACGGGGCCAGCATATTCAGCGCGGAACTGATGCTGATTTGACCCAGGTCACGGTCATTGCTGCAGAAATCACTACGGCCGATGTGTGGGCCACTGCCTTGATGGCGGCCCCGTTTGCTGACGTCAAGGCACTCATTTTACAGCACCAGCTCAGCGGCGTATTGGTGTACCATGGGCAACGCTATGATTTTGACAAGGGGGTTTTGGCCAATGCTGAAAACCTATAAGTATATATTGGGCCTGGTGTGGCTGGTGGTGTTGTTCTTAGTGCCACTGCCCTTTATTCAAACCCTGACCACGGGGTTGCCCGCCCTATACAATGACCAGCGTTTGGCCATTATCTGGGGCGCGGTGGCCTATGCCTGGATGCTGGCCAGCATCTACTTGAGCACTCGACCCCACTGGTTGGATCGGCTCATTGGCCTGCCTAAGATGTACATGATCCACGGCATCATGGCCTTAGCCGCGGTGGCCTTAGCTTATTTTCACAAACAGAGTAGTCCCTCTGCCGGTTGGATCAAAACCACCGGGGACTGGGCCTTTGATTTGTTTTTAGGGTTATTGGTGTTCGCCCTAGTTTTCATGGCAGGTTGGTTCACCAGTCATTTTAAAGTCATTCAAGTCAGCAAACGGTGGCTGGAGACCCACTTATTAAAACACGAATTAACGGTGTGGCTGCACCGCTTGAATTTAGTAGCGGTGGCTTTGGTCTTTATCCACGTGCAGTTGATCGACTATATCCGAGCCATCATACCCTTTATGATTTGGTTTGATGGGGCGACTTTACTAGTAGCCCTCAGTTACATCTGGCAAAAATTTAGCAGTCAACGTCTGGCGCAGTTGCAACAGACTCAACTGATTGCCCCTAATGTCTTAGAATTGACGCTATCCGTCCCCAAACAACTGATGCGCCAATATTTACCCGGGGACTTTTTGTTTTTAGCCATTCCCCAGCAACCAGGCCTACAAGAACCCCATCCCTTTTCAATTACCAAGTTTGATATGAAGCGGCGCCAATTGACCTTGACCATTCGTGGGGATGGGGATTTCACCCGCCAACTCCAAAAACTCAAACCACCCATAGCAGTGACTATCACCACCGGGTTTGGCCAATACGAGCAATTATTGACCCGGCGCCAACCCCAGCAATTGCTGCTCATTGGCGGGGGCATGGGGGTGGTGCCTTTGCTAGCGGTGGTCCAACAACATCCTGAACTGACTACGGATTTCTTTTACAGTGCCCATTCCCAAAGGGCGTTGTTATATCCCCAGGAATTTGCCACTTGGGAACAACGACCGAATTTCAAAGGCCACCTACAAGTGGGGCACTTTGAAGCCGACACCATTTTACAGACATTGCCTCAAAATCTGGAAAATCTTGCGGTGATGATCGGCGGTCCCCAAGCCTTGGGTCAATATTGGCGCACCCGCTTGCAACAACATGGCGTGGCCGCTGATCAAATCTATTATGAAGAATTCACCTGGTAAGCTGTTGAACTTAAAAAAACACACAAAGCCCTCAGAACTGGCCATTTGGTCATCGTTCTGAGGGCTTTATTATTGCAACATAAGTCAGTTTTGAATTACTGATCTTTAATAGTCAAATCGAAAATATCCGGTCGAGCATAATGTCCCACCACGTCAAATTCCATGTGACTGGCCGGGACTTTGGCCATATCTAAGTCGGCGTAAATAATGCCCGCTTTATCCCATAATGGTTCAGTGACAAAATGGCCATAAGGATCCACGATACTGCTGCCACCGCGGCACACGATGTCCGGTAATTTGGCTACTTCTTCGGGATAAGCTAACTGGTCAACGGGGTAATCAGACTTTTCAAAAAACATATCGGCGTTGATAAAATAACAGTGACCTTCAATGGCAATGTGTTGGATCGTGGCCTGCCATTCGGGATTGTCATTGGTATTAGGAGCAATGTAGAGGCTGATGCCCTTTTCATATAACGCCACCCGGGCTAGAGGCATGTAACTTTCCCAACAAATCAAGCTACCAGCGGGGCCCCAAGGCGTATCCACCACTGGGAAAAAGTGGCGGTCGGCATCCCCCCAGACCACCCGCTCAGAGCCAGTGGGTTTCAACTTCCGATGGATGGCCACCAATTTACCGGTGGGGGCAAAAATCAAGTTGCTATTGTACAGGGTATTGGTCGTCTGGTCTCTTTCTGACACGCCGATGCTGAGATAAGCCTGACTAGCCTTAGCCAGTTCTCCCAGTTGATCAGTTTCAGGACCGGGGACAATAATCGAGTTGTTATAGTACAGCTGCCAATCTTGGCGGCCCTTTTCATCCCGCTGGCCCACGGTGAAGCCAAAGGAAAGGCCCAAAGGATAGCCAGGGATAAATAATTCCGGAAAGACAATAAGTTCTGGGTGTTGTGGCCGGGTCTGCGCCACGAGTTGGGCAACTTTTTCAAGGGTTTTAGTCTTATCAAACATCACCGGGGCAGCTTGAACCAGGGCAATGCGGCAAGTTGGTTGCAAATCTTTCATATCAGGGCCTCCAATTGGGATACATAATGCTCATATTGTAGCACAATTCGATTCTTAATTATGACTGGGCATAAATGCTTGGGGCACATCCCAGGTCAAACAATGCACTGACCCACCCGTGGTGGAAATTTTGGCCACATCAATGGGGACGACTTTTTTAGTGGTATGTTGTTTGACGATCTTCAATACTTTGGTATCCGCTTTCAGGCCATAATGGGGGACGTAAATGGTGTCTGGTGTTTCTAGCATATTGATATACAAACCCTTAGCCGAGGCGATTTTAGGGTCATATTGGCCTTTTTCAGTGTAGGCTGACGGCAGCACCACGAACTTGGCATTCGGCAGTTCAGCTTTGATTTTTTGCTGAACTTTTTTCACCAACTTTGTATCTCCGGAGAAATCACTCACATACAGTTTTCGGGCTGAGATGAATTTCACCATGCCATCAGCGTGGCCCAATACATCTCCAGGCTCTGAGGGGATGATGATCACATGGTCGACGGCTAATTTGCCTTTTAACTCAGCTACGATGTCGGCTTTAGACCAATCCGGATTATCTTTGAAAACATGGCTGGTCAAAATGACCGTATCGCTGTTATTCCAAATCAAGTTGCCCCCATCTAAGACCAAGTCGCTGGTGTCATAGTTGAAATTTTCTTGGTTCAACCAAGTCCGAAAACGTTGGTCTAAATACTGACGATCGGCTTTTTTCAGGTAACTGGGATCGTAGCGGAATTTCACCATCTTAGTGGTGATCACCGGGGCCACATCTCGCAACCAAATGTCGTCATAAGTGAAGCCGCTGGTTTTGTGGGTCAGAGATTGTTTGGTAATGGTCACCACGTTGGCGGGGTCATTCTGGGCTAATTGGTTGCCAAAACTTTGCAAAGATTTGTTGAAAGGTCGGTAATAAGTGTTGTTGAGGCTGGGTAGGGCTGTATAAATGGTTGGGGCACTTTCAGTCGCCGCCCGGGCTACAGTGGTTTTGGAACCACCAACTAACAAGCAGCCAGCACAGATAATAGCGGCTAAAAAGCCAGTTTTCTTAGACATGATATTTTCCTCCAATTGCTTTGTTGGCCTTAGGATACCATGGGATTTTCTTATTAATTTTATAAAAAATATTATTACCGGGGCGACAGCGAAAACTGCCTATTGACAGGGGTCGGTTATATATTTATTTAAATTAAATCCTAATTTTAATGAATAGACAAGTTTCCCGATTTAACGAGTGTTTAAAATTTAAGCTTGTCTAATTAGTATATAAAGAATATACTAAGTGAACTAATAAAAGTAAGGAGAAAAAATATGGACAAACAAATCAAAGACGTTATCTCGACTCAAAATCAAGACACCATGACCCGGGTCCAAAAAATTGTGTTAGCTTTGGCACTGATTGGGGCTTTTCTAGGGGTGTTGGACACCTCGATTGTCTATACCGGTACTGTTAAAATGGCGGCGCAGCTTCAGCTAAATGCCGGAGCCTTATCTTGGGTGCAGGTGGCTTATGCCTTGACCTATGCGGGCTTTATGTTAGTTGGCGGCAAACTAGGAGATATTTACGGCCGTAAAGTACTTTTTATTACCAGCTTGATTATTTTTGGGCTGGGCAGTTTAGCCGTTGGGGCGGCCACCAATGCCACGATGATCATCAGCTTTCGGGCCTTTCAGGGCATCGGCGCGGCAATCTTAGCCCCCAATTGCTTAGCGCTTTTGACCGATACGTTTAAAGGCCCCACGCGCCAGAAAGTCATTGGTTACTACGCCTCGGTCATTGGCGCTGGCGCTGCGGTGGGCTTGGTGATTGGCGGCTTCTTTGCCACATTTGCCTCCTGGCGGGTGGGCTTTTATATCAATGGCCCCATTGCGCTAATCATGGTGGTCATTGCCAGTCGGGTTTTAGTCAGCGCCCAAACACATACTGGCCACATTGATTGGTTGGGGACGGTATTATCTATCCTAGCCATGACCTCAATTTCTTATGGGCTTGATGGCAGTCCTTGGCCCATCCCCACGATCATTTTATCCTTATTACTTTGGGTGGCCTTCATCTTCAGTCAAGCTCGGGTGGCCCAGCCTACGATGCCCTTAGAAATCTTCAAGGATAGGGAACGCATGGCCTCATATCTCAGTTCCTTATTATTTAGTGCCGCCGGAATTGGTTTTTGGTTTTATACGCCCCAATATATGCAAGGCGCCCTTGGTCTGAGTGCTTTTGTCACCGCGTTAGGTATGGTCCCCATGGCCATTTTATTATTTGTGGTCGCTGTCCGGGCCCGTAATCTAGTGGCGCGCTTGGGCAATGCCAAGGTGATGGTCAGTGGTTTTGTGATTGTTTTGTTGTCTCTGGCGGAATTAGGCGCGGTGGCCCTCTTCGCCAATTATTGGCTCCTGTTGATTGGGACCCTAGGTTTTGCCGTGGGCTTTGCCTTAGCCTTTGCCACCCTAGCCAATTCCGGGCTAGTCCGGATTCGGCCGGCAGTTTCCGGGGCTGCATCTGGGGTGTACAATACCGCCCGGCAATTTGGCGGCGCCTTGGGATTAGCCATCTTTGCGGCTTTTACTAGCCAAGTTACTAAGATTGCCGCTGTTTTCAGCCAAGCCATGTTCATTGGCGTAGCCCTGACCGCAGTGGGGTTAGGCCTAGTTTTAGCCTTGATCGTGCCGGTTAAGGAAAAATAATGTTATTGGCGGTAGATTTGGTATAATAGCATATACTAAATAGATTAATTGGAGGTATAGCATGGCCTTTTCTATCGCCTTTTCCCAAGCCCTCGAAATTGCGGCGTATGTGGGCATCAAGTCAGATACTCAGCATTATGACTACTTATCGATTCAAAAAATATCTGAAAAATTAAATATTCCCATTCCCAGTATCAAAAAAATTTCCACTATTTTAAAGAAAAATGGCATTCTCAGCTCCAAGACCGGTATTAACGGAGGGCTCAGACTGGCCAAAGCCCCACAAGCAATCACTATCTATGACATATTTGTGGCCATGGAAGGAACCAATCCTATTTTTAAAGTCCATCAAGATTTTGATACCACAGCATTTTTAAATCCCGAAAAAGTTCAAAACTGGCTGGGGAAAAGTACCGCTGTACTGACCGAAGCGCAAGCAGCTATGCTGCAGGTTTTAAAGCAAACCAGTTTGGCGGATATGGCCGGCCAATAACTAAAATAAAGTAAATTCATTCTTCCGATAATCAATCAACCCCGCTTTTTTCATACTGCTCAAAGCTGCCGATAAAGCGGAACGCTCCACGCCTAAAAAGTCAGCCATTTCTTGGCGGTTGTAAGGCAGGAACATCGGTTGGCGAGCTTGACGCTTAGCTTCCAGTTGCAGAAAGGTTAAGACCTTATCCGCAATTTTGCGTTGGGACAGGATCTCGACTTTTTGATTTAATAACAAACTTTTCCGGGCCAGAATTTGCAACAGATTGCTGAGTAATTGTTCCCCTTGGGGCAAGTGGGCCAAATTCAACAGGCGCTGGGGCTCAAAAAAGAGCACGGTGGTGTCGGTACTGGCGTCCACGGAAACCGGTAAAGGCCCGGTGCTGGCATAGGCGTAGGCTTCCCCAAAGATACCGGCCTCCGCCACGGTGGCCACAATGGTGCGGTTACCCTGGGCATCTTCTTTGAGGATCTGCACCGTCCCAGCCCCCACTAATCCGAAGCTGGCGGCTTGTTCGCCGGCCTGCCAAATACGGGTATTGGCGGTGAAAGTCTTCAGGATAGGCTGGGCTGCTGCCAGCAAGGGGGCTAAATTGACCGCCGTGATTTGGCGAAATAAAGTTGATTTTAAAAGTACAGGGTAAAATTGTTGCATAATTTGACCTTTCCGTTGGAATTCCAACCGATATTTTATGACTGAAAGCGGTATCCTATACTCAAGCAAATAACTGTTTAAAGAACTGTTCTGTGAAAGGATGACCCCAATTGACTGACGATAAAAATATGTTTTGTTTTCAATGTGAACAAACCCAAGGCGGCGTAGCCTGCCTGAAGGGGGGCGTTTGTGGTAAAAATATTGCCACAGCCAACTTACAAGATGATGTGATCGGTGCTTTGGTGGGTCTGGCGAAAGTTGTACCAGAAGCTGATTTCAATAGTGACCAGGCCCAATTAATTTTGGATGGGTTATTTACCACCTTGACCAACGTGAACTTCGATGATCCCGTGATTCAAAATACAATTAATCAAATTAAAGCTGCTGCAAAAGACGTAGCTGTTTATGATATGGACCAAATTTGGCAAGCTAATGAAGATATTCGCTCCCTGAAAGCCCTAATTTTGTTAGGTATCAAAGGTATGGCCGCTTATGCCCACCAAGCTGGGGTTTTAGGCTATACCAGCGAAACCGTGAATAAGTTCTTCTTAAAGGCACTGCGGGCTCTTGGCGATGACACCCTGGGGATGGATGAATTATTACCATTGACCATGGAAGTGGGCCACGTTAACTTTGAAGCCATGAAGTTATTGGACCAAGCTAACACCGAAACCTACGGCAATCCCGTGCCAACGGAAGTGCCATTGACCATTGAACCCGGGCCATTCATCGTAATTTCTGGCCATGATTTGTATGATTTAAAGATGCTGTTGGATCAAACTGCCGGCAAAGGCATCAACATTTATACCCACGGGGAAATGCTGCCCGCCCACGGTTATCCCGAATTAAAAGCTTACCCTCATTTAAGGGGGAATTTTGGGACCGCTTGGCAGAACCAACAAAAGGAATTCAAAGATATTCCTGCCCCAATTTTATTCACCACCAATTGTATCATGCCCGTACGCAAGAGTTATCATGACCGAGTCTTCACCACATCCGTCGTGGGTTATCCAGAAATGACCCACATTGGCGCCGACAAAGACTTCACCCCAATGATTGAAAAAGCCCTGGAACTTGGCGGCTATGATGAACCCCAAGCCCTCACTGGAATCAATGGCGGCCATACGGTAACCACTGGCTTTGGTCATAATTTCGTCTTATCCAATGCCGACAAAGTTATCGGCGCCATTCAAAAGGGTGATTTGAAGCACATTATCTTAGTGGGCGGTTGCGATGGTGCCCGGGTTGGTCGGAACTACTACACTGAATTCGTGGAAGAAGCGCCTGAAAACACCTTGATCTTAACCTTAGCCTGCGGGAAATACCGCTTCAATGATTTGCAATTAGGCAATATCGACGGCTTGCCCCGCATGATGGACATGGGCCAATGTAATGATTCCTATGCCGCTATCAAAGTGGCTTTAGCCTTAGCTGAAGCTCTAGACTGTGGCGTCAATGACCTCCCGCTAACCCTAGTCTTATCTTGGTACGAACAAAAAGCCGTCAGCGTCTTATTGACCTTGCTGTCTCTAGGCATTAAGAATATCCACTTAGGCCCAACATTACCAGCCTTTGTTTCACCAAACGTGTTGAACTACTTAGTGGAAAACTTTGAATTAACCCCAACCACTACCGCCAAAGCTGATTTGGCCCGGATCTTAACACCGCAGATGTAATAAACATAGTGAAAAACTGCAGCCAAGCTAAATCGGCTGCAGTTTTTTATACGAGGTCGAATTTTAACTTACAAAATACTTACTTCGAAATTGGCTTGGCGTGGTATGTTCATATTTCAAGAAAAGTTTAGTCAGATAACTTTGATCACTAAAGCCAAGATTGTTAGCGATTTCAAAAATGGATTGATTTGAGAAGATAATCTGGCTCTTGGCCTCATGAATTCTTTGAATGTTAATATACTCAAAAATCGTGATGCCAACATCTTTCTTGAAGATACGACAGAGATAATTTTTAGAATAACCAACAGTTTTTGCAATTTCATCTAAACTAATTTTTTTATCTAAATTTTTAAAGATGTAGTCTTGAATCATATAGACCACTGCGTCATTAGAATATTTTTTAGAAGACTTGATTCGATTAATAAAAAGGGTGCCAATTTCTTGAACCAAGTCACTTACACTAATCACATCACTTTGTTGCTCAATTCTTTGAACGCACTGATCACTTAAAGCAAAAGCCGCCTCAGGGTGAACACCGCCCCTAATGGCACTGCGGGTCATGAGCGTTGTAGCAGCAATAGCGATGTTTTTTTTGTTGCGCAAATCACTTTCAAGAGACATTTGCCCATAACTGCCGCTTTGGATAAAGTCCGTAAAACATTTATCAAATTGGACTTGATTGCCCTTTTCAAGTGCTTCAAGCATTTTCTGTTCCTTGGCGTAACTGTTATGGAATATTTTCTCCTGTCGTCTTAATTGGATGGATGAATCGTGTTTCTTATCTGAAGTGAAGGCGATATCGCTAATCTCTGTCGGCTCAGAGATAACGGGGAAACTTTGAAATAAGCTAAAGTACAACAAACGGGTGTAAGCTGTTAAACGTTGTAGGCCGATGCTAGGGAAGCGATCTTCATAATAGCCGGTGATTTCAAGCGTTGCCGTATTAACCCATAAAATAATGTAGGTTGTCTTCTTGGCATCGTCAAGCTTAATAACGCTAAAACATTCTTCACCACCAGTATTGAAAAGAGAAACGGGCTGGTTTAAGTTTTTGAAAATTTTTAAATATTTCGTTGGAAATTCAGGTGTTACAGGTAGTTTGAACGCTTTAAGTGGTGTTAAAGACTGATTAAATGTAAAAACTGAAACTTTAGAAGCTCGATGAAATTCGCGCAACAGCTTAGCGATATTATCCATTTAGATTGTCCTCTCAAGAAGCTAATATTCTACCAATAATGATAATATAACACAAACGTAAGCGCTTCATAAATATAAAATATAAGATATAGATGACGCACTGAACTTAGAGGGGGATTCACAATGGCAACAAAAACGCATAGCTTTAGAAACGCCTTAATTATCATTGCATTATTATCGTTAAATATTGTTGAACAAGCTGCTAGTGTTATTAATGCAACGATTCCAGGTATGGCTAAGACGTTTTCCAATGAGTCACTGGTCAATATTGAATTGGTGACCACAGTTGTATCAATTTTTGTAACCGTATTCGTTTTAGTCAGTGGCATTATTGTTAGAAAGATTGGTCAAAAGCAAACAGCCGTAATTGGGCTGGCAATTGCAACCGTAAGCTCCATTATTCCGGCATTCTCATCCAATTTCACTGTTATTTTAGTATCAAGGGCTGTTTTAGGTATTGGGATTGGGTTAGCCAATCCATTGGCCATCAGTTTAATTGGTGTTTTCTTCTCAGGGGATCAACGGGCTAAGCTGATGGGCTGGCGTTCAGCAATTGCTGGGGTTGGGACATCACTAATGACCTATTTTGCCGGTCAATTACTAAATATCAACTGGCATGCTGCTTATTGGGTATACCTGTTATTCGTGCCAACACTATTTCTATTCATTTTCTTTGTACCAGATCCGTTAAAAAGTGGGGCTGTTCAGCATCAAGAAGAAGAACAGAAAAAGGCTGAAGCTCAAGCAGAACAACAAGGCAACAAACTACAGCAAAATTCTGTGCCGCTAATCGCGGCCTTAGCAGTACTTACATTCTTTGTCTTAATCGCTATTATGGTCTTCGCCATCAAATTACCCACACACTTTGTTGAGAGTCATATTGGGACGGCCACACAAGCAAGTACGGCTTGGAGTATCTATAATTTTGCAAGCGTTATCGGGGGTATTATGTTTGGCTACTGCTATAAATATCTCAAGCAATATATTTTGCCCCTTGGCTTAATTCTACTGGGCGCTTTGACAATTCTAGTGAGCATGGTCCGAGTGGCGAGCTTAATTTACGGTATTTGTATATTAATGGGTATTGTGGGATCAATGATTATCCCCTATATCTTCAATCGCATTAGTGAAACGTCATCACCTAACAAAGCGCCATTGTATACGTCGATTGTTTTAGTTGGTTCAAATCTTGGATCTTTTCTATCACCTTATGCCGGCAAGATTTTGGGAAGTACCAGTGGCATCTCAATTTTGAACGCAGGATTCTTATTATTAGTGCTCGCTGTTATTTCATTTTTCGCAATTGTGAGAAAAGGCCATAAAATAAATCGTGATCTTGACACAAATCAATAGGGGGAAAAGATACATGGAGTTTCAAAATGATACGGCCATTCAATTTGAACGCAACCAAAAATTTTTGGATAAAGCCACCGCAAGTAAGCCCAAATTACAGTACGACACAATAGTGCCTAATAGATTGGTCAAAATCGTTAAAGATGAAGCAAAGCTATTTGGGTATGAAGCAGTTACGGACGACAAAGCTATGCAGGATTTAACAACTTATAGTTTTGGGCGCAATGAACAACTCGTCTTTGACCTAGGAACCCATTATGTGGGGAAATTCAGTGTTGATCTAACTTCAGTAGGTGCACCCATGGATGCACCGCTATATATCCAGCTGATTTTCGCCGAACAACCTGTGGAAATTGGTGATGTGAATAAGCCATATACTGGGTTATTGAGCCAGTCATGGCTTCAAGAGGAATACATTCATCTTGACACACTACCAGCAAAATTAGAATTAGACCGCCGCTATGCCTGTAGATATGTTGCTATCAAAGTTATTGATACGTCACCAAAATGGCAAGTTCAATTTTCAAATCCAAAATTTATTGCAGAGAGTTCAGTTACGATGACTCAAGTGAAGCCGGTCAAAACTGGAGATTTGGAATTGGATAAGATTGACGCAGTCAGTTTAAAAACACTGCATGACTGCATGCAAGATGTTTTTGAAGATGGTCCAAAACGAGATCGCAGATTATGGTTGGGCGACTTGAGATTGCAAGCTTTAGCAAATTATGCGTCTTTTGATAATCAACAGCTGGTTAAGCGTTGTTTGTATCTATTTGGGGGGATGCCAACTGTTGATGGGAAAATATCCGCCAATGTATTCACGAAACCGCATGATATTCCAGACAATACTTTCTTGTATGATTATAGCTTGTTCTTTACGTCGATATTGTTTGATTACTATCAGCAATATCAGGACCAAGAAACGTTAATTGACTTATATCCAGTTGCCAAGACTAGTATCGATTTGGCCTTAACGTTAGTTGATTCCCAGGGATTACTTCATTTAGATAAGGGCTGGCCTGTATTTATCGATTGGGCTCAAGATTTTGATAAAACGACTAGTGCTCAAGCTGTACTAATTTATGCCTTGAAACAATTTATTGAACTCGCCCAAATTAAGACGGATCCAGATATTTCGAAATATCAAGCCCAATTAACGCTGCTAGTTTCAGCGAGTCAAGAACAACTTTTTGACAAAGCAACTCGATTATTTGTCAGTGGCCCTGAAAGGCAAGTCAATATTGCCAGTCAATGTTGGATGGTCCTTGCAGGCGTTTTGCCTGATGCAGGGAATTACCAACTAATGACTAAAACGATTGCTGAGTTATTTCCTGTTAAGGGGGTTGCTACACCGTATATGTATCATCATATTGATGAAGCCTTATTTAAATCTGGCCACAAGGAAGAAGCTGTCAAGTTACTAAAGGATTATTGGGGTGCAATGGTTCATTATGGGGCGGATACATTTTGGGAAGCTTTTAAACCAGAACAACCTGATTTTTCACCTTACAATAGTTTGGCGATCAATAGTTTTTGCCATGCCTGGAGTTGTACGCCCACATATTTAATTAGAAAGTATCTTCTGGGCAATGATTGAAGTTATTAATCAAGGAAATACAAGGGGGGGTGGCAAGGATGCATGATTTCTTATGTATCGATATTGGTGGTACCAATTTGAAATATGCGGTGATCAATCATGCTGGTGAAATGATTATACATGATAAAGTTAAGACCCCAGCTCAAGATTTGGGGACTTTTATGGCCGTCATTTATCGTATATTAGACCAACATAGTCAGCATATTTCTGGTATTGCCATTAGTGTGCCAGGACAAGTTGATCCAGCAACTGGCATTGTATACCATGGTGGGTCCTTACCATTTCTGGATAAAATCAATTTCCCAGAGTTGATCCATAAGCGCTATGGACTAGAAATCAGCGTGCATGTGGAAAATGATGGTAAAGCGGGCGCATTAGCAGAGCTTTGGTTAGGGTCATTGAAGGATGTCCAAAATGGTGCTGCAATCATTTTAGGAACAGGTGTTGGCGGTGGTTTAATCTTAAATGGCCAATTATTTTACGGGTCCCATTTTCAAGCCGGCGAATTAAGTTTTATGTTCACAGATACTAGTCAAAGTATGAATCGCGGCATCGTGGGTATTAATGCTTCCGCAGTAGGCATGGTTAAGACGATTGCTGATAAAATAGGTCTTCCCAAAAATCAAGATAATGGGTTGGCAGTATTTCAGCATATTCAAAATGGCGATTCAAGGGCGGTCATACCATTTCAGCAATATTGTCGAAATGTTGCCTATCTAATTTTAAATATACAAACCGTTGTTGATTTAACAACTTTTGCAATTGGTGGTGGGATAAGTCGCCAAGGGATAGTTACGGAGACAATCAATGCCCAGTATGATGCATTATTAAACGAAAATATGATTGTGAAAGAGAGTTTAAGCAGACCAAAAATTAAACAAGCTGCCTTTGGCAATGATGCGAATCTGTTTGGCGCCTTATATAGCTTATTCATGGCCCAGGATCATACTGGAATGGCGGAGAAAAACATTAGTTAAGAAAGGATACTCAAGTTTATGTATAATTTTCCTAAAAGTTTTTTATGGGGTGGGGCGACAGCTGCCAATCAGCTAGAAGGTGCTTGGGATGTAGATGGCAAACAACCTTCAACTAATGATGCGCTACCTGGCGGTAAAGATCGGTTGAAAATTATTGATAGCGACACGTTTGACTGGCAAATTGATAACTCAAGATATCGTTATCCCAATCATCGCGGTATTGATTACTATCATCACTTTAAAGAAGATATCCAATTATTCGCGCAAATGGGTTTTAAGTGTTATCGATTTTCTATAGCTTGGTCTAGAATCTATCCTAATGGGGATGATATTCGGCCAAATGAACAAGGTTTAAAGTTCTATGATGCAGTTATTGATGAATGTCTGAAATACAATATTCAACCAGTGATCACAATCTCTCACTATGAATTACCACTAAATTTAGCAGTTAAATATGGTGGTTGGAAAAATCGGCAATTAATTACGTTTTACGAAAGATTTGCAGAAACAGTGCTCAAACGGTACGGTGACCGGGTTCAATATTGGATGACTTTCAATGAAATTAATTCAGCTTTTCATTTTCCTGCGTTAGGCCAAGGCATGATTCCTAGTACTGGTTCTAAGGACTATACAAATGTTTTTCAAGCTTGGCATAATCAATTCGTGGCCAGTGCACTGGCTGTTAAGGTGGGGCATGAAATTGATCCTAACTTAAAGATTGGCTGCATGACGTTATACATTACGTCATACGCAGTTGATGATGATCCTATCAATCAGTTGGCTAACTTGAAGCAAAAACAAGATTTTAATTTCTTCTGTACGGATGTCCAGGTTCGCGGGCACTACCCAGCTTCTACCCAGCGTATTTATCATGACTATAACGTGGATCAGTCGAAATTAATTCAAACAGATGCGGATTTCAAGCTTCTAGCAAAGTATCCCGTTGATTACATTGGCTTTAGTTACTATAACTCCTCAGTTGTTGATGTGACCCATGTGCATCAGGAAAAAGCCCAGGGTAATTTAAACGGCGGTGTTCGTAACACCCATTTAGCAGAAAGTGAATGGGGCTGGCAAATTGACCCCGTGGGCTTACGGATTGCTTTGAACGAACTTTATGGTCGTTATGAAAAACCTTTATTTGTAGTTGAAAATGGCCTAGGTGCCATTGATAAGCCAGATGAGCATTTCATGATTGCAGATGATTACCGCATCGACTTTTTGCGGCAGCATATTGAAGCAATGGCGGCAGCGATTGACGATGGCGTATATTTGATGGGTTATACCCCGTGGGGATGTATTGATCTTGTAAGTGCCTCAACGGGTGAAATGTCAAAACGATACGGTTTTATTTACGTCGATTTGGATGACAATGGCGAGGGTACTTTGAAACGTTATAAAAAGAAGTCTTTTGACTGGTATCAAGAAGTAATTAAAACAAATGGTGAAAATCTAGATTGGCCTAATCAAAATAAAAGCTGATTTGGCCCGGATCTTAACACCGCAGATGTAATAAACATAGTGAAAAACTGCAGCCTATTGAATTGGTTGCAGTTTTTCGTTATGGTGATAATAAAGAATTGACGTCTAGGGAGGCTAAGTTTTTATCATGACAACCACATCCATCAAATATCAAACCATCACGGACCAACAAACCGAAGCTTTATATACCTGCATGAAGCAATTGGATTTAGAAACCCAGTTTATGCTCTACCAGCCTGAGGAGCGCGTCTATGATGAGGCGAAACTAGCCCAGCGGATAGATGGTGCTGGTGTTATCATCGGGGCTTTCGTAGCGGATCAAATCATTGGTTACATTCAAATTAATCGGTCTAATTTGGCTAAAGTTAAGCATTGTGGCTACATTGTTTTGGGGGTTTTAGCCCAATATGCTGGTCATGGCATCGGCACTAGTTTGATTCAACGGGCCATTGCCTGGAGTCAGGCCAACGCCATCCATCGCTTGGAATTAACCGTCATCAGCAATAATAAAATCGCCCGGCAACTTTATGAAAAAAATGGCTTTGCCATTGAAGGCATGCGCAAGGATTCTATTTATATGGACAATCATTATTATGATGAGTATTACATGCGCAAGTTACTGTGAGCTTATTTTAAAAATAGCACAATTTAGGTAGATATCTTGGAGTTTTGAAGGGATATCCGCCTTTTTATAGTTGTTAGTGGAAAACTGAGGTGATAATGCCAAGTTTGATTGTTAGAATAGAGATAACGAGGTTTATAATGATGATTTTAATCGCTATTGTGAATTTAATAATCGGGTTGTTAGTAGGCATTAGTGGCATCGCTGGTTTTTTGTTGCCCATCTTTTACGTCAGTGTGTTGCATTTGGGCACAGTTGAAGCTTTGGCTTTAAGTTTTGCGGCCTTTATTGTCTCTGGATTGTTGGGGAGCTTTAATTACTATCGGCATCGATTGTTAAATTTGAGACTGGCCAGTATCCTCAGTATCGGCAGTTTTCTAGCCAGCTTTCTTGGAGTTAAAGTCAATTTGCTGATTCCCGAAGATCTGATGCGGATTATTTTATATTGTGTCGTTTTACTATCAGGTATCATGATACTATGTCGAAAAGATGCGGCTAAAGTTCAGCAGAAAACACCGGGGAACGCTACTTTAATTAGCATCGGTTTTGTGACTGGTTTTATCTGTGCCGTGACTGGTGCTGGTGGACCAATTATTGTTTTGCCAATTTTGATCATGTTGGGTATTCAAGCCCATGAAGCGGTGGCAATTTCGCTTTTTAATTCAATTTTTATCGGCATCCCTTCGGCTGCGGGCTATATTCTGAATTCAGATCTAAAAATTATTGGTGCTATTATTCCTGTGGCCCTGATTGCCCATGGTGTTGGCGTGTATATCGGCAGTCAAAATGGCCATAGAATTAATCAAAAGTTGCTTAAAAGAGTCGTGGCAATATTTTCCATCTTTATTGCGGTGTTCCAATTTATAATGGGATAATTGTGCAAGTTCTATATTCAGATACGCAAATAGCGTCATTCGTTCAGCAGCCTTAAGGCCTAGCTTTACGAATGACACTATTTAGGCTAGAACAATGTTTTTAACCCTAAAGCTGCTAGAAAAATTGCAATTAGTGGTTTTAAATAATTTCCGGCTTTAGTTTGGGTTAACTTATTTAACAATGTTGGGGCAATTGCAGCACCAACGAGTGAGCCAATCATTAAGCTGATTCCAACCGACCAGTCGACTTGACCCCCAGCAATGTGAAAAATAGTGCCTATTGCGGACATAAAGACCAACACGTAAGCAGAAGTTGCTGCAGCATTTATCGTAGGTAGGCCCATCAAAAACAAACCGGCAATAATGGGGGCACCGCCGCTCATACCTGCGACTCCAACCATCAGACCACCGACAATACCAAACAAACCGGCTTTGATTTGAATACTACGGGAGAGTTTGTTACTGGGCCCGCTAGCTTGCGATTTTTGAAAGAGCATGTTAAGGCCCAAAATGATTAACACGATACCAATAATCCATTTGTACAAGTGATCGGGGATGAGTTTGGAAACTAATGAACCAATTACAACAGCTGGAACAGCAGTGATTAACATTTGATTACCGAGTTTTACCTTAACTTTACCTTGACGGTAGTAAGTCCACGCACCAACAATCAGTGAGGGGAGAACGGTTACTAATGAGGTAGAAGCTGCGGATGCGGCTGGTAGACCTAACAGGCCAGTGAGTAGGCCAAGGTAAATAGCGGCCCCGCCCCCACCAAATAAAACGACAAAAGTACCAATAACTAAGCCAAAAATCCCAAGAAATAAGTAGGTCATACTTGATTACTTCCCTTTTGGATGATATTGTATTTTACAACATGTAATTATAGTATTACATGTTGTAAAATACAAGCTATATTTATAAAGACTGTTCGCAAAATGTTAGAAAATTGTGACCATATCCGTGGTCGCCTTTATAATAATGCTGCGGTATAGTATGAACTGGATACTTGAACCGCGGTTCTGACGAAAAGCAGATTGATAAGTATATCTGTGATGTGACAACAATTTTTAAAATTAATTTATTGGAGGTTAGTCATGCCCAAACAAGTATTATCTAGAGAAAGAATTATGGCAGTTGGCATTGAACTTATTAATGCTGAGACACCTTTAACATTTTCAAATTTAGCTCGGCAACTCGGGACTAAATCGCAAGCTTTATACCCATACTTTAGCAATCAGACTGATCTGAGCTATGCGATTTTAGAAGAAGTATTAGATAGGCTCATTGCAACACTTAGAAGCCGATTGCTTGGGTTGACTGGTGAACCAGCGTTACTTGAACTGGCCTTGATTTGCCGCTCGCTCGGGCTAACGCATCTTCGCTTGAGTCGATTTTTAATTACATTACCCCGAGATAAAGCGACTATAGCCGCTCAAAAGAGCATCAATACATTAGGAACCGTATTTAATAAGCTGCTGGCATCTGCCTTTCACGAGACACGTGTGCAAATATTGGCGGGACGTATGATCAGAAATCTAATTATTGGAGAACTGGCTAATGTTGGGACGGGTTGGTTTTCAAATCAAGAAATTTCTCAAGCAGCAAGTTTTAAATGGATGATTCAAAGTAGTCTTGATATACTCAGCCAAGAGGACGAACAAGGCTAATAACGTTGTTGGCTAAACTCATATTTGTAACGTGAGACCTACAACAATCATGGTGGGACCGATTGATTAGTGAGTTGGATATTACAGGAATTCTACAATGTGATAAGTTGAAAGGGGGGATATGGCACTATGGCTAAAAAGATGACTACTGATAACCCATCGGCCAACCGTTACGTGATTAAGGCGTTTGATGAAAGACCTAGAGAGACCCTTGAATCGCTCTTTTTACTAGGGGATGAAGACCCGCAAATGGTGGCGGCCTACGTCAACACCGGCCGGTTATTTGTGGCCTATGACAAGGCTCAACCGATTGGTCTAGTTTTAGTAACCCCCACAGCACAGCCTGACACAGCAGAAATAAAGAACATTGCCGTCTTACCCGCTTACCAACATCAAGGTCTGGGGTCACGGCTGATTGCCCAGGTCGTGGCGGCACTGTCCCCAGAAAAATGGCAGTTACTGGTGGGGACCGGTGATGCAGACGTTCAAAATATATTGTTTTATTTGAAAAATGGCTTTCGCTTTGACAGTATTCGGCCTCGTTTCTTTGACCAATATTCAAAACCAATTATGGCCAATGGCGTGCAGTTGCGGGATATGGTGGTGCTCAAACGCCAACTTTAGTTCAAATAAGATTGGACAAATAAGCCGACAAAAAGACAGGTCTGGCATTGAAACTTCAGGCCTGCCTTTAGCGAAGTTGGCTAATGTTTTAGCGCTACCTTTTTCTTTTGATTTGAAGTGATGCGATGTAATAACACGATGCCAACGGTGATATGGGTGACAACCAATAAGAGTAGGCTCAGGCGGTCGATTAAAGAATTACCAATGGTGGAAATTGGTATCGGCGACCAATAATAAGAAGATGCGTCAAGTAAGCTATGCCAAACAATGGTGAAGCCAAGATTGTGCGTCGTGAAGTACAAGGCGGCGGCGCCAAAACCCATGGCCGTGGTATAGCCGATCTGAATTAAGACTTGCTTTGGATCGGGATTGCTGTGCAGGTTAAACAAATGCAAGCAGCCAAAGATAATAGCCGTTATGATACTCGTCCACCAATAGGGGGAAAGTTTTTTGGGTGTTTTGGACCAGACCCAAAAGAGTAGTGGGCCTCGTACCAGGGGTTCTTCGAAAATCCCAACGGCTAAGCCAAATAATAGGGCAGATATTAAGCGCTGATTGCTATAGGCAGGCAAGGGACCGTTGTTCACCAGATTAACGTTAACCATTAAGACAACTGCAATAACGCCTATCCAAAAGTGGCGCGGTTTTGAGAAAATAGGTAGATTAAACCAGCCTATGGTCAGACCAATCATAACAATACCCGCAACAGCTTCAGAAATTACATCAGAAAGTTGGCTGTTATGCATACCCAGTTTTTGAAGTAGCGCGGGCACGAATAGAAGCACAATAATGGTTAGTACATAGAAAAGGCTGAGTTTAGCCCCCAACTTTTTGGGTATCGGTGTTGTGGCAAACATAGCGAGTGCCCCTTTCTTGATTTAAGATGACAACCACTGCTAAAAGTGGCAGTAGTTCGTTTTTTAAGAGTATTTTTATACTATAGCATGCTTTTATAAGGTGAAAAAAGTTAGACTTACCATAATTAACCAGTTTTGTGACGAGGAGGCTTCTAAATGTTACACAAACCACCTGCTTTAAAACCCGGCGATCAAGTGGGCATTGTCAGTTTATCCCAAGGGACGCTGGGGGAAGACTTTGCGGCCCACCAGCGACAACTGGGCGTTAAACGGCTAGAAGAACTTGGCTTGAACCCTGTATTTATGCCTAATGCCCTAAAAGGGATCGTTTATTTAGCCGCCCATCCGGAAGCAAGGGCAGCAGATTTAAAAACGGCTTTCTTGAATCCGGAAATTAAAGGTATTTTTTGTGCCATTGGCGGGGATGATACTTACCGGCTGTTGCCGTATTTAATGACTGATACTGATTTCATCCAGGCGGTCACGATGCAACCTAAGATTTTCAGTGACTTTTCGGATACGACTATCAATCACCTGATGTTTTATCGTCTGGGCCTTCGGAGTTTTTATGGCCCCAATTTTTTAAACGATTTGGCCGAATTGGATCACAAATTATTGCCCTTTACCCAACAAACATTAAAGCATTACTTTGAAAATCCAGCTGTCACTGACATTACAGCCAGTCCAGTTTGGTATGAAGAACAGACCGATTTTTCAGAACAAAGTCTCGGTACACCACGGGTCAGTCATCCCGAGACCCATGGCTTCGAAGTTCTGCGGGGCAGGGGGCGAATTAAAGGGGAGCTGCTAGGCGGCTGTTTGGATAGTTTTTACGATATTTTGACTACTAATCGGTATCCTGATGAAGCAGCAGTTATTGCTAAGTATCAACTATTTCCTGACGCCAAAATTTGGCAGGGTAAAATTTTGTTTATCGAAACCAGTGAAGAACAGCCAAAACCCACGCTGTATCGCGCTATGTTACAAACGTTAGCACAACAAGGCGTATTAGCCGCTGTGGCAGGTATTATCGTGGGCAAGCCCCAAAATGAACGCTACTACGAGGCTTACAAGGTGGCATTGTTGCAGGTGACCGCAGCTTATCAGACGCCAATCATTTACAATGTGAATTTTGGCCATGCCTATCCCCGCACTGCGTTGCCTTATGGGGCTGAGGCTTTATTGGACTTAGACCAAGGCCGTATTCAAATTACCGAACCTTACTTTGCCGAAAATTAATTTGCTATGAAACCCGTTCCACATTCTAGACTTAGCAGTAGCAAACATTACCAGCAATGGTAAACTAAGGATAAAGCACATTTTCTCCGATAGAAGCCGTGTACAATGACCGGGGACAAGTGATCTCAAGTTCTTAAGTTTAGAAAGGGTGAGTATTTTGGCAACAATTCGCGATATCGCTAAAGCCAGTGGGTACTCCATTGCTACAGTGTCCCGGGCTATCAATCATAGTGGCTATGTGTCGGCCAAGGCCCAGCAAGCGATTGAGCGGGTGGTGGCCGAATTAGATTATGCCCCCAACGCCATCGCTCAGGATCTAAGTGCCGGGGTCACCCATACTATTGGCGTGGTCTTACCCCACAGCAACCACCCTTATTTCACCCAATTGTTAAACGGGATTATGGATGCGGCCTTTGATAGTGGTTATAAAATCACCATCTTACCTTCGGGCTGGCAGCGGTCGTTAGAATTAGAGTACCTAGAACAGCTGCGGCGCAAGGCCTTTGATGCCATGATTTTCACGTCCCACGGGATTCCTTTAAAAGAATTAGCCGCTTATCAGCGCTATGGTCGCATCGTGATTTGTGAAGACCCAAAAGACACCGATTTACCAGCGGCTTATTCTGACCGGGAAGTGGCTTACCGGGCGGCCTTTAGATGGCTCCAACAAAAGCAAGTGACCCACATTGGTTTTTTGCTCAGTCGGGCCCAAGAACATATTAGTGCCACCAGCTATGCCACGTTGCGGGCTTTTCGAGCTATTTATGGCCGCACCCCCGGCAAAGACTGGATCATCTCCGGCATCAATACCTATGAAGATGGCTATCACACCGCAGAAAAATTTCATCAACACCAGATTGAACCAGAATATATCTTCTCCAACGGTGATGACGTGGCCGTGGGGGTGCGCCAGTACTATATTCAACAACACTTACCTATTCCTGGGTTGGTGGGTCAAGAGAATCAGTTGACCAGTAAATTACTGAATATCCCCACGATTGACCATCATTTCGTCCAGATCGGCGCAGCAGCTTTTGAATTGGCCACTCATCCAGAAGCCACCCCCGATCGGGAAAAATTTCAATCTGAATTTATTTTACGGGGGATCTAACCCTTGATAAGAAGCTATTCGTTGTGGGTTCTTATTTTTTTTACCATCAAAGTGAAATTAATCCTTGACCTGAAACGGGTTTTACAAAGTATGCTGTGATTGTAGTTAAGAAAGCGTGTTATCAAATACTAAATGGAGGTCAATATGATGCGTGCAGAAATGATTAGAGAACCCGTTACAACATTTAAATTAGATAGTAAAGATGAACTTAGTGCCATTATCGACTTGGCCCAAGCAATTGCCGGTAGATTCAAACTTGATACCCAAACACTTAAAAGTAGTATCTTAGCCAGTGAAGTCCAAGGCACACAGATTATTGCCGGTCACATTGCATTGACCCACGGTTCGGATACGCAAATCAAAACCCCCGAAATTGTGCAAACTTCTTTTGACACCCCAATTCTATGGGGCAGTGTGGCCACTAAGGTGGATCAAGTTCTCACAGTTTTAGTGCCAAGTCATTATTCCGACACTGATTATACCGCTTTGAAAGATCAACTCATTGCAGAATTTGAATAAGTCAGACCGCTTAATTTGGCAGCAGTTACCCTGGAGGTAGCTGCTATTTTTTTGCAAAAAAATTAATATTAGTTGTAATCATATATTATACGACGTATAATATAAACGAAATCAAAATAAGGAATGGAGGTTATCCCATGAGCATGCCAATTAGTGCCGATTTACTAGATGGGGTGGTGTTAGCCGTTTTAAAGCATGATGATGCTTACGGTTATAATCTAACCCAGCAGATCCAAGATAAAATTCCCTTGTCGCCGTCCACTCTATACCCAGTTTTACGGCGGTTGAAAGCCCAAGATTGGCTGGAGACTTACGATAAACCCTATCAAGGCCGGAATCGCCGCTATTATCGCATCACCGAAGCTGGTCGCAATCATCTCACTGGGTTATTGGTGGAATGGACGGCCTACAAGAAGCAAATTGATTACTTTCTAAATCCGACCCAACCCCAAAAGGAGGCGTAAATAGATGAGCACAGATACCTATTTTCAACAAGTTGAACAATTATTAGCACCACTAAACCCGGACGAACGTTTTGAAGCCATTGAATACTTCAAAGATTACGCCCAGGATGCCAATCTGGATACGGGGGATGCGTTGGTCGCCCAATTGGGGACGCCCAAACAATTGTCCCGGCAGATTTTGGCAGATTATTCTATCAAAGCCACCGAGAACCAACAAGTTCAAGGCACTAAAACCAACAACCGTTCCACTATGCGCCAGATCTGGTTAGTACTTTTGGCTATTTTGTCCTTACCCATGGCCATTCCCTTGGCAATTACTGTCTTCGTTCTAATTGGGGCCGCAATCATCGTTTTGATAAGTATCTTAGGCAGTATTTGGATCACCATTGCCGCCATCACGATTTCTGGTTTCTTCATAGGTGGCATGGCTTTATATGTAGCCGTGGGACTAGTCACGACTCACTTGATGACCGCCATTACCTATTTAGGCATGGGGATTGCTGGTTTAGGGATAGGTTTATTATTGATTCCCGTCTTAAAATGGTTCACCCAAGCCAGTTTCCGTAGCTTCGCGAAGTTCTTCCGGTGGATTTATCAACGCCTGTCTAACCGACGTCAAGCAGTGGAGGTGTCAGATAAATGAAAAATTTAATTAAAGTTGGGGCGATGTTGTTCGGTGCTGGTTTGATTATTTTCGCCGTAGGTTTTTTAGGTCATGGCTTTCAAAGCATCAATATCGTCAATGGTCGACCCCAGATTACGCAAGTGGAAAAACGCAGCCTACATCCGGCTAAATTTAACAAAATGGATGTGAACGTGAGCTATCAAGATGTGGTGGTGAAACAAGGAAATGATTATGAAGTCAATGTCACCACTATGGGCGACGATGATATCACCAGTAAAGTTGTGGATGGCGTCTTGCAGATCCATCAAAGCAATACTACCAGTCCCTTCACTTTTGGCATTGGTTCCTTGCCGGCTGACAAGCTAGAAATTACCGTGCCAAGAACGGCTAAATTCAGTGATGTGACCATTCATAGCAATAATGGTGATTTAACCTATACTTCTGGCACGGTTGATAACCTGAAGCTAAGCTCACGAAGCGGTAACTTACAAGTGACTCAGACCCAAGTAACCAAAATGACCAATCTAACCACTGGCGCTGGTGATATTCGTTTGGTGAACAGTGAGTTGAATAATGCTAAGCTTCAAACCCAGAGTGGCGACATTCGTGGTGAAGGGGGTCAATTGGCGCAGGGGACCTTGAATTCCGCCAACGGCAATTTGACACTTCAGGGGATGCGGTTTAAAGGTGCGACAACTTTGAATACCAGTAGTGGCGACAATCGGATTGAAAATGCCCCTAAGGATGCCGGCTATCGGCTCACCACAGATAGTGGCGACAATAAATTATTCAATCGTAAGTCCACAGAAAAACAAGTCATCGTGAATTGGGATGCTGAAACCCGCCTAGATTTGCGGACATCCAATGGTGATAACCACGTGGAATAGTCTTAGTACAGCATTAACAAAAGAGCGTATGCAACGTTTTTACAGCAACGCTTTTTTTAGTACGACGGAATTGTTATGGATATTATTGGTGGGAGGCATAATAAACATGAAATTAGTTATCAATGACGTAGCTGTGTCCTTTGGGCATAAAAATGTGTTACAAGATTTATCTATGACCTTAGAATCAGGGGGGCTTATCGGGTTAATCGGGCCTAATGGGGCAGGTAAGACCACCTTGATCAAGGTGATTACGACGTTACTACAACCAACGCAAGGGACGGTGTTATTGGATGGGGTAGATATTGGTAGACATCCCAATGTAATGCGACAAGTTCTGGGCTATTTACCCCAAACTGTGCCCTATTATCCGCAACTCAGCGCAAAGGCATATTTGCAATATGTTGCAGCTATTAAGGGATTGCCGTCAAAGCGAGGTGATCAACAAATCATAGCGTTGTTGCAGCAATTAGGTTTAGCAGATGTGGGTAAGCGTAAGCTAGCGGCTTTTTCTGGCGGCATGCGCCAACGGGTGGCCATTGCGGCAACATTACTCGGTGATCCCAAGGTCATTATTGTGGATGAACCAACGACTGGCTTAGATCCTATTGAACGGATTCGACTACGCAATTTGCTCAGTTCTTTAGCATCAGACCGTATCGTTTTAATGGCGACCCACATTATTTCAGATGTGGAAGCAGTTGCCAATGATATCTTGTTATTACAAGCTGGTCATTTATTATTTCAAGGTACCGCATTAGACATGATGCAAGCTGCCAAAAAACAGGTTTGGGAGTATATATTACCCTTTGGTCAACAGCCAAGAACAGGTGCTGTTGTCAGTGGGATTATCCAAGAATCTGATGGGGTCCACGTCCGAGAAATTGCCAGTGGCAAGCCAACTGCAGATGCTGTACTGATCGAACCGCATTTAGAAGATGCCAGTATGGTTTTATTGGATAGTCAGGTGAGCCAGCGATGATGGCAATCTTAAAAGCACGGCTCTTTGAAAAGATGAACAGTTTGTCGTTTATAACATTGCTGATTTTCACTTTATTTATGACGGTTGTCGGAACACCCCAAGCCCAGGGTGCGGTTAAAACGTTAACGATTGAACCAGGTTTGTATTATCAAGCCAACAATCCAACTTGGCTACCAATCGGGACAGCACTGATCTTTGGGATGATGCTGCCGTTAATTGGGTTTACCTATGTTAGAGACGCAGTAGGGCTGGATGTGCAAACAAATGTCATAAGTATTATTAAAACTAGTAAATTCGCAAGCTTAAATTATACCCTAGGTAAATTTTTGGCTAATGTCACATTATTAGTAGGTATGTGGGTCGTGGCGATTATCGGCACACTGGGGATGATGCTGTTACGATTTCCCGGGCAAAGCCTAACATTTACCGGATTTATCACACCATTTCTAGTGCTTATACCGGGCCTGCTTTTAACGGCAGCTTTTGCGCTATTAGTAGATACAATTGGTATTTTTAGAAAGACTGGGGGCACAGTGTTAGGCATCCTGGTACTGCTGACACTTTATATTTTAGAAACAACAACAAAAACTGCCAGTTTTATGGTTTGATAGGGTCCCTGTCAAGTGCACCGATGAAAAACAAAAATCTCAGAAATTCTAAT